>JAXLUN010000002.1:0-661375 GCA_046329535.1 Chitinophagales bacterium
TTGTAATTTATGTGTGGTGTTGCAATAATAGAAACAAAGTAGCTTGAAACACAAATAAAAAAGTCCCGACTATTCGGGACTTTTTTATTAAAAGTGTATATAACTACCCTTTCATTTTCCTTTTTCCTTTTTCTTTAGGGAAGTTGTTTCCTCCTTTGATCATATTACCGGAAGGAGAACCAACTTTATCCATTGCGCAACGGAATCCTAAATCATCTGTAGATAAAGCCTGATCCAAGTATCTTCTGGTTCCTGGTGATAAAAAGTAAGCTCTGTCTTTCCAACTTCCGCCTTTAAATACACGAGACTCATCATTGATCAAAGAGGATTGTCCGAATTTGTAATCTACGTTAGAAACTTCATCACCATCTACATAATTTCTTACATCGCCTCTGCGGTAATTTCTACGGTTAGCACTTTCCTCCTGAGTTACAGCGCGATACTGAATTTTTCCCAAACTATCTTTCTCCACAGGGTTCCCATCAGCATCCAAAACCTTTGTATTAAACTGGTTACCGCGGAATGTTCTGAAGTCGTTACCATCCGAAGTTGTCATTGGGCGGTAAACATCCATTACCCACTCATTTACGTTACCTGCCATGTTATACAGACCAAAATCGTTTGGCATGAATGACTTAACAGGTGCAGTAATATCGGCATTATCATTTAATTTACCGGCTATACCCATGTTATCTCCACGTCCTCTCTTAAAGTTTGCGAGGAACGAACCTTGCCACATACCCGACTTAGGGTAACGAGTTGATGTTCCGTTCCAAGGATAAATTCTTCTGTCTGTAATTCTTTCTTCAGATGTAGCCGGTTGATTTCCAATTAAGCCCAAAGCCGCATATTCCCACTCAGCTTCAGTTGGCAAACGATACTTAGGTAACATGATTCCATCTTCTAGCCTTACATGGCGAGTACCAGAACCATTAGGATTCAAATCTTTCATAGGTCTTTTTCCAGCAGCGCCTTCATACTGGCCAACTAAATAAGACTCAGTATTGAAGTTATCACTACCTACTTGTGATGGGTTTTCGGCTAAAACACCTTTGGTAATTAAAATTCTTTCATTCACACGGTCAGATCTCCATGAAGCGAAATCATTAGCCTGAAGCCAGTTAACACCAACCACCGGATAAAAATCATACGCAGGATGACGGAAGTAATATTCTACATAAGGTTCGTTATAAGCTAGCTCATCTCTCCATACCAAAGTATCAGGCAGAGCTTTTTTAACCACATCAGGAAAATCGGTTCCGAAAACCCGATTCATCCAGTACAGATATTCTCGGTAGTGTACGTTTGCAACCTCGGTTTCGTCCATGTAGTAAGAGGAAACAGTGGCTCTTCTTGGAACGTTGTGGTATTCATACATCACATCCTGCTCTGTATTTCCCATCACGAATGTGCCACCCTGCACATAAACAAGACCTGGTCCTGTTTCCTGTCCCTGATATTTTACAACTTCAAATCCTCCGTTTTTAGAGTCATTGTAATTCCATCCTGTTACCGAAGATTTCTCTTTACCGCATGAGGCTATCAAGAACGGAATTGCGAGAAGTGGATACAATTTGCTAAGCTTCATTGTTTATTATGTTTAATTTTTAAAGGGTTCTTTATTTAAAGGTTGCTAAAGTATAATTTTCAGACAAAGTGTAAAAAAAATAAAGAATAAATTTTAGCTCGTCTAAAATGCACCGTAATTTAGGTCGCTTTACTCTCTAAAATCAGAAATTCAAAATATCCGGACAAGGTACATATCCCTTGTTCTTTTTAGGATTCAGTGAATTATCATCTCCGGTCCAGTTAAACGTAAAAGAGAGTTCATGCGTTCCTCCCGTTTTATTAAGCATCCTCGATATGGTATAATCATAGCTGTACCCAACTCTGAATTTACCTTTCTTGAAACCTACGTATCCTATCACTGAATCAAAGTTCCGGATTGAATTCCTGAATCCGAAACCAAAATACGCAAAACTGATACCGGTCAAAAAACTACCCCCCACCTGAAATGCGTTTCCTTGATTTACAAAAAGAACGTTCGGAGATACCCAGATATTGTACCGCATCTCTTTTTTATGTCTTACCGGAAAAATTCCTCCAAAATGGGCAGCAAAACGCATTGGCACTATTGCATCATCCACACCGTTAAAAGACTCCTTGTGCCTAATAATGTTGTTTACGGCAAAACCTACATATAGTTTCTCGGTAAAAAATAAAGCCCCGGCCCCCATATCTCCCCGGTGAATGGATGTTGCACCTGGAGTTGGTTCTCCGGTTGGATTTAAAGTGTTTACATTATTGTAGAAACCGGTGTATGGATTTATCATGTCGCTCCACAAAAGCTCATTCCACTTTATTCGTTTGTTTATATAAGTTCCTTGCAAACCAATCTTCACAGCCATTTTTCGGTTGATTTTAATTTGCTGCGAATACATTAAACTGACTTTATAGCTTGAGTATATACCTTTTACTATCTGATCGCCAACAAACAACACCCCTATTCCTCCACGAATGGGCTGAATGTGCATATCAAAACCAGCCATGTATGTAGAATAGCCTCCAATAAATCCATCCCCCAAACCACTCCATTGGTTTCTGTAATTGAGAGTCACTCTGGGCCCGTATGAGATGCCTGCCAAAGCAGGATTCAGATGCAAGGGTGCAGAAAAATACTGGCTCATCTCTACATCCTGACCGAAAATTCCGGAGAATATTAAAGAGAGCAACAAAACTAAAACTGTGTATTTTGGTTTCTTTTGCAAAATCTATTGGGTTGCGAAATAAAACAGAAAACCATTCGTTTTATTGCACGTTTATTTAAAGGGTTCAAAAATAATGAGAGCTTTGGCATATTAAGTATTTATGAAAAGAATTTCAAACAATCTCACAGCATTCATCTGCTTTTTAGCAGCCTTCTTTCTTTCTGTTTCATTGAACGCACAGGAACTCCAAAGAAATATATCCTGGCAGACAAAGAGTAAAACATTTTACACCATTGATGGAAAAACTATTTCTCAGCCTACCTTTATAAACGCTTCACATGCTGAACAGTCTGAATTGTTACCCTTCTACAAAGAACTAATTCCTGTAAATAGTTCAGGTGACGTTACAGCCCGGATAAGCAATCCTGTGTACAGCTCGATATCAAATCTCAGTCAGGCCAGCCTGAGCTTTATAAAAGAAGACGTATTGATAAATGCAGAAATTACTTTTAATCGAAAGAAACCTTTTGCAGCAATAACTATCCTCCCCTTTAGAAAGAACAACACAACCGGTCAAATAGAAAAACTGGAGTCATTTAACCTGCAAATTTCGGTGACTACCAAAATCGAAAAACGCGCCACCAATTCTTACGCCTCTAATTCTGTGCTATCATCAGGTAACTGGCATAAAATAGCAGTTAATGCAGAAGGCATCTACAAAATAGATTACAATTTCATTAAGAACATTCTTGGCACAGACCCCAATAGCTTCAATTTGAATTCATTAGCTGTTTTTGGCAATGGGGGAGGAATGGTGCCTGACTTAAACTCCTTTTCTCGGCCAGATGATTTATTGGAAAATCCTTCCCTTATGGTTGACAATAACGGCAACAATAAAATGGATGATGGAGATTATTTACTTTTTTATGGACAATTGCCCGATGCGTGGAGTTATAATTCGATCACACAGAGCTTTGTTCATAGTAAAAACCTTTACAGTGATAAAACTTACTATTTCATCACTACCGATAAAGGAACCGGTAAGAGAGCATTGGCTGGTTCTACATCAGGAAACCCCAATAAAACAGTTACTGATTTTGATGAGCGATATTTTCATGAAAGTGATGAGGAAAATATGCTAAAATCTGGCAAAACATGGCTGGGCGATAAAATGACGAGTTTCAATAACATCAAATCTTTTTCCCTCAACTTTCCCAACCTTATTACTTCTGTTCCAGTAAAATTCACCTCCCGAATAGGAGCAAAAACCAATTACGGATCAAACACAGTGGTTAGCCTGAATGGACAAAACTTAATTACTCATTTCGATACAGGCATTAATCCCAATCAATCATATCCGGCAGGCTCATTACCTTATGTAAGTACGGCTAATTATAATGCATCATCCGATCAGTTGAATGTAAATTACACATTCAATGTTAGTGTAGACCCATCAGGTACTGCGGCTACGTATATTGACTATTTTGAAATGAATTTTAAACGCTCTCTTGTTTTAGTGGGTAATGCCATGAGTTTCAGAAGTATTGCCTCTATAGGTTCTGGAAACATTTCTCAATTCATTTTGGGTAATGCCACATCATCCACTAAGGTTTGGGATGTAACCAATTTAGGCTCTATCGAGGAGATGTCAGGCAGTTTTTCAGGTTCTCAATTTTCCTTTACCACTGCCACTGACAATCTCAAAGAGTTTATTGCATTCAATGCAAATGGCTCATTCGAAACTCCCGAATATATTGGCAAAACGGAGAATCAAAACTTGCATGCTATTGGTGAGCCCGACATGCTCATTGTTTCACATAATGATTTCCTTTCTGCCTCTAATGAATTAGCTCAGTTTCACAGAACTAATGACAATATTTCAGTAAATGTTGTGAAACTATCAGACATTTACAACGAGTTTGGTAGCGGAAAACCGGACATATCTGCCATTCGCGATTTTGTGAAAATGCTTTATGACAGAGCAGGTAGCGATACTGCCTTAATGCCCCGCTACTTGTTGTTAATGGGAGATGGCTCCTTCGACCCGAAAAGAAGAATTGCCGAAAGCAATAATTTTGTTCCTACTTATCAGAGTTATGAGTCAAATTCCCAGACCGCGTCCTTTACTTCAGATGATTTTTTCGGTTTGCTAGATAGCAATGAAGGTGGAGATATCGCTAATTCAACCCAGCAACTGGATATTGCTATTGGCAGAATTCCGGTAGAAAGCGAAAGCGAAGCATGGGATGTGGTCAATAAAATCAAGAATTACAAAAATCCTCAGCCCAATGCATCGTGCGTTCAGATTAACTCCAACAATAGCTGGCGCAACATCATCACTTTTGTTGGCGATGATGAAGATGGTGACACACATCAAGATGCATCGGACGTGTTGGCGGAGGGAACCCGAGCCGTACAGCCTGTTTACAACTATGATAAGATTTACCTAGACGCATACAAACAACTTCCTACACCTGGCGGAGACCGTTATCCGGATGTAAATACCGCCATATTGAATAAGCTGAATTCAGGTACTCTGATCATGAATTATGTGGGGCATGGTGGAGAAACCAATTGGGCACATGAGCGTATTTTTAACATGAGTGACATTGTGAATCTGGCCAACAAAGAACGCCTGCCACTTTTTGTTACAGCAACCTGCGAATTCAGCCGTTATGATTTGGCCGACCGTACTGCCGGGGAATGGCTGATTGTAAATGGTAAGGGTGGAGCTATCGCGTCCATTACAACGGTAAGACTAGTTTATTCCAATGCCAATGAAGCACTAAACTCCAAAGCATTTGAATACTTATTTCAGCAATACAATGGCCGTGTAATTACATTGGGCGAAATTATTCAACTTACAAAGAACAATGTGTCAACAGATATTTCAAACACTCGCAAATTCACTTTACTGGGAGACCCGGCCTTAACACTTAACTATCCCAGATATAATGTAATGACTACGGAGGTAAACAATCAGCCAATTACGTTGCCTCACGATACCTTAAAGGCTCTTTCTGAGGTAACTATTAAGGGTCAGATAACCGATGATGGCGGCAATAAACTTTCTTCGTTTAACGGTGTCGTTTATCCCGTGGTTTATGATAAAATTTCCAGTTTACAAACACTGGGAAATGACGTATCCAGCCCCATAAGAACCTTTAAACTTTATAAGAACATTCTTTTTAAAGGGAAAGCCAGTATCATCAATGGCGATTTCAGTTTTTCCTTCATTGTTCCTAAAGATATTGATTACCAATTTGGCAATGGACGAATCAGTTACTATGCCGACAACACATCCGGCTTAGATGCGCATGGATACACTAACAGTATTACCATAGGTGGTTCTGCCGATTCTTTTTCGGCCGATGGCATCGGGCCGAAGATGGATTTATACATGAACGATGAGAAGTTTGTTTTTGGTGGAACAACCAACAGCGACCCTATGCTGTTAGTTAAACTGACCGATGAAAGCGGTATTAATACAGCGGGAACCGGCATTGGCCATGACCTTACAGCGATTATTGACGATAATACGCAAAACAAAGTGGTTCTGAACGATTACTACGAAAGTGAACTGGATAATTTCAGAAAAGGGGAAGTAAAATACCCTTTTTCAAAACTTAGTGATGGACGACACACACTGAAAGTTAAAGCTTGGGATATTCATAACAACTCATCTGAGGATTATACCGAATTTGTGGTGGCCTCTGATGCAAAACTGGCTTTGAGCCACGTTTACAATTACCCGAATCCGTTTACCACACATACACAATTTATGTTTGAGCACAACCGCTGCTGCGATGACCTGAGCATCAGCGTTCAGATTTTTTCGGTTAGTGGTAAATTGGTAAAAAGTATTGTGCAGCAGGTGCGCAGCGATGGTTACCGCGTAGATGATATTGAATGGAATGGTTTAGATGATTATGGCGATGCCATTGGAAAAGGTGTTTATGTCTACAAACTGACCGTTCGTAACAGCGAAGGTCAAAGTGCTCATAAATTTGAAAAATTGGTAGTTTTAAGATAAGTTTGGCGGCCTTTAATAAAACACACGCTATAGCAACATCTTTACCTTTTTATTTAAAACAATAACTTTCCATAATGAATTATTTGTTGCGTACAAAAAGAGCGGTAGCGTTTGTAACCTTGTTGATGAGCGGTGTAGTTCAACTTAACGCCCAAACCATTAATACAGGAGCAGGCAAAATAAATACGGTAACCAGCGCAGTTCCTTTTCTTCGTATTATACCCGATGCCCGTGCCGGTGGAATGGGAGATGTAGGTATTGCTACTCCCTGCTATGGGAACGATAGTTACCTAAGCCCTGATATAAACGGGCTATATACCAATCCTGCCAAAGTTGCTTTTATAGACAAGGATTTTGGCGTAGCAGTAACCTTCAGCCCATGGTTAAAGGCTCTGGTAAATGATATCTATCTGGCTAACATTGCCGGCTACTATAAAATTAAAAAGATGCAAACCGTAGCCCTTTCGGTTCGCTACTTTTCTTTGGGTAACATCACTTTTACAGATTTCAACGGACAAGAAACAGGTCAATTCAGGCCCAATGAATTTGCTATTGATGGGCACTATGCCCGCAGGTTGGGTAAATATTTCTCTATAGCTGCATCCCTCCGCTTTACATACTCCAATCTGGCGGGTGGTCAGAGTGTAGATGGTAATCTGGTGAAGCCTGGGATGGCTGGTTCTGCCGATATCTCATGGTATTTTAGGAAGAAATTCAACGAAAATGCTAATCATAAGATGGAGCATGAGCTATCGGTAGGTATGAATATATCAAACATAGGCAGCAAGATTTCATATACCTCTAGTGTGGTGAAAGATTATATACCAACCAATTTAGGCATTGGTATAGGGTATACACTTGACATTGATAAACATAACTCAGTGGGTGTTTATGCCGATGTTAACAAACTGATGGTTCCCACACCTGATACACTAGATAAGAACAACAATAAAATTTACGATTTCAGAGAAAAGTCTTCGATATCGGGTATGTTTACATCCTTTGGCGATGCACCAGGTGGAGCCAAAGAAGAGTTTAATGAAGTTACCTGGGGGGTAGGTGCTGAATACCTTTACAACAAACAGTTTGGCGTTCGCTTTGGTTATTTCTATGAGCATCCGCTGAAAGGTAACCGCCAGTTTTTAACTGCCGGGTTAACGGTTAAGTATAGTGTAGTAGGCCTGAACTTCAGTTATCTGATACCTACTACTATTCAAAGAAATCCGCTGGATAACACGCTTCGCTTTACCTTATTGTTTGACTTTACTAAGGGCGGCAAAAAAGCAGCCGGTTCTACCGGAGTTTCTTTAGTGCCCGATGAGCCTAAGAAAAAAGAGAAAAAGGTAAAAGAAGATGAACCTGCCAAAGAACCGGTTGAAATGAAACCAATCGAGAAAAAGTTTGAGCCGGTTGAGCCTAAATAACAACTCCTCTCCTATCAGAAATAAAAAAGCCCCTTTCATGGAGGGGCTTTTTTGTTTCTGATAGGGAAGTATCATTCGAAAAACCTACCTCAATACCTTTAGTGCACGGTCAGGATAATCGGTAATGAGGCCATCTACACCAAGATTTTTCAGCGCCTTCATTTTATCTTCATCATTCACTGTCCAAGGGATAATGCGCATGTGCTTTTGATGACACTGCTGTATCAGTTTTTTATTTACCAGTATAAAATTGGGGCTGTAAATAGCGGGGGTAAAACCCAGCCGGGTCAGGTTCTTTTTAAACCCATCGGCATTAAATACTAAAAGAGCAGTTTTTACAGTGGGGTCGGTTTGGTGAATCACCTTCAAGGTGCGCGGGTCGAACGACTGAATGATACAGCGCGGCAGAATGTTTTTCTGTTTCAGCAAATCATACAGCAAGCCGGCAAAAACTGCGGGTTTGGGGTGGTTAATATCATCGCCATCGGGCGTGCTTTTGGTTTCTATGTTATAGTATACTGCAGGCAGGTGATTATCGGCCAAATATTTCTCTACGGTTTCAATCACCTCGCTGAGCAGGGGTTTATAAGCCGCCATCTTTTTCTGCTCCGCAAATTTGGCGTTGCCGCGCAGTCCGCAGTCGAATTGTTTAATCTCCGCGTAAGTGAGATTGTAAATTTTGTATTGGCTCTTATCGGCAGCCGTAACGGGTTTGCCTTCGGGGGTGGTGCATATTTCATCGTTCATCCAGGGGTCGTGGCTTACCACCAGTTGTCCGTCTTTACTCACTACCACATCCATTTCTAAAGTATTTACACCCAGCTTAACAGCCTCGATAAATGCGGTGATGGTATTTTCGGGATACAGCCCTCGGCAACCGCGGTGGCCTTCAATATCAAAAGTAGTTTGAGCCGACATGGTGAAAGCAGTTACGGTGAACAGAAAAATCAGCCATAAATTTTTGCTATGCATAAATGGATTGAGTTTATTGCCCGTGCAGGCGTTGAAGTTTTTCCTGACATTCCTGCGCTTTAGCCACATTGCCCACATGGCGGTAAATGATAGACAGATTGGTGAGGGCGGTTTCGTTATTCGGGTTCAGACTCAATACCTGATTGAGCACCACGATACAGCGTTCGTAATTCTTGGTCATACCCAAACAAACGGAGAGGTTAATCAGCGCCTCTTCGGAGTTGGGCTGTAGTTCTATTGCTTTGTCGAGATACTTGACAGCATTGATAAAATCGCCCTGCTGGCCGTAGGCTTTGCCCTGTTGATTGTAATACGAAAAATCTTTGCCCGGCTGATTCAGTGCCGCGGTATCGGCTGTTTGGCTAGCCGGAAACTCTTTCACATTCAAGCCGGTTCGCGTAACATGTTTTTGGCGCAGCGCCACGGCCTCCATATAAGATGGATTTATCTGCACGGTTTTATTATAGTAATACGAAGCCAGTTCCTGTTTGCCCGCAGCATCGTATAGTGTAGCCAGGCCCAGATAACTATTGGCGTATTGCGTGTTCACCAGCATAGCCTTATTATAATACACCACAGCCGAATCGAAATTTACAGCCAGCTTGCGATACGCCTGCCCAATCTGAAAATAAGCATCGGGCAGTTTGGGGTTAATCTGAATGGCTCGATTTAAATGCTCAATGGCTTGCCGGAAGTAATCATTCTTCTGTTGTGCATCGGTTAAATGGTAGCCGTTTTCTACCAACACAGTGCCGTAATGCAACTGCACCTGGCAGTTGTTTTCAGCCTTCTGCACATCGGCCGAAACCAGCGTAAACTCATCTTTCCACTCCGCATTACGTCCAATAGTTTTAAAAGAATAAAGCCCTAGCAACAAGAGCATAGCCGCACTCAGCTGAACATTTTTACTCAGCAATGAAAAGTCCAATGTTTTGGTTTGAAAACTAAATTTTGAGACCTTAGCCAACAACCACACTGCCACGATACTGAAACCCAAAGCAGGGGCGTAAAGAAAACGCTCTGCAAAAATACCACCGCGCAGCAGCACAAAACCCATGGCCGGTGACAGGGTAATGCCAAAAATCATCAAGCCGAAAGCTATAGGAGATTTTTGAGGAATCTCTTTATACAATATCCAAAGCAACAGGATGGCTATCATCAAGCCAATTACAAAGCCGAATGTTGAATATTCAGCTGCGGGAATCTGATTATAAGCGTAACTGTACAGCAACGGATGCGGTAACAGAATCATTTTTATACACCAGGCAAAAATCAAAAAGGCAGAAGCGGTTGCAGCACCCGATTCGGCATAAGGGTAATTTACTATATCGCTGCCATTCATGCCACCCAGCGAACCGAGGGCGAGAAATTTCTGAAACTGAAATAGCAGGATAATCGCCACAAAAGGAGCGAGTACGTTAAGAATTTTTCTTGGCGAAAACGAAGTGCTGAAATAAAGAATCAAAGGGAAGAGCAAAATACCCGTAGCTGCCGACTCTTTCGACATTAAGGCGAGATAAAAAAACAAACCCGATAAAGCAAGTTTAAGGTAATTTGTCTTAGCAGAATTGACCGCTTTGAGCAAGATAAGACCAGCTATAGTCAGGTTCAGAAAAGAAAGAATTTCATCGCGACTTTTAATGTTGGCTACCACCTCGGTATGCAGTGGATGAGCTAGAAACAAAAGAGTAACAAAAAACGAAAACAACGGATTCAATGTTATAAAAATCTGCAATAACAACCGGCAGAGAAAAAAAACAGTGAGCGCATACAGACTTACATTCACTAAGTGACCGACAGCTGCATTGCCCGGAAAAAATTGATGTTCTATTGCAAAAGTTATCAGCGATAACGGGCGGTAATAACCTAGTTTCACATTTTCGAAATGCCACATTTCGGTTGTGAGAATCTTGGGTATTCCTCTCAAGCCTTGTTGAACATAATTGTTACCAGTTATCACGCCTGCATCGTCCAACACATACCCGTGCCCAATGGTATTGGCATAGAGCAAAAAAGCAGCTAGGGCTGCCAGTAAAGGGGGAGGAAAATTGAAATTGCTTTTCACAAGAGACGGAGCTTATTTGATGGAGGGCAATTTAGTGGTTCTGTCCAGAATCGAACTGGAATCTCAAGCTTCGGAGGCCTACGTACTATCCATTGTACTACAGAACCAGATCACAAAAACGGCTGGCGAATATAGAGAAATTGACGGCAGCATTTAGCTGCTTTACTCCTGCCCCTGTTAAATAGCTGACTGAAACTGTTTCAGAAAGCGAATATCATTTTCGAAGAAAAGACGCAGGTCATTAATCTGATACTTAAGCATAGTAATTCTTTCGATTCCCATACCGAAGGCAAATCCAGAATATTTTTTGGTATCGAGCTTACAGTTTTCGAGTACGGCAGGATCGACCATACCGCAACCACCAATTTCAACCCACCCGCTATGCTTACAAACGGGGCATCCTTTCTGCGAACAGATAAAACAGGAAATATCCACCTCAGCACTGGGTTCGGTAAACGGGAAAAATGAAGGACGAAAACGAATTTCTGTATGGCGACCAAACATTTCCTGAGCAAAATAGAGCATGGTCTGTTTCAGATCGGCAAACGAAACATTTTCATCAATATACAAACCTTCTACTTGGTGAAAAGTGCAGTGAGCTCGGGCAGAAACAGTTTCGTTTCGGTAAACACGGCCCGGAAAGATGTAGCGCAAAGGCGGCTTTTCACTTTCCATCTTTCTGATTTGCACGGAAGATGTATGAGTACGGAGCAGGGTATTCTTGTCTTCGGTAATGAAGAAAGTATCCTGCATGTCGCGTGCCGGATGGTCTGCCGGAGTATTGAGAGCAGTGAAGTTATGCCAGTCATCTTCAATCTCCGGCCCTTCGGCTACTGCAAAACCGATACGTGAAAAGATATCGATGATTTTATTGCGAACAATGCTCAACGGATGGCGGGTACCTAAAGGCATATCATAACCCGGGGCTGTCAGGTCGGGAATTTCCTTGGAGGCAGAAGCTCCGGTTTCAAGCCCCGCTTTCAATTCCTCCAGTTTGGTTTCGGCAGTTGCTTTGAGTGTATTCATCAACTCCCCAAACTCCTTTTTGCGTTCGTTAGGCAGTTGCTTTACAAAGCCAAACAAATCTTTAAGCACACTTTTACTTCCTAAATATTTAATACGGAACTGCTCCAGTTCATCAGCTGTTTGGGGAATGGTTGTTTTTATCTCTTCTAAAACAGCATTCGCTTTGTCAAAAATTTCATTCATATATCAAATCAAAAATTATTTCCTTGAATAGTTCGGGCTTTCTTTGGTAATCATCACATCGTGCGGGTGGCTCTCCTGCATACCAGCATTGGTGATACGAACAAACTTAGCCTGTTGCAGCCCCTTAATATTTTTGGCTCCGCAATAACCCATACCAGCACGCAAACCGCCTACATACTGATAAATAACTTCAGCCAGGGTTCCTTTGTACGGCACCCGACCAACAATACCTTCGGGTACCAGTTTTTTGATATCGTCTTCCACGTCCTGAAAATAACGGTCTTTGCTTCCCTCCTGCATGGCCTCTACGCTTCCCATGCCGCGATATGATTTAAACTTGCGACCTTCATAAATAATAGTCTCACCGGGGCTTTCATCTGTTCCGGCAAAAATACTTCCGGCCATAACGGTATTGGCACCCGCTGCAATAGCCTTTACAATATCGCCTGTAAACCGGATGCCTCCATCGGCAATAACAGGCACACCGGCACGCTTGGCAGCTTTGCTGGCTTCATAAATTGCCGTCAATTGAGGTACCCCCACACCAGCCACCACACGAGTGGTGCATATAGAACCCGGACCAATGCCAACTTTCACTCCGTCAACTCCGGCATCAATAAGAGACTGCGCGCCTTCGCGGGTACCTACATTTCCACCTACTATATCAAGGGTTTTAAAAGTCTGCTTGGCTTTTTTAACGGCAGTAAGTACCCCGCGCGAATGACCGTGAGCGGTATCTATACATACAACATCTACCCCTACACTTTGTAGGGCGGCAATACGCTCCAACATATCGGCCGTAACGCCTACGGCAGCTCCGCACAGCAAGCGACCCAGACTATCTTTAGACGAGTTGGGATTATTACGAACCTTCAAGATATCTTTATATGTGATGAGCCCTACCAGCTTGCCTCCTTTATCTACTACAGGCAGCTTTTCAATTTTATACTGCTCCAGTATGTTTTCTGCTTTCTTCAGGTCAGTTCCCTTGGGTGCTGTAATCAAATTCTTAACGGTCATTATCTCTGTTACCTTGCGTTTCATGTTTTTTTCGAAACGCAAATCCCGATTAGTCAATATACCTGCCAGTTTACCGGAAGCATCAATAATAGGAATACCGCCAATTCGGTTTTCGTTCATCAGGCGCTGAGCCTGACCTACGGTGGCACCTTCGTTAAGTGTTATGGGGTCAATAATCATTCCGCTATCGGCCCGTTTTACCTTGCGCACCATTTCAGCCTGACGTTCAACACTCATATTTTTATGAATAATACCAATACCTCCTTCACGGGCTACTGCAATAGCCAAAGCGGTTTCTGTCACAGTGTCCATAGCAGCCGAGACCAGAGGAACGTTAATTTGAATATTGCGGGTAAAGTGGGTGCGAAGATCTACTTCGCGGGGAAGTACTTCGGAGTAGGAAGGAACTAAGAGTACATCGTCAAAGGTAATTCCTTCGTTACTGAATTTGTTGTCAGTAGATTTTTTGGTTGCCATGCGCAAACCTAATTATTTCTGATAAAAAAACTACAAGAAACAGACTGATAAAAGACAGTTGTTGAGAGCTTCCATAAAAGTGCCCCGCCCGCTGAGGCCCCAGCTGTTAAATTCCAATTTTACCCAAAACCAAGTTTATTTGCATGCATGACCTCCGAAGAGTTTAAACCCTTTCGCGAAACGCTACCCAGCGAGCCTGGCATTTACAAATACCTGAACCAAGCGGGCGAGATTATTTATATAGGTAAGGCCAAGGATTTGAAAAAGCGGGTGAGTTCTTACTTTTTTAAGAACGACCACAGTAACCGCATACAGCGGATGATTCATTTTATTCAGCAGATAGAGTTTGTGATTGTAGATACCGAGCAGGATGCTTTTCTGCTCGAGAACTCGCTGATTAAAAAGTATCAGCCGCGCTATAATGTGATGCTGAAAGACGATAAGACCTATCCGTTTATCTGCATTAAAAAGGAGCCTTTTCCGCGTGTGTTCTTTACCCGCAAGGTAATTAAAGACGGCTCGGAATATCTGGGCCCTTACACCTCGGTATTTAACGCCCGCATTGTGCTCGACCTGATGAAGGAGATTTTTCCGCTGCGCACCTGCACGCTGCCGCTGAGCCAAAAAAATATTGAGGCGGGTAAGTTTAAGGTGTGTCTGGAGTATCATATCAAGAACTGTCTGGGCCCCTGCCAGGCGCTGCAAACCGAAGCGGAATACGATGAGCAGATACAGCAGATACGCAACATACTGAAGAGCAACTTTGGCTCGGTGAAATATTATTTAAAGAAGAAGATGGCGGAGTATGCCGAGCAGATGCAGTTTGAAAAGGCCGAAGAGTTCAGGCAAAAGCTGGAAATTTTATCGGGCTTTGAAAACAAGAGCACCATTGTAAACCCCAAGCTGACCGATATTGATGTATATGGCTATACCGAAAATGAAACGGCTGCCTTTATCAATTATCTGAAAATAGTCAACGGCACCGTGGTGAAGACCCGGGCGCTAGAGCTGAAGAAGATACTGGAAGAAACCAAAGAAGAATTGCTGCTGCGCGCCATTACCGAGCATTCATTGAGTGAAGAGCAGCCGGCCGCTGAAATTATTGTGCCCTTTGATATGGAGTTTCCTTTCCCGAACATCAAACTGACCATACCGCAACTGGGCGATAAAAAACGTTTGCTCGACCTGGCGGTGAAGAATGCGCTATACATGCGTCAGGAGCGGGTGAAACAGAACATGACTCCCGAAGAGAAGAAGCCGGGCTTCAGAGTGATGCGGACGCTGAAAGAAGATTTAAAGCTGAAAGACCTGCCGCGCCACATTGAGTGTTTCGATAACTCGAACATACAGGGCACTAACCCCGTGAGTGCCTGTGTAGTGTTTCGTGATGCCAAACCGGCCAAGAAAGATTACCGTCACTTCAACATTAAAACCGTAGAAGGCCCCGATGACTTTGCCTCGATGCGCGAAGTAATAACGCGGAGATACAAACGAATGGTTGAAGAAAATCAGGAGCTGCCGCAACTGATTATTGTTGACGGTGGCAAAGGACAGCTGAGCAGCGCGGTAGAGGCCCTGAAAGAACTGAACTTGTACGGACAGATACCGATAGTGGGCATTGCCAAAAGGCTGGAAGAAATTTATTTCCCCGAAGATTCGCTGCCCTTGTATATCAACAAAAAATCGGAATCGCTGAAACTGATACAGCTCATGCGCGATGAAGCACACCGCTTTGGCATTACACATCATCGCCAACGTAGAAGCAATAACTCACTCAACTCGGCCTTACTGGAGATAAAGGGCATAGGTGAGAAGACCTTTGAGCTGTTGCTGAAGAAGTATAAAAGCGTGAAGAAACTGAAGTCCGTGCCTTTTGAAGAGCTGAAACAAGAAGTAGGCGAAAGCAAAGCCAAAATTATTATCGATTACTTTAGTGAGCCCACTACCTCCTCCCCTACCACACCCCTTCCGGATAGCTTGTGAGGAAAATCATTCGCTGAAAAAAAGCTTTCATTAATTTCATGCGTCCAATAATAATATCATGAGCCTGATTGTATTTGCCATTCCGGTTTTCTTTTTGCTGATAGGTATTGAATTACTGATGGCTAAAGTGAGACATTTAAGTTACTACCGCATGAATGATGCCATAGCCAATCTTAGTTGCGGTATCGGTTCGCAGGTGAGCGGGGTATTTTTAAAAACCGTCACCTTTATAGGCTACAAATATTTATACAATCACTCAGTGTGGAAGGTAGAAGATAATATGCTAACAGGTATCGTGCTGTTTATTGGAGTAGATTTTTTCTATTACTGGTTTCACCGGCTGGCGCATGAAATATCTTTTTTGTGGGGCAGCCATGTAGTACATCATCAAAGCGAAGAATACAACTTAACGGTTGCTCTTCGTCAGGCCTGGTTGCAGGGAGCCTTCAGTTGGGTGTTTTATCTGCCCTTAGCTTATGCCGGTTTTTCTCCGGCTATGTTCTTAACTATTGCCTCGCTGCAAACACTCTATCAATTTTGGATACACACCCGCTTGATAGATAAAATGCATCCGGCCTTTGAATATATTTTCAATACCCCATCGCATCATCGGGTACACCACGGGGTTAACCCGAAGTATATAGATCGCAATCATGGCGGCACACTCATTGTGTTCGACCGCTGGTTTGGCACCTTCCAGGTGGAAGATGAAGAAGTGGTATACGGCATCACCAAACAACCTAACAGCTGGAATCCTATCTATGTCAACTTCCAGTATTGGATAGACCTGCTGAAACAGGTATTTAGTGTACACTCTCTGAAAAATGCCTTACTGATGCTGGTCAAAATGCCCGGCTGGAAACCGAAAGAACTGGGTGAAATGGAACAAGCCAAGCCGGTAACACCGCAAACGTTTCATAAGTATGATGCCGATATTCCTTCGGGGTTAACCAACTATGCTTTCTTTCAATTTGTGCTGGTGCTATTGGGAACTACTGCCTTTCTGCTTTTGGAGTCGGAGCCCCCGTTTAATGAAAACTGGCTATTGAAAGTCTCTGTGGCTACTCTCATTATTTTTTCGCTCCTGAATATTGGCGGCATTTTTGAAAAGCGCAGCTGGGTGCTGATGGCTGAATATATTCGGGTGGTTGCCCTCACTGGTTTGATTATTTATTTGTTGCAAACTTCTGCCCTCTTTACTTTGTTTACGGCCATCATTCTTGCGCTGGCAGCCGTCTCATTATTCTGGTTTAATCAGTATAGCATTCAATTCAAAACCAAATCATAAATATCATGTTGCTGAACATTTTTAGAATGATGGACCCCAAGGATGACCCGGTAACCTATGCGATCCCGTTTTTTGTGCTTGCTATTTCCATTGAGTTATATATCAACTGGAAAGAGCATCTCAATCTGTATAATGCCAAAGAGGCAGCTGCTTCTATCGGTATGGGTTTTGGCTCGCTGGTCATCAATGTGGTGATGAAAGCACTGGCGTTTGGTGTTTACACCTTTATATACCAATACCGCCTGTTTGAAATTGGCTGGCACTGGTGGAGCTGGGTTCTCATTTTGTTTGCCGATGATATTACTTTTTATGTACACCACCGCCTCAGTCACGAAGTAAGAATTCTTTGGGCTGCGCATGTTAATCATCACTCATCTGAAACCATGAATCTAGCTACGGCACTTCGCCAAAGCTGGGCCGAGCAGTTGTATAAATATATTTGGTGGGTGTGGCTTCCTTTAGTTGGCTTTGACCCGCTGATGATTTTGATGATGATGAGTTTCTCCCTGATTTATCAGTACTGGGTACACACGGAACTAATTAAAAGAATGCCGGCATGGTTTGAGTTTATCTTCAACACACCCTCACATCACCGCGTACATCATGCCTCCAACGTGCGCTATCTTGACCAGAACCACGCGGGTATCCTCATTATCTGGGACAGAATGTTCGGTACCTTCGTGGCTGAGCGTGACGAGGAAAAGCCGATTTATGGTATTACTAAAAATATTCACACCTATAACCTTTTCAAAATTGCTTCACATGAGTTTGTAGACATATGGAGAGACGTGAAACGGGCTCCCTCCTTCACTGATAAGCTGAGATACATTTTCTATCCGCCAGGGTGGAGTCATGATGGCCCCGATCAGACTGCTAAAACTCTTCGAAGGCAATTAGCAGCCCGCGAAAAATAAGCCTGAACTGTTACATTCGCACGCAAATAAACTGTATGAGTGCTATCCGCTTTTTAATACTAGCCTTTTGGACCACTACAATTGTTTCTTTAGCTGGCTGTAAATACAGCAATGAATATCAAACCATCAATGCTGGTAACAAATTCTCGGTAAGCGTTCCTTCCTGGATGAAAGAAGAAACCAGTTTAAAACCAGGTGCCGATTTTCAGTATGCCAATCGTTTCCGTAACTTCTATGCCATTGGCGAGGCCTTGAACAAGGGAGACCTGAGGCGAACCAATGGGGAAGTGATGAATGATTATCTAACAGCCATCCGTAAATCCATGACCAACCCCACAGTGACCGATTCAGTAGAAGTGCAGAGTGGTAACTTAAATGGGACACGGATAGAAATTTACGGCAAGATGAGCGGGGAAAATATCTATTTCAGCGAGGTATTGTTTGACGGAAAGAACCATTTGTATCACCTGAGCATATGGACCAGAAGCGAGGACCGTAAGCTTCATTTTAAAGAAGATATCAATAAGATTATAGCATCGTTCAAAGAAATCTAATTCCTGTGCTCTCGGCCGTTTGTCACAGAATTGTCATTTTTCTTAAATAGCTATTAAATTGGCAGTTCCTACATATACCATATTGGCTAAATAATACATTTGCACATCATTTTAAACCAAAAAACAAACTCAAAAATGAAAACAAAATTTACACTATTGGTATTACTTTTTGCCGGAGTATTTTCGGTAAACGCTCAGCAAATTCCCAACGAAAGTTTCGACAACTGGGCTTCTCCATTGGCACCCGATAACTGGACAAGCTTCGATGCCTTATTTCAGGCACCACTTGGCTTGGTTTTTCGCGATACAATTGACAAGGTTGTTGGACCATCTTCATTAAAAGTAAAAGCCGATTCAATTCCGGGTCAACCTAATCTAGGTGTTCTGCCAGGAATCGCTTCTTTAGGAACCAGCTATCTGGCCGGTCAAATTCCTACTTTCGTAGGTATTCCATTTGCCTTCCGTCCCGATACATTCTACTTTGGCTATAAATATGTTCCTGCCGGATTGGATACTGCCGGTATTTCATTAGGCTTAAAAAAGAGCGGTTCTTACCTATTAGTTAATGCTGCAGGTGCTGCCACTATTCCATTAACCGCACAAGCACAATGGAGTTTAGGTTACCTGCCGCTTGGCTCTTACTATCTGAATGCCAATACTCCTGATACACTTGAACTGCAAATTTTCGCCAGTATTGCTAATGTTTCCAAAAAAGGATCGGCTCTGAATGTAGATGCTTTGTTGTTTGGCTATGTTAACCTGCCAAATGCCTTACAGGAAGTTGCAGACAGATTGAACATCACTGTTTATCCTAATCCGGCAACTGATGCTATCACCATTTCAACCGATGAAAACGTTGACGGATTCAAAGTTGTTGTAAGTGATCTGAACGGCCGTGTCGTTCTGGGAAGCAGTTTATCGGGACAAAGTACAACGGTTAATGTTTCTGAACTAGCTAATGGTACTTACATCTACCGTGTAGCTGACAAAACAGGAAATATTCTGCGTAGCGACAGATTCAATATCTCTAAGTAATTCTTATCAGGAAATAAAAAAGCCCGCTGCAAATGCAGCGGGCTTTTTTATTTCCTGATAAAATGAAATTACTCAAACATATCCTTTACCCGATCAAAGAAACCTTTCTCGGTTTTTGCACCCGGCTTGGGTTTAAAATTGGCACTTTCTCTTAATTTCTCCAGCAACTTTTTCTCTTCAGAATTTACCTCCGTGGGAGTATACACATGTATAAGTATCAGCTGGTCGCCTTTGCCATAGCTGTTTACCGAAGGCAAACCCTTACCGCTTAAACGGAATATTTTACCAGCCTGTGTGCCGGCAGGTATTTTGAATTTGGCTTTCCCTTCAATGGTAGGAACTTCTACGCTGCTACCCAGAACCGCATCAATAAAACTGATGTGCAGATTGTAGATAATATTTTGACCATCTACCTCCAACTCCGGATTCTCTTCTACCTCTATTTGAATAATTAAATCGCCCGTGGGGCCACCTTGTTCACCGGCATTCCCTTTACCGCTCATGGATAACTGCATACCATCCTGCACTCCGGCAGGAATATCCACCTGTAAGGTATCATCACCATATTCAACGCCCAGCCCATTACAGGTACCGCATTTCTTGGTAATTTGCTGTCCGCTGCCATTACACTGGTAACAGGTAGAGGTGGTCTGCATCTGCCCAAGAATCGTATTCTGAACTTTTTTCATGACTCCGCTACCACCACACACAGTACACTTGCCTACTGAACTGGCATCTTTAGCTCCGCTGCCATGACAGGTTTTACATTCCACATGCTTTTTCACCTTCAGCGTTTTGCGAACTCCGTTGGCTACATCCTGCAAGGTGAGTTTTACTTTTATACGCAGATTAGTGCCCCGCTTACCACGAGTGCGCTGCTGGCTTCGGCCACCCCCACCACCAAAAAAACTTTCAAACGGGTCGAATCCACCACCACCACCGCCAAAAATATCACCAAAATTTCGGAAGATATCTTCCATATTACTTCCCTGATAACTATGACCTCCAAAGTTACTTGGATCCATGCCAGCATGACCGAATTGATCATACTTAGCTTTCTTCTGGGCATCACTGAGAATTTCGTATGCCTCCGCTGCTTCTTTAAACTTTTCTTCAGCTGCTTTATCCCCCTGATTTCTATCGGGGTGGTACTGCAGTGCTACCTTGCGGTATGCTTTTTTTATTTCATCAGCTCCTGCTGATTTAGTTACTCCTAAAATTTCGTAGTAATCACGCTTAGCCATGGTTCAATTATCTTTTACTTACCTACAATCACTTTTGCAAAGCGAATTATTTTGTCGTTTAAAAAATATCCGCGTTCTACTTCATCAACCACTTTACCCACCAGGTCAGGACTTGGTGCAGGAATTTCAGTGATGGCTTCATGGTTATTTACGTCAAATTCTTTTCCTGCGCTTTCCATAGCTTTTAGTCCCTTTGAAGTGAGGGTGCTGACAAGTTTTGTATGAACCAGACCTAATCCTTCTTTCACAGCGGCAACATCTTCTGATTTTTCCAGAGCTTTCTGTGCCCGTTCAAAATCATCCAGTACCGGAAGTAAGTCTTTCAGTACATCTTTAGATGCTGTGAGAATAATTTCCATTTTCTCTTTAGCCATTCTTTTACGAGCATTGTCAAAATCGGCATATAGACGAACATACTTGTCGCGTAGCTCTTCCATTTCCTTTTTCAGCTCGGCAATTTCAATATCCTTCGGGTCCAGTTTTTCCTCTTCGTACTCAGCATCCTCCGGTTTGTTCTTTTTAAACACATCATTAATCAACTTTTCGGCTGCATCCAGTGTCTTTTCGGCAAAATTCTCGGCCTTCTCTTTAGCCTCTGAAGCAAACTCATTGGCCTTTCCGGTAACTGTATTTTTGATGTCTTCTACTCTGTCTTTCAGATTTTCTTTTTCGGTGTGTTCGTTATTATCTTGCATAGCTCTGATTTTGGGCGGGCAAATATGTCAAATAATTTGCCCCAACTGCTATTGCGGACAAATTGACCAAATACACTTCAAATTGAATGACTAAGCGTCAAGTGTGGCAAGGAAAATGAAATAGTGACAGATTGAATGGCTTGCCCATTTTGTAAAAAATATGAGCATTTACCATTTATGGCGGACTATCCTATAAAGATATTCTGGGCAGCTAGTTTAGAAAGTGTGACTTTCTTGTTCTTCCCTATTTTTATAACCAATGAACCGTCAAAATCAATTACTTCAGCTACTTCTATCTGGGTGCCTAAGTGAATTTCCAGACTGTCGAGATATACGAGAAATTTAGAGGAACTATCTTTTACGCCCACTACTTTACCCTGATCGCCCTTACCTAATTTAGCCAAAAGGGTTTGCAGGGTTGTTTTGATATTGAGCGAAGCATCAGGAATAGGGTCACCATGCGGATCAAACCTCGGAAAACCAAGAAACTTATCCAACTTGTCAATCATTTCTTCGCTTTGAATGTGCTCCAGTTGCTCAGCTATATCGTGAATTTTATCCCAGCTATACCCCAGTTTATCTACCAGAAATACTTCCCACAGGCGGTGCTTTCGCACGATGCTTTTGGCTATTTTATCTCCCTCCTTGGTCAGACGAACGCCTTGATATTTTTCGTAGGTAACAATCTTTTTCTGCTTCAGTTTTTTCAGCATATCCGTTACAGATGCTGCCGAAGCACTGACCAAGCGTGCGATATCGTTGGTAGAAATAGTTTCATCACCTTCTTCCGAAAGGTGGAAAATGGATTTGATATAGTTTTCTTCGGTTGAGGTGAAGTTCATTACTCGCTCTTTGCTCCGCGCACCATTTTCTCTACTAAATCCCACTCAGCGCTCGTCACATCATCAAACAGGTTAAACTCTCCGGCCCCCTGCAGCCATTCGCCACCATCAATGGTAATTACCTCACCATTGACATAGGCCGAAAAATCAGAAACCAGGTAGGCGGCCAAATTACAGAGTTCTTGATGTTCACCAGCTCTTCGAAGAGGCACTTGTTTCACTAAGTCAAAGCGCTCTTTAAAATCTCCTGGTACTAACCGGTCCCAGGCTCCTTTGGTTGGAAACGGTCCAGGAGCTATGGCATTCATACGAATGCCGTATTTGGCCCATTCCACCGCCAATGAACGGGTCATTGCCAGCACGCCAGCCTTCGCACAAGCGCTGGGCACAACATATGCTGAACCAGTCCAGGCATAAGTAGTCACAATACTGATGACGGTTTTATTGGTTTGCTTTTCTTTTATCCAGTGTTTTCCTAAAGCGAGAGTGCAGTTGTATGAACCACGTAATACGATGTCAACCACTGTATCGAAAGCGCGGTTAGAAAGACGTTCGGTAGGAGAAATGAAATTCCCGGCTGCATTATTAAACAATGCATCTACACTACCGAATTTCTTTAGAGTTTCTGCAAGAGCATTTTCAACTTCGGCATAATTACGCACATCACATTGCACCGCCAGTACCTGACCTCCTGTTTCGGCCATCAGTTCATCGGCAGTTTTTTGCAACACTTCCAGTTTACGGCTGGTGATAGCCACATTGGCTCCTAATTGTAAAAAGTATTTGGTCATACTTTTTCCCAACCCTGTGCCTCCGCCTGTTATTAAAATTGTTTTGCCTTTAAGTGCTCCATCACGAAGCATGCCATCAGTGTAAGCCATTGTTTTACGTTTTTTATTTAATACTGGTTAGTGTTTAATAATACTAAAGTGCAGGCCTCTTCGGTTTGTATACCTTGCTGTTGAGCCAATTTCTCAAATTCACCATTCTCAGTGCCCGGGTTGAAAATGATTCGCCTTGGTTTCAGGTGAATAATTCTTTGATAAAAATCCTTCTGATGAGTTGGATTAAGGTAGAGCGTGACTGTATCTACTTCTACATTCTGCGGAAACACCGTTTGAATTTCAACCTCGTCAATATAACCGCTCTCTTTTCCAATGGCGAATACCTCATGCTTATGAGCGCGCAAAAGCCTGACGGCTTTATTTGCATACCGTGAAGGGTTTTCAGAAGCACCTAAAACTAAGGTAGTCATAAGAAATAATTCAGACAAATGTATAAAACAGCGCCACAATAACCGACAGTGAAGTTAGGATAGACCCAATGCCCTCTGGTAACTTTTTATTTACAATGCCGTAAACGCAATCACGAACAAGCTACCGAATATGACAACAAGCATTCAAAAAATCGAGAAGGAACAATTGAAGGAATGCGCTTTTAGAAAAACCGTGTATCAACCAACCGATCACGATTTGCGAGAACGTAACAGAAGACTTTATCTGGCCATGTTAATGGGCAATAATTTTCACAGCAAAGTGAAAATTGTATTCAATACCATTGAAGGCTATAAAGAAGTATTTACAACCGTTTGGGCCACTACCGAGAAATTTATCCTGCTGAAAGGGGGCAATTTCATTCCCATAGAGGCCATTGCGCATGTAGAGCTAGATTAGCAGGCTCACTGCATTCTCCAGACAGTTTTTTAATGACTGAAGAAACCTGGCTCCCGTTGCGCCATCTACAACCCGATGATCGCAACTTAAAGTTACTTTCATTTTACTGGCAATTATAATTGCTCCGTCAACTACGGTTGGCTCTTGTCTTATTGCTCCAACAGCTAATATGCAGGCATCAGGAGGATTGATGATGGCAGTAAACTCTTCTACACCAAACATACCTAGGTTGGAAATGGTAAAAGTATTGCCCTCCATTTCCTGCGGTAATAACTTTTTGGCAATCGCTTTCTCCGCCATTGCTTTGGCCTCTTTGGAAATCTGCTGAACCGTTTTGCCATCGGCAAATTTTATAACCGGCACCAGCAGGCCATCGTCCACGGCTACAGCCATACCAATATGTATGTGATCGTAATAACGAATGGTATCTCCTAACCAGGAACAATTCACATTCAGATTTTGACGCAAAGCTAAGGCCACCGCTTTTATTACCAGATCGTTGAAGGAAACCTTTACAGGTAGAATATTGTTCAATTGGGTGCGCATGGATACTGCGTTATCCATGTTGATATCCATGGTAATATAGAAATGAGGAGCACCATTTTTGCTTTCACTTAGACGCTTGGCAATGGTTTTGCGCATTTGACTTACACGAACATCCCTGGATGATTCTTTACCAACAAATGGGGAAGTATTGCTAATGGTTGCAGATGCAACCTTTTCCAAATCGCGCTTGGTAATTCGGCCATCTTCACCGGTTCCCGTTACTCTAGATAAATCAATGCCTTTTTCCTTTGCAATAGTTCTTGCCAGTGGCGAAGCCTTTATCCGTTCATCGCCTGAACTTATTGAATCCGTTTCTATTTCATTAGAAACAGGAGCCTCAGGTACAAGTTCAGATTTATCATCACTTTTTGTGTTTATAGGAGGAACAGCCTCCGTCTTAGACTCCCTATTCTCCACTAAAAGGGTAGAAAAATCTTCTCCGTCTTTTCCTACAATCGCTATCAAATCACCTATTTTTAAAGTATCTCCCTTTTTGGCTGCCAGGTATAGCACGGTTCCGTTATAGTAAGATTCCAAGGGAAGAGTTGCTTTATCGGTTTCTATCTCTGCAACTGCATCACCGGATTTTATTTTATCTCCGGCTTTAACATTCAGGTCAGCTATATAACCCTCCTCCATGGTATCCGTCATCCGTCCTAATCGTATTGCTTCTGCCATAATCCTGCTTTTATTAGAAGCGAATCTATATAAAAATATGAACGGAGTTTTGAGCCCAATCGCGAATGATGAGATAGGTGTATTGAACTTTAATGCAATATCTAACCCATCCGGACGTCCTAATCAGGTAGCAATTGGCATTATTTGGTAAATTTTGAGGAACAAATACTTGCTTTTGCTTGTTTTACACATTACATTACATGCATTTAGAAGGAAATTTTATATTCGCGGTTCGCTTTAAAAAGGCGTAGCCTATTCACATAAACACGGAGGCCCTTCATGAGACAGTTAAAGATTTCGAAATCCATCACCAACAGAGAGAGTCAGTCTATTGAAAAATACCTGCAGGAAATCGGGAAAGAAGACCTTTTAACACCCGAAGAAGAGGTGCATTTGGCCAGGAGAATTCGTGCCGGAGACCAAACTGCTTTGGAAAAACTAACCCGTGCCAACTTACGTTTTGTGGTGTCGGTAGCTAAACAGTATCAGAATAACTCACTATCGCTGAATGACCTGATTAATGAAGGAAACTTGGGCTTGGTGAAAGCTGCTCAGAAGTTTGATGAAACCAGAGGTTTCAAATTTATCTCGTATGCTGTATGGTGGATTCGTCAGTCTATTATTCAGGCATTGGCCGAGCACTCACGCATGGTTCGCTTACCACTGAACAAGGTAGGTTCTTTAACCAAAATAAATAAAGTATTTTCTGAACTGGAACAGAAATTTCAACGCGAGCCTACGCCTGAAGAGGTAGCTATGGTGCTTGAAATTACTGTAGAAGAAGTAGAAGCTACTTTAGGAATTTCGGCCCGTCACGTGTCGATGGATGCTCCTTTTACCGATGGTGAATCGAACGCCCTGATTGACGTACTAGAAAACTTTAATGCAGAGCAGACTGATAAGCATCTGGATTACAAAGATTCTCTTCGTATTGAAACGGAAAGAACGCTGGCTTCTTTAACGGAAAGAGAAAAAGAAGTTATCAAGTTGTTCTTTGGTATTGGTGTTGAGCATCCAATGACCTTAGAAGATATAGGTGAGCAACTGGGGATTACGCGTGAGCGTATTCGTCAGATTAAAGACAAAGCGATTACCAAGTTACGTTCTCAATCCAGAAGTAAAGCTTTAAAAGCATATCTGGGTCAATAAACTAACACATCTTATAAATTAAAAAGTCCAGCAAATGCTGGACTTTTTAATTTATAAGATGTGCAGCAACTCGGTGAGCGAAGTTATCTCATGAGTCACAGGGCCTCGCTTACGATTCTTCGAAGGATTGAAATATATCTGGTCCATTCCTGCATTACGCGCACCAACAATATCCGTATTATAATTATCGCCAATCATAACACACTCTTCCGCATGAGTATAGGCGCGATCCATAGCTATTTCAAAAATTTCTTTATCGGGTTTTTGAGTTCCAACCTCCTCACTGACGATAATGTGTTCAAAAAATGGCTTAAGCCCACTGTTTTCAATCTTTACCCATTGCACTTCTGCAAAACCGTTTGTAATCAGATGAAGTGTATATTTAGTTTGCAAGTATGCAAGTACTTGCAGTGTATCAGGAAACAGGGCTGTCATTTTAGGGCTTATATTTATATAGCACTGCGCCATGGTTTCAGCCAAAACAACATCATCCACACCGAATTCTTTAAGCGTATCGTAAAAACGCCCCAGTCTTAATCTTTCCTTGCTCACAATATTATTATGGTAACGAGCCCAATAACGATCGTTGATAGGGACATAACGATTATGAAAGTTTTCGAAATGTGGAATGCCGCGTTCGATTAATCTTTGCTCTTCAAAAATCTGATGTAATGCCTGTTTCGAGTTGGTTTCAAAATCCCATAGTGTATGGTCCAAATCGAAAAAAATATGCTTGTATGTTTTACTCATTAATCTCCTGACACAGTTCTATCAAAACTCCGTTGGTGGTTTTAGGATGAAAAAAGAAAACCAGTTTATTGTCAGCACCCCGCTTCGGCTTTTCGGAAATGGGCTGAAAGCCTTCACCTATCAGACGTTCCACCTCTTTCTCTATATCGTTTACTGCAAAGGCTATGTGATGGATTCCTTCACCTTTCTTCTCAATAAATTTAGCGATAGCACTATCGGCCGAAGTGGCGTGAAGTAGTTCTATCTTACTTTGACCTATCTGAAAAAAAGAGGTATTGACATTCTCACTGTCTACGGCTTCAGTTTTATAAGGAGCACTGCCCAACAATTTACCGAATAAATTGTTAGATATTTCAAGGTCTTTAACGGCTATACCGAGATGTTCAATTTTATACATAACTGCCAAAATTTCTTATTGCCAACAAAGGAATGATAATTGATTTACATTTGCACAACTAAAACAGAAATTATGCTTTTTGTATCGGAAACCGCTAAGAAGAAAATTGAAGAAATAAAGCTGAACGAAAACAAACCACAGCATTTTGTACGCATTACGGTAAATGGCGGTGGCTGCTCTGGGTTATCTTACAAAATGGATTTTGATAATGAGTTAAAAGCCGATGACCAGGAGTTTGAAGATAAGGGAATAAAGCTGGTAACCGACCTACGCTCATTTTTATATGTATGTAATACCACCCTTGATTTTTCAGATGGTCTAAATGGGAAAGGTTTTGAGTTCAAAAATCCAAATGCTTCACGTACCTGTGCCTGTGGAGAGAGTTTTGCTGTTTAGTTTCTTAGTGTTTAATCCTTAGGTAAGGGTACATTTTTTCTACTAATAGTTTTGCCCATAGTTTGTACATGTTGCCTGATGGATGGAGGCCATCGATAGCAATTAAAGATATGTCAGTTTTTGCCATTCTAGACACCGGAGTAATATCTATATAATGAACTCCGGCTTTGTGAGCCTCATCGGAATTGATAGCATTATACATATCTATCTCCTCACCTATTTTTTTTTCTCCCCGCTTATCGCTTTTAGCGAATGGAGTTACCCCCCAATCTGGAATTGAAAAGACAAATACCCGAGATGATTGACCGTTAGTATAGCGCAAGGCCGTATTTAACAAGTTGCGAAACTCCTGACGATAGTTCGCGGTATCCCTGCCGCGATATTGGTTGTTCACGCCAATAAGCAGGGTTACAAAATCAAACTGCTTAGTTAAATTCTCCTGTGCAATTGCAAAGGATAACTCATCCGTGGTCCAACCGGTTTTTGCAATGATTAGCGGCTCTTCAAAATCTATACGCTCATTTTTGAGTAGTGCTACCGCTTGCGTTGGGAAACGCTCCGACTCGGATACAGCTTCGCCAATAGTATAAGAATCGCCTAAACAGAGTAGCGTATATAGATGATGCTTCATGAAAAAATATTAGTGCTTGCAGTAAGAGCAGGATTAAATTTCTTGTTTTTCAGTGGCAAAAAAAATTAAATTTTCATAAACTAATTTAGCTAAAACGAAACTTAATTTTAGATTTGTCTAAAATTTTGGCAATGACACAACATAAATCTCTGGAAGAAGTTCATGGCACTATAGATACTACCGCCACAGAAGTATGGTGGAAAAGATTCTTTCTATTTGCAGGTCCTGCTTTTTTGGTTGCTGTGGGTTATATGGATCCCGGCAACTGGGCTACTGACATTGCCGGAGGAAGCAAATACGGATATTCTCTTCTGTGGGTACTGTTGATGAGTAATCTGATAGCTCTTTTGTTGCAGACGTTGAGTGCCCGGTTGGGTTTAGTTAGAGGCAAGGATTTGGCTCAAGTTAGTCGGGAAACTTATCCGCCTATGGTCAATTATTCTTTATGGGGTTTAGCCGAAATAGCCATTGCCGCCTGCGACTTAGCCGAAGTGTTAGGTATGGCCATTGGTCTGAATTTGTTATTTCACCTACCCATTTTATGGGGTGTATCACTTGCTATACTTGATACTTTCCTCATCCTGTACTTGCAACGAAAAGGGATGCGATATATGGAAGCCTTCATCTTTTCTTTGGTAGGTATTATCGGACTTTCATTTTTCCTGGAACTAACCTTTGCACATCCTGCATTAAATGAAATGGCCACCGGGCTGATTCCCTCACTAAAAGATAGCGGAGCATTATACATAGCAATTGGTATTATAGGAGCCACAGTTATGCCTCATAACTTGTATTTGCATTCGTCATTGGTGCAAACCCGCAGAAACAAAAAAGATGAAGCGGGAATACGCACTGCCATCAAGTATAACTTTATAGACTCTGCCATTGCACTAAACCTGGCATTTTTCGTCAATGCCTCTATTCTGGTTTTAGCAGCTACGGTCTTTTTTAAAAACGGGTTTCACAATATTGTTGAGATTCAGGATGCACACAGCCTGCTTCAACCGTTATTGGGCGAAAAATTAGCTCCAATACTTTTTGCTGTGGCACTGATTGCATCCGGTCAGTCATCTACTATCACCGGAACCTTAGCTGGCCAAATAGTCATGGAAGGGTACCTTGATTTACGTATTGCTCCCTGGCTACGTAGATTAATTACCAGACTTATTGCGGTAGTGCCTGCCTTTCTTGTTATCTGGTTTCTGGGGGAAGATAAAGTAGGTGACATGCTGATTCTTTCTCAGGTCATATTGAGTATACAACTGGGCTTTGCCATTATTCCACTCATTCACTTTGTGAGTGATAAGGAAAAGATGGGAAAATTTGCCATTGGAAAGATCGTTAAAGCGTTAGCCTGGATTTCAGCTTTCATTATTGTAGCCCTTAATATTAAACTGGTTATAGAAACACTGATTACCTGGCAGCACTCGTTAACAGAGCATAGCTGGATTTTTAATGCATTCATATTACCGGTAGTATTTTTATCCATGCTGCTATTAGTCTATGTAATTTACTGTGCACTGGTTGGTAAAAGGTTTGCTCATGAAACAACTAGCCCACACGGAAAAGCCGAAGATCTACCCATTATTATCGCCAAACAATACAAGCGTATTGCCATTTGCATAGATTTTTCTAAAAGTGATATTCGTGCTATCACAGAAGGTATTTCTCATGGAAATAAAGAAACATCGTTTTACCTGCTGCACATTGTTGAAACCGCAGGTGCACGAACAGTAGGTCATGAAATTCATGATTTCGAAACGAACGAAGACTGGATTCAATTACTGGAATACGGAAACAAGTTGCGTGCACAAGGTTATCAGGTAACTGAAAAACTCGGTTTTGGTGACCCCAAGAAAGAAATACCAAGAATTACCGATGAACTTGACTCACAACTGCTGGTAATAGGTAAACATGGACATAGCGGCATTATGGATTATATACTGGGTGAAACAATTGCCGTAGTGCGTCATAAGGTGAAGTGTGCTGTCCTTGTAGTATGATTCGTTTTGTCAATCACTTGAACGTTCTTGTTTTTTGCTCCATACAGAGTGTTTATGCTCAAAACACGATTGAATGCGACCGACCTGATCAGACAGAAACACCCTCCGTAGTTCCGCACAACCACTTTCAAATGGAAACCGGCTTTTATTACACCAGATCAAGTAAATATGAAAAAGAAATTACCCATCCTGCAGCTTTGCTCAAATATGGAATGAAGGACATCGCAGAACTACGAGTAGAAATAGAATCTGCTACATCAGTTGATAATAGCGAGATCAAACAGAATATCATCTATGGACTTAAACCTCTCGCATTAGGGCTCAAACTAAAAATTTGTGAAGAGAAAAAATGGCGACCTAGAACATCGGTTATTGTAATGACCAGCATACCGGTTTTAGCCTCTGCCAAGTTTCGTGAAAAATATCCCTCACCCGAGGTTCGTCTCGTATTTCAACATACTATAAGTAAACAGTTTTCATTCAGTTACAATTTGGGAGCTTTTTGGGATGGTGATAATTTCAACACAACAGGTTTGTATACTGTAACCGTTGGCTATGTTATGGCTGACAACTGGGGGTGCTATCTGGAGCTATATGGATTTATACCGCACCGGCAACGCAGCTCAAACTTCATAGATGGAGGTATCACATTTACACCATGTCACAATGTAATGATTGATGTTTCCGCGGGTGTAAGTATTGACAAAAGACAACCTGAATTCTGGTCCGGTTTCGGAGTTTCCTTCCGTCTGCCTAATTAGTATGTTTGCATCGAATGATTATAAAGTTAAAAACAGGAGATAAGAAGTACTTTGAGCGAGAAGTGCGTACAGAAGACACCGCAGTTTTTGAGGCAGGTGCTGTTCATCCGGTTTATGCAACTTTTGCACTGGCCCGTGATGCTGAATGGTGCGGGCGGCTTTTTGTTTTGGAAATGAAAGAGGATACGGAGGAAGGTATTGGGACTTTTGTAGAGGTAAACCATATTTCACCGGCCCTTATCGGGAATAAAGTAATTTTTGAAGCCACTATTGAAAGCATCCGGAACCATGAGATAATATGTTCTTTTGTTGCCCGGCATGAAGAAAGAGTTATTGCACGTGGCCGAACTGGCCAGAAGATATTGCGGAAAGAAAAACTAGAAAAAATATTAGAGGGATTAAACGCATGATTGAAGAGAGCAAAATAAATATACAGAACAAAAAAGCCGGCTTCGAGTTTGAAATACTGGAACGATATGTGGCAGGTATTAAATTATTTGGCAGCGAAATAAAAGCAATTAGAAACGGAGGAGGAAGTATCAATGAGGCGTTTTGTATTGTACGGGATGGTGAGTTGTTTGTTAGAAACATGAATATTCCGGAATACTCACACGGAGGCTATTCTAACCATGAGCCGGTTACATTACGCAAACTACTCCTCAATAAAAGAGAGCTAAGCAGAATTGATTCTAAAATAAGAGAGAAGGGATTGAGCGTAATTCCTATTCGCCTGTTTATCAACGAAAGGGGGTTTGCAAAACTGGAGATAGGTATTGGACGGGGTAAGAAAAAGTTTGATAAACGCGAAAGCATCAAACAAAAAGATACTAAACGCGAGGTAGACAGAGTAATGAAAAAGTATCGTTAAAAACTAAGCACCTTAAATTCGGCCCGTCTGTTTTCTAAATATTTCTCTTCACTGCACACGATAAACTGACTACTGCAGTCGCATTGATTCAAGGCCCTCACGTTACCAAATTCTTTTACAACAATTCTTTTGGTTTCGCCCTTAGTGGCCAGATAATCGACAATGGCTTTGGCGCGTTTACCTATTAAATCTTTCGGCTCCCGACAATCAGCATATACTCCTATCTCTATTTTTAAAGTAGGAAAACTGCCAAGCATTTTTATCGCATTATCTAAGGCTACTAAATTTTCTCCATTTAATTGTGCCTTGTTGTAATCAAAATATATAGCCGGCAATAGACCTGACTCCGTGTGTTTTACCTTCTCAAGCTCTGCTTCAAATATTTTTCTGGAAGCTACCTCTTTTTCTGAAAGCATGTAACTGTAACTCAGATAACCCGTACTAGTACCAGTTGAATTTTTACCTACTTCTAAACGGTAGCGAGTGTCGGGTGATAATTTAAAATACGTAAAGCCCGAATCATTCGAAAACATCTTGTACTCTCTGAGCGAGTTCAAGTCCTGCAATTTAACTTCGGCTCCGGTAATTGGTTCCCGATTCATTTTATCATATACGATTAAACTGAATGGAATTTCCTGAGCTATCCCTGCTTGGACGGTACAAACAAATAATAAGGCAAATAATATTCTGGTCATAACTATTGTTTTAAGAAACTTTGCCTTTCAGCATGGGAACAAACGCAAACTTTTCAAACTGTTCTGTCTCGTATTGATCTTCGCCATGTTTGGTAATGCGAAGCATATCGCAATTACTCTCGGTTCCGAAAGGCAAAACCATGGTTCCTCCTACGGATAACTGAGCCAGAAGTTTCTTTGGTAACTCGGGAACAGCGGCTGTGATAATTATTTTGTCGAACGGAGCATGCATTGGTAAGCCTTCGAAACCATCACCAAAAAAACACTTAACCGGCCAATACTCGGTTTCGGTTTTCCAGGTACGCCAAGCAGTCACATCTGTTTTCTCTTCTCCCCCATTCAGTAGAAAATCCTTTATAAGCGGAATAAAGCGAGAGGTACGGTCGTAAAGTATTTTGTGCCGCTCAATGGTATAAACTCTGGCCTTTAGTAACATCAGCACGGTGGCCTGGTAACCGCTACCAGTGCCTATTTCTAAAACTTTGTCGTTGGGTTTTATCTGCAAGAGCTCCGATTGCCGGGCTACCGTATAGGGCTGAGAAATGGTTTGCCCTTCCCCAATTTGAAAAGCCTTATCCTGATACGCGTGACTTTCAAAAAAAATGGTGTCTTGGCCAAAAAACAGATGACGGGGAATTTTGCCAATGGCTCGAAGTACTTCATCATCGGTTATTCGTTTAGCTAGCAATGAAACTAGTTCTTTTCGTAAGCCTTTATGGCGATAAGAGTCCGTCATATTTATCATACGCTGCGAACTAACAACATTACAAGTTTGCCTGTAAAGTAGTTTTTTCACAATTTCATTACCGTAACTTTTATTCTGTACACTTAAACTTATGTTTAATTCATAAGTCATTGCTCTCTTAACCATATTTGCTGCATGAAAAAACTATTTCCACTTCTGTTACTCCTTTCAGAATTCGCTTATGCACAACAAACGGTAGGTTTATTTATTAATTCAGACTCTTCATATAACGGATACACTCTTTTTGCTCCCATCGGCTCTACCACAACTTATCTAATTGATAACTGCGGAAGGCAAATACATACATGGGCCAGTAATAGAAAGCCCGGAAACTCTGTTTATATTATGAACGATGGAAGTATAGTAAGGCCAGGTATGGCGGCTACCAATGCTGTTTTTGGGGGTGGCGGAGGAGGTGGCGGGGTTATAGAGAAAATAGACTGGAACGGCAACCTGCTTTGGAGTTATCTATTCTCAGATTCAGCCAAAATGCAACACCATGACATTCGTCCGCTTGAAAATGGCAACGTGCTGGTGCTGGCTTGGGAACGGTTCGATAGCCTGACGGCCATTGCTGCCGGAAGAAAACCAACCGAAATTCATGACGGATATGTTTGGTGCGAATTTGTAGTTGAACTCCAGCCATCCGGCACTAACACAGGAAATGTAGTTTGGGAATGGCACCTGTGGAATCATCTGGTGCAGGATTATGATTCTACTAAAAGCAATTACGGTAACGTTGAAGACCATGCCGAGTTACTCGACATTAATTTTGCGGGCGATAACATTAACCAAAGCGACTGGATACACGCCAACTCGATTGATTACAACGCAGCGCGCGATGAAATTCTGCTCAGCTCCCGCTGGCTGAGTGAAATTTACATCATTGACCACAGCACTTCTACTTTGGAAGCCGCTACGCATAGCGGAGGTAATAGAGGTCGTGGTGGGGATATTCTTTACCGCTGGGGAAATGATGAAGCTTACCGGCATGGCACATCGGCCAATAGAAAACTATATACCCAGCACTCTGCCCGATGGATAGAGCCGGATAAACCCGATGCGGGAAAAATTATTGTTTTCAATAACGGAGTAGGGCGGCCGGGAGGTAACTTCTCATCGGTAGAAATTGTTGAGCCGCAAACAGATGCCAACAACAATTACCGGAAAAACAGCAACGGAAATTTTTTACCCGATACTTTTTTCTGGCACTATCAGGCCGCCACTCCGGCTACGTTCTTTGATAACCGTATTTCAGGAGCTGAGCAAATGCCTAACGGAAATATCTTGATTTGTTCGGGCACACACGGCAAAATGTTTGAGCTGGATAAAGACAAAAATAAAGTATGGGAGTATGTAAGCCCAATCACCAACTCGGGTGTGTTGGCGCAGGGCAGCACACCGGGAAGTTTTGCCAATACTATATTCCGAGTTCACCGCCTAACTTCTGAAGACGCTGCCTTATCGGGAAGAGATTTAACCCCGGGCTTGCCGTTAGAACTCAATCCACTACCTCAAACCTGCGAACTATTCAATTCAATAGTGGAACAAGCGACCGGCAATTTCAACTGGGCAATTTCACCAAATCCGGTTTTTGTAAGCGGTGAGTTGAAAGTTATGGGACTTAACTTGAACAATCAAGCCAATATTCGTTTAACTGATATGAATGGACGTTTATGGATGTCGCAGCAGTTGATACAAAACGGAATTTCACTAAATACATCTCTGCCAACGGGAGTTTATCTGTTGCAATTATCTGATGGTAAAGCTGTTTACACTAAAAGAATTGTGATTATTCAGGAATAAGACAGCATAGCGATACGTAGCTTTTCAATCACACTTCATTTCATACTTTTACCGCTCATAATTTTTTTACATGGATAAAATAAAATTTGGAACAGACGGATGGCGAGGCATTATCGCTAAAGATTTTACAGTTGACAATGTAAAGCGAGTAGCTAAGGCTACTGCTGATTGGGTATTGAAACAAGATGCCAATGCAAGTATTGTAATTGGTTACGACTGTCGCTTTGGTGGTTCGTTATTTTCGGCAGCGGCCATTAATGTATTTTGCAAACACGGCATTAAAGTGTTTTACGACCCACACTTTGTATCAACCCCAATGATATCGTTGGGTGCTAAAAAATTGAATTGCGAGTTGGGGGTAATACTTACTGCCAGCCACAACCCTCCTTCATACAACGGCTATAAACTAAAATCGAAACATGGCGGACCGCTGATTCAAAAATATATCAATGAAGTAGAAGCCCTTATTCCCGATAGCTATCAAACCGATGATTTATCGCTTGAAGAATGGAAAGAAAAAGGATTGCTGGAGTTTGTAGATTTAGAAAGCATGTATTTTGAGCATGTAGAAAACTACTTCGATTTAGATGCCATTAATGAAAACTCTGAACTGGTAGTTGCCTACGATGCCATGTATGGTGCCGGCCAAAGTGTGTTTCCGCGTATTATGCCGCATGCTGATTTTCTGCATTGCGAATACAACCCTTCTTTCTACGGACAGGCACCGGAACCCATCGGTAAAAATCTGAAAGAGCTCGAAAACTATCTGCGTGAAATGAAGCACGTGGACTTAGCTATTGCTACCGATGGCGATGCCGATAGAATTGGTTTGTATAACACCGGAGGTAAGTTTATCGATGCGCATCACATCATTCTGCTGCTCATTCATATTCTGCATAAATACAAGGGGCTAAGTGGCAAAGTGGTTATTGCCTTTTCGGTATCGAACAAGGTGAAAAAACTTTGTGAGCAGTATGACATTCCTTACGAGGTTACCAAGATTGGCTTCAAGTATATCTGCGAGATTATGCAGAACGAAGATGTGCTGGTGGGTGGTGAAGAAAGCGGTGGCATAGCCGTAAAAGGTCACATACCTGAGCGCGATGGTATTTGGGATGGTCTGGTGATTGTGGAGCATCTGGTTAAGAACAATCAGAAACTGCAGGACTTGATTGATGAGGTATATGAAGTGGTAGGTAAGTTCTCTTACAACCGCGATGATTTGCACTTAAAAGAAGAACAGAAACTACAGATTGTAGAGAACTGCAAAAACGGAGCGTATAAAGACTTTGGCGGCATACAGGTAAGCCGGGTAGAAGATGTAGATGGCTATAAGTTCTATCTGGTAGACGAGGAAACCGTTATGATTCGCGCCAGCGGAACAGAGCCGGTATTGCGCGTGTATGTAGAAGCCAGCAGCGAAGAGCGCGTGCAGGTAATTTTAGATAAGGTAAGAAAGACGTTACTGGGGTAATAACTACATAGCACGCAGATGACGCTGATAAGTAAGATTTATGATGATTTTAAATCAGCGGTTATCATAAGCATCTGCGTTATCTGCGTGCTCACGTCTTCAGCTCAAGACACAATCAACTTCAAAAAGAGCTTCCTCGATTTTCCTGAACAGATAAACAAGAAACGCCTGACGGGTGTTGCCGTGGGCACGGTGGGGCTCTACTCGGCTATTATGGTAGGCGTGGGTATTGAGTGGTATGGCAAACAGCCGCTGGGTAAGTTTCGCTGGTTCAACGATTCTAAAGAATGGAACCAGGTAGATAAGATTGGTCACTTTTATGTGCCTTACTTTATAACCACTACCACCTACAACATGCTGCGCTGGAGCGGGGTTAAAAACACTCCGGCTGCTTTACTGGCCGGGGCTTTTGGCTTTGTCAGTTTATCGGCCATTGAAATACCCGATGGCATGAGCCCTAAATATGGCGCCAGCTGGAGCGACCTCGTTTTTAATTTTGGCGGCGCGGCTCTGGCTACTACCCAGTATTTAATCTGGAAAGAGCAGCGCATTCTTATCAAATACTCCATGCACACGGTTAACTACCCTAAGGGCGAGTTGCGCAACCGCGCTAACGAATTATACGGAAGCGGTTTTACCGAGAAAATTTTGAAAGATTATAACGGCATTACCGTTTGGGCAAGTTTTAACCTGCACTCGTTTAACCACAACATAAAACCGGCCTGGCTGAATGTGGCCATTGGCTACGGTGCCGGCAACATGTATGGCGGTTTTGAAAATAAATGGACCGATAAAAACGGAATCTACCACGACCGAAGCGATATTAAACGTTACCGCAGTTTCTATATATCGCTCGATGCCGACTATACCAAATTTAAAACCAACAGCAAAGCCGCCAAAGCCATTTTGGGTGTGCTGAACATTGTTAAGCTGCCCATGCCTGCCTTAGAGTTTAACACGCTGGGCCAGGTGGTGTTTCACCCCATGTTTTTTCTGAATCTGGATGTGCCGCTGTATTTGAGGAAGTAGCTCTTTCACTTCCTCCCAATCATAACATAGTGATTGAAGAAAAACTCCGGCTTTAGTAATTCTGTTTTTACAATTTTAAATCCCTGCTTTTCTAAAAAGGTTTGGTATTCGGCTAAATCGTATTGATGCGGATGCAGAATATCTCCGGGTATAAGGCGGAAAAGATATTTGAAGAATGAAAAGTTGTGCGCATCGATAGAAAGAACCAGGGTGCCCTGAGGGGCACATACTTCTTTCAGGGTTTCAAATCCCTTCTCTATATCATGCACATGGTTAATGCAGTTCATGCAGAAAACCACCTCGTATTTTTCTGTGCGGTCAAACTCCTCTATGCCGCTTTTTATAAACCGGGTGTGCGGGTAATCGCCTTTGGTAAAAAAAGGAGTTTCATTTTCGTAAGCATCTATCAGCGGGTCAACAGCGGTTAACGGGTTTTGTGGCAGGGCAATAAAAACACCGGCCGGTCCGCAGCCTAAATCGGCAATGGTTTGGTTGGGTGTAAGATTGGCTTCGGGCTGTATCCGGGTAAAAATATCCTGCCAGTAATTTTTCTTCCAGCTCAGGTATTGCTCCTTGTCTTTATGGCGCAGATAATTCTTCCACCAGCGCAGTTCAAACCACTGGGCAATTTTCCACCTTGTTTTTGCGGTGGCAGAGGTATCCACAATACTACTTTTGATTTCCACAATCGCTAAACTAAACTTCGTCCATTAAATTAAACGTCTATTTTCGTACACGGCTGCATGCTGCTTCATCGTTCTTTTATAAAAAGGAAAGGAAAGTCCGGACAATACAGGGCACCGCACCACCTAACGGGTGGCTTCATTTGAAAAAGTGAAAGAGATAGTGCCGCAGAAAATAACTGCCTTCTTCAGGGAAGGTGAGGGTGAAAACGTGCGGTAAGAGCGCACGACTAAACGCAGTAATGCTTTAGGGGGTAAACCTTGCGGATTGAAAGTTCACGTATATCAGCGCTTGAGGGCGGCTCGCACGATGCTGAGGGGTTGAACGTAACAGGTGCTTAGCGATAAGCATCGCAGATAAATGATGAGGGTTCAGAGAAATCTGAAAACAGAATCCGGCTTACAGGCATGTGGCTTCTTTTGATAGACGATTTTTAAACATAACACAGAACGCTAAATACAGCCGACACACCTGTATTTAACTATTCACCATTCAACTATTCATTATTAACCATTCAACTATGGCACACATTCTCATAGCCGATGACGAAAAAAGTATTCGTAAAACGTTGCGCGAAATTCTGGAATACGAAAGTTACAAAGTAGATGAAGCCGTAGATGGCGCGCAGGCTTTTGAAATGCTGCGCGATGGCGATTACGACTGCGCCCTGCTCGACATTAAAATGCCGAAAATGGACGGGCTGGAAGTGCTCACCAAACTTCAGGGCACCGATTGTGATACCCCTATCATCATGATTTCGGGACATGGCTCGGTAGAGAATGCCGTAGAGGCTACCAAGAAAGGCGCTTTCGATTTTATTAATAAGCCGCCCGATTTAAATCGCCTGCTGATTACCGTTCGCAATGCGTTTGAAAAATCTACCCTGGTTACCGAAACCAAAGTATTAAAACGCAAGGTTGGCAAAACCCGCGAAATGATTGGTGACTCACCGGCCATTCAAAAAATTAAAGAAACTATTGAGCGTGTGGCACCCACCGAAGCCCGGGTACTCATTACCGGTGAAAACGGAACCGGAAAAGAACTGGTAGCCCGCTGGATTCACGAAAAAAGTAATCGGGTAAACGGACCGTTGGTAGAGATAAACTGTGCAGCTATCCCCGGTGAGTTAATTGAAAGCGAACTGTTCGGACATGAGAAAGGAGCGTTTACATCGGCCATGAAACAACGGATAGGCAAGTTTGAGCAGGCCAATGGAGGCACGCTTTTCCTGGATGAAATTGGCGATATGAGTCTGGGTGCTCAAGCCAAAGTTTTACGCGCCTTGCAGGAAAGCAGAATTACCCGCGTAGGTGGCGATAAAGATATTATGGTAGATGTGCGGGTAATTGCTGCTACTAATAAAGATCTGTTGAAAGAAACCGAGGAAGGTCGTTTCCGGATGGACTTGTATCACCGCATTGGTGTCATTTTGATTCATGTACCTTCATTGAATGAGCGGACGGATGATGTGCCTTTACTGGCCGATAAGTTTGTGAAAGAAATTTGTGAGGATTACGGTATACCTAAAAAGATTATCACTCCTAAAGCGCTGGAAGAGCTGAAGACCATGAACTGGGAAGGGAATATCCGTGAGTTACGTAACGTCATAGAACGCTTGGTCATTTTGTCTGACCAAAAGATTACCGAAACCGAGGTACGCAGTTTTGTAACCAATACACAAGCTAAAGATACCCCTACCGATTTGTTTGAGCAGTTTGATAAGTTTCAGGATTTTAAAGAGCACATAGAAAAGCTTTTTATTGAACACAAACTGAAGAAGTTTGCCTGGAACGTTTCTAAAACAGCCGAAGTGCTGGATATACAACGCAGCCACTTATACAACAAAATTGAGAAATACGATTTGAGAAGGCAATAGAAATCACCTAACGTTAAACAGAAAGCCCCGATTGATTCGGGGCTTTCTGTTTAACTACTCCATCATCAACAACAATTGATACTTCAGTTTTTTTCGAATTCTGAAGAAGTAAACTCAACTGAACCGCTATGCCCTGATTAATCTGCAAGAGTTTCAGCGAGGAGTTTTTCTGCTGCATGACAAAGCAATTTTGCATTATTCACGACAAACCCGTCAGAGATGTATAGCTCATGGTTAGGTGTATTTGTCTGAACCAAAGTAGTTACCCAAGTATAGCGCACGTTTTCTACATTCGCCTGCGGCAGATGGTTATCTGTCACCTGGGTTTCAGAGACAAATTTCAGAGCCGGATTATGAGCAAAAATAAAACCATTTACTTCTGTCAAAACTGTGGTAATCAGTCACCCAAGTGGATAGGCAAATGCCCCGCCTGCAACGAGTGGAACACCTACGTGGAAGAAGTGATAGACAAGAACGAAGAAAAGCTGAAAGAAAAAAAAGGCTTTGTAAGTAAGAAAAACGAAGAAGCAAGGCCTGTTTCAATTCAGGATGTTCAGGAATTAGAAACTAATCGGCTAGATACCCGTGATGCGGAGTTGAACCGAGTATTGGGGGGAGGTATTGTACAAGGTTCCTTGATTCTGATAGGTGGTGAGCCGGGCATAGGCAAATCAACCCTCATGTTGCAACTTGCTCTGAACTTAAGTAACACCCGGGTGATGTATGTAACCGGAGAAGAGAGCGACCGACAAATTAAATTACGGGCCGATAGAATTGGTATACAAAACGAGCACTGTTACATTTTAACCGAGACTAATACACAGCAAATATTTAAGCAGGCACAGGCACTGAATCCCGACCTGATTATTGTTGATTCCATACAAACTCTACACACGGTATATGTAGAATCTCCTCCAGGCAGTGTGAGCCAGGTGAGAGAGTGTACAGCTGAGTTGCAGCGCTACTCCAAAGAAACATCCATACCTGTTTTTCTCATTGGCCACATTACCAAAGATGGTATGATAGCCGGACCCAAGGTATTGGAACATATAGTAGATACGGTGTTGCAGTTTGAGGGCGATAGAAACTATACCTACCGTATTCTGCGCACAACTAAAAACCGCTTTGGCTCTACCAGCGAAATAGGCATTTACGAAATGATAGGCGAGGGTTTGCGTCCGGTTCTTAATCCTTCTGAAATATTATTAACCCAGCGCGAGGAGGAACTGAGCGGCATTGCCATTGGCAGTATGATGGAAGGTATGCGTCCGTTTTTAATTGAAACGCAGGCCTTGGTTACTCCTGCGTTTTACGGCACCCCTCAACGCAGCTCAACCGGTTTTGATGCACGCAGAATGAGTATGCTCCTGGCCGTGTTGGAAAAACGGGCGGGCTTTCGATTCGGTACTAAAGACGTGTTCTTAAATATTGCCGGTGGGCTGCGTGTAGAAGACCCCGCCATTGATTTAGCAGTGATTGCTGCCCTGTGTTCTTCATATAATGATATATCGGTAGCCGGTAAAACTGCCTTTGCTGCCGAGGTAGGCTTAAGTGGCGAAGTGCGGGCTGTAAGCCGGATAGACCAGCGAATCTCTGAAGCCGATAAACTGGGCTTTGAAAAAATTTTTGTATCCAAGTTCAATCAGAAGATTGATGCCAAAAAGTTTCGCATTGAAATTGTTTACCTTACCAAGGTACAGCAACTGATGGAGCACTTGTTTGGATAAATCCGTTTCAGGTAATAAAAAACGGGATGCTGTCATGAAACAGCATCCCGTTTTAATGATAAGAAATCAGCTGTTACTCAATCACTATCGGATAAGCGGCCAGTTTTTCACCGGTACTTATTTTTACAAAGTAAGTTCCTTTAGCCATACCTTTCAAATTAAAGTTGGCAGAAATCTTATCGGTAGTACCTTCATTTTTCACCAAAACCTTTTCACCCATTACATTATAAATGGCCACAGTTATTGGTTTAGCCGCTGTAAACTGGGCACTCACCGTTACGTTATCAGTAGCCGGATTAGGAAAAATATTAAGAGCAGTAATTTCACTAACCAAACTATTGATGCCCGAATTGAAACTAACAACTACTGTTCCGCTGGCAGAACATCCGTTGGCATCTGTAGCAGTTACTGAATAGTTTCCAACTGCTAAACCGGTAGCCGTAGCACTTGACTGTGAGTTGCTCCAGTTGTAAGAATATGGAGCCGTGCCTCCCGAACCAGTGGCTGTTGCTGAGCCATCGGTGGCTTGTGCCGTGCTGGCGTTTACATGCGTTACTCCAACTGAAACACTTGGAACATTTGAAGCAATAGTGCCGCTTAAGGTGCCCACACAGCCATTAACATCGGTTACTGTAATAGTGTATGTACCGCTGGCCAGGCCGGTAAATATACCGGTTGCGTTCGTGCTGGTTCCATTATCATAAGAATATGGCGAAGTGCCTCCGCTGGCTGAAGCGGTTACCGCTCCGTTACTACCGGTACAGCTGGTTTGCGGTGTGGTAGAACTAGCCGATACAGTAATAACCGGAGTATTGTCAGCCACAGTTACTGTAGCAGAACCCGAACATTGGTTGGCATCGGTGGCCGTCACCGTATAAACGGCATCGCCCAGTTGCGTGTAGCTGCCGTTGCTTCCGTTACCAGCACTGCTGGAGAATGTATAAGGAGAAGTTCCTCCGCTGGCAGATACCGTAAATGCTCCGTTATCGCCTATGCAGGAAGTTAAAGGGGTCACGGTTACGGTGTTAACTGTAACCACCGGCACTGTACTGGTCACCACTACTGTGGTAGTATCGCGACACCCGTTGTCATCTACAGCAATAACATCATAACTGCCTCCGCTTAATGCAGTAAAGTTACCGCTGGTATTACTGCTTCCCCCCAATGAGTAAGTATATGGGTTGGCACCTCCGCTGGCAGCTACCGAAAGCGAACCATTTGGAGTAGCACAGCTGGTATTACCCGAACTGGAATTACTGAAAGTAAACGAAGAGCAGATAACCGGTGAGCAATTAGCAGTAGGGCTATAACCCACCGTATATAAAGGAATGGTTTGAAGCGTGTCTACGGCCGGTTCCACATCGCCATAGTTACCTAAACGTACAAAGTATTTTAATCCGGCACTTTCGGCATTCACCTGCTGAGTAATACCCACATTAACGGTAACAATAATTCTCAACTTGTATTGGCCCGGAGTTCCGCAGGGAGTTCCGTTAATTTTAATACAGCCGCTTTCCTGATTGCTGTAGGTGTTGTTGGCCTTATCCGTAGCCCAGCATAAGCCCGGAGGAAGATTCTCGATAGAATCAATGCGCAGTGACTGCACGGTAAGAGTTAAACCTGAAAACAGAACCTGGTTAAAGTTTTTAAACTGAATAACGGTGGTAGAAGGAATACCATTTTCAAAGGCTGGAAGCAAGTCTGATGTTGGTGACAAGCCCGGAATTAATAAAGTGCCCGAGGCCGTGCATTGTGAGGCCCCCGATGCATTACAGGACTGTGCCCTGGCATGAACCGAAATTACCAAAACGAAAAACAGGGAGTAAACGATTTTTTTCATGGTGTTTAAATTTTTAATAAAACTAATGTATTTTTTAGTGTAAAAGTAATCTCCGTCTTAACCGGTCACTTATCAATCACCAGCGAGTCGGAAGGTGCACCCAGCTCCTTTAAGTGATTACTGATGTCGGTAACAAAACTTTCAGAGCCGCACACATAAAAGCGCTGACTGAAATCGGCAATGTATTTTACCAGCAGGTCTGTATTGAGTCTGCGTTCTTTAAAACCAATTACACCTTCGCGAGTGTAATGGTTAATGTAGTTTTCTTGCAGCATGTCGTGTAGTTCGGCACCGCAAATAACATCCTGCGAAGTGTAGTTGGAGTAAATGAGTTTATTGCCATGCATCTGTTTGTTTTTGTGCAACTCTCGGAAAATAGAAATGAATGGCGTAACACCGGTACCTCCGGCAATGAAGATACCAGGGCCTTTATATTGTATGGCTCCAAAGGGCTCCTGAATAATCAACTCGCTACCCACGTTCGTGCGTCCCAATAATTCGGTAACTCCCTTGTGCCCTTTATAGATGCGCACCATTAGTTCTAAATGCTCCCAGCGGTTGAGCCCGGTGAATGTAAATGGACGAAACTGAGTTTCCCATCCGGGTATATTGATGGCCACCTGGGTAGCCTGTCCCGGCACAAACGAGTAACCCATAGGCTTATGCAGCACAAATCTTTTTACATTGGGCGTAATAAATTGCGACTCTAATACTTTAACCACATGTTCACTCATATATTTTTCGATTTACAAATGCCGAATATAAGAGCGAATTACACACAATTTCTATTTTCACCTTTCGTTTAATGATTTCAATTTTTCAGGTGAAAAAAATATTCCGTCTTCTTGTTGTTTTCAGTATTCCGGTGGTTGTATTGTTGCTAAGTAATTGCAGAAAAGACAATTTCGGAAACGGCAATCTTTCTTTCTCCACCGATACCCTGACTTTCGATACCGTGTTCAGCACATTGGGTTCTACCACGCGCTATTTCAAGGTTTTTAATACCGATAAAAAAGCCGTAAAAATTTCAAACATCCGGTTAATGCATCTGGTGGGCACTCAATTCAGAATCATGGTAGATGGCGTTTCTGGCGACCAGTTTACCGATATTGAAATACCAGCCAAAGATTCCATTTACGTAATGGTCGAAGTAACGGTAAACCCCAACGACCAGACATCCCCCTTTGTAATTATTGATGATGTATCTTTTTTAGTGAATGGCAATACCTCAACCGTTCACTTGCAGGCATTTGGCCAAAATGCTCACTTTCACTATGGTGAAGAAATTACCAGTGGCCAAACAAAAACTTGGAGCAATGATTTGCCGCATATCATTATCAGTAAAGATACCATCCCGGGCGTATATGTGCGATGTGGAGGAACCCTGAACATTAATCCGGGCTGTAAGATTTTTTTCACCAACAATTCTGCGCTTTTTGTGGAAGGGACATTAAATGCCAATGCTACTACATGGAGCGATTCCATTGTGTTTGAGGGCGTGCGGCTGGAAAGTTATTACAACGATAAACCTGGGCAATGGTTTGGAATTGTTTTTTTAAGAAACCCTGACTGTGTTCCTCACGGCAATTTCGACCACTGTGTTGTGAATGAATCATCGTATGGTATATATGCCGGAGCAGGACTTAGCACCTCATTGGCAGATTATCAGGGAAGTAGCGGCAGACCGGTGGTGAGTATTAAAAACTCTATTGTAAAAAATTCGGAGAGCAATGCCGTGTATGGGTTTAATGCAAAAATTACGGCCGAAAACTCTCTGTTTTATGTAAGTGGAGATAACCTGATGAAGTTTGGCTTAGGAGGGGAATATGCTTTTACTAACTGCACCATGTATAACACCGGCTCGCGTTTTATTGAGCATAAAAACGAAACGTTATTGCTCAGCAATTTTGTAGCAGATGGAAACAACAATGTATATCCGGAACCTATCAAAACAACATTCACCAATTGCCTTGTTTATGGAAGTCTGGAGAATGAAATTTCATTCAACAATATTGACGATCTGAATCTGGCAAACTTCGAGGTTTCTTTCAGCTACTCAGACGTAAAAGCCAAAGAAGACACTTTCAATATGTTTACTGCCCTTCATGATAATATTTTGTTTAACGAAGAGCCCCGTTTACGCAAACCCGATGAGGGCAATTTTATTCCATGGGATAGTGCCGGCTATTTTTCTCCCCTTATTGACTTTGCACCGGCAGGCCTGCCAACCGATATTTTCGGAACTATCCGTCCTGTTTCAAAAACATCGAACATTAATAAGTTTGATATTGGTGCTGTAGAAGTCCCATAATTATTCCTGTGCTTCGATTGAATCCTTACATTTATAGAACACAAAACATACCGCCATGCAAAAGTTTATCGGCTTCACGTTTCTTTTATTCATCAGCTGTTGGGGAAGAGTTTCTGCACAAAATGTATCGGACCTGGAAGCTTTTGAAAAGGCGCTCAAACCAGGCACCATGCTTACCTACGATGTAAGTATGAGTGGTAAAAAATATCAGTTGATTGTCATCCTAAAAAAAACAAACGGTGACATTTCGTTTGATTGGAAAACCACCGCTCCTGTCAACACCAGCGGAACTATCAGCATGACTACTTCAGCAGTTTCAAAAGGCGATGCTCTGTTTCATATTTTTAATGGCGGAGTTACCTCTTTAGATAAAGAAACTTCCTTGTTTTTAAGCAATAAAATTTACAGCGATGTTCTCACAAATACACAGGCCGGAATACGGATAAACGGACAGGCTGACACTTTAACCACCATGAGCAATACCATTGCTGAGGTAGGCTTTACACTGGACGGTAACTTCATTTCCATACCAGCTTGGGAATTGCAAGGAGGCAGCGATATCAAATACACCGTCAGCTTAATTGAATCGCAGAAATTCCCGCTGTTTACCCGGCTTGATTTAGGGTGGACCATGACCTTAGTTGACATTAAATCTCAACCATAGTATATTGTAAAGAGCCATATTGAACTTATTAAAACACAACTTGTTTAGAGTAATTGATACCCGTTGAATGATTACCCTGTTTAAAGACCTTTACTACTCTTTTCCCATTCAGTTGTTGCTTCTTTCATTCAAGCGATACCAGTTTCTGCTTTTCTTCTGGCTTTTGCTTTTTGCCATTGCCATCGGAAAATTTGGTGCCGGTGTTGGTGCCCCCGCTGTTTTTTTAGACCCGGAGTATTTGGGAAATGTAGGCTACCTGAGCTTTGCCATTGTAGGTATTGGCCTAGGTGCGCTCTTTGTTACCTGGAATATTGTGATGTATATTCTTCACTCGCACCGGTTTCCTTTTATGGCCAGCCTGCAATATCCGCTGGGCATGTTTTTCCTTAACAATTCAATTATTCCGCTGATCTTCTTCATCTCCTATTTTATCAGCATCATTCTGTATCAGGTTAACTATGAATATCAAACAGCTTTTGATTTAGGCATGGATATTCTGGGCTTTGTTGCCGGCTTTACTTTAATCCTTCTTATCACAACTATCTATTTCAGCTTTACCAACAAAAATACAGGTAATATACTGGAGGAAAACAAAGCCCGCATGAAACGAAGAAAAGCGGTTCGCAAGGTTATGTTTAACGAAGCGATGGAAACATTGCACTTTAACCGGGTTGACTTTTATATCACCAACAAGTTCAATATCCGTCATACCAGAACTGTTGAACACTACGACCCCAAACTTCATCAACTGGTTTTCAGGCGTCACCACTGGAATGCTTTTCTGGCCTCAATGGTTGCATTTGTTATATTAATCATCAGTGGCTTTTTTATTGAAAATCCATTTTTTCAAATTCCCATTGCAGCCAGCGGCTCTTTATTTCTTTGTGTGCTGATGTCCATGTTCGGATTGTTCTTATACTGGACAGGTGGCTGGGGAACAGCCGCCATTATTGCCTTTGTTATTCTGGCCAATCAATTAACCAAGTATGATTTTTTAGGCTCTCAAAACAGAGCCTATGGCTTAAACTACAACACCACTAAAGCCAATTACAGTCTGGAAACTTTCCGAAGCCTGTCATCCGATTCAAATATTGTGAACGACAAACAGTATTTTTTTGAAATACTGGAGAACTGGAAGAGAAAAAATGTAGACCCTCGAAAGCCATTCACTAAACCCAAAATGGTGTTTATCAATGTAAGTGGTGGCGGAGTTCGGGCCGGTATCTTTACGATGGCGGTTCTACAGGATTGTGACAGCATGCTTCAAGGCAAGCTGCTGGATAAAACATTTTTAGCGAGCGGAGCTTCTGGTGGTATGTTTGGCATCACTTACCTTCGTGAACTGTTTTACCAGAAAAAGGAAGGCTTTCCCATTAATTTACAAGACCGCCAGTATGCTTACAATGTTTCGAAAGACCTGTTGAATCCTATTGCGCTGTCAATACTCAGTAACGATGCCCTGCTACCCTTTCACAAGTTTAGGTTAGACAGTAATCAGTATTTTAAAGACCGCGGTTACATTTTTGAACGATCTTACTGTAATAACACCGGCCTTCGGTTTGACAAAAAAATTGGAGATTATAAAGAAGCTGAATACAACGCTAAAATTCCGCTGGTCATTTATCACACCACCATTATGAACGATTCGCGCAGGTATTTTATCAGCGCACAGCCAGTGTCTTTCTTAATGCGACCTCACGGAAAAAATGCGCTGGATAATAAACTGGAAATTGACGGCATTGACTTTTGTAAGTTCTTCGAAAAACAAGGCGGCTCCAATTTACTGGTTACATCAGCCATGCGCATGGATGCCACCTTTCCGTTTATTCTTCCTAACCCGGTGTTACCGAGCGAACCTTCTACTGCGGTTATGGATGGAGGTGCGCTGGATAATACAGGTGTAGAAACCACCTTCCGCTTTCTACAAACCTTTAAGGACTGGATAAACGCAAATACCAGCGGGGTGATCATAATACAAATAAGAGATGCTGAAAAACAGGAGGAACCGGAAGCACAGACTCAGAAAACCTTATTTGCCCGCTTAACCGATCCGCTGGGAACCGTTTATTCCAACATGGATAACATGCAGGACTTTTTTACCGACCAGAAGCTAAATTATCTGGATGAAGAACTGAGAGGCAAGCTGAAATTTATTCTGTTTGAATACACCACCGAAAAAAAGGATGACAAAGCTGCTATGAGTATGCACATCAGCAGCCGGGATAAGAATGATATTTTAAAATCACTTCACCGAACCAATAATGTTATTGCTTTCGAAAAATTAAAAAGATTGCTGGCTGAACAACCATAACCAGTTGGCGAAAACTATTTTTGCCTCCTCTCATGAACCTCGCATTTAATTTCCTGAAATATCTTCCCGATGCCGAACGAAAGCAAATAGCACAAATGCCGCTAAAAGGTATTTCTGTGAAGTTGCTGGCTTTAATGCAGGAGCAACTCCTTAAAGAAGAATGCGACAGAGACCGGCTGATAGCTTCCCTGCATGTTTCGTCAGCGCACTTTGATAAATTATCCTCTGAACTGCTGTCTAAATGTTATGCCTGCCTTTTTCAGGAAGATGGCATGAAACTGCTTTCGTTTTTAAGTACGCATGTGGTATTTGTCAAACATTTTTATGTGGAGCTGAACCGGCAAACCCGGCAAATCAATAAACTGAGGGATAAAAAAATACGGGCCGAGTTCAACAAATCGTGTTTCAACTTTATTCATCACAACATGCCCATTATGTATAAGGATGAGGCTGTGCTGAAAAAACTGGCGGCTAATTACCTGAAACTGGAACACAGCAAAAATGCACAGATGCTGATGCAGTCAAAGCTGATTTATGTTCAGATAGATAAGCTGTTTGCATCAGGGCAAATTCAGCAGCAGCAGCATAAAGTACAGCGAAAGATTAATGACCTGGGCCGCCTAAGCGCAGATGCTGATGAAGAACTGGTGTTTGTTTATTACTGGACTCAGATTTATTTCTGCAATGCTTTGGAAGATTTTAGCCGAAGTCTTGAAATTTCAAAACAGGCGTTAACGGCTTTATCAAAATTTAAAACCGACCGCAATCAACTACACACACTTCGCATTGAACTTAAGGTAGCCGAGTTATTGTATTATCTGAGTCAGTTTGAAGAGTCATTTACCATGTTTAAAAGGCTGATGAATAGTGAACGGATGAATGATTTGCCGGACTTTGCTTACTACAACACCAAGTTTATTCAGATATGCCTGATAAGCGGAAACCTGCAAGATGCCAAAGCTATTTTAACCGATAAGATGCAGTATAAAAAACCGCTCTATCGCCAGGCCATGCCTCCCCGCGATATCATTTCGTATGCCAAGTATTTTCTGTTTAGCGGAGATTATGAAGAGGCCTTTCGGTTCATTCAGCTGGGTTTTGAAAAAAACCCCAAGGGAAAATATTTTCAGTATGAGGTTGAACTGCGTAACCTGCAAACCGCCTACTTCTTTCTTTCTAATCAAAAAGCTTTGCTGCCTGCTTTATGTAACCGGCACATCAAGTACCTGCGGTCGCATGATTACACCGTTAAGAACAGTAATTTCCCATACTTCTATGTATTGACCAAAGCCATGCTGGCATCCGGTAAAAAACTTAGCCTGAAGGAAAAACAGGTATTGGACCGCTACCAGTTGGGAAGCTATGCAGTGTATGGGAAGTTATTGCTGAAAATGATGGCTGCTTAAAGTGCCAGCTCCTCTCTCAGATACTTAGCCGTGTGGCTATCTTTCGATGTGGCTACTTCTTCGGGAGTGCCGGTAGCTATAATATTCCCTCCGCGAAAACCGCCTTCGGGGCCAACATCAATTATGTGGTCGGCTACTTTAATTACATCCAGATTATGTTCAATCACCAGCACGGTGTTACCTTTTTCTACCAGGCGGTTCAATACATCGAGCAGCACACGAATATCTTCAAAGTGCAACCCGGTAGTAGGTTCATCTAAAATGTAAAAGGTTTTACCGGTATCTTTTTTAGAAAGCTCCGAAGCCAGCTTTACGCGCTGCGCTTCGCCACCCGAAAGCGTGGTGCTGGACTGCCCCAAACGCAGATAACCCAACCCTACATCGTTGAGTGTTTTGAGTTTGGGGTAAATAGATGGAATGCTTTCAAAAAAGGAAAGTGAGTCTTCTACCGTCATGTTCAGCACATCGCTGATTGATTTTCCTTTGTAGCGAACTTCAAGCGTTTCGCGGTTGTATCTGCGACCAAAACATTTTTCGCACTGCACTTCTACATCGGGCAAGAAGTTCATTTCAATAATTTTCATACCGCCACCGCCACACTCTTCGCAGCGCCCGCCTTTCACATTAAACGAAAAGCGACCTGCCTGATAACCGCGGATTTTAGCTTCGGGTAATTGCGCAAATAGTTTGCGGATGTCATCAAACACCTTGATGTACGTAACGGGGTTGCTTCTGGGCGTACGGCCAATAGGCGACTGGTCAATTTCAATTACTTTATCCAGATGTTCAAGCCCGTGGACAGAAGCATGTTTCAACGGGCGATACTTGCCATTGTAAACATGATTATGCAGAATTGGATACAGCGTTTCATTAATCAGGGTGGACTTACCGCTACCTGACACCCCACTGACACAAATGAAAGTTCCCAATGGAAATACTACATCTACATTCTTCAGGTTGTTGCCGCTGGCGCCTTTCAGTGCCAAGTAATTTCCATTGCCCGCTCTGCGATGTTTGGGTATTTCTATGCGTAGTTTGTTGCTGAGAAACTGAGCGGTGGTAGAACCCTGCTTCAAAAACTCTTCGGGTGTGCCCTGCGCTACTATACGACCTCCATGCTCACCGGCACGAGGGCCAATGTCAATGATGTAATCGCTTTCGAGCATAATTTCTTTATCGTGCTCTACCACCAATACGGTGTTGGGGTTAGCCGCCAATTGCTTGAGGGCGGTAATCAGTTTGCGGTTATCGCGCTGATGCAAACCGATACTCGGCTCATCCAATATGTAAGTGATACCCGAAAGCTGTGAGCCTATCTGCGTTGCCAGACGTATACGCTGCGACTCACCGCCACTTAAACTTTTTGCCGGGCGGTCGAGCGCCAGATAATCGAGCCCTACATCAAGAATAAAGGCAATGCGGGTTCTTATTTCTTTCAACAATTCTTTTGCAATCAGATTCTGCCTTTCGTTCAGGCGCTCGTCCAGGCCGGTGAACCATTGCTGTAAATCGCTGAGGTCAAGTTTAGAAAGCTCGCCAATGTTTTTGCCATCAATCTTAAACCACAAACTCTCTTTTCGCAAACGCGTGCCGTTGCAACTCGGGCAGGTATGCTGTTCCATATAGCCTTCGGCCCAGGAGCGGATGGCCTCGGAGGTAGTGAGGCGGAAACATCTTTTCAGCAAACCCATTAAACCACCTTTGCTGAGCGTATACCAGCGGTCGTCATAATCTTCAATTACTAAATTATCGTCTTCTTCAAAAACCGCTTCTTCAGCATCACCATACAAAATATAGTTGAGTGCTTCATCGGGAATTTTAGAGATAGGCTCGGCCAGACTGAACTTATATTTTTTGGCTATCAGATTCAGTTCTTTAAAAATGAAGTTGTCGCGCGCTTCACCTACAGGGAGCAGACCTCCGCGGTTGATAGATACTTTCTCATCAGGCAGAATGACTTTGCGGTTTACTTCGTAGGTTACGCCTAAACCGTTGCAGGTGGTGCAGGCACCATAAGGCGAGTTAAACGAAAAAGTGTTAGGCGATGGTTCTTCGTACGAAATGCCCGACTCTATACACATGAGGTGGCGACTGAACATAGATACCTCATTGGTATCAGTATCGAGCAGCATCATCAGGCCCTTGCCCTGTTTCATAGCCAGCCCTACCGACTGACGAATGCGGTCGCGGCTGTCTTCTTCTACCTTGAGGCGGTCGACAATAATTTCAATATCGTGCACCACATAGCGGTCTACCTGCATTTTGGGCTTCACGTCTACAATCTCTCCATCTACCCGTATTTTTAAATAGCCCTGCTTGCGCACCTGCTCAAACAACTCGCGGTAATGACCTTTACGGCCCCGAACCACGGGAGCCAGCACAATTATTTTTTTGTCTTTATGGTTGGTGAGTATGTTTTCGATAATCTGCTCATCGGTAAACTTCACCATCTTTTTACCCGTTACATAACTGTAGGCTTCACCCGCCCGGGCAAAGAGCAAACGGAGAAAATCATATATCTCGGTCACGGTGCCCACGGTACTGCGCGGATTCTTGTTTACCGATTTCTGCTCAATACTAATTACGGGACTAAGACCTGTTATTTTATCTACATCGGGCCGCTCGTATCCTCCAATAAACTGACGGGCATAGGCCGAGAAAGAATCGAGGTAGCGTCTTTGCCCTTCATTATAGATGGTATCGAAAGCCAGCGATGATTTACCGCTGCCCGAAATGCCGGTGATGACTACAAACTGATTGCGCGGAATGGATACATCAATGTTTTTAAGGTTGTGCACCCGCGCACCAAACACCTCAATGGTATCGGGTTCTACACCAATCAGTTCAGGTTCTTCAGTGAGGGTTGTTTTTTTAGTAGCCATGCTGCAGGCGCGAATGTAGCCAAATGCAGTTGTATTCGGTAGGTATGGGGGTAAAGTATGGATGGTTAATTATATGCATAGGTATCACGTGTCTGATTGGGTTTAGAATTTTATGCTTTATGCCTTGCGGGAATGATTTATGGGAAGACGCGAACCGTTTATGCTGTTATTGATTATAACACGCAACAAGGACTTGGCTGGTATTGCCTTTACACGGCAACTTCACCAAGGCCGTAAAATGCTACGCCAAACAAGCCCGAACTCTTTTTGAAACTTAACGAAGGTCTTTTGCCTGTTTGTTTTACCGCCAGTTGCCCTGAATTTGCCTCTTTGCCCATTTTATCCGATTGTTTACCGGTTATTTTAGCTTAGTTACAGATAAAAACAGCTTAGCCGAAGGTTTACAGCGTTTAGATGGTGGTTATTTGTTAAAAAAGCTCCCGATTGAATACCGGTTGCTACCGACTGTCAACCGACAATTTTTCAAGCGGAGTTTACATTGCCGAAATAAAAACCACAGAAGGAAGCGTAAAAAAAACGATGAACAAAAATGTAGGAACGTAACCGGAGGGGCTATACCTCGGGTTATAGAATAGAAGTAACGCAAACGCCCCGCTTATTGCGGGGCGTTTTTGTTTAGGCAACCTCGCTCCTAATTAAAAAACGCAGCCGATTGCAGAAAAGGATTGTTTCTGCGCTCTACGCCAATAAATGTTTCGGGGCCGTGGCCGCTGTATACTTTTACATCATCGGGCAGGGTCATTAGTTTAGTGCTTAGCGAGTTGAACAGCACGTTGCCATCGGCTCCGGGTATATCATACCGCCCCACGCTGCCCTGAAACAGCACATCGCCACTGATGATTACCTGATCGGCCTCGCTGTAAAAAGATAAACTGCCCGGTGAGTGCCCCGGTGTAAACAAGACGCTGAGTTTTGAATGGCCAAATTGCACCACATCCCCTTCTTTTAAATAATGTTCCGGCACCGGTGATGGCTCGCAAACCATACCAAAAAAGCTCTGGAAATCGAGCGCCTGATACATCACCTTCAGTTCTATTTCATGAAACTCGGGCAACAGGCCATAAGTATCGCACACCCATTTATTGCCCGGAAAATGGTCTATATGGCAATGTGTATTCAAAAGCTTAACAGGCTTTAATCCGTTTTTCTCAATGGTTTGCTGCAATATCTGGCGCTCGGCAGCGGTAGAGCAACCCGGGTCAATAATGACACACTCGTTTGTTTCATCGGTAAGCAGGTAGGTATTTTCCTGAAACGGATTAAAAGTAAGTTTATGAATCTTGAGCATGCGGGTAATTTGTTTAAGTTTGAAAGCGCGAATATAGAATAGCGCGCAGACATTAAATGTTAGAGTATTACAAAACAAACCTGTAGGCGCAGCGTTATCTTTTGTCCAATGAACAGCCGGAAAAGCCCATATATATATCACCCCTTAAAGAAAAACTCTTTCGCAACCCGTTTCCTGCGTTCCGCTGCTGTATTCTCTTTTGCCCCTTATGTCTTTGTTCTTGGCTCGTTGTTCAGTGCTCTTAACGCTCAGGCGCAGGGCACCGAAAAATTCGGACAGAACCGCGTGCAGTATAAAGACTTCACATTTCAGTATTACGAAAGCGACAACTTCATTACCCACTTTTATCAGGGCGGACAGGATGTAGCCAAGTATGCCATCAAATCGGCTGAGGATAATGCCGATGATATTTCTAAAATGCTCGACTTCCGCTACAAGCGCAAGATTGACATCATTGTTTACAACAACATCAACGAGCTGAACCAAACCAACATCGGTATTTACGAACAGGGACAAAGCCCCGGTGGCACCGTGAATATTCCCGACAACAAACTCTTTGTTTATTTCAATGGCGACCATCGCCACCTGGATAAACAGATACGCGAAGGCATTGCTAAAATTTATGTCAGCAAGCTCATCTTAGGTACGGGGGCTGCCGAACTGATTCAAAATGCCGTGTTGCTCAATCTGCCTGACTGGTATAAATACGGATTGATTCAATACATCGGTGAAAACTGGAGCAGCGATATGGAAGACCGTCTGCGCGATGGCATACTGAGTGGCCGCTACAAAAAGCTGAGTAAGCTGCAACCCGAAGAAGCCGTATTTGTGGGTCACTCTATCTGGCATTATATTGAAGAAACCCGAGGTAAGAGTTCGGTGAGTAATATTATTTACCTCACCCGCGTAAACCGGAGTGTAGATAATGGCTTCGCCTTTGTACTGGGCACCGATTTATCTGAAACGCTGCAGGAATGGTATACGTATTATGTTAACCGTTTCAACAACGAAACTAAAATCACCACCCTGCCCGATAAGAGCAGTATAGTAAAGGCGAAGATTAAAAAAGAGGTGGACTACTATCAGCCCAAACTCAGTGCCGATGGTAAATACCTGGCCTATGCCAGTAACGATATGGGTCGCTACAAAGTGCATTTGCTGAATACCGAAACCCATAAAAGTAAAGTAATTTTCAGAGGCGGATGGAGAACCAATACGCTATTTACCGACCAGTCTATCCCATTGCTGGCTTGGGAACCTACGGGTAAGAAACTGGCTTTTATTAACGATAAACGCTCCGAAATTTTTATCCGCTTTTACGATACGGAAACTAAAAAGACCGAACGCAATCCTATCCGCAAGTTTCAGAAAGTAGTCAGCTTTAATTATGTGGATTCGAAGCAACTGGTAATGAGTGCCATTCAAAACGGGCAGACGGATATCTACTTATACAACATTGCCTCTACCACCACCCGCAAACTGACAGACGATTATTTTGATGACCTGTACCCGGCCTATATCACAGCCGACAGTATTCGCGGAATTATGTTTGCCAGCAATCGTGAAGATGATACCCTGCGGCAGCAACGGTACGAATCACAGGTGATGAACAAGCAACTCGATTTGTTTTTTTACGATTTAGATGCCAATCAGAATGTGCTGTATCGCATCACCTCTACACCTTTCGCCAACGAATCTTTTCCGCAGAATTATACAGCAGATAATTTCTGTTACCTCAGTGAACAGAACGGAGTTCGCAACCGGCACATCGGTCACTTTGAAAGTGTATTTGACCATAACCAGAAAACGATTCGCTTTGTATCCAAAGAAACCGGTGAAGAAGATTCGGTACAGGTTCACGCCAGCGTTCCTTCCGATTCTGTGTTAGACAAAAGCACCGTAACGCTGGTTGATTCGAGTTTTGAAAAGGTATTGAAAATTGGCGGTGTTACCACTTCGCTTACCAATTATAATTACAACATACGCGAGCAGAGTTTAGCCCCTCAAAAGCAACTGGTAGTTGACCTGTTTAAATTCAATAACCGGCCGCAGTTTCGCCAATACAACCCCGCAAGCACAGCTGCCGAAGGCAAGGCACCCGTATCGGACTATATGATGCAGTTGCAGCGCAAAGAGCTGGAACATGCCGATAGCATGAAGAAAGAAGAAAAGGCACCTGCCAATAATTTTACCGCAAATTATGACAGCATTCGCGCCAACCGCGGTAACCGTCCTTATGACTTTCAAAGCGAGTTTGACTATGGTTTAAAGTTGTTTGATTGGGACTCTGCTACAGCCAATAAACTAAACACGGTTCAAAGCGGCTATGTATTCCGTTTCTCGAAGGTGCGGCCGTATTTTGTTCGCTTTATGGTAGATAAGGTAATAGCTCAGGTAGACAATAACCTCATCATGACGCGCTATCAGCCGTTTGATCCAAACGTTCCGCAATTCAACTCTAACCCGGTAAGTTTCATGTTCAAATTCGGCATTACCGATTTGCTGGAGAACCATAAAGTATACGGGGGCTTCCGCTTACCTTTTACCGGTATCAGCAACAACAGTGAATACTTTATTACCTACGAAAATTTAACGAAGCGACTGGATAAGAAATTTACGTTCTATCGTAAATCAATATCTGATAAAGCGTATGACCAGCTTCCTTTCAGTAACACGGTTTTAGCCAACGGACAGTTTGTTGATTACAGCATCAAAACCAACTATGCCGAAATTCAGTTAAGCTATGCCGTGGATGTGCTCAATAGCCTTCGTTTCGGCATCGCTTTTCGAAACGATAAAGTAGTATACAAATCGCAGGATAAATTCTCGCTGAATCTGCCAAGTGTTTCCGATAACTGGCTCTTTCTGCGAACCGAGTATGTGTTTGATAATTGTATTGAAATAGCTACCAATATCCGTTACGGATTGCGCTTTAAAGTTTTTGCCGAGGTACACAAAGAGTTCCCTACCCAAAACAAAACAACCGGCAACTACGATTTTCCGCTGGTACAATTCAATAATAAAGTGTTAGGCGTTTTTGGAGCGGACCTTCGCCACTATCTGAAAGTTTACAAACAGATTATCTGGGCCAATCGTATTGCTGTTGGAGCCTCGGTGGGTACCTCTAAAATGATTTACTATCTGGGTGGATTAGATAACTGGATTACCTCTCCTCAATACGATAAGTTTGACCGCACCACTCCCATTAACCGCAATAACAATTACGCTTTTCAAACACTGGCCACTCCGCTTCGCGGCTTCAAACAAAATGCGCGCAATGGCGATAAGTTTATCATATTTAACTCTGAATTGCGCGTGCCTATTTTTGCTGCATTGATTCACTCCCCTATCCGTTCCGAAATTATCCGCAACTTTCAGATAGTGGCATTTTTAGATGCCGGTACCGCCTGGGAAGGGCTCTCACCATGGTCTAACAAGAACCCGCTCTTTAATGAAGAAATACCAAACACCGATAACAACCCATCTGTTATTGTTCGGGTAAAGAGATTTAAAACTCCGGTTATCATGGGCTTTGGCCCCGGACTGCGCACCTCATTTCTCGGATATTTTCTGCGCTTTGACACCGCTTGGGGATACGACACAGGCGAGCTTTCTAAAAAGCCCGCTTACTATTTTTCGTTTGGCTTAGACTTTTAAAAACATGCTCACATTACGCTCCCAGAATTTATTCAAGTCCTATAAAGGAAGAAAGGTTGTAAACGATGTTTCGGTAGAAGTACACCAAGGAGAAATTGTGGGTTTACTGGGCCCTAATGGTGCCGGTAAAACCACCTCATTCTATCAGATAGTTGGTTTAATTGCTCCCGACTCGGGTAAAATATTTCTCGGCAATCAGGAAATCACTGACCAGCCTATGTATAAACGCTCGCAAATGGGTGTGGGTTATCTGCCGCAGGAAGCGTCAGTATTCCGCAACTTATCGGTAGAAGATAATATTGCTGCCGTACTGGAAATGACCAAACTTTCTAAGCAGGAACAGAAAGACCGGCTGGAACTTTTGCTAAACGAATTCGGATTAAACCGGGTAAGGAGAAGCATGGGCAATGTACTAAGCGGAGGCGAACGCAGAAGAACTGAAATTGCCCGAGCCCTTGCCACAGACCCCAAATTTATTTTGCTCGATGAACCTTTTGCCGGCATTGACCCCATAGCGGTAGAAGACATTCAGCGCATTGTAGAACAACTGAAACAGAGAAACATTGGCGTACTGATAACCGATCACAACGTTCAGGAAACACTATCTATTACCGACCGCGCATATCTTTTATTTGAAGGTAAAATTCTGAAAGCAGGCACAGCCGAGGAACTGGCTGCCGATGAACAGGTTCGCAGAGTGTATTTAGGGCAAAACTTTGTTTTGCGCAAACGAATAGCAAACGCAAACTGATTTCGCTATATGATTTTTGACTGGAAGAACTTTTTGTTCCGCCTTTATCTGCGTGTATTTTATCCCCCGAATTTTTCGGCTGATAAATCATTCCGGCACCAGCGAATCATTTTTCGAAGAATTTTACGACAGCTTTCAAAAACAGAACTGGGTAAAGATCTGAATGTTTCTGCCATCAAATCATACTCCGATTTTAGAAATACCATTCCTGTTACCCAATATGATTATTACGAAAAATATATTGAGCGAATAAAGGCCGGTCACTCAAAAGTGATGAGCACACGAAAGGTAAAATGGTTTGCAAAAACAGCAGGCACCACCAGTGGCAAAAGTAAACTGGTTCCTATCACCCAACAAATCATGTCGAAGTGCCATGTGCGTGGAAGTTTCTTTGCCTTATCAATGATTCATCAACTGGATAAGAAAATGAATCTGCTGGGGCATAAAAATCTATTAATACCCGGAGGCATTTATGAAACTCTCCCATCTGGAATTATTGTGGGTGATATATCCGCTATTTCCGTTCGTAACGTACCGGTTATTTATCGTGGCTACTATGTTCCGGAAATTGATGTGCAGACTTTTCCCGCCTGGGAGGAAAAAATTAAAAAGACCGTTAAACAGATAAAGAACGAGGATGTTGGCACCATGAGTGGTATACCAACATGGCATCTGGCACTGCTCAATAAGTTGAAAGAAGAAAAGCCCTTCGAAAAGCTAACTGATGTCTGGAGAAACCTGCAAGTATTTTTTCATGGCGGTGTCAGTTTTGAGCCCTACCGAAAACAATTCATTGAATTAGTGGGCAAGAAAGACTTCAACTTCTTCGAAGTATACAATGCCACAGAAGGTTTTTTTGGCATCCAGCAGAATTTACAAAGTACTAATCTGTTGTTGCTTACAGACAACTTCATTTTTTATGAATTTATTCCCTTAGAAAAATTCCATACTGGAGATAGAAATGCATTAGGCTTACATGAGATAAAAACAGAAGTTCCTTATGTATTACTCATTACAGCTCCTAATGGATTAGTTCGCTATATGATTGGCGATGTGATTACCTTTCAATCACTTGATCCATTTACCTACAAAATAACCGGGCGAACACAGGAATACATCAACGCATTTGGAGAGGACCTGCTGCTCTCTAATGTTGAGAAAGCTTTGATGAAAACCACTCATGAACTTGATTGCGCAGTTCGCGACTTTACGGTGGCGCCTTACTACATCAATCTGCAACAAAAAGGCAGAATTCAATTTGCTATTGAATTCTCCACTCCACCAAGCAGCGTTAAAACATTTGAAACTTTACTGGACGAAAACCTCAAAAAGGAAAATTCAAACTATCTGCAAAAGCGATATAATGATTTGGCATTAAACTGCCTGGAAGTTATTGTTCTTAAGCCCGGAACATTTTACAAATGGCTGGCATCCAAAAATAAATTGGGCGGGCAAAATAAAATTCCGAGATTAGTCAATGGCCGATCGGTTATTGATGAGATACTTGCATCGTGCCTGCCCGGTAACGTTTAATTTTATTTCACGTATCATTAATTACATTTTTAAACCTGCTAAGTTTTGCAAGCTGACCTGAATATGTCCACTTCTACCTCCGACAATGATTTTGAAAACATTGTTGATATATCACCAATCCCCATTCTGATACATAAAATGGGATTAGTGCTATATATGAATTCGTTTTGCATAGAAATGTTGGAGTATGATAATGCCAAGCAAATTATCGGAAAGAATCTACTTGACCTGGTATATCCTGAGGATAAACAAAAATTGATAGATGCTGTTACGGCTGGCATTAAAGACAAAAAGCAAAATGCCGTTTTAGAAACCCGAATGATCTCGGGCAAAGGAAATATCATCAAAACAGAAACAAAAAGTTCTACAGTCCATTTCAGAGGTGATGAGTGCAGACTGGCGGTAGTTTATAACTATAACTACATTGCAAAAGTTGAAGAAGACCTGAAGAACAAAAACCTGCTGATTGAAAAAATTGCAGAGTTAATTCCGGATAGTTTGATTGTTGTAGAAAGTAAAAGCCGAAACGTTCTGTTTGAGAATAAACCTCTGATGCAGATACTCGGCTACACACAGCAAGACCTCAATGGTGTTGATCAATTTGAATTTATTACTGGAATCATTCACAAAGATGATGTTCCTAAATTATTAAGCTCCAGAAAATTTTTATTTGACCCCGCTAATACCGGAAAATACATCAGCACTGAATATAGGATAAAAGACAAGAGTGGTAAGTGGCGATGGATATTAGCGCGCAGTACAGTGTTTAAATCTACCGATGATGGCACACAGCAGATAAACTTTGGCATTTCACAGGACATTACCCAGTTAAAGGAAATTGAGCAACAGCTATTGGAGAGTAAAAATTTCTCTGATAAAGTAACTGCTACAGTTCCTGCACATATATCTATATACAATATTCAAAATGGCAAAGTTGAATACGCAAACACACCTTTCTGCGTATTGATGGGATATAGTTTGGATGAAGAACCAGAGAATATTCTGGAATACTTTCATCCTGATTTTAGAAAATATGTAACAGAAAGCTTTCAAAAGATATCTTCTCTGATAGAGGGCGAAACTGCTACCCGCATCATGATGTATATTACCAAGAGCGGAGAAACGAAACACATGCTTTCTAGAGTAACTCCATTTACTTTTGATGAAGCAGGTAAACTAAAAACCATATTAACCACCTTGGTGGACGTCACAGATTTAAAAGAGACTGAGTTAAAACTTCAACTAAGCGAAGAAACCCGTAAAGCCGTTTTGTCTGCACTTCCCGATCTGATTTTTCAGGTAAGTAAAACCGGAATAGTTCAAGACCTTTATGCCAACGACACATATCGGAATTTTTTGGAAGAAATGGATTTAGTTGGCAAGCATGTGAGTGAAATTTTACCCGAAAAAGATTGTGGCATTGCCTTATCAGCATTGCATCAAGCCATTGAAACCGGAACAATGCAAACGGGTCAATACATTCATCCGGAAAAGCAACAGAACCTATATTATGAGTTTCGAATCAGCCGATTGAATAATGAAAGCGGAATTATTGTGGTTAGAGATATTACCAATCTGATTACCACTCAAACCCAACTGGATCAAAAACTTGAGGAGCTTTCACAGAAGAATGAGGAGCTTGAAAAATATATTACGTCTAATACGGAGCTTGAAAAATTTGCCTACATCGCTTCACATGATTTGCGTGAGCCGCTTAGAAGTATTGTTGGATTTGCGCAATTAATACAAAAGCGAAACGCAGATAAACTGGATAAAGAGTCATCAGAGTTTCTTGAAAAAGTAATTGACAGCGGCCAGCGCATGAATTTATTGATACACGGGCTGCTGGACTACTCTAAAGTTACTTCTGCAGGTAGAGCATTCGATCAGGTAAATATGCTGAATGTACTGGAAAAGGTAAGATCAGATATTCAGGCACAAATGGAAGAGTCTAAAGCAGAATTGATAGTTACAGAATTACCTGAGGTTAATGGCGATGAATTACAGTTGCGTCAATTACTGCAAAACCTGGTGAGTAATGGAATTAAATTCAGCCGTGCGAATATCAGACCGGTAATACAAGTTCGTGCGGAGAAGAATAAAGACATTTGGACATTCGCGGTACAAGACAATGGCATCGGGCTAGATATGCGGTATAAAGAAAAAGTATTCCAGATTTTCTCACGGCTGCATACCTCTGATAAATACCACGGATCAGGAATTGGGCTGGCAGTATGCAAAAGAATTGTTGAAAGACATGGTGGAAATATCTGGCTGGATTCAACGCCCGGCAAAGGCACGACTGTTTACTTCACTATAGCTTCCGGTAAATCGTAAAAGCAATCAATTGTTCAATTGATTTTTTCGCATCTCCATCAGGAAATTCATTCAACAGCTCCATGGCTTCCTGATAATATTCATTCATCTTTTTGATGGCATAATCCATTCCTCCATTTGTGCGCACCATATCAATTACCCAACGCACTTTCTCTACATTTTGATTATCGTTTTTTATAATATTGATAATCTTTCGCTTATCACCGGTAGATATTTTGTTCAGGGTATAAATAAGAGGCAAAGTCATTTTTCGCTCTTTGATATCAATCCCCCTTGGTTTTCCTATCTCCGCCTCTTCATAATCAAACAGGTCATCTTTAATCTGGAAAGCGATGCCGATTTTTTCTCCCATCTTTTTTACGCGCTCTATTTTAGCTTCGTTAGTAGTAGTTGTGGTAGCTCCGCAGGCACAGGCAGATGATATTAATGAAGCTGTTTTTTGTCGGATAATATCGAAATAAATTTCCTCTTTGATATCCAGTCTTCTGGCCTTCTCTAATTGCAGTAACTCCCCTTCACTCATTTCACGGATAGTATTAGAGAGAATCTTCAATAACTGAAACTGATTATTTTCCACCGAAATCAGTAAGCCCTTGGACAAAAGATAATCTCCCACCAGCACAGCAATCTTGTTTTTCCAGAGAGCGTTAATAGAAAAAAATCCTCTGCGCTGATAACTATCATCAACTACATCATCATGCACCAATGTTGCTGTGTGCAAAATTTCAACCAACGATGCAGCTACATACGTAGCTTCATTAATCTCACCGCAAAGCTTAGCCGAGAGAAATACAAACATCGGCCGCATCTGCTTGCCTTTACGCGTGACTATATAATGAGTGATTCGATCCAGTAAAGGTGCTTTACTGCGCATAGATTCGCGGAATCGGACTTCAAACTCATCCAGTTCCCCAGCAATAGGCTTCTTAATTTCTTCTAATTGCAATTCCATACGGGGCTAAAGTAAATCTTAATGCGAAGAAGAAAAGTGTTTTATGTTTACCGAATGATGATGCTACATAGGAATATTGTTTTGCAAAGCCGCCACAACCGCTCCTTTTTGATTGATGTTTTTTATCAAGCCGATAGAAAAGCAAAGCCAGTAGTGATATTCAGTCATGGTTTTAAAGGATTTAAGGACTGGGGGCCATTTGATCTAATAGCCGATAGATTCGCACAGGCAGGATTTATCTTCATCAAATTCAATTTCTCCCACAACGGTACCTCCATCGACCACCCGTTTGACTTTGTTGACCTCGAAGCCTTCGGACATAACAACATGAGTATTGAAATGGATGACTTAGGTGTCGTATTAGATTGGGTAAATTCCGAAAACTTTATAGTTGATGGGATTGAGACAAATACCGATAAAATTTATCTTCTCGGACATAGCCGTGGAGGCGGTATCACCATTTTAAAAGCACAAGAGGACAGCCGAGTAAAAAAGATTTGTACCTGGGCCAGTGTAAACGAGTTTGGTAAATACTGGAAGAAAGATGAGATGGAAAAAATTAAACATGACGGAGTGATTTTTGTTGGTAATGCTCGTACTAATCAGCAAATGCCTCTTTACTGGCAGCTATACCAAAACTATTTCGACAATCTGGAAAGACTCCATATACCTACAGCTGTCAAGAAAATAAAAATTCCATTTCTCATTATCCATGGCACCGATGATGAAACTGTTCCATACACTGCCGCACTGGAAATGAATCAGTGGAACAAACAGACCCAGCTATTGTTATTAGAACATGCCAACCATAATTTTGGAGGATGTCATCCATATAATAAAGATCTTCTGACTGATGACCTAGAAGATGCTATATCTGCCACAATAGATTTTTTTAAATCATGAATAATCAGATAAAAATTGGAGGAGTAACCGAACACTTCAACCTTCCTTGGAACTTAGCTGTGGAGCAAAACAAATTTGCCGAACATGGCATTAATCTTCAATGGGAGTTCTTCCCGGGGGGTACAGGTGTCATGACAGCCGCTCTAAAAAATGGAGAACTGGATTTAGCTATTTTGCTTACCGAAGGGTTCATTTCAGCAGCCTCAGATGGACTTCAAGCTAAAATTGTAAAGGAGTATATCACCTCCCCATTAGGCTGGGGTATTTTTACCGGAGCTAAATCACAGTTCTATTCCATTTACAGTCGCTTACCCAAAAAATACGCAGTAAGCAAGTTTGGTTCCGGATCACATCTCATGGCCATGATACATGCCGAGCAGCGAGGCGAAAAAATCAAACCTGAAGATTTGATCGAGGTCCGTAGTATGGATGGAGCAGCTGAATCCTTATCGAAAAATGAAACCCAGATTTTTTATTGGGAAAAATACACCACGAAGCCTTTTGTAGAAAATGGTGTAATGCGGATGATTGGTGAGTTCAGTGCTCCGTGGAGTGGTTTTTTAATTGTAGCCAGCGATATAGCTTTAACTAAAAAAGAAAAATACATCCAGCAAGTATTGAGTATAATCAATGATACTAGCGCAGCATTCACACAATCAAGTAATTCGGTAAACGTATTGATGGAGAGATTTAACATGAGCCAGGAAGATGCTACTGCATGGTTACAGGCTACCGTATGGAGTTCAGATTTTTCTATTCGGGTTTCAGGATTAGAAAATGCCAAAAATGCTTTGTTAAAAGTAGGAAAAGTACTTCCGGGCTTAGATGTAAGCGGTCTTTGCCATTCATCTATAAAACTGATATAAAAAGCATTAATACTATATTCACCATACAACTACATAACATGAAAAAAGTGTTTTTGCTCTCTTTAGTATTTATCTCGGTGTTGACTACTCACGGACAATCAGTTAACTTTCATAGCTATGATGCAAAAACAATACATGGCGATACAATTCATCTCTCACAGTATTATGGTAAGAAAGTAATGGTAGTAAACACCGCTAGCTACTGTGGCTATACCCCACAGTTCGAGGATTTGCAGCAACTATATTCAGCCTATCAATCTCACAACTTTGAAATAATCGGTTTCCCCTGTAACGATTTTAACGGTCAGGATCCTAACGGTGATTCCGCAATTTTACAATTCTGTACAGCCAATTATCATGTCAGTTTTCAAATGATGTCTAAGATTGAAATTATCACAGGGGATACATCGCCAGTATATAAATGGTTGCAGCGAGCAGATCTTAATGGTGTAGCTGATGCCCATGTAGCATGGAATTTCAATAAGTTTTTAATTGATGAGGCAGGTAATTGGATTCGCCATTACACTAGCACCACTCTTCCGTCTGATACAGCTATCATAAATTGGATTCTTTCCCCCAGTATTATATCCAGAGTTCAGGAAACTGGAAAATCTGATTGGATAAAGATTACTTCTGGTAATACTGTTTCCACAAATCTTGAACTGAACATAACAGCCAACTTGGATAGTAAAATAACACTGCAATTATTCTCCTCAACAGGACAATTAGTGGGAAATATATTTGACAACCTTCCATCCGGATCAGGTAATCAAAGAGTAACATACCCGGTTGAAAATTTACCATCGGGTATCTATCTACTTAAAGCATTTAATGGGTATGTTACACAAACACTTCGAGTTTCAATAGTTAGATAACATCTTGAAACAGTTAAGCCGGGGAATAGCTTAAGTGATATTGCCTTAATGCTATTCAAGAAATACTCAGTTTTCTTACAAAAGGAATACTTTCGAGCTGAATCTAAGATACACCATGACGGATGACTTTTATTCATTACCTTCTCACTCACCTCTTTGAGGCTGCTATTACAAAAAGATGGTATTTCCTCTGTTATAGTCACTCTGATAAATAAAAAAAGCCCCACAGTAAACTGCGAGGCTTTAAAAAATAAGGAGGCGACTACCTACTCTCCCGGAGGTTTAATCCAGTACCATCAGCGTGGAGGGGCTTAACTTCTCTGTTCGGAATGGGAAGAGGTGAACCCCCTCGCTATAGTCACCCTTAAGGTTAGTCCTATAGTAGGGACAATAAATTTTGACAAATTGGAGTTAATAAAATTAAAATTTCATTGAAAAAAAAAAGTCAACGGGCAATTAGTATCACTCGGCTTTGATGTTACCATCTTTACACCTGTGACCTATCAACGTAGTAATCTTCTACGACCCTTAAAAGAAATCTCATCTTGAGGTGGGCTTCGCACTTAGATGCTTTCAGCGCTTATCCCTTCCGAACATAGCTACTCTGCAATGCAGCTGGCGCCACAACAGATACACCAGAGGTTCGTCCGACACGGTCCTCTCGTACTAGAGTCAGCTCCTCTCAAATTTCTAACGCCCGCAACAGATAGGGACCGAACTGTCTTGCGACGTTCTGAACCCAGCTCGCGTGCCACTTTAATGAGCGAACAGCTCAACCCTTGGGACCTTCTCCAGCCCCAGGATGTGACGAGCCGACATCGAGGTGCCAAACCTCCCCGTCGATGTGAGCTCTTGGGGGAGATCAGCCTGTTATCCCCAGCGTACCTTTTATCCTATGAGCGATGGCCCTTCCATGCGGAACCACCGGATCACTTTGCCCGACTTTCGTCCCTGCTCGACTTGTTTGTCTTGCAGTCAAGCACACTTGTGCCAATGCACTCTACGTACGGTTACTAAGCGTACTGAGTGTACCTTTGGAAGCCTCCGTTACTTTTTGGGAGGCGACCACCCCAGTCAAACTACCCACCAAACATTGTCCTTTTTAACTAAAGTTAGAATCTAATCAAATAAAGGGTGGTATTTCAAGGTTGACTCCATGATGGCTGGCGCCACCACTTCAAAGTCTCCCACCTATCCTACACATCATTTAATCAAATTCAGTGTTAAGTTGTAGTGAAGGTGCATGGGGTCTTTCCGTCCCGTTGCGGGTAATCGGCATCTTCACCGATACTTCAATTTCACCGGGCTCGCGGCTGAGACAGTGCCCAGATCGTTACACCATTCGTGCAGGTCGGAACTTACCCGACAAGGAATTTCGCTACCTTAGGACCGTTATAGTTACGGCCGCCGTTTACTGGGGCTTCAGTCGGTAGCTTCGCTTGCGCTGACCACCTTCCTTAACCTTCCAGCACCGGGCAGGTGTCAGACCCTATACTTCATCTTTCGATTTAGCAGAGTCCTGTGTTTTTGTTAAACAGTCGCCTGGGCCTTTTCACTGCGCCCCACCGAAGTGGGGGTCCTTTCTCCCGAAGTTACAGGACTATTTTGCCGAATTCCTTAGCCGCGGCTCACCCGAGCGCCTTAGAATATTCTTCTCACCCATCTGTGTCGATTTACGGTACGGATTGCTTAAGCCTAGCCTTAGAGGTTTTTCTTGGAAGTCTGATTAGGTCTATTATTCTCTTGCCCGAAAGTTTGAGATACTATCGTGATTCAGCACTAACTGCGGATTTTCCTGCAATCGGTATACCTACACACTTTAACGTACTATTCCGTCAGTACGCAAGACTTTCACTACTCCGTCACCCCATCGAAACTTAAGCAAGTAGCAGAATATTAACTGCTTTTCCATCGGAGGTCGCCTTTCGGCTGGTCCTTAGGATCCGACTAACCCTGATCCGATTAACGTTGATCAGGAACCCTTAGGTTTATGGCGAATAGGTTTTTCACCTATTTTATCGTTACTTATTCCTACATTTTCTTTTCCAGAAACTCCAGCATACCTGACGGTACACCTTCGCTGTCGCTGGAATGCTCCCCTACCACTCTTACGAGTCCATATCTTCGGTACTATGTTTGACACCCGATTATTCTTCCGCGCCCGATCACTCGACCAGTGAGCTGTTACGCACTCTTTAAATGATTGCTGCTTCCAAGCAAACATCCTGGCTGTTATAGCAATCGGACATCGTTTGTGTGACTTAACATAAATTTAGGGACCTTAGACGATGGTCTGGGTTGTTTCCCTCTCGGCAACAGACCTTATCACCTGCTGCCTCACTGCCAAGCATATTATATAGCATTCAGAGTTCGTCAGGGTTTGGTAGCCGGTGAAGGCCCCTAGCCCAATCGGTAGCTTTACCTCTATATAACTTAACTTGACGCTGCTCCTAAAAGCATTTCGGGGAGTACGAGCTATCTCCCAGTTTGATTAGCCTTTCACCCCTACCCACAGCTCATCCAGTAGCTTTTCAACGCTAATTAGTTCGGGCCTCCATGATGTGTTACCATCACTTCACCCTGGCCATGGGTAGATCACAAGGTTTCGCGTCTGCCGCCACTGACTTTCGCCCTATTCAGACTCGCTTTCGCTGCGACTCCGAGACTTGGTCTCTTAATCTTGCCAGTGACGAGCAACTCGTAGGATCATTATGCAAAAGGCACGTCATCACTCCACGAAGGAGCTCTGACCGCTTGTAAGCACACGGTTTCAGGTTCTATTTCACTCCGCTGTTCGCGGTTCTTTTCACCTTTCCTTCACAGTACTAGTGCGCTATCGGTGTTTGAGGAGTATTTAGCCTTACCAGATGGTGCTGGCAGATTCCCACAAGGCGTCTCCGACCTCGCGGTACTCAGGATACTACTACGTATAAGATTCTTACGTTTACGGGACTATCACCCTCTATGGTGCAACTTTCCAGATGCTTCTTCTGTTAATCTTAATTCGATATTGTAGTCCTACAACCCCAGAAAGGCAAGCCTTTCTGGTTTGGGCTAATTCCGTTTCGCTCGCCACTACTCAGGAAATCACTAAATTGTTTTCTCTTCCTCGGGGTACTTAGATGTTTCAGTTCTCCCGGTTAGCATACTGCAAGCAGTATATACAGACTTCATCTGTATGGGTTGCCCCATTCGGAAATCTTCGGATCGATGTGTATGTGCCACTCCCCGAAGCTTATCGCAGCTTATCACGTCCTTCTTCGCCTCTCAAACCCAAGGCATCCACCGTGTGCCCTTAGTAACTTTAAAATCTTCAAATATTTTTTCATTAGTTGCCTAATGATGAAATTGAAATTTTAATTTTATTAACTTAACCAATATGTCAAAGAACTTTTGCTTTTTGCCTCTAGCATTTCGAAGGATAATTCTACTTTGCGTGCAGCAAGCTGTGTGATTGATTTGGGTTTTAACCACCTTACAAATAAGGATCAATCAAATAAAGAACGTTTGGTGGAGGATATCGGAGTCGAACCGATTACCTCCTGCTTGCAAGGCAGGCGCTCTAGCCAAATGAGCTAATCCCCCGTTACAAAGATTTAGCCTGTGTTAGTGCTTCACTTTTGTAATAATGTAGTCCCGCGCAGACTCGAACTGCGGACCTCTACATTATCAGTGTAGCGCTCTAACCACCTGAGCTACGAGACTATGCTTTCAAGTTTTAAAGAGCAATAATTTTGAAATATTGGAGAAACATAGGGCATAAAATCAAAGTATTTGCTCTAAAAAGGAGGTATTCCAGCCGCACCTTCCGATACGGCTACCTTGTTACGACTTAGCCCCAGTTACGAGTTTTACCTTGGACAACTCCTTACGGTTATCGTCTTAAGGTACACCCCACTTCCATGGCTTGACGGGCGGTGTGTGCAAGGTCCGGGAACGTATTCACCGCAGCATTGCTGATCTGCGATTACTAGCGATTCCAGCTTCATGAAGTCGAGTTGCAGACTTCAATCCGAACTGAGACAGGCTTTTTGGGATTCGCTTCACATTGCTGTGTTGCTGCCCTCTGTACCCGCCATTGTAGCACGTGTGTAGCCCTGGGCATAAAGGCCATGATGATTTGACGTCATCCCCTCCTTCCTCTCTGTTTACACAGGCAGTCTCTTTAGAGTCCCCGACATTACTCGCTGGCAACTAAAGATAGGGGTTGCGCTCGTTGCGGGACTTAACCCAACACCTCACGGCACGAGCTGACGACAACCATGCAGCACCTTACTGGCTGTGTATTGCTACAAAAACCCCTTTCAGGATCGGTCAAACTGCATTCTAGCCCAGGTAAGGTTCCTCGCGTATCATCGAATTAAACCACATGCTCCACCGCTTGTGCGGACCCCCGCCAATTCCTTTGAGTTTCAACCTTGCGGTCGTACTTCCCAGGTGGTATACTTAACGCTTTCGCTTGGACACATACAGTGTATCGCATATGTCGAGTATACATCGTTTAGGGCGTGGACTACCAGGGTATCTAATCCTGTTTGATCCCCACGCTTTCGTGCCTCAGTGTCAATACAGGCCTAGTGAACTGCCTTCGCAATTGGTGTTCTATTACATATCTAAGCATTTCACCGCTACATGTAATATTCCATCCACCTCTACCTGATTCAAGCTAAACAGTATCAATGGCAGTTCCGGAGTTAAGCTCCGGGCTTTCACCACTGACTTATAAAGCCACCTACGCACCCTTTAAACCCAGTGAATCCGGATAACGCTTGCACCCTCCGTATTACCGCGGCTGCTGGCACGGAGTTAGCCGGTGCTTATTCCTCTGGTACCTTCAGGGCGATATGAATTCCGCTTTTTATTCCCAGAGAAAAGAAGTTTACAATCCATAGGACCTTAATCCTTCACGCGGGATGGCTGGATCAGGCTTGCGCCCATTGTCCAATATTCCCTACTGCTGCCTCCCGTAGGAGTCGGGCCCGTGTCTCAGTGCCCGTGTGGCTGATCATCCTCTCAGACCAGCTACCGATCGTCGCCTTGGTGAGCCGTTACCTCACCAACTAGCTAATCGGACGCACACTCATCTTATACCACCGGAGTTTTAGTTATAAAACGATGCCGTTTTGATATATTATGGGGAATTATTCTCAGTTTCCCGAGGGTATGCCCCAGTATAAGGCAGATTGTGTACGTGTTACTCACCCGTGCGCCACTCGTCAGCGGTATTGCTACCCTGTTACCGTTCGACTTGCATGTATTAGGCCTCCCGCTAGCGTTCATCCTGAGCCAGGATCAAACTCTTCGTTGTAAAAGAGTTAGATCCCTTTTCGTTTGTATTTCAAAAAGAAAAGAAAAATAATAATTATGTTAGATATGATTACCTTGACTAGATGCTTCTATGTTTCTATCCAATATTTCAAAGAACTTTTCTTTGTTCGGAATTTCAGCAAAGCCAAAACTACCGGGCAAAGACTTGTGATTTTTACCTCTGCGAAGAAGTTTAAAATCAATGTTGTAAAGAACTGTTTTTCAAAACGGGACGCAAATATATGTTTTTCGTTTTTACATTTCCAAATTCTTTTCGAATTATTTTTCAGACATTTTTTTCAGAGCTTAGATTTGAGGCGACAATTTCTAGTGCTCTCTCTTGAACATTAGTTTGTTGGTATCAGTATCTTTTTTGATATCAATCGCTATCACAGCGATTTTTTTGTTTTGTTGGGATCAGGTGGCGCTAAGCTCTTTGTAACCTGTATTCTCCATCTCTTACTTTTACGGTGGACCTCGATAAACGAAGTTCTTTGTATGGTTGGAAGCGTAGTCGCTACGCTTTTATTTCTTACTTTATAATTCCCTTTCGATGATTGTTAAAGAACGTTTTCTTTTCGATTGGGAGCGCAAATATAAAGGCGGTTTTTGTTTTTGCAAATGTTTGCCCAGATATTTTTTCATGGAGCACCTGAAACCTTTGATAGCAAAGGGTTTCAGGGCAAATTTTTTTTATTTATTTTTTTAATCCTCATACTGCATGCGAGTTGAGGCATTACTGCATACCTATTGAGATTCGTTTCATGGGCATCACAGACCTACATAAAATCAAAAGCCCCCGCCTAAGCGAGGACCTTCTTTTCAACCACACCAACACCACTATGAAATCTTTACTTCTATGGTTCCTTTTGCTTTCGACTCTTCCACCTTAGGCAGACACACTCTCAGAATACCATTTTCATAAGCTGCAGTAATACTATCTGCTACTATTGTTTTAGGCAATGTAAAGCTGCGCTTGAAAGAGGTTTGATGAAATTCCTTCCGGGTGTATTTCTCTCCTTCTTCCAATCTATCGGTAGCCTTTTCTCCAACGATGGTCAGAATGCTATCTTCAATCTTCACAGAGAAGCTCTCTTTGGCAAAGCCCGGAGCAGCTACATCTATCAGATAGGCATCTTTAGCATCTTTGATGTTGACAGAAGGAACAGACCCTCTTACAACCTCGTTAGCAATAAATGCAGGAAATTCACTTTCGAAAAGATTCTCGAACATGTTGGAAAATTTCGGAAATCCAACTCTTCCGTTTTCCGGTTTAACTGTAAGCATTGTCATAACTTTTAAGTTTTTGTTTTTGATAATATTGACTCCTGCCTATATTCAAACGGAGTACCATTACATAAAATCGGTAATTTTGTCATTAATTTTTAAAAACAATAAGACATAATTACCGATTTAATAAAAAATTAACCCCGTCAAATGCTCTTTTGACGGGGTTAACTGTATTTGGAGTAAAGATGGGGCCTACTTTTCGTCCTCTACACTGCCTTTTTTCCAGTATTTGCGGTCTTCTTTAGGCTTGTCTTTAAAGGAAAGCGGGAAACTACGGGAGATGGTGAAGCCTAAACGAAACTGGCCCTGAGCCCAGTTCGCGGTATTGTAAGGAAGAAAGTCGTTTTCCAAGAGACCTCTCGAGTTGGTAAAGTTTACATGAAATACATGTCCTCCAGTTTCAAATTCGAAACCGATATGGAGATTAGGATAGTAAGCGGCATTCTTTATCCCTCTTACCATCGGAAAATACTCCCGGCCACCTACTCGCGGCTTAATAACTGGCAGGAAGTATTCGAATATCATTCCTATCCGCTTGCTGAACTTGGCCCGTGCTGAAAGCCCCAAAAAGAACATACCGTTCTTATCTCCATAAGGCACATTATTTCTCCAAACAAAGGTTGGCGACAACTGAACCGATAACCAATCGGTAGCCTTGACAGCCATGAGTGCCTGTAGTGTATAACTTAAGCGGTGGGAGAAGCCGGTGTATCCCTTGGGAAAGTAATTCACCGATGTAATATCAGCAGAAGAGCGCATGCTGCTGATGGTGGTATTGCCAAAAAGGGTAATAGTGATAGGAAACTTAAAGTCTTTGGTTTGTTTCAGCACCCGGTATTTGAGGTTGGCGTTCCATAACTCACGAAGCGGCCCTGCACCTTTCATTCTGCCAATACCAACTGTCAGGTCATCAGTAATACCGTATTCAAAAATTATAGCGATGTCGGCTGCTTGGTCAAAGCCAAAGAAAGAATGAATATGATCATTCGGAGACCCTGCTATATCGCCAAAACGGTGGCTTACCCGAAAATCAAGCTGGTTCTTTTTTACGGTTTCAATGGAGTGGCCGTTAATTACCCGTGTGGTTTTAAAGGTGTAGGCTACATATTCCCGCTTAGGTTTTTGGTCTTTCGACAATTCGTCCAGCAAATCAACTTGTGAAAATGCCCCCAAAAACAATAGGAGAAAGAGCGAGGTAAAGGTGTATTTCATAGAAACTGTTTAGGATTGTGTTTATGTAATGGGATGTTTACAGCATTAAAAAAGAGCGGCTATACCCCACCGCTCTTCTAAAAATATCTCAATGAATGACCACACGTTCTATTTTTTGTATTTCTCGAGAATAAAATCAACATCGGTCTTTACAGACTCGGCAATATTCATGGTAACAGCCTTAGGTATTTTAATATCATGGTCAGATAACTGCACATCGAAAGTTGCAGTTGCCTGATATGGCACTCCGTTTTTGACTATCAACTTTCCCCTAATCTCTCTTTCCTTTTTAACACCATGCATTTCCACGGTTCCTTTCAGTGTTACATCGTAGGTACCATCTTTGGCAAAGTCAATATCTTCTATTATGGTCATATCTAACACCGAAGAGGGATACTTATCGCTCTCCATATAGTTTTCATTGTAATGCTCCTGCATCAGCTTGTCTTTAAAAACAAAACTGGTTTGCTGCACCTTGGCATATACCTTTTTGGTTTGGATATTCACCACACATACCGCTATATTGGAGGTGGCTTCAATATCTTCCAGTGGGCTGGCTGAGAAGAAGTGGATTTTACCTTTGGTACACACATAGGTGTTGGCATATTTATCATCCTGAGCAGAAACAGCCAGACTTAGAACCGTAAGAATGATAATGAGAGTCGTTTTCATAAGTATTGTTTTACATTTTATTGAGCATATCCGTTTTCGGCCCAACATTGAATGTAAGTAATCAAACTGTCTGCCAACTTAGGCGCACCCTGGGGCATAGCTACACAACCGGAGGTCTGTTTAATGGTGCAAAGAGCTGACTTATTCTGAAAACCTTCTTTCGATGTTTCGTACGTATCGAAACGAACGTTTCCATTGCTTTGGTAGTTGTCTACATCATGACAGCCGGGAGTAGTTCCGCAACTGTTGTTCAGCAGGGCGCCAATGCGCAGGTTATAGGTATTGTCAGAGGCTGTAATCGAGGCACAGTCAACACTTACTGGTTTACCGGTTTGATCTTTAGTACAGGAATACACCCCCGCCAGGAAACCAGCCATCAGCAAGCCAAGTAATTTGATTTTCATTTTTACTGTTTAAATATTTTATGGGTAGCCTTGATACCATCTACCGTGAGATTAACTAAATAGACACCCGACTGAAGCGTTGAAATATCGAACTGCTCACTTACCTTACCAGACATCATCTTCTGATTTATTAACTGATTAAGGAGTTTTCCATCTAAAGAATATAACTGAACCGATACTTCGCTGTTTTGTTTCAGGTTAAAAGCCATTCCCATCTCGTTAGAAACCGGATTAGGGAAAACCCTCAGGTCATTTACCTTATCGCTGATATCGGCAATGGCAGAGGCTGATGGATTAATAGTTACCGAACTCTTGTAAATTACATTAGAACCCGGATCGCCATCTCCATCTTCGGTGGCATAACAGTAGTAGAATGTTACCGGACCGGTAGTAGCTGCAGGAGCAGTCCATTTGAATGTCCAGTTTTTAGTGGTGCTGGCATTGAGGTGCCCCATATACTGGCGACCGGCTGAAGTATTAATTTTAGTAGTAGCTGCATTGCTCACGGTCATGGTGCCTGCCTGTGCATTAGAGCCATTGAGTGCCACAATCTGAAAACCGTACCGACCGGTAGAGGAATTCAGTAACATGGCAATATTGTATTGGGTGCCGGCCACATACTCAAAAGCTGCATTAAGCGGAGTGCTGGGGCTGCCGGTACCTATATTTAAAGTAACATCGGATGGGCCAGGAGTCAGCACGCTGCCTCCGTGGCAACCACTTTGTACACAGGTATTTCCTGTTACTGGGTCGCCCGATGAATTGGCTGGCGGATTACCCTGCTTGGAACTTACCTGCTGGGTATTGATAACAGAAAAGAAAACAATGACAGAGAGCGTAAGTAGCAGGTAATTTTTTTTCATGCTTTTCGGATTGATTTTATTTTAGAGCACGAATGTAGAAAAATGTAACAAGCTACTCAGCTGTTAACAGTTACATTTTAGCCATTAGATTGAACCAACATCTTAGTTTAACGGGTACATGAAAACCGGATAAAAAGTCGCCAGCCCCGAGAGGCGGGGCTGGCGATAAGAAAAACAATAAACCGGTTTATTTATGCTACGGTACGATGACCGACCCATACAAACCGCTTGTTCACATATTCCGGATTGGTGAAGGAAGCATTACCGGCCGGGTTACCGCCTGTTACATGAAAATCGCTGAAAGTGGCATGCTGATTTACCCAAATCATACCCGTGAGGTTCAGCGATACGGGAGCAAATACACTTTCCAGTTCTTCAAAAATGGTATTGGCCGTTGTTTCATTGGTAGTATAAGCACTAAAGGTAATGGCACCGTGTTTTTCCGCCATGTGTTTGGCTATGGCAATGCTTTGGGCGGTGTCTTTCGTTTTTACAATCAACACAATGGGGCCAAAAAGTTCTTCTTCATATATACCTGCTTCTTTGGCATCTACTTCCAGCACTACCGGAGAGCTGGTTCGCGCCTCCGGAAACTCGGCATTAACTACTTTAGCTGGCGCCAGCAAGACAGCAGCATCTAAATCTTTCATTGACTCTACGCGTTTCATGGTCAGGTCGCTTTGAATGGCGCCCAAGGTGCCGGGGCCCATTTGCGGATGATTGGCAATACCAGCAATGGCATCTACCAAAGCCTTCTTTACATCTTCGTAAGGTATAACGGTATCGCCTTGTTTAACACCGCCTGCGGGAATAAAAAAGTTTTGAGGGGCGGTGCACATCTGCCCGCTGTATAGCGAAACAGCAAACGATACGTTCTGTATCACCGGTTTTAAATCTGCCACCGAATCGAGAATAACAGAGTTAACACCTGCTTTTTCGGTAAAGGTTACTTTGCCGGGAATAGATTCTATATACGTGCCAAAAGCTGAACCTCCGGTGTAGTCAATCAGTTTTACCAGCGGGTGATTGGCCAGTTCTTTGGTAATTAGTTGGGTAGATGAATCTACGGCTAATTGACAAACATTGGTATCGAGACCTTTTGCCTGGAGCGCGTTTTGAATTTCTTGTACCACAATGGCAATTGGGTAAACAGATTTGGGATGAGGCTTTACAATAACCGAGTTACCGGTAATCAAAGAGGCAAACATTCCGGGCACCGAGTTCCAGATAGGAAAGGTAGAACAACCTATCACCAACGCTACGCCTTTGGGTACGGGCTTAAATGTTTTTTGCAGCACCACACTGGTTTTGCCCATGGGTTTATTCCACGTTACGTTTTGAGGAAAGCGGTTCAGCTCTTCGTAACCCATAGCCAGGGCTTCTAAGGCACGGTCGCTGGCATGCGGACCGCTAGCCTGAAAACTCATGATGAAACTTTGCCCCGTGGTATGTTGGGTAGAGTAAGCAATTTCGTAAAAGCGATTTTTGATGCGCTCCAAAGCATCTACCAATATCTCGGCCCGATCATCTACACTTACGTTTTTCCAGGCACCAAAGGCACGGCCTGCACGCACTACTGTAGTTTCGGTTTCAAACACCGGATAGGTAATGCCTAGTGGTTTGTTGGTGTAAGGTGAGACCTCCTCGCCTACCCAACTGGTTGCATTTTGCTGTAACAAACCGGTAAAGGGTTTACCTAACTGGTTATTGTAAGCCTCTTGGCCCTGAACGGGAGCCTCCTCGCCATAAGCTTTAGGATGCTCGGGATACTGCGCATAAAATACACGCTCGTGAATAGCCTTAATGGCTTTGTCTATAATTTCTTTGTAAGCAGGGCTTAGTGCCATATGGAAATGTTTAAGGTGTTTAATTGTGCGGGTGAAAGTAAAAAAAAGAGGTAAAGCTGATAAAGGTTTATTTGGGCTAATTGCAACTCATTAGGCCACTCGTCAAATCACAAACTAAACTACTTCATCTTACTCTATCAGCTTCAAAAACTCGACTTCTGTTAATACAGTGATGGTGGGAATTTTTTGTGCCTTGGTCAGTTTGCTGCCCGCATCTTCGCCTACTACCAGGTAGTTAAGGTTGGCCGATACGCTGCTTAGCAACTTGCCTCCGTTTTCTTCTACCAATTGCTTGGCGCGGTCACGGGTAAACTGATGTAAGGAGCCTGTAAACAGAAAGGTTTTACCTTCTAGCTTATTGTTCTTCGCTAACGAGTCTTCAGGGCGGTTTTCGGTGTTTACACCAAGTTGCCTCAACTCCTGCAACAAGTGAACGTTGCTTGGGTTTTGAAAGAAATCGAAAATGCTTTGCGCCACTTTGGGCCCTATTCCTTCAATATTCGTCAGGGCTTCCACATTCATCTCCGCTAAATCGAAAATGGTTTTTACATGTCCTGAAATATCTTTTGAAGTAGTAACACCCACATGGCGAATACCCAATGCATTCAGCAGCCGCCAAAGCGGACGGTTTTTCGAATCCTCAATTCCTGCTTTCAGATTGTTTACGCTTTTCTCTTTCCAGCCTTCCAGTTTTAGAATATCCTCATAAGACAGGCGATACAGGTCTTCGATAGTTTTTACGAAACCAAGTTGTATAAACTCTACTACTGTTTCTCTGCCGCATCCATCAATGTTCATCGCATCTTTCGAAACAAAGTGTATGGCTCGTTCTTCGGTTTGTGCAGGGCAGTCGGCATTGTCGCAACGCCATACCGCTTCTTCTTCCGGCTTCACCAACGGAGTATTGCACGAAGGGCATTTGAGCGGGAAATCAATTTTGGTTTCGGAACCTGTACGTAAATCGGGCACTACGCCTACTATGTACGGAATTACTTCTCCGGCTCGTTCTACAATAACCGTATCGCCCAACTGTATGTCTTTTTCCAGAATAAAATCTTCGTTGTGCAATGAGATGGAAGAGATAGTTACACCTGCCAGCGGCACCGGTTCAATTTTAGCCACCGGAGTTACCGCACCGGTTCGCCCCACCTGAAACTCCACCTTCAACAATTTGCTTTGTGCCTGCTTGGCGGCAAACTTGTAAGCAATAGCCCAACGCGGATGATGTGTAGTGCTGCCACATTGCTGTTGTTGCTTAAGTGAGTTCACCTTCACCACCATTCCATCGGTATCAATGTTAAAGGTGTGGCGTTTGGTATCCCATGTTTGAATAAACTGATGCACCTCATCCACATTGGCGCACACTTTCATTTCTTGAATGGGTGTTTTAAAGCCACAGTCATACAGGATTTCAATACAGTGATAATGCGATTCTAATTTTCCTGTAAGCAAGTTGTTCCCATTGGCATCTTCAGCAAAGCTGATGTGGTAAAGAATAGCTTCCAGATTTCGTGCCCGCGATTCGTTAGGGTCTTTGGTTCTTAATGAGCCAGAAGCCGTATTGCGCGCATTCTGAAAAACCTTTTCGCCTTTGGCCTTGCGTTCTTCATTCATTTTATCGAACACATTGCGCTGTATAATTACCTCACCCCGTATTTCGATTTTATGAATACCGTATTTTGAAAAAGCCGCGCGCAAGGGAATAGATGAAAGTGCTTTTGCGTTGTTCGTAATATCATCTCCTTCGGTGCCATCGCCACGGGTAGCGGCACGCACCAGCAAATCGTTTTCGTACACCAATGCAATGCTGCTGCCGTCAAACTTCGGCTCCACACAATACTGTGGTTCGGTGCTGTTGGTCAGCTCTTTAATCTTCCGGTCAAAATCGTTCAGGTCATCTTCGTTGTAACTGTTCTCCAACGAAAGCATAGAAACCAAATGCTTTACCGTTTCGAAATCGTTGCTGAGGCCGCGGGCTACCCGTTGGGTGGGTGAGTCGGAAGTAACAAGAGCAGGGTTCTCTGCTTCCAGTTGTCGAAGCGTTTTAAAGAGAATATCGTAGTCGAAATCGGTAATAACTGGCTCGCTCAATACATAGTATCGCCAATCATGATAATTTATAACAGATTTGAGAGCCTCAACTATATTCTCGGCTGTGCCAATTTCTTCCCGATTGAGAAGTTTTTGTGTAAGTGTATTAAGATGTTGCTGCTGTTCTTTAGAGTACATGGGTGCAATTTGTTGCAAAGAGATGAAGCGACAAAAGAATGCCCCTATCGTTTTATCAACTTAAACATCATGTCACGGCCCTGTCCTTGCATCATGGCCAGATTAATCCAGCAAAGCGCGAATTGTTCTAAGAGAGCGGCCTTATCATCGCCTCCGAAATTGTAGCAATTCTCGAAACCGGCATCAAGTGCCAGTTGTTTTGCAACTGCCTTGGCGCGCTCACTGGTGCCTGCCATATACATGTCGGCACGGGTGGCATTAAAATTTGTGTCGGCCATTACATTAAAGCCTACCGAGTTAAAACATTTCACCAGCTCAGCTCCGGTAGTAAGAGCTTTCAGTGCCTCAAAACTGTTGTTGTAACCCTCGGGTTGGGTGCGCACCGAGTTCATGGCATCAATAATCACTTTACCTGAAACAGATCCCATCGCTTTTACAATGTTGGCTGTTGCCTGAGGTACTGCGGCAATTAGAATAACATCCGACTTTTGGGCAGCTTCGGCTACAGTGGCTACAGAAATATTTTTCTCTGCAAGTAATTCGCGGCCTTTAAATTCTGCCGTATTACGAACACCCAGCACTACCTGATGTTCGGCCTGTGCCCACTTTTTGGCTAAAGTACCGCCCACATTACCGGTACCAATAACTGCTATATTCATGTTGATTCAATTTATATGATTCGATAGATTTCCATAATCTCGGCCAGAATTTTAGGAAAATCAATCTTAAGGTCTAGTAGTTTACCGGTGTGTACATCAAAAACCCATCCATGCACGGTAAGTCCTCTATCCTTGTGTGCCTGCTGAACGGCAGCGGTTTTAATCAGATTGATACACTGTTCCTGCACGTTCAGTTCTACCAATCGGTTGTAGCGTGCATTTTCATCAGTTATCTGATTCAGCTCATTGCGGTGCAGGCGATATACATCGCGAATGTTGCGAAGCCAAGGATTTAATATACCTAAATCGCTCGACTGCATGGCCGCTTTTACCCCCCCGCAATAGTAATGTCCGCAAACAACAATCTGTTTCACCTTTAAATGTCTGACTGCATAATTGATAACCGACATCACATTCATATCAATACTTATCACCATGTTGGCAATATTGCGATGAATGAATACCTCGCCCGGCTGAGCTCCCATTAAATCCTCGGCTGTTACACGGCTATCGGAGCATCCGATATAAAGAATTTCGGGGTTTTGACCTTTGGCCAGGTTTTCAAAATAATCAGCATCCAGCGATAGTTTCTCTTCTATCCATTTCTGGTTGTTTTCAAATATTTGGTCGAGGCTTTGCATGGTGTATTTTTAAACTAAGATATTATTTGTTGGTTTCAGAGGCATCGGTATATCTTTTTCGTTGAGCATTTCGCGTAAATCAATTTCAATAGCTCGGCTCATGGCGGTGATGGGTACATCATTGGCACTTCCTTCAAACGGGCTTTCGGATGACTCACCGATTTTTTCCATCGTTGTAAATACCCATCCGGATAAGACACTGAATGGAATGTTTAGCCAGACTAACTGCTCTCCAAACTGCTCAAATTCTTTAAGCATACCCAGCGGTAACAGTAGAATAAAAATTTTGATAAACCAAAGATTCAAGGTGGCATACTGACGGGGGTAAGGAAAGTTTTTGATGCGTTCTGAAACACCCTGCTGAGTGTAAAACTCCAGCAACATTTTTTCCAGCTCCATATGCCTAAAATCTTCTATTAAGCCTTGCTCCAGTAAGCGTTTTAAATGAGCTGATTGCAGGGCAATAATTTGTGCCGCTTTATTAGCCTTAGTAATGACAAAGTCGTATTCCACTTGATTGAGATACGGCTTAAGAGCATCTTCTAAACGGCTTTCCTGCTCTTCTACTTTAAACCACTTGTTTTTATACTCTGCATTATGTGCTTTATAAATAGCCTCCCAAACGCGAGGTTCCCGCAGTTGGTATCGCATGGCCGTGAGCCATGCAAAATGACGACAATAAAGTTCACGATGAATTTCATGTAACTCAGTTTCTGAAAGTGGCTGGATCGCGTGTTTGCTGCTCACATAGTCACGCACCATAATACCCCATGAGCGACTGGCGTTGACAATAGCCCCCCATGCTCTCCGCGCCTCCCAAAGACGGTCATACGATGCGTTATTCTTAAACCCAACAACAAAGGCTACTGCCGTACCCAGCATAGCAATAGGCAACCAGGGTAAAGCCAGCCATTTCCATTCTAGAAACACATATAACGAAGTAGGGATAAAAGCAACTATCACGAGTTGATAAATGTCCCTTCTTGTCCAAATGGCAACCTCCCTGAATGTGTAATATTTTCCAGCGTGCATAAAGTATGTAGTTTACAATGAATTAATAAGAATAAGTCGGTTTGATAATAGCTATACTTTTGAATGCGATATTTGGTTATTCGGTTCTCTCTTGAGAAGCTAAGAGGGCGATCACCTTCTGCTCAATCAAATCTCTTACACCGCGAAACTCTGCCTCATTCATATTGCGCGGGTCGGGTATATTCCAGTCTAAGCGATGCTTGGCTTGTACCAAAGGGCATTCATCGCCACAACCCATCGTAATGGCGTATTCATATTCTACCTGCGGAATTTCATCCAGAGATTTAGAAGAGTGAGAACTGAGGTCGTAGCCATGTTCTTTCATGGCAACTATGGCTTTCGGATTAATTTTTCCGGATGGCCGTGAGCCTGAGCTATAGGCATTCACTTTGTCACTACCATGAATAATGGCAAAAGCCTGGGCCATCTGGCTACGGTTACTGTTTTCTATGCAAACAAACAGGATGTTCTTTTTCATACTTAAAAATTTGTCCTGGTGGTGTTCGTTAAGAACACTGACAGGGCTGAGCGATTATTTAGCTGCAGCAACCCGGAGCGCAACAAGCTTCATTCTCGGCAGGCTTCTCGGCATAAACGGTAATACTGAAAATGCCTTTACCGCTGCTTTTATACTCCTCTATCGTCTCGCGACTAATATATCGAATCAATATATCATCAGGCACCACAATCGGTTTCTCCTTTTGGATAGCAACATTCTTAAACCCCGTTTGATGAATGATGGACATATACTTTGACTTTTGTAAAGCACCCGCCACGCAACCGGCATACATCTCAGCATCTTTTACAATTTCTTTGGGTAAATCACCTACCAGTACCACATCACTTATACTGAAATGTCCGCCCGGCTTCAACACCCGGAAAATTTCTCCGAATGCCTCATCTTTATCAGGCACCAGATTTAAAACGCAATTGCTGACTACCACATCGGCTACGTTTCCTCCCACCGGTATTTTTTCAATATCCCCCTGACGAAACTCTACATTATTAAATCCAAGTTTATCGGCATTCAGGCGAGCCTTATCAATCATGGCTTCGGTAAAATCAATGCCTATCACCTTACCTGCCTCGCCAGTTTCGTGGCGGGCAACAAAACAATCATTACCGGCACCACTGCCCAGATCAATCACTACATCGCCTTTTTTAATTTTAGCGTATTGAGTAGGTAACCCACAACCCAAGCCTAAATCAGCATCGGCATTGTAGCCTTTCATTTTGGTGTAGTCATCGCTCATGATGTTATACACCTCGTTAGAACATGCGCCTGCTCCGCAGCAGCTGCTCATGTTGTCTTCTTTACTTTGTAAAGCTATTTCGGTGTACTTCTGCTTTACGGTTTCTTTAATTGTTTCGGAGGTTTCCATATAAATTGATTTATGATGATGAATGATTAACAGCAATTGCGTTTCTCTTCAAAACTCTTGGCTTTATGAAAAAACTGAGCAAACGTTTTCTCAAAACGTTCAAATACTTTCCAGTTGATACAGTAACAGGATTTTGTACCGTCTACCGTTCCGGTAATTACTCCGGCTTTCAGCAACTCCTTCAAGTGCTGTGACACGGTTGACTGTGCCAAAGGAAGCACCTCAACAATCTCTCCGCAGATACACGTTTCACACTTTGCAATTTCTTTAAGAATAGCAATACGAGCCGGATGGCTGAGCGCTTTGGCAAAATCAGCTAATTCTATCTGAGTCTTATCGAACTCTTCTTTTTTGTTTACAGCCATATCACTTTATCTTATATCGCAAATATACGATAAATAAAAGGACAAATCCAAATCTCTTTTTGATTAGCCTATCCGGTCAATCTCCGCAGCTAGTTGACGATCCCTGTTTGTTACTATGTTTCCTGCGCTGTGGGTGCGCAATGTAATCTCTACTTTATTCCATACGTTACTCCATTCCGGATGGTGGTCGAGTTTTTCGACCAGCATGGCTACCCGGGTCATAAAGGCAAATGCTTCTGAAAAGTCAGTAAACATAAAGGTTCTTTTGAGCGAATTGTTTTCTTCTATCCACATGCCATAAAATGATGAACCCTCTCGGTTGGGAGAGGGCTTTGGTATTATTTATCTGAAACTCCAGTCGTAGGTATGGAGGTTGCTTACACAAAGTTTGAGCAAATCAATATTGCCTTTTATATCGGCCTTGTGTGCCATTTCAATAACTGAATGAATATGACGGGTTGGAATAGATACCGCTCCGGCAATAGTTCCATAAGTGGCCATGCGCTGCATTCCTGCTGTATCAGTGCCACCAGCTGGAAGCAATTCGTTCTGCCATTTTATTTGGGCACCATCGGCCTGCTCTTTCATAAAGCGCACCATACGGTAATCGCAGATGGCAGAGGAGTCCATAATTTTAATGGCTACGCCTTCGCCTAGTTTAGTAACACTTTCTTCCGGCTTAGCGCCCGGAGTATCGAAAGCTATAGTTGTATCAATGCAGAAACTGAACTCGGCATTGATGTGGTGAGCCGCTACCTGTGCCCCACGAATACCTACTTCCTCCTGAACGGTAAATACTCCGTAAAAATCGAAAGGAATTTCTCTCCCTTTTAGCTCACGCAGTGTTTCAATTAAAATAAAAACAGCTACGCGGTTATCAATGCTCTTGCAGTTTACGCAATCGCCCATTTCAATCAACTCACGTTCGCGGGTTACTACATTGCCTACTTCGACAATCTTTATCACCTCTTCTTTCTTCATACCCAGGTCAATGAAGTAATCATTGAGAGTCATGCTCTTACCACGCTCTTCGGGTGTCATTAAATGTATGGGTTTTGAACCCATTACACCCATCACATCTTTTTTGCCATGTACCACCACGCGTTGTGAGGTAAGTGTCTTGGGGTCGAAGCCACCCAGTGGGTGGAACCGTAAAAATCCGTTATCGTCAATGTGATGAATGATGAAGCCAATTTCATCCATGTGAGCAGCTGCCATTACTTTTTTATCACTGCTTTTGCCTTTCTTAACTGCAATAAGGTTACCCATGTTATCGACTGAAACACTGTCGGCAATGTCTTTGAGTTCGCGGGTGATAAGTTCGCGCACTTTCTGTTCGTGGCCGGGAACACCGGGTACTTCACAAATTTCTTTTAATAAAGAAACGTTAATCATTTGTAGAGAGTTAATAGTTATTAGTGAATAGTTAATTGTAAAAACAGCACGGCAAACTTAGAATTTTGATGGAAACGAAACATCTATTCAACCATAGATACTTTGACCATGTTGGCTCTTCCTTTATTAGCCAGTGGCATGCTGCCGATGTTTACCACAATATCTTTCGTCTTTAACAGATTAAACTCTTTCAGTGTTTTAATCACATCGCGGATAGAGGTATCGGTACCTACAAACTTATTGTAGTGAAACGCCCTAACTCCCCAGCACATACTGAGTGTGTTGAGCAAATCTGTATTTTCTGTAAAAATGAATATGTCGGCCTTGGGTCGGTAGCTGGAAAGCATAAAAGCGGTATATCCGCTAAAGGTCATTCCAATAATGGCTCGTGCGCCAAGCTCTGAACTCATGCGGGCTGCATTGTAACAGATTGCGTCACTAATAAAGGAGCCTGAAGTTCGTTCGGCTTTTAGCTCTTTATCATAAATAATATCGGCCTGCTCTATGTTAGTCAGAATTTTTTCCATCACCTGTATCACTTTCACCGGGTGCTTTCCGGTAGAGGTCTCTCCGCTTAGCATAACGCCATCGGTGCCGTCAATTACTGCATTGGCCACATCGGTTATCTCTGCACGGGTAGGGTTCGGATTTTCAATCATGCTATCCATCATTTGCGTAGCTACTACTACCGGCTTTGCCAGTTTAATACACCGCAGAATGATATCTTTTTGAATCAAGGGCATTCGCTCCTGAGGAACTTCTACGGCCAAATCTCCGCGAGCTATCATAATGCCATCACTTACCTTAATGATCTCCTCAATCTCTTCCAGAGCTTCAGGCTTTTCGATTTTTGACATCACCTTCATATAAGAGTTCTTCCGACCGATGATTCTCTTCAATTCCAAAACATCTTCGGGAGAGCGGACAAAAGAAAGAGCAATCCAGTTAGCTCCATTCGCAATGGCAAACTTTAAATCGCGTTTATCTTTTTCGGTCAGTGCGGGAACCGTGGTTTTGGTATCGGGCAGGTTTACTCCTTTATTGTTACTTATTTTCCCTCCGGTTACCACTCTGGCTATGATTTTATCTTTTCGATTGGTCGAAAGCACTTTCAGTTCAATGCGGCCGTCATCAATTAAAATAGCATCGCCAATCGCCACTTCTTTAGGCAAAGGAGGATAGCTGATATATATCTTTTTGAATGTGCTGATACAAACCTTATTAGTTATTTCTACCTCCCGACCTTGCTCTAAAACCTCCATATTATCCCGCACCTCACCAATTCTTATTTTGGGGCCCTGTAAGTCCGCCAGTATGGCAATGTTTAGGTTGTGCTTCTTATTAATCTGCCTTACCCGCTGATAACCCTCAATATGCTGAGTGTGGTCGCCATGGCTCATATTAAAGCGAAACACATCGACCCCAGCCCGAACCATATTCTCCATCGTTTCAATGTTGGCACAGGCCGGACCATAGGTTGCTATTATCTTGGTTTTATTAACTCTTACTTTCATATTCTTATCATCCGGTTTTAAGCTGCTGTTCTATTTGAATCGTTTTCGGGTAACGGGCTTCTGGGTTATCTTCTCTTCCCGATAAACCAGGCGGTCTTTGCTCTTAATTTTCTTCAACGGAATTTCGGCCGTCATAACTACTTCCGGAAACTGCTTGATACCATTCATCAGGGCGCCCATTTCATCTTCACTGTATTTACCTTTTATCTGAATTACGTAATCGAAATTGCTGATTTCGGGAAGCAGCACCTCGTTCAGGTTTTTGTTGCTGAAAACAATGAACTGATTCTTATCCTGTTCTTCGCCCGACTTGAAAACACTGAACTGTATAACCCTTGAACGGTCGGTAGGCTCAAAAGTTTGGTCATTCAGTTTCCGAAAATCGCAATTGAGTAAGTTATTCAGATGATAACAGAGTTTATACTCTTTTAATGAGGACGCCAACCCGACTAATTTGTAGTCGATAGAAAGCTCATTTATTATTTTCTTATCTGCCATTGTAACGAATCACATATCAAAATTACAATTCGTTGCTAAAGTAGCTTATTGCCTCAATTTCAGGAGGTTTTATGGGGTATTAACAGAGGTAAACATTTTTTTGTCAAAGGGCGGGATGTTTTTATTTTCGCACCACATTTAAAACCAAACAGACATGTCAAACATCGCAGAAAGAGTTAAAAAAATCATCGTAGATAAGTTGGGTGTTGAGGAGAGTCAGGTGACCCCTGAGGCAAGTTTCACCAACGATCTGGGCGCAGATTCGTTAGACACGGTGGAGCTGATTATGGAATTTGAAAAAGAATTCAACATCTCTATACCGGATGAACAAGCCGAAACGATTGGCACCGTAGGTCAGGCAATAGAATACCTGGAAAAAACCGTTAGCAAATAATAAGCAGTTTTTAAAAAATTGAAAGGTGGCAGATGAATAATCTGCCACTTTGTTTTTATAATAGTGCCATCAAAGTTTAACCAACCTCAAACAGGTTAGCTAAAACTCTAAAAACAAGCAGGATACATGGTATTGAAACGAGTGGTAGTTACAGGTATTGGAGCATTAACCCCGATTGGAAACACAGCCCCGGATTTTTGGCGCAACCTGCTTGCCGGAGTAAGCGGTGCCGGCCCCATTACCCGTTTTGATACCTCAAAATTCCGAACCCGTTTTGCCTGCGAGGTCAAAAATTTCGATCCCTACCAATTCATTGACAGGAAAGAAGTTAAGCGAATTGACCGATTTACCCAGTATGCTTTGGTGAGCAGTGATGAGGCAATTCGCGATGCAGGATTAGATACCGCATCTATTAATAAAGACCGAGTAGGAGTAATCTGGGGCTCTGGGGTAGGGGGACTGGATGTATTTCATGAGGAAATTATAGCCTATGCCAAAGGCGATGGAACCCCGCGTTTTAATCCGTTTTACGTACCCAAAATGATAATTGACATTGCTGCCGGGCTTATCTCCATGCGTTGGGGGTACCGAGGTCCCAATTATGCCACCGTGGCAGCCTGTGCTACTTCCAATGTAGCCATGATTGATGCCTTTAACCTGATTCGATTGAATAAAGCCTCTGTATTTGTAACCGGTGGTTCAGAGGCTCCTATCAGTCCTGGAGGAGTGGGTGGTTTTAATGCCATGCGTGCGTTGAGTGAGCGGAATGATTCACCGGAAACAGCATCAAGACCTTTTGATAAAGACCGCGATGGCTTTGTTATTGGCGAGGGTGCAGGCTCCATTGTTCTGGAAGAGTTAGAGCATGCGCTGGCTCGCGGTGCCAAGATTTATTGCGAACTGGTGGGTGGCGGAATGAGTGCTGATGCCTATCATTTAACCGCCCCACATCCCGAAGGATTAGGTGCCGCTTTGGTCATGAACAATACTTTGGAAGATGCCAATCTGAACCCAGCAGATGTAGACTATATTAATGTGCATGGCACCTCTACTCCATTGGGTGACTTAGCCGAACTGGCCGCCATTAAAAAAGTGTTTGGTGAGCATGCGTATAAAATGAATATATCGTCTACCAAATCAATGACCGGCCACCTTTTAGGTGCGGCAGGAGCCGTAGAAGCTATTGCCAGCATTATGGCTATTCGAGAAAACATAGTACCGCCAACCATTAATCACTTTACCGATGATCCGGCCATTGATTCGGGACTAAATCTTACATTTAATCAACCACAGAAGCGCGTGGTCAATGTTGCCATGAGCAATGGATTTGGTTTTGGCGGGCATAATGCAACAGTAGTTTTCAGAAAATATAACGGCTAAAGGTTTAACCCTTATCCTTTGATACGCAAAATATACAACACTTTTTTTTCTACAGATAAGCAGCTGGCCTCGTACATCCGGAGCATTACGGGCATTACACCCACCAATCTGAAGCTGTATAAGCAGGTTTTTCAGCATCGGTCAAAATTTAATGAGCCCAAAGAAAATAACGAGCGACTGGAACTTTTAGGCGACTCGATTCTGGGAGCTATCGTTTGCGAGTTTATTTTTAAAAAGTATCCTTATAAGGAAGAAGGCTTTATGACCGAGTTACGTTCAAAAATTGTGAACCGTAAGTCGCTGAATATTGTGGGAACCAAACTGGGGCTCATTGAAAAGCTGAATTTCAACCGAAGAAGCATGAATGATGTTTCGAAAGATCTGGCAGGCAATACCTTTGAAGCTTTAGTAGGAGCGGTATATCTCGATGCCGGTTTTGAAGCCACCCGTACATTTATTTTACGCAGAGTGCTCAAGAACCTGATTGATGTAGAGGAACTGGAACAAACCAATACCGATTACAAAAGCCAGATGTTTCACTATGTGCAGCGTGAAGGAAAGAGTATTGACTTTAAAGTAGTTGAAGAGCGCAATAAAAACCGCAGAGCCTATTTTGTGATAGACCTGGAGATAAACGGAACTATATTGGCAAGGGGGGAAGGGTTTAGTAAAAAAGTAGCCGAGCAAAATGCTGCCATGAATGCACTGAATATATTGGGTGAAAACACGAACACCAAGTAACGGAAGGCTTTTCTTTTCCATCGGTTAACCAGTTAAAAAGATCACTATCCGTTATAACTTTCAAATATCTTCATTTGCAATAGTTGTAGACACAATATTTTCACTTACATTTGCCTTATGGCAAGTATTGAAGAGGAGTTAAAACAGGAAAAAAAGTTTTCTACCGAATATGAAAAAGCAGCTGTAAACATTCTGTTTACCAGTAGCTGGTTATATAATATCAATGCGGCCCGCATGAAAAAGCACGGTATTACCCCGGAGCAATACAATGTATTACGTATTCTTAGAGGAGCTTACCCCAAACCGTTGATGCTCGGCAGTGTTACCTGCCGCATGGTAGATAAAGCCAGTAATGCAACGCGTCTGGTAGAAAAGTTACGTCAGAAAGGATATGTAGAGCGCGAACTATGCGAAGCCAACCGCAGACAAGTAGACATTATTATTACAGATAAGGGCCTGGCACTGCTTACCAAAATTGATAACGAATCAGAAGCCTGGCTGGACACACTGAAAGGCATTACCAAAGTTGAAGCCCAGGAACTGAACCGCATACTGGATAAGTTAAGAAGTTAAAATTTTTACCTAAACAGTTGTATATACAAATAATGTATTTACTTTTGTTGTCTAAAACATTAAAAATGAAACCAAGTATTACACAAACACTTAAAGCTGCACTTACCAGTGGAGTAATCGCCTTAGTATTGAACCAAATCTGGAATTTTATTGCCTTGAATTATCTGAACGCCATGGCTCCGGCTGGTCCCTGGACAATTTTAGTTGGTACCTCCTCCGTTATCCCTTTATTACTAGCCGGGGTAGTGTATTTTCTTCTGGAAAAATATACCGCCAAAGGCAGTCTGATATTTACCATCACCGCTCTTATTCTTACGGTACTAAGCATTTATCCTAACCTGCAGACTACCTTGCCGGACGGAACAGCCGCACCACAAAATTTTGCGCTGCTCAGTATTCCGATGCACTTTATTGCAGGATTAGCTGCAGCTTTTGGTATACCTCATTTCAGTAAATAGTTTTTTTATCCAATCAAAAACAAAACAACATGAGCACACAAACTATTTCCAAATGGTCTATTGACCCATTACACAGCGACATTCACTTTAAAGTGAAACACCTGATGATTAACACCGTAACCGGCAGCTTCAAAAAATTTGACGCCTCGCTGGAGACTACTAATGAAGATTTAACGGATGCAAAAATCAATTTCACTGCCGATATTGCATCTATTGAAACCGGTATGGAGATGCGCGATACCCACTTGAAGAGTGATGACTTTTTCAATGCCGAAAAGTATCCGCAGCTGAAGTTTGAAAGCACCTCATTTGAAAAAACAGGTGACTCTAAATACGTACTGAAAGGAAACATCACACTGCGTGAAACGACTAAGCCCATTGAACTGGATGTTGAATACGGAGGTCAGATGGTTGATTTTTATGGTAACACCAAAGCAGGATTTGAAATTACCGGCAAATTGAAAAGAAAAGAATTCGGATTAAATTGGGATGCGGTTACGGAAGCCGGAGGTATAGTGGTAAGTGATGAAGTAAAGTTAGCACTGAACGTGCAAATGCAGTTGAACAAATAATAATCATCGTTTATAAGCGCAGGCAGAGTAGATGAAAGGGAGTCTGTCTGTGTTTATAGCGATAACTATCTATCATGAAAAAAGCAATTGAAACAGTTATCAGTCCACCGGCACCGCATATGGTGGGTGATGGATTTCGCGTACACAATTTTTTTCCGGGGCCCTACGGTGAGATGAGACGGATGAGTCCCTTCTTCATGATGGACTATGGTGCGAAAGTTGAATTTCCGCCTTCGGAACATCAGCGCGGGGTGGGTGTGCATCCGCACCGGGGCTTTGAAACCGTGACAATTGCCTATGCCGGTAAAGTGGCTCATCATGATAGTGCCGGAAACAGCGGTGTTATTAGTGAGGGTGGTGTACAATGGATGACTGCCGCCAGCGGTGTATTACACAAAGAGTATCACGAAAAGGAATTCTCCCGCCAGGGCGGAGCTTTTCAAATGGTTCAGTTGTGGGTTAACCTACCGGCTAAAGACAAAATGAGTAAGCCTAAATATCAGGCGCTGAATAAAGAGGACATGGGCAAATTTATTTTGCCTGATAACGGAGGAACCGTAGATGTGATAGCCGGAGAGCTCAACGGCATTAAAGGCCCGGCTTCTACCTTTACCCCTATTCATGTTTACAATCTGTATCTGAACAAAGGGGCCAAGTTTACGTTCAGTTTACCCGAACATTTTAATACCGGACTTTTAGTAGCTGAAGGCAGCATCGGTATAAACGATGAAAAGACCGTTGCCGTTGACCACTTTACCCTTTTTAAAAATTCGGGTACTGAAATTACAGTGGAAGCCTTGAGTGATGCGAAGGTTTTGGTGCTGAGTGGAGAGCCGATTAACGAGCCCTTAGTAGCCTATGGACCTTTCCTGATGAATACCAAAGAGGAAATTATTCAGGCTTATGATGATGTAAATAGCGGGAAGTTTGGATATTTAGAGGATTAAAATCAAAATCGTAACATGAAAATTACCATTGTATCGGGCAGTTCACGCAAGGAAAGTATAACCGTTCGTATTGCTAAATTTCTGGTAAAAACCTTTACCGAAAAGTATCCGCAGCATCAGATTCTGTTTGTGAATTTGCAGGAACACCAGATACCTTTTGTAGACAAAGTATGGAGCACGATTAATGATGTGCCCCAGGAATATAAAGAGGCAGCCGAGAAAATTTATTCAGCTGATGCGTTTGTTTTAGTTACACCGGAATACAACGGCAGTATGTCTTCGGCTTTGCGTAATCTGTTTGATCATTTTCCGAAGCAGACGAAAAAAGTGTTTGGCATTGTAACTGCCAGCGATGGTGCCATGGGTGGTATACGTGCGGCTGTGAGTATGCAAAATCAAATTTGCGCCTGGTTTGGCGTTCCTTGTCCGCAGATGCTGGTGATAGGCAATATGCAGCAGCGTTTTGATGCCGAAGGCAATTTGACCGAAGAAAAATTCAACAATAACATCCTGAGTTTCACCAACGAGTTTATCTGGCTGGCTGAAGCGGTAAGCAACAAAAAGAATTCTTAATCTACACGCTTAAACTATGCTTTCATCTTTCTTATCTACCAAAACATCGCAATTACAAAACAATGTGAGCCTGCTGCTGCTGCGCGTTACTTTAGGCGTTCTCATGATTCCTCACGGCTATCAGAAGATGGTGAAGTTTGCGGAACTTGAACCGCAGTTTATGGAGTTCTTAGGCCTTAGTAAAAGCATATCGCTTTCACTTACCATTGGGGCAGAGTTGTTTTGCTCTATTCTTTTAGTGGCCGGATTGTTTACGCGGTTCTCGCTTATTCCGCTTATTGTAGCTATGATAGTGGCCGTGTTTAAAGCGCACAACGGTGAACTGTTTGGTGATGGAGAACATGCGTTTCTTTATCTGGCCGGATATTCCGCTCTGCTGATAGCCGGTGCCGGTAAGTTCAGTGCCGATAGCTGGCTGCTTAAAAAGTAAATGGCGGTGAACCGTTTACAATTCCTTTACTCCTCTTTAACCGGTCTTACAGGTATGAACTCATTGAACGAACTTTATAAATTTTCGAAGCAACTTCCGTTGCAGGATAAAAAGATGCCGCTGCTTTTTGTGGGGCATGGCTCGCCTATGAACGCCATTGAGGACAATGAGTTTTCGCAGCGGTGGGTGCAGATGGGGAAAGAAATTGAACAGCCGCGCGCGGTGTTGTGTATCAGTGCGCACTGGCTGACGAAGGGCACGCACATTACCGCCATGGAGCATCCGGAAACGATTCATGATTTTGGCGGCTTTCCAAAAGCCTTGTTTGATGTGCAATATCCCGCACCCGGAAACCCGGTGCTTGCGCGGGAGGTGAAAGAATTGATTAAGAGCACCGATGTGGGGCTGAATCATGACTGGGGTTTAGACCATGGCACCTGGAGTGTGTTGAAACAGATGTATCCCGAGGCGAAGATTCCGGTGTTGCAGTTGAGTATTGATTATGCCAAGCCTGCGCAGTATCATTTTAATTTAGCGAAGGAGCTTGCTGCCCTGCGCAAAAAAGGGGTGCTGATTATTGGCAGCGGCAACATGGTGCATAATCTGGGTATGGTGGCCTGGGATAAAATGAATGAACCGAATTTTGGTTTTGACTGGGCGCATGAAATAAACCACACGTTTAAAAAACATATAGCGGAGCGGAATTATCAGCCGCTGATTCAGTATGAAACGCTGGGACCTGCCGCTAAACTGGCTATACCCACGCCCGACCATTATTACCCCATGATTTATTCACTCGGATTGATTGAGCCTGGTGATGATGTTTCTTTCTTTAACGATAAAGCCGTGGCGGGGTCTTTAACTATGACTTCGTTTAAGGCGAACCCCTAAATCCCCTAAAAGGGACTTTAACAGCCCATACTCTGCTCACAGATCAGGTGGATTGGTACTGATTAAAACAAAGAAGCCCCTTGCCATGCAGGGGGCTTCTTTGCTTTTGGGGAGTTATTATGGAAGCGGTGTGAGTTCTACATTGAGGTTGGAGACGGTGCCTACTTTGACTTCCCAGTTTTCGATAGTTTTGGGTTGGTAGCCTTCTTTTTCGAAGCTGATGGTGTAGATGCCGGAGGCGAGTTGGTTTAATTCAAATTTACCGTTCGTATCTGTTTCTGTGGTTTTGTTGTTGTTTTTAGCCGTGACTTTTACGCCTTCTATGCCAAGGGTGGTGCCTGCTTGCGTTACGCGACCTTTGAAACCTGCTGTGCCGGTGCCTGATGCCAAGTAGAGCAATTCGGCAAAGACGAATTGTTTGAGGAGGGCTTCTTCCTTTTTAAATATTTCCTGCCCGTCTAACAACATGCCCATGAGTTCCGCATGGATGGTGTTGTTGGCTTTTATTTTATCGTTTTGACCAACGGTTGCATCTTCTTCGGCTGTCAGAAATTTTTCGTGTCTAGATTCGAACTCTTCTTTTTCTCCTTTGAAAGTATTTTGAAAGGTGGCCGGCATGTTATCGGCTGCGGTTAGCTGGGCGTTGTTGCTGTTGATGAATGTCAGGCCGCTGGTCATGAGGCCGCGGACACTGTCCCAGTTATCGTTTGAGGCCGGACGAAAGTAATCGTGGCCAGCGGCTTCCAGTTTTGGTTTTTGTTCATCGGCCGGGAAGCCATCGGCTATATAGCGTTTGAGCAGTTGCCAGGTATCGAGACAGATGCGGGCTTGTTTTTTGAGGTTTACGCTGGCTGTTTCGTAAGCTTCGTTGCGCTGTTGTTCATCGGGCAGTTCGCTGGCGGTTTTTACTGCGGCCAGTTTAGCATCGACATAGATTTGGGTGTATTTGGCTTTGAGGGCTGTGAATGCCGCCAGATTTTTGCCGCAGTTTTTCCATGCCAGGTTGCAGATTGTGTAGAGTTCCTGTTCGGTGCAGTTGTAGTTTGGTTTTGCCATTGGTTTAGAATTTAGATGTTGTGATACAAACGTAGGGAGATGTTAGGATGTGAGGAATACACTTTTTGCTGTAATTTTCAGGGGCGACACATGGCTGTGTGTGGAGTATATTTTATTGCTTTTTGGGTTTGGATTGTTTGGGCGAACGGGGTATTAGCTGTATGGTTTGGTATTGCAGGATGCCGAGCTGGCAGGCAGATACAACGGCTGCGGTAATGCTGCGGACATTTAGTTTGGCCAGAATTGAGTTGCGGTGGGTGGTAATGGTTTTTTTTGAGTTGAAGCGGAGTTTGGCTACTTCGGGGCTTTTATAGCCTTGAGCAAACAGCTTAAGGATGGTTGTTTCGGTGGCTGACAGGATGTCTTTCTTTTTCATGGTTTGAATTGATTTTTTGGTTATGCCGCAAAAAATAATTCGTAGAAAAAACATGTGGAAGGGGTGCCGGCAGATTTTGTTAAAAGAAGGGCAAAGACCCGGATACGCGGGTGGGACGTTAAGCGCGGTTTTGGCCGATTAGGCCGGTAAAACACATAGATAGTTTGTTGAGATACATGCCAAGTTGCTTAAAACACCTAGCTGGTTAAAGAAGATACACGGTTGTTAGCCAAGATACATGCTTAGTTAGTGAAGATACATTGCCCGATAAGCAGGATACATGCCTGGTTACCAAAGATACACTGCTGGTTAATGAAGATACATGCTTAGATATGCAAGATACAGGGCTGGTTGGTTAAGATACATACTTAGATGAGCAAGATACATGGCTGGGTGGTTCGGATACAGGGGTTTATGAGGTTTTTGCCGGGGAGGGGGAGCTTTTGAAATGATTGATGATAATATAGAACGCCTTGAGGATACGTGGATATTTTATTTGAGTTACACTTTTAACAAAAACCCACGGAAACCGTGGGAAATTTATTGGCGGATTACACGATACTTTGTGAAAAAAACAGGCAGAGAATGCTTGGACAATAAGAAAAAGACAGACCTGACAAAAGTCATAACAAATAAATAAGGCTGAATGATTGACATTGCCTAAAAAGCAAAATACCTTTACTTAAAAATAAACACTATGAAATTACCTGTAACACTTTTTATGCTGCTGATGGCAGGAACTGTTTATTGCCAGAATGCGGCAGTGGTTGATTCGGTGAAGGGATATTATAATATAGAAACCCTGAATGGTGTGCCAAGAACTTTTGCCTTGTATGAAGTTTATGTGAGCGATACGGCACAGTTTGACAGTTTTCAGTTGAAGTTAGGGAATAACCTGACGGCCAACAATATAGTGGACAGCGTGTTTACGGCAGACCCGCAGTTGTTTGAACTGGACCTTGTGAGCCATCGCATTTTTTATCCGTTAAGGGTGGGCGGTTTTAGCTCTATACCACCCTACGGGTCGGTTTGTTTGCAGAGCGCAAATAACTGTATTTCTGCCGCCAAGACGTTTGCATTTGTGAATTAGCGATACTCTCCCCTCTTTTCTATTCACCCTAAAACCTGTCCTATGAAAAACCTTTTACTTACTACCTGGCTACTCTTTACAGCAGTATTGCCAATTACCTTAAACGGTCAGTGTGTGAGCAGCAGCGCGCCCAGCGGAGTGAGCGGAACTTTATCTATCTGTAACGGCAGCACGACCAGTTTAACGGTAAGCGGAGGAACGTTGGGAACAGGGGCACAATGGAAGTGGTATACGGGTAGTTGCGGAGGAACTTTGATAGACAGCGGGGCCGTGATTACAGTTAGCCCGACTACGACTAAAGCTTATTGGGTAAGAGCGGAAGGCGGAAGTTGCAGCAGCACTACAGCCTGTGCCACGGCTACCGTAACGGTGAATGCGGTGCCTGCGGCACCCACCAAATCGATTGATGACAGCACCGTATGCAGTGGTGTAGCTGCCGGGTTAAGGGGGTATTCGGTGGGGAACACTATTTTTTGGTATACGCAAAGCAGTGGAGGCAGTGCCGTTGACAGCACAGCCAGCCATAGCTATTACTGGCCTATCATGGATACGAGCATTGTCTATTACATAGAAGCGAAGAGCAGTGCGGGATGTGTAAGTGCGACCCGAACGGCTTTGCCGGTTACTGCTTTGCCGGTGCCACCGGCACCCAATGCACCCACGAGTAATTCGCCTAACTGCGGACAGGTTACCTTGACCCGAGTTGGAACACCTCCTAGCGGACAGACCTGGTATTTTGGCTCTGGATTTAATATGACCATACATAACGGGAACCACGGAAGTACGTATGTTGTTACAAGCAGCGGAACTTACTATATCCACAGCCGCTATGATGCGACCGGCTGCTGGGGATTGGATACGGTGACGATTAGTGTGGTGGTGAAACCTCGTCCTGCTGCGCCCGATTCAATTTACAGTAACAGCCCGCAGTGCCAGGGCACGGGTGTAACCCTGACGGTGGTGGGCAGTGCACCAGCCGGGCAAACCTGGTACTGGCAACCCAGAACGGTGCGTTATTACACCACCGACACCGGAGCTACTTATACCGTAGCCTCTACTTCGGTGCCTTGTATCAAATCGTTAGATACGGTGGGTTGCTGGAGTGATGACAAGTGTATTGGAGCAACGGTAAACCCACGGCCTGCTGTGCCTACGGCTGCTACACCCAGCACAGCTACGAACGTATGCAGCGGTGCTAACCTGATTATAAGCGCTACGAGTACGGGCAACAGTATTGATTGGTATACCCAAAGCAGCGGGGGTAGTTTGCTGGGCAGTGCGGCCAGTGGTGCCGGTTTTACCGTTAACCCAACTACGGGCGGAGCTTTTTATGCGGCCTCGCACTCGGCTGCGGGTTGTGTAAGCAGCAGCCGCAAGGCAACTGGTGTGATAAGCATTTTGAGTTTACCGGCTGCCCCTACGGCACCTGCCTCGCAGAGTATATGTAGTGATACGGCTTATACGTTTGTGTTTGACAGTGTATTGGCGGGCAGCGGGGGTAACCAGATTGAGTGGAGTAGGTATAGTAGTTTTGATAGTTCTACTATTGTAAGTAGCGGCAACGATATTTATTTTACTGTAAATGCAGGTGAAACGGATACGCTTTGGTTGAGAAGCCGGGCGAGTGCTACGGGGTGTGTGAGTGCGGGAGTGGGGGTGAGCGGGAAGGTGAATTTGAGGCCGGAGGCACCGACAGCACCCGCCCCGCAGAGCGTTGCAAGTGATACGGCTTATGATTTTGTTTTTGAAAATGTAAAGGCGGGTTTTGGTGGTAACCAGATTGAGTGGGCTTTGGGTAGTAGTTTTATCAGCGCACATACGGATAGTAATTTATGCCGCATAGCCTTTACTGTAGATGTAGATAGTTTTGCGATGGTGTGGCTTCGGAGTATGGATAGTGTGACGGGGTGCGTGAGTGAGGTGAGGACTACGATTGGGATAGTGGATTCAAGTCTACTACAGGAGCCGCCTAGTCTCACTATTAAAAATATATGTTTAGGAACAGCCCTTGACATTAATTTGCCCAATACAGATGCTGGAAAGTTTTATGAACTAAAGAGCGAAGGCATAGTAGTTACCTCTGCATACGGAAACGGTAGTGTGTTAATATTAAACAGCGGCAATATTGATAGCATAGTAAAAATTGAAATATGGGAAACAGATACAACTCAAATACCTATTTCTAGTATTGACTCTATTTTTTGGATAGAGCCAGTTGCTGTGACAGATACACCTGTGTTTGAAGCAATGTCCCCGTTAATCTATGTGAATGATAGCACGAGTTTTTATGCTTATGCGGAAAACGCTGCCAGGATAATTTACAGCATAGAAAGTGGCGGTGCAGAAGTAGATTCTATATCCGGACTTGTGAAAAACGTAACTGATGATTTTACTATCCGAGCAACGGCTTATGGATTTACCGGTTGCGGTACAGCATACACTGATTACAACCTTTATGTTACGGATGTAGCTTTGCCAGTTTATGAGAAAACAAAAATTGTAGTTGTTGATAGCCCTCAAATAGTTACGGTAACAATAGATAGCATTTTAGCAGGAACCGGAGGGAACCAGATAGAATGGTCAACTAGTAAGGATTTTAGCAACTATCAACGGGTTAATTCACCGGCAACGATAAATATAGATTTAGCTACCAGAAGTGATACCTTGATTTGGATTAGGAGCCGGAATGAACGAAGCGGCAGTAGAGGTAACGGCACCCCCATACATGTGCAAGTTATGGTGAGACTTTTAAGTGCCGGATTGTTGGATAAAAGCAAATGGGATTATGATGGGTTTAATAGTGATGAGTTTGGATATTCAAGCCCTGAACCGAAGGACCAAGTAAATTCAACGTTTCGAGATAAATGGGCATTAAACTTTTGTTGGGCAGATGGGAATAACCCCTGTAACGAGAACTGCATTGGAAATCATGCTATCATACATAAGAATAGCAGCATACCAGTTACTTATTTTGCAGGCAGTGCTGAGTTTAGTAATACGGGCAGAGATGGTAGCGGAAATGAAGTTACCTTTTATCAAGGGAATGCTGAGTTTACCGCAACAAAATTGACCACAGATTATCACCCCTTTGCGGATTATGCACCTATACCTAATGTATGCAGCGCGAATGATTTCAACGGCATATCGTATAAATACAAATCCGGGCTTATATCCTCCAGACGTTTTTTAGTAAATCCCAGTGAGCCGGCCTTGTTTGAGTTAAGGTGTAAGGGACCAAGCAATGTTGGAGCCTGGCCAGCTTTCTGGTTGTTTGGGGGAAGCAATGAGTTCGATATTTTTGAAAACGGAACCTGGTATGAAGGGCAGATGGCCAAAACGATGTCCACTATACATGATATATCAGATTCCGCAAAAAACAATAACGCATGGCACGATTATTATGACGGCACATACGCAGTAAACTGTGGACAGCAATTCTGGAAATTGACACCCTGCAACTATGGTGAAGATTGGCACACCTATACTATGTACTTATCTACCAGTGAAATAATATTTTTTGTGGACGGGAAAGAAACCTGGTCTACAAACCGGAGTAATACCGGTTACCCCGTCAATCTGAGCTCTACTAATACTAATCCTAATTTAATGCGAGTGATAATAGGTATGGCCGTAAATGACCTTAGTCAAAGTGACGAGTATAAATTGTATGTTGATTATTTCAGGCATTATACTCCCAAGCTATCTAACGGTAACCCGGTTGTATGCTTGCAAAACATATATAACGGCAATGCCTTAACTTTAGAATCGCCATCTTTTTCACCTATTACGGTAAACAACACCGAAATTCCCATTTCTAATTCAATTGACTACACTACCCATAGTATACCACCGCAACGAATAGGCTTACTATCCAGCGGCCAATCAGTGAAAGTATTTTATAAGGATTTAGCCTCTACTTCCAGTTGTTACTATGCAACCTATCAAAACAATAACTGGATTGAGAAAAAAATAAATCCGATGGGCGGCAATCTCTCTATAGTTAAGGATTTTATTACCCCAAAGAATGACAATCTGATTTACTTTCAGAGTACCAGCAGTAAACTCAGATACTATAAGAAACAATTTGGCTATGGATTTTGGGAGGAATTTGCAGCTTGCAAAAACAATAACCCGCAAAGCCCTATAAGCAACTGTGCAGGGTATATTAATCTGGATAATCAAGGTAGAGTATGGTATAAGGGAAGTAATAATAAGTTGTGCTGTTGGGTGCCCGGCAATGGAACTTGGAGCGATATTACTATGAACAATGCTACAACCAACAGCGCATTGGTTATTGCCAAATGCGGTTGCCTGGCTTTTTATACCGATGGGAACAATAAACTCAGGCAAATGTATTGGTGGAATAGCTGGCATGAGTTACCCAACCCGGTTACAAGTCAAACAGTGTCTGCCAATAATTTTGTTTTAGACGAACAACACTCAAGAGTGTTTTTTATCGGGACTGACCAGACCATTTATTACTATACATGGAACTATGATACGGTAAACCCGAACGGACTAGATAAATTAGGACATTCCACCTGTGCCAATAATGCGGCATCAGATTTAACTATCAGCCCCGATGGGAATTACGTTTATTACAAAGCTACGGATGGTAAAATATGGTATTATTTTCATGATTTTGATACAGAACTGAATGGTGTACATTGGAATCAAACCATGTTGAATGATATGTTTATACAAGGAGGAATTGTACAGGAGAATACCAGCAAAGGCCGGTTGTTTTACGTAAACAACAATCAGAAATTAAGTGTTGCAGATTGGGTAAACGCAGATAATATGCTTGATTGCCCATACGATAACGGAGATAATGCAGGGCGCCAATACGGAGCATACAAAACAGATGGAGATGATACTGTCCGCACAAATACAGTTGAAGAACCAACTGAAAATGAGATTAAGTTAGCTAAAACGAAACCGTTTAATTTGACTATTTACCCTAATCCATCAACTAGCAACTATACATTCTATTTTGATGGATTATACAATGAAAACTACCTGAACATAAGGATTAACAATGTACATGGAGAGACGGTATTTGAAAAACATTGCAGCCTTAGCTCGGAACAGAATTATTATAGCTACAATATAAGTGGTGAAAAACTGAGTAGCGGAATCTATTTTTATGAAATACTGTTAAGCAGTGGAATGCATGCTAACGGTAAACTATTTAAAACCGATTGATATGAGAAGGATTGCATTAGCTTTTTTTGGGGTAATTACCTGTACTTTGTTACCAGCGCAGTATAGTTTTGTAAAACAGTGGGATTATAGATATGGAGGTGTAAACCACAACTATGTGAATTCAGTATTTCAAACATCAAACAGCGGCTATATTTTAATAGGCGGGGCTACCTTAGATAATACCGGAAATCAAACCGCAATAAGCAAAGGCAGTAGAGACATCTGGATGGTAAAAATAGATTCGGTGGGCAATATGAAGTGGGATAATAGTTATGGAACAAATGCATATGAGGCAGCTGTTGGAGCACTCACAAAAAATGACGGTTATATTTTAGCAAGCCCCTCTTCGGGAGGGATTAACGGAGATAAGAGCGAGCCCTCGCGAGGTGGTGATGATTATTGGATTGTTAAAACAGATGCTGAAGGCAATAAAATATTTGACCGCTGTTTTGGCGGCACTAATAGTGACTATGTAACCTGCATACAAGAAACACAAGATGGGGGATATTTAATTGGCGGAAGTACCACTTCCGGTATTGGTGGTGATAAAACACAGGAGAATTGGGATGTCTCGCAGTTTTATGATGATTACTGGGTGGTGAAAGTAGATTCAGCAGGCAACAAACAATGGGATAGACGGTTTGGTGGTTTACTACAGGATGGGTTAACCAGCATAGTTGTCTGTAATGATGGCGGCTACATATTGGTAGGTTCCTCCAATTCAAATATGGATGGAGACCGAACTGTACCAAGAAATGGAGGAGGTGATATTTGGATAGTAAAGATTGACAGTGCCGGTAATAAAATGTGGGATAGGGCTTATGGCGGAACCTGTGGTGAAACCCCAAGAGAAATTATTAACACAAATGATGGTGGTTATTTAATAGGTGGTGAATCATGTTCCGGTATTGGTGGCGATAAAACACAAGCGAATAAAGGGAGCTGGGACTACTGGATAGTGAAGATTGATTCGATGGGAAACATATTATGGGATAAGGATTTTGGAGGCAGTCTGACTGAAAACCTGAACAGCATTACAACAACCAGCGATGGTGGATTTTTAATTTCTGGACGGTCAGATTCACCCAATGGCGGAGATAAAACAGAAATGAATCCATTTACTATGTTTGGTGAAATGCATGTGCAAACCTGGGTAATAAAAACTGATTCAGCCGGTAATAAGCAATGGGATAAAACCATACTGACAGCCGAAATACAAACGCCTAAAGAGTTTAATAGCGGCAATGCGATACAAACCAATGATGGGTGCTACCTGTTAGGCGCCACAACTAATGCGCAGATAGGAGGCTACAAAACCCAAGCTAATTGGGATACCAGCGGTTACTACTATGACATTTGGGTGATGAAATTCTGTATGGAGCCCTACAATAGTATTATGCCTGTAGAAGCCGGAGAGAGTTTTGGCCTGAGTGTTTACCCTACCCCATTTGCTACCGATGTAGCCATAAGCGTGCAAAAAGAAAACCTGCGCGAGGCTACTTTTACTATTACTAATAGTTTAGGGCAGATAATTTACCAAAGAGCAGAAAACAACCTGAGCCAAGGCTATACCAAAATGCTGGACCTGCGCTACCTGCCTAAGGGGCTTTACTTTATAACTGTAGAAGCCGATGGGGAGAGGGTGGTAAGGAGGGTGGTGAAGGAGTGAGTTTGGGTGTTAAGGTTGAATACAACACCACGCAAACCCTCCTTATAGGAGGGCATAATACAAAATACAACACCCACCTGGCCTCCCTTGATAGGGAGGGATAAAGACAAGCCTATGAAGGAAGGGCTGTATTTGGGTTAGCGATAGCAGTGGAAAGCCCGCAGTGCCGCTGGTAAAATGCCGAAATACAACACACCCCGCCACTATCGTGTCGACCCTCTTATAGAGGGTATAATACCAGCGGCACGAGGACTTGCAACGGATAGCGCGCCCGCGCGAAAGGAGTAAACGGATGTGGAGAGACCACCTCCGCCCTTAGGGCATCTGTGCCAGCGGAGGACATACGCGCGGGAACCCCAGAATATTTATACTTGCGGGTATGAAAGAAGTAACCAAAGAATACACCAACGGAGAAGTAACCGTTGTATGGCAAAACGCGCTGTGCAGCCACTCGGCTAAATGCGCGAAGGGTTTGCCCGAAGTGTTTAAACCACGCGAAAGCCCCTGGGTGCAAACGGAAAACAGCAGCACCGAAAAAATAATTGAGCAGGTGAAGCAATGCCCCAGCGGGGCCCTGAGTTTTTATTTGAATGCCGATAAGAAATAAATGCCCGTTTGTTTGTTGCATTTGTTTTACTTTGAGGAAACATTCAGGTAACCTTATGGCAACACGTTTACTCACACTTTTTTTCTTTTTCAGTTTTACTTTTTCATTTGCTTCGCAAAACCGGAAGGTGCTTATTATTGGTATTGACGGAACGCGCAGCGATGCCTTTCAGCAAGCTAACACGCCTCATCTGGACGGCCTGCTAAGCAGCTCTACTTACAGCTACGATTCGTGGCATACGGGAATTACCTGGAGCGGCCCTTCGTGGAGCACGATACTGACCGGGGTGAACTGGAATAAGCATGGCGTAACGGACAATAACTTTGGGGGTTCTAATTTTAATCAATATCCGCCTCTACCCACTTTAGCCAAACAGATTAAACCCAACCTGAACTGCTCTATTGTAGCAGAATGGGACCCGCTGATTGATGACATTACCAATGCCAGCTGGAACCGGGCCGTGAAAGTGGCCGATGGAAGTAACTGGCCTACGGCAGATTCGGCTGTGATTGAATTGCAGAATCCGGATATTGATTTGCTGTTTGCCTATTTTGATAAGGTTGATTTAACGGGCCACACTAGTACGTTCACCCCCAGTAACCCGCTTTATATTAATGCCATACAGGATGTAGATAGCGCGGTAGGAAGAATTCTGAATGCGCTGTATGCCCGACCTACTTACAGCAGCGAGGACTGGCTGATACTAGTGGTAACAGACCATGGGGGGCAAAGTTTTTTTCACGGTGGAAATTCATATGCAGAACGGCATATTTGGTGGATAGCATCAGGAGATATGGTGGCGCACCAGCAAATTAATATGGCCGACCCGGGCACTTATAATTGCCAGTCGAACAATGTATTGGATACCACTTGTATGAACTATAGTTTGCTAAAACAAAGCCCTGTGCATGCCGACATTACTGTTACGGCATTGCATTATCTTATTTACGATTCGGGAATCAATCCTGAAACCAAACCGGAGTGGAATTTAGATGGTAAGTCATGGTTATTGAATCCAAACGGAATTCAGAGTGTGAATGGAACAGAAAATATGGCGGTTTATCCGAACCCGAGTTCGGGCTTATTTACCGTGACCGGATTGACCTATGCGGTGACTAATCATATAAGCGTAGAATTATTTACAACCGATGGGAGAAAGGTTTTCAGCACCGTGCCGGTTTCTGAAACCTTGCAGATTCATACCGGGAGCATAGCCTCCGGATTGTATTTGCTGAAGGCAGGTAACAGCATCCGCAAGGTTTCTATTGAATAACTATTTCAGTATTTCATTGATTGGCTTACCAATCTTTTTACCGGAATAAAACTCTTTGCCTAACAGTTTGGCAATGGTAGCGGCAATCTGATTTTGATAAAATCGGCCGGTGCTTAATACACCCGCATTCTTAATTCCTGGACCGATTGCCGCCAGCCATACTTTTTCCGCACCAGCTATACCCTGACCATGATGGCGCCACATGTTGGCAGCAGCCGGACCACGACCGTGATCGCAGGTAATAATGAGCGTAGTGTTGTCTTTATACTGAGGGTCGTTTTGAATAAAGTTCCAGAGGTCCTGCAAATAACTATCCAGCTGATTGGCCGAGTATAGATATGCATCATATTCTCCCTCGTGACCAAAGTGGTCGGTTTCGTCAAACCCGATAAAGGCAAAGCGCGGATGATTTTTTACGATATAATCTTTGGCAAAGTGGTAGGTGAGCGAGTCATTCAAAATATAACCGTTGGAAGGAGGAATGCTAGTATGCCATCTTTCATAAATCATGTTGCTGGCAGATACAATTCCGTTATTGTCTTTGATATTGACAAACACGGGTACTGAATTACGCTTGCTGTTAATGATGCGGGGGAAAGCATCCCAAGTGGCTACGGCCACTATTTTATCTTTAAATTTTTCATCCTTCTGCAACAAGTCAAAAATGGTCAGGTTTGGATTATCGGGATAATCATTGCTGTTGACTTTGGGATTACCATAACCGGTGAAAATTTCATTATAGCCGGGGTACGAAAAACGCATGGGGTTAGTTACGTTCATTTTACTGCCCTTTTTGCGGCTGCCTATCAGCACTCCGTTTTTACCAATAGTTTTCCATATAAACGGGGTGAGCTTAGCTCGTCTTTCTTCTGCGTTTTCAGCCCAGAAAGTTTTTTTCAGCGCCTCTGTATCTTTTACAATTTTCTTTTTGCCAATCAGGTGCTTATCAGCTCCATTAAATACTTCCTGCCAACGATAACCATCGAAAGTAACTAGGATGATGTTTTGGGTTTTGGGAACGTCCTGAGCCCCAACAATTATTGATGAAAGGATAAAAACGAGCGATAGTATTTTTTTCATGACCGGAATTTATATCGAGAATAATTGATGAATGTAAATGATAAGTTGATCAATGTTTCCTTTAATCTTTCTTCAATTTCAGCACTACTGTTTCGTGAGGCTCGATGGTGAAGGTCATTTGTTCTTTCAGAACGCCTAAATCTTTTTGTTGCCACACATTGCGAGTATTCCAATTGCCGCTTAACTCAGCCTCCGCTTTTAATTTGAAGGTTGTTTCCGATTTTTTAGCGTTAAATAATGCAACTGCCATGGAGCCATTTTGAAGGTGCTTTAAATAAACATACACACCATTGGTTGTTTGAATCAACTGAGCCTGCTCTCCTTTTTCATCCTGATTCAATGCTAGCACTTCGGCATTCAACAAAATATTTCTGGTCGGCTCATTCATGCTTCGCAAATCGCAGCTTGAAAGCAGTGGCGCGTTAAGCATGCACCATAAACTCATGTGCGTTTGATATTCGAGGTCGGACATTCCTTTGTACTTGCCTCCTCCTCCGGTTGCCTTACCATTTCCGTAATTACCTACTATCATCATATCCGGGTCGTTCCAATGACCGGGAGCAGCATACTTATTCAACTTGGTTTGCTTTTTAAGAATACCGGTGAAACTTCCATACCAAAAAGGGCCACCCTTCCAAGTGTCAATAATATCGGGCGTGGTACGCCAGTAATTGCCGCCTACACTTGCTCCCCATTCCCAAGGTTTAAACAAACCCCAGTTACATAAACTGTAAACAATAGAACGACCACTGCTCTTCAGTGCATCGCCCATTTTCCTGTATCTGTTTAAGGCTTCCTTTTTCTTGAGCGGAACAAAACAGAAATCATATTTCAATAAATCTATTCCCCATTCGGCATACACTTTGGCATCTATCTCTTCGTGCTGAAAACCGCCAAAACATTTGCCGCAGGTTTTTTCGCCAGCATCTGAATAAATACCCAACTTCAATCCTTTGGAATGCACATAGTCTGAGAGCCACTTAATACCATGCGGAAATTTTTGCGAGTCGGCTACGGGTTTGCCATCGGCATCTCGGGATGGCGCATGCCAGTAATCATCCATGTTAATGTACTGATAGCCGAGGTCGCGCATACCGGTGCTGACCATGGCATCGGCAATTTCAATCACCAGTTTCTCGTCCAGCGTGTTGGTGAATACATTCCAGCTGTTCCAGCCCATGGGCGGGGTAAGACAGAGGTTATCTCCTATTTCAATTTTTAAATCTTCTTCCGCTTTACCCTTAGCATTGGTGGCTGAAATTCTCACTACGTAAGAGCCCCTCTCTTTAACCACTCCGCGTATAATTCCGCTGGTGGTTTCTATACTTAAACCGGTAGGAAGATTTTGAGCTGTGAAAGTAATAGGCCTTTCACCTGTGGCGGGAACGGTGAATAGAAAGTCGGTGCCCGGGTAGTTGCCGGTAATCTGGGCTCCGTGAAAAACGGGCGGACCCTCGTAAAGCGGTTGATTATTTTGGGCAAACAACTGTGCGCACAGAAGCAACAAAAATGAACTGAGTGTTCTTTTCATGGAATTACCTTATTAGTTATGCAAAAAACGAAAGTTTTATCACAGTGCAAACGCTTCAACTGTCGAAATGGATGGTTTAGAAAAATAAAAATCAGCATGCATACCTCAATTTCCATTTCTTCGCGTTTATAAGCCTATCTGTTTTGCATGAAAAAAATACTGTGTTACACGCTTTTACTGGCTGCCTCTATGCAGGTATCAGCTCAAAATAAATATACCATTAGTGGAACCATTAAAGACTCGAAAACAGGCGAAGAGCTGATAGGGGCTACTGTTTTTTTAAAAGATACAGCCGGCATTGGAGCCGTAACCAATGCCTATGGTTTTTACTCGCTTACCATACCGGCCACCAAAAAAGAATTGGCTGTGCGCTACATGGGTTACAATGAGTATTCCGTAATACTCGATTCAGCAAAGAACCAAAGCGTAAACGTATCGTTGCAGCCGGCCGGCCAGCAATTAAAAGAAGTAGAGATTAAAGCCGCCAAGGCCGATGAAAACATTACCACTGCCGAGGTAAGCTCGGTAAAGCTGGATATTAAGCAGCTGGAAAAAATTCCGGTGCTGTTTGGCGAAAAAGACATTTTAAAAACCATACAGTTATTGCCCGGGGTGCAGTCGGCAGCCGAAGGCAACAGTGGCTTTTATGTACGCGGCAGCAGCAGCGACCAAAATCTGGTATTGCTCGATGAAGCTACGGTTTACAACGCCTCGCACTTGCTGGGTTTCTTTTCGGTGTTTAATAACGATGCTATTAAAGATGCTACACTTTATAAAGGAAATATGCCTGCCGAGTATGGTGGCCGTGCCGCAAGTGTATTAGACATAAAAATGAAAGAAGGCAACAATCAGGAGTATGTAATTGGCGGTGGAATAGGACTTATTTCCTCGCGCTTGAATATTGAAGGGCCTATTGTAAAAGACAAAGGCTCGTTTATTGTTACCGCGCGAAGAACCTATGCCGATTTGTTTTTAAAGCTGTCGAAAAAAGAAGAGCTGCGTAAGAGCATTCTCTACTTTTACGACCTTAACGCTAAAGCTAATTACCGTGTGGGCAAGCGCGACCGCATTTTTCTTTCGGGTTACTTCGGCCAAGATAAATTCGGGTTTCAAAACCGCTTTAGCATTGTATATGGCAACGCTACTGCCACCGCCCGCTGGAACCACATTTTTAGCGACAAGCTGTTTTCAAACGCCTCGTTTATTTACAACGAGTTTAACTACACCATTGGTATTAATATAGCCAGCATTGATGTAAAATCGCAAATACGCGACTTTACCCTTAAAGAAGATTTAGACTTTTACCTCAACTCAAAAAACAAATTCAAGTTTGGTTTTGTGAGCACCTTTCACACCATTGTGCCGGGGCAGGTTATTTCGAAAGATACCTCGCGCATTGGCAACATTTTGTTGACCAAAAGTTATGGCTGGGAAAATGCCGTGTATGCCCAACACGAGGTGTCGCTTTGGAACAAAGTGAACATTAACTACGGCTTGCGCCTGTCTATATTTTCGCAAACAGGGCCCGGCAAATACTTTAAATACCCCAACGCAGAGGAGATTGACACCTTTAACCTTAAGTTGGGGCAGTTTGGCAAAACCTACGTAAACCCCGAGCCGCGCGTATCTATAAGCTACAACTTTTACCCCAACATGAGCTTTAAAACGGCTTACTCGCGCAATGTGCAAAATGTGCATCAGTTATCGAACACCACCACTTCTTTCCCTACCGACCGCTGGGTGCTTACCACCAATAACATTAAGCCCCAAATTGTTGACCAGGTAAGCGCTGGCTACTTTGTAAACTTCTACAAAAACATGTTTGAGCTATCGGTAGAAGGTTACTTTAAATGGATGCAAAACCAAATTGACTACAAAAACGGAGCGCAGCTAAGAGCCAACGAAACGGTAGAAAATCAACTGCTGTTTGGCGTGGGCCGCAGCTACGGGGCCGAGTTTTTCTTTAAAAAGAAAACCGGCAAGTTTACCGGCTGGCTTAGCTATACCTACTCGAAAAGCGAACGCAAGTTTGGCGAGATTAACAGCAACACGTGGTTTCCTTCGCGCTACGACCGCACCCACTACCTCAGCGTGGTGCTTATGTACGATATTACTCCGCGCATCAATGTATCGGCCACTTGGGTGTATTATACCGGCATTGCCGTTACCTACCCTATTGGCAAGTACGTGTTGAATGGCGAAATAGTGCCGCTGTATGGCAACCGCAACCAGGACCGTTTTCCGGCCTACCACCGCCTGGATATAGGCGCCACCTTTGTTTTAAAGAAACGCAAAACCTGGGAGCACGACCTGAACATAAGCGTATACAACACCTACGCCTACAAAAACACCTACAGCATTGGCTTTAATGTTGACTATACCAACGGCACCACCTATGCCGAAAAGACCTATCTGTTTCGGGTAGTGCCTTCTATTACTTACAATTTCCGCTTTAGTGTGCCACCGGCCAAAAAGAAAAACCAGTAACATGAAAAACACATTTAAAATAGCCGCATTGGCTTTGTTTGCCGCTTTCATACACACTTCGTGTACCGAAAAAATTGATTTAAAACTTAACAACGCTGAGCCGCGCATTGTTATTGAAGGCTGGATAAGCGATAAACCCGGGCCCTACTTTGTGGGCGTTACCAAATCGCGCTTGTATACCGACAACAACCAGTTTGAAGGCGTGCCCAATGCGGTAGTAGTAATTAGCGATGATGCAGGCAATGCCGATACCCTTAGCCCAACTGCTTTAACCGGCATTTACCAAACCGGCTTTATACAAGGCACCGTAGGCCGCAACTACCGCCTGGATGTAACAGCCGAGGGCACTACCTACACCTCTATTTGCAAAATGAAAAACCCCGTTGATATTGACTCGATAGTGCTTACCACCCGCACCGGCTTTAATGGCGAAACCCAACTGCGCCCCGAAATGTATATACGCGACCCGGCCGGGGTGCGCAATTTTTACCGCGTGTTTAATGTAGGTACCGGTGAATACGGTGTACACAGCGACCTGCTGTGGGACGGAAAAATTCGCAATTTTAGAATACCGCACAACGAGCTGAGCAGTGGCGATACCGTGGTGGCCGAACTATGGAGTATTGACGAGCACGTTTACAACTACTTTAACCAGTTTAACCAAAACCAAAACAACTTCGGTTCATCGGCTGCCCCTGCCAACCCTGATGCGGTGTTTACGCCTGCTGCCTTGGGTTACTTTACGGCTCACTCGGTTAAAAGCAGCACCTTCATTATTCCCTAGGGTTAAAAAAGGTTTTTCTGAATTACCGTAATGGGCCCCGGGCACTCGTGCCTATGGCAGGCCACACACGCGTTTACCATGGTATTATACCCTGCCTTGCGCTCGGCCATATCGTTGGCCTGATAGTAGTTGCCCAACTCCTCAAAAAAATCGGCTACATACTGGGTATGCTCCTTAGCCAGTTTTTTGCCGGGAGTTACTTTTGCCTTGCTTATTTTTCGAATATCGTATGGGAATTGCCTGGCGGGTTGATTGCTTTCAATACCTGTTTTCTCCTGCTGTATAAACACAAGCATCTGTTTCATAATTTTGGATAGCTCGCTCGGCTTATCCCATGTAACTGAAGAACTAACCATCCACGTTACAGCGAGCCCAAACAAGGAAAAAACCATTTTACATTTCATACAGCAATAATAAGACGAAAGCCCTCTTTATTTTCGAGGGCTTTCGTTTTTTAATATTGTTCTACCATTAATACTTTTTGCTCATAACTTCTTTCTTCCACTTGCCAAACTCTCCATTCGACATATTCTCAAACATAGTTTGAAAACAACGCACCCAATAATTTGTCAATCCACCACCACCCGGCTTACCGGTCATTTTCCGGGCTAATAGTACTTTTCGACTGGCAATATCGAAAAACACTACGTGGGCAACTCCTTCTTCTTTTTTCTTGTTGAAACTTTCTACAATAAATACCACTCCAATGCCTTCTTTCTTTAATCCGTCTTTGTAATTACTGATTACACTTTCGATGTCCTGTTGGGTAATGGCATAATCCCCTTTGGCTGTCATCTCGGCTACATTCACCTCAGCATTTCTTTTTTCCACTACATACGGATCGCCATAAACGGTTAGTTTCTCAAAACTGCTCTCTTTATTAAAGCGTCCGTTATCCGTCATTACGGCATTGTTCCATTCTTTAAAATATCGTTTCTTAATCTCGTCAGGTTTAGCATCTGGTAAAGCAAATTTTGCTTTTGTAAAATCAAGCCCATAGAAAACTATTTTTTCTGCATCAAAAATTGCTTTAGCATCCTGAGCGGTTGCGGTAAAAAATCCGGAAATAACTAAAAGTAATAGTATGTATCTATTCATTTTTTCTCTGTTTGTTGTTGAAATAAAAATAGAAAAATGTGTTTTATCTAAAAATGATCATAGCCGGTTTTCGACTTTCAACCGGTCGCATGCCTTGCAAATGTTGAGCAGAAACAAAATGGATAGAGGGTGTAACTCGCAATTTAGACTGCAGAGATGCCTTTATTTTACTTTCCGCTACATCCAAACTACCGGAAAGTGCTATGTGTATACAAATCTCATCGGTATTTAAATCGTTTTTAGTTACTTCTACCACATAATCTTTTACCTCAGGCACGGCACTAAGTGCATCATAAATAGAAGGAGGAAAAATAGTGGTTCCCTTGTATTTTATCATCTGGTTTTTGCGACCTACCACTGGAGATAAGCGAATAGTGTTCCGGCCACAGGCACAAGGTTCCTCATAATAACAGCAGATATCGCCCGTACGATAGCGCAGCAAAGGCATTCCTTCAACACCTAAAGAAGTAACTGTAACCTCACCAAACTCTCCGGCTTTAAGTTGCCGCCCTTCATCATCCAGAATCTCAATAATCAGTAACTCGGGATTATGATGTCCACCCTTTCCATGTTCGCACTCAGTAAAAGCGGTTTGCATTTCGGTAGAGGCATAGGTCGAGAAAAGTTTGATGTTCCACTTTTCGTGAATCCTGTTAGCCAGTGTATTAGGTGTAAGATTAGCATGGCGTATCGGTTCGCCAATGCATATTGCCTTTTCAATTCCTGACTGATTAATATCTATTCCATTAGTTTCGGCATATTCTATCAACTTCAAAATGAATGAAGGTACTGCCACGATGGAATTGGGCTTAAACCGAAGAATGTTTTCCCACTGCATTTGCGGTGAAATAGGGCCTACCCGTACTGCACCCGCTCCTAATTTTCTTATACCCATGTAATATGCCATGCCTGCCATAAACTGCCTATCAAGTGTAAGCATCAGTTGATAAATATCTGTTGCTTTACCCATAGCACAGATGAAAGACTGCTCTTCGTTATAAGCTAATCGCTTTAAGTCATTTTCAGTTAAAGCAATAACTACAGGAGAGCCTGTAGTACCTGATGTGGTGGAATAATCAATAATTTTACTCGTAGGAACACATAGAAAATCAAAATTATGATTACTAAAATCTTCTTTGGAAGTGGTAGGAAGATAACATAACTCACTCAATGTTCTGATTTTCTCAACCGGACCATTTGTCAGTATTTTTTGGTAATAGGGAGAATATTGAAGTAGATAATCTAATGTTTCTACTAATCGTTTCTCTTGATATAACCGAATCTCAAGTATTGTTTTTTTTTCGATAGATGTATTCATACTGACGGGCCTGACTATAACCAAACTGGATTTACTTTTCAATAACTACAAATGCTATGGCATGCTCTTTAATATGTGAAAGCGACACATGGATATGAACTCCTCCCTTTTCTGCAAATGCACGGAGAGTTTCACCGTGTAGATAAACTATTGGTTTACCCAATTCATCATTCAAAATTTCTACTTCTGTAATTTCCATTTTATTTCTCCAACCGGTTCCCAGGGCTTTAAAAAAAGCTTCCTTAGCTGCTGCGCGAGCAGCAAAACTTTGATACGATTTATCCTTTTCACAATAATCAATTTCATTGGCGGTAAAAGCCTTCAACTTCAAAGCTTCTTTTTGCAACGCTTTTCTGATTCTATCCACCTCAACAATATCAGTTCCTATTCCGATTATCATACTACTTTTAATTCAATAGCTGTGCACTATCTGGATTTCAATTCTTCTACTTCCTTTTTCATCTTGTCAGTTTCATGGGTATCGTTCACCTCTTTAGCCATGGCCAGTTCAAAATATTGAATAGCCCGGCTGTTATCTTTTTTCGATTTGTAATACTCCGCAAGGGTTTGATAGGTCTCCCAAAATTCAGAGTTAAAACGGATGAATTCAGCTGCTATATTTTTCTCATTAGTAAGTATCTGATTCTGATGAGTGGCCTGTTTAATCTGTTGTTTCAGTTCACGCCATTTCAGGAAGTTGCGCCAGTTATCTGAGAGCAAAAAAGAATCAGCGGGTATTGTAAGTGATTCTTCATTCATCGGAACATTTTGCTTTAGTCCCGGAGCTTTACTAAACACTTTACTCAAATCGTAACAAATGAACTCGCCCAATTGATACGGATTAGCGCTAACCCAAAAGCGCAATTTTTCCGGCTGAAAGATAATGGCATGGTGACTGATGAGCTGGTTAAGCGCCTTCTCATTTCCAATGCCAATATTTTTATCATGTTGCCCCTTCTGGTCGCGAAGAATAGCAGCTACATTGTTGTAATTTAGTTTCGGATTTTTATCCATTAACTCCTGTAACCTGTCAAAACGATACATGGATGCACTGGTAGCAATATTCTCCCGGTTGTTCGGGTCATTTTTAAAGGTATCGCTTTGATAATGATTCGCGCACAGTATAAAATCCGAATCAGTTTCAAACAGTACAGTTTTGGTAACTGACTTTTCTATCAACGATGTTTCATGGTCAGGGGCGGAACCTATCATGAGTGTTTCACAAACAAATGTTTTTCGCTTCTTAGCGATAGCAAATGCTTCGTTAATATTACTGGCATATTGCAGAATTTCCCGTGCTAATATTGAAATAGGAGTTGCCGAACCGGTGGGAATATCACTCTTCGCAGCATTAATAGTTACTGTAATTCCCTTTTCGTTCATCCCCGAAACGCACCCCATAAAACCAGCCCAGGTTATCATGGCAAATTTGTTGCCCTGTTTCGGGTTGCAGAAGTAAACAATCTTATCCTCCGAAAACTTATCGCCCAGATAGAAATCTAAATTCCGGCCAATAATCATAGATGAATCTGCCGACTTATCGCCCCAGGCAGCAAAAGAAGTGCAACCCACCAAAGCAAGGCTTTGGAGCGCATGCCCAATATCATGTGCTGCATGATAGTTCAGCATACGGTCATAAGGTGGGGAAATGAAATCGAACTCCGTAGGGGCAGAGAAAGATTCACCATAAATTTCCAGTTTGTTCTCAAGTGGGAAATTCTGCTCTAAATCGCGATTAAAAACCCGGGTAAACATGCCCAGAAAACTGAGGTAGGTATTATTCGGTACCAGATTATGAATCTGGTCAACAAATGCTACTTCCTGAGAGTAGAGCAACTCCTTTTCCAATTTGCCTGTTATCACCCCTCTTTCGAATGGCTCACCCTCTATATACTCTTCCCAAAGGCCGCTTTTTGTTTTGCGAAGCCAGTTGTTATTAATACGATAAAAATTCTCGTCAATAGTTTCGCGCTTTAAATTCAAGCTGGATTGATCTTTTACCTCAGGAATATGAGGAGCCATACCCCACTTGATGTAGGCATAACCTATTAGTAATACCAGCACAGCAGCAATCAAAAGTCCGGCAAGTATTTTAAACAGCTTACGCATTGGCTTCTGATATTTTATTGAGCAGATATTTACTACCCAGTATAGCCGAGCAGGTAACTAACGCACTTTCGGTTACCCCCAAAACTCCATGTAAATTTAAGTTCTGTCCGGTCAACAACAGGTTAGTTACTTTTGTTTTAGCCGAAATCATACTTTTCATCGGGTCGTTAAAGTCTTTAACTATACCATACATACTTCCATCATCGGTGCCCATATAATCGCGATACGAAAGCGGTGAAGATGTATAATAGGACTGAATACTGTTGCGTATACCAGGAAATTTTACTTCCATAGTATCGAGAAGTTTCTCCGCTTTATTTTTCTTAAAATCCTGGTAGGCTTCATCTCTCATATTTTCGTGTAAAGTAGTATTAAAAGTGTCTTTCCATTTTTCTACTTCTTCAAACCGCATATATGTCATTACCGTAATAGCTTCAGCAAATTCATTCTGCTTTTCAGGAACTTCTTCAAACATAGCATACATATATGGCCAGGTTTCATCGGTATAGTGAACTCCCTTCCAAACATCCGGTTCATCAAAGTAATAGTAGTTTCGGTTAGTAAACTTAAAAGTTCCAGGCTTCATAACCGCATAAAGTACAAAGGTGGAAATGGAGTTCTCTAAACCCTTCACTCTATTTCTATAGGCCGGGCGGATAGCCTCTGTCTTTGCCATCTCCAGGGTTTTTGCCGGATGTATGTTAGATATAAAGAGGTCAGCTTCTATTTTTTCACCATTTATAAGAGATACTGACTTAGCTATTCCATTATCTATATCCATACTTTTAACCTCCTGTTTACGCAAAACCTCCCCACCGTTTTTTTTGATAATACGCGCCATCAATTTTACAATCTGATCGCCTCCGTTTTTAATCTTATAAGCACTTTCTATGTAACTATTCACAACCAGGGCATGCACGTAAAGAGGTGTTTTCTCGGTACCAGCATAAAGCAAATTGGTAGCCGCCAATACATTTTGCAGTTTTTTATTGGGGGTCAGTTTTTCAAAATATTCTTTAGCGCCCATACTAACCGAACTCAAATCCTGAGGTTCGCCATCCCGGAGATTATACAACGGAATACTGTCGCAAATTCGTTTCATATCGCCACAATACTTTTCAATAGCCTCCTTCTCGGCTGGAAATTTTGAAATTAAAATGCGTTGAAAATTATCGTATCCCATTCCATAGGCATACTCCCCTGCATCATTTTTAAATTGAATTACATCAAATCCGTCTTCATTCATACGTAAAGTATCCAGACGCTCCATGATGCCCAGGTAATGAAAGATTTTGTAAAGGCTGTTGCCTTTCGCTAACCCGCCTATGTAATGTACTCCCGTATCAAAGGTTATACCTTCGCGTTTGAAAGTTTGCAAGCTACCGCCTATCTGTTCATTCTTTTCAAGGATACAAACGCGTTTTCCTTCTTTGCTCAAAATAGTTCCGCACACCATTCCACCCAAACCACTGCCAATAATTACAATGTCGTATTTTTCTTTGTCGGGTTGCATGGATAGAGAAGAGCTAAAATAAAAATATCGGCTTGGAGAGGGACTCTATTCCGTGTGTAGAAACCGGTGAACAATCACCGCCAGAAAAGCACCAATAAAAGGTGCTGTAAGGTATATCCAAAGCGATTGAAGATTTCCTGATACTAATGCCGGTGCCAAAGAGCGGGTAGGATTCAGGCTGGTTCCGCTGATGGGACCTCCAAACAATACTAAGCACCACACCGTTCCGCCAATCGCAATTCCGGCAGTGATCCCTTTTTCCTTAGCACCAACGCTCACCCGTAAAATTACCATCATCAAAATAAACGTCATAATTATCTCCAAAACCATAGATTGAAACTCGGTTCCCGCAGGGAGGGTAATGGCCAAGGTTTTATTTTCAGGAAAAAGCCAATGAAGCGTGCCGCTTGCCAAACAGGCTCCTCCTAATTGAGAAATCAGATAAGCAGGAACTTCTTTCCAGGCAAATCGCTTGTCTACTGCAAACGCCACAGTCACTGCGGGGTTTAGGTGAGTTCCGGAAATGTCTCCAAAGGCGTAAATCATGGCGATAATTACAAAACCCCATACCGCTGCAATACCAGCCAAACCAAGCGCTCCGCCTGTTTGCTGATTGACAATCACCGAGCCTGTACCGGCAAATATGAGAATGAAGGTTCCTATGATTTCGGCCAGATATTTTTTCATACCAAGACTTTTTGTGGTTGAATAAATGTAAAAGAATCTGCCAAAAAGTAATAACCCGCTGGAAATGCCCGGGTGATTTCAACGTCCACAAAAATTCTTTTCCTGTTTTTCGACTATATGAATTTGTTTTCACTATACATTTGCAACTTCTAACAATTCTATGCATTTAACACCAGCGGGCAACTATGTAACTTTTCAGTTTTGTTCTTATCCGCAAAACCATTCAACCAATATTTAATATGGCAGATAGTTACCGCGACCACGGTCACAAACTAACCGTTGCAGGAACACTTATTACTCTTGGGATCATTTTCGGTGATATAGGAACTTCCCCAATTTATGTATTGAATGCCATTTTGAGCGGCCATACCATCTCCAGCGAACTAATACTGGGAGGTTTATCTTGCGTATTCTGGACACTACTCATAGTTACTACCGTAAAATACGTGTATCTGGCATTGAATGCTGATAACCGGGGTGAAGGTGGAATATTTGCTCTCTACGCGCTGGTAAGAAGGTATAAAGTTACCTGGACGATATTTCCTGCAATCATTGGCTGTGCATCGCTCATTGCAGATGGATTTATTACTCCCCCTATTTCTATTTCATCGGCCGTTGAAGGATTGAGAATTCTTAATCCAGATATTCCCACTGTTCCCATCGTATTAGCCATTTTGGTAGGACTCTTTATTTTTCAGCAATTCGGAACCAAAGTGGTAGGCGCAATATTTGGCCCCATTATGCTTATCTGGTTTGCTATGATTGGCGTTTTAGGAGCCAAGGAGATAATCAAATACCCAGAGGTTCTGGCTGCCATAAACCCCTACTACGCTTATAATTTATTGCTTCATTACCCAGGTGGGTTTTGGCTTTTAGGGGCAGTGTTTCTATGTACTACCGGAGGAGAGGCGCTATACTCTGATTTAGGACATTGCGGCAAATCTAATATTCGGGTTAGCTGGGTGTTTGTTATAGCTATGTTGCTGTTAAGCTATTTTGGGCAAAGCGCACATTTACTTAGTAATTTCAACGGTCAGCACTGGGATGAAGGCAAATCCACTTTTTACTCCTTAATGCCTGAGTGGTTTCTGCCCATCGGAATTACGGTAGCCACACTGGCAACAATCATTGCTTCGCAAGCATTAATTACAGGCTGTTTTACACTGGTAAATGAAGCGATGAAACTCCGCCTGTGGCCTAATATGAAAGTAATTTACCCGACAACGCATCAGGGGCAGATGTATCTGCCCGGAATTAACTGGTTTTTGTTTTTAGGGTGTATTGCTGTGGTTCTTTTATTCCGCGAATCGAGAAATATGGAAGCTGCATACGGATTGGCTATTACTATCAATATGCTAATGACCACCATGCTTTTGACCTACCTCATGTATGTTCAGCGCAAGCCAATGATTATAGTTTGGGGCATACCCTTAGTTTTTATAACAATTGAATCTACCTTCTTTATTTCAAATCTATTGAAGTTTACACATGGGGGATGGTTTACCGTGATGATTGCCGCTATCCTATTTTTCGGAATGTGGGTGTTTTACCAGGCAAGATTGCTGCGTAAAAAGCACATCGAGTTTGTAGAGATTAAAGACTATATCGCTCCGCTAAAAGAATTGATGCATGATGAAACTATTGCCAAAGAAGCGAACAATCTGGTTTATCTATCTATGGCAAACGATAAAAGTCATATTGACTCTAATATCATCTACTCAATTTTCAGAAAGCGTCCGAAGAGAGCAGATATTTATTGGTTTGTTCACGTAGATATTTCCAACGAGCCGTTTGGAGCTACCTATGCTGTTGAAGCTGTTGTGCCTCGCAGAATATTTTTCGTACGACTCAGTTTCGGATTTAAAGTAGAACACAAAGTAAATTTGATGTTCAACAAAATAGTTGAAGAGATGGTGAAAAACGGAGAGGTAGATGAGCTTTCACACTATCCCTCCCTTCGCAAATACAACATGCCGGCCGATTTCAAATTTATTATCTTGAATAGTCGTGTCGCAATTGATGATGCACTATCACCTTTTGAACAGTTCGTTGTAAAGGGCTATCGCTTTATCAAAACTATTTCGCTTTCAACAGCCGAAGATTTTGGTTTAGAGTTAACGAACGTAGAAGAGGAAACCGTACCTATCAGAGTAGCTGCATCCAGCAAAATAGAATTACAACGTATTAAGTAACGTAATATAAGGTATTATAGATTCGAATTACTTCTGAAAGTGTTTGAGCAAGCGAATTTCTTCTTCGCTTAAGAACCGCCATCTGCCACGTGGCAAATCTTTTTTGGTAAGGCCGGCAAAGAAAACACGGTCGAGTTTTTCAACCTCGTAATCCAGTGATTCGAATAATCTGCGGATAAATCTATTTTTTCCGGTATGAATCTGAACGCCTACTTCTGCTCTATCTTTAGGATTTGGATAGGCAATTTCGTCAACTTCAGCTATACCATCTTCCAGCACAACTCCACCTTCAGCAATTTTATCAAAGTCTTCTTTGCGTAACTTCTTATTCAAAATTACATGATAAACTTTCTGCACTTCGGTACTAGGGTGCGTTAGTTTCTGAGCAAGTTCTCCATCATTGGTAATTAATAAAACACCGGTGGTGTTTCTATCTAAGCGTCCAACAGGATATAATCGTGGTTGTTGAATGGCATTGATTTGCTCATAAGCTCCGCGCAAAAGTTCCATAACAGTCTTGCGCTCTTTCTCATCTTTAACTGTGGTGATGTAGTCTTTCGGCTTATTCAGCAGGATGTAGTATTTCTTTTCAAGCGACAATAACTTACCATCAAAAATGATTTTGTCGTTCTTGTTCACCTTGTGACCCATTTCGCGAACTACCGTGCCATTCACCTGCACACGGCCTTCTTTTATCAATTCATCAGCCGCTCTTCGGGATGCTACGCCTGCATGTGATAAATATTTATTGAGCCTTATCTCATCGGTCAGTTTTTCTTCAATAGAAAAAACTTCGTTTTTATTTCCGGGTAATGTTTGATTTCTTCTCCGCTTAGGAGCTATACCTTCGTTTTCAATTTCTGCTGTGGCAATCAGTTTTTTCTTAGCAGCCTTTTTAGCGTCACCGGCAACACTACGCTCAAACATTTTTTTAGCGGCTGCTACCAATACAGGATTCTTCTCTTTCTTATCCCACTTTTTGTAGGGAATAGAAGATGATCCACTTTCCTTCTTAGAACTTTTATCAGTTGATTTTTTCTGCACGTGTCAAATATAAAAACTGTTGTCAGTTGTTGGTTGCTGCGCTTAAGTTTATTTCAATTCAACTGAAATGATTTCAACTCTTCTCTCCAGAGCAGCAGAGGGATTGTAAACTGAGTTTCTAGTATCCTCTAGTTTGTCACTAATGGTTTTAGAAGCGGTCTCTTCACCCATCGATTCATTTTTAAGAATCAGATTTCCATTTTCTATGTATGAAAGAAGAATGCCATCACGGTAGCGATAAAAATAATTTAGCAAAGAAGCAATTCTTCTGTACCCCAACTTAATGTTGTACTGATTGTAGTTAAGTGGCGAGCAAAATCCTTTTATGGTTACCTCAATTTTATTTCCTTCTTTAAGCAGAGATAGCAGTTGCGATGAGAAAGCAACTAAGTCGTAATAACCTTTATCAACTTTTTCTGCAAACAGACTAAAAACTTCATTTTCGGCCGTTGCTTTAGCATCACTCGTTAATCCTTTTGCAAACTGCTTGTTATATTCAAATAGCAGCGCTGAATAAGCTTCGTAAGTTTGCTTGTAGTCCAAGCCGGTGGTATCTCGCAGATTACAGCATTCAGGTTCATCGTTGTGAAAATACAATTGAACCGGAAGCATCTGTTTAACTTTCTTCAAACTGTTATCTATAAAGGTTTTTTCCGAAACAGTCTTAATCGGTTCAACTTCCGCTGTAACTGTTTTTTTAATAATAGCAGTATCGGATTTAATTGAAACAAGCGTATCTCTCCTATCTATTTTTTTACTCGTGCTATAAGCATAGATATCGTTACAACAGGTTTCTGCTTCAATATAATAGGAGCCTTTTCTGTTAGATGTGATATATGCTTTTGAATTGTCGGTTGCCAAAGAGTAATACAAATCATTCTGAGGAGTATTGATTGGTTGCAGAAGGTTTTTAGGTTCAGTCCAGTTGGTAGACTCACCGGTTGTTTCAAAAATATCATACCCCCCAAAACCATAATGCCAGTCGCTGGAAAAAAATAGTTTTTTAGAATTCAAATCGTAGAACGGAGTAACTTCATTACCGGGTGAATTGATGACATTACCCGCATTAACTGCTTGTGAGTAGGTTCCGTCTTCGTTCAATCGGCATATCCAGATATCCATATTGCCCTGACCACCTTCTCTATCGGAAGCAAAAAACAAAACTTCATGGCCAGATAAATCATAGCCAACTGTGGGATGAGTGTTCGTGAATATTGAGTTATTTACATGATCACTCAGCTTTTCAGCTGCTGTCCATTTGAATCCTTCATAACGGGTTAAATAAATATCACAGCGTGTTGATGACTTACTGACCTGCTCACATTGCGTAAAAAAGAATTTTTTCGAATCGGGTGAATAGGCTCCGTTACCAATATTTAATTCAGCTATAGAGCCATTAGGCATGTAAATAGCCTCTGGATTAGGCGGTTGGTTATACAAACGCACCAGATACTTTTCGCTTTTGGGGTCGGTAGAGATATTTCGGAGAGATGAGAATTGAATCTTATCCGGATATACATGAATGGCGTTGAACTCAGATTGAGGAGTATTAATGTCTTTGCCCAGATGTTCAATTTTTATTGAGTCATTTTTCCGCGAATGATCCCTAATCCAGGAGCATGCTTCAATTTCTTGTTGTGCCTTCAAATAATAGAAATCCTTTTTGCGGTATTTAGTTTGAAAACGATGAAACTGCTTCTGTGCATCTTCACATTTACACTCGCATGTATTTCTAAGCACTTCACCGAGCCAGAAAGAGGCCATAGGGAATTGATTTTGCTTATCCAGCTTAATAACTGCTCTATAACCATAGTTAGCGCCATCTAAATCATTAAACATGCGACAAGCTTCTGCATACTTGAAGTTCAACTCTGTATTCTCCTCATCCTTTTTCAAGGCGTCTTTAAAGTACTGAGAAGCAGCATAATAATCTCCTTCAATTACTTTTTTTTCACCGGCCTTTATCAACTGCGAAACGGTTTGCGCGCTACCTGCTATCACATTAAGTATGAGGAATAAAAGAACCATCAACATCGGGCGGCAAGTGTAAGAATCATTTCGTGTACTCATCATAAAAATGCCGGACATACTGCACCGGGCTTATTTATCTTTTTCACCTTAGCCAATATATAGATTACACTTACTTCAAATCCTCCGTTATACCGACTCGCCCGGTTGAGCTTAGAAAAGTTAATGTCATAACTCAAATTAACCTGAAGATTATCATAATCCATTCCTACCAATAACCAGGTTGATTCTACTGAACGCGCATAAGCCCCTATATTCAGGGAAATAGTATGCGGTATTTTTACAGTAGGATAATACTTGATATGCGCTCCATAATCTACCTCCTGCTTGGTGTCTTGGCGCTGATACATTATTTCAGGAACTATATCTAATCGCGTAGCTACTTTAACCTGTGCTCTTGTATGTACGGTAAATCTGGGGTTGAGTTTAACTGAGTTATCACTATAAAAACTTTGCTTGGGTTGAGTGAGGTGGGTTGCTCCAAAACCAATAGTAAAATTAGTTCTTTCTGTTTTACTCCATCTATACGCTAGCCCCGCTCCTAGATCAAAGTAGTTAAAACGAGTACGAGAAAACGTTTCGTCTACTGCAATATTCGGATCATACACATCTCCGTTCCATTGATTATCAAAACTAAGCTTGCCGTAATTAATATTTCTATTAACCAAACCAAACTGAATGCCTCCGCTTAAAGAGTGATGATTTTTTTTATCCAGTGATTTAATATAGGATAATGACAAGGTCGTATTCAAAGATGTAAATCGAGAATCACCGGCCCTGTCAAAAAAGAAAACCAGGCCGGCTCCTATTCTGTCATTATTTTTCAGCGTCACAAAATTCATTTCAGCAGATGCCGAAAAGGTATTGTAATTGACCGGAACGGATGGCCATTGATTTCTGTAATTTCCTACAAACCTGAAATCACCATCAAATAAGTTGGTATTTGCAGGATTTTGATTCAACGGTGAAAAATTAAATTGTGAGAAATGAATATCCTGAGCTGACACCGAATGCATGAAGCTTACAGTACATAGTACATATACTACCGCAGATTGTATGGTGCCTTTCATTCTTCGTAATCTGCAACTGGCTCTCATCTCAATAGTGTTACATTTCCTTTCTTGAAAAATTTTTCACCGCTTTCACATTCTCCTTCCAGATAATATCCAAATACAGCCGGGTCGAGTTTTTTCCCCTTAAATGTTCCATCCCATCCTTTGCTAATATCTTGTGTTTCAAACATTTTCTGCCCCCAGCGATCGTAAACTGCCAGAAACAACTTGGTAATGTAATTACCCCTTACATAGAAAACATCATTTCTTTCATCACCATTGGGTGAAAAAGCATTAGGGATATAAATATTAGACTGCGCACAGGGGGTATTAATAACTATAACAGTGACTGTATCACGTTTGCGGCATCCATTACTATCAGACACCTCTACATAGTAAGAATGTGTTTGTCTTGGATAGGCCATTGGGTTTGCAATGCCGATAGCACTTAGTGTAGCATCCTGTTGCCAACTAATTCCAATAACGTTAGCAGTAAGCGTAAGGTTTATCTGTGAGGTATCTCCAATACTAATGGTGTCAGGCACAGCAAATGCATTGACCCCAGGCAATGAAGATGTGATGTTAACTTTTATAGAGTCCATGTAAACACAACCATATTGACTGTTAGTTGCTGTGACTATATACGTTGTATTCTGCGAAGGACTAACCGTTGGGGATATCGTATTAGCACCTGCGATTATCTGTGAAATAGGTTGCCAGCTAAATACATACTGCTGAGTCGGCTTTGACGAGGATACATGCAGCTGAAGTGTATCTCCCGCGCAAAGAACATTACTTCCGGTTAATTGAAGCGTATCAGAAAAAACATTCACTTTTTGGTAGAATGTATCTATACAAAAACCGCTGCTAACTAACAATTGATAAACCGTATTCACCTGTGGATTTGCAAATGGATTTGATACTGAATTATCAGAAAGAGTATTCGCAGGAGTCCATGTGTAAGAAGAAAATGTATCGGCACTTAGAGGCAACCCTATTTGAACTGCCTGATTGATACAACCGGTAACGTCAGCAAGCGTATCCGCCATACTGTTTTGAAGAATAACAATTTGTCGCTGAATGGTGTCGCTGTAATTACATGCTGTAATATCTGTAACAACTAATTGCACGGTATATGTTCCTGATTGGAGATAAGTATGAACTGGATTTTTCTGTTGGGAAGTTTCACCATCTCCAAAAGTCCATTCGAATTGAGAAGAAACAAAAGACTTGCTGGTATTACTAAATGTTGCCGTATAGGGAACTCCACAAAGTACCGGTGGTGGAGTGAAATCAGCCGCTACTAAAGGTAATTCTAAATCGAATTTAAAAACAGCGTTATTGCAATTGTAACTTCCGTTTGTCTGCGACACTGCACCAGCAGTGGTCGGGAATGAACTTACCCCTCCGCAACCTGCACATACCGACTGATACATAATTCCTTTCCGATCAAATCGTGATGTTCCTCCATCTACATGCTCCTCAGCATTCGGACTACCAAAATAAGTAGCATATGAAATAGCCGAAGCATCATCTTCTAATACCATTACATAAAAATCTTTCCCATCGGTTGTGCTTTGGTAGGCATTCGGAGTTACATCTAGATTAGCAGTAGTCAATTGTGGTTCGTTCACCGCACCAACAAGCGGATAAGAACCCCATCCGCTTACATACATTTTATTGCATACATCCACCAAGAATGCAGTGGGTGAAATATCCGGATTCCCATCTCCCCTGCCAAATGCCGTTGACCAGATTAAAGAATCAAGTTCCGGTTTAAGTTTACTGATAAACTGTCCGCTATTGGGTTTATTATAGGCAGCATTATAAATAAACGTATTGCCGACAGCTTCGGTTTGACCAAGCACATAAACGTTTCCTATTTTGCTGGTTTCCACAAAATAAATCTGGTCATAAGCGGACGAGCCGTAATAAGTGGAATGCAATATCTGATTTCCGCTTTTGCTTATGTGGGTTATAAATCCATCGGCCCTGCCACCTTTATTAGTATTTTGAATAACACCGGATGTAACTGGAAAAGTAGTAGATTGTGTTCCTCCACTTACATATAAATCATCATTGCCATCGAAAGCAACCGAGTATATAGCGTCATCATCATTGCCACCAATGTAAGTAGACCAGATTAACTGAGTAAGATTATTGTCGAGCTTTACAATAACACCATCCATTAAACCGCCACTGGTGGTTTGATATGCCCCTATTGTAGTTGGAAAATTTGACGAGCGAGTACAGGTGGCTATATAAACATTGTTATTTCTATCAATATCTATCTCTCCTCTTACCTCATCAGCATAATTATAGTGTAAGCCCGAATACTCCGGATAGGTTAAACCATCATTACCGCTTCCTCCTAGATAGGTTGAGGCTACCAAGGCAGTGCCATCTTCTTTAAAGCGTGTGATAATGATATCTGAGCCGGCAGAATAATGAACGGCTAAACCGCCAAACACTCCGGGGTTTATCCCTCCATTAAAAGATGTATCATAAGCATTAGCTGTAACCGGAAAATTATTGGAAGCGGTAGTTCCAAAAACAAACAACTCATCATTTTTATTTACAACCAGACTATGTGGCAAATCATCCCCTCTGCCACCCAGATAAGTTGAAAAAATTCTCTGTGTACCAGCCGAATCATACTTTGTAATAGCTATATCGGTTCCGGTTCCACTTTGATTGTTCGGATTACTATATCCTACTCCACCAGCCCAGGTTGTTTGAAAAGCTCCTAGGGTAATAGGAAACTGACCAAACTGAAAAACACTTCCTGCGGCATATACTTCTCCCTTACTGTCGTACGTTGCTGAGTAGCCAAAATTATCTGCGGTAGACCCACTAAAAGTTGAAAAGATAAGGGTAGGATCAATAATCAGCTCCTTGCTTTTATCATATCCACCAGGAAAAGAGAAGGACACTTTGTTCTGATTTAATACAAACGAACAAGCCACCTCTTTCCGTTTTCCATTTACATTTTGGTAAGCATATGGCTTAGAGTCTATCACATCTCCCACAGAAGTTCTAATAACCAATCTGCCATCTTCAATAGAAAGAGCATCTACTCCTTCGTAGCTAACAGATATATTGCTGTGGGATGCTCCTGGTTTAACTGAAAAATAGTACTTGAGTCCGGTAAGCTCCGATGATACGTTTAAATCAATACCGGAATAAATATTTTTGTATTCAATCTCTTCATAAGCACGAACTTTCGATGCCCATTTTTTCGGATCACTGCCCTGATAGTAGTTGTAATACTCTTTTTGCAAACCTGATTTTATGATTTCGCAATTAGTGTTGGCATTTTCAAATACCGAACGAAAGGCGTGCAGATGAATGGTAGGATCTATTTCAGGTTTATAGGCATAATAACGATGCAAATCATGACGGAGCCTTTTCATGTCTGAGGTGTCGGCCAATAAAAAGGTAAAATTATCGGCACATAGAAAAATACTGGAGTTAGGTAACTCCGCCTTAAATAATACCCGACTGTCGTATTGATTTTTATTTTCCTTAAAAATCAATTTAGAACAATTCGAGCATAGGTTGTGTGCCCAAAGGGCTTCCGCCAAAAACAATATGATAAGGACAAACAAACATTGCCGGCCACGTAAATTCATGAATTCAATTTATCAAATTAACCGCAAATACAAATTTTTAGTTGTAAAAATCAAATTGACTGATGTGCAATGCCTGAAACATTTCATACCTTTATTCGCATACTAAAAGAAAAAAACTATGTGCACTTCCTCTATCCGAAAATTTTCGGTATTGGCCTTTTTGTTTTTAAATTTTTGGGGGTTCACCGCAAATGCACAACTCGGGCGCTTTGACTCCCTTTACTACGGAGGTGTTGGTATAGATTACAAATGTACCGGAGGTTTAGTGCTGGCCGATAGTTCGGTTATCGTAACCGGTAGATTCGCATTTGCCAATGAGCGATTTATCAATGGCATTGCTAAACTTAAATATGATGGTAGTGTAGATCCGTTGTTTAATACCGGCACAGGAGCTGACGAACACGTAAATGTTGTAGTTCGTCAGCCCGATGGCAAATACATTATAGGAGGAGACTTTATAAAGTTCAATGGACAAACCAGAAACAGAATTGCCAGATTAAATGCAAACGGAAGTTTAGATAATACATTCAACACTGGCACAGGAACCAACAACTCTGTATATGCCATCTACCTGCAACCTGACGGAAAAATATTGCTTGGAGGAGCGTTTTTTACTTTCAATAACGATACAGTTGGCTATCTGGTTCGTTTGAATAATGATGGAAGCCGCGATACATCTTTTCATAGTGGATATGGATTCGATAACTTGGTATATAGCATAGATCGCCAGTCGGATGGCCAATATATTGTTGCAGGTAACTTTCTAAGTTATAAAGATTCTTCAGCCGGCAGAATAGCCCGTATTGATTCTAATGGAGTTTTTGACAATACCTTTAATCCTGGATATGGAGCTAACGGAATTATTACCTCTGCGTACTTGCTACCTAATGGAAAAATAATGGCCGCTGGATATTTTACTTTGTACGATAGTATTTCAAGCCCCAGAATTGTTCGAATTAATAGCAATGGTTCTCTAGATATAAGCTTCGTTGTTGGCACAGGTTTTAATAGCAACGTAAATGAACTATACATACAACCCGATGGTAAAATTCTGGCAACAGGGAATTTTACCAACTACAACGGTGGAGCAATAAACAGGCTTATAAGGATTGATTCTGTCGGAAACAGAGATTTATCTTTTGCTCCGGGTACGGGACTAAATCTAAGTTGTAATACCATTTTTATGGATAACGATCAGAAAATTTATGTGGGGGGTACTTTCACTACTGTTGATTCGTTTGCCCGTATCCGTTTAGCTCGACTACTCCCTAGCGGCAAAGTAGATCAATCATTTTTCAATAACTCCAAACTGAACGGTCAGATTTTTGGCATTGGATTTCAAAGCGATGGCAAAGCTATTCTGGGCGGGCAGTTTACCAAATATAACCAGACAAATACTAATCGAATTGCCCGTTTTAACCTGGATGGCAGCCTGGATAATACTTTTCAAAGCGGAATAGGTGCTAACAATATCATTCGTTCAGTAGTCATATTACCGGATGATAAAATTTTGATTGGAGGAGACTTTACCAACTATAATGGAACTCCTATCAACCGGATTGCCCGCTTAAATGCCAACGGAACCCTTGACAATACTTTTACAGTAGGCACAGGGGCCAGTGCGTCTGTTTATAATATAACTGTTACTGCCACTGGAAAAATTTTAATCACCGGAAGTTTTGTTACTTACAACGGAGACAGCGTAAACCGATTGACTCGATTAAATAGTAATGGAGTAAGAGACAACACCTTTAGCAGTGGCACAGGGTTAAACAATATTGGCAGAGATATCGCTATTCAAAATGATGGAAAAATTATTGTGGTTGGTTTGTTTACTGCCTACCAGGGCACCTCTCGAAACAGAATAATACGGATTGATACAACCGGAGCATACGATAACACATTCAGTATTGGTACAGCCTGTAACAATGCTCTTTATGCCGTTACCTTACAACAGAATGGGAAAATTATTATAGGAGGTAACTTTACCAATTATAACGGCACTTTAAAAACCAGAATTGCCAGACTGAATAATGACGGAACCTTAGATACGACCTATAAGGCTACCGCGACAGGTATTATTTATGACATACTTCCCATTCGCAATCCTGCCTTTTTCCCCGGGGGGGTTCTGGTTGGGGGAGCTATAACCGCGATGAATGGCATAGGACGAAACAGGATTGCCTTTTTGAATGAAGCCGGAGTAATTGATACGTTAAACTATTATACCGGAACCGGTGCTGATGGCATTATTAATGTGTTTGCTGAAAATATTGTTGACCGCAAAATATTTATAGGTGGCGATTTTTCTTCCATGCAAACACATGTAGCTAATCGTATTGCGGGAATAAGAAATTCTTATACCTACTTAACCAGTATATCCGATACCCTTTGCAGAGGCATTACTACAAAGGTTTATTTTAATAAAGATGAAACTTACTACGGAAATAATCAGTTTACTGTTCAGCTATCCGACTCTATCGGTAACTTTATCAATGCTGTGAATATAGGTAACCAGTTATCCGTTGACCCAGGCTCTGATTCTATAACAGTAACTATTCCCGCTAGTACACCCACGGGGAATAACTATCATGTCCGCATAATTTCATCTAATCCCAAAGATACCAGTAATATTTCGCGGGCACTCGCTGTAGTAAGTTCAGGAAGTTCAACTATTACTGCCAATAGCAGCACAACTTTTTGTTCCGGAGGAAGTGTAGCGCTGGTAGCCGAATCAGGGACCTCCTATATTTGGAGTAATGGAGATACTACTCAGTCTATATTGGCTGCTGTGAGTGGCAATTACCAAGTCACAGTCAACAACTCCGGCTGTGTAGAAGCTTCAAATGTTCAATCCGTTACAGTAAACCAATCTCCCGACTCTTCTCTTACCATTTCTTCGGTAGCCATTTGTAACGGAGGCACAGCCATACTCACAGCATCTGTTGGCTTAACTTACCAGTGGAGCAACGGTGAACTAACCTCTTCCATCAATGTGACACAGTCTGGCACATATTCCGTTACCGTATCCGACAATGGCTGTCAGTCAGACTCTTCAATTGTTATTGACTTTAGTAATTATTTCGGCAACCTGATAACAACCTCCGATTCTACAACTTTCTGTAGTGGAGGCAGTGCCATACTTTCATCAACACCAGGATTAAGTTATTTATGGAGTACCTTGGATACGACACAAAGTATTGTAGTAACATCAACAGGAAATTATGATGTGACCGTTAGCGATGGTATTTGTTTCGATACCTCATCTGTTATTCATATCACCGTGAACAATTTACCATCTGTAGATGTATTACCACTTACTGAAACCGGCAGCAATGCACTTTGTGCTAATGAATTTATTCAAGGAGTAATCAATACCGGGCTTCCGGCAGGAGGCAGTTACTTTGGTAACGCATTTATCTCAAACGACACACTTTATGCGCAGGATGCGTTCATTGCAGGTTATGATTCATTCAACATCTATTACACTTATACCGATGTAAACGGATGTTCCGCCACCGATAGTGCTTTGCAAATACTGGGAGTTTGTGGAGGTATTGAAAATATACAACAGAATGGATTGGCTTTATATCCTAACCCCACTCAAAATACAATTACCCTGACAGGCAGTTATAGAGCTATCAGAGAAGTTCGCCTAATGGATATATTGGGTCGGGAGATAATGCGCCAACCAGGCAATGGCCTCTCAGAAATCAACATACAGGTTAATTTACTTGCAGCCGGCACCTATGTAATTTATGCTGATAATCATCGATTGAAGTTTGTCAAGAATTAGTCACTCTTCTATTTATATACTGTAAATGAAAATGCCACTTGCTATGAGTGGCATTTTCATTTACCAAATAAGTTGAATGCGCTGCAAACCTATATTCTGGTGATTTGTGCTCCCAGTGCATTCAATCGTTCATCAATTCGCTGATAGCCCCGATCTATCTGCTCGCTGTTGTGAATAACAGATTTGCCTTCCGCGCTAAGAGCTGCAATCAGCAAAGACACTCCGGCACGAATATCAGGTGAACTCATGGTAATGCCTTTCAACCTATAGGCTCGATTAATACCTACCACTGTAGCGCGGTGCGGGTCGCAGAGAATAATCTGTGCCCCCATATCAATCAATTTATCTACAAAAAACAAACGGCTTTCGAACATCTTTTGGTGAATTAACACCGTTCCTTTAGCTTGTGTAGCTACTACCAGAACTATGGAAATCAAATCGGGAGTAAACAGGGGCCACGGCCCGTCAGCAACTGTTAGAATAGAACCATCAATAAATTTCTGAATTGTATAATTTTCTTGCGCAGGAATATAAATATCATCTCCTCGGTATTCCATTTGTATCCCCATTTTCTCAAATACCGGAAGAATATTACCCAGCATATCCAATCGGCAATTTTTTATAGTGATTTCACTTTGGGTCATAGCCGCCAAGCCAATGAAACTTCCTATCTCAATCATATCGGGCAACATACGGTGTTCTGTTCCACCCAGATAATCTACACCTTCAATATACAAGAGATTGGAACCTACCCCGGTAATCTTTGCACCCATTCGATTGAGCATTTCACACAATTGTTGCAGATAAGGTTCACAGGCTGCATTAAAAATGGTGGTCTTTCCTTTGGCCATTACCGCTGTCATTACAATATTGGCTGTTCCGGTAACCGATGGTTCGTCTAAAAGAATATAGGTGCCTTTTAAATTGTTTGCTTCTACGCTATAGAAACTTTCATTGCCATCGTAGTTAAATTCAGCACCTAATTTTTCAAATCCCAAAAAGTGCGTATCCAATCTTCTCCGACCAATCTTATCGCCACCGGGTTTCGGCATATAAGCCTTTTTAAATCTCGTCAGCAAAGGCCCCATAATCATAATGCTTCCCCGCAATGAAGCTCCTTTCTTTTTATATGTATCCGATTTCAGAAATTCCAGATTCACCGCATCGGCTTGAAAACTGTACGTGTCCTCACTCAATTTGTCTACTTTAACTCCTAAATCCTGAAGAATATCAATTAAGGCCAGCACATCACGAATAGCCGGAATGTTGTTGATGATCACTCTCTCGGGAGTGAGTAAAACAGCACAAAGAATCTGCAAAGCCTCATTCTTGGCACCTTGCGGAGTAATTTCTCCTTTCAGCTTTCTGCCGCCAATTACTTCAAATGAATTAGACATGTAGTGGTAAGATTTGTTGTTACCAAAAGTTCAAAAAACTTTCAAGTATTCTGTGGGTTCCGCCTAAAAGCTAATAACAACTATTTGTTGAAAGCAAAGAATTTGTTCAGACAAAAAAATCCCTTGCAAAGATGGAAGGGATTTTACTTAAGTGTCCTGACAAAGCTATAAATCTATGGTCTTCTCTTTTTAAAGTTCTTATTGCGGTTTTGCCCTCCTCCGTTGCTGCTTCCTCCTCCACCGTGACGAAACTTTCCACCTCCATTACCTTTTCGGTTACTGGTCAAACGCACATCATTAGGTACGCCCTTGCCTTTATTGGCCCTGGCCAACGAATTGATATCTACATTATCCGAAATCTGCAGCTGTCCTTTCGACAATAATTTAATATCACTCTTAATAGTTTCATCATTTACGTGGTCCTTGCTGTAGTTTTGGTATACCATTTTCATGAAGTTACCAATACATTGAGTAAAGCCCTCCTGCTTTTCGGGGTCTTCAGTTTTAATAGCCTTGGCCACCAACGACTCTACATTTTTGCCGTAGTGCTTAAATCGAATGCGTGATTGAGGGTAAGGTAACCGCTTAGGTTTCGCTTCAATCTCTTCACGCTTCTTAATCGGATAAGGAGAGTCTACATCCAGTTGATAGTCGCTCATGATAAAAAGATGATCCCACAACTTGTGGCGAAAATCTTCCACATTGCGCAAATGGGGATTTAACTGCCCCATCAGTTCAATAATTTCTTTTGCAAAGATGTTGCGCTTCTCGCGGTCTTTCTCTCGCATACAACTTTCTACAATCAGCTGCACATGGCGGCCATATTCTTTTAATACTAATTTACTTCTGCCGGAATTGTAATCCATAGCCTTGTTGGTTTTATATAAATGATGAGGTCAGAAAACTTTTTCTGTAATTGTTTCAGACTGTTCTGGTGTTTACCGGAGCGAATTGAAAGGAGGGGATTCAACACTCTGTAAACGAACGGCCTTTGGTAGATGATGTAAACATGAAGATAATTTTTGTAAGTGCCAAATGGCTATGGCACCAGATAATTTTTACTCATCCATTTTATTTCTCTGTCACCTTTCTTTACAAGAATATTATCCAAAACAATATGGTCGCCTTTCTTAGCCATTTTCAACATTCTATCCCAGAGCAAATCAAATCTTTGTTGGTCGGCATTCATGCAGTTTTGGGGTAGGCACTTAGGACTACAATAACCTACCTTCAAAATCATCTGCTTGTTATTGATAAAAATCTCACAGGAAAATACTTCGTAACCTGCAGGGAGTCCCAATGCCTGTTCGGCAGTTTTCCATTCCTTGTTGGCAATTGGTAAGGCTTCTTGTTTCTGAGCTTTTGCAAAACAACTGGAACCAATAAGTAAAAAGAGAAAATAGATATTTCGCATGATACGAAAAAGATTTTCGCTACTTGATATCATCTAACCAATCCATCAATTCCCCTTGCTCAAAATTTTTACTTTGGCAAACTTGAGCATTATCTTTTTTACCCCGTAAGCGCTGAAAAAGATAGAAGCAATTTTATTTGCCCCGCTGCCATCAATAGAAACCACCTTGCCCTCTCCAAATTTCTCATGCAATACTTCCATTCCGGTTTGCAAGGTATTGGCATCATCCGGGATAAAGGGTTCGGATGAATGATTAACTGGAGGTTGAGCCGTTGGCTTGGGTGATGGTGCAGATACAACCCGTGAAAAAGTAGAGATTGAGCTTGCTTGCTGATGCACCTTCGGCTTTTTCAAATCACCATGAAATGATACAATGTTATCAGGCACTTCTTGCAAAAAGCGACTGCTATCACAATAATTCAGTTGCCCGAATTTATAACGTGTATTAGCATACGTTAAAAACAAACGCGCTTCAGCACGAGTAATGGCCACATAAAATAATCTACGCTCTTCTTCCAGATCATCCATACTGTACAGGGATTGTGTGCCCGGAAAAAGATTCTCTTCCATACCCACCACATAGACCACCGGAAACTCCAATCCCTTAGCGGCATGTACAGTCATCAACTTTACACTATCCAGATTCTCAGCACTCTTTTCATCACCCGTAAGCAAGGTAACGGTTTGTAAAAACGATCCCAGTGTTTTATCGTTTACCGAACCTTCATCGCCAACTACCTCATCGTCTTCCACAAATTCTTTAATTGAGTTCAATAACTCCTGAATATTTTCAAACCTGCTGATACCCTCTACTGTTTTATCGTTGTATAGCTCAGCAATAAGCTTAGTGGTTTTGCCAATATGCGCAGCCAGGTCATAGGCCGACATTTTCAATTGCTGTGCGGCAAAACTTTTCATCATCATCACAAATTCTTCAATGGCATTTTTGGTGCGCGAAGCAAAATCGGTGCGGTGAATATTTTCCATCACATCCCACAGGCGCATATTTTCATTGATGGCTATGATGCTTATTTTATCAATGGTTGTTTGACCAATGCCACGGGCTGGGTAATTGATAACGCGTTTCAAAGCTTCTTCATCATAATGGTTGACTGTAAGCTTTAAATAGGCTAGCAGGTCTTTAATTTCCTTGCGCTGATAAAAGCTCATGCCTCCGTAAATCTTGTACGGAATATTCAACCTGCGCAGCGCCTCTTCAAAAGCCCGCGATTGTGCGTTGGTACGATATAAAACTGCAAAGTCGTTATTCTTATAATGCTCCCGCATTTTCAACTCGTGAATTGAATCAGCCACCCAGCGACCCTCTTCGTTGTCACTTGGCGTTCGCACAATCTTTATGTCTTCGCCCTTATCATTTTCTGTCCATATTTCTTTCTTAATCTGATTGCGGTTGCGGTGAATCAGTTCGTTGGCGGCTTTTACAATTTTTTGTGTGGAGCGGTAATTTTGTTCCAGCTTATAAACCTTCAGCTCAGGAAAATCTTTTTCAAAATTCAGTATATTATCAATGGTTGCTCCGCGAAACGCATAAATACTCTGCGCATCATCGCCTACCACGGTAATGTTTTGAAACACATCGGCAATTTTGCGTACTATCTCATACTGCAAATAATTCGTGTCTTGAAACTCATCAATTAAAACGTACCTAAATTTGTGCTGATACTTGTACAACACATCGGGGAATTTTTCCAGAATCACGTGGGTATTCAATAGCAAATCATCAAAATCCATAGCGCCACTTTTAAAACAGCGATCGCAATAAATTTTATACAACTTGGCTAAAGCCGGTCTGCGGGCATTGACATCTTCGGTAAGCATTTCTCCATTGGCCGCATAATCCTGCGGAGTAATGAGCGAATTTTTAGCCGATGAAATACGGTTATACACCTGACCAGGCTTATATATCTTATCATCCAGCCCCTGCTCCTTCACTATAGTTTTAATCAAACTCTTCGAATCCTCAGTATCGTAAATAGTAAAGTTGGCAGGATAACCGATTTTGGGTGCCTCTACCCGGAGTATTCGTGCAAACACTGAGTGAAAGGTACCCATGTAAAGGTTTCTGGCATTATTGCCCGAAATTTTTTCTATCCGCTGCCGCATAGATTCCGAAGCTTTATTGGTGAAGGTAAGCGCCAGTATGCCAAATGGGTCTACACCTTTGTTGAGCAGGTGAGCAATACGATACGTGAGCACCCTGGTTTTACCTGAGCCCGGACCAGCTACAATGAGCGTAGGTCCATCACTGTTTACCACCGCCTGGCGCTGTGGTTCATTCAATTCATCTAAGTACGACATGAGGCGAAAATAACCGAAGCAAAAAGATGCACCCGAAGAATTTTAAACAGTTCGAGTGAAAAAGTTTTTATCCTGACAGGAATGGAAAATGTTTACCTCTAATTCATTAGCGGTATGTGCCGTTTGGACTTGGGCAGCGGGTAGTCATGATAGTATAGGAGATAGTAATTCCACCAAACAGATAGTCGTCTTTTTTAGGTGACTGACCACGCTGATAACCGGGTTTACCTATTTTTTCGCCACCGTTTTCGCCTGAACGGTCAGAGAGGGCACCAGCCAAACCAGTAGACCCTCCGGGCAGAGATGCATAACTCGGATACTTGCCGCTTACATCATCTAAATAATCGGTAAAGGTTTTGCGCACTCCGGCTTCTATACCAATGTTCCAGTTGCGTTTAAATGAGAACTTAAAACCGCCAACAATAGGAATAGCAAAGCTGAATAGCCTATACTTTTTTACCCCGGAATAACTGGGATCATTTTGACCCTCGGTACCCAACGGCTGCAGGTAATACCACTTACCGCCATACTCGGTTTTAGGATTAAAAAAGAAAATAGAAAAACCGGTGCCCAGATAGGGAGTAAACCAGTGTTTCTTACTTTCCTTATCGTATTTCAAAAAATTAAACTCGATAATGGAGGTAATATCGAAAATATCAGTTTTGAAAGAAAGGTTCCGCTGCAGATTCCAAGCGGTTTTAGTACCCGAATCTTTAAACTCAGCAATACCCCAGTTGATAGAGGTTTTCCAGGCACCGCGATATTTAATATTGTAACGATAAAATGCCCCGGCTCCGGGACGCACAAACTTGAATGAAGTTTTAGTATTCAAGTCGCCAAAGTAATTGGTTACCCCACCCCATACACCAAACTCATGTATCTGTGCATCAGCCGAAAAAAACAGCAGCAACAGTGCGATGAACAAACCGGATGTGATTAACCTTTTCATTTTTAAAGAGTGCGCGAAGAAACATACAACGAAGCAGAATGCAAAATGTTGTTTCATGCTTAATTACGTTGGTCGCTGCCCCAGTTTAATTTGGTTTTAAGGGCCGTGAGAAAACTCTGGTCGGTAAGACGGATAATATTGGCATGATATGGGGCTTTTTTAACCGCCAGCTGAAACGATGAATCAATAGCTTTGGAACGGGCATCTAGCGTGCATAGAAAGCTATCGCCCCGGCCGGTTACTTCAAAAGATAAAATAGCATCGTCATTCACCAGCATGGGCCTTACGTTTAAGTTATGGGGAGCCACCGGGGTAATTGCAAATGTATTGCTGGTAGGATAAATAATAGGCCCTCCGCAACTTAAGGAATAACCGGTAGAACCCGTAGGAGTAGCAATTATCAAACCATCGGCCCAATAGGTGTTCAGCAACTCACCGTTCAGATAAGCATTAACGGTTATCATGCTGCTTTGGTCTCTGCGCTGAATAGTCATATCATTGAGCGCAATATTATCGGCAAACAAAGGCTTGCTGCTTTCTAATTGTAACAGCGAACGCTTATCTATCATATAACTGCCATTGATGATAGCATCTACAGCTGCCTGAATCTGCTCTCGACCTAAGCTGGCTAAAAACCCCAGCCTCCCGAAATTGATACCCAATATGGGAATTTCGCTCTCCTTAATCATAACTACCGCATCCAGAATGGTGCCGTCTCCACCCAAACTAAACACTACTTCGGTATCAGCTTTAATTTTATCAAAATTCAGGTAGGTATCAGCTTCTATGTGAATATCCATTTCGTTTTTCATCAAGTCGAAAAACCGTTTTTCTACCATATACTTCATCCTTTTGAGATGCAGATAATCAAACAGTTCCTGTGCCTGTGCGGCCTTAGACTTGTTGAAGGTTTTTCCGAAAATGGCAATCATGGTGTGAATGTAAAAAATAGCGTGGATTCCCGTCAGACACTTTTTTCAAAGCGGAGCTCTATTGCCTGTAACATAATGTCTTTTCAGGATATTAAGAATTATCAGTAAGCCAGATTAGGCCCAAGCCACCTTTCCATTTCGGCTACAGAAATACCCTTGGCGTTGGCCAATGATTCAACTTGGTCTTTTTGAATTTTACCAACACCAAAGTATTTTACATGGGGCGAAGCAAAATAAAAACCGCTTACACTGGCTGTGGGATACATGGCGTAGCTTTCGGTGAGTTTAACTCCGACATTTTTTTCAGCATCCAGCAATTGCCAGATAGTTGGTTTCAGAGTATGATCCGGACAGGCGGCATAGCCCGGTGCAGGACGTATACCCTGATACTTTTCCTGTACCAATTCTTCCTTAGTTAGGTTTTCGTTGGCAGCATAACCCCAAAATTCTTTTCGAACGCGCTCATGAATTCTTTCAGCAAAGGCCTCTGCTAAACGGTCGGCTAAGGCCTTGAGCATAATGCAATGGTAATCATCGTGGTCTTTTTCAAACTTCTGTATCCACTTTTCAATACCGATACCGGCCGTAAGTGCAAAAGCTCCGAAATAATCTTTATCGGGGGCAATAAAATCTGCCAGACAAAGATTAGGCTGTCGGTCTTTCTTGGTTTGCTGCCGCATAAAATCAAAACGTATCCCGTTCGATAATTCAACAGTATCCTCTTTAGACTTAGCTTCAAAAATCCCTACAACGGCTTTGGCTCTTATCCATTTTTCGCCAATAATTTGTTTCAGTAAAACCTGAGCATCATCAAAAAGTTTTTTGGCTTCAGCTCCGTAGCGGGAGTTTTCAAAAATGCGTGGATAAACTCCGTTCATTTCCCAGGTAGAGAAGAAAGGGGACCAGTCAATGTATGCAGCCAGTTCTTCTAAACTGTAATCATCAAACACCTTTACTCCTGTAAAGTTCGGCTTAGTAATATGTATACTGCCAGGTTCCGTTTGATACTTATTTTTCCGCGCCTGAGTCAGAGTTACATACTCTACATCACTTTTACGATTGGCGTGCAGTTCACGCATTTCAGCATACTCCTTTTTCACGGTAGCCGAAAAGCTTTCGCTTTCCTCTTTACTCAGCAAACTGCTGGCAACGGTTACTGCTTTAGAAGCATCAAGCACATGCACCACATTACCTGAAAAAACAGGAGCCACTTTAACGGCAGTATGTAATTTAGAAGTGGTGGCCCCCCCAATCAGCAAAGGTTGTTTCATGCCCAGACGTTCCATCTCTTTTGCCACATGAACCATTTCATCGAGCGATGGAGTAATCAATCCGCTGAGGCCGATAATCTGCGCACCTTCTTCGCGGGCACGCTCCAGAATTTTATCGGCCGGAACCATTACACCCATGTCTACAATCTCATAGTTATTGCAGGCCAGCACCACCCCAACGATGTTTTTTCCAATATCGTGCACATCGCCTTTTACAGTAGCTAAAAGAATTTTGCCATTGTTCTTTGCAGTGTTGCCCGATTTTTTCTTCTCCTCCTCAAGATACGGAAGTAAGTAGGCTACCGCTTTTTTCATCACACGCGCACTCTTTACCACCTGTGGTAAAAACATTTTACCTCCACCGAATAAATCACCCACGATGTTCATGCCGGCCATCAAAGGACCTTCAATAACTTCTAAAGGCTTGTCATATTTCTGTCTGGCTTCTTCGGTATCGGCATCAATAAATTCCACAATACCTTTTACCAGGGCATGAGCCAGTCGGTCTTCAACAGGACCACTTCTCCATTCTTCATTTACTACCTCGGCTTTATCTTTCTTCTTCACTGTTTCGGCAAAGGCCAATAGGCGCTCAGTTGCATCCTCTCTTCTATCCAACAAAACATCTTCTACATGCTCCAGCAACTCTTTCGGAATATCATCATATACTTCGAGCATCGTGGGATTTACAATCCCCATATCCATTCCATTCTTTATTGCATGATACAGAAAAGCAGAGTGCATAGCCTCGCGCACCGCATTATTTCCACGGAAAGAAAAACTCACATTACTCACCCCTCCGCTGATATGTGCATGCGGCAAATTTTCCTTAATCCATTTGGTAGCGCGGAAAAAGTCAACGGCATTCTGTCGGTGCTCTTCCATACCCGTAGCAACCGGAAAAATATTCGGGTCAAAGATGATGTCTTCGGGGGGGAAGCCCGCCTGCTGCGTGAGTATTTTATAGCTACGTTCACATATTTCAATGCGCCTTTCGTAGGAATCTGCCTGGCCTTTCTCATCAAAAGCCATTACAATAACCGCAGCTCCGTACTGGTGAACCAATATGGCCTGTTTAATAAATTCTTCCTCCCCACCTTTCAGTGAAATTGAATTGACAATTCCTTTACCCTGTAAGCATTTCAGACCTGCTTCAATGATATGAAATTTAGAGCTGTCTATCATTACCGGTACTTTGGCAATGTCGGGCTCGCTGGCGGTAAGTGACAGAAACTTTTTCATGGCCTGTTCACCGTCCAGCATACCTTCATCCATATTTACATCAATTACCTGTGCTCCACCCTGAACCTGGTCAAGTGCCACTGCCAGCGCATCTTCGTATTTATTTTCCTTTATGAGTTTTAAAAACTTTGCCGAGCCTGTTACGTTGGTACGCTCCCCTACATTCATAAAATTACTTTCGGCTGTCAGGGTTACGGGCTCTAGTCCGCTTAATTGCATAAACGGAATTCTGCGCGGCTTTTTGCGCGGAGCATATTTTTCGGCCACTCTTGCAAACTCGCGAATATGATCGGGTGTAGTGCCGCAGCATCCACCAACAATATTAACGAACCCGCTTTTACAAAACTCTTCAATGTCATCCGCCATCATTACCGGTGTTTCATCGTAACCACCAAAAGCATTCGGTAAACCGGCATTTGGATAAACGCTCACCCAGGTATGCGCTACATTCGACAAGGTTTCAAGGTAAGGTCGCATATCCTTTGCTCCTAAGGCACAGTTTAACCCAACTGAAAGCAGGTTGGCATGTTTAATAGAAATCCAGAAAGCTTCGGTGGTTTGCCCACTCAGGGTTCTACCGCTGGCATCGGTTATAGTTCCCGAAACAGATACCGGCAGATTGGTTCCCTTTTCTTCCTGCACTTTCATAATAGCGAATAAAGCAGCCTTGCAATTAAGTGTATCGAAAACGGTTTCTACCAATAGCCAATCAACCCCGCCATCAATCAAGCCTCGTGCCTGCTCGCTGTAGGCTGTTACCAACTCATCAAAACTAATAGCCCGGAAACCGGGATTATTAACATCGGGAGAAATACTGGCCGTACGATTGGTAGGGCCAAAAGCTCCGGCTACAAAACGAGGCTTGGCGGGATTTTTCCTTGTAAATTCCCGTGCTACTTCTTTTGCAATTTTTGCCGATTGAAAATTGAGTTCATAAGCCAGGTGTTCGAGTTTGTAATCAGCCTGGGCAATGGTGGTGGAAGAGAAAGTGTTGGTTTCTGCAATATCTGCACCGGCCTCAAAATACTGCGCATGAATTTCTTTAATGATTTGCGGCTGTGTAATACTGAGCAAATCATTGTTGCCTTTTAAATCATGGGTATGGCTTTTAAAAAGTTCTCCTCTAAAGTCCTCCTCGCTTAAAGCGTAGCGCTGAATCATAGTGCCCATGGCACCATCCAGCACCATAATACGCTTCTCAATTTCCTGTTCAAATTTAGATGGGTTATTATTCATAAACAATTATTCAATAGGTAGTAATTAGAAAAACAAAACCTGCGATTAAATGTGTCGGCAAGAAAACTTAAGGAAGGAGAAAATAAATTCTTCTTATCTATCTCTGATAAATTACCAGAGCAGGATTTGGCACCTTTCACAAAACTAATTGAGATGGTTGTCAAGACTTCATCGGGCCTGTCCCTCAGTCTTTCTTGATAACAATTTATTCAAAGAGCAGGGCAAATATAATCATGTAAATGAAGAATGAAAATCCTTGTTTACATTCGCGGCCGTATGAAAGTAACCGAACACATAGCCAAAGCCAACGGCAATACTCTTTTTTCCATAGAAGTTCTTCCTCCGCAAAAAGGAAAAACCATTGATGATTTATTAAAGGTAATAGAACCTTTAATGGAGTTTAAACCCCCTTTCATAGATGTGACTTATCATCGCGAAGAGACCATTTATAAGAAACGAGCCGATGGCTTGATTGAAGAAATTCCTTTGCGTAAACGCCCAGGAACGGTAGGTATTTGTGCGGCCATTAAGGGTAGATTTAATGTAGATACTGTACCCCATTTAGTATGTGGCGGTTTTACGCCCGAAGAAACGGAAGATGCTTTGTTTACACTGCATTATCTGGGCATCAATAATGTTCTATTACTGCAAGGTGACCAAGACAAAAACACCAAGTCAATCTCAAAACTATCAGCCTATAAATATGCCAGTGATTTAGTTAAGCAGGTTTCGGACATGAACAAAGGGAAGTTTTTACATGAAGAAACCGAGGCAGAAATGAAAACTAACTTCTGCATCGGGGTAGCAGCATATCCAGAAAAACATTTTGAATCGCCCAACCTGAATACAGACTTGAAGTGGCTGAAACATAAAGTAGATTGTGGAGCTGATTACATTGTAACCCAAATGTTTTTTGATAATAAAAAGTACTTCGACTTTGTAGGTAAATGTAGAGAAGCGGGAATTTCTGTCCCTATTATACCTGGCTTAAAGCCAATTGCACAAAAATCGCAGTTAAGTACGCTTGCCCGCATTTTTCACATAGACATTCCGGAAGAATTAGCCAACGCAGTTGAAAATTGCAAGGACGATAAAGCCGTTAAGCGTGTTGGTATTGAATGGTGTATCAACCAATCGAAAGAACTTAAGAACGCTCAGGTTCCGTGCTTACACTATTATACAATGAGCCGTAGTGAAGCTACTATAGAAATTGCAAAAAGCATTTTCTAGCTGATATATTTACTGGCCTCTCTGACACTTAGTTTGGGTAAATCATTGTTTGCTAAAAATCGCTTAACACTCTGCGGATTGGTTTTAGAATATTCACGCAATGCCCAGCCTATTGCTTTTTGAATAAAAAACTCCGGGCTTTCTTTCAAGTGCAATATGTATTTATACAGCAACTTTTCATTTGTATTGTTTTTATAATTAAGCTGAAACAAAATGCTGGCTCGCTGAAGCCACATATTTTCACTGTTCATCCACTTTCCTGTAACAGGAATTTGCAGCGGAATATTTCGTTTGAAAAAATCGCGGGTGCAATTACTGGCAACAGAATCAACCGAATCCCACCAACTATTTTTAGTAATCAGAAATTCAAGGAGAGGAACAAATGATCCATCCGCAGTTTTAGCAAATTTTCCAGCTAAGTCAATAGCAATGTAGTGGAATTCTCTTTCCGGTTGGGCATAAGCGCTCTTTACAATGGCAAATAAATCTTTGTATTCGGGTAAGCCATGAAGTGCAAGATGCTGTTTGAAAACTTCCTTCCTATAGGGTGATGGAATTCCAATAAATGGGAAAAGGGATTTCATGTAGCGGCTCATTTCTTCGGCTTGAGCGTCATCGCGTTGAGCTTCATAAGCCTTTTGTAACGGAGCTAAGTAAGTATGTATTTGGGGTTGAGCCATCTTGACATTACTGAGGCGGCACCAGTACGGCTCCACATTTTTTACAGGTTCTTAATTGTTGGTTGGCGTAAAACTTTTCCATCACCCCCGGCAAATCTTTCACAATATCATCCACGCGCATTTTTTCCTCGTAAAGTTTGTGTCCACAACTTTCACAATACCACTGAAAACCATCCTGAACACCTTTGGGTCTTGTCACTTCAACCACTAAACCAACAGTATTTTCGAATCTGCGCGGTGAATGCGGTGTGCCGGCCGGGAGTAAAAATATTTCTCCTTCTTTAATAGGAATGTCTACCACTTTGCCCTCTTCTACAATTTTTAAAAGCATATCCCCTTCCAACTGATAAAAAAACTCTTCTGTCTCGTTATAGTGAAAATCCTTCCGCTTATTAGGCCCTCCTACCACCATTACAATAAAATCATCGTTCCCTGTATAAACTACCTGATTCATTACCGGTGGTTTGAGTAGATGCCTATGTTCATCAATCCATTTTTTGAAATTTATTGGTCTTAATACTGCCATGATTATTGATTTTAGATTTTAGATTTACCACACAAAACTAAAAGTAAAAAATGAATCTTGATTTAACTGGTAAAAACGCATTTGTAGGGGGCAGCAGTAAAGGAATTGGTCGTGCGGTAGCTTTTGAGTTAGCCAAACTAGGGGCCAATGTTACGCTGGTTGGCCGTGATGAGCCGGCTTTAATGCAGGGGCTGATTGACTTAAGTTTTATCGGAAAGGGCGAACAGCGGCACGATACGCTGGCTGTTGATTTTTCGAATGCCGAAAAAGTAAAGAGCGGGGTGGAACGACACATGAAGAAAACGAACAAAACCTTTCATATACTGGTAAACAATACCGGTGGACCGGCTTCCGGCAAGATTACCGAAGCAGTGGAAGATGATTTTGTTAAGGCTTTTGAATCTCATTTGATATGTAATCATGTACTCACTAAAATATTTGTTGATGGCATGAAAAAAGATGGTTACGGGAGAATAATTAATATCATTTCTACTTCCGTAAAACAACCGCTACCCAACCTTGGAGTAAGCAATACGATACGCGCAGCGGTAGCTAACTGGTCTAAAACAATGGCTAATGAACTCGGGGTATTCGGCATTACAGTAAACAATGTATTGCCCGGTGCTACTGAAACAGATCGATTAAAACAGATTTTGGAAAACAAAAGCAAAAAATCTGATTTAAGCATTGATGCAGTCTCGGAAGAAATGAAAAGCGAAATACCTATGAAACGATTTGGTAAACCCGAAGAGATAGCTGCAGCGGTAGCGTTTTTAGCTTCGCCTGCAGCCAGCTATATCAACGGCATTAATGTGCCGGTAGATGGAGGAAGAACATCTTCTTTATAAACCTATAAAAACAGTCTACTCGTGAAACGCATTTTGTTTATCAGTTCTCTTCTTGTATTCATTTACGGGTGCAACGTAAAAAAGATTGCCACACGTATGTATTCCACCTATATCACTAAGGCTCCTTACGATGCGGTGATAGTGCCCGGAATTGCTTACGATACATTGAAACAGCAGACCAACGGTTTTAATGCCCGAATTATATGGGCAAAGAAACTGTACGACAAAGGTGTTACCAGAAACATTATTTTTTCCGGAGCGGCCTGTTATTCTCCATACGTAGAAGGACAAACCATGAAAATGATTGCCGAAGCTATGGGAGTTCCTGCGGCCAATGTTTTTGCAGAAAGCAAAGCAGAGCACGGCAAGGAGAATGTATATTACGGTTGGTTACTGGCACAAAAATTAGGTTTTAAAAAAGTAGCACTTGCGGCTGACCCATATCAGGCTTTTTTTCTGGAAGGGTTTATTCAAACTAATTTGCCTGATATGGGTATTCTGCCCATGGCTGTTGATTCTTTGAAGAAGTATTATTTACCGTTGCCTAAAATTGACCCCTCGTCCGCTTTCGTAAAAGATTTTGTACCACTTAGCAAGCGTGAAAAATTTATGACTCGAGTTAAACATACCAACCATAATAACCTACCCGAAGTTATTCCCGCGGAGTATTTAACTAAGTAAAGGTTAGAAAAGCCTGATAAGTATCAGTAAATAAAACAGTCTTTGATGAACCCGAAATTTTCCATGCACTTTCTGTTTACAATTGTTTTTTCATTTCTTTCAATACTTGTTTACTGTAATGTAGTTAATTACTCCTCTACCGATACTGTAGAGATAGTTGATACCGTACCTATCTCATTTCTTCAGTTAAGAATCACTAACGATTCGGTTTCAAAAAATGATATACTCAACGAAGAGATCGTAGACATGGTTCACGTGAATGAGCGCGATAAAAAAGTGCCCACGCGTTACACCACACATCAAGGTGGAACATTCGGCTGGTTCATACGGATGATTGGATTTTACTGGCATGCCATAGACCGCGAAAGACACAAGTTTGTTGGCACTAACAAAAACGGACTTTCATTACCAGGAAAGAAAGATGAACTGACGGAACATGATGTAAATTTTAATCTGATTCCTCATTTGCCTCAATATCTGGATTTATCTTTTGCAGGTAGGCAAGCGCAGATGAAAAGAAGGCAGTTTAGACGTGCACGCCATGATGACAGAACCCGCCCGCCGTATATAGCTCCCAGCATAGAGACAGCCACAGCATACGATCTGCATTGCGAACTGACTCCTCCTAAAAAAATGCGCGATTCGGTGAATGCTCTGGTGTATCCATGCATGTATGGATACAACCTTGATAATCACTGCAACTTCTATGATATGAAACCTACAGTGGGTCTATATGGTGTTTTTGTATTGGATTGTAATCATGCATGTCACCCCGAAATTCATCCTTATGAATGGCTGTGGTGGTTGCGTCTGACGGATACTGAAAAGGCAGAAAGCAATTTTAGTAAAAGCTGGATGATTGGATTTTTTAAAGAAAGCAGCAACCGTTTTATCTTATGGAGTCAATCTCCAAGAGTAGGCACTATGTCTATTCCTTTCATTTTTAATACATCTGAAACTAAAAGCTATCTAAAACTAAATCAGTTGGTAAGCGGAAAGTTTAAACCAGGCGGCATCAAACGAATGAAAGATTTACCCGAATATACTCAACCATTCACCACCGATACAACTGTTATCTTAAACTTGAGCGAGGGAAAAAGTTTTCCATTACAATTACGTACCAACAAAGTAACAAAAACACCTGCCTTGCAGTGGTGGTTGAGCGACATCCAAACAGATAGAACAAAGGAATGGATATGGGGACGTTTCAATATGGTGGTAAGTGTAAAAGATGGCTACACTGCACGTTTTGAAAGTGTAACAAACAAATAGATTTGAGCTAATTACCGATGCTTCGCGTAGATAAGATTCCGTGGTACATGATACCTTTTTTTCTACTATTTGGGTATGGTATCGGAGTGTTTTTCTTTGTTTATATATGGCTAATGCATCTTACCTGTCGCATTCAATTTACAGGCACAAACCCTGCATTAAACAGTTCAGCCGTTTATTGCATTTGGCATGAAAGTCTTGTTTTATACTTTATCGCTTTCCCAAAGGTTAGTAAACAAGTATGGATGAATCATCCAGCCTGGTATATGAAGCCGGTACATGTTTTATTGCGACTTACAGGTGTGGAGCATATTTGTTTAGGAAGTAGTGGCAATAGCGGAAAACTTGCCTTGCAACATGTAATTGAATATCTGCTTAAAGGATATTCTACTACCGTGGCGTGCGATGGTCCTGCAGGCCCGCCTAAAGAGCTTAAACCGGGCGTTTTGCTAATGAGCAGAGATGCCAAAGTTCCGGTAATACCTCTCCGCTTTTCGTGTAGCCGTTCGTTTAGAATTGGTGGATGGGACAGGAAAATAATTCCAGGTCTATTTTCCGAAATCACTGTTCATATTGGTCCTGACACACAGATTATGACTAACTCCCCTTATGAAGTTTCAAAAGCCAGCATTATCAACCATCTGAATGGAGAATTATCGCCTATAGAACTTTGAATCTGGATTGAAATGGCTCATCACTTTCGGGTAATTTTCACCAAACACAAATCGAAATTTTCAGTTTTACTGAACTCACTATACTTACTCTTTTTGCAGCTATGTTCCAAGTATTATCCCTTTACGTACGGGTTCATAAATGTTCAATTTCGTACGCATGTAAGTATGGGCGGCACGACTAACGGGTAGTTTTACGGTGAATTTATTTTCAACCATTAAAATTCAACCAAAATGAAAAAGAGTCTATTTCTAACCGTTTTTATGGTGGCTTTCTTCACCTGCTTTTCGCAAAAAGCTAAAAAAGAAAAAGTTTATGATAAGGTTTACTTTAAAATAACCAATGCTGAAGCCGGTGATGTTCAGTTTAAAATTGATGATGCCGTAGCTGTGAATGATGAGTTTAAGCTGAAACTGGTTATTAATAATGCCAGCGGAGATTACTACATTTTTAAAACCAACGAGTGTGTGCTGCTAATGGGAGGTCAGGAATATAAATGTACAGAGAAACAACTAACCTTAGATCCGGGTGAAAAAGATTATAAAGTTATCAATTTTGCAGGTAAGGATTTCAATAAATACCATCAGTTCACGCTAAAAATTGGAGGACTTTATAAAGCCACATCACAAGGTAGTGTGATGGATGGCCCACCCTTCGATTTGCCACCGCTCAAAACTTTCTTTCAGGCAGGCCCGTTCAAGTATGAGTTAAAAACAGACAAACGTACCAGCAGTGGAAGCAATTTTACTTTTGATGTAACTTATATTGGAGATCAGGTAGGTATCATACGACCGGTGTTTACCTCGCTTAAAATGCCTACGGGTAATGAATTTCAAAATGAGGTTAGCAGTAAAAAATCACTAGTTCTGGAACACAATGAAACAGGCAAGTTAAAAATGCAATGGACAGCTGTATCGCGCAAAGAAGGTGACCAACAGTATTGCAAGATGCAACTTATCTGGCACGAAACAGCCATGGAATCACCCAAAGACAAGCAACCGGAAACCAGTATTTTTGTAGATTGGGATGAAGAGCGGACAACCAACTAGTTTACCCATAATAAATAGCCGAAAGACATGACTTTCGGCTATTTATTACTTCAACTTATGTCGAAGTAGTTTTTCTAAAAACATATAGTTCTGATAATCGGGAGGGTATTTAGTACGTAACCTCAAGGTTTGTAACTCCCTTAATTGAAATTCTGCTTTTTTTCTATCAAATACAGAAGATGCTAGTATGGAAATAGTATCAGCAGCACCTTTAAGCAAATACGGATCCATCAGATATGCACTGAAATCGTTTTTAGAAAATACTCTTTGCGCCTGAGTAAAGTCTTCTGTAACCAAAAGTAGTTTCACTTTCATCCAGCTAGCTAGTCCCAGAAAGTAATGACTGTATTCTCCCTTACCAACCGAACGGATGTATTCTTCAATTTTACCGGCAACAAATGTATTGGTATAGCCGCTTTTGATAGGATATAACCAAATATGAGCATTTGCAATCTCAAGATATGCTTTAAGCAATTCATTCTCTTTTTTTATCTCTCTGGCATAGTGTAAAAAATTATTAGCGGCCTCCAGTGCATCATGATATCGCTCTCCTAGATTAAAAACCAGACAAGTGGATGAAAAAAGAAACGGGCCTCTCATCCGTTTAATACGTGAGTCCGGAGCCAAAACCAGATTCACTATTTTACTCAGCGCATTGGCAGCTTCCTTAAACTGAAATGAGTTGAAATAATTCATTACCTGCAAGTTCATGAACTGGTAGTTCTGAGAATCAGTGTAACCGGCTATAAACAAATAGTCTGGCATATTAGGATGCAGGGTATGTATTTTGTGTATTACTGATATAAATCGGTTAGTAATTTTAAAGTCAGGTTTAAAATCTAATCCCCCACCGGCTAATTTACAAGTAGCAGAAATAAGATTATAAATGAGCTTAAACCTGGGATAGTCTTTACGGTTAATAGATAATCGTTGCAGTTTTAAAAACTGGGGTGCGGTATGTGCAATTCCTTTGGTTAGGTTGATGTCATATATCTGCCGAGCCAGCTTTTTGGCCTCTCCTAAATCAGCAAAAACAGCATGGGCCATTTCCATACGGGCATAAACGGTCTCATTCTCATCACTTCTACGTTGTAATTGATTGTTATAAATTATCAGTTCCAGAACAGCGGGCAACAATTCGAAAATATTGTCTTTCCAAAGGCGCTTTTCCAAAGCTAAAAGCAACACACTTGCTTCAGCATGGTTTCCGTTAAAAATCAAACCTTTTATATCCTGTAGTTCAATTTCCTCCGGTGTAAAAACAGCACTTACGGGAGATGTAGAAGTGGAATGAAAATAATCATAGTACTTTTTGCGTAACTTAAAAAACCGGTTCTCATACTGGGTGTAATCTGCATGACTGTTTTTAACCCGATACAAATAATAAACCGCATCAGCAGTTCTGAATTTTTCCTGTTTTTGTTCTTCCGTAAATTTCAACAAGGCCAGCATTAAAGGAGCCCTACTGTATTTTTCTCTAAAAACCTCTTTGGATTCGAATGAAAGATCTTTTGTTTTTCTAACCAGCGCTGCATTCATATCGGGTAAGTTACCAGCCATATTTATCTCTGTTTTTTTCCACTATCAATTTTACTGAACTCATACCAAGTTTCCCAAAACCATTTACCAGAGCCATTTTGCAGGCTTTCAAAACTGCATCTGCGGAATTACACGCAGTTTTTGAGCGCATGTAAACAAGGTGCTGGAATGCAGCCCCCTAAGTTTGCTGTCGATTCAAGATAAAAATTAATCAACGTTTTTTAAAAATCAACCAACTATGAAGAAAAAAGTTTTAGTTCTTGTGTTTGTCGTCACGGTATTAGCCGGCTCGTATGCTCAAAGTATTGAGCGACAAGTAATAGGCAGCAGTGGTGGTTACTCAGTACAAACCAATATATCTGCGTCATATACAGTTGGCGAAACTGTTATACAAACCGCTGCAGCAGGTACCATTCTCCTGACCCAGGGTTTCCAACAACCCGATAACCAAACTGTAGGCATTGTTGATGTAGTGAACAACATCCAAATATCTGCCTATCCGAATCCTACTACCGATAAAGTAATTGTAGAAATTAACGCGGAGGCAGAATCGCAGTTCAGTTTCCAGGTTTTCAATGCATTGGGTCAATTAGTGCTTTTGCCTACTTCACTACAACAAACAGGCCGCGTAGCTGTACATCAGTTTGATTTCAGCCTGCTTTCACCGGCCAGTTACTTTATTGCTATTAACAGTAACCATCTCCATTTCACTAAAACAATTCAAATCACTAAAACCAACTAATTACTCAACCATTAAACAAACATTATGAAAAACCAGAATTACAAAATCAGTTTAGTTGCCTTCCTGTTACTGTTTATCGGTACGGTGAATGCACAGGCTCCTGATAAGTTTAATTATCAGGCCGTAGTACGCAATGCTTCAGGTGCTATAATCAGCAATCAGGCTGTAGCAGTCCGTTTTACCATTCATGATATAACAGCCTCAGGAGCTACGGTATATCAAGAAACACAAAGTTTAACCACAAACCAGCTTGGGTTAGTGAATACAGCCGTTGGCAGCGGCACTGTGGTAAACGGCACCTTTAACGGAATTACCTGGGGAAATGGGGCCAAATACTTACAGGTGGAAATTGATCCGGCAGGAGGTAGCAGTTATACCGACTTAGGAGCAGCTCAATTACTTTCTGTGCCTTATGCGCTTTATGCAGCTAATTCACCAGCTGGCGCTACAGGCCCAACCGGTTTAGCAGGAGCTACAGGAGCACCCGGTGCAACAGGGCCGGCAGGAAATGATGGTGCCACTGGTCAGCAAGGTGTAACCGGAGCAACCGGGGCTACAGGAGCTACCGGTTCTGGCGGAGGTGCCACAGGGCCAACTGGACCGACAGGACCTCAAGGTATTCAAGGTGTTGCGGGAGCTACCGGTGCGCAAGGACTTCAGGGATTAGCGGGTGCAACGGGTGCACAAGGGATACAAGGTGTTCCTGGTGCAACGGGTGCTACCGGTGCTGGTATAGCAGGACCTACCGGACCAACAGGGCCTGCCGGAACAGGTTCACTACCTTCAGGAACTTCTGGTCAAACACTTCGTCATGACGGAACTGCCTTTGTTGCCACTAGTAATTTATACAACAACGGAACTAATGTTGGTATAGGTACAACTGCTCCGGGTATGCAATTAGATATTACGGGCCAAGGTTACAACAATGGTACACTAGGCATAAAAAGCCAGTTTAATACATGGGATCATATTTACTTTACTCATGACGGCACCACTGCTGGTATGACTGTAGGTGGAGGTGAACTATCTATTAAAGTTGGTAGCGGAGCAACCGGAACTTACGGAGATGTTGCGCAAAATTATGTAGAAGCGATACATGTAACGCCCAGCGGAAATGTAGGTTTAGGTACCGCTACTCCCAGTACTAAATTAGAGGTAGCTGGTCAGGTAAAAATTACCGGAGGAACACCCGGTGCAGGTAAAGTATTGACTTCCGATGCAACCGGTTTAGCCACTTGGCAACCAGCCGGAACAGGTTCTTTGCCGGCAGGTACTACTGGACAAACGCTACGTCATGATGGCACTTCGTATGTTTCTAACAGCAATTTAGTAAACGATGGCACCAACGTGGGTGTTGGTACAAGCACGCCTACAGCAAAATTAGATGTAGCCGGACAATTTCAGGTTACCAACAATGGTTCGGTACCGGTGACAATAAACAGTAATAATTTTACCTTTTTAAATCTCAATCGTGTTAGTGGAGGTGCCGCCATTAGTTTTACTAATAATTCTAATGGCGCAAAGCGTTCGCTTGCTTTTGGAAACTTAGGGCAGCTAGGATTTTTTCACCCCGATTCAACATTTGGACAATTGTTAGAAATTGACCAAAGTGGAAATATGGGAATTGGAACTACTACACCCGGAGCTAAACTGGAAGTAGCCGGTCAGGTGAAAATTACAGGAGGAACACCGGGCGCTGGTAAAGTATTGACATCCGATGCAACAGGGTTAGCTACTTGGCAACCGGCAGGCACGGGTTCTTTACCTGTGGGCACTTCTGGCCAAACATTGCGCCATGATGGAACATCTTATGTTTCTAGCAGCACTTTGATAAATGACGGAACCAATGTAGGTGTTGGTGTTGCAACTCCAGGCAAGAAATTGGATGTGAGTGGCACCGGTGGTTTACGAGTAAGTTCTACTAACGCGGGTACCGGCATTGGCGATTGGATAGCCGGTAACTTTGGTGGTACCGCAGGCGACCGTGTAGTAACAGGTGTATTGAATGGAACCGCTGCTATAGGTGGACACAACAACGCATTAACCGCATGGGCAAACCTGTCTATAAACTCGGGTGGTGGAAATGTGGGTATTGGCATGGGTACAGCCGTACCAAATGCCCCCTTACAATTCGGCAATGGTTTGGTGAACAGAAAAATTGTGTTGTTTGAAACCGCCAACAACGATCACCAGTTTTTAGGCTTTGGTATTAATTCAGGAATGCTGAGATACCAAGTAGCTAATAGTGGAGATAATCACGTGTTTTTTGCAGGAGCCTCCACAACTACCAGCACCGAGTTGATGCGTATTACAGGCACTGGCAACGTGGGTATTGGAACCAATGCTCCGGGAGCCAAATTAGAAGTAGCCGGACAGGTTAAAATTACCGGAGGAACACCGGGTGCGGGCAAGGTACTTACCTCGGATGCTACAGGTTTAGCCACTTGGCAACCGGCAGGTACAGGTTCGTTACCGGTGGGCACATTGGGTCAAACTCTTTACCATGATGGCACCAGCTATGTATCGAATAGCTTTTTGTACAACAACGGAACAAGCATAGGCATAGGTACAGCCGCACCAGCTGGAACCGTTCATATTGTAACACCCAACTCCGATGGTAATGTCAGTACCTGGGGAACGGGTCAAGTGGTAATTGGCCAAGCAGGAACTACAGGTAGTGGTTTGGGTATTAGCTACAGTTCTACCAATGGTGCCGTTTATATGTCAGCATTACAGCCGGGTGTCACTTGGCGCAATATGGCTTTTAGAGCGAACGACCATGTGTTTTTAAATGGCAACGTAGAGCGTATGCGCTTAACTGCAGCGGGTAATTTAGGTCTCGGAGTTACAGCACCTATATCTCAATTAGCTAACACCACTGTCAACAACATAGGTATGGATGCTCAAGGTGTAAATACTAACAGCTTAACCTGGTCGCAAAATAATACCGGTTTTACTGCAGCTTTCTATAACCAAAGCACCGCAAACGGAGCAAATGGGTTATTAGTTAAAACAGCCGGAACAAATGGTAATCAACGAATCTTGGATTTATCTACCGGTGCAAGTGCATCTGTAGGCACTTCAATTATGACTGTATTAAGTAACGGTAATGTGGGTGTAGGCACCGCTTCTCCCACAGCTAAATTGCAGGTAGCGGGCGATATCTATTCTTCAACTGCGGGTAGTGGTTTAATTCTGAAATCGCCAAATGGTAATTGCTGGAAGATTACTGTAGATAACTCCGGTAATCCAACATTCCCTTTCACAGCTATAGCTTGTCCATAATTTTTTTCTAATGGTTGGAAAATACGCTGCCTGAGGGTTCGAAACTTCAGCAGCGTTTTCCAAACCGATTTTTAGTTTTTTTCTAAATAAAATTTTTCAACCAACCATATGAAACTAAAATCCATTTTTCCTCTTCTGATTGGGCTATACATTTCCATTCACATGCCGGCTCAAAAAATTGCTACTGGGTCTATTACATTTTCGTGCGAAACAGGCGATAAATTTACGCTCTATGTAGGAGGAGTAAAGCAAAATGAAACTCCTGCCTTGATTGTTGAAGCCAAAAATATTTCCAGCAATCCAACGCCTTGCACTATCGAGTTTCAAAACATTGCACTTACTCCTATCAGTGGCAATATCAACCGAACCAGCACCGATGCACTATTTTCCATAATAAAAGATAACCGTGGTAATTTGACTGTTCAGCAAAAAATAATTGGTGGCAGTATTACGACTACAACAACCAGTAATACTTCCAGCGGAACAACTGTAAGCGGAACCAGTAGCAGTGGCAATACCACAACCGTTAAAACCAATGGAAGTTATGTAGAAAGCGTAAAGTCCGGTGAGGTAGAAGCTACCGATCATTCAGTAAAAACTGATAAATTTTCGGTAAGCAGCAATGTTTCTGTAAAGGTAAAAACACCCGGCCCTTTGGGTGATTTACCAAGTGCCGGTGAAATCAACTCCGTGCTTAATCCAATGGGCACACAACAAACTACTACTACCACTACAACAACTACTACCACCTCTGTGAATAATCCCGCTCCCGTTCAGCAAACCAATACACCGGGAACATTTTACTTTGAATCGGAAGGAATAGATAGCTTTTACCTATGGTTCAATGGTAGAAAGATAAATGAAACACCACAGATGCATGTGGAAATACACAACGTAACGGATGGTAGTGTAAACATGCGGGTAGAGTTCAGCGACCGCGCTAATAAACCTTGCAGCAAAAGCATGATACGCTGGGGCCGCGATTGTTACTACACCATTCAGAGAAACAACAAGGGAGAGCATATTATTAAACTGAAAAATGCGGTAGGTAATTTAACTGACCCGGCTCCTCAACCGGTGAGCACAGAAAGTGCGGCACCAAGCAGCAGTAACTCTGTAAGCGCAGCGGTACCCGGAGCTACTTTTACAGTTACTACTAATAGTGTTCCGGCCAAAGCAAGTTTCACCGGTCCGTTGCAAGCCGAACTGAAAGACGGAAAGATTATGTTGAATGACGGGCGAGTATTTAAGCTTTCTTCTTTTGCAGGAAACTCTGCAGCACCTCAGGTGAAAGCATCGATATTAGCAGGCAGCAAATACACCATTACGTATGCCGATGCACTGGATACTTATCAGGGTTCTTTTCCATTAGAATACACTATCCCTAAACCGGAGAAGTATAACCAGGGTTTTACGCTAACTGTTGATGAAGGGGGCGCGGATAAAACATGGGGGGTAAAAATACCCAGCAGTACCTGGAAATGGATTACCATTTCGCAATAATAACCCGTGGCAGTTATTTCATCATCTGCCTGCTTACAACACAGGCACTTTAGTTTCTAACCGGTGCTGTAAATCGTCTACTACTTTTTTTCGCCAAGCTTCGGTACCAACAGGTTCACCGAAGTTTTTTTTGTACTCGTCAATAGAGAATGTTTCCAGATTCATTTTTAATGTCTTAAAAAAACGATAACTTTTTTCACCCGGTACATGCACATGGTGCAGCCCTCCGCTATATGCCAGAATCATCTGCCCTTCATTCAAGCCTGTAAGCACATCGGTTATGCCGGTTTTTATCGTCATTTTCTGTCCGTTCAAATCCAGCCCATTTTTACGCTTCATTCTACCTTCGGGTATTATCATAATTATAGAATCAGTAGCAATGCTATTCATGAACTCCTGCCAGGTATCATCTCGTTTACGCGAAATAGAAACCATACCCGGACTGAATAATTTATAAAACGTACCTACTAGCGGACGGTTCAGTGTTTTGTCAGCTCCTGGCGCTACCATCCTTTTGGATAGCATACGCAAAAAAGAAATTGGCAGAAAACCCAGATATAAAGGCTCAAGCAAAGAAGTATGATTGATTAAAACAATGAGGCGTGTTTCATTCCAGTTAATGTTCGGATTGTTGTTGGGCCAGCCAATTTTAAAGCGAAAAAACAACCGCGAAAACCCTTTGATAAACAGCAGAATCAAAAAGCTGATGAAATTTTTCATAGATGCCGTTGCAAGATAAATTTTGCCCTGAAATGAATACCGAAATGTTTTACTTTCAGCACATGAACTGGAAAATCAAACTGGTATTGCTCTTTGCTCAATTGCGAAAGCCTATCGATGCTAACGGTGTGACCGATATCCGGTCGCTGCGAAAAAAATCAGATAAAGCAGCCTGGCTAGGCACCTATCTGTTTGACCGCAAAATACCTGTGCAGGCTGTTACTAATGCCGATGCTGACGGAGTGCCGGTTCGTATTTACAAAAACAGTTCGGCAGAAAGACAAAGGGTGCTGGTATATTACCATGGTGGAGGGTTTGTGTTGTATGGTACGTATTCGCATGATAACGTTTGCCGCAGGCTGTGCACCATGAACAATTGCATTGTTGTATCGGTTGATTATCGGCTGGCTCCTGAACATACCTATCCGGCTGCCCATGAAGATGCCTATAAGGCCTTGCTGTGGACCCGCAACAATATTGAATTTTACGGAGGCCATGCCGAAGATATAGTAGTAGCCGGTGACAGTGCCGGAGGAAATATTTCTGCCTGTATGGCACATCTCTGCCGGCAAAACCATATTCCGCTAAAGGCTCAGGTGCTCATTTACCCATGGATTGATGGTCGGCTGAACAACCCTTCCATTGAACGAAACGGCAGGGGGTACTTACTGGAAAAAGAAACCATGCTCTGGTTTCAGAAACAATATACTCCGAGGCCCGAAGACCATTGTGTACCGGGTGTTTCCCCCTGTTATCAAACCGCCTTTGAAGGAATGGCTCCGGCTTTGATTCTTACCGCGCAGTTTGATCCCCTGCTGGATGATGGAGCCAACTATTACAAGCAGTTACAACAAAACGGCATTCCTGTAACGTATCATACCTATGAACATCTGTTTCACGGCTTTTTTAATATACCTGAGGTACACCCGAATGCACTGAAAGCTTTTGCGGATATTCAGCAGTTTTTATCGGGTATTTCATAAGCAAATTTTTCTTACCATGCGTGCGGGTTTCGCTTGTCGGATTTTTCTGTTTCTTTTTTCCGGAATTATCAGTGGCTGTGCAGCATTAAAACCATCGGCTGATTTACGCCATTTTGAAAGCAACCGTGTTGACCGGTTAAACGATACGATTATTCCACCCGGTAAAGTGTGTGTTACTTTTTTCGGCACCTCCACTTTGCTATTTGATGATGGTGAATCACAACTTCTGATAGATGGTTTCTTTACCCGGCCATCCGTGCTTAAAACAGGCTTTGGAAAAATCAAAAGCAATAAGAAACTGATATCGTCTCTGTTGGAGCAACAGCATATCAACCGCCTGAAGGCAGTACTGGTGTGCCATTCACATTACGATCACCTGATGGATGCTCCACTTATTTGCCAAATGACCGGGGCCACCCTGCACGGCTCTTCTTCTACCCTGAAAGCGGGACAAGGTGAAGGCTTGGCCGATAGTTCCATGTGCTTGTTTCAGCCGGGGAGGGCAATAAGCATCGGAAGGTTTACCGTTACCGCTATTGCCTCTAAGCATACACCACCTTTTCGGGTGATGGGTAAAACCAATGCTACCAATCCGCTGCATCCTGATATTGACGCTCCGCTGAAACAACCTGCTAAAGCAGATGCCTATATAGAAGGTGGTACGTACGATTTTTACATTCAGCACGGGTCTCATGCTTTGCTGGTAAAGGCTAGCACCAATTATCTGGACAGCGCGCTGAATCCATACCGCACCGAAATCATTTTTCTGGGAGTAGCTATGCTGGGCGTGCAAACTGATACTTTTCAAAACCAGTTTTACACGCAAACCATAGCTGCAACCGGAGCTCAAACGGTGGTGCCAATACATTGGGATAATTTTATGAAGCCCCTACGCCAGCCTTTGCAGGCCCTGCCCAGGTTGGTTGACAATCTGGAAAAGGGGCTCGGCTATCTAAAACAAAAAACGGAGGCTCAGGGTGTTCGGTTAAAAATTATGCAATCCTTCGACCGATATGTTTTGTTTTAAGCCATACTATACTTCATTACTACAAGTTGGAAAAAGTACATCTATTCAACGGCCATTTACGGCACCATCACCTCGGCTGCATGGCTACCCAGTTTCATAAAAACAGGAAACTCATCCAACGCATAGGTTTTGGTGATTGAGGTACCACCTTCGTTTACCTCGGTTTTGTTATACAGGTATACCCAGTTGCTGCCGGCCGGAAAGTTGATGGTTACAGCCCCCGAGGAGGTAAGTACCGGAGCCACAAAAATATCATCGCCCAACAGGTAACTGTAGTCGGTTTTATTAAAGTAGGTAATCATACTTTTGTTGGCATCGCTGGCTGCCTTCGATGCACCCAGCAGATAGCCCACCAGATATTTATTGCGCAGGTCGGTCAGCTTTTTATAAATATCGGTGGTTTGCTGGTCATATAGCCAGGGGCGGTGTTCGCCACCTCCGCCATTTTCCATCAACCCGCTAAAGGCACCCAGTTGCGCCCAGCGTACAAACAATTCTTTACTGCGACCGGTGGCTGGATAAGCAGCATCAGTGCGGTAGCCACCAATATCGGAGCCAAAGCTGAGATAACCGTAAACGGAACTTTCATACATATTGTTCAGCGCTACTTTCATTCCATCGAAGGTGGCATCTTGGTCACCAACCCAACAAGCCCAACTCATATCTTTTGGACAAAAAGCCACAGCAGCACCGCTTAAAAAAGTGTATCCGTAATTATCAATAGGACGGCACATCACGGCACGGTCGTTGCCTAACTTCTGACGGGTATATTCATTAAATATACGGTAATAGCGCTCACTGTAATCGTTCCGGCTAGGAATATTGCCCCCTAGGTACGGTGAATAGTAATAGGTGGTAGGGAAATTAGAAAGCAATAAAAAATCAGAGCCATCACACTTCCATCCGTCAATGCCGTAGGCCAGGGTTTTATCCATCAGGGTTTTCCACCAGGCCACTGCATCGGGATTATACCAATCAATTAAACTACAGGGTGTTGGTTTCCACCAGTTAACCACACCAGCCGGTGAGGCAGCATCTTTCTTCATAAAATAATTATGGCTCAGGGCATAATCGTATAAAGGATGCACGTTGGTATCTATACCTCCGGTAACCCAACAAAGCACCTTTACATTTTTGCTATGAAAATAATCTACCATGCCCTGCGCATTTGGGTAAAGAGTGCTGTCCCACTCAAAGGTGTTGTAGTCAGTTTCCCAAGGGCTGTCGATAATCACGGCACCCACCGGAATACCATGTGCCAGATAATCATCCACCAGTTGTTTCGCGCTTTGGGTAGTACCTTCACCTTCCCAAACCCAATGTTGAAACACCCACTTAGGCCAAGGGGTTGACTGTACGTAGGTCGTATCGCTGGGGTCTTTAATTACGGTATCATCATTTTTCTTTTTACATGAATTAGCACTCAGAAACAAGGCCGCTACCAAACTGAGCAGAAGATTTTTTTTCATGACTATCAGGGTTTATGCAGTTGAAGATAAACAGGTTTTTGAAATCCGGAAAAACATTCAGGAACTTTGAATACCCGTTTTTATAAGCGTGATAAAGGGCTATTTATCGTTGTCATTCGCAGTTCCCGGTTACTTGATTTTTATCAGTGCTTGGCCTTTAGAGGATGTTTTACCCGATAGGATGACCCGGTAATATCCCGAAGGGAAAGTATTACCGTCAAACACGGCATAATTTAAGCCAGCTGTGACAAAACCTAGGTTTTGTTTAACCATCAACTGACCCGAATCATTGTAAACCTCTAAAGTAACTTCTTCACTTTTAAACACATTATATTGAATCACCACCTCATCGTAAAATGGATTAGGATGAATAGAAACGGTAGTGAGATTACCGCTTACATTTTTTACAGCAGTTAATTCCGAAACAAACGGAGCCTGAGCCGGATAAGTGTTTAACGCTACCGATGCGGGACCGCCCTGACGAAGAAAGCGTTCACCACTGTTTACATACCAAGAAATAGGCGTGGCTGAAGTAAAGGATTTGGACGCCACGGTGCTCACATACACAAAATCATTTTGCGTACGAGCTGGGGTGATATCCAGAATATTGTATCCATGCTGGGTTAAATCTACATGACGCACATGCGGAGCCAGACTTAAAATAAGCTGGGCGGTAATGAGCGGGTCCAGTTCATTTCCGGAAGTAATACTGCTGCATACAAACTCTACTCCCGCAGAGTTCTGTCGATGAGAAGTGTCGTAACCGGTCAGCGGCAAATCGTTAGCCCAGGAGGTATGAATATCACCTGTCAGTACTACTACATTCTGAATATTATGCTGTAAGATATGGCGATAGAAACGTTCACGGTCGTAAGGGTATCCATCCCATTGGTCGGGGTTAATGATAAAAGGAGTTGCTTGCAAACCTGCCGGAACTACCAGCGGTGTCATGATAACCTGCTGGCCTATCAACTGCCACTGAGCTACCGAACTATCCAGATTATCTTTTAGCCATTGTAATTGAACTGGCCCCAGCATGTTTCTGGTACTATCCAGCAAAACAGTATCAGATGTGGAAACAAATTGAGTGCCAGCAGGAGCCACCTGCTTATCTCGATCATATAAACGGGTATCAATCATATTCAGGTCGGCTAGGTTACCCCAGGTAAAACGTCTGAAAATTTTGAACGTATCATTGGGGTCCGGCACACGAATGGGCAACCATTCATGATAAGCCTGAACAGCACTGGCCTTGCGGTCGAACCAATTGCCATCGGCCGGAAAGTTATGATTCTTGGCTCCGGTTGCGTATGAGTTGTTCGCTGTTTCATGGTCATCCCAAACACATATCCACGGATATTGCTGATGAGCGGCCTGTAAATCCGGATCGAGATGATAGAGTGATTGACGAATGCGATAATCGCTCAGCACAATAGTTTTGTGGTTGGGCTCATGAAAGCGGTCGCCTACCACATTTGCATTCGCGCCACCTTCGTACGTATAATCCCCCAGAAACAAAACAGCATCGATATCATTCCGTCTGCTCAAATCGCGGTGCGCATTGTAATATCCATCCTGATAATCCTGACAACTGGTTACAGCAAAGCGAAGATTGTTTACCGCTCCTGTTGGCAAAGTACGGGTGCGACCAATAATAGAGTGAAACGTATCGTACGCAAAGCGATAATAATACCAGGTGTTTTGCTGCAAACCCGAAGCATCTACTTTAATGGTATAATCCTTTGAGCTGTCGGTTGTGGTAGCGCCATTAGCAACAATCGTATTGAAAGAAGTATCGGTGCTGATTTGCCAATTGACAGTAACTGGGTCAACTACAGGGTTCAGTGTAATGCGAGTCCAGAGAATAACCCGATCGGCCAGCGGATCGCCCGAAGCTACTCCGTGATAAAACGGATAGAGTGCGGGGTTTAAAGCCGAGCGGGAACCATCCGTTGGTGATTGTGCCGAAACAAACAATGATAGAGCAAAAAGTATAGTAGCGAAAAGGTATTTCATGAATTTAGATTTCAACTTGAAAGTAATAAATCTGTAGCCACCTGAAAGTTGACCTGAATTCTATCTTTGTCTTTCAAAATTTTGAAGCCATGAAATTCGGAACCAAAGCGATACATGCTGGTTTAGAACCTGACCCCAGCACAGGAGCTATTATGACGCCTATTTTTCAAACCTCTACTTATGTGCAGGAAAGCCCGGGAAAAAATAAAGGATACGGATATGCGCGTGGTAAAAACCCCACACGTGTTGCGTTGGAAAAAAACATTGCTGCGCTGGAAGAAGGTAATCACGCTATCTGTTTCAGCAGTGGCATGGGTGCCACCGATGCCGTGATAAAAATGCTGCGCCCTGGAGACGAAGTAATTACAGGCGATGATTTATATGGTGGCAGCTACCGCATGTTTACTAAAATATTTGAACCCTATGGCATTAAGTTTCACTTCATCAATATGACCAATGCCGAGAACATACGGAAGTATATCAGTGATAAAACCAAATTAATCTGGATTGAAACGCCTACCAATCCCACCATGCAGATTGTAGATATTGAGGCCTGTTCTAAAATTGCGAAGGAGCATCAACTACTGCTGGCAGTCGATAATACCTTCGCTTCGCCTTATCTGCAAAATCCTTTATTGCTGGGTGCCGATATTGTGATGCATAGTGTTACCAAATATCTGGGCGGGCATAGCGATGTAGTGATGGGAGCGTTGATTGTAAACGATGATAAACTGCACGAACAGCTTTATTTTATACTCAACAGCTGCGGTGCCAATCCCGGCCCAATGGATTGCTTTTTGGTACTGCGCGGTATCAAAACACTGCATTTGCGTATGGAACGCCATTGTTACAATGGCCGCAAGATTGCCGAGTTTCTAAAAACTCATCCTCGCATTGAAAAAATTTACTGGCCCGGTTTCGAAGATCATCCGAATCATGACATTGCCAAAAAACAAATGCGAGACTTCGGTGGCATGATTTCCATTGTATTAAAAGATGCTACGTTAGAAGAGACTTTCCGTATTGCTTCTTCTTTTCAGGTATTCTCGCTGGCCGAGTCTTTAGGCGGAGTAGAATCGCTGATTAACCATCCTGTAACCATGACGCATGCTTCTATACCCAAAGCCGAGCGCGACCGTGTTGGCGTAGTAGATAACCTGCTGCGACTGAGTGTAGGCGTAGAAGATGTGGAAGACTTAATAGAAGACTTAAAACAAGCACTAGCCTGAAACAACAGAGCCCCGAGTTATTCCGGGGCTCTGTTGTTTATTCTGTAGGTGATTAAAGAACAATGTCTTTCACCTTGATATCTGCTTTCTGTTTCTTTACACTAAAGGTGTCTTTATCCAGAATATTTCTAACAGCACCATAACGTAGAAAACGCTGTCTTACAAATTTTTTCAAATCAGCATTTGCAATCTTGTTATAGTTCAGTGAAATGTCATTCACATTTTTAATAATCTGGTCTTTGATAGACTTGTAATAGTCTTCACGCATCTTTTGATCAGATGGGGAAGGATAGCTCTTGCCTGTAATGCTATCCATCAGCAAAGTAACAAACGGGGCATTCTTCATCAGGTCTTCCATGTTGTCGGCTAGGTCTTTTAGAGGGTTCAGAACCTTTTCGTTATCAGTAATCATTTTAGCTGAAGCGGCATCGGCATTGGCATTGAATAAACTCTTGGCTTCTTCCAAGCGAAAACCTACCAGTGCATCGTAAGCGCGGCATTTATCGCCCATAGACATGTTACCGGCTTTGTCATACAATTTAGAAGCAAGCAGATAGCTTCCCTTACCAGCTGTTTCGGCTGCCAGTTTTTCGGTGGCATCATCATTTTTCTTTTCGGTGTATGCATCGCCTAAACGCATAATTAAGTTATCGGCTTCTTCGGCCCGGTTATCGTTATATAAGTAATCGGCATACTTCTGAATACCCTCGGCCACACCACCACTTAAATACGCCTCAATAGCTTTTTGAAACTCACTGCGGTTGTAATAAATATCACCGGCTTTTTTAGCACCTTCCTTGCTTTTCAGTTTCAGATAAGTTTCAGCGGCCTTTACTTCATCATCGCCACCTTTATCAAAATACTCTTTGGCAATCAGTTCAATTTTTACTGCAGCATCGCCTATCACATAATACTCCAGTGCCTTGGTATATCCGGCTGCTCCTTTCTCGTAAAAACGATCTCCTATCTGACGGGCTCCTTCTTTGGTAGCATCGGCTTTACCAAACAGTGTCATGGCTTTTGATAAACTCTTGGCCTGTGCCTTATCATCTTCGTTGAATGCTTGCTCTACGTATGCTTCTGCTACTTTCTTCAAGCCTTCTTTTTTCGCTTCCTTAGTAGAGGCATTGTAGGCATTGGTAGCATTTACCAAGTCGCCTTTTTCCAGATAAGCATCGCCTACCAGAGCCGATATTTCCTGTGGTTTCATGCCCCCTTTTTGCAGACTTTCCTTAGCGCTGTTAATTCCATCCTGACGCTTGGCGGCATCGGCCTGTGCCATTGCCTTTACCAAAGCTGCTTTACCTTTATCGATATCCTTATTCTGTGCGTTTACCTGCATTGACATGAACAACATCATGATTGCACAAGCAGCTGTACTTACAATTTTCTTACTCATAAACTTTAGATTTAGTGTGTTTGCGGAATAAATATAGAATATCTCCGCGTATGCAAAACTTTATTTTACCACTGTACGACCTACGGGTAAATAAAAAATATCAATGCCTAGAGTTTGCAGGGTTGCAAAGAAACTTCCAATAAAAATCTATTTTCCCATTTCCAAATCGTATAGACATTCCCTGGATTTTTACTTAACTCAGCAGACCTAAATCATAATACAAAATGAAAAGCCCAACACCTAACACCCTCTATTTCATTATCGCTCTTTTTACAGTAACCCTACTGCTACCAGCCTGCAAAAAAGAAAATAGTGCGAATAATAATCATCCGTATGCAGGCACTTATTATATTCAAAATCAGGCTAACGGCTATTCTTTAAAGTATGTATACAATGGCTTTTACCATGGTATAACTGTAAGTACCCCGGACAGTATGCTTTTAATTGCCGGCCCTGCTGCCGGTCAGTACTATATCATATCGAAACAAAACATAGATAAGTATCTGGATATCGATAACCAATGCTGTACCTTTATTCAAGCCAACGATTTTAATAACAGCAACAGCCAACTGTTTACAGTAGAGCCCATTTACGATGGCGCCACCCGGTATTACATTAAATCGGTTAAAGACCCCATGCAACTGCTTTCCAGTTACCGTCAGCTAGGTTCATATAGCAGCACTTTTTTTAATGTGCTTAATACTACCGAAAATGGCGGGCAAACCTTAGCTCAAATCTGGATTTTGGAAAAGCTGTAGAATACAAAATCCCTCCCAGCTTACGCTGAGAGGGACAAACAAAACTCAACTCACAAAAGATTGAGATGAGTTTTAGTGATGAATTACTCCTTCACGACCTTCCTCACAGATTTACTGCCATTTTGGGTAGTGAGTTGTAACGTATAAACACCATTTGCAAGTTCGCTCACGTTAAGTTTAGTGATTTGCCCACGTTCAAAAATCACCTGCTCGCCAATCAAGTTGTAAACTTCCACACTTTCTACTTGTTCATGGCATTGAATCAACAATACCTCTTTTGCAGGATTGGGATATAGACTTACGGATACTGAAGCCACATCATTAATACCTACACTCAAATCTACATCTACTGCGGGGCTTACACCTTCGCAAAGTTGGTCTTGGTTTTTTACTGCAACAGTGTAAGAGCCGTTTTGTGTAGCCGTGTAGTTAGGACCATTAGCTCCGGGAATGTCTATCCCATTTAAACGCCATTGGTAGCCCCCGGCAAATCCCTGCGTTTGCAATAAGGCACCGTTTTGTACAATAGTGGGGGTAGGGTAGCTATACACATTTAATATAGCGGTGTTAGATGTAATACTTCCACAAGATCCGGTAATTTCCACCGAGTAGCTAAATGTTCCTGGAACCGCCTGGTCTGCCCAGTAAGTGGAATCTGTTGCGTTAGCAATATCATTGCCGTTCAATTTCCATTGGTAAGTTAGCCCATTACCTGTAGCAGCTACGCTTAATACAGCATCTTCATCATCGTTCACACATACTATGCCGTTGTTTTGTGTAAAAATGGGTTGTTGTGTGATGGCAGGCACACCGCCTTGTGCACCAAATATGGCACTCACTTCCTGTGCAGTTAGTGCGCGGTTGTAAATCATTAAATCATCTAGTAAAAAGTTGTCATAGTTAGTGCTGGGCGAGTAAGGGGATCTGCCAATGCGGCTGGTTGTAGGTGTAGTCGTTAAAAAAGTAATGGTATTAGATGAAGCAGCCAAGGCTCCATTGATATATAAAGCCGTAGTACCGTTTACAGTGTATGTAACCACCACATGATTCCAATTGGATGCATTACTGAGCGGAGATGTCAAATCCTGGCTTCCACCGAATATCAACACATTACCGGATGTAGCATCATACGCCAATCCAAAACAGCCATTTACCGGCCCATAGTTAAACAACGAGTGGGCGTTACTCGCCATACTTTTACACCAAAGCGAAACAGACCGAGATCCATTGCCTGTAGCAGGAACACTGATACCTGCATCTGCAAATACATTCGGGCTAACCACATTAAGTGCCGAAAGTGAATTACCGCATTTATCAGCCACAAAGGATCCGGTGCCATTTATGGTATCGGTACCGGATGCGCTGATAAGTGAGTTATTAAAGGTAAAATGTTCTACCAAACCATTCAGTGGCACTTGAGCCATTAGAAATGAGATAACGAAGAAGAAAAAGAGAGTGGTTGTAATTTTTTTCATAGCAAATTGATTTTGTTTGAGCGCAAAAATCCATCTTGCACGGCAACTATTTCCAGCCTTTATGCGAACTGCATCAACCGACTTGTGAATGGCAGAATAAGCTTGTAAGCCAATTTTGACACAACTATGACTACTGCACCAGATCTTATTATACAACAGATAAATATCCTACTAAAAGAGTCGGAAACTGTTGCAATGCAAGACCCCAGCCAAGCACAAAAGTTAGCCACAGACGCATTGAGATTAGCGGAAAAAAACGGGTTGGAGTATGAAAAATGCTTAGCCATGCTACATATTGCAGAAGCCAAAGAAAATTTAGCGGAACACAGCACCGAGGCAGAGAACAATCTGGAGGATGCGATTCGCCTAGCTGGCCAACTTGGCTTTGCAGAACTATTGATCCGTGGGTATTGCAAACAAGCATCTCTTCTGCATTCTACTAACCGAATTGAACTTGCCGAAGAAAGTATCCATCAAGCTAAACATTATTTAAACCAGCTAAGCCCACCCAATGAAACTCTTTTTTTGCAGGTGTTGTATGACGATATTAATATCCGTTACAGGAAGGGTGAAACAGGCGCTTCGCTTTTAGCGGACTGCCTTACAGGATTTGAGAAATCTACAGCCAAACAAGATGAGGGTTTCCAAACCTGTTTCTTACAGATGCTGATTATGCTAAATGCCGCTATGGGCGAAGTAAATACCGCTATTGAATACTCTAAACGCTTTTTTGTGATTGAAGAAAAAAGAGGCTTTTACATGAATTTGATGGGGGCGTATATTTTTCAATCGAGTTTATATGAAAGAGTAGGCCAGACACAAAATGCGGAAACTTCCTTTACAAAAGCACTGGCTGCTGCAAAAAAACTGGGCGACCAGCGCTCTTATTTTTTGGTAGAGTTGCGCAGAGTTCAGTTTCTGCAGAACAATCAACGATATGCCGAAGCTAAATTGCTCAGCGAAGAACTCCTGCATCTTCCTATCGTTCATGAACTCCCCAAACAGCGCTACGAACTTATGGTTTGCCTTGCACGCATTGCCGAAGCGGAAAACCGCATAACGGATGCTATTCAACTTATAAAAAATGAGGAGCCGTTGTTTCAGGAAGACAAAGTTGTATTGCAAAAGCTAGCCCAATATCTGCATGAGCTCTATGCGAAAACGGGAAATTTCTCTGCGGCATATACCAAGCTGTTAGAATATCAAAAAATTACGCAAGAGGTTTTTGATTTGGAGAAGGTAAAGCAATATGCTGAGCTACACACTAGGTTTGAAACCAAACAAAAAGAAGTTCAACTGCGCGATATTCAACTTCAAAAACTAGATGCAGAACTGAAAGCCATAAAAAGCCAGATGAATCCACATTTCGCTTTCAATACACTAAAAACCATAGACTATTTGTTAGAGCAAAACAATGTTTCATCAGCCAGACAATCATTGAATGATTTTGCACAGTTGATGCGGGCGACCTTGCAGCAAAGCGGAAGTGAGTTCACCGTTATTGAAAACGAAGTGCTGCTGTTGGAAAACTACATCCGTCTGGAAAAAAATGCGTTGGGCAACTCGTTTCAATATAGTATTAAGGTAGATGAAACCATTGACCAAAGCTATGAACGCGTTCCCAGCATTTTCCTGCAACCTATAATTGAGAATGCTATTATGCATGGCTTGCGACATAAAGAGGGCTGTAAGCGTTTACAAATTGAGTTTACTTTAGAAGGTGATGATCTTGTTGTTATAATTCAAGACAACGGCATTGGGCGCAAAGCAAGTGCAGAGTTAAATAGATTCAGAACAAATCATCAATCATTTGCAGGCTATGCAATGGCGAAACGTGTTGAGTTTTTAAACGAAAAAGCAGGCTATACTAAGTATGTGCTTTTGATGGAAGATTTAGACGAGGGAACTAAGGCAATATTGCGCATTAAGCAAAGTGAATCATAACCCACCTTTTTGCCAAAGGGAGATAAACTCTTCTTTTCTATCCCGTGCCAGCGGAATATTTATTCCACTTTTAACTACTATCTCTCCACCGGCAGTAGTAATGTATCCTTTAATCATATGTAGGTTTACCAAATACGAGCGGTGACAGCGGAAAAACTGTGGCTTGGGCAACACATTGTCCAGTTCTTTCAATGGCTTTGAAACTGTAAGTGAGCTGCCATTCAACAAAAATATGTCCGTATAAACGTTATCTGCTTTCAAATAAACAACATCTGCGGTATCAATAAAATTTACCCCACCATTATAAGGCAAGGCTATACGCTTGGCTTCTTGCTTTTGCAAGTTTTCCTTGAGCAATGCAGCACGTTCTTTGGCTTGGTAGTTTTGTTTTTTGCGTACTTTGTTTACCGCTTTTAGAAGTAAAGTTTTATCAATGGGCTTTATTAAATAATCAATTGCTGATAGCTGAAATGCGCGCACAGCAAACTCACTATAGGAGGTGGCATAAATCAATTCAAAACCCAAATCGTTCTCATCAAAAAAATCGGGCAGCTGCAAACCGCTGAGTCCGGGCATTTCAATATCGGAGAAAACAATATCTGGCTTAATGGTATGAATCGCCTTTACAGCCTCCGCTACAGTGAAGCACTTTGCAACTATTGAAATATCAGAACCACACAGTGCTAGCTTCTCGGACATGGTGCGGAGATCATTTACATCATCGTCAACCAAAATAACTTTGAGCATGCTGCGAATAAACGGAGTTCTGTTCAAAACAAAAATTCCGTATACAAATAGGTCTATAGAGTTTTTCCAGTAATACGCTCTAAATATTTTTACGTAATGAAGAGACATCTACACTGCATTTACACGCATTATCCATCGCAAAGAATCAAACATCTCGTTTTTGTTCAAAACGATACCAGATTCTACCATTCAGAAGTATGAAAGACTCGGGACTGTATTAAGAATAGATAAAAAACAGAAGGCTTCACAGCAACATACCGTAAGTTCTTTTAAAAATAAAAAAACCCTCCCGCCTGAGCGAAGAGGGTTGGTCTCCATAACCGTAATTTCAGGGTTGCTGTTTCAGTCGTTTATAACCGTAAGCGGCCGCGCCAATAACCAGACCTATTGCTCCGCCATCTATAGGCACCGCCCCGCCTCCACCGCCCGGTGGGTTTCCGCCTTGTCCTTGTCCGCCACCGGTACCGCCTGGTTGTGCATAGATAACAGCTGTTGTAATTACAAACAGTAAAGTGCTAATTGTTTTAATCAGTTTAGTTTTCATATCGCTTATTTTGTCGTGATAAATACTTTAGCCATCTTGGTTTGAGTACCCTCTTTGACCTTTACAAATACATATTGAGCAGCATCGAGCGATAGCTGCATAGCAATATCCTGGTTAACCGTGTTGACCTGAGCTAACTGTTGTCCGAGCAGGTTCCAGACTGAGATCTGGGCCGGCTGGTCTGATAAACGATGAATTGCAATATCGTTACTTGCAGCATTAATCTGTATGGAAGCGGGTCCTTTTTCGCTGATTCCTGAAACTTCATTGTTTTTGAATACAACTGAGAATCTGCCGGTGTAATCCTGCTCTGCCGCCAGATTGAAAGTAGCTGCTGTAACGGAAAGATTATACAGCGTATTAGTTTGTGCATCTCGCAGGTATGCGGTGAGTCCATCCAGGTTCAGTGCTAAAGGGTTGATAGTATAAACACCATTTGCTGCCACGCGTACATTCAGCGGAAGTACAGTTTGCTCCGTCAGCTCATTTAGTACCTGAATGGCTAATACTTTACCAGGTATGACATAACTTATATGAGCACTGCTTCCGGCTGGAATTTTCACCGCATCGTAACCGGCATCGTAGCCAGCTGTTGCATTTACATCAGTATAAGCTACCGCCTCATCAGCTACCGAACCATTGGTTATCTGCAGTCTAATCTCATCGGTTAATGATTCTGTTTTATAAAACTCAACCGAGTTGCCGGGTGTGCAAACACTGTTTTCCATAAACAAAAAATCAGTAGCCGGTGCTAACACAAAAAAACCCTGAAAAGTGCTTATCTCATCGGTGGTGGATAAAGGCACTCCGGTAACACCGTTATGAGCCGACCAGGTCCCCGCATACTCACCGGATGTTGTAAATCGATAACAGGAACCATCCGTTTTACCTGCATTCAAAGCTTTTACAGAACTCCACTTAATGGGAGCAGGATACGGATTGCCGATTAAATTCCATCCATCGGCCGAAGGAGTAAGGGAGGGGGTATTGGTTACCTGTATAAGTTGTGAGCCATAGTTCATATTACCGGTAGCACTAAGTGTAAGGGGTGCGTTATAAATGCGAGCAGCATACCCGCGCATAGGCTCGAAATAGGTTGATGGATTAGTAAAACTCCAGAACCCCCCGTAGTAATTAGAAGTATCTGTATTTGCATCTTCACGATACTCCTGCAAAGTTGGATACGGTGAATAAGTATACCAGCAGTTTACACCGTTTTGCCCAGCTACCGTAAAATCATTAGCCACCTCGGCTACAGTTGCACTAACAGGTAAAGAAATATCTCTGTAGCCATCGGCTGTATTACTTACATACTGCTCAACCGTGATGGGGCCGGAGTACGAATTGCCAACCGGATAAGTAAAGAAATCAATGTAAGCACTGCCACTGATATCTGATTGAAGTGTAACCGAACCATTATTCAGCAAATCACCATCCTGCAGCAACAATACCTTAGAGATAGTGATATCTCCGCTAACCGTAACGAAAAATGAAGAGGTGTTATTAAGGGTAAGTTTATTGAAATGGCATTGGCCACTGATATCCTGCGAACCGCTGCCCATTAAGTTGACCACCCCGTTTCCGGTAATGGTTGCAAACGAAGAAGTTCCACCAGTAATATTGCCACATACATTCAGTGTTAATCCTACAGTAAGCGTTGCTCCATCCTGAATAGTCAGGTTGCCTACGGTTGGAGAAATAGCCGGACCCATAACCGGAAAAATACCGCCCGAAGGTGCGGCGGGTATGAGTACATCGCTACTGCAACTGTTAGGAGAGGCACCCAGACTCCAGTTAGAACCATTAATCCATTGTGCTGTATTTCCAAGCCACACATTTGTTTGAGCCCTGATCATATTGACCCAAAGCAGAAAAGCCAAAAAAATAACGTTTGTTTTTTTCATGTCAGACGGTTTTAGTTGATAATATGGAGTTTATAATACGTTACCTGATAAAGCCTAATGGACATAGAGTCCCGACCGGGCGTTTGCTATGGTTATTCATCTGCTTTATTTTGTTTTAATAAATCGTACTGCTGTTTCTATTCCTGTATTATTCAGATGTAACAGATAGATTCCTTCGGGTAAGGTTTGTGTTTCTAACTGCAACTTATTGCCTTGCAGGGTATAACTTGCCGTCAACTTAGAGCCGATATTATTTACCAGTTCAATTACTGTTTCCCGGTTTTCCGTTGGCAACTCTACGGTTAACCAATCAATGGCTGGTATGGGATATACTTTTAGCGCGGCTTGTGTTGATTTTTCGATACCAACCCCGGTTACAGTGAGGCAAGCAGAAGTATCTATACAGCCATTGACACCTGTAACTACCACCGCATAATCTCCGTTAGCAGTGGCGGTATAGGTAGCAGCAGTAGCATTATTAATTGGATTTCCGGTACCACAGCTAATCCACTGATAAGTCGCCCCGATTTCTGTCGAAGTAAGCACATTGCCATTTTGCAATACGTTTACATCTACCGAGTTTACTACGATACTAACCGTATCATAAGCGAAACACGAAAAGCTATTCACTACACTTAAAAAGTAATCGGTACTTTGAACTGGCCCAACCGTGATATTATGTTCAAAGTCACCATTTGACCAGATGTAGTCATCACCTGTAAAATTCAGATCATCCAACGATACACTATCACCTTTGCAAATAGTGGTTGCAGAAGCAGTAATATTTGGAGATGGAACCGGATTCACGGTTACGCTGACAGAAGCAGTATCAGAGCAACCATACAAATTTGTTCCAATTACAGTGTATGTATGTGCACCGGCCGCTGACGGAGTTTCTAACAGATCAGTAGTGGTAGCTGAAGTATTCCATAAGTAACTATCGGCACCAGCAGCATATAAGCCGACTTCCTGACCCAGACATATAGATGTACTTCCTGGAGAAATCGTAACCGTTGGCATTGGTTTTATGTATATCGTTTTAGAAATACGAATACCAGGCCCACACGTACTATCCTGAGCCCAAACAGTAAGCTGATTTTGAAGAGCATCCGTATTTAAACTGCCACTACCCAAATAATTATTGCCGGTGGAATTATCGTACCAACTTATTGTTCCGCTACCGCTAGCAGTAAGTGTTACAACCTCTCCTAAACATGCCGAATCATTCGCTACAATTGGTGCAGCAGGAAAATCGCAATTACTGTATTTTACTAAAAAACCTTCCTGTGTAAGACTGGTTGAAAGAAGTTGTCCGCTAATTGCAGTAATATCCATTTCTATATCGGAATTGAAATATCCTGCCACATAAATATTGTCAGCAGCATCAATATGCACTGCATTCCCTAAACATGAGCCTGTTGACTGTAATCCGTAGCCCCAGTCTAATAAACCTGAGTTGGAGTATTTAAGTAAGTAAGGATTATGACCAATAACCTGAACATAGTATACTGCTGCGCCTGGGTCGGCATCAAACACACTTTCTGCATATCCCGTTACATAGATATTAGCATCAGCATCTAATGACAAATTATATGCTGTAGTATTACCACCTACACCATAAGCATTTGCCCATTGGTAAGCACCACCGGCCGAATACTTAGCTACATAACCTACCACATTTATATTATTAGCCGTAGTAAAAGTGGCTGCTGCAGGTGAAGGGTCAAAATCAATAGTACCATTGGCATAACCGCACACATAAGCATTTCCAAGAGAATCTGTAGCTACACCTAAGCCAAAATCTACTGCATTAGCCCCTCCGATACTTATCGTCCATTGCAGTATAAATGCTGAGTTGTATTTTGCCAAAAAGGCATCTCCGGTTCCATTAGAAGTAGAGTTGTTTGTCCCCCCAGATGGATTAAAGTTTACTGTACCCGCATATCTTCCGGTAAGAAAAATATTGCCCGAATTATCTATGGCCACATCTATACCAAAATCTTCACCAGTAGAACCCATTCTTTTTTCACCAACTAAAACACCTGCAGTGGAAAAAACAGCAAAAAAGATATCGTGAGCACCAGCAGAAGTTTCCTGATTTATTCCATTTGCCGGATTAAAATCTACAGAACCATCAAACCTTCCTGTAATGCAAATATTGCCTGTTAATGGGCTTACGGCAATGGCAGATGCAAACTCATCCCCACTTCCACCCATGGCCCCAGACCATAAATAGTTTCCCGAAGCATCATACTTGGCAAGAAAAATATCATTACCGCCCACTGCAATTAAATTGTTGATACTGGCTGTAGGATTAAAGTCTGCCGTATCCTGAAAATATCCGGTTATCCAAACGTTACCCGACTGGTCAATGGCCAAATCATTAGCTTCTTCAAAATCTGCACCGCCAATACTTTTTACCCATATTAATTGGCCTGCTGAAGAATATTTTGCGAGAAAAATATCTAAGCTTCCGCCCACCGATGAAACAGTAGTAGCTCCACTTCCAAAATCAAAATCAACATTTTGGCCCCTATAATATCCCGTAACATATACATTGCCAGCTACATCGGTTTTAACCGCCTTTACCATGCCATTTACTGAATTAGATATAGAGCCTGCCCAATTGTAGGCCGGACCAGATACCGCAAATGCAAACCGATACAAAAAAATTGCACCCAAAAAAAATAATTGTTTTTTCATAGAGTTAAAACTTGGTTAACAATGGCAGCAAAACACGGTTATATATACCCGCTTTAAAACCTATTTTGACATCAAATTAGGTTCTCCGGCAGGTTGGGTTATTTATAAACTTGCAGCAGATATGGCATCACTACAACAACTTCATCAATTGGTCCACTCTCTCGATAAAAACGAGAAGAGAAACCTCAGTTTAGTAATAGAATCTATAGGCGGTAAGGCACGTGACAGGTATATGGTCAGTTTTAGGATTCTCAACGAGCAAAAAGAGTTTGACGCAGATAAGCTTAAAGCCAAACTCAGTGGGCATGTGAAGGGTATGAATCTAAGCGAAGCCAATACCAATTTCTATTCGTTTATCTGCAAAACCATAGGTAACTACAATATTCAGGCTCCGGGCAATGTGGGTTTATTAAAAGAGTTAACCCTGGTGGAAACCCTAATAAGTAAGGGTTTGTATGAACATGCAGAAGACCTGTTACAACCACTGCTGGAAAAACTAAATCAGGGAAACAGTTTTGGCTTACTAAGTCGTGGCCAGGAACTTCAAAGTATTCTTTCAGCTACCATTGACCGATTACGTCTTGATTTTGATAAGCGACTCTCCTTCATGGATGAGCGCATAAAAACTGCCGAAAACCACCGGCAGTATCTCGATGTAATGCGTCTGAATATACGGCTTACCTCAACAGCGCAACTTATTGGAGATCCTCGACAGGAATCACACAAAAAGCTATATGAAGAAATGTTCAACTCTCCTGTTTTCCAGCTTTCAATTTCCAAAGTGAGCCATCAGGTTTTCATTATGTATGTGCCTTTACGTACAGATATCATTCGTTTAGCTGAAGGTAACAAAGCTGCAATTGTCGAATGTCTGTCTGCTCTTAATGAGTTTAAAAAACGTTTTAACCTACGCGATCATTATACAGCAGCCTTTTACATTTTGGACAATCTGGTATCGGATTATGTACGTGAAAAAGATGCCGAGGGGATTCTTCAATCACTAACAGAACTTGAATCTCTTTTGCCATTTGCCAGACATAAAGCAGTGCATCAAAAAATTGTAGCCAAAATCATGTTTGCCGAGTTAGCTCATTCCATAATCATTAAAAACTATGCAGGCGGTGTTTCTCACCTGGATAAATGGATGGCAGAAGATAAACAGGCTCAATGGAATGGAGCACCCCTGGACTATATCAATTACCTACTGGCTGCCCGTTTGCATTATCTGAACAATAATCCCGGCAAAGCCCTCGACTATTTAATTCTACTTCAGGATAAAGAAAAACGAATGCGGGCATCTATGCAGATTTGTTACAGGTTTCTGTTTCTGCTATGTCATTACAAACTTCGTAATTTTCAATTTTTAGAATACGCCACTCTGTCTCTTCAAAAAAATTTGAGCAAGCTCGATAAACTTTATGGCCCTGAAAAAGCCTTGCTTCAGTTTCTCAAGAGATGCAGTGATTTCGACAAAGTGAAGAATGAACTTCAGAAACTATCGGTTACATTCAATCAGTTTGAACAAGATCCTTACAATAAACCATTTTTTGAATTTGGCGATTACAATGAGTGGTTGATCATGGAGATGGAAAAAAAGAAAGTATAGCGGGAATCTCAATTCCCAACGTTACCATTCAACAAACAAAAATAATTTAACCTTGATGAGTGAAAGTTGCTATAAGGGCAAATATTGTACATAGAAAAATCCCTCCCGCATAAGCGAAGAGGGATGGTCTCCATAACCATAAGTTTTACTTCTCTTCTCTGAATTTTTTGTATCCGTAAGCGGCAACACCAATCACCAGGCTAACAGCACCGCCATCAATCGGCACAGCCCCTCCTCCTCCTGGCGGGTTTCCGCCTTGTCCTTGTCCGCCACCGGTTCCACCAGGCTGGGCAATAACCAGTGTTGTTACAAAAAATAAAGCTGCTGTTATGCCTGACATCCATATTCTCTTGCTCATACTATTCTCTATTTATTGGTGATTAATTCTTTAGCCACACTTACCCGATTGCCTTCTGTTACTTTAACTATGACATACATCAAATCCGTATTACTCAACTTAATCACAGAATTCATATTAGCGGTGGTAAACTCAGAAATTTGCTGCCCTAATACGTTGGTAATACTTATTGTTGCAATTTCTGTAGTGGCTCTGTTTACATAAACAGTATTTCCATGGGCATATATTTTAACCGGCTCTGAAACCTCCTGAACGGAAGAAGGCTGACTAATCTTAAATACAACCGAGTACCTGTCCGTGTAGACTTGTTCTCCGTTAAGACTTATTGAAGCATTATTTGTTGAAAGATTAGTAAGCACGTTAGTTTCAGCATCTTTCAAATAAGCTGTCATACCATCTACATTCAGAGCATTTCCGCTAAGTGTGTAAACTCCTGTTTCTTTTACCCAAAGAAGCAAGGGCAGTTCAGTTTGCTCATTTATCTGGTCCAAAACGTTGATGGCATATTCCTTACCTGGCATGTTGTAGCTGATGTATACAGTACTGCCAGCGGGCATTTTAACAGCATCATATCCGGCATCGTACCCGATCGAAGCATTTAAATCGGTGTAGGCAACTATTTCATCACTGTTTATTCCATTGGTTAATGTTAGCCTTACTTCATTGTCCAATGCATCCGTTTTGTAATAGTTAGCCGCCAAAGTACTTCTCACTGAATTGTCCATATTGAAGGTTTGATTACCACTGGCCAACACAAAAAATCCCTGGCCAATAGCAATTTCATCGGTTGCCCCGTTCACACCGGTTGTGCCATTGTAAGAACCCCAGTTGCCGGAATATTCTCCCGTGGTATGAAAAGCATAATAACTGCCATCCGTTTTCCCAGTATTCAATGCTTTAACCAAACTCCATTTTATGGGCGATGGATAAGGATTGCCTATCAAATTCCATCCGTCCTGCGATGGTGTAGATGAAGCTGTTTGAGTAATACCTATACTTTGAGGACCATCGTAAGGTGTTCCCGTAAAATCAATTACAAAAGGGGCTCCTGCATAGGTGCGGGCGGCAATTCCTTTCATAGCATTTAATGTATTGCCGCTGCCCGTATAACTAAGCCAGCCCTCGTAGTAGTTACCGGTTACGATACTCAAGGCTTCGTTGTATACCTGCACATTCGGATATGGGCTGTAGGTGTACCAACACTGCACACCGTTCTGTCCAAATACAGAAAAGTCATCTGCCAAATCTGCCACCTGGGTACTCACAGGTGAACTTAAATTGCGATAGCCATCGGCTGAATTGCCAATATATCGTTCAACCGTAATTGGTCCGTTGATAGAACCGGAGTAAGTATTAGGTGAAAAATTATTGACATAAGCGGTAGTTGACGGATTGCTCTTTAAAGTAAAAGAACCATTGTTAGTATTCAGAACTCCGCTTTGAAGTGCAATGAATGAATCTATCGTAACAACAGCTCCGTTTTGTAATATCGCTCCGACTGAACTGTTTAATCGTATCTTTCTGAAATCAAGTTTGTCATTCAATTGTTGTAGCGAAGTTCCCTGCAATACCACCGTTCCATTTCCTAAAAATTTACCACTAGTCATTATACCGCCAGAAACATTTCCGCAAACAGTTACTGCTACACCTACTGTCAAAGAGGCTCCGCTTTGAATGGTAATATTTCCAATTTGCGGAACTACAGGTCCCACAACAGGCATGTTTCCGCCAATAGGAGATGTTGGAATTAAAACATCTGTTGAACAACTATTAGGAAAAGCTCCCAAACTCCAGTTGCTATTACTTATCCATTGGTTCGTACTACCTAACCATACATTCAACGGATTGCATGAGCCAGGTGCAGTAACAGTAAGTAAAACAGTATCAGAGTAAGCATCGCCACTTCCAAAACATACTGTTTGCATAGCGCATCGATAGTAATTGCCGTTCATGCCTGCTGTTACACCAGTAATAGTTAGTGTATTGGTATTTACTCCGGAGTAAACTCCACCGTCAGAAAGTGGATTCCATGGCCCCAAAGGGCTGGAGGCTTCTTCCCAGTTTTGGAAAAAAACGCCTGTCGTTTGGATTGAAAAAACAGCACTATTCCCTTCACAGGTAGTTTGGGGTGCGGCATTTACCTGTATGACAACCGGTGGAACTACGCCTAATGAAACCACATTACTGGTATCATTAGGTCCGCAACTGCCGGTAACTACACAACGAAAAAGATTACCATCTAAAGAATATGGAGGTTGATAAATATCCAAAACCTCTCCCGAAGTATTAGAAAACGGTGCAACATTGGTAAGGTTAACAAAGCCACCTCCATCATTCATTTGCCATTGATAAACCAAGTTATCTCCGTTAGCAAAACAAAAGAAGTTGACCCCATCGCAAGCACCGGAATAGGATGTTGGCTCCGTGAAAATAGAAGGAGGGATACACTGTGCCCAACTATTTGCTGTAAAAAAGAAAAGTAATATCGCTGTAATTGCTTTTTTCATGATTAACATTTTTACTATTTTGATTTTAGAAGAATGAAGATTTTCTATTCCTTTATCAGATTCTGGCGATACATTTTAGGGCCGCCCTTTATCTGTAACAAATACATACCCGAAGGTGATTCACTCATGTTAAGTGTATGATGCAAGGCTGTAACACTTTGTTTCAAGACTAGCTGCCCCATTGGGTTATATATTTCTACCTCCATTTCTTCACCTAATGCACGGAAGTCAATGTTTACCTGCTTAGTAAAAGGATTTGGAGAAACGTGAATTGCATTTACAGGAAGAACTTCTATACCTACACCATTAACAGTTTCACATACCGATGTATCTACACAACTCTGAGCAGTTGTAACAATCACCGCATAATCTCCATTTGTGGTAGCCGTATAGCTCTGACCTATCTCCCCGTTGATGTTAGTTTGATTAGAACAGTTCAGCCATTGATAAGAATCTGCAGCAGCCACAGTGAGCGTATTGCCGCTAGCTGTAATGGTTACATCAGGCAAAACATTCACTGTAACTTGCACAGGTAAAGAAACCACAACCGGTTGCGAAACACAGGTTGAGTTAGATGTCATTTCACAACTTATCTGATCGTTGTCCTGCAATTGAGTTGTAGTATAGGTGGCGAATACTGCACCGGAAACATCCGTGCCATTTTTCTTCCATTGGAATGCTGGCAAACTACCTCCCTCCACCGGCTGAGCAGTAAAAAGAACTTCCTGTCCTTCGCAAATAGTTGTTGCCGAAGCATTCACACTAACGCTGGCTGTAGCATTCGTTACTAAAGTAACAGTAACATCATTTGAAGAAGCTGTAGAATTAACCACGCAAGTTTCGCTTGAGATAAAATCACAACTAACCACATCATTATTATTTAATGTAGACGTTGAATAAGTGTCTCCTATAGCACCGTTAATAATGTTACCATTTAATCTCCATTGATAAGTCGGAGTTACTCCGCCATTAATGCCCGTAGCTGCGAAGGTTACATTAGTACCGCTGCAAATAGCTGTTTGTGAGGCCGAGACCGATACAGATACTGCTATTGGAGTAGTTACTGTAACACCAACGGCTGCAGCAACCGCAACTGCTGGTACGGCACAGTTTACACTGGATGTCATCTCTAGAGATACCTGATCATTATCGTTTAATCCTGTGGTTGACCAAGAAGAGTTCGTAGCTCCGGGAACAAAACTACCATTTAATCTCCATTGATAAGAAGGACTTACACCTCCATTTACCGGCACTGCATTAGCGGTAAAATTATCGCCAGCACAAAAACTTAACGAGCTTGCGGTAATACTTACTGAAGCATTTACATTGGGTGTAACTGTCATAGTAAGTATATTGCTGATTGCGCTTTGAGGCACTGCACAGGACACACTGGAAGTAAGGTCGCAGCTGAATATATCACCAGATGCAATAGATGAAGTGGTATAAGTAGCTGAAGTAGCACCAGCTATATTACTTCCATTCTTTTTCCACTGGTAGGCAGGTGAAGCTCCACCATTAGTTGGACTGGCCGTGAAGACGGTACTAGCTCCGCTGCATACTGTTGTTTGCGGTGTGCTGATCGAAATACCGGGTAGGACAGTTGAACTAACTGATATAGTAATAGAATTAGAAGTTGCCGTTGGAACAGTATTACAAGTTGCATTAGAAGTAAGTATGCAGCTAACCACATCTCCATTCGTTAAACTGCCGTTGGAGTAGGAGGATCCTATACCGGCAACATTACTTCCGTTTAACTTCCATTGATAGCCTGGCGCACTACCTCCATTAGTGGGGGTGGCGGTAAAGGTTACACTGTTACCTGAACAAATAGTGCTTTGTGTAGCAGCAATACTTACAGTAGGGGTAGAATTTGGTACCACCGTCATGCTTATGGCATTAGAAGTCACATTAGCAGTTGTGGCACAAAGTGCAGTTGAATGCATTTGGACGCTTACAGAACTTGAGTTGAGCAAAGCTGATGTTGAATAGGTAGAACTGGTAGCTCCTACCTGATTGATTCCATTAACCATCCATTGGTAAGTAGGTGAATTGCCACCGTTGGTAATTGTGGATGTGAAATTGACGGTGTTTCCTGAACATATGGAGGTTAAGCCGGTTGAGATAGAAATAGTTGGAGTAACTACAGGATTTACCGTCATGGTAGTAGTATTAGATGTTACCGTAGCTGGCGATGCACAGATATAACTTGATGTTAGTGCACAGGTAATTTGATCACCATTTACCAAATTCGCAGCAGCATAAGTATTTGATTGAGCTCCAGGAATATTCACTCCATTTTTCTTCCATTGAAATGCTGGTGCCCCCCCCCCGTTAGTAATTGTAGAGGAAAAAGTTGTGTTCGCACCAGCACATATTGTACTTGTAGGTGATGTAATAGTTATGGTAGGTGTTAATGGTGCAGACACTATGACAATGATTGCATTCGAAGTATCTAAAACAGGTGAGGCACATGTCGCATTAGAGGTAAGCACACAGGTAATTGTTTGGTTCTGATTGACCAGCGAGCTAGTGCTGTAAGAAGCCGCAGTTGCTCCCGGAATGGCAACACCATCAAGTTTCCACTGATAGGCTGGCGTATTTCCTCCGTTAGTAATAGTGGAGGTGAACGAGACAGTAGCACCAAGGCAAACATTTGTCTGGTTAGCCGAAATTGAGATAGTCGGCACCACAACAGCTGAAATTGTAATAGTTACTGAATTGGATGTTGCAGTAGCAACTGTAGCACAAGCTGCTGAAGTAGTCAGCACACAACTGATTTGATCATTGTTAACCAAAGCTGTTGTCGTATATGTGGATGATGTAGCCCCTGAGATATCAGTCCCGTTCTTTTTCCACTGGTAAGTTGGTGCAGTGCCCCCGTTGGTAATAGTTGAAGTAAATGTAACGCTCATACTCGGGCAAATAGTTGTTTGCGCTGTTGCTATTTGAATAATTGGAGTTACTGAGGGTGTTGTAGTGATTGTTTTAGTGCCGCAAATACCTGGAGTAACACACCCTCCCTCACCCCTTACCGAGTAAGTAGTATTTGATGTTGGATTGACGGTAATAGATGTTCCTGAACCGGCACTTGTTGTACCACAACCTGCACTATACCACTGCCAGTCTGCTGCTCCGTTTAAACTACCAGAGGCTATGGATAATGTAGTTGAACTACCCGAACAGACACTATTGGCTGTTGCATTTATGGTAGGTGTAATTGGGGCTATACAAGCATTATACAAACGATGGATATATGCATCGGCTAAACCTACTGAAGTAAGATTGGCCGGGCCTGGTAAATTAAAACTAGCTGTACCGGTAAAACTCCCAGTAGTGTAAATACTAGCAATGTTAGCTGACGTAGCTGCTACTGCATAAGCATAGTCATCGGTAGTACTGCCTATTTGTTTTACCCAATTAAAGTTACCACCAGTGTTTAACGAAAGAATATAAGCATCTTTTAACCCTAGAGAAGTTTTAGTGGTGGTGCCAGCTCCCGGGTCAAAATCTACGTTACTTTCAAAATGACCAACCGTGAAAGAGTTACCTGCTCCATCAATAGCTATTCCTGTACTTAAATCAATACCTGCTCCACCCACTCGTTTGCCCCAAACCAAAGCCCCGGATGAGTTTAATTTGGCTATGTAAATATCTTCCGCACCAGCACTTACTAAACTAGTAGTACCAGCATCTGGGTCAACATCCATGGTACCTTGAAAAGTTCCTGTTATATATATGTTTGATGAAGCATCCATCACCATACCATAAATAGCATCTGTACCCGTCCCTCCGAATTGTTTCGCCCAAACAAAACCTCCGGCAGAAGAATACTTAGCCACAAATCCATCAGGACCACCAAAACTGACAAGATTGGCATTACCTGCCCCGTTATCAAAATCTACAGTTGCAGAAAAGTATCCTGCTAAGTAAATATTACCTGCTGCATCTGCTTTAATACTATGCGCCTGATCTGAATTATTGGCCCCTAATCTCATTGCCCATACAAAGTTGCCGGTTGCATCTAGCTTTAAAACAAATATATCGGGCACACTGTTCGTAGAGGAAAGCAGACTACTAGCCGCTCCGGGATTAAAGTCAATATTGTTACCTACAAACCTTCCGGTTGCAATTACATTGTTCGAAGCATCTACGCACAAAGCAAAACCATACGCTGAAGTAACTCCGTTAACTGCTTTGGCCCAAACTAAAGCACCAGCAGATGAATACTTGGCAACAAAAACCGATGATGGTGAACCGATCAGCAAAGAAGTTCCGGCTCCGGGATCAAAATCTACCGTATCGCCTGCAACACCGGTTATATAAACGTTGCCCGTGGCATCCGAAGTAATACCATAAATTTCGCAGACACCCGCTGATTGGCGAGCCAAGAGGCCTATACCCCAAATATAATTTCCGTTGCTATCTAATTTACTGATGTAGCCACTATTGCCTGTACCAATGGCTACTAAATTATTAGTAGCTACTCCCGGATTAGCATCAATAGTTCCCTTAAAAAAACCTGCAGAGAGGACATTGCCATTGTTATCATTACAAACAGCCCGACTAACATCATTGTTAGTTCCGCCTACTTGTTTTGCCCATTGAAAAGTTTGAGAAAAAGAAGTTGTAACATAAAACCCTAAGGCCACAGTTAGTAGTATATGCTTCATATTTTACACGTTTTGTTTATGCGAAATACGTAGGTAAGGCATCTTTTGTCTAACCTAATTTGAGGCTAAATTGGGTTAGTCAAAACGGATAATAGTAGCTACCATTGTATTACATGGCCACCTTAAAAGAGTTACACGAACTAGTGCATTCGCTCGATAAAAACGAGAAGAAATATATCAGCATGATGATGGATTCATTGGCCGGTAAGGCTCGTGATCGCTATAGTAGAGCATTCAAAACCATTAATGAACAGAAGGAATTTGATGCTGAAAAGCTAAAGGTAAAATTGAGTAGTGGTGTCAATGGAATGAGCCTGACGGAAGCCAATAATTATGTCTACGACTTTATCTGCAAAAATATTGTTAGCTATCAGCCAGGTAATCAATTAGGTTATACAAGCCGGTTAAAATTGATTGAATTTTTCGTAAACAGAAAGCTCTTTGCCTCTGCACACAAGCTTTTACAACAGTTAATTCCCGAGTTGGAAGTAAGCCCTTCCATTGCACTTCTTTTCCGGGCACATGAGTTACAGGAGATGATAACTATAAACTATGTTCCTGTTAACAAAGACTACGACTTCAGAGTTAAATTTTTTGAAAAGAGAATCGCTGCCACCAATGCCAATCGACAAAACATAGACTACCTATATTTACAATTCAAGTTTTTCCATTTGGTAAAAACTATCGGAGAGCCACGCAATGCATCTGAAATAAAAAAATATGCCGCTTTGTGGGATGACCCCCTTATGCATGTACCCATCAGTGAGATAAACGACCGAACCATCAAGATATACTATGTTCTTCGGGGTGCACTCATGACGGTACTTCATTTACCAGGTGCCTCACAGGAAATCAGGAACCAGCTGAAAGACTTCAGAGAAAGATTTAGTACACATAAAATGCCATTAGGAGAGGCGGACTTAATTGATGTGCTGCTATCAAACATGGCTGAAAATGAAAAAATAAGCTGGAACGAGCTGCAACAAACCAAACTACGTATTGCTGAATTAGAAAAACAAATACCTCTGATTAGTGTCCATCAAAGAATGAGAGCTAAAGTGGTAATCATCGAATTGACCTATTATTTAAAAGAAGGTAAATACAAAGAAGGCATTAAACTTCTGGAAAACTATATGAAGCCGGAGGAGAAAAATAAGTGGAAAGACGCCCCTCTTGCCTACATGATTCCATTTACCGGAGCCCGACTTTTTTACCTGAATAATGACCCTGACAAGGCGCTTGACTATCTACTACTTATACAAGAGCAGGAAAAATCCATGCGTCCTTTTTTTCTAATAAGCTATCGTTTTCTCTTTTTGCTGTGCCACTACAAGCTGGAAAATTTTCAGTTTCTTGATTCCGCCATAATATCGCTTACCCGCAGCTTAAAAAAGATGGATAAGCTTTACGCCCCTGAAAAAGCTATGCTGCAATTTTTAACCCATGGCAGCCATATAAACAAAATGGAGACACACCTGCGTAAGCTATCCGTCACATTAAAAAATTTGCGGCAAGATCCATGTCACAAACTGTTTTTCGAGTTTGGTGACTATGAAGAATGGCTTAAAGAGGATAGTAAAAAAAATCGGTAGTGCTTTACTCCTTAACTACTCTTTTCTGATAAACACACTGGCCGTTAAATACTCGTACAAAATAAACACCACTACTTACTTCGTTCATACTAATTTGAACTTTTTCCGTAGATAATATCGCTCGTTTTATCATTTGACCGGTAGTGGAAAATATTTCTACAACATACTGCTTTTTATCATCCCGAATAAGAATAGTAATGTGTTCGATAAAAGGATTGGGCAAAACAACTATAACAGATTCATCAGGCTCTTCCACCCCTACTTCCGTAATACTTACACATGACGAAGTATCTGAGCAACCGGCAGAAGATGTTACAATCACTGCATAATCTCCATTGACTGTTGCCGTGTAAGATTGACTGTTAGCTCCCATAATATCTGTATTACTATTACAACTTCTCCACTGATAAACAGCATTGAGTTCATTGGCAGTAATTACAACACCATTAACCACTGTGCTAACATCTATGGGATCTCGCGCAACAACTTCCTGACTTGCTGTGGCAGAACAACTATTGATATCGCTTGCAGTAACACTGTATGTTGATGTGGCCGGTGGAGAAACATATAGCGTACCCCCAAAATCAGAAGTGCTCCACTGGTAATTAAGTGCACCTGATGCCTCCAATGTAACCATCTCACCTAAGCAGACCGTATCCTGAGAAACTTCAATCAAAATAGTTGGTATAGTGCCTACAGTGATCAAAATACTATCTGTATCACTGCATCCATTGATAGTTCCAGTTACAGAATATGTTTGGGTAAACGTAGGTGTAAATGACTGCGCGTTAACTATACCACTGCTCCAATTATATGTTGTTGCTCCACTTGCGCTTAAAACAGTTTGATTGCCAGAACACACAAAAGTATCACTTGCCAGAGTTGTCACCGTTGGGAGAGGGGTAACCATAACAATAACCGAAGATGTATCGGAACACCCTAAAGAGATTCCCGTAACCGTATATGTAGTAGTTGATGCCGGAGTAAAAGCAACTCCATTCGTAACTCCATTACTCCACTGATACGTTGCGGCACCTGTTCCGGTTAATGTAGTTTGCTCTCCTGCACAAAGTGTTGTTACTGTAGCGTTTGCTCCAACCAATGGAATAGGATTCACAGAAACCGTAATGCTCGATGTTGCATTACACCCTAACGAGGTTCCCGTAACCGTATATGTAGTGGTTGATGCAGGAGTAAAAGCAACTCCATTCGTAACTCCATTACTCCACTGATACGTTGCAGCACCTGTTCCGGTTAATGTAGTTTGCTCTCCTGCACAAAGTGTTGTTGCTGTAGCGCTTGCTCCAACCAATGGAATAGGATTTACTGTAACTGTTATTGCTCCGGTATCGCTGCATCCATTAGTAGTGCCGGTTACAGTATAGGTAACGGTAGATGAAGGAACAAAGGGAACGTTATCAGTAATACCATTACTCCAGACATACTGTGTAGCTCCACTCCCGTTTAATGTCACCGTTGTGCCCGCACATACGGTTAATGCACTTGAAGTAGCAGTGACAGTAGGCGGATTTGTATAACTAACCAACAATGTACGGGCAGTACTGGCTCCGCATAGATTATTTGCCGTAACAGAAATTGTTCCTCCATTAGATGATGGTATTACACTTATGAAGTTCGTTGCTGAATTACCACTCCATCCTGATGGCAAACTCCATGTGTAAGAATTTACTTCACTAACAGCTGGGACAGAATAAGTCTGCACCTGGGTTGAACAAAGTGAGGCAGAGCCAATGATACTTCCCGGCATAACCGGGGCTGAAATACAGGCGCCATATTTTGCTATCATTCCCCAATATCCAATACCGATAATATTGCTGATTACTGCGGGGTCAGGTGCTGCATCAATGGTGAGGTTAGCATTGCTGGAAAAACCTGCATCCATACTCAATACTATAGTACCGTCCGATGGGCTTGCAATGGCATAGGTTCCGCCCAAACCAACTAGAGAACTAAACTTAGAATTCCCCCAAAGGGATGCACCGGTGCCTGCATCAATCTTATAAAATCCTTTCAAATAACCGCTTCCATTTGATTCTCCATATGACAGTATAGGATTATCATCTGTAGGGTCCACACTGATATTGTAATACCTGGCAAAATAACTCACGTTACCTGTAGAACATGAAACAGCCCATTGAAATACACCTGAACTATTATACTTACCCACGAAGCCTAGTGGTTCGTAACTATGAGCTGTGCTCATGATGAACGAACCAGCCCCCCAATCAAAATCATTTCCTCCACTTGCATAAGTACCGCTGAAATAAATGTCTCCTGCAGGGTTAAACTTTACTGAATTTACATACAGGTTACTTCCACCACTTAACACATATAAAGAATTACCCGCTGAATTGACCAGCCGGAGTTGATTACCTGAAAATGCCGAAGGTCTTCCACCAATAAGAATATTACCGCTTGGATTATGTACATCAATAGAACTCACAGCAGCATTATTTCCGTCTATTTGATACCAGACTAATGACCCGTTACTGTCATACTTTGCATAAAAACCTACTGTGCAGTTACAACTGACACCATTGGGGTTTACAATATTCACGGTAGCTGCACCCGGGTCAATATCCATTTGTGACTGGAACTGGCCGCCAACATATATATTCAGGTTGCTATCTACTGCAATAACATTAGGTTTATTAGAGTTCGCGTTAGTGCTGTTGGCTACGTTCAATAATTTTACCCAAAGAAAATTTCCATTTGCATCATATTTTGCAAAAAAATAATCGTTGCCATCAGAAGGAGTATTGGTTACTCCATTGCCTGGGTCAAAATCAATGGTGTCGGTGTAAATTGCATTACATAGCACATATACACTGTGAAATTTATCCACTGCCATACTTGTTACCGTAAAATATCCTTGCCTGGCTACTATTTTATCAGCCCACACCAAAGCTCCGTCAGCAGCGTATTTGGCAAACATTCCACTGTCCCAGTTATTATTTCCGGTGAGATATAGGTTGGGCTGATTCTGTTCAGGACGCACACTATCTCTGAAATAACCACAGCCATAGATATAGCCCTGTTCGTCCACATGAGAGACCCCAAAGCTGCATTGAGAATTTGTATAATCAACTGCCTGAATTTTTTTTGCCCAAGCCAGAGGTGGATACTGAGCAAAGCAAGTTAGTGTGACCAGTATAAGCAGGATTGTAGAGATGTTTTTTTTCATTTCTGATGGTTTGAGCGGCTATTCCTCAGCATTTTTATCACCAGCATAGCACCTAACAAAGCCATTGCAACGCATAAAACCGTAAAAAACATTTTTAATGAGCGGTCATGACATAACTTTATTAAGCCCGAAAAAGAACCCGATAGGACAAGGGAACTGATAGCCAGTACTAATACTTGAGTATTATTCATTTAGCAACAATCTGAAATGTAACCATTGATTTTAAATCAATTTGAGGTTCAAATTAGGTTACACAAAACAACTTTACTTACATCTAATGCCATAGGCAGTTCTATGTTTACCACCTAAAAACAGGCGAAGAGAAATCCAATTAGAGTGTTTGTAAAAAAACTCACTTATGAATAATCAGTTACTGTAGATAAAATTTAGCCTTTATTAGCCGTGACAAATAAAGTGTATGAAAGAGGAGCAGATTTATGAATTGTTAGAACATAAATTCAAACAGTATAATTCAACTGCTTTTATTGAAACTGACCCTATCTGCTTACCACACCAATTTACTAAACTGCAGGATATTGAAATCATTGGTTTCTGGGTAGCAATGCTGGCTTGGGGGAATCGCAAATCAATTATTACATCAGGCAATCGGTTATTGCAATGGATGGATAATGCACCTCATGATTTTATTCTTCATCATCAAGAAAGTGACTTAAAACAATTTCTCGGTTTTAAGCACCGAACTTTTAACGCTACTGATACCCTGTATTTTATTGAGTTTTTTAAGAACCATTACAAAAGGTATACATCACTGGAAGACGCTTTCATGACAGACAATTTGAAAAAAACTTATAGAATGTCGAATACCGAACAGTCACTGATACATTTTCACAACCACTTTTTTTCACTTGAAGATTCACCCAACCGAACCCGTAAACATATTGCCACACCGGTAAGAGGCAGCACTTGTAAACGCATAAATATGTTTCTGCGCTGGATGGTTCGCAAAGACAGAAGAGGAGTTGACTTCGGCTTGTGGAAAAAAATTAAACCATCACAACTGTTAATTCCACTTGATGTGCACGTTGACAGAACTGCTCGCAAACTTGGGTTAATTAAACGCAGACAAACCGATTGGAAAACAGTACTGGAACTGACCGAAAACCTAAAAAGGTTTGACCCGAAAGATCCGGTAAAATATGATTTTGCGCTCTTTGGATTAAGTGTTTTAGACAAAATGGAAATAAATTAGCCCCGGAATGGAAATACAAAGACAGCTTTTCGAGTCGTTTGAAATAGATGAGCAATTTATTCCGGACACGAACAATCAACAAGACTCGTTCCAGGCATTTCGACATTTACTGATTCAGCGAATTGATGAACTTATCCGAACCGACTTTGAAAAACTAAAATGGATATTATACCGGATAGATGTAAGTGAAAAGAAACTAAGTGAAGCTCTTAAAAATTCGGAAGATGATGCAGCAACCATCATGGCGGATATGATTATTCAGCGTCAACTGGAAAAGGCGGAAAGCCGGAAAGCATTCGGAGACCAGAAAAGTGACTGGAGTTTTGATTTATAAATATAACCATAAGAGCAATGAGCAGAGCGAACAGTTCTAATTTAAAATCATGGGTAGAGGTAAAACCCGGCAGCGATTTCCCTATCCAGAACTTACCTTTCGGAATTTTTAAAACTGATAAAGAAGCGCAGCCGCATGTGGGTGTTGCTATAGGGGAATATGTTCTTGATTTACATATTCTGGCCCAGGAAAAACTATTCGACCGCATTCCTTGGCCTTTTGAGAAATCTGTTTTCTCTCAAAATAGTTTGAATGAGTTCATAGGGCTTGGTAAAGATACAACCAACGCGGTTCGTGAAAGAGTTTCCGATATACTGGATATGGAAAATGAGGAACTGCGCGACAATACGGAGCTAAGAAGAAGAGCATTGATAGCACAAAGAGAAGTGCAAATGTTACTACCGGTTAATATTCCAAACTATACCGATTTCTATTCCAGCAAAGAGCACGCAACAAATGTAGGCATTATGTTCCGCGACCCTGCAAATGCCCTGTTGCCAAATTGGAAACATCTACCGGTTGGTTATCACGGTCGTGCCTCTTCCATTGTTGTTTCAGGAACTCCTATCCACAGGCCAAAAGGACAAACAAAAGCAGATGATGCAGCGGCTCCATCCTTTGGTCCTTGCAGGCTTTTAGATTTTGAATTAGAGATGGCTTTCATTACCGGTAAGTCAACTAAGTTAGGTGAAAGCATTTCAATAGCGGAAGCTGATGATTATATTTTCGGAATGGTGTTGTTCAATGATTGGAGTGCCCGCGATATTCAAAAATGGGAATACGTTCCGTTGGGTCCTTTTCTGGCAAAAAATTTTGGCTCTACTATTTCTCCGTGGATAGTTACACTTGAGGCATTGGAGCCGTATCGTGTATATACTCCGAAACAAGAACCAGAAGTGCTTCCTTACCTAAAGTTTGAAGGCAAAAGAAATTTTGATATCAATTTAGAAGTTGAAATTGTTCCGCAAAACGGAAACGGGAAAGTGATTTCGCGCAGCAATTTTAAATACATGTATTGGAATATGGCACAACAGCTTGCACACCATACCGTAAACGGTTGCAATATTTGCGTGGGCGATATATATGCCAGTGGTACCATCAGCGGGCCCGAAGTTGGTTCGTATGGCTCAATGCTAGAAATAACCTGGCAAGGAAAAAATCCGATTCAAATGCCGGATGGAACTGACCGGAAATTTATTCTAGATAACGATACGATAGTTTTAAAGGGGTGGTGCGAAAAGGACGGAGTACGCATTGGTTTCGGGGATTGTTCAGGAAAAATTTTACCTGCTCTATGAAATACTACTTGATATTATTGCTCTTCACTATTATGGGTGCTGGTGCACGTACCATGTTTGAAATCGCCTTTCACGCATTAGGTCGTGAACACGACTTTGCTCCTGCTGCTGATACGACCCGGTTAATTTTACTGGCCGGTTGGTTCATATTAATGATGATTGCTGATGTGATACTGATTACACATAAAGATCTTCGTTTTAGAAGTGCATTTATCTTTCTGGTTTCCCTTGGCGTATTTTGTCCTACCATCTACATGTTTCTAACAAAATGAGTTTCCAATCCATCAATCCATCCGAAATTCCCATGCCTAAGCTGCATGAGTATTTACTCAGTGCCGTAGCACCCCGGCCTATTGCCTTTGTTTCAACCATTGATAAGAATGGAAATGCGAATCTTTCTCCATTTTCATTCTTTAATGTGTTTGGCTCTAATCCGCCTACGTTGGTTTTTTCTCCGGCTCGCAGTGGACGAACAGGTGCTACTAAAAATACACACGATAATGTGATGGACGTACCCGAGTGTGTTGTCAACATAGCACATTACGATATGCTTTATCAAATGAATCTGGCGGCTCACATGTATCCGAAAGGAGTGGATGAATTTGCCAAGAGCGGACTGACTAAACTAGAAAGCACAACCGTAAAGCCTCCGCGCGTTGGAGAATGTTTCGTGCAGATAGAATGTAAGGTTAAGCAGGTAATTGAAACAGGTCAGGGTGGAGGTGCGGGCAATCTCATTATTTGCGAAGTCACCATGATTCATATAAACGAGGCGGTACTGAATGAAGAAGGAAGCGTTGACCCTTTTAAAATGAATTACATAGCCCGTATGGGCAAACAGTTTTGGACTAAAATAGGAGCAGAAAATATCATCTCCGTTCCCGGCTTTAAAATGGCGAACGAACTGGGTATTGGTTGGGATGCTTTACCCAAAAGCATATCACACTCTTCATACCTTTCAGCCAATGATGTGGCGCAGATCGCTTCCTTACATGCATTTCCAACTACGGAAGAATTAAACGAATTGCGTAAAGCAGATTTTGTGCAGGAAATAATTTCAGCGCACAAAAACGATTTTGCTGCTTTACAAAAAGCCTTTCACTTGCGTGCTAAAATTGAAATTGAACGAGGAAGTTTGTCCTTGGCTTTTCAATTGCTGATGTTAACTGAATAAAATATTACCTAAATAGTTTTGAAGAAGACATATACAAAGAAATCATGGCCGTTCATAATTGCCATAGTCACGCTTACTATCGTCACCTTTGTATTACTCACAAATCATGTAGCAGGCTACTATTACACCAGAAGACATTCTGTAATAACGATGGATCATGTCAGAATATACTACTTATTAATATTTGGAGGTACCGATGTATTTCTATTCCTCTATTGGCTAGCAAGCAGGAAGACCATAATTTTGGATGACAGAGGAATATATGGAAGCACATTTTTGTCTTCTGCAACTTATACGCTTCTATACTCTGACATTGTATCAACCAGAATAGTAAATAAATCATCGATATCGAGATACTCAGATGACTTGGCTGGATGTAACTCGGTGTTAGAAATCACCAAAATAGACGGTTCTATAGTAGTAATAACCGATTACGACATTGATGATTATGCTGATTTTGTAAAAACGCTTCGTCTTAAGCTTAATAAACAGGTTTCTTAGATTCATGCTGAGAATCGGAAGAAGTCGTTTGATGTTATTCTTTCAATTACTGATGCTAACGGAATAAAACATGCAATCGCGCTTTACTGTTTTCTTTATACTAACACGTAGTCTGTTGCAGATAGTTCCAATATCTTTTCTGCTGCTGCCGTTTTTCATTTTGTTTAATAACGACCCTAAGTTTAAAAATGAACCCAAAGTATTGCCGGCTGTAGTAGTTGCCGCTATTGTCATTCCGCTGGCTATAGTGGTTTTAAAAAACTCGTCTATTGTAAAGTTGAAATTCGATACGAAGGGCATTTATATGACTAATCTGATAAGAAACAAGACGCTGAAATACCGTTACTCGGATATTGACCGAATTGAATTCCGTATTAACCGCACACAAGGATATACCAACCGTTTTGGCAGGTCCAGAGACATCCACGATTCCCCCATAGCCAATATTTACTTCAGCGATGGCTTTGAGTTTACCTTAACTACCGATACCTATTCCAACTGCCAAGAAATGATTGACTATATTGAATCGCGAAAACCCATCATAAAAATTCTGTAAAAAATGTCTGTCATCCGCTTATACTTTGTCAAAAAAATGCTTCGCAGAGTGAAGAACAATGCGAACTATACCGATATACAAAAAGCCCGCAGAGGCTTTGAATACATTACAAGCCGATATAACAAACAACAGAAAGGTTTTCAGTATGAAACCGTTTCCATTAATCAAATGAAAGCAGAATGGATAATCCCCGATAGGGCTGATAACAAACAGGTATTACTTTATTTTCATGGTGGAGGATACGCAACAGGCTCTCCGAATACTCATCGTGGCCTTGTTTCTCAAATAGCAAAACATGCAGAAGTTAAAGCTCTGGTTATTGATTACAGATTGGCTCCCGAACATAAGTATCCGGCACCCATCGAGGATGCAGTAGCTGCCTATAATTTTTTATTGGCTTCCGGCTATCAGCCTGGCAATATCTGCTTTGGCGGAGATAGTGCAGGTGGAGGTGTAACCATTGGTACACTTTGCTACCTACGCGATAATAATATGCCAATGCCTAAATGCGCTATCGGAATTTCGCCATGGTTAGATTTAACTATGACGAGCAACACTTTTAATGACAATAAGCATGTGGACCCCATGTTAACGCACGAAGCCTTTCCGCTCTGGACCAAAAACTATCTGGGCGATGCGGATGCCAAATCACCATACGCTTCTCCCATTTTTCATTCCCTGAAAAATCTGCCTCCGGTTTACATTCAGGTAGGCGATGAAGAGATATTACTGGACGACTCCGTAACCTTTGCATCCAAAGCAAAACAGGATGGAAGCGATGTACTGCTTGAAATTTATCCGAAGAAGTTTCATGTATTTCAGGCGTTCTATATACTGTTGCCCAAGGCCCGCGAAGCCAACAAAAAACTGGGCGAGTTTATTAAAGCGAAACTGTCGAGTTAAATCTGACCCATAATTAAAAGAGCCGCTAAAACCAGCGGCTCTTTTAATTATGGGCAGTCGGATATTATTCAATCATTACACGTTTCGACAAACTTCCGTTGTCTGATAAAAGCTGAACAAGATAAACACCGGCACTCAATGAAGTAGAGCATGTAATTACTCTTTCACCAGCCAGTTGTTGCTCAAAAACGTACCTTCCGGCAAGATCTGTAATTTTAAGGACAGAGAATTTTTGATCGTTCTGTATATCAATTACAAAATTGCCATTACTAGGATTAGGATAAACACTAAATGACATATCACTCATTTCTTCAATCCCTGTGCAGGTAATTACCTCTACGTTTACATAGGCTGTATCCCGACATCCACCGGCAACAATAGTATAGTGTAGCAAATAAGTTCCCGGACCAGCCTGCGAAGGATTAACGGAGGTAACCACATTATTATTTACCCCCCAGACACCACCGGCCGGTAGGCCATAAGGAGCTAATAAAGTTTGACCAACATTATCGCAGAAAGTATCTGACGGGAAATTGATGGATGCCAAAACTTCGCTATCTACAAAAATGGTATCACTCTCAGAATCAGTACCGCAACCATCGGTGTATGAATACGTCACTACATGCGCTCCAACTCCCGCTGCTGAAGCATTAAAAATACCATTGCTCACAAAATTACCGCTATAAGTACCCCCTTGCGGCTGACCAGCCACGCTGGCCAAATTGATATTCCCATCGGTAACACATTTCGGTCCGCTTAGTGCTGTGTTGAAAATTACATTAGGTCCGCTACTGACAGATACCGTAACAGAAGGAGGGACAGAGGTGCAGGTACCTGATTGGTTTGTAATGGAAACCGTATAAACATCTGCTGTGTTTACAGTAATACTTGATGTAGTCGCACCTGTGCTCCACAAATAGCTGTATCCGCTACTGGCAGATAAAGTTACATCCTGCCCGGTACATATATTGGTGGTACCGGAAGCTGTGATAAATGCGTTGTTATTGAGCACTACCGTCACATTATTTGTACTTCTGTTTACGGCTGCAAAATCGTTTGCTCCGTCATTATTAAAGTCAGCTACCGCCATCCCGTACGTCTCCTTATCCGCCCCATAACTCAACGCATTCTGGAAAGTACCATTCCCGTTTCCAATTAAAAGTAATACCTGACTATTCTGTTGATCTACCACCAGTATATCAAGAATAGTGTCACTATTCATTCGAGCAGCTACCATATCTTTAGGGCTAATGTTGCTACCCAAACTGTATGTTGCAGGACTAGCAAAATTCATAACAGATGTGGCGAGAAAAACTGACATACTGTTACCGTTGCCATTTCCAGCCGCAAAATCTTTCAGCCCATCACCATTAAAATCACCGGCACAAACTGTGCGCGGATTAGCACCCGTAGCAAAAGTTACAGCCCCTTGAAACGTTCCGTTAGCATTTCCCAAACGGATGCTTACATCATTAGACTGGTCGTTGGCAAAAAGTAAGTCCACGTTATTATCTGCATTCATATCATACGCCAATGTAAAAACAGGCATGTCACCGGCATAATACTTCACTGCAGGTGCAAAGGTAAAATCACCGTTCCCTAGCAACACAGAAGCAGAGTCTTGATTAGAATATGTAACCGCTAAATCAAGAAAAGTATCATGATTAAAATCGCCCGCTGCCGAGCTATAATCACCTCCGCCAGCAAAACCCGTTAATATATTTCCCTGCTGAGCAAAATGACCTGTATTATTACCGCTCAAAATTTCCGTAGATGGCCCTACTGCCACTACATCTGACTTTCCATCGTTATTAAAATCCCCTAATTCTATACTCGACATTGACCAGAATGCGGTATCGTAAATTGTATTTTGAAAAGTGCCATCGGCATTACCTAACATGGTACTGATGGTTTTCTGTTGGTCGTGAACTACTACAATATCTTCAAAAGCATCGTTATTAACCAATCCCACAGCAATAGCCGAAGGTCTCTGCCCGGTTCGAAGCGAATATGAACCGAAAGAACCATCCGTCTGCCCCTTTAAAAAAGCAATATTGCCATCTGGCTGTAAGTTGCTGGATATCAGATCTGCTCGTCCATCTGCATCAAAATCAGACAAGAGGATATGATTGCATCGGCCACCGGCACTATAAGCAACATAATTTTGAAAAGTTCCATTTCCGTTACCCAAAGCCACACACACTCGTTGGCCATTATAGTCGCCTACTGCTAAATCCTTTTTATTATCCCCATTAAAGTCGGCAGTTACAATTTGTGTAGAATAAGCCCCAACAAAAACTGTGGGCTGGTGTGTAAATACCTGCGATCCATTATTCAGCCAAATGCCCAATTCAGTTACCTCGTGGGCAATAATATCACCAAAATTATCGCTATTGATTTTGTCGATTGCTAACTCTCGTTGATTGGTAGCAAAAGATAGTATAAAGAGCGATGACCTGTTTCCGAAAAGGCCGGTTCCGTTATTCATAAAGAAAGAAATAGAGTCGTTGGAAGAGGTACCGTATCCATAACCAACTAAAATATCGGGACGGTTATCATTATTTAAATCACCCACCGCTAAACTGTTTGGATTGTCTCCTGTAATCAGAGTATCGGTAACTGTGAATGTACTATTGCCATTATTTTTTAGAATGTATACGCGATCATCATCTTTGTCGTTTATCACCAAATCTTTCTTCCCATCATTATTAAAATCAACTAGTCGCATATCGGAGATATAGAGCCCCGTGCCAGAAGCAGTGCCAAACTGAAAAGAAATAGGGTTATTAAATCCTCCTGAACCGTTGTTGATAAACAGGCTAACATCATCTGCATCCTGATTGAAAGTAACTACGTCCGGTCTGTTGTCATTATTAAAATCAGCCGCACCTATACAAACAGAACTCAACCCGGTACTAAATACCTGGCGAGGCTGAAATGTGCCATCAGAATTACCTAACAATAAATCAAAACTGCCGGTACTAACTACTACGAGATCTGAATCGCCATCGTTATTAAAGTCGGCTACGGCAGAAGCATAAGCTGCATTGCTCGTTTCATAACGATTATCGGCAGCGGGGTCAAAACAGAGCGACTGTGCTTCGCACCAAAGAGCGGAGAACAAGCCGAAGAGTAATAAAAAAGCTGAAGTTTTGGTTCGATTGAAGTAGACTTTTTTCATGGCGATTTGTTTACGTTTTGTGTATGTAAAGCAAAAATCAGGAATGCCGCGGGAAATAAAAATCAAATTTGCGCCCCTTTTTAGGTCTGTGAAAAGGCAAATAAACAGCAAACACCTAATGACTTTTCATTGGTAATCAGCCCGTATCGTTATTATTAAATGCTTGGTTATATTTAGGTTTCTATGGCACATTCTGACCCCCTTCATTTGCTTATTCACGCTCTGTCTAAAACAGAAAAAAAGTATTTTAAAGAAACCAGCAACGGGCAAAATTATGTGAAACTGTTTGATGCTATCAATGCTCAAACAGAATATGATGAAGAGAAACTAAAAAGGAAATTCAAGAGCGAAACGTTTACAAACAATTTTTCGGCTGCTAAGAACTATCTGCGCGAAGCTATTCTACGCTCCCTTCGCAACTTCAACTCGGGGAAAATGATGGATGATGTAAGCTATGAGCGTTTACAGAATTTGAAACTAATGCATGAAAAAGGTCTTTCAAATGAAGTAGAAAAACAATTACCTAAACTGAAAGAGTTCTGCTACAAGTATGAGTTGTTTATGCGTTTGCTGGAAGTTCTATCATTTGAAATGCAACTGAATAACTCTCTGGTTAAATCAAACGAAAATCTATATCAGGAAAGATTTAGACTGATTCGTATTATTGAAAACATTACCACACTCAATCAGATTTATGGAAAGTTGATGGCCATAGCGGCCAATAAAGGCCATAACAATGGCGAAGAATCTGTGGAGATAAATGAGTTAATGAAAAATCCCATACTTCAGGAAAAGGCACTTTGCGGAACACAGGACGAGTTATATGCTCTCTGGAATGTCTTTTTTGTTTACCACTACATATCTAAAAACTTCAAAGAGTCATATCTGGCTAAAAAGAAACAATATGAGCTTTACCAAAACAGCGATGTTCTAATAAAAACAAAACCACAAACCTTCCTGCTGCTGCTTGGCAATCTTAATGCACTGGCGTATAACAGTTTTGACTTGAAAGAGTTTCAGTTTGCGTACACCGAAATGCTCAAGGCTCATGAACAGATTCAGGGATACGAAGGCTTGAAATTTGAACAGCGCTCCTCTTTCGGGCTCCTTATGTTCCGTTTAAAGAAGGATTATTCCGCACTCGAAGACATGGTGTCGTACATTGAGCAAAATATTGACAAAAATGAGATTACCCTGGTACGCGAAATGGACACCTATTTCAACGTAGCTATCGCTTTTTTTCGTAAAAAAAATTTCAGTAAAGCGCTTGATTGGATTAACCGTATACTCCATCACAAACGGGCCGAGGAGCGACAACAGATTCAGCGTATTGCACGGCATCTGGAGTTGCTGATACATTACGAACTGAATAACTCAGAACTTATCGGTTATAAGATTACCAATAACCAACGCTATCTTTCTAAACGAAACCTGTTAGATGAGTTTGACCGGATATTGCTTTCCGGTTTCAAAAGTTTAATCAAGGCGACAAAAAAAACGGAGAAGAAATCTGTGCTTTCTCAAATGAAAACCGACATCGCTGACCTGCAGCAAAAATCAGATAAAAACAATCATGGCTATTTTGAGTATTCCGACTGGATAGAAGAAAAAATACAGCTTTTGAAATAGCTGAGTTTGTTATTTACTTTAGTATCATTTTACAAATCTTAACCGCTGCGCCCAAAACCATTTATTATGAAAAACATATTTTTTACGTTTATCGCCACTTTGCTGGTACTATCTTCCTGCAAAAAAGAAAGTGAATCGGTGTATAAAGTATCCTACCGTATTGGCTGTTCAGATTGCATGGTAGCTTATACTTCTGACCCAAGCGAGAATCAGCTATCCGAGTATCATCAAAGTACTGGATGGACTTATTCATTTAATGCCAAAAAGGGGCAACAGGTTTTGTTAATGGCTTATAATACTTCATCGGCACCGCAAGGGGTTACAGCCACCATACTACTTAATGATGATACCCTGGAAACCCGCACCACCTATTGTGCCATCAGTGGCGTTTCTTTTTGTGCCGATACCATCCGTTAAATTCATTTGAAAAATGCCCGTTTCAAATCCCTCGCGTGCAGAGGGATTTTTTATTTTCGCCAACCTTCCAGAGAAATGCTTTGGATAAAATTTAAACTATGAGTCAGGAACTAAACGATCAGGAAATTATAAGAAGGGAGAAACTTACCAAACTCAATGAACTGGGGATAGATGCTTATCCCGCTCCGGCATTTGAAGTGAACTGCAACACCGTTCAAATTCTTTCGGAATACAATGATATAGAGAAAAATTTCCAGCAGGTGAGTATTGCCGGAAGAATTATGAGTATTAACTCTAAGGGTAAAGTTACCTTCTTTAAGATTCAGGACCAGCATGGAAAAATTCAGCTGTTTGTAAGCATTGATAATGTGTGTCCGGGCGAGGATAAAACGTTTTATACTTCGGTTGTTACCCACTTGCTCGACATTGGTGATTTTATTGGTGTAAAAGGTGAAGTGTTTATTACCAAAACAGGCGAAACTTCTATTCGCGTGAAAGAACTGACCGTGTTGTCAAAAGCCTTGAGGCCATTACCGGTGGTTAAGGTTAAAGATGGAGAAACCTTCGATGCCTTTGCCGATGTAGAGCTTCGTTACCGGCAGCGATATGTTGATTTGGTGGTGAATCCGCAGGTGAAGGACACCTTCCTTAAGCGCAGCAAAATGATTCAAACCATTCGCGATTTTCTGAATGAGCATGGAGCTATTGAAGTAGATACTCCGGTGCTGCAGAATATTCCCGGTGGTGCTGCGGCCCGTCCGTTTGTTACACATCACAATGCACTGGATGTGCCTTTCTATTTAAGAATTGCCAATGAACTTTACCTCAAGCGTTTGATTGTAGGTGGATTTGACTGGGTGTATGAGTTTAGCCGTAACTTTAGAAATGAAGGTATTGACCGCACCCACAACCCCGAGTTTACCGTGTTGGAATTTTATGTAGCCTATAAAGATTATTTCTGGATGATGGACTACACCGAAAAGATGATGGAGAAAATTGCCATCGCTTTGCATGGCACCACCAATGTTCCGGTAGGCGATAAAATCATCAGCTTCAAAGCACCGTTTAAGCGGGTAGCCATTTACGATGCCATTAAAGAACACACCGGCTTTGATGTAAGTGAAATGAATGAAGAGCAACTGCGCGATGTGTGCAAGCAGCTACACATTGAAACCGACAACAGCATGGGCAAAGGCAAACTGGTAGATGAAATTTTTGGCGGCAAATGCGAAGGCAACTTTGTGCAGCCTACTTTCATTATTGATTACCCCGTTGAGTTAAGTCCGCTCACGAAAAAGCACCGCAGCAAAGCCGGACTGGTGGAGCGTTTTGAGCTGATGATAAACGGAAAAGAAATTGCCAATGCTTACAGCGAACTGAACGACCCGCTTGACCAGCGTGCGCGTTTTGAAGAGCAGGTAAAACTGATGGAACGCGGTGATGATGAAGCTATGTTTATTGACCACGATTTTCTTCGCGCGCTGGAATACGGTATGCCGCCTACCTCGGGTATTGGAATTGGTATTGACCGGTTGGCTATGCTTATGACCAATCAGGCTACTATTCAGGAAGTGCTCTTCTTTCCGCAGCTAAGGCCGGAAAAGCCGGAGTAATATTTTCACAATATTTCAAAAGCAATCTCCTATCAAATGAGGTTGCTTTTTCGTTTCAATAACATATTCTGTAATTTGCATACATAAAACGGCCCTCATGAACAAGCGTATCCTTCTTCTTTCTGCTCTTCTTCTCTCGTTCACCCTCACCATGTTTGCTCAGCAAAGAGGGGATGATAAATCCTTCACCCAGCAAGATTGGGATAAACTGAGCCAGGCCGCTAAAGATTCTATCAATAAAGAACTGCTGCAAAAGTTTGAAGCCGCCCGAAAAGAAACAGCTAACACCGATGAAGCCAACGCCAATCAACGGATAGACGAAGCGCTGAAAAACATCAGCAGCACCACTTCGCTGGTTATTGTCAATTTTCCTAAACCGCAATTGCGCTCTGACATTACTCAACTGAAAAACCTCGAAGAATTAAGCTGTATCAAATGCCGCGAGCTGGATTTGAATACCCTGTTCAATCAACTGGCGCAACTGCCCAAACTAAAAAGCCTTAACCTGAGCGGTGGCACTTACAAAACACTGCCCAACTCTGTTAAAAAATTATCTGCTCTGGAGGTGCTGAATTTGAAAGACAACAACTTCACCACCCTGCCCGACTCGTTTACTTATCTCAAAAATCTGCGCGTATTAAATCTGGAGCACAACGCTTACCTGTACGATGAAGATGTGTTTGAACGAATCAAAACCCTCAACGTTGAAGACCTTAATTTTTCGGCCAGCGGCCTGTTGCAGCTTAGCGACAAAATTGGCGAGGTAAAGAGTTTGAAAAAACTAAACCTCTCCATCAATGATATTAAAACCCTGCCGCCATCGTTCAGCCTGCTCAGCAACTTAGAGCAACTCAACCTGTCGCAAAATTTCAATATGCAGGTAGATAAAATAGTGGCTTCCGTGGCGGGCTTTACCCGCTTAACCGATTTAGATTTAAGTCAGTGCCTCATTGAAAACCTGCCGCTTGATATCAGCAAACTCACCGCCCTGCAAAAACTAAACTTAAAAGCCAACCGGCTCAGCAGTTTACCCATTACCCTCGGCTCACTCACCAACCTCGAATACCTCGACCTCGGCTATTTCGAAATGGGCACCCGCATGAACCGCCTCACCGACCTGGGCCCCGCCCTCAACACCCTCAAAAAACTGAAATACCTCAACCTGGCCGGCAACCAGCTCACCACCCTGCCCGAATCGCTGGCCACACTCAGCAATTTAGAAGACCTCAACCTCAGCCTCAACAAACTTAGCCTGTTTCCCGCAGCCATTACCCAGCTTACCCGGCTCAAAAACCTCAACCTGGGCCTCAACAACCTCAGCGAACTGCCTGCCGCCATCGGCAACCTCACCCAACTGCAAACCCTTGTTCTGGACGGCAACTTCTTTAACCGCCCCGATAAAAAGATAAAAAACCTGCCCCAAACCATCGGTAACCTCACCCAACTCCAAACCCTCTCACTCAAAGACAACGTGCTGGAGCAACTGCCCGAAACCATCGGCAACCTCAGCCAACTGCAAAAACTCGACCTGCGCGATAACCTCCTCAGCTCCTTCCCGGCCGGCTTCACCCGCCTCAGCCAACTGCAATGGCTCGACCTAAAAGCCAACGACTTTACCCAACTGCCCGCCAACTTTCAAAACCTCAGCGCCCTGCGCGAACTCAACCTCAGCATGAACCTCAAAATGAACCTGGCCACCGAGCAGCCTCAACTGGCTCAGCTCAAAAACCTCACCTTTCTCGACCTCAGCTATAACAACCTCACCAAAGAGCAAATTACCCCGCTGCGCCAGCAACTGCCCAACTGCAAAGTGATAAACTGGGACTACAGCACCAAAACCCTAGGAGGCGGCCCCAAGCGCATGGTAGAAGAAAGGTAAACGCGGATAGTCTTTGATATAGGCACCCTGCGTGCCTACATCCCAATAACGCAGCTTCAGTTTGGCGCAATCTTTTTTCCAGTACTGCACCCGCCAGGGTTGGTTACTGGAATCAAAAACCACCTCATCAAACTCAACGGCCTTTTGTAAATTTTCTAAGTAAACCTTGGCATTGTGTGATATAACCACCAAATCAACGCGAACTGTGTTTGCATTTCTGAAGTCTATTTTATCAATAGGCGTATCAATAAAAAAGTATTTATGATTTTCAAATTGAATGAGCTTACCAATAGGTAATTGTTTGGTTTGTGCTATTTCTTCCTGTTTTTTACCTGCAACTCTGATGATGCCTGACATGGAAAAGCATAGAACTTTCATTTTCCAATAGCTGTTAATCAAAACTGCATAGCACTTTTCTGCCAACAATGAAAGCTACTGCATATGTTTAGGGATACTGTAAACCATCAACTTCTTTTGAACAATACACTTCATATGCATAGAAAAAGAGGTAAGTCCCAAAACAATGACCAGAATATGATTAACACCTTTGTCTTCTTTCTTCAGTTAGCCAGCACTTAAAGCAAAATAGTACTCCACAGTAAAATCATTACGCGCCGTAATACTTATGCCGGATATAAGCGCAAAAGGGATATTATCAATATAAAAAAATCAGCTCAGTTAATAAAAGTGAGTAGCATATCCAAAGCCCCAGCCTACCCAATCATTTAAATATGGAATTTGTCCTACTGCCGTATTAGCGCAATAAAATAAAATCAGTTGCTTGAAATTACGGTTCAGAAATAAAGAAAAAGGTCGAACGGCGACAAAACCTGTAATGGGAAAGTTGCAATTTGAGCTGCCAATGATACTGCTATTATCATCCAAGCCTGATCCAGTATTTTATTTTGAAAGATATGAGCGCGTAAATTTTGGGCTGCAAATAGATAATGCCTATCACTGCCAGATAACTTAATCGAAAACCAACTTCAGTAATTATAAAAGGATTAAACAAAAGCAGTATAAAAAAGCACTGCAAAATCACATTGTAAGTATTTACATTTCGGAACAACACTTTTCCCATCTGAATCATGGAAAACATCATAGCTGAACGGAGAACCGAAGGAGCTTAATCAAATAAGACAGGCATATCCCCATAATAATGGGAATAATAATAATTGCTTTAGCAATCTTAACTTTTCGACTCCAAAGTCCATTGGTTTAAACAAAATATTCAACATAAAAAACATAATTCCCACGTGCAATCCGCTTACACTCAACACATGTAAAGCTCCTGAACTTGCATATGCTCGGGTGATATCTCCCGTCAGGTAATCATTATATCCCAGCATAATTGCAGACGCAACAGCAAACTCATTTTTACCTTTCACATATCGTGTTATTATTGATAACAGATAATCACGGGCCTGATAAATAAGCCCATAAAAAAATTGCCCTGATTGTATTTGATAATCTCCAACTGCAGGCTTTAAAAATGCGGTGGTATATATTGTGAAAGCTCTGGTATAACTTATAGCTGAATTCATCAGGGTTTTAGGCTCTTCAAACGCCTCCAATTTTAGAATTGAAAACAATTACATCTCCATACTTTACATCCAGATTTATGTATGCGTAAAATACTAATCAACATCTTTTCCTGCAGTTGAAACAGTATAACCATTCGTATACTGCTTCACCTCGGCTACTACTTTAATTATCTTCTCTTTCTCTAAAGGTGGGTTCACGATTTTTGCAACCAAAAAATTACCTCTGTCACGAATAATTTTGAAAATGTGAACTATGGTTTTTATCTGAATATAACCACACATGCATGTAGCCAAAAGAAACCAGCAACAATACGTAGCACTTATCCCCAACAATAATCTGAAACGGTAAAGCTAGCTCAACCTTACGGGAAAGACTGATTAACAGAATCGTCAAAAAAGCTCAATAAAAACGCTGGGAGCATGAAAGGCATTAATTGAGAAGAGGATTGAAAGAGTGAATACAAAAATTTCCAACCTATCCCCAAAAATACGGCAAAGACAATTCGAAACATCGGTATCTGATTCCAGTAGCTTCGCATTGACATTCTGAAAATAAATAGCAAATTTAAATAAAAATTTCCCGAATGCTGTCGCACATCAATATTTACGACCTCATTTTTATTGATATAGAAACCATGCTGGAATATTCCTCCTATGAGGAACTAAAGTAGTTCTATGAAAGAGTTATGGGCGATCAAACATAGCTACCTGAAACACGAGAATGAGTTGCATGAAAATGGGTATCTGAAACGGGCTGGTGTATACGCAGAGTTTGCCAAAATCGTTTGTATCAGCATTGGATACTTTAATCAAAACAAAGAAAAACTGCAACAAGAACTTTCAGAATTAAATCATTCTACGGAGATGATGAAAAACGCTGCTTATCGAATTCATCAGTCTTATTAATAAACACTTCGACACAGAGAGATTTCATTTCTGTGGTCATAATATTCGCGAGTTTGACATCCTTTCCTTTGTAGAAGAATGCTTATACATCAATTACAATTCCCAGGCATGTTAGATGTCTCTGGCAAACGTCCCTGGGAAATGTGATATGAATACCCTTCAACTGTGGAAATTCGGAGATTACAAAAACTACACCTCACTAAAACTATTGGCCGAAGTGCTCAACATTCCGACCCCCAAAGACGATATGGAGGAGTAAAGATGTTTGCAGTGCATATTGGGAGCGAAAAGAACTGAAGCGCATTGTTGACTATTGTCAAAAAGATATTACGGTTGCCCGGCTTTTACTTCGTTTTAAAGGAAGGCATGACGTTGAAAAGATGAGTGCGTGGTAGTTGTAAATTAATACTGCGTATGATAACATTTACAAGAGAGATTTTAGCGGATGTTTTGACTTGTTTTACCCTAATATTTGCTTGGCCTGTTCAAATAAGCTTCTGAAGGAGAAGAAACTATTTGTCTACGATGCCAAAAGCACAGAACTTCCGTTTACTGATCACTGGATAGATGCTGATAATATCTTAATGAGGAGATTCTCGAGGCGAGTAAAGGTGGAGAGTGCAGCAGCTTTTCTGTTTTTAAGAAAGGAGAGGCTGTTCAGGAACTCATCCATCAACTTAAATACAAAAACCAAGAGCAGGTGGGTATCTATTTGGGGAAATTACTAGGGCATAAACTCATTCAACCCAATTCGATATTTAAAGATATTGATTTGGTAGTTCCGGAGCCTTTACACTGGAAAAAACTGAAAGCCCGAGGCTACAACCAATGCAACTCCATAGCCACGGGCATCTCCGTATCACTCAACACCCCCTGTTCTTTAAACGCTCTTAACCGCCACCATGAAAACATTTCGCAAACCAAAAAGAAACGCTTCGACCGTTGGGAAAATGTAGAAGACATTTTCAGCGTAACCAACCCCGCCCAACTCACCGGCAAACACATCCTCCTGGTAGATGACGTAGTAACCACCGGTGCCACTTCCGAAACCTGCATGCAAACCATTTTGCAGGTGCCCGGCACGCGGGTAAGTTTTGTAAGCCTGGCCACCGCCCTCAAAAGCTGAAACAAAAAAGCCGCAGTATAAGTGCGGCTTTTTAATTGGTATAGGTGGGTTGGTTTACTTTCTGTCTTTAATGCTTACAAAAGAGCGCAGGGCGGGTCCGTTGTAAATTTGGCGCGGGCGGCCGATGTCTTCGTTTTTCTCGCGCAGCTCTTTCCATTGCGAAATCCAGCCGGGCATACGGCCCATGGCAAAGAGTACGGTAAACATGCCGGTAGGGAAACCCATGGCTTTGTAAATGATGCCGGAGTAGAAGTCTACGTTTGGATATAGTTTACGTTCTACAAAGTAAGGGTCGGTGAGGGCGGCTTCTTCCAGTTCTTTGGCAATGGCGAGGAGCGGGTCGTTAACACCGAGCTTAGCGAGTACGTTATCGCAGGATTTTTTGATGATGGTAGCCCGCGGGTCGAAGTTTTTGTAAACGCGGTGACCAAAACCAAACAGCAAACGCTTTTTATCTTTTGCTTCGGCTACTACTTTTTTTACATCGCCTTTGTCTACATCGCGGATGTGTTCTAACATTTCAAGCACCTCCTGGTTAGCGCCTCCGTGGCGAGGGCCCCAAAGGGCTGCTACCCCGGCACCGATAGAGGCATAGAGATTAGCGTGCGATGAACCTACAATACGCACGGTAGAGGTAGAGCAGTTTTGCTCATGGTCGGCATGCAGTATCAGCAATTTGTTCATGGCATCTACCACCACCGGGTCGGGTTGATAGTCATCGGTTACATTGCCGAAAGTCATGCGCAGAAAGTTGGTCACATAGTCGTATTTGTTCTGCGGATATACAATCGGGTGACCTTTGCCTTTTTTCTGAATCATGGCGCAGATAGTTGGCATTTTAGCCAACAGGCGAATGATAGTGAGGTTGGTTTGTTCGGGGCTCTTGTTTGGGTTGAGCGAATCGGGATAGAAGGATGAAAGAGCCGAGATAAGTGTCATTAACTGACCCATTGGGTGCGAGCCGGTAGGGAACACCTCAAATACTTTCATCAAGTTTTCGTGAACCAGCGTGTGCTGAGTCAGTGAGTTTTCAAAGTCAGACAACTGAGTGGCCGTTGGCAGTTCGCCATACAGCAACAGATAAGCAACTTCTACAAACGAAGCTTTTTCGGCCAGCTCTTCAATGCTGTATCCGCGGTAGCGCAGAATACCTTTTTCGCCATCCAGAAAAGTAATGTTACTCACGGTGCTTCCGGTGTTTTTATACCCTTCATCGAAAGTGACATAGCCGCTTTGTCCGCGCAGTTTGCTGATATCAACAGCCTTCTCGTTTTCTGTTCCGGTAATTACCGGAAATTCATAATTCTTACCGTCCAGAGTAAATGTTGCTTTTTCTGACATGTTTATATGGTTGAAATTTAAGTATGCTTTTTTAGAGGCGTGCCAAAAGTAATAAAAGACCTAAATTGTGATAGTGCTGATTTTTCTTTTTTGAGCCCGTAACTTACGCCCAAATAAACGTTTTGCCGAGGGAAAGGTTTCAGCTTAAAAGGTGAGCATAGCGCCTAGGTTTCCATTATCTAAAAGCCCCGATTGCAGCTCCATCATGCGTTTGCGGGTTTTAAAATCTACTTTATTTCGGGCACCAAAGGCGGTGAGAATAATACCGGCACCTATGGCAATACCACCGGCCGCTAAGTAGATAGTTCCCTGTCTTTTATTTCGGCTCACTTCCTGCTCGGGATACGAACTGCCTGCAGCCGCTCCGGTTTTGTACACCTTCACCCCATAATAAATCAGATAACTTCCGGCACCACACAGGCCAACGCCACCGGCAATCATCAAATTGCCATTGCTGTTTAACTTGGCCAGGTATACGGAATCGCGGTGTGTGTAGGTGTTTACCGATGGCTTAGCGGTCAACGAATCGGTTTGAGCAGAAACCTGCATAGCAGCCAACACGGTTAACACAATAACCAGAAGAAATGTTCTCATACACCAAACTTAGAAATGATTATGAAATTGCCGCATGCTTTCGGCTATCTAGAGATTATTTGCAGAATACCTCTGCATTATCAAACCACAGATTGCCTAAAACATTTCCCTTGGTATCAATAAAACCCCATTTTTTATCGCTTTTTACACGAGCCAGTCCGTTGATAAATCCTTTGGGAGCTGTAAAGGCAAAGTTGGCTGAAATATCATACTTGGTTTCTATCACCAGTTGTCCTTTATCATTGATAAACCCCCAGTTAGTTTCTTTAACCGGGGCCAATCCATCGGGACTGAAAACTTCGGCATCGTTATACTTCGGTTCTACCACATAAGTTCCTGAAAGGTTAATATATCCCCACTTATCGCCCACACAAACGGGAGCAAGGTTTTTTACAAAGGCTCTGGCTTTATCAAACTTAGGTTCAATGACCCAATTACCCTTCAGGTCAATAAACCCAATCTTTTCGGCTTTGCGCGCATAGGCGAAATCCTGTTTACTGAAATCCCAGATTTTATCCACTCCCGCAATAGCTTTAAACTTTCCGGAAATAATTAAACCAAACTCTTCGCCTTTTTTAGCCCAGGCTGTGTTTTTATAATAGTCACCCAGATCATCATAAATACATTCAATGATTAACTTACCATTCTTGTCTATAATACCCCATTTATCGTTCAACTTTACCCGGGCAAAACCTTCTTCAAAAGGTTTTATTACCTGATATACGGGTTCTACAAGCATTGCTCCCTTACTGGTAATGATACCTGCCTTCTCGCCTCTTTTGATAAAAGCCAGACCATCTTCAAAATCGAATACTTTGTCGCTGTCAGGCATATCTACTTTTTCTCCTTTGGCGTTGATATAACTCCACTGCTTATCTTTCATCACCACACAAAATCCGCTGTTGAAATACTTTACATCTTCAAACGTGGCCGGAATAACCATATCTCCTTTGGTGTTAATGAAACCCCACTTACCGCTTTCGTAAACCGCAGCTAAACCCTCAGAGAAATTCTTGGCCTTGCTGAACTTAGGCTGAATTAAAAATTCACCGCTTCGACCAATATAGCCAAACAGGTTGTTTTTTTTAACCAGCGCCAACTCCTGCGCATGAATAACTCCGGATATTATCAGTAACAGAACAAGAATTTTTTTCATTGGGAAGTTTTTTATTTGAAGAGATATGATTGCTATTTGTTTGCAGGTTTCATAAAGTCAGTCCACGACTTGGTTTTGTACACGTTGTCACCATAATAAGTGGCAATATCTTTCAACACTTTCGGGTTAAGATAAAAAGGCACAGCATCCAGCACATTCATTTTTTCGTCAAGAATAACCAGTGTGGGTAGCGTTAGGCTGTTTTTGCAAAGTGCTACAGCCAGTTGATGAAACGGCATTTGCGGAGTACGGGGATTAGAAAAAGTTTGCCCTTTAAAGGTAATAGGCTCCGTGATTTCCGGATTAAAATCAACCCAGTTAAACTTTTCTTTCAGATACTTTTCGCTTAGTTCATCGGTAAAAGAAGTCCGGTTCATCACCCGGCATGCATTACACCATTCGGTATGAATTAACACCAGGGTTTTCTTTTTTGTGGAATCTTTTTGCGCAAAATACTCTGTTGGTTTCATCCAATTTATCTGCTTCGCCTTTTCTACCGTTGCCGAATCATAAAACGCTTTGTTGTATTGAACTTCAAAGTCTTCATACTGTGAATTTCTGAACGCGTTCTCCAAATCAAATACCAGCAGCGGTTCAATCTTTTTAGTATCCAGATAACCCTGAGCCAGCATGCTAAACTGAAATTCATTTTTCTGCTTGTCATAATTATTCAGAAAAAGAGTGGTAGGATACATCAATTTGCCCTGCAACAATTTTACCGCCAGTTCATTGGTTGTTTTGGTGCCGGAACCCAGCGGTCCGTACTTTTTACCCAAATATTCAATAGTATCTTTTGTCTCTGCATTAAACTTTACCGGGTAGAAGTTAGTATTAATATATTGAGCCAGATTAGGATTGGCATAAGTTGTCTGCATCATTTTTTTACACCAGCCACACCAATCAGTATAAAAATCCATGATGATAGGGCGTGGCTGAGTCTTGGTTTTCTCAACCGCTTCCTGCAACGTCATCCATTTCACCAAACTACCTTCGGCATCGGGTGAAAGTGCTTGAGGTTGCTGAGCATTGCCTCTGCCTATACATAACATCCAACAAAAGAGAAAAAGTGCGAATTGTTTCATACGTCAATGGTACTACGATATATTCAAATGCGTTGTAAAAAAAACAAAAAAAGTCCCCTCATGTTAATGAGGGGGCTTCAGATATCTGACGCTGGCCAGTAGACCAGTTACTACTTATTGCTGATAAATACCTTCCTAGTGCTTATCCGGTCTTCGTTCAGCACCCGAACTATCACATAGGCGGCTTATGAGTTTTTGATTGCTTTGCTGTATAAGGATTGTTGCTTACACCGAAAGAGCAGAGCTACATCTGGATTTAGTTGGCTAAATAAGCCCTCCCAAACAATTATCGACCCAAACCGGGCATTCCATAATCGTTGGTAAACCCATCCTGCTAGATATTAATTGTTGCAGTACTTACTTACTTACTTCGGATTTTTATAGCCATTGCTTGCTCCTCTATTCGAATCCTGTGACCTGCACGAGGCGATTGCCGATACACTCAAAAGGATTTTGTGCCCAAAATAGTTACTCATTGAAAAGCAGACTCACTGAAGGAGGAGGTTTTTCCGTATGAATTACATATCACTCATACTATCGGTATTACTTTCCAATACAGAACTTGGAAAATATGGTTCCCAGTATTTCATCATTGCTCACCTCACCGGTAATTTCTCCTAACGACTCTAATGCCTTGCGAATGTCTAAAGCAATCAACTCGCTGCTGATGTGTTGGTCAATTCCGGTAACTACATCCGTTAAAGATAGGTTAGCTTTCATGAGACTCTGGTAATGGCGAAGATTGGTGACAACGGTCTGGTCTTCTTTAATGCCATCTTTTACAATGGCTTGAAACAAAGCGTTCTTCAAATCATTAATACCGGTTTTATTTTTAGCCGAAATCATAACACAACTCTTCGTTTGCTCTATCTGTTCATGTAAATTTTCCGGTAACAGGTCGGCTTTGTTGGCAATAAACAAATAAGGAACTCCAAATTTTTCTACCTCATTAATCTCATCAATCAAAGTATGAACATCCGTTAAAGCGGATGCGTCACATACGTAAAGTAAAACTGCCGCATCTTTAATTTTATCGTACGACCGTTCCACACCAATTCTTTCAATTACATCATCCGTTTTCCGTAATCCGGCCGTATCTATAAATCGGAAAACAATGCCCTGCACATTTAGTGTTTCTTCTATAGAGTCACGGGTGGTTCCGGCAATTTCAGATACAATAGCCCTTTCTTCATTTAATAAAGCATTCAGCAAGGTTGATTTACCCGCATTAGGTTTACCTACGATAACCGTATTCACTCCGTTCTTCATCACATTCCCCAGCTTAAAAGAATCAATAAGAGGAGCCAGTAACAGCTGTATTTTCTGAATGAGAGAAATCAGTTGAACTCGATTGGCAAACTCTACATCCTCTTCTGCAAAATCCAGTTCCAGCTCCAGTAATGATGCGAAATTGACCAGCTCGGTTCTTAAGGATTTTAACTGATGAGAGAAACCTCCCCGCATCTGCTTAATGGCCAGATCAAGAGAGGCAGCCGAGTTGGAAGCAATCATATCAGCCACAGCTTCTGCCTGTGCCAAATCAATCCGTCCGTTCATAAAAGCCCGAAGGGTAAACTCACCGGGTTTAGCCGAACGCGCTCCATTTTTCATTAACAGATGCAATATCTGCTCGGCAATGTAAACAGAGCCGTGGCAGGAAATTTCCACTACATCTTCGGTGGTAAAGCTTTTAGGCGAGTGAAAAACCGAAACCATCACCTCATCTAGTACTCGAGTGCCATCAAGAATATGTCCGTAATGAACAGTATGAGAAGGAACATCAGCCAGATTTTTGCCCTTAAACACCTTTGATGTGATGGGAATAGCCTGACTACCGGAAAGTCGGATCACAGCGATAGCGCCAACTCCCTGAGCTGTTGCTAAGGCACAAATAGTATCGTTACTTATCATGCGCCCAATTCCCTTACTTCAACTAAGTCGCCCTGATTATAGGTTGGCATTTGTTTGGCAATTTCCACGGCAGCGTCCAGGTTTTCAACTTCAATAATATAATAGCCACCTATACCTTCCTTCACATCCCGAATAGGTCCAGAAAAAACTTCACCGTTTATAAGCTCCAGTAATTGTCCTGAACTTTTAACTCCGTTCCCGTCTTTGAATATCCCCTTAGCGGCCAGCTCACGAGCCCAATTGCTATGCGCATTGACCAGATTTTTTAGTTCAGCTTCGGGCCGCGGATACTTACTCAAATCTTCGCGAATAATTAAAATAAACTGCGCCATGACTTAATTGAATGAATTTGAAAAATGAAGTTTAAAGTTAGAGATTGCGTGTGCTAAGCAAAGAAATATCTATGAAAAAACTCCTCTTGCTATTTTTTACGTCTTTTATCCTATCACCCCTATCCGCTCAAACTTTGACCAAAGGCATGACAGAGCAGGAGAAGTTATTTCTGCCTCAATATCGAATTCCTTTGCATGATTTCAGCGAAAGAAACTACTCCCCATACTTTTTACCGCCTGTAGCCCCTGTTCGTGTAGCGGCCGAGTGGGAAGAAGCCCAGGGTTACCTGATTACCTGGACCAGCTATACCGGGATGTTGCGTGAAATTGTTCGGTATGGAAAACAAGAGTGCCGCATGTATATAGTAACCAACAATGCCGGTAATGTTATTACTGATTTACAGAACAATGGTATTGATACCACCAATATTACTTTTTTGAATACCCCCTACAACAGTGTATGGGCCAGAGATTACGGTCAGAATTCTGTTTACCTGAATCAAGTTGATTCGCTTGCCTTAGTAGACTGGATATACAATCGCCCCCGCCCGAAAGATGATACCATACCAGAGAGCCTGGCCAGAAATCTGCAGATACCTATTTACCACACCACTCAGGCGCCTTATGATTTGGTAAACACAGGTGGAAACTGGATGAGTGACGGCATGGGTACCGCATTTGCCTCTAAGCTAATTCTGGATGACAATAAGCCCAGTGGCGGCTTCGGAATTAATCATACAGAAGCAGAGATAGATACCATTGCAAAAAAATTTATGGGCATTGAGCGCTATATCAAAATGCAAACACTACCCTATGATGGTATTCATCATATTGACATGCACATGAAACTACTGGATGAAGAAACGCTTCTGGTAGGCCAGTACCCGGCTGGAATTGCTGATGGTCCGCAAATTGAAGCAAACATCCAATATATTTTGTCTAACTACAAAACCGCATTTGGTACAGATTACCGGATAATACGAATTCCCATGCCTGCCGATAATGGACAATATCCGAACGGGAGCGGAGATTACCTCACCTACACCAACGCTTCCTTCATCAACAAAACAATTATTGTTCCTACCTATAACATTTCAACCGATGCTACTGCCCTTCAAATCTGGAGGGAAGCCTGCCCGGGCTACAAAGTAATTGGCATTAATTCCACCTCCAGTATATCGGCTTCCGGGGCATTGCACTGCATTACCCACGAAGTTGGTGTGAGCGACCCTCTGCTCATCAACCATCAAAGGCTGACAGATACCTACAACACCACCGTGCCATATGCGGTAACAGCCAAAATACAACACCGCTCCGGTATACAGTCTGCAACGCTTTACTATACTATTGATACTTTACAACCTTATCAAAGTAGTACACTAACCAGTACCGATGGTATCAACTGGCAGGGAGCAATACCGGCTCAACCGGCCGGCACCGAGGTTTTCTATTATCTGTCGGGCACTTCTGTTTCCGGCAAACAACAGGTCAGGCCGATAACTGCACCCGCTGGATTCTACAGCTTTCGTGTACTTGAAAATACCGGTATACAAGATTTCTCTTCGTCAGAATTCTTTCTGTTAGAGGATATTTTTCCCAACCCATCTAAAGGAATCACCTGTATACCATTATTCACTTCAGCTTCTGAAAAAACAACTATCGACTGTCTGAATGCCTTGGGAGAGACAGTAGAAACTGTATTTGGAGGATTCTCTAAACCTGGCGAGAACAAATATTTCGTTGATACCAATTCATTTTCATCGGGGGTTTATTTTATTCGCTGCCGAATGGGAGGAGTTTTTAAAATCAAGCGCTTTGTAGTTCGATAACATTCACTGTTATTCTTTTTAGGTAAACTATAATACAATATGAAGATACTGATGGTATGTTTGGGCAATATCTGTCGCTCACCAATTGCGCACGGTTTATTGCAACACAAGGCCGACAAATTAAACCTGAAATGGAAAGTTGACTCAGCCGGTACATCCGACTGGCACGAAGGAGAACTACCCAACCCCAAGTCAATTGAAGTGATGAAGAATCATGGAGTAGACATAACCTATCAGCGCTCCCGGCCAATTATCAAACAAGACCTGGAAGACTTTGATATTATTTATGTGATGGATGCCAGCAACTACCAAAATGTAAAAAACATGGCAGTGAACAGTGATGAAATTGCCAAAATTCATTTAATCATGAACGAAGTGAACCCCGGCCACAATCAACCTGTGCCTGACCCTTGGGGCCTGACAGAAAAACATTATGAAGAAGTTTATGAAATGCTGGATAAAGCAACAGACAGGGTGATTGAGAAGTTTTTGGAAAACACTATAAAGTGAAAATGTATTTTTGAACCATGAGTGAGATTAAAAAGATAAAACCCTCTTTGAGTAAAGGGACCCGTGATTTTTTGCCTTCGGAAGTAGCCAAACGCAACTATATTTTCGACACCATCAAAAGTGTATTCCGTAAATACGGTTTTGAACAAATTGAAACACCGGCCATTGAACGTTTAGAAACTCTGACCGGTAAGTATGGCGAGGAGGGCGATAAATTATTGTTTAAGATTTTGAACAGCGGTGATTACTTAAAGGATGTTCCCACCGAAGAGTTATCGAAAGGCAACTCACAATCTATCACCAAATTTATTGCAGAGAAAGGACTTCGTTATGACCTCACCGTTCCGCTGGCCCGCTATGTGGTACAACATCAGGATGACTTGGCTTTCCCTTTTAAACGCTTTCACATAGGTCCTGTTTGGCGTGCCGACCGCCCACAAAAAGGACGATACCAAGAGTTATATCAGTGTGATGTGGATGTGATTGGAAGTAGCTCTTTGTTGAATGAAGTGGAGTTGACTAAAATATATGCTGAAGGCTATGAAAAGTTGGGCTTGAACGTTTCGTTACGAATGAATAACAGAAAAATTCTTGAAGCCCTTGCGGAATATGCCGGTTGTAAAGAATTGCTTACAGAAATAACAGTGGCTATTGATAAACTGGATAAAATCGGCATTGAGGGAGTGAAAACCGAGTTGAGTAATTTGAATATTTCAGCAGAACAACAGGGAAAAATTGTTTCTCTTCTTTTGATTAAATCCCTAGAAGAATTGAATTCTATTTTTGAAAATATTGAAATCGGCCGAAAGGGAATTGAAGAGTTAAATTTTGTTTTCAAAAATGCCAGCTTAAAGAATGTAGTTTTTGATATTACTCTGGCAAGAGGATTAAATTATTATACCGGTGTTATTTGGGAAGTAGAATTTTCTCAATCTACCATCGGTTCACTGGGTGGTGGTGGCCGTTACGATAACCTGACCGAAATGTTTGGCGGTCAAAATATGAGTGGGGTAGGAATCAGCTTTGGCATTGAACGCATTTACGATGTAATGGAGGAACTGAATCTGTTTCCGGAAACCATCAGCCGGGGGGTAAAAGCACTCTTCGTTCCTCGTGAAAAATCAGTTGAAGAATTTACATTTCAGCAAGTTCAAAAATTACGTGATAGCGGAATTGCAGCCGAAATATTTTTGGGCAATGTGAAAAAGCAGAAGCAATTCAGCTATGTGGAACAGAAGAAAATTCCATTTTTAATAGAGGTAGGCAGCAATGAAATGACCTCAGGGTTGTTCCGCGTAAGAAATACAGCCACCCGCGAAACCGGAGCAGATATGACCCTACAAGATGTGCTCTGTTATTTACAGTAACTCAACCGAAACACTCCGGTTACTAATATCGAATAACAACAACAATCAGGTGGGTGCCCACGGCCCGGTATACTTTCTCTTTTTTTTAAAAAAGTTTATTCACAACTTTATGGCACGGTTAATGTTTCATAGTTGTTGACTATTCTACTGCTATTAGTTTCATGAAAAAAATTGTGTTACTGCTCTTATCGTTCGCCATCGTTCAACTGACTTTTCCTGCAGTAGGAAAGAAACAGGTTAGATTGGTCATTACAGACGTATCGTCTGCTATTTCAGACCTGACAGATGTTTATCTTGATTTAGGAATCTCTTCCGATTTTGTTAATGCCGAAGATGGTCAAAAAGTAATTGACACGTTCAATAACACACCACTTATTTATTCTTTAAGTACGGATAACGTTCCATGTTTCTCTAACAGCTATGGAAATTTCATAAAACCGGTAGCTATTCCGCTTGGCACAAGGTTTCCATCTATTGGTCAGTACCGCATTTCGGCTTCCATTCTTGACAATTTTGATCCTACTTCAATTGTTACGCTCGAAGACAAACAAACAGGTATTTTCACCGATCTCCGATTGAACATCCTAACCTTACAAATAGATAGTTCCCACTTAACTAATAATCGTTTTATACTGCATGTATCCTATCCGGCTACACTGAATATTACCAAATCAGGGTGTTTGAATAACAATGGGTCCATCCATATCGTTCAGGATACTTCTATTATCTGGAACACCTGTCTGCTTTATGATCACGATATGAATGTGGTTAGTACGCTAAATAACATTACCGATAGTTTCAGCTTTTCATCGCTACCCGAAGATTACTATTTTGTTGTTTTTATTTACGGTCAGTATGTTGCCACTAAAGAAACATTTCTGGATGGAGATTATGTTTCTGTAAGTGTTGCTGCTTCCGATTTAAATGTAGCTGTGGGCGAAACCGTATTTTTTAGCTCTACTACGACCAACACCACCAATTTCTTCTGGACATTTGGCGACAGCACAGTCATTACCGGGGTTGCCAATCCTGAAATATCCTATAGTACACCCGGTACTTATGTAGTTACCGTTATAGCATCTAATGCTTTCGGATGTACCGCGCAGGATCAGGTAACTATTAAGGTTTATGCTCCCAGCACAATTCAAAATACGGTTGCTGATATTGAAACTGTATCTGTAACTGAAAAGAATATTAGTTTAAAAATGAAAAGTGCCCCAACAGAAAGAACCTCAGTTGAGCTATATAGCCTAAGTGGGGCACTCATTACAGCCATGCCATTACAATCAACACTTACAGTTATAAATGCGATTGCACAACCGGCAGGCGTATATGTATTAGTTGTCAAAAATGTTTCCGGTTTATCTACTCGTAAAATTGTTTTACAATAACCGGGACCTTTCTTTCCCATACACTGATTCAAACCACCGGCAACCTGGAGGACGTTGAATATTTTTTCATATTCGCCTTCTAATCTTTAACCATGACAGAAAACATTTTTAGTATTTCTGATAAAAGCCTTACGCTGGGCGACCTTCGAACTTTTTTATCGACTGATTTTAAACTGGAACTAAGTAATGAGGCAAAAAGGAAAATAGAAAGCAACCGTAAATTTTTAGAAAGAAAGATTGCCGAGCCCAATACCCGTTACTACGGAATAAATACCGGGTTTGGTGCCTTGTGCGATGTAGAGATTGCCCAAGACCAATTAGAACAACTACAGGAAAATCTTGTTATGAGTCATGCCTGCGGTATGGGTGATGAAGTGAAGCAGGAGGTGGTTAAGCTGATGATAATGCTGAAAGTAAAAGGCCTGGCACAGGGCTATTCAGGAGTTTCGGTTGAAACTGTAGAACAACTCATTCATCTATATAATATGGGAGTTTTACCGGTTATATGGGAAGTAGGTTCGTTAGGTGCCAGCGGAGATTTAGCCCCACTGGCACATCTTACGCTACCGCTGATAGGTAAAGGTAGTGTGCGCTATAAAGGTCAGAAAAGAGATTCAGCAGACGTTCTCTCTGAGTTAAATTTACCATCTATTAAACTGAAAGCTAAAGAAGGCCTGGCATTACTCAACGGCACTCAGTTTATGAGTGCCTGGGGATGTTATTCATTATTAGAGGCAGAAAGAGTAGAGAAGCTTGCTGATTTTACAGCTGCTATATCCGTAGATGCATTCGATGCACAGACCAACCCGTTTCACCCAGCCATTCAACGCGTTCGAAATCATCAAGGCCAGATTGAAAGCGCAGCGAATGTTTTGAAATTTTTAGAAGGCAGCGAAATTGCTATACAACAAAAAGAGAATGTCCAAGATCCTTACTCATTCCGTTGTGTACCGCAGGTGCACGGTGCTGTTAAATACGCTATTTCACAGGTTAGCGATGTATTTGAGAAAGAAATAAATGCTGTTACCGACAACCCATTGATTTTTGAAGAAGAAAATCTCATTCTCAGTGGCGGCAATTTTCATGGAGAACCTTTAGCCATAGCGCTCGATTATCTGGGCATAGCTATGAGTGAGCTGGCCAGCATATCGGAAAGAAGAACGTTCCAGCTAATTTCCGGAAAAAGGAATCTACCCAAATTTTTAGTGGCCGATAGCGGTTTAAATTCAGGATTAATGATTCCTCAATATACAGCTGCCGCCATTGTTTCTATGAATAAGCAATTGGCGACTCCGGCCAGCGTAGATACCATTACCAGCAGCGATGGACAGGAAGACCATGTAAGTATGGGAGCCAATGCTGCGGTAAAAACCTACAAGATAGTTTACAACATTGAAAAAGTGCTGGCTATAGAATTTATGACGGCTATGCAAGCTCTCGATTTTCGTAAGCCACTTAAGAGTTCTCCTTTAATTGAAAAAATAAAATCTGAATACCGTAAAGTCGTTCCCTTCTATGATAAAGATCGGGTAATCTATGACGACATTCAGGTGACGGTTGATTTTATGCGGGAAATCAAATTGTAACTGAATCAGCAAGATACAGGCTTCGGATACTATTCAGATGATGCTGGTTATGGTACATGGTAAAGTATGCCAGTTCACGGGTGGTGAGTAAACCTAATATAGGGTGCGCTATCTGATATTTATCCAACTCTTCATCAGTCCAGTTTTTTTCAATAGCCCGAACTAGAACTTCTCCCTCAACGCTTAGTTTTTCGTTAAGCTTTAGTTTTTCATAGTTAGTCTTTTTAGGAACATATACTCCAGTGGCAACCGCACCGCCTTCCAGTTTTTTGTGATAATTATCTACAATTTTGCTAAACCCATGCGAGGTTCGTTTGGGCTTCCCGTATAGCAACCGAGGAAGTATTTTGGGTAGCCGATAAGCTATGGATGTCATTTTGGTAGCATTCACCAAATGCTGAATGTTCTCTGCAGTTGTCCATTTATTGTTTCTGGAAACATTGAACAGATCATCACTGACAGATGATGAAACAGCAATGAGCGAATGAAAACCTTCCCGAAGTTCCGTTACTATTTCATCTTTTGATTTACGCATATTGCAAATTATAGATTATTCAAAACTTTTTCACAGCTGCTCCATAATTTATCTGCTGTCTGCTGCCAGCTGAACTTACGAATTTGAAGAGTCCCTTTTTCAATCAGTGAATTTCTTAATTCATCATTCTCTGTAAGCGCTTTCATAGCCAAAGAAATTTCATCAACCGATTTAGGGTTTACCAGAATAGCCGCATCACCCGCTGCCTCAGGCATCGAAGTGGTGTTAGATGTGATAACCGGAACACAACAACTCATGGCCTCTACAATGGGTATTCCAAAACCTTCAAAAAGTGACACATAAACCATGGCAAATGCTCCTGCCACCAATTTAGCTAAATCTTCGGATGGTATATGTCCGAGAAATTTTACTGAATTTTTGTGTTTCATTTGCTCATAAGCCTCTTCCACATCTCCAAAATCCCATGCTTTCCGACCCACAATTAACAACATATGCAATGCACCCGTTTCCGTCTTAAACTTTTCAAAAGCCAGTAATAAGTTTTTTACGTTTTTGCGCGGGTGAATAGAGCCCACATATATGAAGTAATCTTTACTATCTGCATATTTATACTTCACCTTCTGCTTTGTTTCCTCAGTAATGGGCTGATACACTTCTTTAGCTCCGTTATAAACCACATCAATTTTTTGGGGATTAATCTGGTAATGGCTAACAATATCCTTTTTAGAAAACTCTGAAACGGTCGCAATTCTACTGGCTATCTGAGCATATCGAGGCATAAAATAGCGGTAATACTTCTGTGTAAGAATGGGAACCCCATCGGTAAAATGTTCGAATGAGAGATCGTGCATGACCAGTAATTGCTGAACACTTGTGCCTAAGCATCCATACCCATCGGTTGACAAAAAGAGATTAGGCTTGTTCCTTGCTAGCCAGTTTTTAACTGAGATTTCGAACCACCAATACCACAAAAAAGGATGACGAGCCTGTGGAAACAAAACAACCGGAACAACATTGTCGGAGAAAATAAATTCAGAGGTATACGGTCGGTCAAACAGAAAGTAAAAATCAATTTCCGGATGGTTAAGGACAATTCGCTTAAGTGACTCAGCGGTAAACAAACCTATGCCCTCCAACTTATCTTTAATCAGAAAGCGGGTGTTTACGGCAATACGTTTACGTGGCTGCACAGAGAAGCTTTTCACAATAATATTACTTTTAACCGTTGTAGTTCCTCATGCGGAAAAAATTTGCCACCAATCTTGTTTTTCTATTTGCCGCCAATCTACTGGTGAAGCCATTCTGGATATTTGGCATTGACCGGGTGGTTCAAAACAAAGTTGGACCGGAAGTGTACGGAACATATTTTGCCGTATTCAATTACTCTTTCATTCTTTCTATCATACTTGATCTGGGCATTAATAATTTCAATAACCGTGCAGTATCGCGCAATCAAAAAAGAGCCGGAGAATATTTGTTGAATCTTTTTGGTGTTAAGTTACTACTCAGTTTTATCTACTTTATCTTCACTTTTATATCCGCCATTTTTTCCGGGTACAATGAGTTGCAAATGCAAATGCTTCTCTTCCTGGCTATTAACCAAATATTACTTTCTGCTATTCTGTATTTCAGAAGCAACATTGCTGCCCTTCAACTATTCAAAACCGATTCTCTCATTTCCATACTCGACCGACTACTTACTATTGCTTTCTGCCTCCTCCTTCTTTATTCACCCATAGTTAAAGGTGGCTTTAATATCCTTTGGTTTATATATGCGCAAACTGCAGCACTTGGCATTACAGCAATTATTGCCTTTATCGTTATTCTCCGAAAAACAGTTCTTCAACTCAACATCTGGAAAGTAAAGTTTACCCGGCTTATCTTAATAAAGTCTATGCCCTTTGCGCTATTAAGTTTACTGATGGGCATCTACTACCGGATAGACGGTGTGATGATTGAACGTATGTTACCTAACGGTTCTCAAGAAGCAGGTATTTATGCTGCCTCATTTCGTTTGCTAGATGCCCTGAACATGTTCGGCTATCTATTTGCCACCTTGCTTCTACCTATGTTCGCAAATATGATAAGGAAAAAAGAGAGCGTAAATCAGTTGGTTCGCTTTAGTGCAGAATTGATGTTTGTAATAGCTGTTATAGCAGGGGTAAACTGCCTGTTTTACCGAAACGAAATCATGCAATTGCTCTATCATGATTCTACCATTTATTGGGCAGAGATTTTCGGCTGGCTTATGCTCAACTTTATACCTATGAGCAGCATATACATTTTCGGAACTCTGTTAACAGCAAAAGGTAGTTTAAAAGTGTTGAACTTTATTGCATTGGGTGGCATGCTGATGAATGTAGGCCTGAATCTTTTTCTGATACCTAAATACGGAGCCTTGGGAGCAACCTATGCCACTCTGGCTACACAAATATTAGTTGCCCTATTACATATAATAGCAGCCGAAAAGGAGTTTCATTTTAAATACCCTAAACAAGATCTCCTAAAACTCGGCCTTTTTTGCATACTGTGTTTACTGGTTGTCTTACTAATCCAGTATTCATCAATGCATTGGTTAATCAATTTTATACTCAGCCTTGTAGGAGGCGTATTAGCCGCGGTGTTTACTGGTTTGGTGCCTATTGATCAGGCATGTAAACTTCTCAAAACAAAAGCTGCTTCATAAATTATTTTACTTTTAACCGCTTCAATAAACAAATACAAATGAACCAGGAATTCAATCTGATAGTTGCTATAAAAACCATTCTGAAGTGGAAAAAACATATCCTGATTTTAACTGTGGCTTCCGGTATTATCGCAGCTCTTTTCTCCGTATTTATCATGGATGAATGGTTCCTTTCCTGGAGTACACTTTACCCAACCAATCAATCTCTTACCGATCGTTCCGCCATTTTCGGTGCAGATGCAACGCAGGTAGAGTACTTTGGTACAAAAGCTGACGTAAACAGAGTGCTGACTATTGCCAATTCGAATCCGGTTATTGACTTTGTAATTGATTCATTTAATCTGGCAGAACACTACAACGTAGATAAATCCAAAAAGTACTGGAAAACAATTGTTCGCAAGAAATTTGAAAAAAAGTATGAGGCCATTAAAACAGATAAAGATGCTGTACAAATTTCGCTCTATGATACAGATCCTAAGCTGGCCTCAGTTATTGTGAACACAATTGTTGCAAAAGTAGATCAGCTTAATAAGATTCATGTCAATACCTCTAAAAGTAAAATTTACGAGGCACTCTTGTTACAAATAACCAAAGTGCAGCAAAGCGTAAACACCTATATTGATACTCTGGCAGGCTTAGGTCAGCAGTACAAAATTAAAGTAAACACCGGAGCGGATGGAACGGTGATTGTTGATGGTTTAGATTATAAAGCCGTGCAGTTTTACAAAACCATTCTTGCTAAACAAACCAACACCACTCGAGAGTTGAATAATCTTAACAACATCAGAGGACAAATGGAGGTCTCCCTGAAGAATAATGAAACATCATTGTATGTTCTGGAAGAAGCCGTGCCGGCTGACAGAAGAGAAAAACCTGTTCGTTCGTTAGTGGTGTTAATCACCGTTTTAATCACAGCTTTTATCTCCATAGTAGGAGCCTTGCTTATTGAACAGATTCAGGAAATTAAAAAACAGCTTTAATTGACCCGTGCCATTGACAAACTACAAACGGGCGCTTTTGCTTTACTCGGAATTGTAACCATACTTTCCGTACTAGCTGCATTCTACACAGATACCACCTATCTGATATTGATTCCGTTTGCCTTAATAATAGCATATGTGGCTGTTGTTAATTTTAAACTGCTTTACTATCTCCTGTTAGTCTCTATTCCGTTCGCGATAGAATACAGCTTCACTCCTTCGCTTGCAACTGACTTACCCGATGAACCTTTGATGATAGGCTTGATGCTGGTAACATTTATCTTTTTACTGACCAATTACAAATCACTGCCAACAGGTTTCTTCGGAAATTTTATCATAGTTGCCCTTGTTCTTCATTTATTCTGGATACTTCTTACCTCAGTCAACTCGGTCAATTTTTCTGTTTCTATTAAAGTATTCTTATCCAAAATCTGGTATATCACCACCTTTAGTGTTTTAACCGCCATAGTGGTAAAAACTAAAGAAGATTTAAAGGCCGTGTTCTGGTGTGTTTTCATTCCCCTCACGCTACTCATCATTCAGGTGATCGTGCGCCATGCTCTGCAGGGTTTTTCATTCGATGACATCAATAAACCCATGTATCCTTTTTTCAGGAACCATGTGAATTATGCAGCTATCGTCTCTATCTTTTTCCCATTCATTTTATGGGCAAGAAATGAATATTCCAAGAGCTCATTTACCAGAACAATTCTGACTCTTTCTGCCCTGCTATATATACTTGCCATCTACTTGTCGTATACCCGCACCTGTTATATTGCCCTGATGCTGATATTCCCTATATACTTTGTTATCAGGCACCGACTGATGAAACCAGCCTTAATTATTGCGGCCATAGGTATTACGGCACTGACGATTTATCTTTTTACCAATAATAACTATCTAAAATTTGCCCCCGATTTTCAGGAAACAATCATCCATGATGAGTTTGGCGAACACCTTTCGTCTACTTTTGAAGGTAAAGACGTATCCAGTATGGAGCGTGTTTATAGGTGGGTAGCTGCTACCCATATGTTTAAAGACCATCCTTATATGGGTTTTGGTCCCGGCAACTTTTATCCTTATTATAAAAGATACACGGTTACCAGCTTTGAAACGTATGTAAGCGATAATCCGGAAATGTCAACAGCCCACAACTATCCGTTGCTGTTGCTTGTAGAACAAGGAGCCATAGGTTTAGGCATCTTTGTTTTTTTTACTGTTGTAATATTTGTTTACGGTGAAAATTTGTATCACCGAATGAAAAATCCCGAAGACAAAAGGGTTGTAATGATTTTACTGTTGATTATCGCCATGGTGTATGTCAACTTACTCTTGAGCGATTTGCTGGAATCAGACAAAGTGGGGCCGTTCTTTTTTATGGCGGTATCTCTGCTGGCAGTTTATGACATCAAGAACAAATCGTTACTTAAAGCGGAGAGTTAGCAGAGTAATATCATCATCAAAATCGGTATCCTGCTTGTAAGCTATTACATGCTCAATCAACTTGGTGTTAAAACCCAATAAATCTAGCTGATGATGATTGTTTATGAAATCAATTAATCCTTCTACCTCAAAAAGTTTTCCGTCATTATTGCTTGCTTCCGATAGTCCATCAGTATAATTAACCAGCAGCGAACCGGGTTCCATAGTAACCTCCCCATAATTGATGTAAGGTAACGCATCAAACATTCCTAATATGGTACACCCCCTGTCCAGGAGCTGAATATTGCCCGATGAATAAAGAATTGATGGATTATGCCCGGCATTAACATAAGTCAGTTTTCTGGTGTAATAGTCATAGGTGGCAATAAAAAGTGTGATAAATTTCTCGCCCTTGGTAATGTCGAGCACTTTAGTGTTTAGCACATCAATAAACTGCTGTAAAGAATATTTTCTGGTTAACAGAATACGCATATTGGCCTGAAAATTTGCCATCAATATAGCAGCCGGAATCCCCTTACCTGAAATATCACTTATACAAAAAGCAATCTCATGATCGCTTATCTGCACATAATCGTAATAATCGCCACCAATATTTTTATGCGGCTTGTAAAAAGCTGATGCTTCTATGTAATCATTATTAGGCAGGTTTGAGGGCACCAGCATGTTCTGCATATCAGCAGCTAGCTTCAATTCTTTCTGCATAACCAACTGATCAATCTGACTTTTGAAAAGTTTCTTGTTTTCATTGGCCACTACAATTACGTTGGTAATCGTTTGAATAAATTTCAGTTTTTCTTCGCGGGTATCACTTTGGTCGTTACCAAAAGAGCCAATCAGAGCAAAACCTATAGGCTCTTTCTTATGTGTTACAGGTATTAAAAATTCAAAGGCCTCCAATGCAGCATCTTTTATGGCTGTTATGGGCGTGGTAAAAGTAAACATGGACAATTTCAACTGCACATCATAGTTCACTACTTCTACGGGTAAATCTGTTGGCGTAATACATGTCCACCGTTCATCGGTTTCGTGTATAAACAGGGCAATTCTGGTAACCCCCAACTGAGCCCGTAAGATATTCTCATAAATACGTGCCAGTGCCGTAATAGGCATATTATTATTAACTGCACGGGTTATTTCCAAAAGCGAATCAATCTGCTGTTGTTTTACAGCCAGCAGACGTTCAGTTGACCCCAAACGTTTTTTAAAGAATTCAATTTCGGAAAATGGTTGCTGAGACATTGCTTAAAGATACATTGTTCAATTGATAATACCCAAATGAATTTACCTATACTGCTTTACGTTTATTCCAACAACTTGTTTTATCAGTCGAGCTGCCCTTTCACATCCAGTGCATCACGCAAACCGTTACCTACCAGATTGAAGGCTAAAACCAATAACATGATGGCCAGACCTGGAAATAATGCCAGATAAGCTTTGTTGGTATCTATAAAGTCTTTGTATTCATTGAGCATACTTCCCCAACTGGGAGCTGGTGGCTGTATGCCCAGCCCGATATAACTTAACCCAGATTCAACCAGAATAGCACTGGCAAAATTGGAACAAGCCACTACAATAATTGGCCCAAGTATGTTAGGCAGTATATGTCTAAAAATAATGCGCCTGTTGTTAAACCCAAGACTTTTACCAGCGCTTACGTATTCCATTTCGCGTATCGCTAAAAACTGCCCCCGAACTATGCGCGCAACTTCAACCCACATAGTTAATCCCACTGCTATAAAAATCATAACTAACTTGTTTTCAATAAGGCTACCTGCACTGATATATAAACCCATTGCCAACAACAAGGTGGGAATACTCCAAAAGACGTTAATGACAAACATGATACATTCATCTGTCCAGCCTCTGAAATAACCCGACAATGCTCCTAAAACTACGCCTATCAAGAGCGAAATAAAAACAGAGATCATTCCAACGGAAAGGGAAACACGAACTCCAATTATCAATCTGGAAAGAATATCTCTGCCGAATTTGTCTGTTCCTAAAGCGAATTTACGTTGTGTAATAAACTCTTTCTCAAACTCTTTCTGGCTAATTGACACCAAGGGTCTGCCCGCCAATTCGGTGAGGCTTATTTCCTTGGGCTCGGCATTAAAACTTCGGCCTTTATACTCTGTGTACAAAACCTTACCATCCTCTAGTTTATACTCGGTTATTGGAATTGGCTCATAGTTTTTAGAAAATCCATTCAACAGGCTGCTGAATATACCCGACTGCTCCGCTCCTATTCTTTCTTTCTTCAAAATAAGAGTTTGGTAGCCGGGCGGATGTGTTTCCAACTGTAATATCTGTTCATTGGCCGATGGAGAATTATCCGGAGCAATGACATAAGCTGATAAGGAAAGTAAAAACGATAAAATAATTATTCCTAAACCGAACATAGCACTGCTGTTGCGCTTTAGTCTTCGCCATGCTTTCTGGTTGAGAGAAGTAGTTTTTAATTCCGATGACATCTTACTTTTTATTCTCGAATTACTTTATTAATCTATCCTTCCACCGATACTTGCCTGTTAAACTTAACACTCCAATAATAACTACATAAACAATATGAAAAATTTCGGTGACTGGAAGAAGTAAAAGCATATACCATTTACGGAAAAAAAAGACAACTGGTATATTGAATATCAGATCAGCGAAAAATTTTGTAGCTATGGCTAAAGCTACCGGCAACCAACTCATATCCTGCATCTGCAAGGCAAACATGCCATTAATGATGATAAGTAGATTAAAAAAGTATGCAAAGTACAACACGAATGCCACCTTGAAATTGCTGAAGCGCGATGATTTTGAAACCCAACGAACCCGTTGCGAAACAAATCCGCTGAAAGTAGACTCCGGCCTAGTAAAAACACATGCCTCATAATTCTTTACAAAACCTATTGAATCCGGGTAACGCTCATTGATTTTCTGCATCAGAAAAATATCATCACCCGTGGGAACTTCGTGATTCCCTTTAAACCCCTCCACTGCCAAAAAGGTTTCCTTAGCATACATCAGATTTGCCCCATTACACATAGTTGGAAAATTATTGCGGATAGTAGCTCCGGTAATTCCCACCATGTTCATGATATCCAGTTGCTGAAAAACTTCTATCGGGTTATAAGCCGGTTTCATCATTACGGGGCCTGTAAGCAGTTTGAAGTTATTCTGAGCATATGCCTTTACCATTGATTCGAGCCAATGAGGCCCTACCTGACAATCACCATCGGTGGTAATAATTAAATCTCCCTGCGCATTTTTAATACCCAGAGCAATGGCTTTCTTCTTGTTAGGGAAATAATTTCCTGGGTTTCCAAGATAGTTTTGCAAATCAAGCACCTGCAGATTTTTCTCATTAACCTCACGAGCAAAACGAATGGTGGGGTCTGTGCTATAGTCATCCACTACTATTACCTCGAATAAATGTTTTGGATAATCCTGCTGAAAAATACTTTCCAGACACGACTTGATATTTATACTCTCGTTGCGTACCGGAACAATAATGGAAACGAAAGGCGGGTTCAGTTTTACAGCGTCATTTACAGCAATTGTTTTTTTTAATCGCAGCCAGCCTACAAAGAAATACATGACCATCAAAAAGTATATTGCCGAGAGCGCAATAGTGGCCAAAAGAAGTGGTGAAAAAACCATGGCACTAAAATGTGGAATTCAACCGTTGTTCTACTAAAAAAATACTAACAACACTACTTGTGAAACCCTACGTGCCTCTGAATTCGAGCGGAGTTTTGCCTGATTTTTGTCTGAAAAAATTAGTGAAATGTGCGGCATCTGTAAAATGAAGATCATAGGCTATTTCCTTAATCGGTTTATCACTGAATTTCAGTAATCGCTTAGATTCAATTATAAGTCGGGCATGAATAAACTCCAATGCACTCATATCTGTATACTTTCGGCAAAGCTCATTCAACCTTTTGACAGATACATGCAGCAGGGAAGCGTAGCCAGCCACCATATGAAGAGCTTTGAAGTTTTTTTCTACTGCATGACGAAGTTGGATATAAAGTAAAGAATCGTCATCGGTTTGAACGAACATGGGTAATTGCAAAGAGCCGGAACACTTACTTATAAATACAGAAAGCAAATCAAGCAAAACTGTGCCTTTACCGCTTTGCCCTGTTTCATATTCATGCTGTATCAGTTTTACTAATGAACTAAAAAACTCCTGCTCCTCTTTCGCAATTTCAAAAACCACAGCTTCACCGGCATCCATGAAACGAAACAGCCGCATAAGCAATTTGGTGGTTTCATCGCGCATCAAAAAAAACTCTTCAGTAAACATCAATGCATAAGCAAGAAATTGAGGACCACCATGCAGCGCATGTATTTGCCCCGGAAGAACCAGATGAATACTTCCGGGCATAATATTCACTTCTTTGAAGTCGATAACATGTCGGCCTTTGCCTTTCAAAAAAACAAAAACTGTCCAATAGCCGTGTCGGTGCTCCACATCTGGCACTTCAAAACTTTTCTCCGTAATGGTTACAAAACGGAACTTAATATCGCTCGAAGAAGCAAAGCGATGAACAGGCGTCATATTTTTCACTTTTCTGCTCATCGCTTTCCCTAGAAAATTTTGTCAAGATTATTTCACCACAACAAATTTTCTGGAAGCTATCGCTTTTCCGCTTTCAGTGAGAGTGGTTAAATAAACTCCCGATGGTAAATTTGTAAGTTGAATAGTAGTTACTTCTCCGGTACAGTTTTTCTGTATAACAACATCTCCATTCGTATTGGTTACGTTAATCTGATGTTCGCAATAATTGTTGTTCTCCATTTTCAAAGTAACCTCTTCATGAGCCGGATTGGGAAACATGCTGAAGGAAAGTTCGTTGACAGGTGTTTCATCAACTCCCGATAAATCATTTGCCTCAAAAATCCATAATTCCCTACCCGCCTCATTAAAGTTAGCCGGAATGAGCAGTTTGTTTCCCCAAATTTTAAAGTCGAAAATATCGGCTGTGCCACAACCCAAAAGAAAATTGAAAGGATGCATGATACTCACTACACCCGGAGTTATCTCATTTAATTCGGTCAAAGTTTCATCAGCCTCAGCCAATACCTGATTACCAGTTATGCTGTCGTACAATGCCATAAATACCCGGCCCGCGTTACCAACCAGCATAGGGCTGCCTGTAATGAAATAATACGGCACCGTAAAGCCTTGTAACAAAGTGGTGCTATGTAACATAGAATTCAGATCAACCCGATGAATTTCATTTTGCATCTCGGTTAAAAAGTAAAGGCTGTTGTTGGCGAATGTGAGGTTGTTTATCCAGCTGAAACTAGCCCCCGGAATTAACTCCACAGGGGTACTGCTTCCTGCGGCAATTCGATAAATATTGGCCGTTGTCATGTTGGATGCAGTGAAATACAAATCATTGTTGTGCAAAATAAAACTACCCGGATATGAATTACCTCCCGGTATCAGAACTACCTTTTGAATAGCACCATTGATACTTCCGTCAAAGCTGAATAAATCATTTCCTTGGCCTATAACGGCAGCATTCAAGTATAATTTGCCATTGAATGAAACCATCTCGCTGACATTCATATTATTTTGAGGCGCACTCAAATCCTGAATTTTTTCGGTACCCATGCTGGTTCCATCAGTACGCCATATTTCCTGGCCGCCCGAGTTACCTGGCAAAACGAAATACACTTTGTTGTTTAACTCGCAGTAACCAAACCCCTGCGAATAAGAGGCAATAGAAAGAAGCGAATGAGTGCCGGAGCCGGTACCATCGGAAATCATTAGCTGGGTTTGAGTGCAGAATAGCAACCGATTACCCATCACTGAAATATTCTGACTACTAAGCGCTGTGTTGACTGTTTGATCCAACTCTGCAACTTTCAGTGTTCCCTCAGTTGTTCCATCAGTACTCCAAAGATCAAAGTCTGTATTGTTATTATCGCAGGCCATAAACATGAGGCGGTTACCTACTTTTACCAGATTACTGATTCCTGCACTTCCATTCGGATTAATATCCTTAACCAACCAAGTGCCCTGTGCAGTGCCATCGGTTGACCACAACTCATCATTTTCATACGCATTTCTGGCGCTGAAATACAGTTTACCGTTTAGCTCCACAAAACCGCTAAGCTCTCCGGCTCCGTATACAGTTTTACTGCTGTCTATAAAGAAAGATTGCTCAGTTCCATGCAAAGGGTTGATTTCAATCAGCGAGAAAGTGCCGCCCGCCTGCGCCAGGAATGTGGCGATAATAGCTGCGATGGTAAATAGTGTTTTCATTTCTGTTATTTTATGAAAGCAAATATCCGCCTTCTGCTTGCTGACGAATTGTAAATTAAGGCTGAAATATTGTAAGTAAACGGCTGTTTCCGAAAGCTAAGGTGTGCATTTTTTTATTGAAAAAGCAACCATAAAGGATAAATCTCCCTACTGGAATAAGTCGCAAATATGCAAACCGGTAGCTAAAACAAAAGGGCTAAATACTAACAATCTGCCCGAAAACATTCCGGGATTAACTTCAATACAAATTAGTCTGCTTTTCTATCTTCGCCCCCCAACCGTCAGGCACACGCAGATGCTGAATCTGAATACTAAATCTGACTTTAAAATACCGATGCCACGTAACACATCCATCAAGCACACCCTTATCATCGGGTCTGGACCTATTATTATCGGGCAAGCCTGTGAGTTTGACTACTCGGGGTCTCAGGCAGCGCGCTCTCTTCGTGAAGAAGGAATTGAGGTAACACTGTTGAATAGTAACCCGGCTACAATTATGACTGACCCGGTGGTTGCCGATAATGTTTATCTGGAACCTATTTCTATTGAAAGCATCGTCAAAATATTGGATGAACAGAAAAGCCACGGACATGTTATTGATTCGGTGCTGCCTACTATGGGTGGGCAAACCGCTCTTAATCTCTGTATGGAGGCCTACGAGTTAGGTCTTTGGGAACGCTACAATGTAAAAGTATTAGGAGCCGATTTTAAGGCTATAGAAAAAACCGAAGACCGCGAACAATACCGTCAATGGATGATCGAATTGGGAATTGGTGTGGCTCCGGGCATTACTTGCAACTCTTTTTTGGAAGGAAAAGAAGCTGCCCAGAAAACCGGCTTTCCTTTAGTCATACGCCCCTCATACACCTTGGGCGGTTCGGGAGGCTCATTCGTACATACCAAGGAAGAGTTTGATGAGAAGTTACAACGCGGACTGGCTGCATCGCCTACGCATGAAGTGCTCGTAGAAAAAGCTGTATTAGGCTGGAAAGAATTTGAGCTGGAAGTAATGAAAGATATGGCCGGCAACTTTGTAGTGATCTGTACGGTAGAGAACTTCGACCCAATGGGAATTCATACGGGCGACTCGATAACTGTTGCACCGGCAATGACGTTAAGCGACACCGCTTATCAACGTATGCGCGATTATGCCAAGCGTATGATTTGCGACTTGCCGGGTTTTGCCGGAGGTTGTAACATTCAGTTTGCTATTGATCCTGTTACAGAAGACATCATCTCCATTGAAATGAATCCACGGGTATCCCGCTCATCTGCACTGGCCAGTAAAGCAACAGGTTACCCCATTGCAAAAATTGCAGCCAAGCTTGCCATTGGTTATAATCTGGATGAACTGAAAAACCAGATTACCAAAACCACATCGGCCTTCTTTGAACCGGCATTAGATTACGTAATTGTAAAAATACCACGCTGGAACTTTGACAAGTTTGCCGGCTGCGATGATACACTGGGCTTACAGATGAAAGCTGTAGGTGAAGTGATGGCAATAGGCAGAAGTTTTCAGGAGGCCTTGCAAAAAGCATGTCAGTCTCTGGAAAATAACCGCATTGGACTGGGAGCTGATGGCAAGCAATGGGTGAACGCCAACGATATGTTGCAAGGAATAAAGGTGGCTTCGTGGGACCGACTGTTCCGTATTTACGATGCGCTAAAACTGGGCGTACCGGTAAAGACCATTCAGGATATTACACGTATTGATCCATGGTTCCTGAATCAGATAGTAGAACTGGTAGATACAGAAAAATCATTGCGTAAAAAACATCTGAGAGATATCGGGACAAGTGAAATGCTTGATTTGAAACAGAAGGGCTACAGCGATTTACAGTTAGCCTATATTACCTCATCTACCGAAGATGAAGTGTATGAATACCGGACTAAAGAACTCGGCATTCGCAGGATATATAAACTGGTAGATACCTGCGCAGCCGAGTTTGAAGCCCTGACCCCTTACTATTATTCTTCTTTCGAGGCCAGACCTGCAGGCGGAGAGGTAGCTACCAATGAATCGAATGTTTCAGCTAAGAAAAAAGTGATTGTATTAGGCTCGGGTCCAAACCGGATTGGTCAGGGTATTGAGTTTGATTACTGCTGCGTGCACGGGGTGCTGGCCATAAAAGAAGCAGGCTATGAGGCTATCATGATGAACTGTAACCCCGAAACAGTTTCCACCGACCCTGACATTGCTGACAAACTTTATTTCGAGCCGGTGTTTTGGGAGCATCTGCGCGAGTTGATTGAACATGAAAAACCGGAAGGGGTAATTGTCCAGCTGGGCGGACAAACTGCGTTGAAGCTTTCTAAAAATCTGCATGACAACGGTATTAAAATTATAGGTTCATCGTACGATGCTATGGATATTGCCGAAGACCGCGAACGATTCAGTGACATGTTGAAAGAACTGGATATTCCATATCCGGATTATGGTGCAGCCAAGAATGCCGAAGAAGCTTTGGAAGTAGCTCATCGTGTTGGCTATCCGGTCTTGGTTCGTCCATCTTATGTTTTAGGCGGGCAGCGTATGCGCATAGTCATTGACGATGAAGATTTGACTAAAAGTGTGGTGAGCATTCTCAAGTTCTTTCCCGATAATAATATTCTGGTAGACCATTTTCTCGACCGTGCCGAAGAGGCAGAGATAGATGCTATTTACGATGGTGAGCAAGTTGAGATTATGGGCGTGATGGAACACATTGAACCGGCAGGTATACATAGTGGTGACAGCAATGCCATGCTGCCTCCGTATAACCTGAGCGAGAATGTACAGCGTCAGATGCGCGACTACACTCGCAAAATTGCCAAAGCCTTAGAGATACGCGGGTTGATTAACATACAGTTTGCCATTAAGAATGAGAAGGTGTATGTGATTGAAGCAAACCCGCGCGCCAGCCGTACTACTCCATTTATCTGCAAAGCTTACGAGGTACCTTACCTGAACTACGCTACCAAGGTAATGCTAGGGGTAAACAAGATATCCGATTTTACTTATCATAAACGCCTGATTGGTTTTGCCATTAAAGAACCGGTGTTTAGCTTTGATAAGTTTCCGGGTGTTAGCCGCGAGTTGGGCCCCGAAATGAAAAGCACCGGTGAAGCTATTCGCTTTATAAAAGACCTCTACGACCCGTGGTTCCGCGATTTGTATAAGAAGAAGAGCATGATGCTTTCAAAATAAAACCTAAACCCCGCAGCCTTTTAAAACTGCGGGTTTTTTTATTTGGAATTGTTTGTTGGTGATAACACCATCAAAGGCTAATAGATAACGCTAATGGTAAGCCCCATCGAGTGTAGTATACGCTTTTCAGTTTCATCATAGGGACCTAGCTCACCATTGTAGTAGTTGTAATATTGCCCGGCCTGGTTCCAAAAACTATACGAATAAGAACCCGATAAGGCAGCCTTGCTTTGGTAGGCCAGCAATTGGTATTGAACAGCTGCGTTAATGCTTAACTTTTTAGTTATAGCATAGGTTACGCCTACTCCGGCATCAAAGTAGCCCAGCCCTTTGTTGGTATAGGTATTAATGGCGTTGCTCTCATCTACATTGTTATACGATGTGCCGTATATATCTACACCGGGATTGTCGGTGCGGCTGTAATCTGTTTTAACCAATGCTTTGGCTACATCTACCGGATAGCCACCCGAAATATCTAACGAAGGCTTTACTTTTTTCTTTCCGAAATCGAAATGAAAATTGGCAAACACCGGCAAATACATAAGCGAAGGAGTGTGCGCCACTAAGCTGCCATAGCCGAGCATAGCAAAGGGGTCGGACTTGGCGGTGCGCCTGGCATAAATAAAACTAAGGCCGGCCCCCATTCTAAAACAACCGGCTTTAAAACCGCCAATTACTTTGGGTTCTACCAACACATAGCCTTGTTTAGAGGCCAGGTCGTAGCTTACGCCAATGCCGCCTATTACCGATGGGGCTACTTTAATAGCATCTTTAGTTTTATTGCTGCTTTGCTCGGTTTGCATGTTGGCAATATCGGCCGATAAAATTTTCTTTACCGAACCATCGGGCAGTTCCATTTTAATGTATTGGTCGGGCACGGCTTCGGTTACTTTGCCGGTTACCTTTTCACCGCTTTTTAGCGTAATGGTGGTTTTGCCTTCGTCTTGCGCCAGCAATAGGTTGGTGCTTAGCAATAGCATGGCAAAGCATAAAATGCCTTTGAGCGTGGCACGTATATTTCCTGTTTTCATTCGACTGCTTTTTTTTTCTTTGCCACAAATAAATAAAAAATAGTATGAAACAGTTTGCCTTGTTTGTAATTGGAATACTGGCTTTTACCCAAACTTTTGCCACCGATTACAAATTGTATTTATGGACCAAGTATCCGAAAGGGGTAAACTATGCCTATGGGCTTGAGGTGTCGGTAAACAATGTGCGCATGGGCTCTATGAAAACAAAAGAGCTGGCGGTAATACACTTAAAGGGCGAGAAAAAATATTTTATAGAAATATTTGACCAGGGGCGTTCTATTGCATCGGAGCAAATACAAAACCTTACCGACTCGATTAGCTACTACCAGCTATCGGTAGAGATGAGGGGCTTTTCGGTATCGATTAACTTGGAACCGCAAACAAAAGTAGCGGGCGGGCTGTATGTAATGCAAAGCAGCAACTACACCAAAAAGCTCGACTTTTACGAGCAGGGTTTAGATGAATCATCGAACGGGCCGGCTTATGGCTCGGGTTTTTTGGTTTCGGCCGATGGGTTTATTGTTACCAATTATCATGTAATAGAAGGCTACAAGAAATTTACCGTAAAAGGAGTTGATGGCGATTACTCAACCGAGTATTCGGCCGATGTGGTAACCAAAGATGTAAACAACGACCTGGCCATTCTTCAGCTTAAAAACAAAAACGTGAAGTTTGCCGAGCCACCGTATGTTATACGCCAGCAAGGGGCCAACACCGGTGAAGATATTTTTGTGTTGGGCTATCCGCTTGGGCCTGCTTTGGGCGATGAAATAAAACTAACCACAGGTGTTATTAGTGCTAAATCGGGTATAGATGGCAATGTGTCGGCCTATCAGGTATCGGCAGCGGTGCAGCCCGGCAACAGCGGTGGGCCGTTGTTTGATAAAGACGGAAATATTATTGGTGTGGTAAACGCAAAAATTATGCGTGCCGAAAATATTACCTACGCCATTAAATCGGTTTACCTGCAGGCGCTGCTGGGCATGTTGCCTACCGAGCCGCATTTGCCGGCAGCCAATGCCATAAAAGAAAAAAGCCTGGCCGATAAGGTAAGTGCGGTTTCTAAGTTTATCTACATTATAAAGAGCGAGTAGGTAGTGCTTGTTGGGTTATAGCCCCTAAAAAAGACTGAATAATGAACCCTGAATGCTTAATGGTATTCGGGGTTTATTGTTTTATATTTGGATAAACGGTTGGTACATGGTAACGATTAATATAAAAGCAGTGGCTATTTTGTTTTTAGCAATATTTCCTTTATTCAATTATGCTCAAACAGGAAGTATTTCGGGAAAAATGTTAGAAGCCGACAACAGATATGGAGTAACCAAAGGCACCGTTACAATTTATGATGAAAGCGGCAACCAACTTAAAGCCATCATTACGGACTTTGATGGCAACTTTACCATTCCCAAATTACTCCCCGGCACTTACAATCTTACCTTTTCAGCAACAAAATTTTTAGCATTACAAATAAAGGGGGTAAAGGTTACAGCCGACCATGCTACTTTTATCGCTGATGTCTATTTAACTGCCGCAAATGTAGCAACCGTTAAAAAGAAGAAAAGATGACGGTTGACCCGGTTGATGGTCGAACCACTACAACTTCTTCTATAGCATGTTTAGTTTTTTGTTTTTGGCTTTTTCCTACCAGTAAGCAAATGTTTACCTCTTCAAATTTTATTTTCCAAACCTTGCTTGCTTTAAAAAAGCAACGCATTGGGCGTTAGTTTAAACTGCTGCCAGCCGTTGCGTTCAATTAAGCCGCGTTTTTTCAGCGTAGGTTGCCTCGAAGCCTTTGTAAAAAAGTGTGATACCAGTATGTTTCCTAATGGCAGGTAGAATGGTGTGGTTTAGAGATTTATGTTTCTCTGTAAAAGGAGTGATGTAAGTTTCATTTTTCTGACTGTACAGCTTAACTACTGGTTTGCCGAATCATATTTATCTCGACACAGATTAGTGTACATCACTGCGGAAATGTTCTCCTATCTCCACCAGAGGCAGATTGCATAAAATATCTGGCCCTGTACGGTGGGTAACTTAACAGCAACTTTTTCGTTTACATTTGAACGACCAGAGTTTTTAACAGGCACCTTCGCCTGATTATTCGTATTAGCCATGTATCAATCTGTAACCCTTAAAATGATCAGCCGTTTTTTTGACAAGATAGCGGAGGTCGTGCTGAATGAATTGAAATTTGCCCGGGTGATGAGCGGAGGATGTGTGCTTATTAGTATCGCTTACTTCTTTACACTTTCGGATAGTCGCGCTTGGGGGGCCGAAAAAATTGCCATTTATGTAGCGGCTGTGTTATTTCTGGCTTTGTTTCTGTCGCTTTACAAGGTAGAATACATGAAAACTCATGCCTATCACAGTCTGCATTTTACCATGTCGGTGGTGGCGCTGGTTAACATCTACCACATGTATCTGAGCCATCTTTCGTATTACCATGCCTACGAGTTTTTAGTGTATTACATCCTGTCTATTGTGTTTATTGTGCGTAAAGATTTTATGCTGCAATTCGTACTGGCTCTGGCTCTGTTTGTGACGCTGGTACTGTTTCTGTTGCCCGACTACAACATGCCGGTGTACGACTTTGCTCTCACTTACCTGGTAGTTACTTTTTTATCTATTGCCCGATTATACAGCCGCATTACATTAGAAGAAAAACTGCTGGCCCGCGAAAAAGCACTCGAAAGCCACACGCGCGATCTGGAGTCGTTTGCCCACATCTCTTCGCATGACATGCGCGAACCGTTACGTACCATCATCAGCTATCAGCAGCTGATTAAGAAACGATATGCCAATCAGTTAGATGAATCGGCCCATGAGTATATTGATTATGCAAACTCTGCGGCTAAAAATCTTTCGCAACTGGTCAATGATATCCTGTCGTATTCCACCCTGTCTAACCACTCACTCAAGTTGCAGCGCATAGAACCCGAAACGGTATTGAATGAAATTATGAAAGATATGCAGGTGCTCATTGCCGAAAGGAAAGCACAGATAATTTTTGAATCGCTGCATCCGTTGCATGCCGATGCTTCGCTGTTTAAGTCGGTACTGGTGAACCTGATTGCCAACGGCATTAAGTATAACCAAAGCGAAGTGCCGGTTATTACCATCAGCACTTATCCGCAAAACAACCGCATTATTCTCTGCATCACCGATAATGGCATCGGTATTGCCGAAGAATATCAACAGGTGGTATGGGAAAGATTTAAACGCCTGCACAACCGCTCCGATTACAACGGCACCGGGCTGGGCTTATCTATAGTGAAACGAGCCGTGGAGTTGCATGGAGGTAACATTCGTTTAACCTCCGAACCCGACAAAGGCACCTCATTCTATATTGATTTACCTTTAGCGGCCTGATTCTTTTCACAACTCGTAAAAGCGCAATGACACATCTCCCCGAAACCGCATTCAGAAAACTGATTGAACGGTTTGTGAAATTAACCGATGAGGAATGGAACCTCATGCTGCCGTATCTACAAGAAAAAGTGATTCGCAAAAACGAGTTTATGATTCGCGAAGGGCAGAGGGGGAAAGAACTGGGTTATATAACCGAAGGAGTTATGCGACATTTTTATACCTGCCACGGAGAGGAAAAGACTACTTATTTTTATTTCGAAAACAGTTTGACAGGCCCTTATATGAGTTGTGTTACCGGTCAGCCATCGCAACTCAGCATAGAAGCACTTTCAGATACGCGGTTACTTGTGTTTCCATATATAGCCATGCAGCAGTTGTATCAGCAGAGCCATACCTGGGAGAAATTCGGGCGGGTGCTGGCTGAGTATTTAGCCATGGGGCTGGAAGAGCGTATGGTAGGGCTGCTTACACTTAGCCCCGAAGAGCGTTACCTGCAATTGTTACAAAGCAACAAGCAAAAAATTATTGAGCGCATACCACAGCATTTAATTGCCAATTATCTCGGTATTACTCCGGTTAGCTTAAGCCGCATTCGTAACCGCGTGCATAAAAAATAAGCCCCCGCGTTTTATTATCTATTGTTAATGCACAGGAGCTGCCCCTGCTCCATGTTTGCATTACAAAAACAAAAAAAAATATCCAGATGAAAAATGTAATCGCACTCGAAGAAATCTCCATGTTGGCACTAACAGTTACCGGCATGTATTATCAACCGCTGCGCATTAACTGGTGGGTTTGGCCTATTCTGTTTCTGCTGCCCGACTAAGGAATGATTGGCTATGCCATCAATACAGAAATAGATGCAATAACTTACAACCTCACCCATCACAAAATGATTGCTTTAGCTGTATTTGGTATTGGCTTTTTTACAGGCAACCAATATTTAATGTTAGCAGGTATTATTCTCTTCAGCCATTCATCGTTCGACAGAATGCTGGGCTACGGATTAAAAATGCCCGACAACTTTAAGCACACGCATTTGGGTTTGATAGGCGGATAGGCGGTTTACCCCCCCCCCTCCAGGCTCAAATCTTTATCGCCAACCGTAACCTACAAACCTGCGACCCTGAAGAGGATCGAACTGCTCATAACTTCTTTAACAGCAAATCAATCCGGTAGCTTAGCTTTTCGTTTTCTGTTTGCAGTTGTTGTCTTGCTTGCACTTGTTCCGCCTGTTGAGTAGTGCTATCGGGGTGGCCTACAAATTCGGGCGTTCAGCTCTGAGGTAAACCTTCCTCACAAAAAAAGAAGGCATATACAGGTTATGTCACTTTACTGAAACAATATGTGCTTGCTTTCACCCGTCACCGCAGTTTCTTCTGCTTTAACTCGGCACTTACCCACTCCATATAATCGGCAAAGAGGAAAAAGGGAATATGGTAGGGGTCGTGTTGCAATTGATTCAGGGTGGTATAAAGCTCCTGAATATTCTTGCGCATTTTTTCTATGGTGCCGCTGGCTTTGGCAAAACGCAAAATGGCGCGCTCGGGGGTGTAGAGTTTCTCCTGCTTCAATAAACTTTTGTAAATAGAGCGTGCAGCGCTGTAAACCAGGCTGGGGTTATCGAGTTGGCTATAGCAGAGCAAGTGCAGAAACCGGTAAGCCAGCAAAATAGATTCGCGCATTTCTTTTTCAAAGGGCCGCATAAGATTTAAGTAGTCGAGTGCTTTTTCAGGTAAATGATGCAGGTAATACAATCGCGCACCCATCAGCAAATTAATGTAACCAAGCGGGGCATGGTACCAAGTTTCTTTTCGCTTCATCCATTGTTGCAGCTCTTCTATGCCTTTGCTGTAAGTTTTATTAAAAATATGCAGCACCAGTTCGGCATACATGAGCTTAGCCTGAATTTTTTGCGCCACTGCATGTTGTTTGGCATAAGGCAGTAAATCGCGCAGTTCTTTCAGCAGCGGCAGCATGGCTTTTTCGTTACGCGAACGAATACAATCGCTAATGGTACTATCGAGCAGATAAAAAGCCAGCACGTAATGGCCGCTCAGTTTAAATCTGCTGCGAAATTCTTTTAGTGCCTTCAGCCCTTCGTTAACAGCGGCATCGCTGCCCAACACCATATTGGTAAGGTCAACCTTTAGGGGGGCAAACATGATAAACACCTGATTGCTTACATCGGTATAAGGTATTTGCCAAACAGGGCTGCGGTAAATGTTTTCGTATCGCTGCAGGTGGGCCGTCTCGCGTGGTTCACCAATGCTGTGGGCCAGTTCGTATATGCGGTTGTTCATCCGCATTATCTCCAGAAAAAGCAAATTTTCCTGCGCTGTTTTTGTTCGCTCGTTTAATATCTGCAGGCGAGCCTCGTAATCAGGTTTGCTTTGTTGTTTACTGGCAGTTATAATACTTTTTAGTTCGAGCCCACGCGTTAGCAACCCGAAACTGTTTCCGTTTTGCAGGCGCACTAGCAAAGGTGTTAAATACTTTTCGGCAATTTCGAAAAGCCCTTTATTCACTAATGTTTCCACTAAAATCATCTCTTTGAGTAGCCCTAAATTAGCCCCCGAGGGCGAGGAATGACTTACCAGTGCTTTGCAAATAAAATGGAAGATGTAGTCGTTGGCTTCCGATAAACTCATGCCGGTTATATCAGCACTTAGTTTTTTCTTCAATTTTATGGGATCAAATTCTTTTTGCTTATTGATAATACGAATAGCATTGGTGTAGCGTGTGCGCGCTTTGCCTCCGAGCGCATCTGCCAGTATGCTTACGTGTTTTTTTTCGGCCTTATCGAGCGAGTGAACCAGTTGGTAAAGTTGTTTAAGTGTTGCCATATCCTGCAATCATAACATCAATTTCAGGTTTTGGCAAACCCAATTTATGCATAAAATGGGTTAGCCAAAACCTGTATGCGCATCGTATTTCGCATAAACAAAAACGAGTTACCATGAAACAAAATCTATTCTTCCTTCTTGTGCTTTGCATGTATTGCAAGTTTTCATTAGCCGCTATCGGCCCTCAGTACAACTGGGGAACAAACTTTGGCGGCACCTCCGGCAACGAATCGGTATATGCTGTAAAAGCAGATGCCTACGGAAATGTATACGTAACCGGAAAATTTTCGGGAACCAGCATTGATTTCGATTTCGGTGCAGGCACTACAACGCTTTCATCGAACGGTACTAGTAGCGATATTTTTCTGGCCAAGTACAATGCACAAGGTCAGCTACTGTGGGCCAAAGCTATGGGCGGCTCCGGTAACGATGAAGGGAATGCCATAGCTATAGACCTGAGTGGCAACATCTGGATTGCCGGAACATTTTACGGCACTGCCGATTTAAATCCATCGGGCACTACCAACAATATCTACGCTAACAACGCAGCTGACACCGATATTTTTCTGGCCAAGTACGATACCAGCGGAAACTACCTGTGGGCAGGCGAACTAAACGGCTCTTCGCTATACGACAAGGTTTCGGCCATTGCCGTAAGCCCTGCTAACGGCAGCATATTTATAATTGGAACTTTCACAGGCAACTTAGATGTAAGCCCGGGCCCTTTGAACGTTATTATCAATACACCGGGCAGCGAGGATATATTTGTAGCTAACTACAGCACCAGCGGAGCGTATCAAGGTAACATAAAGCTTGGCGGAACCGGTACCGACAGAGGAACCGGGATTGCGATTGATGCTGCATCGAATATTTATATAAGCGGACAAATTACGGGTGCCGTAGATTTTGATTTCGGCAGCGGAAACTCTAACACTACCGCATCCGGTGCCGATGCTTTTGTAGCAAAATATTCAGCTTCTTATGCGCTACAGTTTGTCAATGTTTTTGGCGGAGCCCTTTCGTTTGATATGGGCTATTCGGTAGCTGTAGATAACAGTGGCAACGTTTATACATCAGGATGTTTTTCTGGCACTGCCGATGCCGACCCGGGAAGCGGGACAGTAAATGTTTTTACAAGCAATGGAGGAACGACCTACGGGTATGTAATAAAGTATAATTCAGCAGGTACTTACCAATGGGTTTACACGGTACGCAGTACCGATGCATTGGTACCTTCAATAGCTCTTGATGCAGCAGGCGATTTGTATATAGCCAGCAAAGGAGCCGGGCAGTTTGATGCTGATAATAGCACAGGTGCATACGTTATCAACGCAGGAGGTGCCGAAAGCCCTGTGCTGATTAAGTTGACAAGTGCCGGTGCGTTGGCTTGGGCTACGGCCTTAACCTGCAACGACTATGGCATATCAAATAGTGTAACAGTTAGCAGTTCGGGCAGTGTAATAGTAGGTGGAAGTTTTATGGGTACTGCCGATTTTGATTTTTCGCCTAACGAAAACCTGAAAACTTCATTGTCTAACGACAATGATTGTTTCATAGCTCAATATAGCAGCTGTAACTTTCCGGTAGCGCCTGCTTTGTCTGACGAAAGCATTTGTACCGGTGAATCAATAGCTTTGAATATTCCGGCTACAAGCACCGGCAGTTGGTACACTACTGCAACAGGCAACACCTATGCGGGCGCTAATGGATTTACTATTACACCCAACTCAGTGATTACTTACTACGCGCAAGACAGCAACGCTTGTGGCAGCAGCCCCCGCACCATCAAAACAATAACAGTAAACACACCTCCGGTTGTGCAGGCATCAGCCGACCTCTCTGCTATATGCGAAGGAACCTCAGTAACGTTTACAGCAACCGGAGCCAATACCTATTCATGGAATAATTCGCAAACAGTTTCATCTTTTCAAATAACGCCAACATTGGCCGATACACTTTTTACAGTAATAGGAACCTCCAACGGATGTACTGATACGGCCTCTGTTTCTGTTCAGGTAAATCTACTGCCTGTTTTAGCTCTGTCAGCCAGCAGCGATACAATTTGCATGGGCGAACAGGTTGCCATTTCAACAGGCAGTTCTCCCTCAAATACTTTCATATGGTCAACGGGTAGTAATGCTCCCTCTCTTCTTGAATCTCCTTCTGCTACTACTAGCTACTCGGTAACTGTAAGCACTTCATTTGGTTGTTCTGCTACAGATTCAATGAGTGTAGAAGTAAATACCGTAGATAACACTGTAACCAGCAATGTCAATGTGCTAACCGCACAGGCAACCTCAGCTACTTATCAATGGCTCGATTGCGCAACCAACAGTCCTATTACCGGAGCTACCAACCAAACCTTTACAGCTACTGAAAACGGTAACTATAAAGTTCTTGTAACAGGCAGCAACGGTTGTTCTGCTACTTCTTCGTGTATTAGTGTTGTGGGGCTATCGGTAAATGAAGCGGTAACTGTTGGCTTTAGTATTTATCCAAACCCGGCACATAAAACTTTTACTGTAACTCTAAATCCCGAATTCAGAAAAGCAAACCCGGTTATCAGTATGTATAATTCTAACGGAGAAAAAATTATTTCTCAATCATTAAATGATATAAGCAATACAATTGACTGCACCGGTTTTTCAACAGGTATTTACATGGTGTGCGTTAGCAACGGCCAAAAACAACTTACGCAAAGAATAGTAATAGAATAGTAAGACGATAAAAGCAGAAAGGATAAAGTTTGGCCTTTAGAGTCAAACTTTATCCTTTTAAAAGTTCACACAGCTTACAATACTCTTCGGGTGATGCGCTATATACTTCTTTGTAAATCTTCTATTCTGCAGGCATCAACTCTTTCTATACATTTACTGTATGGAACCCGAACAATTTATTGAAGCTTATAAAGACGCACTTGCTATACAGCAATGGAAAAACGTGGCGCCTTTAATTCATAAAGATGCATGTGTTACCTTTTCGAATGGCGCAGTTCATAAAGGCATCAGCGAAACTCAACAAGCTTACAAAAGAAATTTTGCGCCTATTAAAAACGAAGACTACCTCATGAGCAACCTGCATTGGGTTTTACAAACCGATACGGTGGCCATTTATGTTTTCGATTTTAGCTGGCGGGGCACGCTTAACCAACAGCCCGTAAGCTGGACAGGCAAAGGGACTGGCATTCTTGTTTTAGAAGAAAGTAAATGGATGCTCATAGCAGAGCACTTAGGAAAAGCAGACTAAAAATCATCATCTTCAAACACGCCACCGATTGGAGGAACGTATGGTAGGCCTGCTTACCCTGAGCCCCGAAGAAAGATATGAGCAGTTACTGCAAAGTAACAAGAAGAAAATAATAGAGCGCATACCGCAACATCTCATCGCCAACTATTTGGGTATAACACCGGTGAGCCTAAGCCGCATCCGCGCCCGCCTGCTCAAAAAGTAAACAAGTGTTGTTTTATTATCCTTTGTTAATGAATAGCCGTTCGGGAGGCAGCACCTTTGCATCATTAAATACTGCACACATGAAATACGCTATTCAAATCGAAGAAACAGCTTTTTTTATTCTGGCCTTACTGGCAATCTATTACCAACCACTGCAATTTTCATGGTGGGTCTGGATACTCCTGTTTTTACTGCCCGACCTGGGTATGTTGGGTTATTTCGTGAACGCTGAAATGGGTGCTCATACGTACAACCTGCTACATCATCGCGCGGTTGGTGCGGCTGTATGGCTGTTGGGCCTGTATACCCAACAGCCATACATCACCCTAACCGGCATAATTTTACTGGGCCACTCCTCTTTTGACCGGGCGCTGGGTTACGGCCTCAAATTTCCCGACAGCTTTAAGCATACGCACTTGGGCTGGTTATAAAACAATGAGGTTTCATCATAACAGAAAATTTTTGTTGCTTGCAGCAACATAAAACGGGCAACCATGCATGAAGTTTTTGGCATTAAACATTTTGATGAAATAGGTGTAGTGAGCATTTTTTTGTTTTACAGCTTAGCCGAGTTGTTCATCGGCACCTTTCATCATTCAAAACGAAGTTGGCAAGACTATTTCACCGAACTACTCAGCTTTGCTCAGCTAACTGTACTGATACAGCCAGGTATTATTCTAACAGTTCTTTTTTTAGCGCGACAGTTCTTTCCAGCCTATGAAAATTATCTGGCAGGTTTGGGTGCCGGCTGGCAACTGCTGATACTGCTGCTCACCGAAGATTTTATACAATACTGGTGGCACCGGCTGGCCCATCATTCACCTGTACTTTGGAGGTTTCATCTGGTACATCACGCATCACCCGCCATGGGGGTGGGCACCAGTTGGCGTAATGCCGCATTGTACTATGCACTGATGCCCAACATCTGGTTAGCTGCCGTACTAATCTTTCTCGGGTTTATTAAAGTATATCTGGTTTACACCGTAATCAAGCTGTTGATAGTCATGGGAGCCCACAGCGAGATACGCTGGGACCGTGTGCTGTACCGCTATAAAATACTGCATCCGCTGGCCTGGGTGGTAGAGCATACTATCTCTACACCTGCCACTCATTTTGCCCATCATGGTCTAAGTAATGAAGATGGCATCAGCCACAACAACGGAAACTTCGGCAATATGCTTTTTATCTGGGACCAGCTTTTCGGCACGGCTAAGTTTACCCGAAAATACCCCACCGAATTTGGTATAGAAAACGACCCGAAGGACCCTTGGTATGTTATGTTGTATTATCCGTTTGTCAAATCAAACAGGCAGGATAGTCAGTTGAAATAAAGCCGACAAACTATTACTTTCCCTTCTTCTTCTGTCCGCGGGTTTTGGGTTTGCCGTATTTTACTCTCATCTTTTCGGCACGGGTTAACCCCTTACCGCTGACCTTTAAATTTTTCTCTTTCTTTTCGTGAAATGCAGGTCCGGATGGAAGACGTATAGGTGCTTTGATATCCATGTTAGGCTGATATACCTTCGGCATTTCATCACGCGTAAGCTGTGTAGAGATAAAGAGGTCATCGGGAAGGGAAACTACCGGAATCGCTTGATTCATTAAGGTTTCTATAGCTGCACGAGCTTCGGCTTCCCTGGAGGTAATGAAACTAATGGCCACTCCCTTTTTATCGGCACGTCCTGTGCGGCCAATACGGTGCATATAATTTTCGGGCACCTCCGGTAAATCAAAATTAATAACGTGCGTTACTTCCGAAATATCAATACCCCGGGCTACTACATCGGTAGCAATCAACACCCGGTGAATACCTTCATGAAACTGTCGTACCGCTTCAAAGCGATGATTCTGTGATTTGTTTGAATGGATGACTCCTATTTTATCCATCCAATCAGGCTCCAGTTGCTCATACACCTGGTCGGCCAATTTTTTGGTAGCCGCAAACACCAGCACCTTACTCATACTTTCATCTTTTAGCAGCAAACGAAGCAAATTTACCTTGGTATTGAAGTTGGGCACCTCATAGCAGGATTGAATAATGTTAGCCAGCGGAGTACCCGTGGGTGCAGCCTCAATCTTAACGGGATTATTAAAGAAATCATGAATCAGTGCCTCTACATCATCAGTCATAGTAGCTGAGAACATAATATTCTGCCTTTTCAGTGGCAGCAAATCCAATATCAGTTTCAACTGTGAGCGAAAGCCGAGGTTCAGCATTTCATCTACTTCATCTATCACCAGTTTCCTGATGGTCTTTAACTTGAGTGCCCCCTTCAACGACAAATCAATTAAACGCCCCGGAGTAGCTACTATAATTTCTACACCATTCATTACTTCAGCAATCTGCGTATTGATATTAGTTCCGCCATACACTCCGGCTGAGGTAACGTTGATATACTTGCTCAGCTTTTGCAACTCCTCGCGCACCTGTACCACCAACTCGCGCGTAGGCACCAGAATAAGTATTTGCGGTACTTTATCTTTCTGAAATTTCCATAGACGCAAACAAGGCAGCAGATAAGCAAAAGTCTTGCCTGTGCCGGTTTGAGCTATACCCACCACATCTCTGCCTGACATCACCACAGAAAACGCGCGCTCCTGAATGGTAGTAGCGCGGGTATATCCTAAATCATTTAAAGCATTTAAAAGCGGAGTGTTCAGATTCAATTCTTCAAAATTCATACCGGGTAATTTTGCGCGAATGTAGCCTACATATCTTAATACATCGTTTTGCGGTATGGCAAAACCACTTTCTTACAATCAGGAAACTTATTTTAGCCGCGGAAAATTTTTCCCTTTTGTGATACATACCTCAAACAGAACTTTCAATTATGAATAAAACTATCAGCGCCTTTACCGATGACGCCTTAGGAACTATGGATGCCGTAGCTGTTGCAGAAGCCATTGCCAAAGGAAAAATATCGGTAGCCGAAGCCACCGAAGCAGCCATTGCACGAGCCGAAAAAGTAAACGGTGAACTGAATGCCATTGTATTAAAGACATACGATGATGCGCGTAACTACAACACACTTGCTAAAGACGGTGCATTGTACGGAGTGCCCTCGTTTATTAAAGATAACGATAACCTTCGCGGCTATCCTACTCAGTTAGGCACGGGAGCATTCAGTGCCCCCAAAGCCAAACGCAACAGCCCGTATGTGAATCAGTTTCTTTCAACGGGTGTAAACTATCTGGGCAAAAGCACCCTGCCCGAGTTTGGTTTAATATGCAGTACTGAAAACGAAAAGTGGGGCATTACCCGAAACCCGTGGCATACCGATTATACTACCGGTGGTTCTTCATCCGGCTCGGCAGCATTGGTAGCCAGCGGAGTGGTTCCTATTGCTACGGCAAATGATGGAGCCGGTTCCATTCGAATTCCTGCTGCGTGCTGCGGGCTGGTGGGGCTTAAGCCATCACGCAAAAGACTGGTGGATATGGAAGGATCGCAATTAATGCCGTTGCAAATTGTATATCAGGGTGTATTAACCCGTACCGTACGCGATACAGCTGCTTTTTATGCTGAAGCCGAAAAGTTTTACCGGCACAAAAAACTTCCTGAGCTGGGTCATGTAAAACATGCCGGCAAACAACGCCTGCGTATTGCCTTTTTCCAAAATCCCGCTAAAGGGAAAATCGGTCACCAAGATGCCGATACTTATCGCACTCAACAGGAAACAGCTGCGGTTTTACAATCATTGGGTCATCATGTAGAGCAGATTCCTATGCCCATAGATATAGATACCATGAGCGTGCATTACCTGAACTACTATGGCTTTATGGCTTACGTAATAACCCATTGGGGTCAGTTAATTGTAAATGCTAAAGTTGACCACGGTGAGTTAGAGCCTTTCACCATCGGGTTGAGTAAACAGTTTAAAACAAACGCCCTGCAAACACCGAAAAGCATTCGTATGCTGCGCAAAACAGGCCGGGAAGCCGAGCAGCTTTTTGAAAAATACGATGTGCTGATGACACCCGTGGTATCACACAAAACCCCGGAGATAGGCCACTTCTCTACCAAACTTTCGTACGAAGATATTTCGCGCAGAGCCGTAGAGTATGCTTCGTACGCAGGCCTGCAAAATGTAACGGGTGCACCGGCTATTTCTTTACCACTGGGTATTGCCGATAACGGCATGCCGTTGGGTGTGCAGCTTACTGCACCTTATGGTCTGGATAAACGTTTGCTTGAGTTAGCTTACGAACTGGAAGAAGCGAAGCCTTGGAGGTTTATTTATCAGTATGCCGGAAAATAGCGCAGTGAAGAATACCTATCATTTATTGAAACAGAGCCAACATCATTTTTTAAATGTGAAACAAGGCCTTCGGCTTATAACGTTTTTCAGTTTCCTCTTACTAGCAAGCGTACAGGCACAAACCGTATGGTCAACCGAAAAAGCGACTGACTGGTATCACCGCCAGGACTGGTTACGGGGATGTAATTTTATTCCCAGCACTGCGGTCAACCAACTGGAAATGTGGCAGCAGGAAACGTTTGATACAGTTACCATCGATAGAGAATTGGGCTATGCTGAAAACATTGGCTTTAACTGTGTTCGGGTATTTCTTCACCATGTAGCGTGGCAGATAGATATGGCCGGTTTTAAAAACCGTATAAACACCTATCTTACAATTGCTGAGCGGCATCACATTAAAACCATGTTTGTATTTTTTGATGATTGCTGGAATGCCACCTATCAGGCAGGCACTCAACCGGATTCCAGGCCGGGTATTCATAACTCTGGTTGGGTTCGCGACCCCGGCAGACTGCTCTATAAAAACCGGAAAGCCCTTTATCCCATTCTTGAAAGCTATGTAAAAGACATACTCACTACTTTTAAAAATGATGAGCGTGTTTTAATGTGGGATTTGTATAATGAACCCGGCAACTCCGGAAACGGCCCCAGGAGTATGCCCCTGCTGAAAAAGGTTTTTAGCTGGGCACATGAATCAAAACCTACGCAGCCTGTAACTGCCGGGGTATGGATTAGTATGTTTCACCGGTTGTATTCTTATCAGCTTCATCAATCAGATATTATTACATATCACAACTATGGTCAGCCCAAAATACACGCGGCTGTTATTCGTAAACTGAAAAAATACAACCGTCCGCTGATTTGTACCGAGTACATGGCCCGTACCTTTAACAGTACCTTCTTCAATATTATGCCCTTGCTCAAAAAAGAAAACGTGGGGGCTATCAACTGGGGTTTAGTTGCCGGCAAAACCAATACTAAATATGCCTGGGCATCACCCGTTCCAAGTGGGGCTGAACCTAAAGAGTGGTTTCATGAAATTTTCCGTACTGACGGAACACCCTACAACGCGAAAGAGATTGATTTGATCAAATCTCTCACCGGCCCATAGATACGTAGTAGTTATTACTGTTTGACTATGCGAACCAATGCCGAACCGGAAGATGAACTTATATGAGTGAGGTATATTCCGGATGGATAAGCACTTAAACTGATTTGACGGGTATTTACACCGGAAGAAGTTTGCCACGATTCATTCCATAACTCATTACCAGAAGTGTTGTAAAGGCGGATATGAATAGTTTCCGGTTGCAAGGCCGTGTATTGAATATTGTAAATGCCCTGATTAGGGTTAGGATAAACCAGACAGGATATTGGAGATTCGGAATGAAAAATACCGGTGGTTTCTAAAGTTTTTTTCACCGCCTGATAAGCATTCACTTTACCAAAGCCCCAGGTGTTACTGCCCGATGCGGGAAGGGTTCCGGTAAAGTTGTCGGTAATAGCTGTTTGGGCCAGTATATTTTTTACAGTAGCGGGAGTTAAATTCGGATTGACCTCCAGCATGAGTGCCACTATACCGGCCACCGCTGGGCCGGACATAGAGGTGCCCTGAAGCATAGCGTATGAATAGGTTTGTCCGTTGCGGGGCGAAACGAACTTTGACGCCACCAGATTATAGTCCACCCCTCCGCTCATAAATGAAGAGTCGGCAGAGTTGACGGCCGATGCCAGAGCCATTCCCGGTCCGGTTATATCCGGCTTGGTTCGTCCGTCTGCCGAAGGGCCATGGCTGCTGAAAGATGCGATGTTACCTTTTACATATCCGTTGTAACCTATATTCTGTCCCGAAACATTTTTGAACGATACTTTACTGTTGTAAGCACCTACGGCAATAGCAGAACGGGTGCAGGCAATGTCGCCTACCTGCATAGCACTATCCCCGTTTGAAGCAAAGTTATAGCTCAGTTTAGAAAAGCTGCCGTAGTACCCGGAATTTTCCAACACATAACCCTGCCACATATTCACCGTGCCGCTGCCGGCCTTAACAGTTAAACAAATGCGGTCGTTTACCCGACTGTAAATATCCAGCAGCATGTGCGGCTTACCATTGAACTCAGAAGCTACGGAGGTCAGTGTTACAAAGCAGGTATCTCCGTTCAAGCCCTTCAGTTGAATCAGGTGCGTGCTGTTATCCAAACAGAAAAAAATGGAACTATCCATTTTACTTGCTCCGGTATATAAACTAAGCTGTATGCAAAACGCCTGAGCAGAGTCGCCCCATATATCTACCAGATTTGTTTTTTGCGGCAACGATGTATTAAACACTACAATGGTGCTCACCGTGGTATCGGCCGGTGTAAATACTTTTTTCAGGTGCACGCGATTGGTGCCGTTGTTACCGGCCGAAGCAGTAAATATTCTGCCCGGACCGGTCAGATTATCGAGTGCCTGACTGAACAGCGACTGACCATCGTGCGGGCCAATAGGCCCCCCCCAGCTTAAATTAACTACAGTCGGTTTACCCACCGACTGAGCATAGTTATACACGTAGGCTGCTCCGTCCAGCATGTCGGCCATACCGGTGTTTTTCCAGTAGTTCAGCGAGGGGGCAATACCTACCAGCACCAAATCACTCTGATATGCCATGCCTCTGAAGGCAGACTGCGTGGAATCACCTCCGTAACCCGAACCGGCTGCAATACCGGCTACATGAGTTCCATGTGAAAATATTTGCTGGTCGTACGCTTTGGCGTGTATCAAAGCCGAGTCCGCATATTCCTGTCCGTATGAAAAACCGGCTGGCGGAGTGCCTGTGGTTTTTTCTTCCCACACGCGTTTTACCCGATAGTTGTTGTACGCAGTATCATATAAGGCCGGATGTGTGTAATCAAACCCGGCATCAATAACACCTACCACTACATTTTTTCCGGTGTAAGGCTGAGGCAAGCCATAGCCGGCATGCACCGAATCTACCCGGGCTGCTACCCGAGCCGAATCTAAGCAGGGAGCAACAGGCTGATCCATTTCAATGAATTGAATACCTGCGGTCTGCACAAACTGCTGTACGTTTTCTACGGGCACCTGCACCGTCCATATATTTCCTGCACGGGTATTTACACGGGCACCGGAAACCTGAAGAGCCTGCTCGCTAAACCCGGGCTGCACTTGCACCATAGCGCTGATGTAAAGTTTGTTTTGTGCATCGGTGCGATAGACATAGCCCGGAAAAACATACGGGAGTTCGGTAGATTGATGTTCCAGTTTCCAGAGATACTGCATAGCACCTGCCGAAAGTTTCGGCAAGGGAGTAAACTTGTTTTGTGCTGTCAGGAAAAACGAGGTGGACAGAGCCAGAAACGCGGTGCCTATTTTTTTCATAGCCATTTTTAATCGGTGATGCTATTTCAAAAGTAATGCCCTGCCGCAGAAAAGAAAATCTCTCCGTACTTTTACCAAGGGCGGTGCAGCTACATCGTATAATGCCTCATTACCCGCGGCATCAGCGTACCTACCAGAATAAGCAGACCGGTCAGACAGATAATTGGCTGCAATACGAAGAACTCGGTAACCAGTTGCTGCACAACAATCCAGCAGATACAGATTATGCCGCAGTAGAGCGAGAGTGTCCAGCTCCAGTGTTTATCTGCATATATATTGATTGTATTCATCCACTCCCAGCGGGGTTTTGTCAGTAAACCAATAACCGCCAGCATTGGCAACAGGCCGTTAAACAACAGCAGTATGATACCGGGAATCAGAAAGTCGGGAAAAGGAATTTTATGAAGCCAGGGCTGCATGCCCAGGCGGGAGCCATCGGGATAAAGAATAAGTGAGCCGCCACCATACAAGGCCCCTAATGAAAGAAACAACAGTATCACGCATAACAGATAAACTTCGACCGGCCGTTTAAACATGGGGCAAAGCTAAGCGAAGCCGGGACATAAAACTATGAGCCGGGTCAGCACGATCAGGCATACTGCAAAGTGTGTTTGGCCAGTGAAGCCGGATGGGCAACTATTATGGGCTCGTTGTGTTGCTGAGCCCGGTTGCACATCTCAATTTCAAAATCGAGGTTGCGTATTTCTTCTAAAGCAAAACTACGCATACTGCCCGAAAGGCTTTCCAGCACATCTTCGATGGCTTTCTTTTCGGTAATTAAGTTTTTCATTTTCGTTTCCATACTCTGCTCTACGCCCCGTTTCAGAAAAAGATTCTGCATACAAAACACCGGTTGTATAATACTTAGCAGGACGGTAAAAACTGAAAAAATAACCAAACAGGCAGTGTAAAAAGGAATGTTTTACTCAGCCGTTTCGCCTTCCTCTTTTTGCAGCAATTCTCCTTTGGGGGAGAAAAGTGCTGCAAAATTTTTAGCGCCTTTAAAGGCGGTGAGTTCGTAGAAAATGCCTTTATCGGGTGTTTCCAGCTCGTATACTTCCTGCACCCGGTAGCCTTCAAATTCGGTTTCGAAAGCGCGCTGAACTTTAGCCGGCAGGGCGTTGTAGTTTATCTCGGTTTCGGTGTCTTTCCAGTTACCGCTTTTATCAAACAGTGCACTCTGGCGTTTCTTTCCGTTAAAGAAATGTACTTCATAAATATCAGGCCCGGCCAGGGTCCAGCCGGGTTGCGAGCCGCCCGGAAATTTCACCTGATAGGCATGGGCCACCGCGGCAGGTACCTGCGCCATGGTGAGCGTTTGGGCTGAGAGTGTGCAGGCTATACACACAGTCACAAAAATCAAGGTCAGTTTTTTCATGGAGGTCATCAGACTTGGCTATTGAATAATCAGTTTTTTATGCGCGGTGTTGCCGGCCCGGTCGTTGAGCTCTACGGTATAAAGACCGGCTGTGAGATGATTCAGATTCACCGCCTCGGTATCGTTCATCAGTGTGCGCTCATCTACTTTTCTTCCGTTCATATCAAACACCGAGAGTTTAAAAATGCCTTCGGGTTTTACAACCGTTAACTGACCCAAACCCGGGTTAGGAAACATGCGGAAGGTGAGGGCCGGTTGTTTTTCAATACCCGTGCAGGCCGATTTTTTACCCAGCAGATATAAAGCTGCCGAGGTGAGGGCCGGCTCTACACACTGACCGTGGTTGAGGTGACCGAAATTCTCTATCTGCACATCCGGAGCTCCGTTGGCATTCCAGGCGGTATCTGCCCGAAGGGCATTCAGGTAATTGACCTGTTCATCGTTGGTACAGTAGTGAATTTTAACCGGGTTTTGCGGTGCCCATCCCAGCAAATCGTTTTCGGCCAGAATTAAGCGCAGCGGGTGCAGCGTATCATTGGCAAATTCATTAATTACTGAATCAATAATCATGTTGCGCGGTACCGGGTCGCAGTATTGGTCAATGTAGCCGGTAGAGCGTATTTTGCTGTAATACATCGGAGGCAGCAGGGTATCGTACGGGCTTTTGAAAATACTGGAGGGTGTTGGAAATTTCTGCTGCAGCGATGGATACACCGAATGATAACCCAGCAACAGATAGGGCAGATAACTGGGGGTGGCAAAAGGTGCGGTAGAAAGCATGACATCGACCATGGTTTTCTTTAAATCATACGGGCCCGACATGGGGGCGCTGGCCACTACATTAAACTCGCTGGCATATTGTTCCTGTATCAGTTTGTTGGTAGCCATGGTGGTGTAACCTCCCTGCGAATAGCCGGTAAGCAACACTTCTCCGCTCAGCGGCAAAGCCAGTGTATCGGCCAGCTGACGGGCAGCGCGCATGATATTAACCGAGGCATGGCCCGAGTGAAAAGCATTGATGTACGGGTGAATAATAATGCTGCTGTCGCTGTCGCCTAAACCCAACTCATCGGGCATGGCAGTGAGTATGCCTCCAATGCCGGCAAAGAAAAGGCCGATGGGTCTTTCGGGGCCTTCATAGCTGGGCACTTCCAAACGTCTGGCAAAAGTGCCGTGTGCATAGCAGCCCAGTGCCGAAGGGCAGGCCGCATTTTTAGGCACCACCACTATACCCGAGGCATTGACCAGCGAATCGATATGGCGGTATGGGGTTTTGTAAATAACCTGATACACATCAATATCATATTGCGGAGATACCGGCAGCGAAAAGCCGGTGGTGTTTAAAAAGCTATCCAGCTCATGCGCGGTAAAACTTTGCTGAATGTGATACGATACAAGTTGAGCCGATGCATAACCGGATAAAAGCAACACCAGAACGATAGACGGGAAGAGTTTTTTCATGTAAATAATTTAGAAGCGATGAAAAAAAGAAAAAGTTCTGCAATAAAGAAGCAGATACATACCAGAACAAAAACTCAGCACTATTTGTTGGGGCCGGCAAAAAGATTGAAAAATATTTTTGCCCCTCTATGCTTTGCAACCGGCCCGCTGCAGCAGATGAATGCCCTGCGCGGTAATTTTAAACTTTTGCCAGCCGATGCGTTCTATCAATCCTCTTTTTTTTAAGCGAGCAGGAGAAACTTTGCTAAGGTTAGTAGGGTTTTGCCGAAGGGAAGGGAAGTTTTCCTAAGGTTAGGGAAACTTCTCCAAAGGCTAAGAAAGTTTTCCCTAGGGTTAGGGAAGATTTCCAAGGACTAAGGAAGTTTCCTCAATGGCTAAGTAGGTTTCTCAATGGCTAAGGAAGATTCCCCAACGGTTAAGGAAGTTTCCTCAATGGCTAAGGAAACACACTTAACGGTTGAGAAAATGGCAAAAACAAGCCCCAAAGCATCAAAATGCCTAAAAAGCGGGGTTTTTTATGCGATTTAATGAAAAGCAGCCGGCTTGCCTTTTCATAAGCCCGTTGGAAATTAAGTATCAAGCAAAGACAGGTTCTTAGCCAAGCCGAAACCCTCCTGCCGGGCTAAAAACCCAAATGGATAAGGCCGGTAGAAACTGGGCAGATGGAGAAGGTTAATGAGGGAGGTGATTGGATTGGAAAGGCGAAAGGGTGGGATACCCTGTTAGAACGCTAATTATTTACTCAATAGGAAAGTTAGAGTGATAAAACTTGCAAATGTTACAATGATATATGTTACACCAACTATCACTGGTTGCGTAAAGCCATTAGTATATTTTTTATCGTAGTCGTTTACTATACGCAGATGATTTCCTTTTTTCAAAAAATAGTATTTGCATACAAAATACCATATGAAATATGGGATACCAAGCATTAGTTTAAGTAAGAGATTGTAGGGAAACTCCTTAAAGTAACCATGGGGGAAAATAAATCTCAAAGGAATCAATATCGTAAGGGTGTTTGTAAAGAGAAGTAAAGGATAAAATGAAGCGACAAGGTTTTCATCTTTTTCACCAACTCTTTTTACCAATGCAAAGAATCTGTACAGGCAGTAAAATAGATAGTTGAATACAATCATGAAAAGGTATACTTTGTCTAGCTTGCGAAGGTTGTTTTGATATAAATTCGAATGAGCCGGGGAGAACTTTCCCTTTTTAAAAAATCTTTTACAACCCTTGAAAAAAGAAAGCTGCCGAAATTACCGTAAAGCAAATCCACAGTATCATCAAAACACTGCCCACTTTTCTTCTTTTTTCTTGAATCTCAAAATAAGAGATTATCTCCACATATCTGTTTCCATATAGGAAGTATAAATGGTTTATTATACATGTGAAGACAAAGGCAGAGGCAATTAAAGTACCATCCGCTACCACATATAAGAATACGATTAAGTTCATTGCTATCAGTGCACACAAAAGAGTAATTGCGCTATGTGCTCGGACATTAACTGAATCATACTTGTTTCTGCCATTAGAAACGAAACGATAACAACTATAAAAAAGGCTATTATAAACCCACATGCTTTAATAGTTGCAGACTACCTCAACCCCTTTCTCCAATCCACCTTCTCAGCCACTACAGCTTTCAGTTGCTCTAAAGAAACGCGCTCCTGCTTCATGCTGTCGCGTTCGCGAAGGGTGACGGTGTTATCTTCTAAAGTTTGGTGGTCAACCGTAATACAGAAAGGAGTGCCAATGGCATCCATCCTGCGGTAGCGTTTGCCAATGGCATCTTTCTCTTCGTAAAAACACTGGTGGTCAAACTTCAGGTCGTCATAAATTTCGCGTGCTTTTTCGGGCAGGCCGTCTTTTTTCATGAGGGGGAACACGGCAATTTTTACAGGCGCTAAAAACGCAGGCAATGCCAGCACCACGCGCTCGCTGCCATCTTCCAGTTTTTCGTTTTTAAAACCGTTGCACAACACGGCCAGAATAGTGCGGTTTAAGCCCACCGAAGTTTCTACCACATAAGGCACATAACTCTCGTTGGTTTCGGGGTCAAAGTATTGCAGTTTTTTACCTGAAAGATTTTGATGCTGCGTTAAATCAAAATCAGTACGGCTGTGTATGCCTTCTATTTCTTTAAAGCCGAAAGGGAAATTGAATTGAATATCGTGTGCTGCATCCGCATAGTGAGCCAGTTTGATATGCTTAAAGAACTTCAGATTCTCTTCAGCAAAACCCAGCGAGCGGTGCCATTTCATGCGCGCCTCTCTCCATTTCTCGTACCACTCCATCTGGGTACCGGGGCGAACAAAGAACTGCATTTCCATCTGCTCAAACTCGCGCGTACGGAAAATAAACTGGCGCGCTACAATCTCGTTTCTGAATGCTTTACCAATCTGCGCAATACCAAACGGAATTTTTTTGCGCGAGGTTTTCTGTACGTTCAGAAAGTTTACAAAAATTCCCTGCGCTGTTTCGGGGCGCAGATAAATAGTAGATGCTTCATCAGCCACTGAACCCACCTCGGTGCTGAACATTAAGTTGAACTGGCGCACATCCGTCCAGTTTTTACTGCCCGAAATTTCGCAGGCAATTTCTAAATCAATAATGATTTGTTTCAGCTCTTCGAGATTGTTTTCCTCCAATGCTTTCTTAAAGCGCGCTTCTACCGCATCTAATTTTTCTTTTACCCGCAGCACGTTGGGGTTGGTAGCCAGAAATTTTTCGCGGTCAAATGCATCACCAAATTTCTTTTGTGCCTTCTCTGCTTCCTTCTCCATTTTTTCTTCCATCTTGGCCATGGCATCTTCAATCAGTACATCGGCCCGGTAGCGCTTCTTCGAATCTTTGTTGTCAATGAGCGGGTCCATAAAGGCATCTACGTGTCCGCTGGCCTTCCAGGTTTTAGGGTGCATAAAGATGGCAGCATCAAGCCCCACAATGTTTTCGTTGAGCTGCACCATGGCCTTCCACCAGTAATCCTGAATATTTTTTTTCAGTTCAATACCATACGCACCATAATCATACACCGCACCCAAGCCATCATAAATTTCAGATGAAGGAAAAATGAAACCATACTCTTTGCAGTGCGAAATAATCTGCTGAAAAACGTTTTGTGTATTCTCTTTACTCATGGCGCGAAAATACAAGACGACAGACAATACACAACACACGCCAGATATTTTAGTTTTGGCTCGGTGTTTGAAAAAACTCTACCAAACAGAACCATGAAGAAGTTACCGATAATACTGACAATGCTGTTAACCGCCCTCACCACACAGGCACAGGACTGGTCTTTTGGTTACGACCATTCCATCAGCAATGTTAAGGGCGTGATAAAATTTTTAGATAATAAGGAAACTGTAGTGATTATACCGGATGATAACCCGAACGGCCGGTACATTGCCTCTAACCTGCCCGAAGAATATAAAGTAGAAGGACTGAAGGTGACCTTTAGTGGCGATGTAGGTATAATTCCGCCCAATGTGCGAATGCTGGGTACGCCTTTAAAGCTTAAGAGCATTTCGGTATGTAAATGCAAACAGAAAAAATACAAACTGAAGAAACGCAAATACACGTTTAACTAAAGTTTGACATTATTGTGACTCACGGTTTTGAATAAATATCAACTTTGAATTCTCAAATCAGATAACAGCATGTCGGTATCAGTCAGCAGTCTTAGTAAAGTATATGGCGAACAGCGCGCGGTAGATGGTATCACCTTCGAAGTCAGGAAAGGTGAAGTACTCGGTTTTCTGGGGCCCAACGGGGCAGGTAAGTCTACCACCATGAAAATGCTGACCTGCTTTATTCCGCAAACATCGGGCAACGCCACGGTGTGCGGTTTCGATACCATCACATCCCCTTTGGAAGTAGCGAAGAAAATCGGTTATCTGCCCGAAAACAATCCGCTGTATTACGATATGTATGTACGCGAGTATCTGGAATTTATGGCCGGGCTGCATAAGTTGGGCAAAATAACCAACCAGCGCATTGACGAAATGATTGAGGTGACCGGCTTAACAGCCGAGCGCAAGAAAAAAGTAGGTCAGCTTTCAAAGGGTTACAAGCAGCGCGTAGGTTTAGCGCAGGCCATGCTGCATAATCCCGAAGTGCTGATATTAGATGAGCCCACTTCCGGCCTTGACCCAAATCAGTTGGTGGAAATACGTTCATTGATAAAACAGTTAGGCAAGGATAAAACAGTGATTTTTTCCTCGCACATTATGCAGGAGGTGCAGGCGGTTGCCGACCGCGTGGTCATTATCAATAAAGGAAAGATTGTAGCCGATGATTCTACGGCTAGTCTGCAACACCGCATCGGCAATGAAATAATTGTAACAGCCGAATTTAAGCAAGCTGTTGACCGTGCTCTGCTGGGTAACCTCAAAGGCATTAAAAGCTACGAGCAACTGAAAGACGGCAAATGGAATTTTGTGGCAGATGGTAAGAAGGATATTCGTGAAGACATTTTCAATTTTGCGAAAGAGAAAAATCTTACGTTGCTGCACCTTAACAAAGAAGAATACAGCCTGGAAGATGTGTTTAAGCAACTGACGAAGTAGTATTCTGTTCACCATTTAAAAATGACAATACTGTGACTTTTCACATTGGGTGATTAGTTTATTTTTGGCCGCTTATGTTCGCTATCTTCAAAAAAGAAATTCAGCAGTTTTTCAGTTCACTTATAGGCTATATGGCCATTATCGTGTTTCTGTTGGTGCTGGGTCTGTTTATGTGGATTTTTCCGGATACAGGCATTCTTGATTTTGGCTACGCCACACTTGATTCGTTTTTCAGCATAGCACCTTACATTTTTATTTTTCTGATACCCGCCATTACCATGCGCTCATTTGCCGAAGAAATAAATACCGGCACTATCGAACTACTCAGCACCCGGCCCGTAACCGAGCTGGAAATTATTCTGGGCAAATATTTTGCTGCTCTGCTGCTGGTGTTTATTGCCATAGTACCTACGTTTATTTATTTCTATACTGTCTATGCCCTGGCTTCACCGGTGGGCAATGTAGATACAGGAGGGATTTTAGGTTCTTACTTTGGTCTGTTTTTTCTGGGGGCCGTTTTTGTAGCTATCGGTATTTTTTGTTCAGCTATTACCAGTAACCAGATAGTAGCTTTTATTGTGGGTGTATTTCTGTGCTTCTTTATATATCTCGCGTTCAGCTACCTTTCACAGTTCGGCATTTTTGTAGGCAAGAACGATTACCTGGTTGAGTCATTCGGTCTTAGCGCTCATTACGATGCCATGGGGAAAGGGGTCATTGACAGCCGCGATGTGGTATACTTTTTTAGTCTGATAGCAGTATTTATTCTCTTCACCCGGACCGCTCTTTCTGCCCGGAGATGGTAAAACTGAAACCCAATATGACCAATCGCAGAGATGCTATGCTCACCTTGGGCCTGGTGTTTACTATGCTGCTTTTGTTCAATGTGGTGTCGCGCTATTACTATTTCCGCTTAGACCTCACGGCCGAGAAACGTTATTCAATTTCAAAGCCCTCGAAAAAGCTAGCGGCTGATTTAAAAGATGTGGTAACCGTGAAGGTATATCTGGATGGTGACCTGAATGCCGGCTTCACCCGTTTAAAAGAATCTACCCGCAACCTCCTGAACGAGTATCGGGCTTATGGCGGCAAAAACATCGAATTTCAGTTTATTGACCCTATGGCTGTTCAGAATCTGGATGAGCGAAAGGCGCTGATGACCGATTTAATGCAGCGCGGACTTTCTCCCACCAACCTCACCACCAAAAGCAAAACCGACAGTAAGCAGCAGCTCATTTTTCCGGGAGCTATGGTGACCTATGGTGGCCGCGAAATGCCGGTGCAGTTGCTCGAGAATCAAATCGGATTTTCACCTCAGCAAATTCTCAATAACTCGGAGATACTTTTGGAATACAAATTTTCAAACGCCATTAAAAAGCTGACGCAATACCGTTCCCCGCGTGTAGTTTTTATTCAGGGGCACGGGGAACTCACCAATCTGGAAACGGCCGACATACAGAATACTTTACTCAACTTACAATACGAGGTAAAGGACTTCGACCTGCACAATAACTATCAGATTCCTGCAAAAATAGATGTAGCGGTTATAGCCAAACCGCGCATAGCTTTTGATGAGAAAGATAAGTACAAGATAGACCAGTTTATTATGCGCGGAGGTAAAGTGCTGTGGCTGGTTGATGGTACTACAGCGGCAATGGATAGCTTGAAAACAAGCCCGACCGGTCAGTTTGCGCAGGGTAATGATTTTAATCTGGACGATATGCTGTTTAAGTATGGCGTACGGGTAAACACCGATGTGGTTCAGGATATTAATTTATGTAATCCTATTCCGCTTATTGTGGGCCAAATGGGTAACGCTCCGCAAACCGAAATGTTTCCGTGGTATTATTTCCCCCTCCTGGTGTCCGATAACAACCACGCCATTGTCCGCAATCTCGATCCGGTAGCCGGCTTCTTCGTCAGCACCATCGATACCGTAAAAAATCCGGGAGTGAACAAAACCATTCTGTTACACACCACCGACAACGCCAAAGCGCAACTGGCCCCTACCCGAATCCACTTCGGCATACTTCAAAACAAACCTAACCCGGCTTACTACAATCAACCTAAGTTGCCCGTGGCCGTGCTGATGGAAGGCGCATTTGAGTCTGCTTACAAAAACCGCCTGTCACCCGAATTTCTGGCCGCCAGCGATACCGTAGAAAATCTGAAGTTTGTAGAAAAAAGCCCCCAAATTAAAATGATAGTTATTGCCGATGGCGACATCATTCGCAATGAAGTGCGCAATGATAGTTCGGCTTATCCGCTCGGCTACTATATGTATACCAAACAGCAGTTCGCCAATAAAGATTTTATACTGAACTGTATTGAATATCTGATAGATGACAGTGGCATATTGGAAACCCGCAACAAAGAAGTAAAACTGCGCCTGCTGAACACCGTCAAAGCCGAAGAAGAAAAATTGAAATGGCAGCTTATCAATATCGCCCTCCCTATCCTGTTCATTATTCTTTCGGGTCTTGCTTTTAGCTATTACCGTACGAGAAAATACGCTTCGTAAATGAAAAAATATCTGCCCTACTTACTGGTAATTGTAGTGCTTGCTGCTGCAGCCATCTGGTTTATCAAACATCAATCGAAGGGAACTATCAATGAGCAGGAAGGTGATTTTGCGGTGAAAGAATCAAAGGATATTTTTAAGATAATACTCAGCGATACAGAGAACAATAAAGTGGAAATTGCTCAGGTAAACGGCCTGTGGATGGTTAATAACAAATACGCAGCCCGTGAGGAACTGGTAACCCAATTGATAGACGCCATAACACGAGTCACATCGCTTTGCCCGGTACCAACGGCTGCTCACGACAATGTAACGCGCGACCTTTTAGCTCAACACGTACAGGTACAGGTATACAACCGCAAAGATGAACTGATGAAAAGTTATTGGGTAGGCGGCCCCAGTATAGATGGACAGAATACGTATATGCTGCTGGAGCTGGATGGCAAGCCTGCTGTCCGTCCGCACATGACTTACATTCCGGGATTTAGAGGATACCTTACGCCAAGATTCAATACAAGTGAAGAAAACTGGCGAAGCCGCGTGCTCTATAATTATAAGGAAGATGAAATTAAAACGCTTCGTGTGGAATATCCTGCAGACCCAATGAAATCTTTTTCACTAACACGCGTAACTTCCGATTCATTCAGTCTGTCGCCACTTGATGAGAAGTTCAGAATAAATGAACCATATCAGCAAAAATTCATCCGCCAATATCTGGGCTTTTACTCGTCTATTTATATCGAAGCTTTTGACAATAGCTATTCCAAACGCGATTCCGTCATGCAGACAGTCCCATACTGTAACATAACAATTACCGGAACCGACAATTCAGTCAATCATGTAAAATTGTTTTACATGCCTGTCAGTAAACGAAGTAAGTTACAGTTTGACGAAAAGGGCCATGAAATGACTTATGATATTGACCACTACTACGCCTCCATTCATAATGGTCAGGATTTTGCCATTGTTCAGTATTATGTGTTAGGTAAATTGTTACGCAACTACCGTGACTTCTACTTTAAACCTAAGCAATAGCCCGATGGGTTATTCACCTCCAGATTCCTATACAGTTTTATAAAAAGCTGTTAGAACCTCAGAAATTTTAATTTCGCGCGATAATTATATTTGTCTCAACTAAAAGACCTACAATGAAATTTATAGTTTCTACTACATCCCTGCTGAAAAGTCTGCAAACCATCGGTGGTGTAATTAACTCAAGTTCGGTACTTCCTATTCTTGAGGATTTTTTGTTTGAAATTAAGGGTGGTAACCTGACCGTATTTGCTACCGATCTGGAAACATCCATGAGTACCGACCTGAAAGTGGAAGCAAAAGAAAATGGCCGTATTGCCATACCTGCCAGAATATTACTGGATACTCTTAAAACATTACCTGAGCAACCGCTCACTTTTAAAGTAGATGCCAAAACTTTTGGTATTGAGATTACATCCGAAACCGGCCGCTATAAGTTAAGCGGAGAAAATCCGGACGACTTCCCTAAAATTCCTCAACCCGAAGCTGTCACAGAAATCAACATCCCCGCATCTGCTTTAAGCAATGCCATAGCCAAAACACTGTTTGCAGTTAGCAACGATGATTTGCGCCCGGCAATGACAGGTGTTTTGTTTCAGGTAAGCCCGGACGGAATGACCTTTGTTTCTACCGATGCACATAAACTGGTTAAACTGAACCGCAGCGATGTAAAGGCCGCTAAATCTGCTCAGTTCATTGTTCCTAAAAAAGCCCTGGGCTTATTAAAGAGCGCACTGCCTTCATCCGATTCGGGCGTCAATGTTTCGTACAATAAATCAAATGCATTTTTCAGTTTCGATAACACCCGTTTAATTTGTCGCTTAATTGACGCGAACTACCCGGATTACAATGCGGTAATTCCTCAAAACAATCCGAATACACTTGGTATTAATCGTTTAGAGTTGCAGAACGCTATGCGTAGAATTTCAATCTACTCAAACAAAACCACTTATCAGGTAGTTCTTTCCATTGCCGGCAGCGAACTGAAAATATCTGCACAGGATTTAGATTTCAGCAATGAAGCCAATGAAAGATTGACTTGCAGCTACTCGGGAGGTGATATGGATATTGCTTTCAATGCCCGTTTCCTGATAGAAATGTTAGGCGTGTTAGACTCTAACGATATTGAAATTGAGTTATCTACACCAACCCGTGCCGGTGTATTGCGCCCTACAGAAAAGAACGAGAACGAAGATTTATTGATGCTGGTAATGCCGGTAATGATTAACTCGTAAACTCATTAATAGTTAATAGTCATCAAGAGCCGCCACCTACCAGTGGCGGTTTTTATTTTTACCTTATGAAACGTATTTGGCTCACTATTCTATTGCTTCCCTTGGCGTTAACCCGTTCATCAGCTCAGGAGAAGATTATTGCCACAGCTACCGAATTGATTGTTGCCGGCAATTACAATGACGCAACGCATTACCTCGATTCAATACTTAAGAGGGATAAAAAGAATGTAGATGCCTGGATGATGAAAGGCAATGTGTTGCTGAATAAAACATTAGAAACCTTACCGGCAGATAGTAATGTAACAGCTGACGATGAATCTATTTTTCAATCAGAGATAATTCCTAAAACGGCTAAAATAATTCCCGCCAAACAAGTACATCCAATTGAAAAGTATTGGCGCAAATGTTTAATGATAGATAGTCAACGGGCAGATATTCGTAAAGGACTTTGTACGCTGTATGCCATGGCGCTGATGAAACAAGAACTTAAAAGTGAAATCTTATCCCTGCTACGTATTGAAAAAGATAATGATGGCGAACAGGCATATCGTATTGCTGAATACGCCCGCAAGTTTAAAGAGCGGGGCAGGTTCAATGTGGCGATGGAGCTTTATCAATTTATAGCCAAACGGTTTCCCGAACTGGCAGGCTTACGATGTGATATAGCAGCCGAATATTTTTACGAAGGCAGAATGAAAGAAGCTCTCACCTGGCTCGACTCTACCTATAATTTTAAAACAGTGGACGAAACTTCTTTTCTGAACGGGGCATTTACTTATAGTGAGCTCGGTTATTTTGACGAGGCCCAGAATGTTCTGAACACATACTCCCGCATATACCAAAGGCAAATGGATAAGTTCTACTATGGACTTCGTTTGTTTGCCGATGAATCAGAAAACTATCCCGCTAAGCTGAATGAGTTTATAAACAACGTTGACAGCAACACCTATTATACAGAAGTTCTGGTGGCTCGCAAACTAATTTCATACACAGACTCTTTTTCCATTAACGACTATCGTGCACTAATTGACAATAGGGACATTCCCTATTATTACAAAACGCTGATTCATCAACGGGCGTTTAAACAGTTTAAAAACGAATGTGACCCGTTCTTTTTGTATGGCATGTTTCAATCTTCTATTAAAAATTACCCGGCTGCCATACAATTTTTAGAAGAGGATGAAAGCTGTAAAATGATATCCAGCGAGAAAGAATACCGGCAACTGCACTATGCCTACTCCCTGTTTATGTCTGGTGAGAAAGAAAAGTCATTGAAATGTTTCAGACTTTTATTTACATCGTCCAATGCATTTACACAGCAGGCCGCTAAGTATTTTGCAGCTAAAACTTCAAATGTAGAGGAAGCTCAAAAACTGTATCATGAAATTATTGCTGCTAAACAGAATACGAAATATGGCCACCTGGCTAAGCGGCAGTTGAGATAACTACTTTACACCCTCATTACCCGTTTCCGGATGGTAGTGCCCATATTGTTTGGTCTTCTTATCTCTCCAAGAGTTTTCCTCGGCTTCCAATTGTTGTTTTTCTTCGGGGCTAAGCGGCTTTAGTTCTGTTTTATTTAAATCGGGCAGGCCTGCGTTCACCCAACAGGTATACCAGATATCTGCTACCATTTTAATTGAACTGCGCATTCTGCGCTCAACCATTCCATCCATCATTTTAGCATAAGCCAGCGTATATTCTTCCGAATACATTTTAGAGGTTGTAACACCTCGGGTATCAAAGGCATAAATCTTATCACTGGCAAACGATTGACTAAGATTTTTTTCAAAACCAAGCACGGTGTCTAAAGCATGATGACTTTCCATTACTGTTGTCCAAATACGTTCCTGAGGTTTTGCAACAAACTCTGCTTTGCCAATAAAGTAATCATAGTCTTCGGCAAACAACTCCGGAATTCTCGACTCCCAGAAACCATGAATACCCACCTGATTAGTGAGTTGTCCGTTATAGTTTTCGGTGGTATGTAAAGGTACATTGGAATCAGCAATATAATGGCCGATATCTGCTGATAGTCGCAGAATTTTGTTTTTATCCTTTGCCTTAAAAGCATCCGTTAAACGAAACATCATTAACTGAATATGCCAAGGCACAATGCCGTAACTTTTCAGTGTATCCTCGGTATATTTTTCAAGAGCCTCATTCCATCTGCGGGGCATTTCTTTGCAGGGATAGGTGCAATAATGATCTAAGTCAATATAATGGCGGGGCGCTTCATCGGGAGAGGCATATCTTCTTTTATCTGGGTCAACTGCATGTTCAGTTATAAAGTCTATATTCTCCTTGTAAAAGGTAATCATGTCGGGAGGCAACAGAAAAACTGCAATTCGGTTTATCCGTTGATGAGCCCAGAACCCCCAAGCATTGGCTGAATAGTACTGACCCATGCAAAGTAGAAAAACAACAGCAATCTTCTTCATAGATTAGTTTTCTTCATCCAGTTCAGTCACCCCACCACTCATTACAAACTTCATTACATCTCCGGCTCTTACATCTTTAAGCACCTGAACCTGGTCGCGATTAACCAAATACAAAATACCCGAAAGATTATAAGACCAAGGGGCATATACAGCAACTTTATCCTTAATATGCAGGTCACTTAAATCGTCTTGGGTAATAAATCCTAAACGAAATACTCCTGATTCTTTACCCACTTCGAACATAACAGGCTTGTCAAATTTTTTCTTGTTACTTATAAAAGCCCCGAAAAAATCTTTTAGTGAAGAATAAATATCCTTCACTAAAGGTGTTTTCTCCATGATGGAGTCCAACACATGCAGTAAAGGTTGTGCTATTACCAACGAACCGATAAAACCGATAAAGGCAAGCAGAAAAAACATAACCACAATGCCAAAGCCGGGATAGTAAAAATGAAACAGGGCTCGGAACACTTTTTCTATTGTGCTATCTATTGCATTAAAAATGTAGAAGATGGCATAGATTGTTACAAAGATAGGCGCCAACAGTAAGAGTCCCTGAAGAAAATAGGAGATGACTTTTCCAAAACCTGTTTTAAACCAAAGGCGAGTTCTGCCCATATTATGTAGAATTAATCGGGGCGAATTTAAAAAGAACAATTAGCTTCTATTTTCATCGGTGAATTATATTTTTGAAACATGCGGCTTTTATTTTTACTCCTGTTTCTGGCTGTCATCGGTGTTTTTTCTTCAAAAGGAGACGACCGTTTTGGTGCTATTGGCCAATATTCTATAGAGGCCAACTACCAGTTTGGAAAAATCATTCCCCACAACAGTAAATTTACCACTCCTATTACCGGCTATACACAGGCCGTTGAATTGAGTTTCTACAAACAAACTTTAGGAGAGAAAGCCTGGCAACGAAAACTTAAATATCCGGAACTAGGCGGTAGTTTTGTCATGGCCTATAATGCCGATCAAAAAATTTTCGGGAACGCCTATATGATGATGGCTGTAGCTAAATTCTGGATTGTCAGAAGCCGGTATGTAGATTTTTATCTGAGGGTAGGCACCGGTTTAGCTTTTGTTCCCACGCATTACAACCGCATAGATAATAGCATAAACAGAGCCATCGGCTCCACCATCAATTCGGCTGACCAGTTTCGCCTGGGTATTGACTTTAAACCATCTGCTCAGGTTCATTTAACACTGGGGGTTAACTTAACTCACTATAGTAATGCCACCACTCAATGGCCCAATCTGGGAGTCAACGTTCCTGCGGTTAGTTTTGGTGTAAGATATTTCCCGAAAGTGAGTAAAGAGTTAAAATACAATCGAAGCAAGGTTCCTAAGCCCCGGAAAAAAAATGAAGTTATGATGCGGTTTGGAATAGGTTATGGAGAAATGCAAACAGCCGGAGGTCCTAAATATCCCTACTACGTAGGAACCATGAATTACGCCCGTTATACCAGCATTATTAATAAAGTTCTGGCTGGTGTTTGTGTCGAGTTTAATCAGGGCGAATATGACTATCTGGAACTTCAGGAAATTGAAACCAAAGAATCACACACCCTTCACGCTATGAAATTCAGCCTGTTTGCCGGAGATGAAATTATTTTGGGTAGAGTAGGTTTACTATTTGCAGCAGGCGGTTACGTGTATAATCCAACCAAAGGCACCCCTGTTTATGCCAAGCTGGGTATCAATTATTATCTGCCTGATTTTGGAAAAGATAAATCAACCCGATTTTTTGTGGGTCTTAGTTTAAAGACCCATTTCCTGGTTGCGCAGTATTATGAAGCAGGAGCGGGAATTGCTTTTTAATTTTATTCAGTGAAAAAAACAGCCGCACCTTATTGGGTTATTATTGCCATTACCTGTTTGTGGTGGCTACCTAACATGTTTGCTAAGGGTATGTTTATGGATGGCATTTACGATGCACTTCTAGCTCATAATCTGGCAACGGGTATAAGCAGTTTTTGGGCACCGCAAACTATTTACTATACCCAGCCGGCTTATTGGGATAACCCCCCCTTGGCTATGTACTTTTTATCCGTTTGGTATGACGTGTTAGGCGATTATTATTTTGTTGAGCGTATTTACTCGTTCAGTTGCGCTATCTGTCAGTTACTGTTGATTGCCGTTGCATGGCGAACTGTTTTTCAAAAACAAAATGACATTCGCAGACTGTTCTGGTTGCCTTGTTTATTGTTTTTAATCTCTCCGTTAACGCCTTGGTGCTATGCTAACAACCTGCTGGAAAACACAATGACCTTGTTTACTACCTTATCGGTTATTATGTTCTTTGTCTATTGGCAAACGCGGAAAAATTTGTTTCTATATGCTTCTCTTGGCGGCATCCTGATTTTTTTAGCCTGTATTACCAAGGGACCCGTTGGCTTGTTCCCGCTGGCCACGCCTGTGTTCTTTATCCGCATAGTAGATAAGAAAGAGTTCAATAATATTCTGGCATATACTGTGTTCCAGGTATTCGTATTTGCGCTGGCATTTACACTTGCTTTTTCCATGGATGCTCCGAGCGTATTTTTAAAAAACTATCTCGAAGTTCAGTTATTGCCGGTTCTCAAACATCAATCGGCAGCCAGTAACCCGCACTATCAAATATTCATTGATTTATCACTGGCCGCTTTGCCTTGGTTGGCAATTTTGAGTGTTGCCTTTGTTTTTAAGCCACTAAAGTCAGTTAAGAATAAAAGACAACTGAGTGTTGTGTTTATACTTATTGCAATATCTGCCTCTTTTCCTATTGCGCTAAGTGCCAAACAACACAAATATTATTTGTTGCCATCGCTTGTGTTTTATACTCTTTCATTGGCCGTTCTACTTATTCCTTTGGCAGAGCTTGTATTAAGTAAGATAAGCGCACTGGCTGAAAAAGTAGTACAAGGTTTATCGGCTGCGGCTATTCTGATTGCTATCGCCTGGTGTTTTGTAAATACAGGCTCTTACTCCCGCGATAAAGAGTTGCTGACAGATATTGAAAGTATACAGCCTTGGGTAAAAAATGAAAAGGTAATTCGGGCAGACTGGAGTCTGTTTGATGCTTGGGCTATGCGTGCTTACCTGAACAGACTATATGACCAAAAGCTATGCATGCCCGATGAAGCAGCACCAGCCGGATTTTACATGACTGAACTAAATTCGTGGGGAGATAAACTTCCCGAAAACTCACAAAAAGTTTATGCAGGCAAAACTTTTGATCTCTACCAATTGCCGGAATAACTAATTACGGTTTTCAATTTCGTACACATACCAGATTTTAGTTCTATCTAACCAGCGGTTGTAGTTGAATGCTCTGACCCACTCAGGTAACCCGGAATAGATAAGTTTGTGCGGCTGGGTCAGTTGCTCTGCTGCGTTTCTGTCGGTTGTAGCCAAAAGCACTATGCTATCTTTTCCTGCTTGTATTTCAGACGTATTATTGATCAGATTCAAAGATAAACTGGCTCGTTTATAGAAATGAATGTCTAGTACCCGATGGTAAGGATTTTCGTTCAAGCCATAAAGCTTAGTCGGAGCGGTATAGCGATTGTAAATTGTTTCGTACAAATCAATATATGAGTCGGCCGGTTTAAACATGACTACCAGCAACATAACAAAATTAACCAGCCAAAAACCGGGCAAGAAAAACTTGAAAGCCCTTTGCCCTAACAGTGGCACACTCCATTTTTGATTAACTGCCCGAATGGTAAAAGCAATACATAAGGGTAAAAAATAAATGACCGGAAAAAGGAACCGTATTTCCTTGTGGCCTATGTAAAAGTGAACCAACAGGAATGGAATGAGAATAAAAGTGAAAAGGTGTCGGGGATGCAATACAAAAAAAATGAGTAATCCCAACAGGTAAACCAAACTAAAAGGGGGAATGGTATTCAGAAAAGTTTCGGATAGATACCACCACCATGGATAAACGCCAAACCCAGAAACTTTATTCTGCAGAATATTTTGATCAAAATAATTCCAGCAAGATAATGTCCATACTCCATAAAACCACTTATCAATCAATACACCTGCGGCAACTACCGCAAAAATGGTGGCTGCTGTAAGGAATAGAGAACCTATTCTTTCCTTTCTGATAAAGAGAAGCCAGATTGCTAAACCCAAAATCATGAAGCCTGTTTGAAACCGCAGCAGAAACGCGCCTCCCAATAACAGACCGGCATACAGATATGTTTTATAACCCTTAATCGTACTGCCTGTTAATAAACATAAACTTAGAATCAGCAGCATAGCAGACCAGTTTTCAGATGAAAAGCGTACAGCATTGTATACGCCAAACCATAGAAAAAATGATAGCGGCAATAACAGACGACTTCTGTATTTCTCAGATAAACTTTGCCCAAAGCATTGAATAAGCTGGTAAGTACAATAAAATGCCAATGCGGCAGATAACAATCTCAAAAATGTGGACAGTATAAAAGGGTTAACCGGCCCAACTATTGAAAGCAACTTATAAAACGTTATTACAAAAAGAGGTTGTAATGCAGAACGCATCTTTGCTGCATACTCCCAAGGCATATCGTTTTCTTTGGCTATATGCAGCTTAAGAGAAGTGAACTCTAATATTTGAAAGTGTTCATCAAAGTGATGATAGCCGGATGAAAAAAGTGCTGCAATAAAAAACACCATAGCTCCGATTGCATAGATATTTATCTCGCTTAAGTAAGTAAACCGAATTTTCATGGCCTATTCTTTAAACAGGAATATCTTTCCATTATCACCAACAATTATTCCGGAGGTGGCTGAAAAAAGGTGGATATCTCTCAAGTTTACGTCCGTAAATGACCGGACTCTTTGCCAGGATTCGCCACCATTAGTTGTGTGAAGCATTTCTCCTTCATCACCAACAACATAACCAATATGGTTATCCCAAAAATCAATTCCTTCAAAATGTTCGCGTTTCTCAAAGAACGTATTGCCGTAATGAATTTTGGAAAACGAATTTCCACCGTCCGTAGTTTTGAGAATCATGCCCTGATAACCTGCAAAATAGCCCGTACTGGCTGAAGGAAAATCCATCGCAACAAAAAAATCTCCCCGCGCATCTAACGGGAAAAAGCTTTGACCTGCGTTGATTGATTTATAGATTACCCCGTAACCCGAAGCATAAGCCGTGTTACTGTCCGTATACTGTACGGCTCGTAGATTGTTTTGATAATCGGTACTGTTCCAATTAGCTCCTCCATCTGCAGTGTAAAGTATATGACCTACTGCATAACCGGCCCCATCAACCATTAAGCCGTGTTTACGGTCAATAAAAGATATATCATTAATGGGTGTGTAATTTCCGGTTCCTGAGCCAAAACTCTTACAGCTATCATTGGTATAGGCCAACCAAGAATCAAACCCGACAATATAACCTTCGGCTTCACTGAAAAAATAACTTGCATAAGCGCATTTGGGAATTATAGAATCAAATGCTGACCAGCTTTGTCCTCCATTTGTAGTTTTCAGCAATACACCAATATCATACCGCATACCTCCAGATACAAAGCCAATAGAATCATCCAGAAAAAACACATCGTGGAGCTGATAAGTATTTCCCGAGTTTACTTCCCGTACAAGAATTTCCATTTCGTCCTTCTTGCAGGAGGTAACAAAAGCAGAAATTATTAAGGATATAAGCAATAGCTTTTTCAACTTAGTTAATTGATTCAAGAATTGTTTGGCATGCCATACGAATTTCTTCCTCAGTAATAATCAGCGGGGGTGCAATACGCATACACTGTGGCGCGAATAAGAACCAGTCGGTCAATACTCCTCTTTCAATACACCTGTCTATAATAGTTTTGTTCTCTTCAAAATTTTCAAACTCAAGAGCCATCATTAATCCAATACGATGCTTAGACTTTATTGCCGAATGGTTTAACAGATCATCAAACAACTTCCCATTCTGCTCAACCGATACAATAATATTCTCTCTTATCAACACGTTAAATGCAGCTAAACCAGCCGCGCAGCATACTGGATGCCCGCCAAAAGTAGTAATATGTCCCAGCACTGGGTTATCAGTAAGTAGGGTCATCTTGTCTTTTGAAGAGATAAACGCCCCTAGTGGCATGCCTCCTCCCAAGGCCTTTGCAAGCAACAGAATGTCAGGCACTACTGAATAATGTTCAAAAGCAAACATTTTACCGGTTCTGCCTAAACCGGTTTGGGCCTCATCAAAAATCAACAAAGCACCAACCTCATCACACTTTTTTCTCAGTTGCTGTATGAATGCTTTATTTGGAATCGCAACTCCACTTTCTGCCTGTATCGGCTCAATTACTACAGCAGCTGTTCGGCAAGTAATTTTTCCTAAATCCTCTGGGTTGCCGTATTGAAGTTGCAATGTGTCCGGCAACAAGGGCCTGAACTTTCTTTTGAAGTATTCATCACCCATTAAGCTTAACGCACCTTGCGTACTGCCATGGTAAGCGTTTTTGAAAGAAATCAGTTGCGTTCTACCGGTTACTCGTTTGGCTAATTTCAATGCCCCTTCGGTGGCCTCAGCACCAGAGTTAGTGAAGTAAACATTGTCTAGTGTTTCCGGTAAAAACTCAGTCAATCTTTTAGCAAATCGTACTTGCGGACTTTCCACAAATTCGCCATATACCATTAGATGCATATACTTTTCAACCTGCTCTTTTACGGCCTGTACCACTTCCGGATGAGAATGACCTAAACTGCTTACCGATATACCGGCTATCAGATCAAGATATTTTTTTCCCGTATGGTCAAACAGATACATACCTTGAGCCTGTTCAATCTCAAGCATTAGAGGCCCTGAACTTGTTTGAGCCACATGTTGAAGAAATAGTTGACGGTTCGATTGCATTTTTAAACGATTGGACGAAAATACTGTCTTGTTTCAAACGTTCAACTTTTTAATACTTATAGGGTTTAGTAACCTTGCACCGGTTTATGAAATATTTCAGTGCTTCTTTTTATTACGTGAGGTTTAAGATTTTAGGCAACATTATTCTTGAAACGTATCGTCACTTTCAGCTAAATGTGTGGTTACTATCTGTGCTTTTTATTTTTCTATATACCCTACATCAGCTGGTTTCACTTTTTTTTCGCTTGTTAGACGAAATTTTTCATCGCGGTTATAAGAAGTTACAACTACGGCAACCGGTTTTTATTATTGCCAATCCGCGAAGCGGCACCACCTACTTACATCGGCTTATTGCCTTAGATGAGGAGCGATTTATCTACACCAAAAATGCACACACATTTTTTATGTCATCTTCGTTTGTGCAGTTTTATAACGTATTTCGGTGGATTGACCGAAACATTCTGAGAGGAATAATAAAAAGAATTGTAAACCGGTTAGATGACATTTTTTGGGGAGGGTGGGATGATGTTCACGCAATGGGTTTCAACAAAGCCGAAGAGGATGAGTTGGTTTTTGCTCAACCATTGATGAGTCCGGGTATTTTTATTCCATTTCCGTATTTCCATCTACACGATGACAATAAATTTCTGGATGATGAACCTTTGCATGTAAGGCAAAACATGATGGACTTTTATGAAAGTTCTGTGAAACGTTTTGTGTTTCGTGCCGGGCCTAACAAGACATATTTAGCCAAAAATGTTATGAGCACGGCTCGATTTAAAACTCTACTTCAGCGTTTTCCAGATGCAAAAATTATTCATATTGCCAGACATCCATACGATGCGGTACCCAGCATGGCAAGCATGTTTACCATGATGTATAGTAAAGAGATACCTGAAACTCATCCTGCTAAAAGGGTTTGGGCTAAATATGGAATAGATTTCTACAAGTATTCCAAAGAGATGCGAAATACTATTCCTGCTCCCCAGTTTTTTTCAGTTAAGTATGATGACCTGTTAAGTAAGCCAGAAGTAACCGTTAAAAATATATATGCGCACTTTAACTGGCCGGTGTCCAAAGAGTTGCAGCAACGGCTTTCCAAAGAGGAGACACGCAACAGAAATTATAAAAGTACGCATGAATACTCACTGGAAGAATTTGGATTAAGTAAACAGGAAATTTATCAGGAGTTGGGCGACATCATGGATGAGTTAGGTTTTGATCGCGAGTTTTGATACCGCACAAATACTAAAGCAGGATTTAACTTACTTTGTTGCCATTTCATAAATTGCGTCCAATCTCACAGCGAATGTCAAATACCGAAAATCACTCTGAAAAACTTTTTTTACTCGATGCATATGCACTTATTTTTCGTGCTTATTTCGCTTTCAGTAAAAATCCTCTGCTGAACTCAAAAGGACAAAACGTTTCGGCTATCAGTGGATTTACCAATACTTTGTTTGAGTTGATTCAAAAGGAAAAACCAACCCATTTGGCTGTTGTTTTTGATTTGGGAGGCAGCACAGAGCGAGAAGCAGATTATGCCGACTACAAAGCCAACCGGCAGGAAACACCCGAAGACATCATTTTCGCGGTACCTTACATCAAAGAAATCATTAAAGGATTTCACATTCCTATTTTAGAATATGCCGGCTATGAAGCCGATGATATTATTGGCACAATAGCTAAGAAAAAAGCCGCTGAAGGACATGTAGTTTACATGGTGACACCCGATAAAGATTACGCACAGTTGGTAGAAGAGAACATCTTCATTTATAAACCTGCTAGAAGTGGTGGTGATGTAGAAATTTTAGGTGTTGACGAAATAAAACGCGATTGGGAAGTGGAAAATCCTTCACAGGTTATTGACATACTGGCCATGTGGGGCGATGCAGTAGATAATATTCCCGGAATACCTAGCGTGGGTGAAAAAACCGCTAAAAAATTTATTAAAGAGTATGGCTCTTTAGAAAATGTAATTGCAAATGCAGAGCATATTAAAGGTAAGGTTGGAGAAAATGTAAAGAGTTTTGCAGAACAGGGACTGCTTTCAAAAAAACTGGCAACTATCAATTTGAATGTGCCTATTGAGGTAAGCGATGATAAACTTAAAATGGATCCACCCGATAAAGAAAAACTTGCCGCCATTTTTGCCGAACTGGAATTCAGAACTTTGGGTAAGCGTATTCTGGGAGCAGATTATAGTGTTAATCAGGATGGTGTTGTGGCCACAGGCACAGGTATCTCTAAATCAAAAACATCATCCAACACTTCCGGATCTCAACAAAATCTTTTTGGAGACACATCCGTTGATGAGAATGATTCTTCTTTGGTGAGAGGAAAGACTATACACAATACAGGGCACTTATATAAAATAGCTCAAACAGAGGAAGAGATAAAAAACCTGGTTGCAGAATTAATGAGTCATTCAGAATTCTGCTTCGATACCGAGACAACATCGCTTGACTATTTTTCTCTCGACTTAGTTGGTATGAGCTTTAGTGTAAAAGAAAGTGAAGCTTACTATGTACCAGTACCAACCGCCTATGATGAAGCGTGCAAAGTTACTTCCCATTTTAAACTTCTGTTAGAAAGCCCTAATCATGTAAAGATTGGGCAAAATATCAAGTTCGACTTATTGGTTTTAAAACGATACGATATTCACGTTTCGCTGCCCTTGTTTGATACCATGCTGGCGCATTACCTGTTAGAACCTGACTTGAAACACGGCATGGATTACCTGAGTGAAACTTACTTGGGGTACACACCGGTATCAATTGAAGAACTGATAGGCAAGAAAGGTAAAAACCAAGGATCGATGCGGGATGTACCGTTGGACAAAATTTCGGAATATGCTGCCGAAGATGCCGATATAACACTTCAATTGAAAAACCGGTTTACTCCTCTCATTAAACAACAGGAGGTAGAAAGTGTGTTGCAGGAAATTGAACATCCGCTCATTGAAGTGTTGGCTGATATGGAATATGAAGGAGTAAAGATTGATGAAGAATTTTTGAGAGAATACTCCAAGGAGCTGGAAAGTGATCTATTGAAAGTTCGCGATGAAATTCATGCAATGGCAGGGATGGATTTTAACGTAGACTCTCCCAAACAATTAAGCGATGTACTTTACGGAAATTTAAAATTGCCTTTTGAGGGTAAAAAAACTTCAACTGGCCAGCTATCAACCAACGAAGACGCATTACAAGGCTTGGTCAAACTTCATCCTATTGCAAATAAAATATTAGACTATCGGGAGTTTGCCAAACTAAAATCGACCTATGTAGACTCATTACCTTTGTTGATTAATAAAAAGACAGGAAGAGTGCATTCTACATTTCGGCAAGCAGTAGCTGCAACAGGGCGTTTAAGTTCTGACAATCCTAACCTTCAAAATATCCCTATCAGAACGGAGCGCGGACAAAGAGTACGCAAAGCATTTGTTGCACGCGATGACAATCACATTCTTGTTTCAGCCGATTATTCTCAAATAGAACTACGCATTGTGGCCGAGTTAAGTGGCGATGAAAATATGCTCGATGCCTTTCAAAAGAAAATTGATATACATACCGCAACGGCAGCCAAAGTATACAGTGTAGCCATTGGAGATGTTACTAAAGAAATGCGATACAAAGCCAAAAGTGTAAACTTCGGCATCATATACGGTCAGGGAGCTTTTGGGCTCGCAGAAAATATTGGTGTTAGCCGCAGCGAGGCTAAAGAGATTATCGAAAACTATTTCAAACAGTTTCCGAAAATTAAAGAGTATATGAATTACAACATAGGCTTTGCCCGTGAACATGGCTATGTTCAAACAATTAAAGGACGAAGACGATACCTAAAAGATATCAATTCGAAAAACTTCACCGTTCGTGGCTTTGCCGAGCGAAACGCTATTAACTCCCCGGTTCAGGGCAGTGCCGCAGATATGATTAAGATAGCCATGATTAATATTCACCATGAGTTTAAACGGCAAAACCTGAAATCGAAAATGACTTTGCAGGTTCATGATGAATTAGTGTTTGATGCCCTTAAAGATGAAGTGGAAATTATTAAACCTATTATTTGCGAAAAGATGATAAGTGCTATTAAAACGAACGTTCCAATTGAGGCAGAAATTGGAATTGGACACAATTGGCTGGAAGCGCATTAATTATCTACGCCAAAGATTGTATTTTAAGATGCACCAAATTGCGGCAAGTCCATCAGCCCATGTAATTTTTTTACCATCCTCGTAAGTCCTTCCATAGTAGCTGATTCCTACTTCATAAATGCGAACCTTGGGATATCGGCTCATTTTGGCTGTTACTTCCGGTTCAAAGCCAAAACGTTCCTCCTTTAAATCAAGTGATTTTACAACCTCTGCCCTGAACATTTTGTAGCAGGTCTCCATATCGGTAAGGTTGAGATTGGTAAACATATTTGAAATGAATGTCAAAAATTTATTCCCGATTGTGTGCCAGAAAAACAAGATTCGGTGTGGCTTTCCTCCAATAAAACGAGAGCCATAGACAACATCAGCCACATCATCCAAGATAGGCTTCAAAAGAATATTCAATTCCGTAGGGTCGTATTCTAAATCGGCATCCTGTATCACAATTACATCGCCTGTAGCTTCTTTAATGCCGGTATGTAATGCAGCACCTTTACCCTTATTTACCGAGTGTTTTCTATAAAGAATAGGTAATGCGTTATTTTGAGCATACTGTTGAATAGCAAACTCTGTATTGTCTGTAGAGCAATCATTCACAATAACCACCTCTTTTTCAATATTCTCAATAAGTTTTACCTCTTGAACCTTATCTAAAATTTTATGAATGGTTGCACCCTCGTTATAAGCCGGAATAATGATGGAAAGTTTTCGAATCATACGGAGGCAATATAGTAATTCCGATTATTTTAGCCGCTTGATGAAATACTCCTCAAAACTTATTGCTGATGCGGTTGGTGAATTCACCAAATTGCCCGGAATTGGTGAGAAAACTGCATTGCGTTTGGTCTTGCATCTTCTAAAACAGGATACAGATAAAGTGAACTATTTTGGAGAGGCTATCTCTAAAATGCGTAACGAAATACAGTTCTGCAAAACGTGCAACAACGTTTCCGATCGCGCCCTTTGCGAGATATGTGAAAGTCAACATAGAGATCACTCAATGGTTTGTCTGGTGGAAACCATTCGGGATGTAATAGCTATAGAAAATACGAATATTTACAAAGGAGTTTATCATGTTTTGGGCGGAGTTATTTCGCCCATTGACGGTATTGGCCCGGAAAAATTGAATATTGATTCATTGATGGATCGGGTTAAATCCGGCTCGGTTAAGGAGATAATAATGGCCATCAGTCCAACTATTGAAGGAGATACTACCATTTTTTATGTCAGTAAAAAGTTGAAGGGGTTACCGGTTAATATTACCACAATTGCCCGGGGAATTTCTTTTGGTGGTGAATTGGAATATACCGATGAGATGACATTAGCTCGCTCTATTGCCACCCGTTTACCTTATGAAAATTATCTGGTCAAGAATTCAAATTAAAAAATCAACTTTTCGTTTCATATTCTTTGAATGAAACTTTCCATTGTAATAGTCAACTACAACGTGCAGTATTTTTTAGAGCAGTGCTTACTCTCCGTAAGCCGTGCCATAAAAAATATAGAGGCGGAAGTATTAGTTGTAGATAATGCCTCCGTTGACGACTCGGTAGAAATGGTTCATCAAAGATTTCCGTTTGTACGCATCATTACCAATACTGTTAATGTAGGTTTTTCTAAAGCAAACAATCAAGCCATAGAAATTGCTGACGGGGAATACGTTCTACTGCTTAATCCGGATACCGTTGTTGCTGAAGATACTTTTGAAAAGTGCCTTGCTTTTATGAATTCACATCCGGATACCGGTGCATTGGGTGTAAAAATGATTGATGGAAAAGGTGTTTTCTTGCCAGAATCGAAAAGAGGCCTTCCTACGCCTGTGGTGGCTTTTTATAAAACATTTGGGTTGGCGGCATTATTCCCAAGGTCAAAAACTTTTGGTCGATATCACCTGGGGTTTTTATCCCCAAATGAAACTCACGAGGTAGACATTTTATCAGGAGCATTCATGTTTATACGCAAATCAGCACTGGACAATGTTGGTTTGCTGGATGAAACATTTTTCATGTACGGAGAAGATGTAGACTTAAGCTACAGGATTACAAAAGGTGGGTATAAAAATTACTATTTCCCGGACACAGCAATTATTCATTACAAGGGAGAAAGCACCAAAAAGGGAAGCCTTAACTATGTAAAGGTTTTCTATAATGCCATGATTATTTTTGCTCGAAAACATTTTAGCGGGAATCAATCAGGTGTATTTTCTCTACTAATCAACTTCGCCATTGTTTTCCGTGGAATGCTTACTTTACTAGCTGCGCTGTTTGCATCTTCCTACTTATTTATTGTAGATGCTTTGCTGAGCTTTACAGGGGTATTCTTCATTAAGAGTTATTGGGAAGATATGATTAAGTATTCGGATAATTATTACCCGAACGAATTTCTCTTTGTAGTAGTGCCGGTTTACATTTTAATATGGATTGTTGCTACTTTTTTCAGCGGAGGATACGACAAACCTTTTCGCACTTCTAATGTTTTACGTGGCATCTTACTAGGTACTATTACTATTGCCGTGGTATATGCTTTTATACCTAACGAATGGAGATTTTCGCGCGCCATTATTTTGCTGGGGGCTGTCTGGACCGGGGTTGAAATGTTGTTTACCCGCAGCGTATATCATTTGATTAAGCATCAGTCCTTTGACGCAGAGACCGAGGAAGAGAAAAGAAGTTTGATAGTTGGTACATCTGATATTTTAAGGGCTGAAAAAGTTATACGGGAGCTGGGGGGAGGGCGTGAAATTTGTGCAATTCAACAAATTAATGAAACAGCCAAAGCAATAGCCATTCATCAAATCACTGAAGTCGTATTCTGTTCAACTGATTTTTCGTTTGGAGACATTATCAAACAAATCATGCTTTGTGGAGACCGGTTGACATACAAAATCCTAAATGAAAAAAGCGATGCTCTGATTGGAAGTAACTCTAAAGACACGGCTGGCGATTTGTATGTAGCAGAAAAAAGCTATGCTCTTTTCAAGCCCCAGAGTCTAAGAAATAAAAGAGTTTTTGATGTACTGGCCGGTTTAGCCATACTCCTATCATTGCCTCTAAATATTTTTTGGGTAGAAAAATCGGCTGGTTTTGCGGCTAACTGGCTTCAGGTGATGCTGGGAAAAAAATCATGGGTTGGATTTTCGAGCAAAACAAACATTCAAAAGTTTGCACACGCGCAACCTGGAATTTTACATCCTGGCGATCAACTAAAAAATTTCATGCTGGATGAAAAGGATTTGATAGAAGTTGAACTGAACTACGCACGGCATTATTCTGTTTATACCGATCTATCCGTTTTGCTCAATAACTTTAAACTGATTGGTAAATGAAAAATATCTTTGTGCTGATATTATTGTTTTTGTACTCCACAATTTGTGCCGGTGAAGGATATCGCTCCTATCTAACCACTCATACTGTCAATAAGCACTCGATAAAACCAGTTTCAAACCAGACTTTTACTAGTCCTGTAAAGTCAATGATTCCTGCTTATCAAATTCCGAAAGGCAATGTATTTTGTAGAATGGAAGACAAGTTAATCCGAGTAACAAAAGTTTGGATAAAGATTGGAGTAAAATAGTTAATCCAGAATTTCTTCCAGAATCTCCGGAGATTTTAAACTGAAATTTTCCAGATGTAACTGATAGTATCTAAGCAAATGATGTAACATTCTTTTGCGCTCAGCCCGGCTAAACTCAGAGTTGACACTAGAAAACAAATTGGCATTCATGAGATAACTCAGCCCCGCGCTTTCTTTTTTGTTCATTACATGCAAACCACTCTGACTTGAAATAAAAACACCTTCACTCAATTCGAAATAACAATTAATGTCAGATTGATTTTCATGAGGAGCAAACCCTAAATATCTGGAAAGCTGAACAAGAAAACTTAAATGAAAATCAGGATTAAGTTTCTTCTCCTCATCCAGAAGACAGAGAGAATCATATATAAAATCAAATAACTCTTCATTGGGTTCGTGCTCCCGAATTGCTTTAGTCATTACCTCCAGCAGAAAAAAAGAAATAGTTGATTTTATAGTATCAAACGGAATAGACTGGTAGATATAAGACCGTCTGAACTCTTTGATATATTGCAGTTGCTTATTTTCTCTGTGCGATACTTCCATTTCTAATAGAGTAAGAGGTTGGAGCATAGCCGCCTTAGATTTGGACTTAGCTACCCTAACCCCTTTAACCATGTATGACTGCAAGCCTACCTTTTCGGTATAAATCTTTGCAATTACACTTGTTTCAGAATATTTAATGGTGTGTAAAACGATGCCTCTTGTTTTATGATACATATATTCGCTACTACATGCGGATGAAATTTAACCGGGAAAACTTTCCAATATTACTCATTTTGATTCTTCCAGCTATTGCATTGTGGCAGATAAGCTTCCTGGTATATACCATGAAGTGGGATATGATGGATCAGTTTTTTACCTGTCGTTATTTTTTGAGTGAGTGTTTCCATCAAAATATACTGCCACTTTGGTGCCCCTATATCAATTTCGGTTATCCATTTTATGCCGACCCCCAAGGAGGTTTCTTTTACCCTGTAACCTGGCTATTTACAATTGCAGGAGGTTACAACTCTCGCTTTATATCACTCGAATTCCTTTTTCATATCTGGGTAGCCGGAGTATCATTTTACGTTTTACTAAAACACTTTAAACTAGAGAGAGAAACTGCCATTGTATTTGCCATCATATATTGTTTGTCTGGTCCTTTTATCAGTAATGCACAGCACCTCAGCTGGGTAATTTCAATGGCCTGGATGCCGTTAGTTGTATGGAGCTTCTTAAACCTTTTACAATCGCCCAAACTACATTTTGCATTTGCACTTGGCATATCTTCTTTTCTGATGTTAACCGGGGGATACCCGGCTTTTATAATCATGCTTTGTTACTTCCTGATTTCTATTTTCTTCACTCACATCATCTCTGTAACATGGCACCGTAGAAGCCATGAAATAATGGGCAGAATAGGTTATCTGTTACAGGCTGGTATTATTGCTTTTATATTAAGTGCCGGCTTCCTCTATTCATTGTGGCTGGCACTACCTCTGATAGACCGGGGAAGTTCTATCAGCGTAATTGAGGCCAACTCAATTCCATTCACTACGCAGTCTGCTATTTCATTTCTTTTCCCTTTTGTTACTGCCAGCAAGCAGTACAGAACATTTACAGATATCTCCATGACCAATATTTATGGAGGCATTTTTATGCTGCCATTTTTGTTTCTGGCTGTAATCAAAAATAAATGGGGAAGCTTGTTACAACTCATATTTATACTTGGATTGATTTCACTGTTTGCTTCATTCGGAAATGCCACTCCGGTTAGAAGCTGGCTGTACCAACTGCTGCCCGGAATGAATATGTTTCGTCATGCGTCTATATTTCGGGTATTGGCACTGTTTTCATTTCTACTAGTTTCTGCTCATGGTTTTGATTGGTTCATAAATAATTTAGACCGCCTGCTGCCTGCTGCAAAAAAAGGTCTTCTTGTTGGCATAGTTCTACTCAGTGTTCTTTTGATTGCAGCTCTTTTTAATAATTCGTTCTTCTATGCACTACCCTCTTCGTTATCGGTTATTGATATGACCCTTTTCAATGAAATCAGAGCACCGCTTACTCATCTACAGGCACAGATTACATATCACTTATTTCTTCTTCTGCTACTTATTGTTTTGTGGCTTATAGAGTCCCTGAAAAAATTTAGAAAAAAGGCTCTATGTGCTGTTATGGTCATCGATATTATGCTGGCTGCTCAGTTGAATGTTACATCTACCATATGCAGTACTGTTACAACCAAACAGTTTGAGTCAGTACTGGCAGAACTACCAAAAAACTTTCCGGTGCCAGAAACCGAGAACTTATCAGGCATTTCGCACATGGGCAGCGGATTGACAAATCCCGTTTGGTTTAATACCAGCATACTTTACCAACGACCATCCAAAGACGGATTCAATAACTTCTTTTTACGCGGCCTTTTGAAGTATTACAATGATTCGGCCTCTATGAAAACGATAGAGCATCCGGTTGCCTTTTTTACATCCAATGATGCCTTTGCCGCGGATAGCAATATAAAATACAGGATACAGAAATTTACCCCTAACGAAATAATCGTTGACTATGCCACAAATCAATGTGCTCGTTTCGTTTTGCTTCAAAGTAATTATCCGGGCTGGAAAGCACTTTGCGATGGTATTGAAACAGATATTATTCCCATTGATAGTTTTTTTCTTTCCTGTAGCGCTTCTGCCGGACATCATCAATTGGTGTTTACCTTTCAGCCAAAGTGGGTAAAGTCTCTTTTCATTTTTACCTGTATTGTTTTTTGTTTTTGCTTATTAGCCTTATTGTTTCTTTACATAAAACCAAAATGGATGTATCCATGAAAAACATCAAGTCGTTTTGGGCAGTGCTATTCGTTTTCTGGCTTATCTCTTTTCTACTTTACGGAGATACAGCCGGTGCAGGGTTCGCCTTTGACCATATAGGTTGGCTACAGAACTATATAGATAAGGGCTGGATTGGAATGATTACTGCTTTTGATGACAAATCGCTTCACTACGGTTATCATATTATTGGCTTCATTATCTGGAAACTTTTCGGATTAAATGGCCACGCATGGATGCTGCTTTTTGTCACATTGCACGCATTAAACGCTTCTTTATCGTTTGTGGTTTTTAAACGGTTGTTTAAACATATTAACGGATTTAAACAGCCATCACTGGCTGCATTTACCGGCAGTTTATTTTTTGTTGTTTCTCCTTATCAAACAGAGCCGGTAGTTTGGTATGCCTGCATACATTACTTGTGTTCGGTGCTATTATTATTGGGCTGTTGCATTTCTCTTTTTCAGTATTTACTCCAAAAGAAAAACGTGTTTATTGGGTTATTCTATTTGAGTTTTACAGCTGCGCTCTTTACCTTAGAAATTAGTTTTGCTTATCCGGTTTTACTGCTGTTGTTTTTTCTGTTTTGGCCTTCTAATATGTTATATGGAAGTTCCCGGCTTCGATTATTACAGATTTTTGTATTACCATCTGTAGCCCTGTTGTTGAGCTATTTTGTCCTTAGTTATCTGTTGCGGGGAAGTGCGGTAGGGCATTATGGCGCTCAGGCACACTTAAACTTCAGCATTCCATTGTTGATGGCAAATCTGGCTAAGTATGTGAGTAAACTATTTCTCCTTACTCAATTTTGGCCATACGAAAAACGCCAAGTCATTTTCTCTTTCTTTGAACAACAATCTTTCGGTTGGAGTTTGTTTAGTATACTTTGTTTAACTGCTTTTCTATTTTTATTGATGCGCAATAGCTTACCTAAGCGGACACAAGTTTCGGTTATGCTATTTGGCTTTTTTTTTACTGCATTACTTCCTACACTTAACCTGTTTGTAACCTACATCGTGAATGTAGAAGGCGACCGTTTTCTTTATTTCCCTTCGTTATTTGCTTATCAGTTAGGAGCATTTATAATCTTTTCGCTGCTTAGTTATGGAGCCTTGTTGTTACTTCCGTTTTTTCTCATACCCAATATAAAATACCAGCAGTACAACACGCAGAGCTGGATACAAGCCCGAAATACCCGGGCAAGTCTTTTGAGTAGTTTTAAATGGTGGAATGCTTCACGTATTTACCTGCTGAATAACCCTGATAACTATAGAGGAGTCTATATGTTTCGTTGTTTTCCGCCCGACAACCTTTTTGCCGAAACACTGGAACTTACAGACGGAAAAAAATTAGAAAATAAAGTGCTTGACACTTACCAGTATAACATGATAAGCAACAGCGATTCAGTTACCATTGATATAATTTCAGAGAATGAGTTAAAAGTAACCTTTGCACAATGGGGCAACTGGTGGTGGTATAAAGGTATAGGCGCTATTTCTCTTTCAAACAAAATGTTTGATGCCGAGATAGATGAATGGAGTCATGCTTATACGATTCGATTTAAAAACAAACTACCGCATACAGTTTATTTATATCAATGCGGTGGCGAATGGCGTGAAGTGAAAGGATTTTAATTAGCAATTAGAATTTTAGCGACCCGTTTTTCTTTACCCAAATCGGTAGAAGAAAATACCAGATAAACTCCGCTCTTGGCCCGGTTGCCGTTGTAGCCTTTGCCATCCCAAATCATTTGTGTGCCGTTGGCTTTCCCTTGAAAAACTAAAGTCCCGGATATGTCTGTAATTTTAACATAGGCATCATCTGCCAAACCTTTTATGGCGATAGGGCCATCGTAGCTCGGTTTAACCGGGTTAGGATACACCAACGCTCCATCACAATCCTCACACACTGCAATCGCATCACCCTGATAGCTCACCAAGCCGCCAAGAGTGCCTATAAAAACTTCACCTGTTTCTTCATCAATCGCAATATCCGTAATCTGATTCGATGGCAGCGGACTGTTGTCTACATTAAATTTCAATAACTCCGTTTTACCATCTGCACTAATCAGCCACAGACCATTTGTGGTGCCAATCCATTTTCTATTAGCCGCATCTACAGCAATAGCTCGCACGCTTTCGGTACCAAACAAATAACCGATGTATCCATCGCGTTCTACTTTTATCTGATCTGCATCGCAACCATACGAAGTCAAAACACTTCCCGGGCAGTAAAATACACCAATCCCCTGACTGGTGCCTGCCCAGATATTCCCATCCTTATCTTCTGCTATACTGTACACAATCGGATCAGGTAAATCTCCGTTTCCTTTACCGCTGGTTAATATTCTGGAAGCATCATCACTCGGGTCATCGGGTGTGCCATTATTGCTCCAAACTAAAATCCCTTCTCCACTCCTTCTTATGGGTGCCCATAGCTGCCCGTTTTGATCTATCAGCATTCTTTTCATGAGCGAAAAGGACTGAGGAATAGAAAACTCTCTCCAGGTTCCATCAGTACTAATCATCTTAACCGGCCTGGTAGCTCCCGCATTTCCAATCCATAAATTACCAAATCTGTCGCTGGTCATAGCGCTGATTTTAGTTCGTTGTGTATCACCGGTTGCCCCTTCCAGCAAGCTGTTATCCTTATCGTAAAGATTCAGATTACCATACTCGTTATCAAGTTCAATCAGTCCGGCATAGAAAGAACCGAAGTACGTTTTTTTACGTGATGGAACTGAAACCGTGGAAAGAATATCACTGAAATTGGAAAGTGAGCCGTCTGAGTACTGATTACGATATTTCCACTTGCTATTGGTATATATGGAGAAGCCATCCCGGTTATAGGCAAATCCCCAAGAATCATCAACACCACCCGGTGCCAGATTCAATGTCTGATTTTTAACGTCCAGTTTGTACACTGCGGAAGAAAATGGACCATCCGGTATAACACTTTCTATGTTGCCCTGATTATTCTTAAACAATCCGTTCCAGGCATCTGCTTCCCAGGATATTCCGTTACTCTGAAACCAAGCCACCGGACGTACATGCCCCTGAGAATTCTGTACAGAAAGATTACCTAACCCGTCAATTTTACCTAATACACCAGCGGTAGTATTATCATTATTAAAAATCGTGAAATAAACATTTGCTCCAACCGTGTTTAGACTGGTGAACAGATTATTGGCACTGAACCACTTTTTTTGCCAGTAAGTTCCCGCAAACTCATAAAGTGTATCGCAGTTGCTGGCACCAATTACCGCATAAACCTTATTATTCAACGTTGTTATATAACTTGCTTTTTTAGCAGGCAGGCTATCAGCCCACTGATACAATATCCAGTTATTGAAATTTTGAAGGTTAGATGAGTTTAGCGAAGCATGTTTTACACCCTCTTGCGTAGCTGCATAAATATTTACTCCATCAATAGCTGTAGCGTATACTTTTATTTGACTACCCGAAGCTCCGATAATATAAGTGTTGCTTACTTCCTTTCTATCCAGATTAATAACAGAAATACCGATACTGGATGATACATAAGCATTGCCGTTATAGAAAGAAATGCTGTAAATGGACACCGCACCGGTGGTGGCTTTATTTTTTATATCGGGAATGTTATAGATATCCGTACCATGATAAATCAAGTCAATGTTGCTATTGATATACGCAATGGCCAACACATCGCTCACAGGGTCATAGCTAATGTTGCTGATTCCAATATCGGACAAACCGGTAGACTTATCAAAGGTCTGAATAACACCTGAGTTTTTTTCGTAAGAGAAAACCGTTTTAGAGGCTGCCGAATACACCTTATCGCCTGCATCACAAACGCCTACCGAACTACCATATGGCATAAAAACTTTCCACGTGCCCAAAGTGCGTTCCTGTGCCTGGCAAAGAGCAAAAGGGACTAAACCACAAACCAAAAACAGAATCAATTTTTTGAAGTATAAACTCATCGGGCTAAAGTATTAAAAGCAAACATAAACGTTAACCGTATAAGCATATTGTTTACTTCCTGCACTCCTCTGTAAATTTTTATCTTCGCCCACTCATTTTTTTAACGGATGAAACAGAAAAATACAGGCACTAAAGGCTATCCCGAATTTGATCAATTGCATTTGCCGACTATCGAAAAAGAAATTTTGAAGTGGTGGGAAGAGAATAAAATTTTTGAAAAGAGTATTGAAAGCCGTCCGGACGATAAACGCTTTGTGTTTTACGAAGGTCCGCCAAGTGCCAACGGCAAGCCGGGCATTCACCACGTAATGAGCCGCACCATTAAGGATTTGTTCTGCCGTTTTAAAACCTTGCAGGGTTACAGAGTGGAAAGAAAAGCAGGCTGGGATACACACGGTTTGCCCGTGGAACTGGGAGTAGAGAAACAAATCGGCATTACCAAAGCCGACATCGGCACAAAAATTACCGTTGCCGAATACAACAAACTTTGCCGCGAAGATGTGATGAAGTTCACCGACATCTGGAACGACCTTACACGCAAAATGGGTTACTGGGTGGATATGGACAACCCATACATCACCTATGAGAACAACTATATTGAAAGTTTGTGGGCGCTGCTGAAAAAGCTTTACGATAAAGGATTACTTTATGAAGGCTACACCATTCAGCCCTACTCGCCCGCTGCGGGAACAGGTTTAAGTTCTCACGAGTTGAACCAACCTGGCTGTTACAGAAATGTAAAGGATGTGAGTGCAATCGCACAGTTTAAAATCAAAGGTTCAAAATTTAATGTTGAGGGAGATGTCTTCTTTTTAGCCTGGACGACTACACCTTGGACTCTTCCATCCAACACAGCCTTGGCGATGGGGAAACAGATAGAGTACTCTCTCGTTAAAACATTCAATCCGTTTACACATCAACTCATTCATGTAATTCTTGCAAAGGATTTATTGAATAAGTATTTTCCTGCTGAAAATGCAGAATTGAGTTTTGAAGATTACAAAAAGGGAGATAAGAAGATTCCTTTTCAAGTACTAAATAGCTACTTGGGCGCTACTTTTGAAGGGTACGAATACGAACAGCTTCTTCCTTACACTCAACCAACTGATGGAGACGCATTCCGTGTAGTGCTGGGAGATTTTGTAACTACGACTGATGGAACAGGTATCGTTCACATCGCTCCATCGTTTGGCAGCGATGACTTTAAAGTGGCGAAGCAAAACGGCATTGGTTCGCTTACACTGGTGGACAGAAGCGGTAAGTTTACCGAACATGTAAACGATGCGGTGTTTCCTTTAGAAGGTCGCTATGTGAAAGAAGCTTACCTGACCGATACAGAGAAAGAACAGGAGTTCAAGTTGCAGCATGAAATCATGCGAGTGAACAACATCATAGCTGATTTGAAAAGCTATATGAGTGTGGATGATTTGATTGTGTTGAAGCTAAAACTTGAAAATAAACTTTTCAAAACCGAGAAATACGAACACAACTATCCGCACTGCTGGCGCACCGATAAACCGATTGTTTACTACCCGCTTGATTCATGGTTTATCAGAACTACGGCTGTAAAGGAACGATTGATTAAACTCAACAAAACCATCAACTGGAAACCCGCCCACACAGGCGAAGGACGCTTTGGTCAGTGGTTGGAAAATTTAGTGGACTGGAATTTATCACGTTCCCGCTATTGGGGAACGCCTCTTCCAATTTGGACAACAGAAGATGGAAGTGAAACCAAATGCATTGGTTCTATTGCTGAGTTGAAATCGGAAATTGAAAAAGCGGTGAAGGCAGGTATCTCAAAACCAATTGAGGTGACGGACTTGCACAAACCCGTAGTGGATGAAATTGTGTTGGTTTCCGATTCAGGCAAAGCTATGAACCGCGTTCCTGATTTGATAGACGTTTGGTTCGATTCAGGCGCAATGCCTTATGCCCAGTGGCATTATCCGTTGGAGAACGAAGCGACTTTCAAAAAGAATTTTCCTGCTGACTTCATAGCTGAAGGTGTTGACCAAACACGCGGATGGTTCTTTACACTTCACGTTCTTGCTGTTGCGCTGTTTGATTCGGTAGCATACAAAAATGTAGTGAGTAACGGTTTGTTGCTTGATAAGAACGGCAATAAAATGAGTAAACGTCTCGGCAATGTTATTGACCCGTTCGAGACCATTGAAAAATACAGTGCCGATGCTACACGCTGGTACATGATGCGCAACAGCGACCCATGGGAGAATATGAAGTTCGACATGAACGGATTGCAGGATGTTATCCGTTCGCATTTTGGAACGTTATATAATACCTATGGCTTTTTTGCATTGTATGCCAACATTGACGGCTGGCAAATAAATGCAAATAGAAAAGTGAAGAATGAAAACAAACCTGAACTCGATCGCTGGATTGTTTCAAAACTTCAATCACTGATAAAAGAAGTTGCTGCTTACTATGAAGACTATGAACCAACCAAAGCAGCCCGTGCCGTTGAAAAATTTGTAGATGAAGATTTGAGTAATTGGTATGTGCGCCTCAACAGAAGGCGTTTTTGGAAAGGTGAAATGAGCGAAGATAAGCAGGCTGCCTACGAAACGTTGTTTGACTGCTTAACCACAGTGGCGCAGTTAATGAGTCCTGTTGCTCCTTTCTTTAGCGATTGGCTTTATAAGAATTTAAATGGAGATAATCAATCCGTGCATGTTTCCTATCTGGTAAGTACGGATAAAACCTTGCTGGATAAAGATTTGGAAGAAAGAATGGAGTTGGCACAACGCACTTGCTCGCTTATTCTTTCATTGCGTAAGAAAGAGAAAATCAAAGTTCGCCAACCCTTGTCTAAGGTCCTTATTCCGGTGCTCCATGAAAAAATGAAAGTGCAGTTCAGTAAAGTAGAGAGCTACATACTCAGCGAAGTAAATGTAAAAGCCATTGAATATGTAGATGATGCTTCGGGAATTGTGAAGAAAAAAATCAAACCTAATTTCAAAGAGTTGGGCAAGCGTGCCGGGCAAAAAATAAAGGCCATTCAGAATGCGGTAGCAGCATTTATCGCTGATGATATATCAACCATTGAGAGAGAACAGAAATACAATCTTTCGCTGGACGGAGAGATTTTTGAACTATTACTTAGCGATGTTGAAATACAAACCGAAGACATACCGGGTTGGTTGGTGGCCAGCGAGGGGGCTTTAACCGTAGCGTTAGACGTAACCATTACAGAAGAATTGCGCAACGAAGGCAATGCCCGCGAATTTGTAAACAAGGTACAGAATCTCAGAAAAGACAAAGAGTTTCAGGTACTTGACCGAATCAAAGTTTCGGTAGAAAAAACACCAAGCATAGAAAAAACACTGGCCTCATTCAAAGATTATATTGCTAACGAAATTCTGGCCAAGGAGATTATACTGGTGGATTCTCTTTTATCGTATGATGAAGTAGAGTTTAATGAAGAAATACTGAAGGTGAAAGTAGAGTTGAATTAAATTACGAAAACTATAATCTCTGATAGGGGTTTAAATTATGAAAGCATACAAAGCATTTTTAATTGTCATTGTCATTTTAATCATTGACCAAATAACTAAGGTTTGGGTAAAGACTCATATGTTTTTAGGTGAGGAGATACCACTAACCTCTTTCTTAACTCTTCATTTTACAGAAAATCCTGGGATGGCATTCGGTATGGTTTTACCCGGTGTTTGGGGCAAACTTCTATTAAGCGGATTCCGTTTGTTGGCTGTGGGTGGAGGTGTTTGGTTTATTCTGCGGCTAATAAAAAGAAATGAACACTGGGGATTTATTACCGCAACCTCTATGATACTTGCCGGAGCCATTGGGAATATGATTGATGGAAGTTTTTACGGACTTATTTTTACCGACAGCTATCACGGCCTGGCCCAATCTTTCACAGGGCACGGCTATGCCGGATTCTTACAGGGTCTTGTTGTAGATATGATTCATGTTCGCTTGTTCAACTTTACTCTTGGCGGTACTACCTATGAATTTTTTCCGTTCATATTCAACATAGCAGACTCTGCTATTACCATAGGGGTGTTTATCATCATTCTTTTTCAGGGTTTGTTTTTCAAAGAAGAAAACAAGGCGGATGTAACAACTGCCGCTGAAAATCAGAATCCTGCAAACGTTTGAACAATAAGGTTAAGATCTTTATTTCCATTTTCTGATTCCAGAAGTTTGATGAAATCTTTCCGAAGATAACTTTCGGGAAGTTTAAAAACATCTTTGGAGATCGTTTCTTTCCGAATAGTTACAGCAACTGTTGATTCACTTTTCCCGGCTTTACTAAATTCTTCACCGCCCGTAATAATTCCGTCCGAAGCCTGAATATTATTCCAGCAACCCATTAACCGGAGTACCGGAATAAGTCCGCAGAAATTGAAACTAAAATTTGCATGCCAGAAGGATGCCTTTTGAAAATCTGTTTCCCCAAAATACTTGCTTAGTGTCAATCCATCCTCCTCCTTCGTTTTATCGGCAGATTTAAAACTGATAGGAGATTTTATACTGAACCCCTCTTTCAAATTATTTTTGTCGTAAAGTTCGAGCAGCTTATCAATATGGTATTTGATAATCACTTTTTTATCAGACTTGGAAACAGTGAAAAACTCACGGGTAGTTAAGTCCAACACGTAGTAGTCATATTTAGCAACGCCACCTGTTATATTCTTAAGGTACACCAGCTGGTCTTTAACTTTTACCTCGGTTTTTGAAGCCACTCCCTTATCATTCTTGTAGGTAACAGTTAAAGTTCCCTCAAAAGCCGTTTGTGCCGAAAGATAAAGCCCGAGCAAAATGAAAAGTAAATTCAGGAATAACTTTTTCATAAAAGGAGATTAAAAATTTTGTTTCCGAAAATATAGATAGCTACTACAGTGGCAACAATGGCTGCCAGCAAAACTGCTCCCGCTGCAATATCCTTTACCTTGCCGGCTTTTTCATTGTATTCCGGTGAAACCATATCTACCAGAGTTTCAAAGGCAGTATTAAACATTTCTGCCGTAATAACTCCGCCTATCGTCAATGCAATAACACTCCACTCAATTGCAGTAAGCTCCAAAAAAATACCGCCAACAGTTACCACTACAATGGCCAGAGCATGTACCCGCATGTTGCGCTGTCCCTTTAGTACAAAGTACATTCCTTTAAAGGCGTATCCGAAGCTTTTCAAAAAATTAATCATAAGATAGAATCTATAGCTCTGTTTAGTAAGGTTGAATCAAACTCAGCATAGGAGAATCCGGTATATTTTTTTGACTCCGCAATAGCATCTTCCAAATCAAAAGTATCCTGTTCTGTGTAATAGGCAATTCTGTTTCTTGATAGCTCAGTTGCCAGATACTCCTGCTCGGTTTGCCCGGGAGTTGGAATAAACACTGCTTTTTTATTCAGCTTAGCTAAATCCATTACGGTGCTGTATCCGGGGCGGGAAATTACCAAAGCACTCTGTTCAATCACTTCATTCATCTCTTCTGCACCTAAATAATTTACAATGTTATAGGTTTGTTCTTTCTTATACACCTTATTTATCGCCTCCGTCTTGCCTCGAATGATGATGGAGTTTACACTGCTTTTTTTCAGTTGTGTTCGTACAATGCGTTCCAGAATACTGCGCTGTGGTTCTGGCCCTGAACAAATCAGACAGACATCGTATTTGGCTGGAAGTGATTTTTTCTCAAACCTCGACAAGTAGCCGATGTATCTGATGTTTAATGAACTCCGGTTTTCTGTAAGTACGCTGATAAATGACTGCTCAGGAGCAGGAACCCAGCACTCACTGAATCGCTTTATCTTTTTAGCATTGTAGCGATTTACAGCACTCTCCATCCACTTAAACAAAGACGGCATCTGAATGTTAAGCTGATGTGTAATTAGAATAGATTTTACCTTTTTACTAAAACATCCGTAACGATTATCGGATATGATAACATCTATTTTATTACGCTCAATGATTTTTTCAATCTGGTTTTGCTCATGATTGATGGCTTTAAGAAATTTAGGTAATTGTAAAGCCATTTTTAAAACCATTAGACTACTTTCCGGATAAATGGGGTCATAGGCTGCAATTTCAAAACTTTTTAACTGAGGAAATTCCTTCTGAAGCAGAAAAAGTGCCCGGCCTGAAGAGGCTATAAATACAGTGCAGTTTTTTGATAACAATTGGCGTATAATGGGAATACATCGGGTGGCATGACCCAACCCCCAGTCAAGCGGAGCAATCAAAATTCTCTTATTCGGTTCCAACTGGATAATTATTTTTGTTGAGTAACGTTTGTAATGATATGAAGAATAAACTTAAAAGCCTGCTGCGCTTATCTCTGGCCATGATAACTGCTATTGTTTTGGCAACATCTTTACCATCTTGCAAGGCCAATAAATGTGACTGCCCTGAGTTCGGGGGCCATCGATTAAAACACTGATTTATCAGTGTCAGGCAACTATTCGGCTTACCTGCTCGTTACTGTTTTATGAGAAACTTATTTCTATCCGGCCTATTTTTGTTAGCGTTGGCTTCCTGCTGCAAAGAAAAAGATGCTTTGTATGATCTCTGTACCGAACCGGAAATTGGAAATGGCGACTGTATAACCGATTCAAATCAGGTAAAACCTTTGCTACTTGGCAAATGGAACTGGACACAAACAGTTAGTGAAGCATGGACCACCTACAAGAAAAATCCGTGTTCAGATAGCATATACTATAGCTACGAATTTTTGCCACTTGGTAGAGTAAACATTTTTGAGAATGGTCAGTTTACCTCTACTGCTAATTATGCATTTGTTCAAAATTGGGAATCTCAAATCATAATTACTGATACTTTTTTCAACCCTAATCATCCTATGATTTATAACTTTTCGGGCGGAGTAAGTATCTGCGGAAAATATTTGATTATTGACGACTCACCTGTAGATGGCCCGAAACTGATTTTCAGGCGGACTGATTAATCTACTTTTTCCTCTTTTCGGTTTTGCTGTTATTCCGATCTTCTTTCTGTTGAGGTAAAAATTTCTGTACAATTTTAAGTGGCAGCAAAAGGAGCGAAAGCAAAGATTGAAATAGTTTCATAGCCATTTATTTCTGCTAAATGTATGCTTTTTGCAAAACATCTTGCAGGTATATCATTTAGTTGTGCCAATATTGTAAGGAATTTAAATTGAGTTTTCCCGGTTCAAAACCTATCTATTTATGCCTTTTACCAAACATCGCAGAGGTCACACATTTTTCATGATTTTGTTTTTTGTCTGTTTGGGAATTACCACCGAGGTGTTTTTTACTGCCTTTATGGCCTTATTTAAAAATGAGCCTTTCTGTGATAAACCCTTAACTACCATGACCGGCCATACCTATGTTTGGATGGCTTTTATCTATGCCTTAATTCCCATTCTGGGAGTCTTATTTCATCACAACGTAGCTCATTGGAAGTTCTGGATACGGTTACCGTTTTATGTCGTGCTACTGTATGCCGTTGAATTCACCTCCGGCTATCTACTTCAGTTGTTAACTGGTAGTTGCCCCTGGGAATATAAAACCGGCTGGAATGTTATGGGTTTGATACAGTTGGAATTTTTCCCTGCCTGGCTCACTTTTGTGTGGATGGTGGAGCGACTATACATTTTTATCAATAACCGGGTAATTCAGTGACAAAACTTATTTTTCTTTTCCGCTTCACTCGTGTATGTTCGCGGAGCATTTTTGATATTTTCCTGTTACCCGATATTAACTACTAAATACATCCTTTATGTCTATTTCTCAATTCAACTTTCCAACCACTATCCGTTTCGGAGCAGGTGTGGTTAAAGAACTTCCCGATTATTTAAAGAAGAACAACATTTCCCGTCCGCTGGTGGTTACCGATCCTAACGTGGCGCAACTTGGTTTTTTTAAAACCATTGTTGACGATTTAAAAGCGAAAGGTTTTGCAGTTGAAGTATTCAGCAAAATCAGCAAGAACCCCGTAAAGAGCGATGTGTATGCCGGAACCGATGCCTTTGATGCGCATAAAGCCGACTGCATTGTAGGGATTGGCGGAGGTGCCGGGTTAGATGTGGCACGTGCAATTCTTTTGCGCGTTAACCACCGCGAAGATTTGTTTAAGTATGATGACCTGATTGGTGGCGATGTGTATGTAACGAATGATGTTCCGCATTTTGTAACCGTTCCAACCACTGCCGGCACCGGAAGTGAAGTAGGAAGAAGTGCAATCATCTCTGATGATGAAACTCACCAAAAGAAAATTCTTTTCTCTCCTAAACTGTTGGCTAAGATTGTTTTTGCCGACCCATTGCTCACAATGGAGCTTCCGGGCTTTATTACAGCAGCAACCGGTATGGATGCGTTGACACACAACATGGAAGCATTCCTTGCCAAGAACTATCAGCCTATTTGCGATGGTATTGCGCTGGAAGGAATGCGTTTGATTTCTCTTTCGTTAGAGAAGGCAACAAAGAGTCCGGATGTAGAAAGCCGCTCGCAAATGTTGCTGGGCAGTATGATGGGCGCTATCGCTTTCCAAAAAGGCTTAGGGGTGGTTCACTCTTTGGCGCACCCGATGAGCAGCCTGTTAGATACACACCACGGTTTAGCCAATGCAGTAAATATTCCTTACGGAATGAAATTTAACATTGCAGGTTTCGAAGATAGGTTTAAGCGCATGGCTCGCACACTCGAATTGAGAGACGAAAGTGGCGATGGCATTGTAAACTATCTGTTCGACTTAAATTCACGTATTGGCATTCCGCATAAACTGCGCGAAGTAGGGGTTAAGGAAGAACACTTAGAAACACTGGCTGATTTAGCGTTTGCCGACTTTGCACACCCGAATAACCCTAAGCCGGTTAGCCGCGCTGATTTCCGCGCATTGTATGGTGAAGCACTTTAAGCGATGAACAACAAAATCAAAATAGGATTAACCTTTACCGAAACGCGCTGGGAAAATTACCCCAAGTGGATTAAAGGTAATGACGACAACATTGAGTTGGTGGAATTGCATTGGGAAAAACACGACAAAGACGAAGTGTGGGATTTGGTGGAAGATTGCGATGGCATTGTGCTTTCGGGTGGAGTGGATATTCATCCGCGTTTTTATGAAAGTGAGCGATTGCAGTTTCCGAATGGCGATGGCAAATTCAACGAGGAGCGCGATGAGTTTGAAATGCATGTGTTTGAAACCGCATTGAATTTTAAACTGCCTGTACTTGCTATCTGCCGTGGCTTGCAATTGGTAAACGTAGCACTTGGCGGAGATTTAATTCAGGACCTGGAAGAAGCAGGAAAGAAAAACCACAGACGCATGAACGATGTGGACGATGAACACAGCATTTCTATTTCAGAAAACTCATTGATACGAGAAATAGTTGGAAGTAACTCAGCAAACATCAATGGTGCTCACCATCAGGCAATCGGAAAGTTGAGTGATGAACTCATCGCCACAGCAGTTTCTCCCGATGGTGTAATTGAAGCGGTAGAGTGGAAAGATAAAACCGATGAACCTTGGATGCTTGCTGTGCAGTGGCACCCGGAAAGAATGAAAGACCGCGAAACAAATCCGACATCAAAAAACATAAGAGAGAAATTTTTAGAAGAAGCAAATAGAAATAAGAAATGAAAATCATCAATCCTGCCACCGAGCAAGTGCTCGCTAACGTAAAAGAAGACAACAAAGCCTCCTTAAAAAAGAAACTGGATACCCTGAAAAAGGGACAATTGAAATGGAGTGCTGTGCCGTTAAAAAAGCGCGTAGCTATTCTTCAAAAGTTTGCCGACTTACTGAAAGAAAATATTGAAGAATGCGCACGCGTACTCACCAGCGAAGTGGGCAAACCAATGCAACAAAGCCGCAACGAAGTAAACGGAGCACGTAACCGTATTGCCTGGTTAACTGCCAATGCCGAAAAGTATTTGAGCGATGAAACAATGGGCGATGACGGCAACACCAAAGAAGTGATTACGTACGAGCCGTTGGGTGTGGTGTGCAACATAAGCGCTTGGAATTATCCTTACTTAGTGGGTACTAATGTTTTTGTTCCGGCATTGCTTGCAGGAAATTCTGTTTTATATAAACCTTCTGAGTTTTCTACACTCACAGGTTTTCAGATTGAAAAGTTCTTGAAAAAAGCCGGAGTGCCCGATGATGCTTTTCAGGTGGCTGTGGGAGCGCGCGAGGTGGGCGCTGCATTGCTCGATATGAATTTTGACGGTTACTTCTTTACCGGTTCTTATGCCACAGGCAAATTCATTTACGAAAAAGTAGCTCCAAAAATGGTTCCATGCGGTTTGGAACTTGGCGGTAAAGACCCATTGTATGTTGCTGCTGATGTGAAAGACATTAAAAACATTGCGGCAGGAACTGCCGATGGTGCTTTCTATAACAATGGGCAAAGTTGTTGCAGTGTGGAACGCATTTACGTGCATGAAAAGGTTTACAACAAATACGTAGAGGAGTTTGTAAAGGAAGTGAAGAGCTACAAGTTGGGCGACCCTACTGAGGATGGAGTTTACATTGGTGCACTTACCCGCGAAGCGCAATTACGTGTGGTAGATGCACAGATACGCGATGCAGTAAAGAAAGGCGCAAAGATTTTAACCGGAGGTAAAAAACTAAGCGGCAAAGGGCACTTCTACGAACCAACAGTTTTGGCAAACGTAAATCACAAAATGAAAGTGATGCGCGATGAAAGCTTTGGCCCTGTTATCGGCATACAAAAAGTAAAGAGCGATGAAGAAGCTTTGCAACTAATGAATGATACCGAATACGGATTGACAGCTGCGGTTTATTCATCTTCCAAATCCCGTGCTGAAAAAATACTGGCCCAACTCAATTCAGGTACCGGCTACTGGAACTGTTGCGATCGGGTAAGTGCAGCATTGCCATGGAGCGGAAGAAAGCATTCCGGTTTTGGCTCTACGCTATCACATGTAGGCTTGCGTGCTTTTACACAACCCAAAGGCTACCATCTACGCGGATAATCATCCTTATGTCGATTAAATTTTCGGCTAAAACAAGGCACAGAATTTAATCTGTGTCAATCAATTTTATACGGTATATTTATCTCTCCTCTGTTAATAATAAAACAAGAGTTATGGCCGACAGGCTTTTACATGAGAGCGTAAAGTCAAAAGTGTATTATCATGAAAATGGTAATGGTCAGAAACCTGTAATTGTTAAAGAGCTTAATTACGAATTTCCTTCCCCCAAAGACATTGACCAGTTTTATAACGAGTTCGATGTATTGAACAATATTCAGCTTAAAGGATCGCGAAATGTAATTCGAAAACAGCGAGAGAAAAACAGACATTTACTTTACCTTGAGTGCGTAGATGGGGTCTCCTTAAGAGAAGCCTTTGGAGAGAAACAGTTAACGCTGCAGCAATTCTTACCAATTGCTATCAGCCTTTGCCAATCGGTAGCAGAAATACATCAGCATAAAATCATTCATAAAGATATAAGTCCGGGCAATGTATTAGTCAACCGCGATAATATGCAGGTTACATTGATTGATTTTGGAATATCATCCACCTTTGACTTAAAGCAACAATACATTGCCAATCCGGATTTGATGGAGGGCACCTTGGCGTATAATTCACCTGAGCAAACCGGCAGAATGAATCGTGTGGTGGATTATCGGACCGACCTGTATTCTATGGGTGTAACCTTTTATGAACTGTTGACAGGCAAATTACCTTTTTCAGCTAAAGACGCATTGGAATTGGTACATGCCCACATTGCACAGGCCCCCAAGCCGGTGAATGAAATAAACAAGAACATCCCCGAACAAATCGGAAAAATTATTGCCAAACTACTCGCAAAAAATGCCGAAGAGAGATACCAATCAGCATTAGGCGTAAAATCTGATTTTGAACGGTGTTTGAATGATTTGTCAGAATCCGGAAGTATCTCTTCTTTTCCGCCAGGTGCAGTTGACTTTACCGATAAGTTTTTACTGCCACAAAAATTATACGGCCGGGAGAAAGAAACATCTGCCATCATCCGCGCATTTAGCCGCTGTGCAGAAGGCCGATTAGAGCTACTGCTGGTTTCTGGTTATTCCGGCACGGGAAAATCTGCCTTGGTAAATGAAGTACATAAACCTATCACCACTCAGCGGGGATATTTCATTAGCGGTAAGTACGATCAGTTTCAAAGAGCGGAACCTTACTATGCCATCATAGCAGCCTTCAGAGATCTGGTAAATATACTGCTAACAGAAAGCGATGCCAAACTGAATTACTTCCGTGAAAAAATAAAAGCAGCCTTAGGTAATGAAGGACAAGTAATGGTTGATGTAATACCTGCCTTGGAATTTATTACCGGCTCGCAGCCACAACTGGTTACGCTTGGTGGGTTGGAAGCTCAAAAGCGATTCACCTATGTGTTCAGAAAATTTGTAAAAGCAGTAGCCCACAGCAACCACCCCATTGTGTTATTTATCGATGATTTGCAATGGGCGGATAGTGCTTCACTCAATTTGCTGGAAAGCTTAATGCAGGATGCAGAAATTAAACATTTGCTGATAATTGGTGCTTATCGCAGTAATGAGGTAGACCCTACACACCCGTTGAAGCATACGCTGGAAGCGGTCAGGAAGGCTGGTGCTATAGTGAATGCTATTGAAATAAATAATCTGGAAAAGTTTCATGTGCATCAATTAATTGCCGATGCACTGGGTTGCAGTTTACAGGAAGTGGGCGCTCTCACTGAATTGGTTTATGAAAAAACACAGGGCAATGCCTTTTTTCTTACTCAGTTTTTAAAATCACTGCATGAAAAAGGTTTTCTGCATTTTAACATAGAAAGCAAACGATGGGTTTGGCAGGTGGAGCAGATTCGTGCCACAAACATGACCGATAACGTAGTGGAACTGATGGCCGATAAAATCAGAACGCTTTCGTCTAACACACAGAACCTACTCACATTAGCTGCCTGCATAGGCAATCAATTTGACATTGTTACCCTAGGTGTAATATCAGGGATGGATGTAGAAAAATTGAGAAACGATTTACGCAATGCTTTAAGCGAAGGTATTATCATTCCTACAGAGGATGGATATAAGTTTGCACATGACCGGATTCAGCAATCAGCTTATTCATTAATACCCGAAGCGAATAAAGCCGCTACCCATTTAAAAATAGGTCGGTTGTTATTGAAAAGCGGAACAGGTGAAAAACAAGCCCCCCAGCTTTTTGATATAGTTGACCACTACAACCAAGGTCAGTTATTACTGGATGATGAAGAGAAAAAGCAATTACTGGATTTAAATGTTAAAGCAGCTCAGCGTGCTAAAAACACTTCTGCATTTCAGCATGCTCGTATCTATATTGAAACGGCACTAGGCCTCTTACCTGAATTGAGTTGGAAAGTGAGTTACGAGTTATCTCTTGAGTTACATACCATGGCGGCTGAAATTTCTTACCTGTGCAGCGATGTGCCGGCTATGGAAGTTTACGTTGATAAAATTACGGAGCACGCCAAACAGGTTAAAGACACCGTAAAGGCCAACGAAATCAGGGTTCAGGGATATATTTCACAAAACAGATTAAGTGAATCGCTGGCTACCGGTCTTGAATTACTGAAACATTTCAAAATTACTTTTCCTTCAAACCCAACTCTGGCTCATGCTGTGTTGGCTTTGTTGCAAACCAAGTTAGTTATAGGTTTCCGTAAACCCGCTGATTTAGTTCATCTGCCCATGATGGAAAAAACCGAAGACCTTGAAGCAATGAGCGTTTTATTCGAGGTTTTACCTTCGGCCTATTGGGTGAATGCCAACCTGATGTTGATGGTAGTATTTAAAACCATGAGAATGTCTTTGCAGAAAGGCAACTGCGGCATTTCTTATTATTCCTATACCTCTTATGGCGCGGTACTATGTGAGTTGGGTGAAATAAAGAACGGCTATGATTTTGGTGTAGTTGGCCTTCAACTATCAGACCGTGCCGAGGCACGCGCAACCAGTTGCCGCACCAAGTTTAATTTCTCTTGCTTTGTACAGCATTGGCGGGAGCCCCTACAAAACACATTTGACCCATTCCTGAAAGCATATCATATCGGCTTAGAAACAGGCACAGGTGAGTTTGCCAGCTTCAGCTTGTATTTCTTCACACAGCATTATTATCTGTCGGGCAAAAATCTAGAACAGACTATTACTGAGTTTGAGAAGAATGGAAAAGCTATTCAGCAAATGGGACATTTCACGCCCTATAATTACCTGACTATTCACCATCAGGCAGCTTTAAATCTGGCTGGCCGTTCAGATGACCCATGTCGCTTAGAAGGTGAGGCTTACAAGGAGAGTGAAATGCTATCAAAACATACAGATGGTAATGACAAGACAGCACTTTACAAGTATCATTTTCAAAAAATGATCCTGTTAACTGTTTTTGAAAGGTATGATGAAGCAATTAAGGCGGGCGAGCTGGCTTTGCCTAATGTAGGTTCAGTAACCGCTCAGTATTGCCGCACACTACTTTTGTTTTATGAAGCACTAGCCCGCTTAGGTCAGTTCAGAAAAGTAGATGCTTCTCTGCAGCGCCAGTACGCCAAGCGTATTAAAACCAATATAGCTAAAATTAAAATGTGGGCTGAGCATTCTCCGGATAATCAGTTACACAAATACCATATGCTGCAGGCAGAGTGGTACAGAATAAATGGAGAAACCGCTAAAACTCTGGATCATTACGACCGGGCAATTCAGCTGGCTCGCAGATCTGGCTTTTTACAGGAAGAGGCAATTGCCAACGAGCTTGCCGGAAAGTATTTTTTAGAAAGACATAAAAGCGATTTAGCTGAAATGTACTTAAAGAATGCCTATCAATGTTACCGTAGCTGGGGTGCTGAGGCTAAGCTTAAACAAATGGAACAAACCTATCCGAAATATGTTTCGGGCATTAAGCGTAGTGAGGCCGCTACTAAGCTTTCGGGTACTTTAGTATCTATGAGTAATTCCAGTCACGCATCTTTTCTTGACATTGCTTCTGTACTAAAGGCCTCTACTACTATTTCCGGAGAAGTGGTTTTATCTAAACTGCTTTCGCTACTGATGAATATTGTTATTGAGAATGCCGGAGCCCAACGAGGATTTTTGTTGCTGGAGCGAAAAGGAGAATTATTTATTGAAGCACAGGTTGAAAGTAATACCGATGTAACAGAAGTTCGTCACATGCCCTTTTTACAAAGCGGCAAACTGGCCGAATCCGTAGTTACTTTTGTAAGTAGAACCAAAGAAAGTATTGTACTGGACGATGCTGTTACAGACACGCGTTTTCATGCCGATAAGTACATTCAGCAGCAAAAACCTATTTCTATATTATGTCTTCCTATCATTCACGCAGGTAATTTTATAGGTGTACTATATCTTGAAAACAATCTGGTAAGGGGTGCTTTTACCGAAAACCGAATCCGATTACTGCAATTGCTATCCGGGCAAATAGCTGTTTCAATCAACAACGCTATGCTTTATGATGAGTTGGAGCAAAAGGTAGAAGAGCGCACAGCCGAACTGGCCAATGAAAAAAAGAAATCTGATGATTTGCTGTATAATATCCTGCCGTATGAAACAGCGCAGGAGTTGAAACAGTTTGGAAAAACCGAAGCCAGACAGTTTGAAAGCACCAGCGTGTTGTTTACAGATTTTGTCAGCTTTACTTCTACGGCTGAAAAGCTAACACCCTCCCAATTGGTTAAAGAAATAGATGAATGTTTTCAGGCATTTGACAGTATTGCCGAAAAATATGGCATAGAGAAGATAAAAACTATTGGCGACTCATACATGGCTGCCGGTGGCATACCGGTGCCAAACGCCAATCATGCAGAAAACACTGTAGCAGCGGCTATCGAAATTCTGGCATTTATGAATCAACGAAACAAAGATTCTAAACTGGCTGTTATGGAGTTACGTTTAGGGATCAACAGTGGCTCTGTAGTAGCCGGTGTTGTGGGGCACAAGAAATTCCAATATGATATATGGGGCGATACCGTGAATACCGCTGCCCGCATGGAGCAAAACAGCTTGCCCGGAAAAATCAACATTTCCGAAACCACTTATGAAATGATTAAGCACAAGTATACCTGTGAGTACCGGGGCGAAATTGAAGCCAAAGGAAAAGGGAAAGTTAAAATGTACTTTGTAAGGACAGATTAACCTGCCTTTATGATTATCAACTATAAGCACCCAACATTCATTTAACGAAATCTTTATTATGGACCATCAGGATGCGAATCAGGTTTGTGCAGAGTGTTCGAAGAAAACTCAGATTCACTATAAGTACGTCAATAATTTTTTCGGCCCACGGCTCAACAGCATGAAAGATCTGGGGGCTGCTAATACGGGCTTAATGCGAAATATATTTGCGGTTATTGGCGAATGGCTATATCTGCAATATGACCGGCTCAAACATTTATGGCTTGGTTTAAAAAAATGGCTTTTCCCCCGAAAGGACAAGATATGGGGCCAGGTAGAAGATAGCTATCTGAGCGGCAAACTGGTTTATGCTTCACGCTACACCCCCCGAAAACCATTAAGACACATTAAGCTAGAGTTTTGGGCGCGTACCCAATGGTGGCAATGGAGAAAAATAGCCCAGGGCTATACCGATGAAGACGGTCGCTTTCACCTGCCTTTCGACTTACGCGCAGCCCGCAACTGGAAAATAAAATCTAATCTGTATTTCGAAATTCATCACACCTCCCACATCTATTTTGATGAGCATCAAAAACCTCAACCGGTATTTATGCTTTATCACACAATCAATTTTCCCAAAACAGATTTAACAGGCATGGGATACAACCTGCGCGAAATTCAGTTGGATTTGTGGCAATACAGAACGGATACAACTATTCCGCGTGCTATGATTACCGACCCCGATGGCGATGGCACAGAACAATATTCCGAAGGAAGATTAGATGCTTTATGGGAACAGATGATTCCTATTGAAACAATTAAGATGAAACATCTGATGCAGATTAAGGATATGCCCGAAACAATATCTCTGGCAGAAATTCAGGCCGACTACCCCGAGAATCTTACCATCTGTATTGAAAAGAAACTGCCGGGATACACCCGCTCAGATAAATGGTTTGGCGAACGCATGATGAATGGAATGAATTGTGGAAGTTTCATGCCCGATACCCATAATCCAAATCATTACTGGATAAGCTACTACGGAATCTGCAATTATGATAACAACGAAGAATATGCTCTGCCGGATGTAGATATCAAATTTGAATTGGGTGCTGATGGTTTGCCACTGCCACTGGAAATTCACACTACCGGTGCACTCAATGCAATTAATAAGGACAAATGGCAGAAACGGGTATTTCATAAAGATGATGGTAACCTTTGGCTGGCAGCCAAAAGAATTGCCCGTGTAAATGGTGCCGTATCTACCGAAGTAGATGAACACTTTACAGGAACACACCTGAACACTGAACAGTATTCTATTGCTGCACATCGCAATTTTCATTTCAGCCCCATTTCCTGTTTACTCCGTCCACATTTAAAAGAAGTGGCTCTGATAAATGCAGCAGCCGATAAGACTATCATTGGCGGGTATTTGCCTACAGCTACGGCCCTTACTGAGAAAGGGCTGCTGCAAAGAACTTATGATATGCTTGGGTTGCATGACTGGAAAGGATGGAAGCCCATGAAGCCATTGAGTGAAAAACATAACTATGCCTTAGCCGAAAATCTTTTCTGGCAAGTAGTAAACGATTTTGTAGAACACTTTTTTGCCGAAAATTTGGAGCAGATTAAGAAGCACTGGATAGAAGTATATTACTTCTCTGAAGATTTAGTATCGCATAGCGTACCCGTTTTCTTATCGGATATTGATTGGAATACACTATCTCCTCAAGAAAAACTGCAGGCAGAAAAACGGAAAGCTTATTACAGTTTCATGTATCATTTCGATTTCAACCAACCACGCGAACGGGTGAATGGGCAACTCAAATCAGTGTCTCCCATTACTCAACGGAAAATATACGATGAGGAACATCCGGAAGAAATGGAGAACCTGAAAAAGGCCTGTAAGTATGCCATAATGATGGCCACTTTTATGCATACCTGGATTAACGAACATCAGTACGATGACTTGGGGGAGATACTTTACAACTGCGGAGGCTTACGATTCGGAACCAGCGAAACAGGTGTATTGGGCCCCGAATCGGATTTGCACATAGCTCCTGATTTAACCCGTGGTACACAGATGGTTTGGTTTACTAATCTTTTATCAAGAACCGAGTACGGTTTTATCACCCGCAACGAAGAAGGTGATGTTAACCCCATATTTTCTCAGTTACTGGAGGCTAAACGAGAAGCTTTTCTGAAGTTAGGCGTTAACATCAATCACATAGAATCAAGAACCAACATTTAACGAATAGGCTATGTCAAAAAAAACTTCGGTGTTTACCGTAATTTACAGTTGGATAGGCGAGGCAATCGATAAAATAGTGTTATGGGTAACCGTAAAAGGTTTCGGCTGGATGCTGGCGCTGTTTTTAAGTTTTCCGCATCGCAAACGGATGAGCCACAACAATGGCATTGCGGCCACCGGATGGTTGCAGATTGTGGATCACCCCGAATTTCCGGAGCATGATTTTTTTGCAGCAGGAAAAAAATATCCGGCCCGTATCCGTCATGCATCTATCTCCTTTCTGGATGATGCCATGAATTGTTTCAGAAGCATTTCAATCAAATTTTCCGACCACCATTTTCGAAGCCCGTTTGATATTGAAATGAATACAGGGCAACGAAGTGTATTTTGGTCAGTTTCAAGCTTTTTAAAATTCGGTGCTCTGGGCCAGGAAAAATGGGGAGTGTCGGAAGTTGAGTTTCTTCGCAAGTACCCAGATGGAGAGCTGGGTATTATTAAAGGTTTGAGACGCAACCCAACCTCGTTTTACAACCTGCACTATTTCAGTAAAACACCATTCTATTTTATTGGCAAAGATGGTATAAAACGATATGCTAAATACCGCGTGATACCAGCCGATAATGAACCTGAAACGGGAATCGTTAAACACCCTTCCGATGAGGATTTGGCAAACCAGCGTATACTTCCCTTTGAAACCCGCGGCAGAAATTACCTGAAGTATGAATACGAAGATCGGGTTAAGAAACAGAGTCTTCGTTACCTGATGTCTATTCAGTTAAGAACTGCCTGCGATGATGACGACCCGGAGATATTCAATAACATGATTCCATGGGATGATAAGATTTTCCCCTGGCACGATCTGGCTATTATTCAAATTGAAAAAACACTGGACTGGAAAGAAAGTACTATGACCACATTCAGCGTAAACAATATGCCTGACACCTTGGGTGTGTTACCTGCTAAATCGGTGTATGACTATAATTCATTGAATTATATGCGTGCTCATTCGGAGATAGCCCGTAAGGCCCGGTTGTTTTCTTACAAAGTATGGGGAATGGTGCCGCCCATACCCGATAACGATAATCGGAATGTAGATGATTGGGGTGTGTAAAACATCAAGGATAACAACTCTGAGAAAGCCTTTTTATAGGCAACCATTATAAAACCGAAAACGTTATTACTCTAAAATATTAATACATGCGAAATCTACTTCTTCTGCTGATAACCACTTTTTATCTGAGTTTAACAGGCTCTGTTAATCAGACTGATATACTTAACCAATTGATGAATGTTAATCAACAATGGAGTAAGCAGCCAGAGGTTCAAGCTGTTATCCAAACAGTTGATTTGCCGGGAAACCAATCCTTTAATCAATGGATTTCAATCCATTTAATGTTAGTTGAAAAGACTTTACGAGCTCGTGATACAAAACATCTTACACCCCTTCAAATACAAAACAGAAATAACTTACTGAGTGAACTGAACGGATACTGGAAAGCTGGTGTATATCCGGTTAATGATTACCTCCCCTATAAAAATCCGGTATTTATTGATAGAAACGGTACACATTGTGCAGTGGGCTATCTGATGATGCAGAGCGGTCAGGATGCCTTGGCGCAAACAATTGATGCGAACGAAAAGTTTGCCTACGTATATCAGATAAAAACTTCCGGTGTTAAGGAGTGGGCTGAGAATAACGGGTTTACTATAGACGAACTAGCCTGGATACAACCCGGATATCCGCCAAGCTTTGATGCGAAAGATTTGGATAAAGGCCTTAACGGACCGGTTAACTCTATAGTAATTGATAATACATCGCAAATAGTTTATGCTGCGGGTAATTTTTCTGGTAGCATCAGCGGAAACCTCTGTAACAACATTGCTGCCTGGGTCAATGGAATTGCCGGTTATGATTGGATTCCTTTAACAAGCGGGCTCAATGGCGTGGTTCATACACTACTGCTGCATAACAACAAACTGTATGCTGGCGGAACTTTTACAATGGCCGGTAATGTAGCAGTAAATCATGTGGCGATGTATGATATAGGTTCCGGACAATGGCAAACTATAGGCTCGCTGGACAGTACCGTTTATTCATTGAAAATCTACAACAACGAGCTGTATGCCGGAGGAAAATTTACCGGATTTGTTTCTAAATGGAATGATACAGCCTGGGTAGATATCAGTACAGGGTTTCTGTATGGCGAAGGTGTTAGAACACTCGAGGTATGGAACAATGAATTGATTATTGGAGGTAATTTTGAACTGGCAACCGGTGCACTTCGAAAACATGTGGCTTCTTATGATGGCACCTATATGGGCATCGTTGGCATGGGCACCGTTACACCTGTAAATGATTTTGAAGTACATAACGGAAACCTGTTTGCTGCCTGCGATATGGTTGAGGGAAATGATACCTGCGCCCTGGCAAAATTTGACAATGGTAATTGGGTAAAAGTAATTACAACTTCAACGGGTATGATGGACGGCTTGGGGGGCAACTCTATCAGGAAAATTGTTTCTGTTGGTAATGCTTTGCTCTGTGCGGGCGATTTTCAATGTGCATCGGGGCTTACTTGGGGTAATAACCTGATGAGTTTTCAGCAACAGGTTATTGATACTGTGGTTTACAATGTTTACACTCCAATGCTCACTACTGACAATGCCCTGAACGAAGTAGTATTTACACAAAACACCATCTACTTTGGTGGGGAGTTTATTGTAAATGCCTTTAGTGATACACTCAATCACATAGGCTATCTGGACTATAACGAAACAACTGTTCCTGTGCTTACAAAAACTAGCCGTGAGTTAAAGATATCACCCAATCCTGCTCATGAATGGTTGAATATATCGGTAGAACAGGGAGAAAACATAGACCATCTTGAAATTACTGATGCGCTAGGACGTCAGGTTTGGGAAGATAACCCAAGCCATGATTCAATAGATATCTCCGTATCTTCCTTGGCAAAAGGGGTGTATATCATCCGTAGTTTTTCCAATCGCAAGATGTCCGTTAAGCGATTTGTAAAAGATTAAACTTGCCAAAATATTTTGAAGGTGGTTCTCAAATAGATGAACCATCTTTTTTATTTATATCCTTGCCATAGGGCTAATAAAAATCATGATGAAACCATATCGGGTATTCTTATAATTACGCCACAAAAAACAGGTATGAAAGACGGAGTTTACTACAGCGAGTATCTGCAGCTCGATAAGATATTAGGCGCCCAGGAATTGGAGAGCGACAAAGCCAACGACCATGCACATGATGAAATGCTCTTCATCATCATTCATCAAAGCTACGAACTTTGGTTTAAGCAGATTCTTTTTGAAGTAGGCTCTGTCATGAAAATTATGTCACAGCCGAATATCAGTGATAATTCGCCCGATTTGTTTACGGTCAATCACCGTCTCAGCCGTGTGGTTACTATTCTTGATATTCTGGTGCAGAAGGTAGACATTCTGGAAACCATGACTTCGCTTGATTTTCTTGACTTCAGAAACAGACTGCGTCCAGCCTCCGGTTTTCAGAGCATTCAGTTCAAACTGCTGGAAGCACATTTAGGTCTGCGTATGCAAAACAGACATGGTAAGGAATACTATACCAGCCAGCTAAAACCCGAGGATAAAAAGATTATTGAAGACGTAGAAAAAACCAAGCCGCTGATTGATTTAGTCAATGACTGGCTGGAGCGCATGCCGTTTTTCGATAAGCCCGAGTACTGGAACGGAGATGCTGCTACAGGTAATGAGCAGCCTTTCTGGAAACAATTTTCAGCCGCCTACTCCACCAGTTTAGTGGATGCGGAAAAAACAAACTACGCGCGGTTTGAAGATTTGTTTTTGAGTACCGATAAAAAAGCCGAGTGGAGTTTATCACCTAAAGCAAGACGGGCGGCCTTGTTCATTTTGATGTATCGCGATTATCCGTTATTGCAAATGCCTTTCCAGTTTATCAATAATCTGCTAGAGATTGATAACACCTTATCAGCCTGGCGGTTCAGACATATCAATATGGTGCACCGCATGATTGGCACGCGCACCGGTACCGGAGGCAGTACTGGTAAAGATTATTTGCAGGGGGCACTGAACAGTCACTACATTTTTAAAGAGTTTGCAGAACTGACCACGTTCATGATTGAAAGAAACAAGCTACCTAAACTTTCGCCCGAGCTCAGCAAGCGTTTAGGGTTTGGTTTATAATACAGACATGGAAGAGAAAAAAAAATCCAGCAAAGGTTTTTGGATAGTATTTGGCTTATGTATAGTCTTTGCTGCCATTTCTACGCTGGGCAATTTATTGGAGTACCGTAAAATGGATAAGTTGAACAGCGAGGGCAGACGTATCTTGGTGCCGGTAGATAGTGTCAGCAACAACAACAGCAGCAAGCACGAAATATTTGTGAAGTTCTCCGTAAACGGGCAAGAGTATTCAGCTACTAAAAAGATTAAATCAACTGTTGCTGTAGGCGATTCCGTACCGGTTTATTACCTGCCCCAAAATCCGGCAACTAACGGTATACCGCTGGAGTAGTCTCTCCTTATTCAATATCCTTCACTATCATTTGTAAACGTACATTGCCATTCCATTCATTTTCATCAATAGTGTAGGCTATATCAAAGGCTCCGCTTTTTACCAGATTAAACTTAATGGCCAGTCCAAAGCCTATTCCATCCACCACATTGCCGGTATTTTTCTTGACCGAAAATTTGATGTGCTCCTCTTTCACAACTTTACTCCAGCCATTGTCTTTTACCGAGCGGGTTACAAAAACGGGTTTCATGTTATCGGGGCCGAAGGGCGCCATCTGCTGAATAATACTGTAGAATTTCGGGGTAATATCATCCAATTCTATCTCCGCATCAATCTCCAGTTCGGGGGTTAGTTGTGCTTCGGTAATGCGTTCGCTCACCACGGCTTCAAACTTTTTCGAAAAAGCTTCAAAGTTTTCTTTAAGTAAGGTCATACCAGCCGCGAACTTATGCCCCCCAAACTGAATCAAATGTTCTCGGCATTCATAAATAGCTTCATACAAATCGAACCCTTTCACCGAGCGGGCGCTTCCCGAAAGTTTGCCATCGGCCTCGGCCAGAATAATGGTAGGGCGATAATACGTATCGGTTAAGCGTGAGGCAACAATACCTATCACGCCTTTATGCCAATCGCTGTGATATAAAACGGTCGATTTGCGGTTCACCAGCTTTTCATCTTTCGAAATAATATCTAAGGCCTGCAAAGTAATATCTCTATCCAGCGATTTGCGGTCGGTATTGAATTTGTTTAACTGAATAGCATGGGTTTCGGTATCATAATCAATATTATCGGCTATCAGCAGTTTCACGGCATGTTTCGCATCATCCATCCGGCCGGCAGCATTGATGCGCGGAGCCAGAATAAACACCACATCGGTAATATCCAGTTCCTTGGTTACGCCCGATAGTTCTATCAGTTTCCGCAAACCCGTCACAGGGTTTTCATTCACTTTTTTAAGCCCGTAAAAAGCCAGTATGCGATTCTCTCCGGTAATCGGTACAATATCGGCACCAATGCTGGTGCACACCAGGTCTAGGTACTGATAACAAGCCTGCAAATCCATACCGTGTTGCAAACAAAAAGCCTGTATCAGTTTAAAACCAATACCGCAACCACTCAGCTCTTTGTACGGATAATTACAGTCACTTCTTTTGGGGTCCAGCACGGCTACCGCCTTCGGAATTTCCTCGCCCGGATTGTGGTGGTCGCAGATGATGAAGTCTATGTTTTTCGATTGGGCATAATCCACTTTATCGTTGCTCTTGATACCGCAGTCAAGCGCGATGATGAGCGAGAAGTTATTATCGGCCGCAAAGTCAATGCCTTTAGTAGAAATGCCATACCCTTCTAAATAGCGGTTAGGCACATAGTAATCTAAGTACGGATAAAACTCTTTGAAAAACGAAAACACCGTAGCCACAGCCGTAGTGCCGTCTACATCGTAATCGCCATAAATCAGCATTTTTTCTTGGCGGGCAATAGCCTCGCTGATCCGGTTAATGGCTCGGTCCATATCCCTCATCAAAAATGGGTCGTGCAGTTCGCTGAGGTCGGGGCGAAAAAATTTCTTCGCCTCTTCATACGTTTCAATACCCCGCTGCACCAACAGCCGGCACAGCACCGGATGCACCTTCAACTCCTGTTGCAGAGCATTCACCTTCTCTTCATCGGCCTGTTTTATCACCCATCTTTTTTGCATGAGGCGAATATAGAAAAGGAGTCACCTAAATTCCTTAGAGAAGGAAGAAGCTACTTAACCACCACAAACCTTTGCGACATATCGGCCAGGTGCAGCAGATAGATGCCATTGGGCAGGGTGCTGATGTCGAGCGAAGTAGAAGAGAGGCCGCTGTTAAAGGGTTGTATGGTTTGCAGCAGGATATGCCCCAGCATATCTGAAATGCGAAGCGGGAGGATAGCGTTACGGCTGGCATTTACCGATAAGTTCAGCTCGTTAGATGCGGGATTGGGCGAAAGACTTAGGTTCAGTTTATCGTCCGCCACTTCTTCAGTTCCGCTTATTACAACGGTTTGCTGAACTACGCAGCCCGAGATATTTTTCACATACACGGTATAGCTCCCATTGGTGAGAATGGTAAAAATGTAACCCGATTGATAGCTGATACCATCAATGGAATACAGCAACTGCTCGTTTCCGGCTGCGGCATTAATAGTAATGTTGCCGTTGTTGCCCCCATCGGCCGGAACTGTATTTACCGAAAGAATCTGAATGCTATCGGGGGTGTGCAGTTCTTCGGTATAAGTTCTGGAACAGCCGTTGGTATCGGTTACCGAAACCATATAGAAGCCCGAAGCTAAAGCCGTGCACTGATATCCGGTGATACTATTCGACCATACAATATTATAGTCATTCACCGGACCGGGATTGAGCAGTGTCCACAGCACACCGTCAGCCGCATCGGAACAGGTAATATCCGACTTCTCTATCTGCAAATCAAATCCGCATGAATCACAATTGTATCGTTTCAAATTCTGAATAGCCCGATACATATTTAAGCGTCCGTTGGTGGTGGTAATATTATTTAAGGAAGAATTCCATTCCGAAGCATCGAGCAGATAATCCTTGACCAAAAGAGCAACAGAGTCCGGATGTTCATGGCAGGCATCTATCAGCCCTTTGCAGGCAGCGGCATACATGGCCGCTATGACACCGGCTACATGAGGGGTAGACATAGAAGTGCCCGTCATAGTATTATACTGGTTGCCGTGGTACGAAGAAAAAACCTGTGTGCCGGGGGCGCCTAAATCAATGGTGGTTTTGCCATAAGCTGCTCCTACATTTTTCACATCGTTGCGGGTGGTATTGGTAACAGTAATCAGATAATTGCTGGGGCACTCGGTGGGTATATCGTGCATGAGGTCAACATTGGTGTTGGTATTGGCAGTGGCACCGGCACTTAAAATACCGGCAGCGCCCATACTGTCATACATAGCACACCAAATAGGGTAATTCCCCGCCAAACCATTGTTTACCCCAAACGATGAATTGGTAGAAACAATAAAGGCGCCTTTGGTACCAAAGGTGTTGGCGTACAACAAACGCATTTCGCGCACATAGTCGTAGGCTTTAACCACGTTGCTTTCAATGGTAGAGCCATATACAACCGGCAATATTTTAGCACCCCAGCATACTCCGGCAACCCCTAATCCGTTGTTGCCTTTGGCTGCGGCAATACCGGCTATGTGCATACTATGGTCATATATGCCCGATACATCGCCCGTGTTTAAATAGGCATTCCAGCCGTTTACATCATCAATGTATCCATTGTTATCATCATCAATACCATTGCCGGGCACCTCGCTGTAGTTGGTAAAAAAATTAATGTCTTCGTGTAGCAAATCTACCTTACCATCAATCACGGCAATTACAATGGTATCGCCATCGGCTGTCAGGTTACCGGTATTAAGTTGCCAGGCTTCGGTGGCTTCAATATCGGCACCGGGGTAACCGCTGCTCTGCCCGGTGTTCAGCATATTCCACTGCTGATTAAAGTTAGGGTCGTTAGGGGTAACGGTGCGCTCGGCAAACTGATGATTGAACTGTGCCAGCTTCACGTGCGCATTGTTCTTTAGTGCATAGAGCAGGGCTTCATCGGTAGTGGTCTCGTTTTTTTTCAGCAGATAAATCTTCATCCGCTCCGAGAGGCATTCCTTTACAGCTACCGCAGGCATTTCCTGCAACAGCGAAGTGATGTGGTGTTCCGGTTTCAGCATCACGATAAACTCGCTGGCCACCGGGTTCACCTCTTCTTCAAACTGAGCAAACAGTTGGGTGCAGATAAACAACAACAGAAATGCCGGAACCAAACGCATAGACATATTTATAAGTAAGACGCAGATAAAGATAGAAAAGTTCAGGCCGGGTTAGCCTTTACCCATTCCTCGGCCAGCTGAATTATCTCATCACTGTCCCAACGCTGTTCAATATCGGGCAGGGCCATGATTATATCCAGTAGCTCGTTTTGCTTTTCACCACGCAGTTTGGCTTCGTTGTAACTCAGGTCGCTGAACACTACCATGCTGTAATGTGTCATAAATCGGGGCGATAGTTTTTCGGCAATCTTCTTTTCTATCTGCGTGCGCAGCTGAAAATCTTTTCGGCCGCTCAGGTCGCGCATTTCAATATAGTTGTGCAGCGCCAAATCCAGAATAGCATCGCCATTCGGTTTGCGCTGATGCTGATATTTATCTAAAGCCAGCGGCCAGTCTTCGTTGGTGGCATCCAGAATTTCGTCCAGCTCCTTCACATCTTCAAAACCGCATATCATACCCTGACCGTAAAAAGGAACAATGGCATGAGCAGCATCGCCAATCAAGGCCGCCTTGTTATACACCCACGGAAAACAACGAATGGTAACCAAAGATGAGGTAGGATTTTCATGATAGGTCTTTACCAAATCAGGCATCAGTTTCACCGCATCGGCAAACTGGGTGTTGAAGAATGTTTCAATGTCTTTATCTGTTTTCAAAGAGCCAAACGAGTTCTCTCCTTCTTTAGGCGCAAACAGCGTAACCGTAAAACTACCATCCAGATTCGGCAGGGCAATCATCATAAAATTGCCACGCGGCCAAATGTGCAGCGCATGTTTTTCCATTAAATGCGCACCGTCTTTACCCGGAGGAATGTGTAACTCCTTATAGCAATAAGGCTCGTATTGCTGTTGCAGATTAAAGTCGGGAGTGCGCTGCATTTCATAACGCACTTCGCTGAAAGCGCCATCGGCACCAAAAATATAATCGGTGTTTTCTACGGTGACCAGTTCGCCATCGGGCTTTTCAAAAACCAAACGGTTTTTCTTCAGGTCAATCTCTTTACAGCGATGGTCGAAATGAAAATGCACATCCGGAAATTTCTCCGCTTCTTCTACCATCAGTCGGTTCAGGTCGCCCCGGCTAACCGAAAAAATGGCCTGACCTTCTTTCCCATAAGGAGTCAACTGTGTATTGCCTTGCAGGTCGTGAATCATGCGACCGTTCATCGGTATTACCATTTTGGTAACGGGCACATCCAGCCCGATACGTTTCAGGGCCTTCCAGCCCCGGTAGCTCAGCGCCAGATTAATAGAGCGCCCGCCTATATAACCGGCCTTGCGCATATCGGGTCTGCGTTCATATACGTTTACATGATGTCCTCGTTTGCTTAGGTAACAGGCCAGAATGGAACCTACCAAACCCGCGCCTACAATGGTGATATTTTTTTGCATGAGGCGAATGTGAGAAATTTTGAGAATTGTAAAAGATGATTAACCACAGCCCTTAACCAAACAGTGAAAACTGAACGGTATGAAAAGGCACCAGATTTTTATGCGCAGAAGAATTCTCTTCGTTCGGCTGAATATGATAAACCGCACTTTCCTCATGGCGCGAAGCCACGGCAATAGTCAGTTCACCGGCAAAGGGGCTGAACAAATCAAGCGCCAAATCAGGATGATTATTCTGCTGCGAAAGGTGCGATAAAAGCAGGTGACTCAAATACGGAGCCCGGTGACCCACAAACAATTGCAGAGCCTCTTCGTTCGACAAATGCCCCTTACCGCCACTAATGCGCTTTTGCAGGCGCAGCGGATAGCCACCCTCGCGCAACATCTGTTCATCATAATTGCTTTCCAGAAAAACCGCATGGCATTGCCGGAAATAATGAATCACCTGTTTGCATACTTTGCCTATATCGGTCAGCACACCTACGCGGAGGCCATTGCCTTCTACTATAAAACTATAAGGGTCAGCTGCATCGTGTAGTTTTTCAAAAGCCGTAACACGCAAGCCTCCAATGCTGACCGATGCGCTGCTCAACGGATGAACCAGTGAGGTTGGCAAAACCATCCGGCTGTTGCGCAACGTAGCATGGCTGATATAAACCGGCAACGAATATTTTTTAGCCAGCACCGGCAAACCCATAATATGGTCCGCATGCTCATGCGAAATAAAAATGGCCTTCACCTGCCCCATACTCAGCCCCAGCTTATCCATACGCCTTTCGGTTTCGCGGCAACTGATGCCTGCATCTATCAGCACGGCCTCGGTGCCGTTGCCTACATAGTAGCAGTTGCCATTGCTGCCGCTGTTGAGTGATGCGATGTGGAGTGACATGTTTGCAAAGAAGAGAATTTTATAAAACAGGTTTCGATAATTTCGGTCGCTTATATTTTTACTTTTGCCGCACTAAAAACATGCTATGAGCTTAGAAGAAAAAATAAATGCCGACCTGAAAACCGCTATGTTGGCTAAAGACGAAATTGGATTAAGAGGCATTCGCGCCATTAAAAGCGCTATCCTTCTTGCCAAAACCGAAAAAGGTTCCGATGGCACTATCTCGCCCGAAAAGGAAGTGCAGATGCTGCAGAAACTGGTAAAGCAGCGCAGAGACTCTATTGCCGAGTTTGAAAAAGCCAACCGCCCCGACCTTATTCAAAAAGAACAGGAAGAAGTATCGGTCATTGAAAAATACCTGCCGGCCATGATGAGTGCCGAAGAAGTAGCCGAAGTAGTAAAGCAGGCCATTGCCGCCACCGGGGCTACCTCGCAAAAAGAAATGGGCAAGGTAATGGGCATAGTAAGCAAACAATTAGCCGGCAAAGCCGATAATAAACTGGTAGCCGACACCGTTAAGAGTTTACTGGCTTAGTAACATAAAAATACACGCGTATGGTTTTCGATATTCTGTTTTTGGTATTTGTTGGCGTAGGTTTTTATCAGGGGTATAAAAACGGAATTATCTATTCGGTGTTTTCTATACTGGGTTGGTTTTTGGGCTTGGTGGCGGCTTTAAAGTTTTCGTATAAAATGGTAAGCCTGCTGCATGGCTTTGCGCATCTTGAGCCTAAAACCCTGGCGGTAATTGCCTTCATATTGGTGCTGGCATTGGTGGTGGGACTAATGAAATTAATTGCCTGGGGGCTCGAGCAAATTCTCAAGTCGTTTAGCATGAATTTGTTTAACCAGATTTTTGGCGGCATACTGCACTCGCTGGTGGGGCTTTATGTGTTGTGTGTGTTTATCTGGTTTTTAAACAGGCTCGATATTTTTCCGGCCGATCAAAAAAACACTTCGCACGTTTATCCTTACATCTCTAACCTGGCGCCTAAGGTTATGGAAGTATCGGGCAACATAGTGCCTATGTTTCGCGATACCTTCGAAAAATTTGACAGCCTTATTTAATACGCGCACAATCCGTTAACTACTGTGGTACTGCTGCTCGATAATTACGACTCGTTTACCTACAACCTGCGCGATTACATTTTGCAATTAGGGCAGACCTGTAAGGTAGTTCGCCATGATGAAATGACGGTGGAAGAAATTGCGGAAATAGATTTTTCATCGGCCGTCATTTCTCCCGGACCCAAAACACCTGCACAGGCCGGTATCACCATGAAGTTTATAGAGCGGTTTCATACCGCCAAACCTATTTTAGGTATCTGTCTCGGCCATCAGGCCCTTGGCGAATTCTTTGGCGCTCAGCTGGTGCAAGCCATTCGTCCCATGCATGGTAAAACATCGTTGATTCGACACAACCACAGCTATCTTTTTAATCACTTACCAGACGAGTTTGAGGTGATGCGCTACCATTCGCTGGTACTGCAGGGGGTAGAAGAAACTATATTGCGAGTTACCGCTACTACCTTACAAAACGAAGTAATGGCCATTACTCATCCTACTTTAAAAATTGCGGGAGTTCAGTTTCATCCCGAGTCGGTATTAACCCCTCACGGCCTGCAACTGATGAAAAACTGGTTTGATTTTAGTGTGAGCTCAAATCCTTGATAGCCGATACATAATCGAACCGCTCTAACAAACCGGTATCGAAATTTCCGGAGCGGAAATCTTCGTTATCCATTAAAGCAATATGAAAAGGAATGGTGGTCTTTACACCTTCAATAATGAATTCTTCCAGTGCGCGCTTCATTTTTACAATACACTCCTCACGGGTTTTAGCGCGGCAAATAACCTTGGCTAAAAGAGAGTCATAAAACGGTGGCACCGTATACCCTGCATAAATATGCGTATCTACCCGAACGCCATAACCCTTAGGCGTATGCAAAGCAGTAATTTTTCCGGGGCTTGGAGCAAAACCATTCAATGGGTCTTCGGCATTTACCCGACATTCAATGGCATGCATATTTCCGGGAAAATATAAAGTGCCCGAAATAGGTGTACCAGCTGCTATCAGTATCTGCTCCTTAATCAAATCAAAATCCATCACCTCTTCTGTTACCGGATGTTCCACCTGAATACGGGTATTCATTTCCATGAAATAGAAGTTGCGGTGTTTATCTACCAGAAACTCGATGGTTCCCACCCCTTCATAAGCAATGGCTTCTACCGCCTTCACGGCTGCATCACCCATTTTTCTGCGAAGTGTTTCATCAATAAATGGAGAAGGAGCTTCTTCTACCAGCTTTTGATGTCTGCGCTGAACCGAGCAATCTCTTTCGCTCAGGTGAGTAGCCGTTCCAAACTGGTCGCCCGCTACCTGTATTTCGATATGGTGAGGTTCTTCAATAAACTTTTCCAGATATACAGCATCGTTACCAAAACTGGCTCCCGCCTCGGTACGAGCCATGTTGTATGCTTTCTCCAAACCGGCATCTTCATGTACAATGCGCATTCCCTTTCCTCCGCCTCCGGCTGTTGCTTTTAATATAACCGGGTAACCAATCTTTCGCGCAATTTTCAAGGCCTCTTCAACCGAACTGATGAGTCCTTCACTGCCGGGTATACAGGGTACTCCGGCTTTAATCATTGTTTCCTTGGCGGTAACTTTATCGCCCATAGCCCGCATCTGCGATGGTGTAGGCCCAATAAACTTGATGTTGTACTTACCGCACAATTCTGCAAACTCCGCATTCTCTGCCAAAAAGCCATAGCCCGGATGAATAGCATCGGCATTAGTCAGTTCAGCTACGGCCATAATAGCCTGCATATTCAGGTAAGAGTCTTTACTTCGAGGAGCACCAATACAAATAGCCTCATCGGCAAACCGTACGTGCAGACTATCCCGGTCGGCTGTGGAATAAACCGCAACCGTTTTAATACCCATCTCCTTACAGGTTCTTATAATGCGCAGCGCAATTTCACCGCGATTAGCAATCAGTATTTTCTTGAACATAGTTTAGAGGTATGCTGATGTTCTATACTTTCTCTATTAAAAATAAAGGTTGGTCGTATTCTACCGGTGATGAATCTTCGGCCAGAATTTTTACTACTCTTCCTTCGCCACCATCAAACTCAATTTCATTAAACAACTTCATGGCTTCGATAATACAAAGCACATCACCGCCCTTAATTATATCGCCAACTTTTACATAAGGGTCTTTATCAGCGCCCGGCTTGCGATAGAAAGTTCCTACCATCGGGGCCCGGAAAGTAATAGTGTTATCCGACACCGTTGTAGTGGCAACCGGTGTCTGCTTGGTAGCTACTTCCTGTTCTACCGCCACACTTTTTACTGGTGCAGGCTGCGGTACCGAAACATGTGAGGTATAAACAGGCTGTTCAGCTCCTTTATTTTTAATGGTAATGGCAAAGTCGCCTTCTTTTACGCGCAACTCTCCAATGTCACTCTTCTTCACCAGTTTAATCAGTTCCTGTATTTTTTTCAGGTCCATAGGTTTATATTTTATGGTATAAAAAAATCCCGAAGTGTGAATTCGGGATGTCGAATGTAGCCAGAGTTTCCAAGTTTCAAAAAACCAATAACTTCTTTAGTTACTATTTACTTTTTACTCGCTCCACATAAGAACGGTTGCGGGTATCAATCTTAATTTTTTCTCCCTGGTTAACAAACAGCGGTACATATACCACTGCTCCGGTTTCCAGAGTAGCAGGTTTTTGTGCATTGGTGGCTGTATTGCCGGCTACAGCAGGTTCACTGTAGGTAATTTCAAGAACTACATGCTGCGGCAACTCACATCCGAGAATCTGATTATTTTCTTCATGTACCACTATTTCGCAAACATCGCCCTCTTTCAAAAAGTCATTGTTTTCAATGGTATTTCCGTCAATAGTTATCTGGTCAAATGTTTCATTGTCCATAAAGTTATAACCGGTTTCATCTTTATACAAAAACTGGTAAGGTCTGCGAACTACTCGGGCTGTAGTAATATCATGACCGGCCGGAAAGGTGTGTTCCAGCATTCTGCCGGTTCTCAGGCCTTTCATACGGCAACGAACAAAAGCGTTTCCTTTTCCGGGTTTTACATGTTGAAATTCTACAAACTGGTAGATGTCGTTATTGAACTCTATACAAAGTCCGTTTTTAATGTCTGCGGTAGTTGCCATGTGGTATGGTTTAGTTTTGAGGTGGCGAATATAATCGCTATTGGGTAAATAGAAAATCAACCCAATTCTTCTCTGCATTGAGCCTTTGAAAAACAGAAAATGAAAAATCTTTATTTGTTAAAAGTATTTGTATATTAGTTGCACATTTCAGCGGTTTTATTTCTTCAACTAAACCAAAACATTATGAGAACAATTCTGCGCTATTTAGTGTACGTGCTGATCTTAGCTATTGTACTGGTCGTAGGCTTTGTCACCTTTGTTCAGGTCAGGGGTATTCCAAAGTATGCGGTCGAGAAGATTGACTATCCACACGTAATGTCCGACTCTGATCTGGTAGCCAACGGAGCAAAAATTGCAGCTGTTCAGTGTATTGTTTGCCACCGAGGCAGCGATGGTAAATTATCCGGACGCTTATTACAGGAGCTTCCTCCCGATTTTGGTGAGATTCATTCAGCCAACATTACCCAAAGTAAGGTAACTGGTATTGGCAATTGGTCCGATGCAGATATTGCCTATCTGCTCCGAACCGGTTGTAAACCAGATGGACAATACCTACCAGTTTATATGCCCAAGTTTCCGCATATGAGTGAGTACGACCTGAAAAGCATTATCGCATTTCTGCGCTCAGAGCATCCGGTTGTTCAGGCATCGGAAATAGCTAAAACGCCTAGTAAGCCTTCCTTTCTAACTAAGTTTTTATGCTTGGTGGCTTTCAAAAAAATACCTTACCCGGCTACTCCAATTGCGCACCCTGATACGAACGATTTAGTTAAAATGGGACATTACCTGGTAACCGGTCGCTATGATTGCTATCCGTGTCATTCTAAAGATTTCAAAACTCTAAACATGGAGTTTCCCGAAAAAACTGAGGGTTTCTGTGGGGGTGGTAACAAAATGATTACCCTAGACGGGAAGGAAAGATTCACCGCCAACATTACCATGGATGAAGAAACCGGATTAGGTAGCTGGACTCTTGATGATTTCAGTAATGCACTACGCAATTCAAAAAACAAAGAAGGCAAAACCCTGCGCGAACCCATGCTGCCGTATAACGGATTAACCGATCTGGAAGTAAAATCGATGTGGGCTTATCTGCAGACGGTTCCAAAAATTAAAAACGCGGTTGACCGGAAGTGGGAACAGGACTAATCTGGATATAAAAATTTTGCCCGAGATTGAAGGAATCTTCAGGCAACCCGGAGCAGAGCAATTTGCCCGGGTTTTTTATTCTACTGCAATCAGTTTGGAAACGATACCAGTTGAAGATTTAAGCTGAACCTGATAAATACCTTTCGCATGTCGGGATAAATCAATAATAGTAAATAGCTGACCCGCAGCATTAAGCGTTTCTGAATAAGCCAAACGACCTGTTACATCGCGAACAGCCAACTCATCAAAAAGATCATTTTGATAACTAAACTGAACATTGAAAACTCCGGTGCTGGGGTTCGGATAAATAGTAAAATCCGAAGCTTTACCGTTTGAATATCCAACAGAAGAAATAGGACTATTAGCACATACATCGCCCTGATTAATTACTATCAACTCGTAGTTTGGCAAAAGTCCGAAGTTATTTCTCAAATAATCGAAAGAGGCTGTTCCCTGACTGGTGTAAGCAAAGCCGTCATAATCTATAACGTAGGTACCAGCAGTATCGGTGGTTGTTCCTTCAATGCTAATACAGGCTCTCTGCAAAGCTGCCATAGTACATATAATTGGCGTGCAAACTGTATGAATTCCGGTAGGCAGGCCGTTAAAGGAAGTTACTTTGATTGAATCTATCGTTACTCCCGCTATAGCAGGCGGTGTAAAAAATTGTAAGGTAGCAGAATAAGTTACACTTCTTTCAATACAAGGCAGCTCTTCCGATGGAGGAGTAACCACCTGAAAATTGGTAGTATCAATTACGCATTGAGCCTGGATAACCAACGCGGAGCTCACCAATAAAACAACGAGTAACTGTAATCTGAAAAGCAGGCTGGTTTGCATCAATATCTTGTTTATGAAAGTTTATTTAACTCCTGTTTCAGAAATGAGAGGAGGCTTAACACATAAGGCTTACTAAAATCGAACTTCGCTCCGGCTGTTTCATAAAAAACGGGAATCGGTTTAGTGTAACCCAGCTTGAGCGCATTCTTATAATCTTCTACCGCTTTAGTCGGATTTTGTTTAAAGTTTTTCCATACAGCTAAAGCCCCCAGCTCGGCAAAAGCATATTCAATATAATAGAAAGGAACAATGAAGAAATGTAGAATGCTTTGGTATGAGGAACTGCTGAATTTTTCCAACCCGGTAATATCCACGTTGTCCGGAGTAAATTTGCTTTGTAACTCTGCCCATTTGTTTCTGCGCTCCTCAACTGTGTGGTTAGGATTGAGATACAACCAAAACTGAAAACTATCGCCCATACAGGTTTTTGTCAGCACGCTAAGTATATATTTCAGATGATTTCTTCTAGCTCGGCTCAAATCGTCTGTATTCGGATAAAAAACATCCCAATGCTCCATACTCATCAACTCCATACCCATAGAGGCAACTTCAGCTATTTCTGAGGTGGTTTCTTTAAACGCATTAAATTCTAGAGGATGCGAAAGGAAAGTATGAATAGCATGACCGCCTTCATGCACCATCGTAATTACATCTGTTTCAGAATTGGCCGAATTCATAAAAATGAAAGGAACGCCTATTTCGGGCATAGTCATATTATACCCTCCGGGACTTTTACTCATCCGGGAATCCAGATCGAGATATTTCATCTCTTTCATAATAGCAATCCGTTCACCGAAATAAGAATCGAGACGATTAAAGCACTCAATAGTTTTATTCGTCAGGTCTTCGGTGCTGTTACAAGGCTTTAAAGCCGGCTTGCCTGAAACATCTACCTCTCTATCCCAAGGTCTCAACACATCTAAACCCAACTGCTCCTGACGTTCACGACTTATCTCGTTCACTAAAGGCATCATCACCTCTTCCATAGTAGCATGAAACCTCAAACAGTCTTCCGGGGTGTAATCAAAACGACCCAGCTCGGCAAAGCGATACTCGAGATAATTTTTGTACCCCGCATTCAAAGCAATTTTATGGCGTAACTGAATCAGTTCAGAGAGTAGGGAATCTAACTTCTCGGCATCGGCAAATTTTCGTTCACTGATAAGTTTATAAACGGATTCACGCTCAGCACGGTCAGTGCTTTTCAAAAAAACACCCGCCTGCTGAATGGTCAATTCATTGCCTTTATACTGAATACTCTGAGCACCTGCAATCTCATCGAAGGTACTTTGTTTCATTTGCAATTCACTCTGTAGGGGAATATTCTCTTCTCGGAATATTTCCAATGCGCTTTTCACCCTGCGAATGGTGGTAAAAAAGGCGTCCTGATTTAACTGCTCTGTATAGGGACATGTAATAAACTTCTTTTTCAGCTCATTCTCCAGTACCGATAGTTTAGGATAAATGTTGGCATACTGGTTCATTAAAGCAGCTTTCGCTATTTCATCTGAGGTGTCTATCGTTGTTTTTACATAAACCCAACGGCTCTGCTCACCCAATACCGCTTCAAATTCACTCCAATCAAGCAACCATCCGGTTAATTCTTCTACTGAATTGATTTCACGGCTAAGCAAGCTGGAACAATAAGGCTCTATTTGCTCCCATTTGGAAGAGTCAAAATCTTCTGACACAAAAGTTCTTTTTTTCCGTTGAGGAATGGATATAGTCTGTTGCATTTTTTAATTGATACAGTTTTTAAAAAGTAAGAGCGAGTGTGTAAGATAAATCTCATCCACCCGCTCTGGCTTAATTCATATTATTCATTAAGATGCTTTGCGTGGCGTGGTTATCTTTTTAACCGGTGCCGGCTTGCTCATACTCTTAGCCGACTTTTCACTTTTCACAGCTTTGGGCTTACTCTCCTTTTTAACTTCCTTCTTGTCTGTTTTCTCCACCACATCTTCCGTAGCTTCCGTAGCCTCTGTAGTAGATTTTTCAGCAGTCAATTCTTCAATAAGTTTTTTGCCATTCAGTATAGTGTACCATTTGGCCAACTTCTTCATGTCACTAACATGCACTTTCTCTTTATCAAAAGTTGGTAAAACCTTTTCCATCCAGGCTTTTAAATCGGCATCATTTTTTACATCCGGCACCGGAGTTTTGGCCTCCAGCTTTTTTATAGCTGCTAAAACTTCTTTCAGCAAAACCGGCTCATCAGTTGTATAGATGGTTATATTATCAAGGGTAGAAAAAAGGTTAGTTCTTCCAGATACAAACTGTGTTTTGTCATCTGCCAAAGAAGTTACAATTAATCCGTCATTTCTGCGAGCAGCAACTTTAAATAGTCCGGGCATTCCGGTAATAGATACAATTTCAGATAAATCCATGGTTCATTTTTTTAGGAGCGCTAATATAGAAATATCTCGGATTGGGTATTGACACCAGCCTATAAGTTTGAAGCCCGACTAGATTATTTCCAAGTATCGCTTAGTTTCCCAATCGGTTACCGAACGGCTGAACTGTTTCCACTCCCAGTAACGGGTTTGGGTAAAGTGATTGACAAAGTCATTGCCAAAGAGTTTACGGGCTACTTTTGACTGATCCATAGCTTGTGTGGCTTCAAACAAGTTGCGCGGCAATGAACCATATTTATAATCTCGATAACCATTGCCTACAGTTGGTTTTTGCAAACGTAATTTGCGCTCAATACCATAAAGCCCTGCTGCCAAACAGGCTGCCATGGCCAGATATGGATTTGAATCGCTACCCACTACTCTGGTTTCTAAACGAGATGATTTGCTTCCACCCGGCAATGCACGCAACGCTACAGTACGGTTATCTACTGCCCAGGTTATGGTTGTTGGAGCCCAGGCGCCTTCCACCAAACGCTTATAACTGTTTACGGTAGGAGCCAGCATAGGTAGTATTTCGGGCAAACAATAAAGTTGTCCCGCAATGTAATGCTTCATCATTTCGCTCATAGCACGTTTATCATCCGTATCATGGAAAAGGTTTTTAGATGAAGTTTTATCCCACAAACTCTGATGCACATGTCCGCTGCAACCCGGCAGGTTTTCAGATACCTTAGCCATAAAAGTTGCCATAATGCCATGTTTGTAAGCTATTTCTTTGGTAGCTGTTTTAAATAATACAGCCCGGTCAGCAGCCAGCAAAGGGGTGCTATATGTAATGGCCGCTTCATACACACCGGGCCCTGTTTCAGTATGTAAACCTTCCAGCGGTACGTTGAAATTTTTCATCCCTTCAAATAAGGCATTGAAGAAGTCATTTCGATACGTACTGCGAAGGATAGAGTAACCGAACATACCTGGAGTAAGGGGCTGAAGGCGAGAGAAATTTTTCTCTTGTAGACTTTGCGGAGTTTCTTCAAAATTAAACCACTCAAACTCTTGACTGAAATATGGAGCAAAGCCCGCTTCTTCAGCCTGCATGATAACTTTTTTCAATAGCTGCCGTGGACAAACATGCAGTGCTTCGTTGGACTGGTTTACAAAATCGCCAAGAAAGAACGGCACATCATTTTCCCATGGTATTTTACGAAAGGTGCTTAAATCAATTCTTGCTTTAGCATCCGGATAGCCGGTGTGCCACCCGGTATATTCGCAGTTATCATAAGCTACATCGTTAGCATCCCAGCCAAATACCACATCGCAAAAACCGAAATCACTGTCGGCTACTGATAAGAACTTTTCAGCACTCATGTATTTGCCGCGCAGTACACCGTCTATATCGGTTACGGCAACTTTCACTTTTTGAGAAGAATGGTTTTTTACATAGTCAAGAATTTGCAGGGTGGTCATAACTGAGCAGTTTAGTTAAAATAAATCAGCGGATGATGCTTATCTGGTTAGTTTGTAGATAACAAAGGAAATAAGAATTACACCGAAATAAATCAGTGCCAATGTAAAATTATAATAAGTCATAGCTATTAATGCAACGGTGGCAATTACTAGGGCAATAAGCGGAAATAAAGGATAAAAGGGAACCCGAAAAGGACGCTCCATATCCGGTTCAGTTTTTCGTAACTGTAAAATTGAGAAGCATGAAAAAATATAAAGGGAAATAGCCCCAAAAACTGATACCGTAATTATGTCTCCGGTTCTGCCTGTAAAAAGAGCCAAAATTCCGATGCCCATATTAAATACCAGTGCCCAGTGTGGGGTGTTAAATCGGGGGTGAATTTCACCTAACATCCGAGGAAATTGTCCCACCTTACCAAATTCATAAGTACATCTGCCAGCGGCCAAAAGCAATCCGTTAAACGAGGCAACAAAGCCAAACAAACCCACACTAACAAGCATATGATACATAATACCTCCATTACCGGTTATCTGGCCCAATGCCATTGGCAAGGGAGAATCTGACACAGCACCCGCATTATCGTAAACTACTTTTTCCCATCCTCCTACACCTACAGCCGCACAAAAAGTCATAGCCGCTAAAACACCAAGCGTAAGCATAGAATACATAAATCCTTTAGTGATATTTTTTTGCGGGTTAATAGTCTCTTCCGCCACATTTGCCAAACCTTCCATACCCAAGAAAAACCAGATAGCAAAAGGGATAGCTGCAAAAATACCCGGAATGCCATGCGGAAACGGATTGGTCTGTAAATTTTGAAAATGAAAATGAGGTAAGGTAAGCGCTGCAAATAGGCTAAGCTCAGCAACTGCTATGATGGTAATAATCAATTCAAAAGTGGCTGAAATTTTAACACCGAGAATATTGATGCCTGTGAAAATAAAGTAGGCAATCACACCAAATACCAATGCATCTATGGAGGGAAACAAAATATGAAAATACGCCCCTATTCCAAGCGCAATGGCAGGTGGGGCAAATACAAACTCAATCCACTGAGCCATGCCTGCTACAAAGCCAATATCCTTACCAAATGCCCTGCCTACATAATCAAAAACTCCCCCTGCTTTAGGAATAGCACAGGCCAACTCAGAATAAGAGAGAGAGAATGTAATGTACATGATGAGAATAAAAACTGTAGCTATTCCCAAGCCTATGGTCCCCCCTTTATCAAGCCCAATATTCCATCCGAAATACATACCACTTATCACATACCCTACACCCAGCCCCCACAACATAATTGGAGTGAGAGTTTTTTGTAAATGTCCGCTGTTCGTATTTTCCATTGATCGAATATAATTATCTGAGCGATGCTTGTTTCAACAAGCAGAAATAATTTCTATTTTTAGCATCCTTAAAACAACTATCATGGAAACTGCTGCAGTTCCTTCCGTTAAAAATATTCCTATCAGCCCTAACACCAAGCTGGAAGAAATTCTAAGAATTTTTGATGCTCAACAAAAAAACAGACATGCCGTAAAGAAATGTTCAGCCAAAGAGCGCAAGGCCAAATTGAAAAAACTGATAGATGTAACTCTTGAATACCGCGAACGAATTGAAAATGCCACCTATGCAGACTTACGCAAGCCCAGAATAGAAACATCATATGCCGAAGTTTACAATGTTGTTGCTGAATGTAAACATGCCATTGCCAATTTAGACGACTGGATGTCTCCTCAGGAAGTAGACACACCAATGCTCTTTATAGGCTCCTCGTCAAAAATTATTCATGAACCCAAGGGAGTAACCCTGATATTAACTCCCTGGAACTATCCCTACCAAATGCCGGTTCAGCATTTAGTAGCAGCTATTGCGGCAGGGTGTACTGCTATGATTAAACCTTCTGAGTTCACGCCACACACATCAGCTATTGTGAAGGAAGTATTAGGCAAAGTGTTTCCTGAAAATGAAGTTGCTGTAATTGAAGGTGATCATTCTATCTCTACCGAATTGCTGAAATTAAAATTTGACCACATTCACTTTACAGGTTCTCCTGCAGTAGGGAAGGTGGTAATGCGTGCTGCGGCCGAGCATCTTACCTCCGTCACTTTGGAATTAGGTGGAAAATCGCCTGTAATAATTGATGAAACGGCAAATATTGATGCTGCAGTAAAGAAAATCACCTGGGGTAAATTTTTGAACTGTGGTCAAACATGTATAGCACCAGACTACATCTTAATTCACGAGAGCAAAAAGGATGAGTTTCTTTCTAAGCTTACCAGCAACATCAACAAGGTTTTTGGAGAAGATGCACAGAAAAGTCCAGATATAAGCCATATCATCAACAATCGGCACTTCAACCGTTTGAAAAACCTTTTGGAGGATGCAATAAATAAGGGCGCAAAAGTGGAAGTTGGAGCTAAAATGGATGAAGGAGATAACTTCATCTCACCTACTGTACTATCAAACATATCACTTGATTGCAAGCTAATGCAGGAAGAAATATTCGGACCATTACTACCTATTCTTTCGTACAAATCGGAAGAGGATGTTCTGAATTTAATCAACAGCAAAGAAAAGCCATTGGCTCTATATATTTTCTCCGGAAAAGGAAGCAAACAGGAGTTTTGGCTTAACACCACTACTGCAGGGGGCACATGTATAAATGATAATCTGGTGCACATAACCCAACCCAATTTACCATTTGGAGGAGTGAATAATTCCGGTATCGGAAAATCTATGGGTGTTTTTGGTTTCAGAGAATTCAGCAACGAGCGAGCTGTATTAAAAGCGCTTCATAGCGGAAGTATAGCTACTCCACTTTGGCAGCCTTATGGAAAGCTAGCTCAAACTGTTACCAACCTAATGATTAAATATTTTTAAACTTGCCGTTTAACGAATTTCCATGATTAAAAAACTTGTTACCGTTATTCTTCTCACATCAGTTGCTTGTTTAGCTGTTATTACCGGTTGTAAAAAAGATACTCCGTCAGAACCACTGGAGCCTATTTCCTTAATTCATCCAGATACTTCTGTTATACGAGCATTCCCAAGTGATATCATTCCAGTAGAGATAAAATTTACAACAGACCGACCAATCAACTGGGTGAAAGGCATGTATGATATTGACTCAACCAACACCACTGGTTACGCAGCAACATATCCCGATACCTTGTTTTTTCAAAAGTTAGACACTGTTAATCCGAGGGTAAATTTATATACCTACACAGGCTCTTATCTGATACCAGACTCTTTAGACCCTTACGATATTGTTCGATTCAAAATTTCTTTTGAGGCAGGGTCATCCAGTTTTGTTACTGGACAAAATTACCCGGCAGGTAAAGTAACCTCTTCAAAGGAATTTCGAATTGATGTAAGATAACTACAAGTTATCACCTTTTATAAGACCTTCTGAGCAAAATCAAGCCGGAAGGTTTTTTATTTACCTAGCTTCGCATTCTAAATATGAATGAGTATGTCATCTTACAAAGATTTACATCACCACAGACGTAACTACATGCGTCATGAGTTAACGGAAAAAAACATAGCCCCTGATCCTTTTGAACAATTTAGCTGGTGGCTTCAGGATGCAGCAGATGATGGCATTATCGAGCCTAACGCCATGGCATTGTCAACCACAAGTATAGATGGAAGACCATCTTCGAGAATTGTACTACTTAAGGCGTTTAATGAAAACGGATTTGTTTTCTATACGAATTACCATAGCCGTAAAGGGAAAGAAATATCAGTTAACAATGCTGCCTGTCTGCTGTTTTTTTGGGACAAACTAGAACGCCAAGTCAGAATTGAAGGTGTGCTTATAAAAACAGAAGCACATCTTTCAGAAAAGTATTTCTCTGAAAGACCTTATGAAAGCAGATTAAGTGCAATTGTTTCTGAACAAAGTGAAGAAATACCAAATAGAGAGTATTTAGAAGATAAACTAGAAAAATTGAAGCTTACTAACGAAATTCAACGTCCTGAAAATTGGGGTGGTTATATCTTAAAGCCAGACTATTTTGAGTTTTGGCAGGGAAGAGCTAGTAGATTACACGATAGGATTGTATATCATTACGAAGATGAAATTTGGAAAACAAAACGACTTGCACCATAGTCTTTGAGATTCTCCTTAAAACAAAAAAGCCACTCAAAATTGAGTGGCTTTTTTGTTTGGAATAAGAACTTATTTATTTGATCCAGCTTTCAATCCGGGATGTGGGGCAGGAGGATTACTATCTCCACCTTCTCCGTCATTAGCGTATCGGAACTCTACCTTATTCTTCATCTTTCTCTCGTAAGGAGTTCCGGTAGCGGCTTTTTTACCGCCCTGATATTTGATAACAAATCTGTCTCGAGAAATTCCATATTTCTCAACCAGATAATCAACCGCAGCATTAGCTCTGTTCCAAGCAAGCTGCTCATTATACTTCTGATCATTTTTAGATTCATCATATCCTGTTACAACCAGCTTCATATCAGGACACATCTGCATTCTCTCTGCAATCTGGTGCAGATTGCTGTAATACTGGGGATCCAAGTAGTACTTATCATCATCGAATACTACTGCAGGTAATTCAATTTTAGAACAGTCATATCCACTATTTCCTCTTCTGCCCTTTCCTGAATTACTTGGAGGAGTTTGGCCTTTATATGGATTAGCAATCATCTTGCCGTTAGGTCCCATAATACTGTCAGGGGCGTTCGGTCCATATAAACTTTCATCAATTCCAGAACCAGATCCAAAACCTGATGTGTCGCAGCATGGATTAGGTGGAATAATTGCCACTCCAAAAGAGTCAATAGGGAAATTAGGTGGTGAATATGGCTCCTTATCATCACAGTCTATAATTCCATCCTTGTCACTATCCAAAGCTACACCCTTAACATCAACAGGACAATCTTTCTTGGTATTCGGTTCCTTATCTAATTTATTAGGAACCCCATCCCCATCATCATCTTTAAACATTTCATCAGCAATAGCTTGTGGATCCATATCACTCAACTTCTTGTAGGTGTGAGCCATTGGATTCAACCAATACATAGGTTCAGTGCGTTTTTTAGTTAAAAGGTGAATATTAAGATTGATAGATGTATAAGACAAGTTATCGTTATCGCGAGTCAATCCACCATACTCGTCCTGCTGCCATCTGTAGCCATCTAATAAGTCGCTTCCTGTAATTAACACCCTTTCCTCCAGTCCAATAGTAACCCATTTTGAAACATGGAACTGAATGCCTCCGCCCACAGTCATGGATGGTATAAATGCCCATCCCTTAATACCAGGTACATTTGACTCTCTATCTGCTCGAGATTCATATTTGCCATCGTAAATTCCACTTAGTAATTTTAATGCATCCTTTCTCTGGTTACTAACTTTAGAATTTACATATCCATTTCCTGAATTGTAATAAATTGCCATTACTTCTGAAAAATCATACACATTCCCATCAGCATTTAGTGCATCCATATAGCTAGTACTCATCAATGCACTTACACCGGCTAATGCATAGATGTTTACGATATTTCTTTCTTTATGAAAACGAAGATTTCCCAGATTGGCTATACCTTCGATATGAGCTTCATGGCCATATGTCCTGTAATTATAAAAGAACTTCTTATTCATAGCTAGAGCACTCTTGGTATTGGCAGCATCAAGGCTCGGATTATTCCAATAATTAACCCGAGAATCATAATAGCCATGTAAAGTCCTGTTGAACTTGAGATTTTGGTCAGGCTCCCAGTTTCTACCAGTCATCATGTAGAAATTGTATCCTCCTCGAATAGAAAATACATAACCCAAGGCTTTTCTTACTGTTATACCAACACCTATATTTTGGATTAAGCCTTTAATATTAACATATGGTTTTACATCACCACTTATGAATGCGGAGCCAAAATTAATACCCAACTCCCAAGCATCTTTAGGCTTTGCCGGGAAGTAATACTTCCGGTTAATGTACGCTTGCTGCTGTTTAGTCTTTTGCTTATCTTTTTGATAAGCAGCAGAATCTGTATCGTAACGAGGTTGTAGAGGAGTAGAGATTTTCTTTCTCTCGTAAAAATTATAATTCTGAGCCTCCATATCGGGCTTAAAGAATTCGGTTTGGTTTTGCCCGTCTCTTATTTTCTTTTCCTCCACCTTGCCGGCAGGCTTCTCTGTCTCTTCTTTTGCGTTTTTTTTCTGGGCAGATAGCGTGATGAAGCTAGAAACCAACACCGCTAAAAGAAACATTTTTGTAAATACTTTCATAGTCATTTTTTTACGTCTATTAATAACAGATATAACTCTCTCCACCCAACTATTAAAAGAATAATCAGGGGTTTAAAAGCACTAAGTTATCAAAAAATAAGAAATATGCAACAGAAAAAAATAGCGCCTCAAAAACAATGGTTACTTAGAATACTCTTAGTAAGCTCTTTCGCTGATGCCATCCATGTAATTCATAAATGCTTTATTGGCAACTTTGTTGCCGCCAGGAGTTGGATAATTACCGGTAAAGTACCAATCTCCCAAATTATTCGGACAAGCAATATGTAAGTCCTCAATGGTTTGATATATAACTTCCACATCGGCAAAAATGTGTTTAGGTCTTACAATATCTGAAATTTTTCTGGAAATATCCTCAGGAGTATATAAATCGTAGAGCTCTTTTACATGGTTTTTCACCTCTGATGCAGGCTTTAGATTATCTATTTTACATTTATCATAAATCTCCTTCAATTTATGTTCCTGATTGTTTTCCTTAATTAGCGACACGAGTGCCCGGAACGCTACAAAATCGTACATTCGGCTCATATCAATACCATAGCAATCAGGATATCTGATTTGTGGTGCTGATGAAACAATAATAATTCGCTTAGGATTTAGACGATCTAGAATGGATAAAATACTTTTTTGAAGAGTAGTTCCTCTAACAATTGAGTCATCCATGACCACCAATGTATCTGTTCCTTCTTTGATTGAGCCGTATGTAATATCATAGACATGGCTCACCATTTCATCTCTGGAGGTATCATCTGTAATAAAGGTCCTTGCCTTAACATCTTTAACGGCAATTTTTTCAATACGCGGATGTAATGCAAGTAGGCGAGTTAAATCAGAAGCAGATATATTTTTTTCGTCAGTTATACGTTTAATTTTGTAGCCTTTAAGGTAGCTCTCCATACCCTCCATTAAGCCATAAAACGCTACTTCTGCAGTATTAGGGATAAAGGAAAATACGGTGTTTTCAAAGTCGTAATTAATAGCTTGCAAAATCTTTTGTGACAAAAGTTCTCCAAGTTTTTTACGCTCGCTGTAAATCTCTTTATCTGTACCGCGGCTAAAATAAATTCGCTCAAAACTGCATGATTTCTTTTCTCCCGGATCGCGAACCAAATCATGTTTTACCCGGCCATCCTTTTTAACAACTAAGGCATGGCCTGGTTTTACCTCATGAATTTTGTCAAATGGAACGTTAAATGTAGTTTGGATAGCCGGCCTTTCAGAGGCTACCACCACCACTTCGTCATCGTAGTAATAATAAGCAGGCCTAATTCCATTGGGGTCGCGCAAAACAAAAGCATCACCATGCCCAAACATACCAGCAATAGCATATCCTCCATCAAAATCTTTTGCAGATCTGGATAAAATTCTGCGAACGCTTAATTCTTTAATAATGAAATCCGTAATCTCCTTGTTTCCGTAACCATGGTCTTTATGCTTATCGAAGATCTTTTGCACCTCATCATCCAAAAAATGTCCGATTTTTTCCATTACAGTAATCGTATCACTTCTCTCACGTGGATGTTGACCCAGGGTAATGAGCATATCAAACTGGTCATCTACATTGGTCATGTTAAAATTCCCGGCTATCACCAAATTACGGGTCATCCAGTTGTTCTCGCGAATAAAAGGGTGGCAGTAGCTGTCTGTATTTCTCCCATAAGTTCCATAACGAAGATGACCTAAAAGCAATTCGCCTATAAAAGGACTATTTCGCTTGTACCAATCAGCTTCAGCTATTGGGTTATCTAATGGTTTTCTGTCTTTAGGAAAAGTAGAAAAAATCTGACTGAAAACATCAACAATGGGTTGCTGATTAATACTTCTTACCCTATTAATAAAATGGCTTCCGGGGTGTGGGTCAAGTTTAATAACTGCAGCACCAGCACCATCCTGACCTCGATTATGCTGCTTTTCCATTAAGAGGTAAAGCTTATTAAGGCCGTATGCTATTGTGCGATACTTTTCTACATAATAATCAATTGGTTTGAGCAGGCGTATAAGTGCAATGCCGCACTCGTGTTTTATTGAATCGCTCATAGTTGAGCCGCAAATCTAATGTAAGAAACGTAAGTAGGAAACGATTTGCCGTTTTAGGCAGTTACATTTTTCCGAAAATTTTCTCCAACCTTTGATAGCGGTAGTTGAATATTTGATGGATTTGCTTTTTAACAAACAGAGTATGAGCAATTGTGCCCAAAAAACCTAAAGGTAATTTATAGTTTACTATGTCCGACATTTCTATCCCTCCAGATACGGCTTTAAAAGTGTGTAAATGATGCCAGAGTGCATAAGGCCCAAATCGTTGCTCGTCAATAAAATAATGCTGATTACTTACATGCTTAATCTCGGTCATCCAGTTAATTGGTATGCCAGCAACCGGACTAACTTTGTACGTAATAATTTGACCCGGAAACATTTTGCTTTCGAAACCCGAAAGTTGAGTCATTTTCATGTAGGGCGGTGTTATATCTTTAAGATTAGCGGGAGAGGAGAAGTATTGCCATGCAGTTTCCATATCAATAGGCAGGCGTTGCGTTTTTTCGAAAATATAGTAAGCCATAGGTAATTTTTTGTTTTACCTAACAAGATATCCGTTGCTTTGTTTCAAAATGTGTATGAAATATATTCCAGAATAACTGAGAATTCTGAGACTCATTACTAGTGCCACCATCAGAAAAGATTATTCTTTGCCGTAATGAAGCACAAAATGAATTTGCTGGTAACTTTGCCTTAACATATGGGGTATATTTTTGCAACAAACAAAGTATTATGGAACTAAATGATATTAAAGTATTAATTGTTGATGATGAGTCGGATGTATTGGATTTTATGAAATATAACCTAGAGAAAGAAGGGTTTTGGGTATATACGGCACAAGATGGACTGGAGGGTATTCAGGTAGCTAAAAAAGTAAATCCGCATTTAATTATCCTGGACTTAATGATGCCCAAGATGGACGGTATAGAAACATGCAGAGAGCTAAGATCTTTACCTGAATTTAAGAATACTCTTATCACCTTTTTAACAGCTCGGGATGAAGACTACTCACAAATTGCAGGGTTTGAGGTGGGTGCCGATGACTATATTTCGAAACCGATAAAACCAAGGGTGTTCATCAGTAGAATCAGGGCGCTACTGCGCAGGCTTGAAAACAATGAGGGGGCTACTAAAATTAGTATCGGAGATATTGAGATTGACCGGGAAAGATATCTGATTATCAAGGCCGGACAAGAGATCTCACTTCCCAGAAAAGAGTTTGAACTGTTAAACCTGCTGGCATCTAAGCCAGGAAGAGTGTTTAAACGTGAAGAAATCCTAAGTAAAGTATGGGGAACCGATACTATAGTGGGGGACAGAACCATAGATGTGCACATTCGAAAACTACGCGAAAAAATTGGAGATGATTACTTTAAAACCATTAAAGGAATTGGTTACAAATTTGACGCTTAGTAAATTCAGGAGATACCACTTGGGATACCTTTAATTACCAGATACATCTTTAACCATTCTTTGCCAAGCATTTCTTTCCTTGACCGATTCATACAGGTTGGTGTTTTGTCTTTGATTAACAAGTTTCTGCACAAAAAAGGACAAGTCTTTTTGTTGTGTGAAATACTTTCATGAAGGAATCACTTTTTTCAACTGTTTACGTATAATATTTACCAGTTACAACCTTAACTGTTAAGCGACTACGTAATTGAAGAATCTGAAAAAAATATGGCTGATCTTTTTTGCAGCTCTTTGCGTACAAGGGGCGAATGCTTTGATGCCCATTGAGCCGGATTCTATCAAGAATGACATATTCGAAATTGAGCGGAGAGCTATCATTCAGCGCATTAATTTTGAGAAAAGCAGAATAGCCAACGATTATCAGGCCGCAGATGCACGACTGTTTAATCTGGTTGATAGCATCACAAATTTCATTCAACAACAAGACTTGCCGAGAGATCGCAGAAATTTGTACCTATCCAGACTGCAAATTTTTCTTCAAAACATTAACCGTTATTACTCCGAAAGCTATTTGAAGTCAGGCACCTATCTGGCAGCTCTTAGCTACTACCCCTTATTGATTGAATGGGACCAGAGAGACGAGCTTCTAAGAAATATTAAACGATATGCCTCTTTTTCGATTAAAGCAACACGTCTAATCCCCAGTGATACCATTGCTGAGGATTTTTTATCAGACTATCTAAATGATCATCCGGATGATGTGTTTCGTTATGCTGTAGAATTTGATGACAGAAAATTTGCTCTACGATTACTCGAAAAAGCGGTAAAACTTGCCCCTGAATCCGGCAAACGATATTTTACAAATGATAATCCGGTGAATAGTATATTAAGTAGAAGTTACAATAGCTACGTAAAAAAATCATACGACATTTTTAATGCGTATGGCATTAAGTCAAGGGCATACCTTCTGCTAGACCCAATTGTTAAAGGTCGAATAACTATACATGATGCTGATTCGCTGGGCAACAATCCTGACCAGATGTTTCATCTTCTGGTGGACCTATCCATGAAATATGAAGCCAATGTGACGTATTCCATTTATCGGTATATGGATATATACTGCATTGATGCTTTACGAAAAATAAACCAGGAATCGCTAAACAGTGCTTACCAATACGAAACCTTTAAACGATATAACCCGGAAGAAATGTTTGTGCTGATTAGCTATGGCTATAAAGAAACAACCATTAAAACACTACAGCAATTAATGCTCATACTGCAAAAAAAATCTACCGGCATACCGATTAGCAGTGTAATCATAGCCTCTTTAGATAAAGAGAAATTAAAGCAGTTGGTAATTTACTGTGATAAGAATAAACTGCTGGATGAGCTTTTAAGCTTAGTTGACGATGACCGAAAGGACTATCTTTTAGCTTTAGCAACTATGGAGGAACGAGAGAGTCTTTTCCCTCCTTTCAGAACATTTATGAAGGATAATCCGATAACGGATAATGAACCAGAAGACCGGGCTTTAAATGAAATTACAAAGGCCCGTCCTCCGCAACCGGTTTCCGAAGATCAAACCGAAGACCCCATAGCGTTAAAGCCCGAAAAAGAAAAAGAATTATACACCGCACCCACTCCAGCTGTTGCTAAAAGTGATGTAGTACAGCCGCCCGTGTCGGAAGTATTAGTGCAGCCTGTTTCAATTACATTAGATGAAAAGCAAAAGCAAATCATCACTTTAAAGAAAAACATTTTTTCCAGCATCCAGAATATGGCATCTTATATTGATCAGGATTATGCGGAAGAGGTATTACTATATGCTGCCGCTCAAGAGCCCGATGAGCTTTTCAAGAAAATTGAAATTTTTAGAAATAAACGTTTCTCTAAGCTGGTACTGGAAAAATGCGCCAACAACGCCCCACTTTCGGTTAGAAGGTATCTATACAATCAAATGCACCCCGTCAATTATATACTAAGTTATTCGACTGATCCGGTAGTGAAGAAAATTGTAGCCATAAATCAGGAAATTGGCTCAAACAGTAAGGCTCTTTTATTGCTGGACGATATAATTGCGGGACGGATTCAGATAAAAGAGGCTATTGAATTAAGCCGCGACCCCAACCGATTATTTAGTGCTGTGGTGAAAATAATATCTCGGCCTAACTATGTAGGCAAGTATAGTATTGATCACGAAATGCGCGATTTTAGTTTGCGCTTTATTAGGGAGATAAATGACAAAATTGCCTCGGGCGGCACTCAGCCATTTTATGCTGTAGAAGGACTTGGCTCAGCAGAACTTTATTTTCTCATGCTCTACGGAAGAGATGAGGTTTTTACCTCTAGTTTTAATGGATTATTCAAACGCTTGATACTGAAATTGCCCAATGGGGATGGACATATTTTCCTTCAAAACATAAATAATAATCAGTTCAGAGACTTCATTTCTCTATGCTCTAATTTCGGAACGCTGCAAGAGTTTTTGTCAACATTTAATGCTCACAATAAAGAACAGTTACTCACCGCCTATGTATCCAACCTTGAAAACGATCAGGATAACCTATCCAGTATTGTCTTGATTGCGGAAGCCATCACCAATATTTCTGACAATCCCCTTCTCTCTATTCTTGATAATACAATTAAGCATGAATACGAGCGAGTAGTTGCAGCTAAAGACCAAATTGGAATTTCGCTTTACGGAGTATTGAGCAGCATTATTTCGGGTAATGCTCAAACTGAGTCAAAATGGTACTACTCCGTTTCGCAACAGTTTAAGATATCACCTGTCAGCTCTCTGCAATCATCAGTTTTGTTTAGTAACAATGTTTGCATTGAGCAAATGTATTTCTACAATGATGATGACGGACGTGGTTCCTTTATAAACTTCATGAACACCTACAGGAATCAGCCCGGCTGGTTGGTGGAAGACAGAAATAGTTTTGTTCGTGTTTATTCGCAAAGCGGTTTGCAGGTAGAAATTTTTGCCAACAAACCCGAGTTTGAAGAAAATGGTGTTAATGCAATTCAAACTTATCTAAAAGAAAAAAAATTAAGCCCATCTGTGGTCGTACATCGCGGGCACAGCTTTCACACCGAAGCAACACTGGAACGCATTCCAACATCAGCCAAGCTAATTTTTGTTGGTTCCTGTGGCGGTTTTTATAAAATTTCCATCGCCCTTGAAAATGCCCCTGAAGCACATATTATTTCAACCAAACAGGTAGGCACCAAAACTGTCAATGATGTCCTGCTACTATCGATCAACGAAAGTATCCGGAACGGAAAGGATATTATATGGAATGAATTTTGGGATAAAATGCGCGACAAACTGGGCAATAATCAGCATTTCAGTGATTATATTCCTCCTAATAAAAATCTGGAATCCATATTTATTAGAGCATATTACAAAACGCTGGGAGTATGACCAAGATTGAAAACGGAAATTATTGGGTAAAACTAAAAGGCTTGAAGGGAAAGGCTCTTTGTAAATGCTGTATGTTATTACTTGCTTTATGTGTCTATGCAGAAGTTTCAGCCAAAAGCGACTCTACCGCAACCAATATTAAAAAACCCGATTACTATATAGATGATTATCAGGAACGCATAGACTTGTTGGATGGTAGCGTTGATGGAAAAATAAATCTGGAAGATTCCGCAATAAGCGCCTATGCTACCAGCGTATATTTAGGTCTGGTAGACTCTATACAACGAATAACAGACAGCAAAAAATTTGAGGAGTCCAAACGAAAAACGATTCGTGAAACGGTTTACTACCAGCTTAAGAAAGTAGGTATCTCAAATCTTACCAACGTAAAGCGCTGGGAAAACTCTTTCCGGTTTATTTTGGGTGAGTTAAATGCCATTCAACAGGGAAAACTTTACGCCTATCTCACATCCAATATTACTCAGTCATTTAATACGCTGCCTATCATTAAGAATGAAAATTGCATAGACTCTTTTCTAATTTTCGCGGCCAGATATAACCCTAATCTGGTTTTTTCTAATTACGATAACTATGCATCACAGGCATACTCGTTACATGTATTAGAGGAAGCATCAAAAATTGCCCCAGTAACGGTTAAAAAATATTTCAATCCTGGTGGTTCTATTAATGAAGCTCTCCGGGGAAGTAGCGATTCTGTTATCAAACTTCTCTTGCTTATCAAAGATAAGTTCGGTCGCAAGTCAAATGCCTTTACATTGATTGATGAAATTGTATCGGGTAATTTAAGCCTTGAAAAAGCAGACGCTATTGGTGCAAATCCTGAAAAATATCTGCGCACAATGCTTAAAATTCGGGTAAAGCCTAATCCATTGGGCGTTTACTCGCTGGAAGCTGATTTAGAGATTTATTCTTTAAAATTTATCCGGGTAATAAATGATTTGCATAATGAAAAAGATGAGGTAAGGTTTGCCAGCATTGAGAACTTTTCCGCTGAAGAACTTTACACCATGATTGTATACAGCGAAGAGGAAATTTTCACCTCTACTTTTAATGGCCTCTTCAAAAGGATGATGATCAAGATTGGCCCTATTTCGGGCTATGAATTTTTGAAACAAGTAGGCGACAATAGATTCCGCACTTTTATTAAAATGAGTGCAAGCTTTGGGAAACTCAGTAGTTTTTTACAAAGCATGACCTCGTTACATCAACAAATGCTGATGATAAAATTTGCTAGTGGGCTGGAAGAGTATAATGATCTATCACAAGCTGTGCAAGTGGCTGACGCATTTGGAAGCATTACCGACTCTTTGGTGTTAAAAATACTAAGAGGAGCAATTAAGTATGAGTATATACGCCTAAATACCAAGAGGAATTATAAAGGCACCGCCATTTATGGCTTGTTATCCAGTCTGTTTGTAGACCGGAACGTTTCTAATGGCAATTGGTTCAATTCTGTAGCTAAACAGTTTGCATTGCCTAGCTTTGACCGAATACAAAACACCAGGTTGTTTGGTGCTGACTCTGCAAACAGGTGGATGATTTACTTCTATGATGACGAAGATGGAGATGCCTCTTTTTCTACTTTCATACAGACATTTACAGACCCGAATTGGAATATTATTGATTCGGGAAATTACATTATGATCAAAGCTGATTCAGGAATGAATGTGAATATATATGCCAACAAACCCAAAAACGAGTATGATGGGCAAGAGCGTCTTGAAAAAATGTTTGCCGATAACAATTATGAGCCCAATGTAATGGTTCACCGTGGCCATAGTTACTATGCTTCAAAAACCATTGATAAAATAAAAGATAATACACAAATATTTGTTCTAGGCTCTTGCGGAGGATATCATAGCATTTCCGGAATAATTGAACGTTCTGCGGACATTAGTATTATCTCTTCCAAACAAATAGGAACTATGTTTGTAAACAACCCTATGCTTAAGTTAATGGCCGATGATATTCGCTGTGGAAATGATGTTCAATGGCAAAATCTTTGGGATAGATTGAACGAACAGGTAAAAACAATGCCTAAAAACTATGAGCGCTTTTTAGATTACATCCCCCCGCACAAAAACCTAGGAGCTATTTTCATCAAAACCTACAATAAAATGATGGAATCAGAGCGGTAGATGTGTACATAGGAAATGGATAACAACCACATTGCATGAGCGCTGAGGTTATTATCCATTCTCCAAAATTCAATTACTCTGCTTTCTTTTTTGCTGCTGCCTTTTTAGCAGGTGCCTTTTTTGTTGCAGGTTTATCTGCTTTAGCTGTCTTTTCTTTCTTAGCAGCTGCTGACTTAGTAACTGTAGTAACCTTTACTTTGTGTGGACGACTGTTTCCATAAGATCCTTTAAATCTTTTTCCTTTAGCCGTTCTTTTATCACCTCTTCCCATATTGATTTTTTTTGTTGCCTGCGAAAGTAGAAAATCATACCACAATTTCAACTAAATAATAAACCCTGTGTTTTTGAAACACAGGGTTTATTTATATGAGCTAAACAATATTATTTGTTTACTTTCTTGGCAAGTTCAGCTCCCGCTTTGAATTTAGCTACTTTTTTTGCTTTGATATTTATCTCCTTTCCGGTTCTTGGGTTGCGGCCCTTTCTTGCTGCACGCTTAGAAACAGAAAATGTTCCGAAGCCAACCAAAGTTACTTTACCACCCTTTGAAAGGGTTGAAGCAACTGCGTTAATAAATGAATCAAGCGCATCTCCTGCCTGACCCTTAGTTACCTTCGCATCTTTAGCGATTTTGTCGATGAGTTCACCTTTGTTCATGGAAAAAAATTTGATGGTTATGTAATTATTTTATGTCAACAAAGATAATGGCAGATTATAGTTCTCCAAATATCACTACTGATTGATTGTTACAACTTTTCTACATATCCACGCTATCACTACCAAGTCTGACGTTTTATCTAACAATAAATTTCCGTACCAATTGGTCATCAAGATACTTTATACGAATAAAATATTCGGCTGCTGTGAGTTGATTGATTGGAATTTCATAATCATTTCTTCCTACATTCAACTGAATGTCTATAGGGTTAACTACATAATGGCCTAAAATATCGGTAATTGAAACCTCTACCCTTCCCGATTTAGGAAGAATAATTCCAAGTATTGAATATTGGAAGGAAGGATTGGGTGATGGTCCAATCAATTGAATGGTTCCTGTTAAAGAACTACACTCTCTATTATTGTCAATCCGAAGTTCCTCTTGACCAGCATTTACATTTACAGCCTCTACACATGCATAGGTTTGTGCATTAATAGAAGCAACCACAAATTTTGCAACAAATGTGTAATCCATTACCTGGCCCGATTGCAAATTCCCTTTCCAATTTTCCTCAATAACACCACCACTTCCTAGCGTAGCCTTAAATATTATATCAGATACAATCCGCGTTCCTACATTACTTGCCCTCACAGTTATTGAAATCAAAATTGAACCATCAGACTGAATTGTCTGGCTTGTAGAAACATCGTCAACAGATATATCCAAATCAGTTTTTATGGCTATGAACTTCTGAGACGATGAATCTACGCAGCCATCGGCAGATGTCGCCACAAGTGTAATGCTGAAAGTGTCATTTTGAGCATATAAGTAATTAGGTTCAAAATCTGTAGAGAGGCTACCATCCCCAAAACTCCATTGGTATGAAGCAGAGTTGCTACTCAAATTATCAAATTGGATGTCAATTGGAGCTTCTCCGTACAAAGGAGAAAATGTAAATTCTGAAACAGGATTACTATGAACAGAAACTGTTTTTTCTATTGTATCTATGCAAGAGCTTTGTGTAGTCACTACTAACCTAATTGAATAAGTTCCGGTATCAGAAAACATATGTTGTGGTTGTTGACCTGTATAACTAGAGTTTTCTATTCTCCAATTCCATTGATTAATTGGCTCACTAATTGAAATTGAATTATCCTGTGGAGAGTATGGAACTCCTTCACAAACATTCAGGCTTGTGAAACTTGCAACCGGTTTTTCAATAATATTCACCTGCTTAACTATTTCATTAACGCACCCGATTGCATTCTGAATAGTCATTTTTACATTCTTTAATCCCGATGCCTGGTATTTATGCTTCGGGTTTTGTTGTGTACTATAAAAACTGCCATCGTCAAAATCCCATTGCCAACTAACCAATGAGTAAGATGGAGTAGCATCTGCAAACAATACAGAGTCGCCAAGACAAACATTGTCAAACTGAAAATCGGGAACCAAAGGAGCAAACACTTCAATAGTATTACTTAAAGTGTCTCGACATCCATTATTTGTAATAACAATCAAAGAAATGGGAACGTCTCCCTGATTAGCAAATGAATAAGTCACATTCGGGGTTGAGAATGTTTGTGATCCATCTATTAACCAACCCCACAGTAAAATCGTGTCTGTTATTACAACCACACTATTATCGAAAAGTGATGTAGTGGTTCCGGCACAAATAGGAGTTGAATTGGGGTAGATGTAATCTGCTATCGGCTTAGGATGTACTGCTATCGTTTTAGTTATATTACCAGTACAACCAGAGTCTGTTACGACTTGCAAATTGACCGTAAAATCACCCGAGGATGAAAAAATATTTGAAGGTGTGGCGCTGGTGGAAGTGTTGCCATCACCAAAACTCCAAAGCCATGCATTAACTAAATCGAATGAGCTGGTGGTAGATTGATCTGTGAATTGAACAAGTTCTCCTGAGCATGATGTGCCATAATTAAAGTCTGTTATCGGGGCAACTCCCTTTAAAGTAACCGCTACTGTGTCTTTAACGCTGCACCCATACATATCTGTAACATCGACATGGTATACTCCTGAAGAGGAGATACTGATAGCAGATGTTGTACTTCCTGTAGACCACTGTATGGATTGTGGCAAATAGGATCCAAAATCAATACCTAACTGATTGCCCGAGCAAACGGCAGTATCAGTTGGCAAAATGGAATAGAGTGAGAAGCTATCTATAAATACATGTACAGTATCAGTTACAGCAATACAATTACTTTGGTCCGTAATAGTACATAAATAATCGCCTGAGACAACAGGGGTTATTGAGAATGTACTGGATAAGTTGTCATCATTCCAAGCATATTGAAAATTATTAGAATTAGTAATTAACGGATAAATGATTAGTTGATCATTTAGGCATATAGCAGTATCATTCGTATTCGTCCCAGATAAAGGGAATGTGACCTGTATGGTATCAGAACTAACCCTATTAAATACATCCGTTGTGCGAACCCAATAAGAACCCGATTTAGATACAACTATCTGACTAGCCGTATCGCCTGTTGACCACAAATAACTTATAAAACGATTTCCGCTATTTAATACCACCGGACAGAAACTATTGCTCTGGGTAATATCCGAACCTAAATTTACTGGGGGCATACTTGTTGTAGATGTAGTTCTCTACTTGAATTCGCTCGGCATCATTCAACGCGCGTTTATAAACTATGATTTCGCTCACTGAACCCTTATAATAATATAGAGAACCTAAACTCCTATCCTGTAACTTGCATTGACAAATGTGTCCTGAAAAGATATCGCTGTGCTTGTTGCCGACTGCACCCCGTTAATCAATAGTCTAAAATCAATACCTCGCCTCTTCACAAGACCCCATAGCTTAGGAACAAAACCTGTGTTAGGCATATCCGTTGTCACCGGACTCAATACTGTATTATTGGACCATACTGAATAACGCTGGTTTTGTGGCCTCCTCATCAGATGCATCCCAGCGTTAATGTTTGTTCCGGTGGTTAGTATTCCCGCGTAGTTAGGAGGTGCCAATTGTGTGTCACCACTAGCTAAAACAAATATAGTCAGAGAAGAATCTCCATAACTAGGTATGACACCGCCCTGCAGGTTATCATTTAAACCATCAAAATGAACAGAAGGTAGATTATTCAACAGGGGAACCGAACTGATAAACGTTGGGCGATTTGTAGATGTAACTTGAGTAGCTGATAAATTATTCCCGCTATAATCACTCCATTGATTTACTAAACCTGAATTTAATGATATACCACTATCTGCTTGAAGCCATAAGCAAAGATCTTGGATACTGTTAGGAGAAAATATAATAAATCCATTTTTAGCTGAGTATACTGAGTCCCCGCAAACATTGTAGGCTACTACTTTCCAAAAATATGATTGATTCTCAATCAAATTTGTTACTACATAATTAGTATCCTCTATATTACTAATTCTCTGTACCGATCCAAATAAACTATCCGTGCTTAATAACAAAGTGTACCGAATAGCATTATCAGATGCAAGCCATATAAAGTTAACATATCCACTATGAATTTGAGAGTTATCAGTTGGGCTTATCAAAGCTATATTTGCCGGACTCGGAGCAGAAGCTAAAATATTTACCACCTGTTCAACTGTATCAGAACATCCTTCTGATGAGGTAACTATCAACTCAACATTATATGAACCCGCAGATGAATATATGTGAGAAGAATTTGTGGTATTCGATGAAAAGCCATCACCAAAAAACCATTGCCATTGAGCAATTGATGCTGTATTGGGCATACTACTTTGATCATAAAAAAAATAGTTGTTTTGGACACATCCAATTCCACCACTAAAATTAGCTAAAGGCACCTCTTTAATATCTACATTTTTAAAAGCCATACTTGAGCACCCCACAGTAGTAATAGCTTCTAGACCAACCTGATATTGGCCCGGCAAGGAATATAAATGAGTGGGGTTCGAAGCTGAGCTAAAAGTGCCATCACCAAAATTCCAATTGTAAACTATGATATTTGAAGTGTCCAGAGTTATTGATAAGTTGTGGGTTAAATAGTTCTCACCAAAACACAATGTATCTCCCGAAAAATCAATGATCGGAGCTATTCCTTTAATCAACACATTAATCGTATCGATAGCAACACATCCCAATGCATTAACTACCGTTAAACTATAATCCCCTGAATTGTTAACTAAAATAGAATTACCTGTTTGACCGCTGGACCATGAAAATGACAAGTTCGCCCAACCATTTGAAGGTGACTGTAAACTTATGAGGTCTCCTGCACAAAGCGATGTATCAGCTCCTAATGAAACCGTATTTTTAAATGTATCGACCAACAAAAACATAGTATCAGACATCAGATGGCAATTAAAACCATCTGAAACATCTACATAGTAACTACCTGCGGAAACAATCGCTACATTAGTAGTAGTGCTTCCATTGCTCCATAAATAGTTAAAATTATTACCTGCTAATTGGGTGGCTAAAACCAGTGTAGAGCCAAGACATATGGTTGTATCTTGTTGAGTAAGTTTGACTTCAGGGAATGTGACCTGTATGGTATCAGAACTAACCCTATTAAATACATCCGTTGTGCGAACCCAATAAGAACCCGATTTAGATACAACTATCTGACTAGCCGTATCGCCTGTTGACCACAAATAACTTATAAAACGATTTCCGCTATTTAATACCACCGGACAGAAACTATTGCTCTGGGTAATATCCGAACCTAAATTTACTGGGGGGGCATACTTGTTGTAGATGTAGTTCTCTACTTGAATTCGCTCGGCATCATTCAACGCGCGTTTATAAACTATGATTTCGCTCACTGAACCCTTATAATAATATAGAGAACCTAAACTCCCTATCCTGTAACTTGCATTGACAAATGTGTCCTGAAAAGATATCGCTGTGCTTGTTGCCGACTGCACCCCGTTAATCAATAGTCTAAAATCAATACCTCGCCTCTTCACAAGACCCCATAGCTTAGGAACAAAACCTGTGTTAGGCATATCCGTTGTCACCGGACTCAATACTGTATTATTGGACCATACTGAATAACGCTGGTTTTGTGGCCTCCTCATCAGATGCATCCCAGCGTTAATGTTTGTTCCGGTGGTTAGTATTCCCGCGTAGTTAGGAGGTGCCAATTGTGTGTCACCACTAGCTAAAACAAATATAGTCAGAGAAGAATCTCCATAACTAGGTATGACACCGCCCTGCAGGTTATCATTTAAACCATCAAAATGAACAGAAGGTAGATTATTCAACAGGGGAACCGAACTGATAAACGTTGGGCGATTTGTAGATGTAACTTGAGTAGCTGATAAATTATTCCCGCTATAATCACTCCATTGATTTACTAAACCTGAATTTAATGATATACCACTATCTGCTTGAAGCCATAGTGTTAAATTGGAAAAATCAATTGGACTAAACTGGCCAAATGTGGAGTTTATTATAAAAAAATAGAAAAAAAATAGAAACCTTCTTTTTCTCATAATACACATATTGTCTTTTTATGCGGGTCCAAGTTAGATAATGGCATTAAATATATTCCAGAATATTGTAAATATCGCTGGTTTTTATAAAAACTTGAATTGTGGCTACCATAATGACTTTTTTATTAAAGAATTTCCTCATTAAACACCAAAAACTAAATATCCCAATCAAATCAGAATTAGTTAGATAGCCATGACAGAATTCAGATTATCAAAAGTAATTTTAATAACATTACATCATGAATGAAGTCATCGGATTACAAGACTATATTTTGGCTCCATTACTTTTTATTTTTTTTGCTATCGCTGGTTTCTATTATGCGAAATACAAATACGGGAACACGCCTCTTATGAGGTATTTCGTACTAGGACTTATTCTCAAAATGATTGGTAGTGCTATCGCAGGTGCCGTTTTCATCCTTTACTACCAGAAAGGAGATACTCTTTACTACTACCTCCACAGCAAAACTCTTACTTTTGTGTTTGCGAATGACCCGGTACACAACTGGATTGTCTTTTTTCCAGAATTTTTCCATGATTCTATAATAAATACCCCCTACTTTCCTGCAGATTATTTACGAAAAGCCAATTCGTATATGCTTGTAAGAATCGCTGGTTTACTGAACTTATTTTTGTTTGATTCTTATTTTTCAATAGCAATCTGTTTTTCTGTTTTTTCTTTTATAGGATCATGGAAATTATATAAAGTATTCTACTACTATGCTCCAGAATTACATAAACAAATAGCCACTTCAACTCTTTTTTTGCCTTGTTTAATTATGTGGGGGTCTGGATTATTTAAAGACACTTTAACATTTGGTGCCCTTGGAATATTAACCTATAGTTTACACTCTATTGCGGTAAGGAAGCACTTCAAGGCTGCATACATTTTCTACATCTTAATAAGTCTTTACCTGATAGGTGTAGTTAAACCATACATTTTAATGGCATTACTGCCAAGCATGGTTTTTTTTCAAGTAAATAGTTTTAGTGCCCGTATTTCATCATCATTTGTAAAAACAACTGTCTTCCCTTTGTTAATACTCTTAGTAATAATTGGGAGTTTAGGGATACTATCTATATTAAACACCACATTTACTGCATATAACTTGGACAACATGGAGGATAAACTGGAGGGATTTCAAAGGTGGCATAGCATAAGATCTGAGCAAACAGATGGCTCTGGATATACACTGGGTAGCGGAGGAACCAGCCCGGGAGAGCTATTAGTAAAATTTCCGCTTGCGGTGAATGTAACTCTATTTAGACCTTATATATGGGAAGCAAGAAAACCAATTGTAATACTTGCGGCACTAGAGAGCTTATTTGTACTATTCGTAACAATACAGACCTTTAGAAGGGTTGGCATTAAAGGTACAATTAAAGCATTCTTCAACGATCCTTTCATATCCTTTTGCATCGTTTTTAGTTTCATTTTTGCTTTTTCAATTGGTATATCTAGCTATAATTTTGGAGCGCTTGTTCGATTTAAAATCCCATGTATGCCCTTTTACATGATGGGATTATATTTGAGTCAACGAAAACTGTCTATCAGCTACTCTAGGTAATAAACTCAATCTCACTTAGGTAAAAAATTGTATTTTAACTCGCAAAACCGAAAGTCAGGTATACTATTGTAGGGCGGATATAGTTTGCCATTTCTGGAATATATCCCATAGAAAAAAATAAATTTTTTATCATAATTGATATTGCTTGCAATATCTTCATTTGCGGCACCACGCTCTATCATTTCTCTAAGCTTACCCAAAGATATCGGGTCATTATTTGAATCTAATCCTATAATTTCCGAAAGAGAATCTACCAAAATCCATCCTTTTCTGGTCTTTACTTCCGAAACCGCGTGGGATTGTGTATAGGGATTAATTACGGCAAAGATTAACTGTATTAAGTTTTCATAATAGTATATTGATATGTGCCTAGTATCAAAACCATATACTCTTAATATCTTTTCTATTACATGGCTTTTGTCGTAACATAAACCCATCTTTGTTGTGTAAAGATCCTTAATGTTTCTTTCGTGGCACATGGGTATCCCATCTCCAATTATAGAAAACCTATTCACAGCGTTCTGAATTTGTTTTATAAAGACCACTTCATCCGCATATGATCTAAATCGAGTAGTTGTATCGATTGAAAAGTTGGTAGTTATTAAATTGGAGTATTTAATATCCTCGTAGGTAATAGAATCGTCAAATTCGAGATTGTAAAGAAGTAATAAAATAGTTAACAATACGGTGATCGCTACACTAAAAACTATACCAGTTTTCTTAATCATAATAATGTGTATTGTAAATGTTCTCCCATTTGCCTTTCGCCAATAGTTACTATACCCTTTCAAGATTATTGAATAATATCTGTATCTTGATTGGTTTCGAATTATTCAACAAAATCTTATAAGAGATTTTCTACTCTTTCAATTAAAGCAACTAATCCAGATCTAAATCTTCTAATTTGCCCATATATTCCTTCCGTGTTAACAAATGATGTGTTATGCTCTTTAGCAATTTCATTAATAGGTCTATCTTTTGTATAATAGTAAGCTGCCAGTGATTTTCTGCTTAATGTTTGGGGTATGTTCAACGGTTTGGGATGACCATGATAAGACACCTCATTTGTTTCAAAAATGATACAACGATTAAATGTTGGAGCAAATTTTCCGATTATTTTTTTTTCTGGAGTAGTTAAGTCCCACAATTCTAAATGCCCATTATACTCATCTAACCAATGTTCATTCATATACACCAACACATTTAACCTGCGGTGGTATTTTGTAATAGGATGTATGTTATAATCTATGTGAACATTTAAGTGTGCCCCTGATATTGACTGGTGAAGACCTGCTCCAAACAGTTCTCGGTCTGCTTGTAAATCAGGTATCCCACTTAATCTAACTAACCATTGAATAAATTCATCTGAGTTAATTTCCGCGAACACATCCTTAAAAATGGAATCTGCTTTAAAATGTTCCTTAATAGCTTTATTTCTTTGATCAATGTATGTTGTTCTATTCCATGTGCCATCTGTAATAGGTGGAAAGGCGTTATGAATTTGAGCAGCGGATTCTGGGTTAAAGAATTGTTCAACAACTGCAAATCGGAACGGCTTGGTTGAATTGAACTGCCTATGCACTTCCAAAAATCTCTCATTAAGCGAGTTAATATTGATGAACTTCATGGTTTCTAAAAATCATTAGAATGCAAAAAAATCTTGTTGTAAATCAATTTAACAATGGAAAAGTCACGATTTTGTTGTGCTAGTTTAGTGATTTCAAATGCTCTTTCACTTCGGCTTGATGTTGAGATTAGCTCTTTAATAAATTCAAAACTTTGATTTAGAGAAGAATTATCTAAAGAAAATACTGCCCCTGAAAGGGGATTTTTTTTAATAATCTCCGAATCGTCTCCAATATTATCCGGAATCAATATCGGCAAACCATTGGCCCAGTATTCTCCATCTTTAATTGGGGAACAATATTTTCTGCAATTCGCGGGTTTAATGAATGAGAATGCAAAATCTGAGGCTGAGAGGTAAGAAGGAATTTCTTCATGCTTCACTTTATCAATGAATACATTTTCAATTGGTATTTGATGCTGATTCATTAGTTCTAATACCTCACCTTTGTTTTGTGGAGTCAATATGATTAAAAAAAAACGGGGGCCAAAAAAGCTAACAGCTTTGCGTAAAATTTGAAAAGCTTCTTCCTTATAGTAAATATCCCCAAATTTACCAACATAAGCAGCAACAAGACACTCCCCTCTAATACCCAATTTATTTCTTGTAGAATCCCTTTTATCAGAGTTAAACTCAAAGTTTTTAAGATTCACACAACATGGAATTGTTTCCACCCTGTTAGGGGAGACACCTTCACTTAATAGTTTTTCCCGATAATTATTGGATACCGTAATCAAATACTCGGCAGTTTCTTTTTGTTTCCTTTCCCAATACAATTCAAAAATGTACTTTGGATTGATTGATGACCAGACTCCGGATTCATACATATAGTCTGCATGTGGTTCAAAAGACTCGACAATATACGGAATACCTTGCTTCCTATAAATCATCCATGCAAGAGCACCAGCTGGCGCCCCACGAGCAAGCACTTTGTCAATAGAATATTGAGCTACTAGCTTACTTAATTGTTTAGGAAATAATATAAAATCAAAAACTTTATTTATGAAGGAAGGCCTAATATTCTCGCTTGTTAATGGTATGTGCTTGATTTTTTCTTTGAACCTCCTATTAGAATTGATCGTCAATCCATCTCTTTCTATTGTGCAAAAAATAATTTTTTGAATATTATCAAGCTCAGCCAAAATCTCCAAATGCGGTAATACAGTAGACTCAGTCAAACCATCACTTATGCCCCAGTAACAAATATATAACAAGTTCATATTTAAATTTCTAATTTGAAAGCATAACAAAGTAGTATCACTACTAGATTAACTACGGTTCATCCTTGAAAGGATGCTTAGACAATGGCTTGTAAGCGAATGGATGAACATTACCCTTTAATCCTATCGGAATTTGGTTTCGAATTTCCGATACAAGTTGAATTGCCGGAAGAACATCTTTTATGTGAAAACCATTTCCAGATAAAATCTCGCGATAACTTTCAACATGCAAATCCGCAAATCCCTCGTTGAAAGAAATTTCATTCCCATCTAGCAATAATGACCTATAAACAAATAAATCAGATTGTCCAGTATTTTCAGGAAGAGTTTCATGGTTAATGCTCAAGAACCATCTCACTCTTGCTTTTTTGAGGATTAAATACCCTGATACTCGATCATGAGTATTAAGATGGACTATATTTTCAATCACGTCACCAAAAAGCCAAATTAACATGTCAAAAAAATGTATTCCTATGTTTGTCGCTAATCCGCCAGATTTTGCAATATCTCCCTTCCAACTTGTATAATACCAATTTCCACGTGATGTGATATAAGTAAGATCTAAATCAAAAATTTTGTTTGGATCTTGATTTTCAAGAAAAAATTTTAATTGGGTAATCCTTGGGTGTAGCCTCATTTGTAGAATATTGCTAATTTCTTTACCATACTCTCTTTCTACTTCCAGTAAACTAATAGCATTCCATACATTCAATACCAAGGGTTTTTCGCATATCACATCACATCCTAAACGTAATCCAAAACGAATATGTGAATCGTGAAGGTAGTTGGGAGAACAAATAGAGATATAATCTAATCCTCCGTTTTGCCTTTTTAGTTTCTCCAGATACCGATCAAATCGTTCAAATTCTACAAAAAATGCTGTCTTGGGAAAATATGAATCTAATACACCCACATTGTCATTGGGATCATAAGCAGCAACAAGCTCTCCACCCGTATCTTTTATGGCTCTAAGATGCTTAGGTGTTATATAGCCGGCAGCACCTATTATTGCATATCGTTTAGATTCGCTCATCAATATTGCTTTTAATTATATCAAACAATATTTTGCTCTGATTTTTCCTGGTGTAAAGCATATGTAAAGGCTGAAGATTCTGTTCTGGCTCAATGCCATCCATGAATTTTTGAAATTCCTTTAATATACATTCTTTCACACTATCTACTGTTTCACACGAATACCCAGCATTTGTTGACTTAATTAAATCATCAAGCACGCCCTCATCACTTTCAACAAGTAACACGGGCCTTTTAACCGCAAAGTAATCGAATAGTTTTGTATTCAGCCAGTTTGCATTTTTCTTGCTTAATAAAAGTAACAAATGCGATTCCCTAAGTTTTGCTAGTAAGTTTTTGTATTCAATCCTGCTTGTAGTTTTAACTAATGGCGTTACTGCTTCACTAAAATTCAATAGCCTGTTTCTTGCGTCAGAATAAGAGTCTATCGCATAGAAAATAATTTCAAAGTTTCGCTCGTTAATAATCCCGCCTTTCACCAAATCTTCAACACCCTGGAGAAAAAGTTCAAGTTTTTGGTGGGGATAAATCATTCCAGCGTAGGCAATTACATACTTATCCCTTCTTGAAACAATTCCTTTGATATCTTTTACTAGAGAATCATCATAGCCATTATAGATAACTTCAATTTTCTTATTGGTAAATATTCTACCGATCTCATCCTTATACGGCTGGGCCGCTGTTGTTATATAATCTGCTGTATGGACGATTTTTATCTCCTGTGCCCTAAAAAACCTGTGCAGATTTTTTTGTACAAAACTAAGTTTATACCCCCCTTGATTACTTGTCCAGCAGTCTCGATAATCAGCAACCCACGGTATTCCAAATTCTTTAGAAAGTTTGGAGGCATATCTAAACAAGATAAATGGCTGGCCTGTAGCAATAATGAGGTCAAATTTTTGCCTATCTAAAACACTTCGGGCCTCATAGTAAATTGACGATTTTGAGTCAAATGAAAAGGATACCCATTCCAAAAGACTGTAGGCTAAGGAGAGTATCTTTCTGATTAACTCAAATCTTTGGGTGCCAGCCGCTATCAAAAGAAGATCGCGCAAATTAGGTTTATATGCTGTACGGATTACAGAAACTTCATCTCTGGACTTTTCAAAGTTGGTAGTAGTTTGTGTGGGCTTGACAAAATCTTCAGCACTATTGGTATTTGAAGACCAATGCCGTGTTACTACCGTAATCTGAGCGCCAAGTTCACTCCAATATCGAGCCCAATAATAAGGTCGCTGCCCCCCAATAGAAATCAATGGAGGGTATTCGTACGCAATAATTAAAATCTTCACAAACTCGAAAATAATACTTAATGCCATTAAACATACAACACACAACTTCGCACCTATTAAAATATCCTGTATAATTGGATTTGATATAGAAATTTGTTCTGACTTAGAAATAATTTACAAAAAATCACAATAAATGTCCTCTCTCAAAAAAGTTCTTGAAAACACTTTCTTGTACTCTCTTACGAACATTTTATTGAGAGCCACTTCAATAATTTTTTTTCCCATCTTTTCCTCGTATTTAATTCGCTCAGATTATGGAATTCTGTCCTTTTCTCAAAGTGTAATGGTTTTTACTTCCATATTTTCTGGATTGGAGTTAAGTAAAGCAATAACTCGTTTTACTTACAAAAAAAATGAAGTTAAATTTTCTGGAGATGAGTTGATATCTAACACACTAACCATTACATTGATAACAAGTGTTGTAACAGTAGTTCCATTGCTGTTTGTTGGGCAGATTTTACTCAGGCCAGTTTTGTCTGATATACCTTTTTATCCTTTTATTTCCTTAACTCTGGTAGCTATACCTTTTAAGTCTCTAATAGATATATACCGCGAATATCTTAAAGCGAATCATGAAGGGAAAAAAGTTTTCTACCTGGATATGGGTTTCTTTGGGTGCAATATCGGACTCAATCTTTTTTTTGTGATAGCTTTTGATATGCACTCACTAGGAATAATTGTTAGCACTTTTGTTTCTTGTTTGATATTTGCTGTAGTGCTATGGTTTGTATTTTACAGGAAAATAAAACTTACGATACATTGGGAAAATGCACGAGTCATATTAAACTTTTCTTTACCCTTAATTCCCTTTGCCATACTAAATGCCTTGTTTGACAGTACCGACAAAATGTTTTTGAATTCAAAACATGGCTCCTCATATTCTGGAATATATTACATAGCTATAACTTTTGCAGGAATTTTTTCAGTTACTAAAGAAGCTATTACAAGTGCTATTACACCATGGATATATAATGCTTTATCCAATCAAAAAAACGACTATATCAGAAATGTTATCTCGTCTGTTTTTTTAATGACTGGCTTGTTGGCAATTGCTGGGGCTTGGTTTTCTAAAGAAGTGCTATCACTTCTAGCTTCTAATAAAGATTTAATAGCTGCCTATAAGTATATCCCTTTACTAGTATCAGGATTGTATGTCATCTTCTTGGGTCAGTTGTTCAACATAAAAACAATTTACTTTGGAAGACATAGTAGATACCTTTTCGTATCAACCCTAATAGGAATAGTTTTTTGTATTGCTAGCTGCTTTATTTTTATACAAAATGGGAATATGGGAATTCTAGGGGCAGCATTAGCACGCTTCATAGGTTACCTTGCCCTAGTCGTTACAGCGGTTTTTTTAAGCAGACTGGAAAGTGACAGAAACGAAATTTACGATATACCCTTTTTAACTGTAGTATGCGTTATTGTTTCAGCACTTATCTTTTTCCCATTATTTTTGGATGGCTCTATATGGCAACAACTATTTATTAAAAGTTGCGCACTAGCGGTGTTATTGGCTGCAGTATTAATTTTTGTAAATAAAAAATTTGATCTGCTATCTATAGCAATGAAAAAGTTTAAGAACAATTAATAAAATAATGATTCAAACTACGCATTTTCTACTTTTTGTTCTTGTAATACCATTCAACAAAATGTCTAATGCCATCTTGTAAGTTAGTTGCCGGATCGTAGTCAAAAATCTTCCGCGCTTTCGATATGTCTGCATAAGTTATTGTAACATCTCCCGGTTTAATATCGGATACATCTATAGCTGGACTTTTGTTCATTACTTGAGCTATCGTACTTATCAAATCAGTAAGCTTAATAGGTTTCATGTTTCCTAAATTAACCAATTCAAACACCATGTTATGTGATAAAATATAGTTTAGTGCAGCCGAAAATCCTGATACAATGTCTGAAACATAAGTATAATCTCTTGACGTAGCACCGTTGCCATAAACGGTGATTGGCAGTCCCAAATCTATATTTCTTACAAATTTATAAATGGCTAAATCCGGCCGTTGTCTGGGTCCATATACAGTAAAAAGACGCAAGTTTATAATGTCAAAATCATATAAATGATGGTAATTAAAGTTTAACAGTTCACAAGAACGCTTAGTGAATGCGTATGGTGAGATAGGTTCATTTACCATATCTTTTTCGCAAAACGGAACCGACCTATTATTTCCGTAAACAGAAGACGAAGATGCAAATATCATTTTTTTAATACTTGCTTTTTTCATATAGTTCAACAAATTTGCTGTAGCTATAATGTTAGAATCAATATAGTCATTTATCTGACTAATAGAAGGCAAAACACCAACCTTACCTGCCAAGTGTATAACCACATCATAATTGTTATGATCCATCTTTTTTTCGAAATCTGACAGCCTTAAATCAGTTTCAAAAAACTTAAACACCTCATATCTATTGATGATTCGAAGATTATCCTCTTTAATTGTCCTGGGATAAAATGGATCGAAATTGTCTATACCATGGACCTCGTATCCCTGACTCAATAACGCCTCCGCAAGATGTGACCCAATAAAACCACAACACCCAGTAACTAGTATTTTTTTCATAACAACATTTTATATCAAAAAGATTAGATCGATTGTTGATTCCTAAACATACCAATTTTCGCTAGCGGCTAATTAGAAAATTAATTTCTAATTAGTACAATCCCGGTGCCTATGTTTCGGTTTGTGCCCTGTATATTGTTTTGTTGTTGTTATAAAAATTACCATGTTTGTCAAAATATTAAACGAGAATGAATAACAAAAAAGCATTAGTGTGTGGTGCAGGAGGGTTTATTGGAAGTCACCTTGTTAACCGACTAAAAAAAGAAGGATTTTGGGTTAGAGGTGTTGATTTAAAACAAACTGAATTTTCTGCGACACAAGCGGATGATTTTGTAATTGGTGATTTGAGAGAGCAGTCTGTATGCAGAAACGTACTAGATCAACAGTTTGATCAAGTATATCAACTGGCAGCTGATATGGGAGGAGCCGGCTATATTTTTACGGGCGAAAATGATGCAAACGTTATGCATAACTCGGTTCTAATAAACATCAACATTGTTGAACAATGTGTAAAACACAAGGTAGGAAAAGTGTTTTATTCCTCTTCTGCTTGTATGTATCCTGAACATAACCAAATGGATCCAGACAATCCAAAATGTAACGAAGATTCTGCATATCCTGCGAATCCAGATAGTGAGTATGGTTGGGAGAAACTTTTCAGCGAACGTTTGTTTCTAGCATTCAGCCGAAATTACGGATTGAATGTTCGGGTTGCAAGATTTCACAATATCTTTGGTCCAGAAGGAACCTGGCGCGGAGGTAAAGAGAAAGCGCCTGCAGCCATTTGCCGTAAAGTTCTTGAAGCTCCTGATGGAGGAGCCATAGAAATTTGGGGCGATGGGAAACAAACAAGGTCTTTTCTCTTTGTAGATGAATGTGTTGAAGCAGTAAGAAGATTAGTTGAATCTGATTTTACTGGACCAGTTAACATTGGCTCTGAAGAAATGATATCAATTAATGACTTAGCAAAAATGGTCATAAGTATTTCAGGCAAAAACCTTTCTATCAAAAACATACCGGGCCCAACTGGTGTACGTGGTAGAAACTCTGACAACAAGTTGATTGCAGAAAAGTTAAATTGGGCTCCGTCTATGCCTTTAATAGAAGGAATGTCAAAGACTTATAAATGGATATCTACCCAGATGGTATAATGTTTGAAAGTTAAACTTGATCCACCTTCATTAGGATATATAAACATACTTATCTCTAACATCACATCGATGATTTTGTCTCGACATAATCACTTGACATATGCAAAAGACACATTGGGATTTGGATTATTATTCTCGTAAAGTAGTTTTTGCAGTTTTTCTAGTTAGTCTCTTTTCCATAAAGGGTTTCTCAAAGTTTTACTCGCTTGTGTTTAAGTATCGTAAGCGCAAACCCCAAAAGATTAAATCCATTGCTGCTGTATGGTATTGGCCATATGACTTTCCATCTGCAAGTTATACTCGACTTGGTAAATGGAAACAGTACTTTGAGGCAGAAGGGATAAAGTACGACAATTATTACGTTGGAAGCATGGATGAGAAGGTTAACGAATACGAAGGAAAGTCATGGACAAAAAAGTATTGGTTTTATTTAAAAATACTTTGGAGGCGATTCCCTCAGTTCTTAGCATTGCGTAAATATGATGTAGTTTGGGTGGATAGGTGGTTTTTACCGTATTATCCCTCCAAAGACGCTTTTTGGGAAAAAGCAATTAAAAGTATGGTGCCATACTTTGTGATAGATAGTACCGATGGCACCGACTATGAAGGAAATCCAAAACTGATTATTGATATTTTTAACGCAGCAGATCGCGTTACTGTAGCATACGAGGGACTGTACAATTTCTATCATCCTATTTTCAAGGAGAAGATAGCTCGATTCAATTATACAATTATTGAAGATGATTACAAACTTCGTACTGACTGGAAAGATAAAAGTAAGTATACCATTGGCTGGATGGGTAGTCCTTATAATTTCGAATACGTCAAACAAATTGAGCCTGAATTACAGAAAGTAGCCATCAAGTACCCTTTTAAACTGGTAATTATTTGTCGCCAAAAAGTAGATATCAATATACCTGGTGCAGACATAGAATATCATAAGTATGGAGACGACTATTATGACTTGATTCAAAGTTTTGACATCGGAATTTCTCCTTTCACAGAAAAAAACTTTGGGACAACCGGAAAAATCGGGATGAAACACCAAGAATTTCTTCTTTGTCAAATCCCCCAAGTTTGTTCTCCTCAAGGAATTTCGGAACATGCTGTAAGCGGAGTTAATTGCTTAATCGCAGATGAAATAGAAGAGTGGTCGCCTGCACTTTTGAAGTTAATAGAAAGTTCAGAGTTGCGAGAAAAACTTGCCAAAGAAGGTAGGCGAATGTGTTTGGAACATTACACATATGACGGCCAATGGCCATTGGCTTTAAATGCCCTAACCTCGTTTTAAAATTTTGGCAGCTGAAAAAATGGACGATTCTCAGAAAAGTAGGGTGGGCATTTTGGTATACCCTGGCTGGGAAAATGCTTTATACTACAACTGCTTATATCAGGGGCTCACTGATGTTAACTACGCACAGTATCATGGTGCATTTTTCGCGCTTTACAGGAATTTTACCCCCCAAGAAAATCAGATACTTCATCTTCATTGGACGGCTGATTTATTTGCAGTTACGGAAAAACGAACGAGCCATTTTTTAATCCGTTTCATTATTTCACTTATCGATCTTGTCCTTGTTAAATTTGTCAAGAAGGCAAACATTGTTTGGACCGTACATAATCTTTACGCTCATAACTGCAAACACCGAATCGCAGACAAACTTGGAAGAATCCTCCTGGGTAAGTTAGCCAACAGGGTTATTGTTCAAAGTGCAATTGCTCATGACTTGGTGATAAGAGAGTTTCATATTCCGTCAGGAAAAATCCATATTATACCTCACGGTCATTTTATAGATATATATCCCAATATTATCACCCGAGAGGATGCCCGAAAAAAGTTAAACATAAATCCCTATAATACCGTATATCTTTTTTTTGGAGGATTGAGTGATTATAAAGGAGCCGATGATTTAGTTCGTGCATTTAACGAGCTACCGGACAGCAATAGTATTCTTCTGATTGCAGGTAAAAATGCTAAATCGGTTACGCATTTAATTACCAACCAAAATATTTATGTTTTCGATGGATTTATTCCGGATTCTGAATTGCAGATTTATATGAATGCAGCCGATTGGGTTGTATTACCATACAAACAAATTCTTACATCTGCATCTTTAATAACAGCCATGGGCTTCCATAAAGCTGTAATAATTCCTCAGATGGGTACATTACCTGATTATATGCATCCTAATGGCGGAATAATTTACAAATCCGAAGAAAAAGATTGTCTACTTTCGGCACTTCGAAAAAGCAGCCAAATGAATGCACAAGATGCAGGCGAAAAAAATTTCATCAAGATTCTTGAATTCAATTGGCACATCATTCAAAACCAAACCAAAGAAATTTATAAATCGATTTTAAATGAATAAAAAGTACATACTAGGATTACACATAGGACATGATGCCACCACCGCTTTGATAGATATGGAGGGAAATGTTCTTTCTGCAATGGCCGAAGAAAGAATTACCAGAATTAAGTTTCACATGGGATTTCCATATGATGGTATTGACGAAGTTTTAAAAATGGCTGGTGTTCAAAAATCTGAAATAGCATATGTTGTTGGATCTACTAAAAGACAGCTTTTTGTTGGCACTGATGAATACAACAACCTTTTTACAACCCGAGATAAAAAGACTATAAAAGGAACTGACATTTTTAATGATGCAAAATCACCATCAATTTCAAGGGTACTAAAACTTATATCTCAAAAGTTCACAACTCCTAAGATTACGGATAGAGCTAAATTCTTAAGTGAGTCTGAGCAGTTGACCCTGAATACTCTCCGTAAAATTTGTACAGAGATTGGTTTAGAACATGCAGAGGTATTTACTTACAACCATCACCTATGCCATGCTGCCAGTGCATATTATTATTCTGGAGAAACTGACGCAATTGTATTTACCATGGATGGTGCAGGTGATGGAGATTGTGCAACAGTTAGCTTGGCAGAACATGGAAGGTTAAATACCGTTGCATCATTTTCAGATGCTATTTCACCAGGAAGGTTCTACTCTGAGATCACAGGATTTTTAGGTTTTAAACGGTTACGACATGAGGGGAAATTAACCGGACTTGCGGCTTATGGTAATGCATCAAAATACTACAATGATCTCAAACAATACATTTCATTTGATGAAAAGAAAGAGCTTTTTGTTTATAAGCAAAACACAGCAAATAGTCTTTCTAAGAAGATAAATACCATAAAGAAGGTTTACGAGGGAAAAATAACGAGCATCCCTCATACTGTCGCAATTCACGACTTTTTAGTATCGAAATATGATCCAAAAACTGATATGCAAGATCTTGCAGCGGCAGCTCAAAAGATACTTGAAGATGTGTCTATTTCATTCATTAAACACTATTTGAAAAAGTACCCTAAAAAGAAAGTATTATTAGCGGGAGGTGTTTTTGCTAATGTGAAGCTTAACCAGTTCATAGCTGAGATTCCAGGTGTTGAGTTTGTGTATATACATCAGAACATGGGTGACGGTGGACTAGCCTTGGGTGGGGCTGCTTTGCATGCCGCAACAATCCAGAATAAACACATCTGTAAAAAACCCGCTGATGTCTATTGGGGAAATGGTTACACCAATGAAGAAATTGAAAAAGAATTGAAAAAAGAGAATATTCAATATGAATACGTACCTGATATCGAGATAAAAATTGCCCAATTAATGGCTGACAATAAAGTTATCGGCCGTTTTTACGGTGGTATGGAATATGGCCCTCGAGCTCTGGGAAACAGAAGTATCATTGGTAGTACTACTGACCGAACAATTAACGATTGGTTAAACAAAAAACTGAAACGTACTGAGTTTATGCCGTTTGCCCCAAGTATGATTGGTGATTTAGCAGAAGATGTTTTAGAGGGCTATAACAAACATATCAGTAGTTACACAGATCGCTTCATGACCATTACGTATAATGTTGCTCCTAAATGGAGAGAAAAACTTCAAGCAACCACCCACGTAGACGGAACCGCCAGGCCACAAGTAGTGTTTGAAGAAAACAATCCTGAGTATTATAAAATAATTAAAGAGTACTATAAGATTACCGGCATTCCTGCTGTTATGAATACTAGTTTCAACATGCACGAAGAGCCGATTGTAAGAACCCCGTATGATGCGATTCGTGCCTTCAGGCAAGGTTGTATGGATTATCTAGCCATAGGAAACTATTTGTGCAAAACACCATAACCTCTTCACAATACGTAATGTGTGTATTGACTGTTAATGATAATCATATACGTAGCTATACATGTGCGGAATAGCCGGTTACTTTTCAAAAAACGCCAACCAACAATATCAAAGTTGTTTGGAGGCTGGTATTCAGGCACTCTCCAAACGTGGCCCTGACTGTCAGCAATCTATTAGGCTTTCTCCGCATGTAGGTTTTGCCCATGCCCGGCTTTCAATAATAGATACTACATCCATTGCCAACCAACCCATGCAAGATGAGAGTGGCCGCTACACAATCATTTTTAATGGCGAGATATTTAACTACCGTGAACTGAAGAAGGAGTTTTTAGGAGGTATTAAGTTTCATTCTACTTCAGACACAGAGGTGCTGTTAAACCTGTATATTAAAAAAGGGAAAGATTGCCTCCAGCTCTTAAATGGCTTTTTTGCGTTTGTCATTTTTGACAATTTAACCTCTGAGTTATTTTTAGCCAGAGATCGGTTTGGAATAAAGCCACTGCATATCTATCAGTCCGATGATCTAATTGTCTTTTCCAGCGAGCTGAAGGCTATTCTGCAGTTTCCAATCAAAAAAGATATTGACTTTAACACGCTATCACTCTATCTGCAACTAAACTATATCCCCGGCAATCACTCCATGTTGAAAAACATTAAGCGTTTAATGCCCGGGCACTATGCCACGATTGACGCATACGGAGAACTTTTAAGTAAGCAATACTATTCTGTTCCATATAAACCCGGCACAGAAATCTCCTCTACTGGTTTTAACTATAATGAATCTAAATCTAACCTACGAAAGCTAGTCCAAGCTTCTGTTGAGCGAAGGCTGGTGAGTGATGTTCCTCTTGGCACATTTTTAAGTGGGGGAATAGACTCATCGATAATTACCGCTTGTGCAGCCAGACATATTACTGACTTAAATACGTATAGCATTGGATTTAAAGACGAGCCATATTTTGATGAGACCTATTTCGCTAATCTGGTTGCTAAAAAGTTCAAAACCCAACACACTGTTTTTTCTATTTCGAATGACGAGATGTTTTCTAACATTTTTGATATGCTGGATTATATAGATGAGCCCTTTGCTGATTCTTCTGCTATTGCGGTATATATATTGACCAAGAAAACACGCGAGCGAGTGACCGTTTCTCTCTCCGGAGATGGAGGAGATGAACTATTTGCCGGATATAATAAACACAAAGCAGAACTTCGCGCCCGAAGCAGTAGTTTATTAAATGGGATATTAAATGCAGGACTGCCGGTGTTTAAAATGCTGCCCAAATCAAGACATTCAAAAGTGGGAAATTTATTCCGCCAACTAGAGCGGTACAGTGAAGGACTTCAACTTAGCAAATCTGAAAGATATTGGAGATGGTGTACTTTTAATACACAAGATTACGCTTTGTCTTTGTTGCGAAGTAATTGCATAACTGATTCTGCAGAAATTGAAAGAAGGAAAAAATTTGTTTTAGATGCCGTAACCGAAAACGGGGAATTAAATGATATTCTTTTTGCCGATACACAGATGGTTTTACCAAATGATATGCTAACCAAGGTTGACCTGATGAGTATGGCAAATAGTCTTGAGGTTCGGGTTCCGTTGCTGGACTATACAGTGGTTGACTTCGCATTTTCACTGCCAGTTTCGTATAAAATAGATTCCACTGCAGGTAAAAAGATTTTGAAAGATGCTTTTAGAAGTGAGCTCCCTGAGGAATTGTTTACACGGCCTAAACATGGATTTGAAGTTCCTCTTTTAAAATGGATGAAAACCGGATTGAATTCATTAATCAATGAAGAATTATTATCCGAAAAGTTTATTGAACAACAAGGAATATTTGAAACCGTTCAAATTCAAAAACTGAAACAGAAATTGTTTAGCAGCGATCCAGGGGACGCGCATGCTACTGTATGGGGTTTGCTTGTTTTTCAATATTGGTATAGAAAATATATTGCCTGAAAAACAATAATTTAGGTAGTCTATTCAGGGTCTGCCAATATTTTCTTCTTCTACCACACAATATTCTTTTTATACAGCGTTTTAATGCCAACAAACCATTAAACATGAATAAAACTTCTACTTCTGATTTATTATTACTCCACATCTATTCTGAAACTACTTCTTCGCAAAAAGACCTTATTGTCGAAAAATTATCGATGAATGAGGATCTTCAGGCGGAATACACTGAATTAGTTCGAAGCAAACAAATGCTCAACAAACTTGTCAAGAGCCCCAGTGATACTTCTCTTCGTATCATTATGGAACACAGCTACAAAACGGAGCATTTACAAGAGATTTAAATAAAGCTGCCTTTCTTCACATTCAATCTGTTGGTTGACTGTGAATTTTTTATTCCTACTTTTAGTTTACACTAAAAATAAGAAGGATGAAAAATTTTATTCGTTCACCATTTTTGAATCTATTTATTACTGCCTCACTGATCATTTCTGCTTCCTCGTGCTGCAAAAATAAAGATGATGCTCCTACTCCTACAGACACCCACTGCAAAACACTTCACCCCATAATATTCATACATGGGTTTCTCGCTTCCGGTGATACATGGGCTAACCAGGTAATGCGCTTTCAATCCAACGGCTACTGCGATAACCTGCTATATGCCTACGACTGGAATAGTGTTGGAGGTGGAAGTGACCAAGCTCTATTGGATGCGTTCATAGACACTGTTCTGGCTCGTACAGGTGCTACACAAGTGGATATTGTTGGCCATTCAGCAGGTGGTGGATATGGTTACGGTTATTGTGATGATACCACTCGAGCGAAAAAAGTAGCCCATTACGTTCATATAGGCAGTTCTGCGCAAACCTCTCCGGCCGGACTAAACGATGAAGTTCCGACCATGAATATCTCATCTGCAGATGATGCGGTTGCCGGAGTTACATCTATTACAGGAGCTGCCAATGTTGAACTCATAGGAAAAGACCATTACCAGGTTGCTACCAGCGAAGAAACCTTCACCGAACTTTATAAATTTTTTAATGCCGGAACATCACCTTCTACATCCTCCTATACTCCCCAATCTGAAATAACTGTTTCGGGTAAGGCACTTACACTAGGAGAAAATTTACCGCACAATGGTGCCACTATACATATTTATGAGGTAAATCCCGATAACGGTTCACGCAAAAATTCATCACCTGACTTTACTTTGACATCTAACGCACTCGGACAATGGGGACCACAGACTATAAAAACTAATACCAAGTATGAGTTTGAAGTAATTAGCAACGTTTCGGGAGATAGAGTAGTTCACTATTACCGGGAAGGCTTCACTCATTCAAACCCATTGGTTTATCTACGAACCATTCCACAAAGTGGGCTTGCAGGAACCTTGCTTGGAGGGTTGCCTAAAAATGATAATCAGGCCGTACTGGCGGAATTCACGGCTAACCAAGCTGTGGTTGCCGGCAGAGACTCTTTGATTGTGAATAATACCGTTCTATCTACTCCGGCAATTACACCTGCCTCGGCAACCGTTATTGCTATGTTTTTGTTTGACGATAACAATAACTCGGTAAGCGATATGACCACTCCCTTTCTATACACTATTCTTACATCGTTTCTAACAGCTCGGGATATGTTTTTTCAAACATCTACCCCCTACGCAATTCCATTGCGTTTCAACGGCCGAACTTTGTATGTGCCAAATCTAAAGTCGCAGTCAGATGGGGTTATTGTAGCCGTGTTTGACTAAAAATAAAACTAATTATTTTAGCTTTATTTAAAACTAAGTTTAGATTTGCAATCAGTTCACATTTTAAAACCGTACAAACAATGAACAAAATGGCAGATGAAAGAAAAGAAAAGATGAAAGCCCTGCAGCTTACCGTTGATAAGCTGGATAAAGCTTATGGCAAGGGCACTATTATGAAGCTTGGAGACTCGAAGGTAATGGGCGTAGAAGCCATACCAACCGGTTCACTGGGTTTAGATATTGCCTTAGGTATAGGAGGTTTACCTAAAGGTAGAATTGTAGAAATCTACGGACCGGAATCTTCAGGTAAGACCACATTAGCGATTCAGGCTATTGCAAATTCACAGAAAGCAGGTGGCATTGCTGCATTTATTGATGCGGAACACGCATTTGATAAAGCTTATGCTGAAAAATTGGGGGTAGATGTGAACAATCTTCTTATTTCTCAACCTGATGATGGCGAGCAAGCGCTGGATATTACAGAGCACCTGATTCGATCCGGAGCCATTGATATTATCGTTATCGATTCAGTAGCTGCTTTGGTTCCAAGAGGAGAACTGGAGGGCGAAATGGGTGAATCTAAAATGGGATTACATGCACGTTTAATGAGTCAGGCGTTACGTAAACTAACCGGAACCATATCTAAGACCGGTTGCTGCTGTATCTTTATCAATCAGTTACGCGAAAAAATTGGTGTTATGTTCGGCAATCCTGAAACTACAACCGGTGGTAATGCACTTAAATTTTATGCATCAGTTCGTTTAGACATACGAAGAATAGGGCAGATTAAAGATGGCGATAACCTAACCGGTAACAGAACCAGGATAAAGGTTGTAAAGAATAAAATGGCTCCGCCATTCAGAACTTGCGAGTTTGACATTATGTATGGTTTGGGCGTTTCTAAAAACGGAGAAATTATTGATATGGGCAGCGAGATGGGTGTAATGCAAAAAAGCGGTTCTTGGTATAGCTATGAAGGAACAAAACTTGGTCAAGGTCGAGATGGCGTTAAACAGATGCTGGACGACAATCCTGGATTAGCTAATGAAATTGAGGCAAAGATCAAGGCTAAATATTTGGCCGGTTTAGAAGTGGTGAAGCCTGAAGTAGAAGAAGAGGAATAAGAGGATGATTAATTGACAAAATCAACAAGCGCAGCATTCAGTCCTGCGCTTGTTTTATTTTTATATTGTATTAAAATAGACTGTATGAAAAACTGTTTACTTATTTGCCTGGTTAGCTGGTCTTCGCTTTCTGCTTTTTCAGGAACGGTTACTTTGAATATGAATCACGATAATCTGGCCCGCAATTTTCTGGTGCATACGCCACCAGGCTTTTCTTCATCACAACATCTTCCCGTAGTTATCAATTTACATGGCTATGGTTCCGATGGCCCCCAGCAGGAATTTTACTCGCGCATGAGCGAAACTTCCGACTCCAATAATTTTATTGTGGTTTATCCTAACGGCCTTAGCAATCAATGGAATTCGGGTTTTACTGCTCCATATAATGGCGGAACCGATGATGTAGGTTTTATTTCTAAAATTATTGACACGCTTTATACCCTTTATAACATTGATCTTTCAAGGGTTTATGCCTGCGGCATGAGCAATGGCGGTTACCAGAGTTACCGGTTAGCCTGTGATTTAGAAAACCGTATTGCTGCCATCGCTTCCGTAACGGGAACCATAACCAGCCTAACGGCCTTGAACTGTGTCCTGTCTCGCAACATTCCTGTAATGGAAATACATGGAACCGAAGACCCTCTGGTTCCTTATGGCGGATCTACCGGCTCCCTTTCTGTAGAAGATAATATCAATTTCTGGCTCAGCAAAAACCAGTGTAACACCACCAACGACACACTGAATCTGCCCGACACTAACCCACTGGATAGTTCTACTGTAGAACGCATTTATTACCGTACGTGTGGTAATGGTACCGAAGTGGTGTTTTATAAAATTACCGGAGGCGGCCACACTTGGCCCAATGCCCCACTTGACTGGATTTATGGGCCTACGAATAGAGACTTTGATGCAAGTCAGGAGATATGGAATTTTTTTAACCGCTTCACACTAAATGGTCCGGTTTCAGGTATTGAACATGAAAGTGCCAGGTTAACCGTGAATGTTTTTCCCAATCCAGGTGCAGGCATCTACAATATACAGATTTTAAACTACGAATGGGAAAAGCCGTTGCAATTAGTGATGTACAACATGGATGGCAAGAAAGTGATGGAGGACTCAGCTTTTTCACCTTTGTCTTCTATCAATATCAATCACTTAGCGGCAGGAATTTACCTACTTCATACTGAAGAGGAGAACATTCCTATAAGCACTCGATTAATTAAAGAGTAATTCATAGATATTTTCCAAAAGAGAAGCACGAGTTAAAAATATCATACCCAATCATTTAATATATCACTCAAATGGACTTTGGACGCGTTCCGGATGTAAACCGGATAGATTTTACCTTACCTGGGGATCACATTACTACAACTCAATTTTTTAGTGACATTGAAAAGAAAGCCATGACTCCAGAAGTTTATATTGGCTGTGCAAAATGGGGAAGAAAAGACTGGATTGGAAAACTCTATCCTCCAAAGACCAAAGAAGCTGACTTTTTAAAACACTATGTTCAACACTTTAACAGCATTGAGTTAAACGCATTATTCTATCGGCTGTTTCCTAAAAGCACGATAGAAAAATGGGCTGATAATGCAGATGATGATTTTCGCTTCTGTCCAAAATTTACCAATATCATTACGCATATTAAGCGATTACAAAACACCGAAAAAGAAACAGAAGCTTTACTGGATGTATACTCGGCATTTGGTAAAAAACTCGGCACTTCATTTATCCAGTTAGACGATCGGTTTTCACCCAAATTTGCCATTCGAGTTCAGCAATACCTCCAATCATTACCTCAGGATTTTGATGTGGCTATAGAATTTCGTCACCCAGATTGGATTGTTGATTCTAAAGAGGTTAATGATACGTATGCTATTATGAAAGACCTAAAGGTGAGCAGTGTAATTACCGATACAGCTGGCAGAAGGGATGTACTCCACATGAGACTTACAACTCCAAAAGCATTTATTCGGTTTGTAGGCAACAGTCTGCACGCCAGTGATTACAGAAGAATTGACGACTGGATAAGCCGGATTGATTACTGGCTGAATAATGGATTGCAGACCATATATTTTTTCATCCATCAACACGATGAACTTTACTCACCCGAACTGTCTGCATATATGATTGATAAACTGAACTCGCAATGTGGTTTAAATGTAAAGCCACCTAAATTGATAAAACAATCTCTTGATCTTTTCTAATGGTTTATTGTAGCACTAGTTTACGTAAGCTTTTCCCTTCATTACTCTGCACTGACAAAAAATACATGCCTCGGGCCCAGTTCTCTGTAACTAATTGCTCAGACGGCCCTGTAAGTGACCGCTCTAACATTAGCTTTCCGTTCGCATCGGTAACTACAATTTTTACCTCGGTCAAACCCACCGGTATGGCAATGTAAAATGAACTAGTGCTTGGATTAGGGTAAACCTGAAACTGAATTTCATTGGAAGCGGCATCCAGAATTCCTGTAGGGTCAAACCGCACACTATCTCGGTAAACAATTTTAGTTACAAACTCAAAACCCTGAAACTGTCCGAAAATTCCGGCCTGGGTATTTATTTGCAATAAAGGTACGTTTTGATTTTTTGCAAACCATTTGTATTCCCGCTGAATATCATTGTTCAGTTTAATTCCGAAATTGAGTGTATCTACATAAAGGGAATCTGAACCAAGAATTTCTGTTCTGATTCTTAATACATCATAGGTGCCGAAAGGTGTGGTGAGAGAACCCCAGCCATCTACGCGGTTGAATCTTTGTTGGCGATGAGAGTATGTTCCAAGCTGAGGAATATTAACTGTATAATCAGAGTGTGAGCTATCTTCATCACCATAATCAATCGGAAACCGATATAAAGTATCGGAATGTGCCATGGGAATGGGAGTAGGAAAACCTGAAACCTTCATCCCCAAACCTCTCTGTCTATACAGGGATGAGCTTTTGTAATAAAAATTATATGGCTCTGTAAATATACTTGAAACAATGGGTAAGGTAGTTAGCGTATTATCTGCCTGTTTAGCCAAATTGGCACGGTTGGGATTAAAAGGAAGATTAGAAAAAGTAATTGTGTAAAAAGGGCTGGTAAATAACGGATTCAGATACTCGTCTATAAACTGGCTTTGCCATTGCAGATTAGAAAAGTCCCAGGTATAATTAGCTCCGGTGGCACCATAATCTAACATAGGATTCCATACTGCTTCGCTCATTCGCAAGGTATCTCCGGCATCTGCAAAGTCACCATCGTCAAGCGTTATTTGTGCAGAAACAAGATTAATGTTGGCAAGCCAAACAATAGCTACAACTATACTTTTAAGACCTTTCATTTTGAATATTTCTGTAAAACAATATTGAATTTTAAAACTACAAAAACGTATGACAATACTCAGCACAAAATAAGTTGTGCTAAAGGCTATGGCCGTATTTTTTATTTTCGGGAGCTTTAGGATAAATACCTAACCCATGCCTATTACCTTAGAATTGAAACTTACACCGGAGCAAGCCGGTTCGGCCGATGAGATAAAAAGGCAGGCTGCTATTCAGACTCAACTACCCAGTACAGAGATATCTCATATTCGTTTAGTTCGAAAATCTCTGGATGCCCGCAAACTGAAAATTATTGTTCTATTGAAAGTAGAAGTATATCTACATGGTGATGTTTTTGAAAACAAACTCAAAACATTCGAATTTAAAACTGTAACTAATGATAAAACCTGCCACATTATCGGTTTTGGTCCGGCCGGTATTTATGCCGCTTTGCAACTGCTGGAGTTGGGAATTAAACCGATCATTCTTGAAAGGGGGAAACCTTCGCGTGAGCGGCTGAGAGATTTATCACTACTCAACCGAAAGCTGTTGGTAAACCCTGAAAGCAACTACTGCTTTGGCGAAGGTGGGGCAGGCACCTACAGCGATGGAAAACTCTACACCCGCAGCACCAAACGGGGCGATATAAAAAAAGTGCTCGATGTATTTATTCAGCACGGTGCCAATGAGCGAATAGGCTACGAGGCGCATCCGCATATAGGCACCAACAAGCTGCCCCGTATCATTGAAAGTATGCGCGAAACCATAGAGACAAACGGAGGCGAAGTACATTTCAGCCAAAAGGCAACAGACTTTATCTTAGAAAACGGTTCCATCAAAAAAATTATTACAGCCGATGGCACAGTATATGATTGTCAAAATATTATTCTGGCTACCGGTCATTCAGCGAGAGATATTTTTGAATTGCTTGCAAACAAGAAAATTCTAATTGAAGCCAAACCATTTGCCTTAGGTGTGCGCATTGAACACCCTCAGGTACTAATTGATTCTATTCAATATAAATGCAGTACACGTTCTCCGTTATTGCCTCCATCCACATACAGTTTAGTAACCCAAGCAGGTGGACGTGGGGTATTTTCATTCTGTATGTGTCCGGGTGGAGTGATAGCACCGGCTATGACCAATCTGAATGAAACCGTAGTAAACGGCTGGAGCAGCAGCGCCCGCAATGGTCCTTTTGCCAACAGCGGAATGGTGGTGGCCGTTAACCCCGAAAACTGGAAGCAGTTTGGCAACCAAGGTGCATTGGCTGCACTTGAATTTCAAAAACAGGTGGAACAAACCGCTTATCAATCCACCGGAAGTATTCAGGCTCCCGCACAACGTATGGAAGATTTTATTCAAAATAAATTCTCTTCTACACTTCAGCGCACTTCTTATATACCGGGTGTAGTGTCATCGCCATTGGATAAAGTATTGCCGCGTTTTGTTACCCATAGTTTGCGCGAAGCCTTTATTGATTTTGGAAGAACAATGAAAGGCTACCGAACCAACGAAGCTTTACTGGTGGGTGTGGAGAGCAGAACATCAAGTCCTGTTCGTATTCCGCGCCAGAAGGAAACCCTGCGCCATCCTCAAATAAGTAACCTGTTTCCATGTGGCGAAGGGGCCGGCTATGCCGGTGGCATTGTGAGTGCAGCTATGGATGGTATAGCCTGTGCTACTGCCGTAGCACAATAGTCAAACAGTTATCTATCTTAGCTACATGATAGTTTTAATCATACTCTGGGTTATGTTTTTTATTTCGCACAGCTTACTTGCTGCCGATTCGATAAAAGCTGCAGCCGAAAAAGTGTTGGGTGATTTTTACCGGTTCTATAGAATTTGCTACAACTTATTTTCCACAGTTTTTCTTTCTGCCATTATGTATATTCTTTTGCTAAAACATGAACTGAACTATGTGTACAGTTTTAGCAAATACAGCACACAGGCCGGCTGGTTTTTTCTGTTTCTGGGTACAGTGATTATGATTATTTCTTTTCGCAATTACGACTTAGCTGAATTTACGGGCATCAAACAGCTGGCGCAGAAAATTCATCGCCCTGAAAAATTGGTAATTAAAGGACTGAATGCCTATGTACGCAATCCGCTTTATTTCGGCATTATCATTTTAGCTCTAGGCTATTTTTTACAGCAACCTACTCATATGAACTTGGTCTCGGTGTTGATTATTTACCTGTATTTATATATAGGCACCAGCCTGGAGGAGAAAAAACTGGAAGCCGCTTTTGGCGATGAGTATACCGAGTATAAAAAGCAGGTGAAGATGTTACTTCCTTACCTTTTTTGATTTTCGCCAGCAGGTATCCAGATGGTCATCGACCATCCCAACAGCCTGCATAAAAGCATAACAAATAGTTGAGCCCCTGAATTTAAAACCACGCTTACCCATGTCTTTACTCATCGCATCACTTATCTCCGTTTTGGGTTGAATATCTCTAAGCGTTTTAAGCGAATTGACCTGCGGCTTGCCACCCACAAAACTCCACACATATTTGTCGAACGAACCGAACTCTCTCTGAACTTTGAGAAAGCATTGTGCATTATTGATTGCCGCACGAATTTTCAACTGATTGCGAATAATTCCTGCATCCCGCATCAGGGTTTCATATTTTTCCTCATCAAACTTCGCTACTTTTTTTGCATCAAAATTGGCAAAGGCTTTTCTGAAATTTTCTCTCTTTTTTAAAATGGTAAGCCAACTCAAGCCCGCCTGAAAACTTTCGAGCACTAAAAACTCAAACAGCAGAGTATCGTCATGAACAGGTGCACCCCATTCTTCATCATGATACTTTACATAAATAGGGTCGCTTAAACACCAACCGCATCGGTTTTTACCATCAGTAGGTCCTGTGTATTTTTCTTTTGTTGTCATGGTATTGTGTATTCAAATCTCCAATGGGTGATTGATGGCTTACAAATTCTTCAACTTTTCCCACAATTCCGGAAGTTTTTTAATCATAGCTACCTGTCTTGCAAAAGCTCTGGCTTCTACTACCGGATAACCGATATATGTTTTACCTCCTTCCAGATTATTCGGTACAGCACTCATAGCCATTACTACTGTGTCATCACCAATTTCAATATTCTTGTTAACAGCCACCTTGCCATAAAGTGTAACACGGTTACCAATTTTAGTATTGCCCGCAATACCCACCTGTCCGGCAATTATGCAGTGCTCGCCTATTTTCACATCATGACCTAAATGCACCTGGTCATCAATCTTGGTTCCGCTGCCAATAAACGTATCGCTCGATACTCCGGCATCAATCGTGCAGCCGGAACCTATCTCCACATTGTTAGCAATCACCACCCTTCCCGCGCTGTGCATTTTATCGTAACCATCTTTCTGACGTTTATAATAAAACGCATCGCTGCCAATGGTGGTGTTGGCATGAATAATCACATCATCACCAATTTGAGTGTAAGCATAAATGGTTACGTTCGGATGTATGACACAGTTCTTTCCCAGTCTCACCTGCTCACCAATAAAAGCATTCGGATAAACATAAGTGCCCTTACCAATTTGTGCGGAAGCAGCCACCGATTGAGCCGAATGCAATTCCGGTTTAAACTTCTGTGCCAGTAAATTGTAGGATAAAAAGGGATTGGTATTATACAACAAGGTCTTACCCTCGGGCGCCTCCACCTTTTTATTAATAATGATAAACGAAGCCTTCGACTTCAACGTAAAGTCATAATACTTCTCATGGTCAACAAAAGTAATGTCCCCTGTTTCTACGTTATGAATTTCATTCAGCCCGGTAACCAAAGCATTTTCATCACCCATAACTTCACTATTGGTCCACGCGGCCAGCTGTTTAATATCTATTGCTTCTTTGAATTTCATACTGCTTAATTACTTTTGGCAAACTCAAATCTAATTTAATGAAAGAAACCGCCCTTACCCCAGTACACATTTCTCTCGGAGCCAAGATGGCAGAATTTGCCGGCTATAATATGCCTATCAGCTACAGCACCATTACTGCCGAGCACAATGCCGTGCGCAACAGTGTGGGTGTGTTTGATGTTAGCCATATGGGCGAGTTCAGGCTTAAAGGCGATAAAGCGCTTGACCTCATACAAAAAGTAACCAGCAACGATGCCGCTAAATTGACCGATGGAAAAATTCAATACAGTTGTTTGCCAAACGATAAAGGCGGTATTGTTGACGATCTGCTGGTTTACCGTTGGGATGAAAAAGAATACTACCTGGTGGTAAACGCCTCTAACATTGAAAAAGACTGGAACTGGATTTCGAAACACAACACCTTTGGCGTTGAAATGACCAACATGAGCGATGACATGAGCCTGCTGGCCGTGCAGGGGCCTAACGCTATTAAAACTTTGCAAAAGCTAACCGGTGTAGATTTAAGTACCATTCCTTATTATGCTTTTGTGGGTGGCGCCATGGCAGGTATTGATGATGTGATCATTTCCAATACGGGCTATACCGGTGCCGGTGGTTTCGAATTATACGTGTGGAATAAGGATGCACACAAACTTTGGGATGCTGTGTTTGAAGCTGGTGCCGAGTTTGGCATTTTACCTTGCGGTTTAGGCTGCCGCGATACCCTGCGCTTAGAAAAAGGTTTTTGCCTCTATGGTCATGATATTGACGATACCACCTCACCTATCGAAGCCGGTCTGGGTTGGATTACCAAGTTCACCAAAAACTTTATTAAAGCAGACTACCACAAAGCCATCAAAGAAAACGGCCCGAAGAAAAAACTGGTAGGCTTCGAAATACCCGAAAAAGGAAAAATACCGCGCCAGCACTTTAAAATAAAAGATGCCGCAGGCAACGAAATTGGCGAAGTAACATCGGGCACGCAATCACCTACCTTGGGTAAGGCTATTGGAATGGCTTATGTGAAAACCGAATTCAGCGCAGTTGGCTCTGAAATTTTTGTTGACATTCGAAACCAGGCTATTAAGGCCAAGGTTGTAAAAACTCCGTTTTTATAGTCATCAGCAGCGTTTGAATTATTTCTTCTTCAAGCCTATCTCCACCAGTCTTTCATTCAGGTATTCTCCTGCGCTGATTGGTTCGTAAGCCTGAGGATTTTTATCACTGATACAAGATGGCAGACAATCTAACCGCATTTCGCTGCGCGGATGCGTGAAGAAAGGAATAGAGAAACGTTGCGTATGCCATTTTTCACGAGGCGGATTAACCACCCGGTGAGTGGTGCTCTTCAGTTTATTGTTGGTGAGGCGTTGCAGCATATCGCCTACGTTTATTACCAAACATCCCTCCGGTGCTGTGATATCCAGCCACTCATTGTTTTTGTTGAGCACCTGTAAGCCTTCGGCACTGGCACCCGCCAGCAGGGTAATCAGGTTAATGTCCTCATGTTGTTCTGCCCTTACGGCACTTTTGGGTTCGCTGGTAATGGGCGGATAATGAATAGCGCGCAGAATAGAGTTACCGTTGTGAATGTGTTTATCAAAATAATACTCGCCAATGCCTAAGTGAATGGCAATAGCACGCAGCAGATGGCGTGCAGAGCTTTCGAAATTTTTAAAAAGTTTTACACTCAACTCATTAAATTCCGGCACTTCGCTTACCTGTAAATTATCCGGATAATCTTCTTTAGGCATCACTTCTCCTTCCACAATTTGTCCCATCTGCCAAAACTCCTTCAGGTCAGGTGACTCATAGCCTTTGGCTGTTTCTTTGCCAAAAGCCGTATAACCGCGCTGCCCGGCCAGTTCTACTTTTTCGTATTTCTTTTTAATCTCTGTAGGCAATGCAAAAAACGCTTTTACTGCTGTGTAATATTCATCAATCAAATGCTGTGGTACGCCATGATTGCGAACACTTACAAAACCGATATCTTCAAAGGCCCGGCCTAGCTCATGAACAAACTTTTGTTTCTTTTCACCTTCGGCTAAAAACTCAGCCATGTTAACAACAGGAATAGTAGTTAAGGACATAATAAATTCTGTTTTTTATATGCGTTAAAAAATATCTAGTGTAACAGCTTCTCCTTTTATGCGTTGGTGCAAAGGTTTCACGGCATTTGCTTTATCCACTAAAAATATTCTGCCTTGCAGGCATTTTCTTTCCTTCAAAAAACGAACGGCATCTACCTCTGAAGCGGCATACCGGATATTGCGCTGAGCATAAAAAACTATCTGCGGACTGATTTCTTCAATATTGGAAAAAACTATTTCATCCGAATTTGACTCAGCCTTTATTTTCTCTCCTACCGCTCTGGCTTCGGAGTAAACAGTCTGTTCGCCCCCCCTCCAGGCGGGTTTATTCATCAATTGAAACTGAATAATCAGTAAACTGGTGGTTACCACTAAGCCCCATCGCAACTGATTGCCGCTTAATGCACCACTCTTCTTTACTTTATCGTAGAGTATGCCCAGTAAAACGCTGAAGAAAAGTGAGGCATACATCACCGAAAAATCCTGCACGGAGTAATTGAGAAACACCACATGCAGCAAAATAAGCGGGGTTATACTCAGCCAGATAAAACGATATCCGTTTTCGCTGAAAACAATTTTCATTTTCTTTCGGCTGATAATAAGCCAAACGAAAATTAATATGAGTACATAAACCACCACATAGTGAATGAAATAGTTGTAGAGCACCGTCTTGACAAGCCACATGTATGAAAACATAAAATGCCACAACCCCTGGTTGGTTTCTTCGAGACTTCCGCGAATGATATAGCGGTTGAACATCTCTTCCATATAGGCGCTCACTCCGTTTATTTGTGAGTATTGATACACAATGAGCCGTAGCACCATCAGGGAGGTGATGATGGTGCTCCATATCAGCACATTGAATCCTTTATTTCCCCGCACATGCAGCAAGGAATAAACCAGCACTCCGAATGCAAAAAACACCCCCAACCACGAAGTATATATCATGAGAGCCAATACCGACACATAAAGGAAAATATACTTGGGAGAACGAAACCTCTGACGGATAATCATTTTAAGAGCCGTGTATACGCCTATAATGAACAGAGTATGCACAGCCATATCGCTCATGTATACATTGCCCTGAAACCAAAGTGTAACCGGCAGAAACATATACACGATAAATGCTACTAAACCCGGACGGTACGGAAGATTACGAGCCCTGCTGAAACTTAACAGACAAACCGTAAAATAAACAAACAAACCACTAATGAAATGGAGCAACATATTGAAAATCTGCAAGGGCCATACATCTGGCCGGATATGCAGCAATTTGAACAGAACAAATGGAAAATAGTAAGCAAACGGAGGATGCGATACGTAGTAATAATTACCTTCTTTATCAATCATTCTGCCGCTTTGGTTGGCGCTGTTATTAATAAACTTATCAGCTGGGTTATTGAAAGTCATTACCGGATTATAGCCGTAGGGCTCTATACCGTTATCGTACCATATCTGCATTATGCGCAGCGAAATACTGGTGCAGAACTCGTGATGCTTGGATAAAGGGCGTTTGAGTTGCGGCCAACGAACCAGCACCGAAAGCAAAAAGATTCCGATGAGTATGGGAAATGTTCGTTTAATAAAATCCATAGCTGGGTTTACTGAACGAAAATAAAAAAGTCCCTCGCTTAAGGGGAGGGACTTGGTGTTTTTAAGGCAGCAATCTTCCGTAGCTGCGCGGGAAAGGTATGGTTTCGCGAATGTGCTGCAGGCCGCATATCCAGGCTACCAGGCGCTCCAGCCCTAAGCCAAAACCGCTGTGCGGCACATTACCGAATTTGCGCAGGTCAAGATACCATTCAAAGGCACTCATAGGTAAATCGTGCTCCACAATTTTACGTTTCAGCCTCTCTATATCGGTTTCGCGCTCACCACCTCCCACAACCTCACCGTAACCTTCAGGAGCCAGTAAGTCAACTCCTTTAGCGTACCCTTTGTCGGTTTCATCTTCTTTCATGTAAAATGCCTTTACTTCGTGTGGCCAGTTGTAAACCATCACCGGTTGCCCAAACATTTTGGTCAAAACAGTTTCATCGCTTCCGCCAAAATCATCTCCCCGTTTAAAATTCTTCGCGCTGTTCATCCACACCGGAATGTTCAGCAACTTCTCCTCCAGGTCTTTCACCTCATTCTTGAGCTTATCTATTTTGCTTTGGTTAAAGTTGATTTCACCTTTTTTTAACTCACCGCTGGCAATTTTGGCCTCGCGCTCACTTATTTCAACCAGCAAAATGGTCTTGGCATCTTGCAGTTCTTTCTCCTCGCCTTCCAGCATTTGCAGCGAAGTACGGCCGCCAACTTGTTTTTCACCTTTAATCACATCTACCGCCTCTTCGTATTTCATCCTAATAAACGGTTCGCTCACTTTTTGCAAATACGTGGTATCTCTATCCAATGCCTTGAGCTCCTCTTGGCGATTTTGCAACACGCTGCCCACCACATACTGAATAAACTCTTCAATAACATCCATATCCATTTTCAAATCGTAGAAAGCCATTTCAGGCTCTATCATCCAAAATTCTGAAAGGTGTCTGCGAGTTTTCGATTTCTCGGCACGGAAAGTAGGGCCAAAGGTGTAAATAAGTCCTTGTGCCATGGCCATGGCCTCGCCATAAAGCTGTCCGCTTTGCGACAGGTAGGCCGGGTCGCCATAAAAGTCCGTTTCAAATAGCGTAGAAGTTCCTTCACAGGCGTTACCCGTAAAGATGGGTGCATCCATCTGTACAAAACCCTTCTCCTGAAAAAACTTGTGAATAGAGAAGATAATTTCGTTACGCACACGCATAATGGCCCACTGTCTGCGGCTGCGCAACCACAGGTGACGTTTATCCATTAAAAAGTCAACTCCGTGCTCTTTGGGTGTAATGGGGTATTCATCGGCCTCGGCAATAATTTGAAGCGATGAAACATGAATCTCATATCCTCCAATTTGTTTTTCATCTTTCACTACCTTGCCGGTAATAGCCAGCGAACTCTCCTGAGGCAAGCGTTTAGCCGCTTCAAAAGCTGCTTCACCCACCGTATCCAGATTAATAACAGCCTGACAAAAACCGGTGCCATCACGAAAAACCATAAACACGATTGTTTTGCTGTCGCGTTTTTGTGCGTTCCAGCCTTTCAGTTCTACTTCCTGTCCTTCGAACTTCGATAAATATTGAATGTAAGCCATGCCTGTTGTGTTAAGGTGTTAAGGTGTTAAGGTGTTAAGGTTGGTTGGGGACAAGGGTCATAAAACCTTCGCACTTTAACACCTTAATACTTTCGCACCTTTTAAAAGATGGCGAATATAGAAAAGCATTTCATCATCTTACACGCTTGAATTGTCGTTTGTTTTTTGAAAATTCGCACCGTGTTAAATCAAAGGCTTTCACAGAAACTATTACTGAAGTTATCTCCGCAGCAAATTCAACTCATGAAGTTGCTGCAGGTGCCTACTGCGCAGTTGGAACAGCGTATCAAAGAGGAGATTGAGGCCAACCCCGCTTTAGAAGAAGGCGAAGGCGAGGAGGAAGAGATTGCGCAGACACAAGAGGAAACCACCGAAGCACCCGAGGCTGAAATAGCCGAAGATACTCCCGAAACGGAAGCCGAAGCAGAAGCCAAGGAGGAAGAAATGCAGGTAGATGACGAGGTGGATATGAGTGAGTATTATGATGAAGATGAGGAAGGAGTAGCGGATTATAAAACCAACGACCCCAACGAATTCACCGACCCGGATGATGATAATAAAACCATTCCGGTGGCCGTATCTTCTTCTTTTCATGAGTATCTCGAATCGCAGGTGGGCATGATGGATTTAGATGAGCGTCAACAGCAAATAGCCATTCACCTAATTGGTAGTTTAGATGATGATGGATACCTACGCAGAGAACTGGATGCCATAGAAGATGATTTGGTTTTCCGGCAAAACATTTCTACCAACCAGCAAGAGTTATTACATGTGTTGGCGCAGATTCAGAAACTGGATCCTCCGGGAATTGGCGCTCGTAATCTGGAAGAATGTTTGCTGCTTCAACTCAAACGCAAAGAAGAGCCTACGTTATACACCGAAATAGCTATCCGTATTATAGAAAAGCACTTCGATTTGTTTGCCAAAAAACATTACGATAAGCTGGAACACATTTTTGATATGGATTCGGCTAAGCTGAAGCGTGTGCTCGATGAAATCACAAAACTGAATCCTAAACCAGGAAGTGCTTTCAGCTCAAATGCCGGAGGGATGCAACTCACTATCATTCCCGATTTTATACTCACTAATACCAACGGTGAACTGTTGGTTACTTTGAATTCCGCCAATGCCCCCGAACTGAGAGTGAGCAATCATTTTAAGGAGATGATTTCTACCTACAAAAAATCGAAAGAGAAAAGTAAAAGTCAAAAAGAGGCCATTCTTTTTATTAAACAGAAAATAGATTCAGCTAAGTGGTTTATAGATGCTATTCAGTCGCGCTACCATACCATGATGATAGTGATGAATACCATTCTGGATTTACAGCGTGAATATCTGGGCAGTGGTGATGAAACACTAATGCGGCCTATGATATTGAAAGACATTGCAGAAAGAACCGGCCTGGATATTTCAACAGTAAGCCGGGTAGCTAATAGTAAGTATGTGCAAACAGAATTCGGAACTATACCGCTCAAGTTTTTCTTTAATGAAGCACTAACCAATGAAGCTGGCGAAGAAGTTTCTACCCGCGAGGTAAAGAAAATTCTAAGCGATTTAATTGCTGTAGAAAGTAAAAAGAAACCTATCAGCGACCAGAACCTGACTAAAATACTGAATGAACGCGGCTACAACATTGCCAGAAGAACAGTAGCCAAATATCGCGAGCAGTTAAACATTCCGGTAGCACGATTGAGGAAAGAGCTTTAAATCCACTATTTCAATTTTCATGCAAATGACCGCTCAAAACTTAGCAGAACTCTTTGAAAGAGATTTATTGAAACTAAAGGAAGAAATCAGTTTATATACGGAAGAAAAATCCATGTGGATTGTTAAGAATGGAATACACAACAGTGCCGGAAACCTCTGTTTACACCTTTTGGGGAACCTGAATCATTTTATTGGAGCTACTCTAGGGCATTCGGGTTATGTTCGTCAGCGGGAGTTAGAGTTTTCAAAAAAAGATATTCCCAGAACACAACTGCTTTTTGAAATTGATGAAGTCACCGCTTTGGTAAAAGAAACGCTGCAAAAACTTACTCCCAGCGATCTGGAGAAACAATATCCGCTTCTGAAACACGAACAAGTAGTTTCCACCGAGCAAATGTTGCTTCATTTATTTTCACATCTCAGTTACCATCTGGGCCAAATCAACTATCATCGAAGATTGCTGTAGCATGTTTCCCCGTTTTTGCTGCATCTTTTTTAAATAACCAGCTACATGAAATTTCTTGCCCGTCTTATATCTTTTATTTTTCACCCGCTGCTTTTTCCCACATATGCAACTCTACTGATTCTTGCAACCAACCCCAACCGTTTTGGTTATTTTGGTGAGCAATTACATTTTGTATGGCTCATTATTGTGTCCGCGCTCACATTTGTATTTCCATCTATCTGGATGCTCATGATGAAAAAGCTGGAAATGATAGAATCAGTTCATCTGCAAACAGCTAAAGATCGTATCATTCCCTTTATAGCAAGCTCTACATTTTATTTGTGGGCAGCCTGGATGTTTAAACCTAACGTTGAAATGAAAATACCACCCAATGAATTGATCTTTTTCATGATGCTTGGCGCCTGCCTTTCTATATTCGCGGCACTTTTTATCAATATTTTCAGCAAGGTTAGCTTACATACTATAGGAGCCGGTAACCTTCTGGGGCTTGCTATCATATTGCTGCGGGTTTCTACTTATGACCTCCGGTATGTGCTGATTGCGCTGATTGTTTTGGGCGGCATTATAGGGGCTGCCCGTTTAGTATTAAACGCACATACACAAAGAGAAATTTTTATGGGATATGCTGTTGGCTTCACAGCACAATTTGCTGCGTTTACATTATTACCTAAACTATTTTAGACTGACCTAACTGATCAACCATGAATGTACATTACTGGGATAGAGTGGCCTTAAGCTACGACCATGAAATATTCGATGTTTACCAAAGCAACAAAGGCCGCAAGCTACAGCGATACTTAAAGAAACATGTAAAAAAAAATGGCTTAGCCATCGATTTCGGCTGCGGAATAGGAAAGGCTTTTTCATTTCTGTCACCCTCGTTTAAAAATGTAATTGGTATAGACATTTCTCAAAACTGCATTCACACATCTAAAGAAGTTGTAGCCGCTAATTCCTACAAAAACATTCAGTTAAAACGACTTGATCTGGCTAATCCAAGACTTCAACTACCGGCTTGCGATTTTGCCGTATGCGTTAATGTTGCCATTCTTCCAGACATCAAAAAGAATCACGGAATCATTAAGAATATTTCTAAAACATTGAAAAAAAACGGAACCGGGATATTTGTTATTCCCTCTCTTGAATCTGCATTGTTTGCTACACAGCGAATGATGACCTGGTACGAAAAAGATGGCATTAGTGCGGAACGCATTCCAAACTCTGACTTTGTACACATTCCAGCAGACAAGAAATCAGTCGTACAAGGCTTAGTGCGTATTGACCATGAGCCAACCAAACATTATCTGCATGCCGAGATACTGGCACTCTTTACCACGTACGGACTTGCTGTTACCAAAATTGAAAAACTGGAGTACGAGTGGACTACAGAGTTTGCCGAACCACCAGCCTGGATGAATGAGCCATTTCCATGGGATTGGATGGTAGAATGTCGAAAGATGTAAGTTAATTTTGTCCATATCTATTGACAAAAGTTGTTCTTACTTTTAAATTGTTAGAAACGCGAGCATACCTGAATGAAACCCCTGCACAAACTGACACCCGGAGAGAAAGCCTATATAGTAGATATGCGAAACTCTAAACTATCAGAAAAATTATTTGAACTGGGTGTTTTTCCCGGTGCGTTAGTAGAAATGAAAGAGAATTGCCGTTCGAATAATTCATTGGTGGTAGCCATTAACAACCACACATTTAATATTTACAAAAAAGCGGCTGAGACTATTATTACTAATGCCGTCAGTTTTGAAATTAGCTTGAACTAATTTTTAATCATCTCATACACCACGCAACGATTTTGTTTCAATAACTCCTCCGGACAATTTGAGTTAGCACATCCGTTTCTGGAAATATTGCTTCCAAAGTATGAAGATTTTATTCTATCAATACCTAATCCATACTGTATCAATTGCCGAAGAACTGCATCCGACCTCCATAAAGAGGTTTGGCGTGGATTGTTTTCATCAGAAGATGCCAAGGCATAAATTTTTATAGAAGCGGTAGGGTCAGCCAGTATTAAACTTGCAATGTCTTTCAAGCGTTGTTTGTCGGCAGAACGAAGTTCATGGCTGTTTTTATCGAAACAAACTACAGGTATATCGGCATCTAGAGATTTTTCGGATATGTTTTTCTTGAAATTGGTTAAGTTTTTATCTGAAGCTGCTACCGTTTCTGAATTTTTAATCTGCTTATTAAGCTCGCCTTCAGATGTTGCAACGGTAGAATTTTGCTGCGTATTTATCGATGCACTTTTCTGAATTGCTTCGCGGGCTATTTTCAAGTGCCGCAATGAATCCTCAATAGCTTTTTTATCCTCTGCTAAACGTTGTTCCTCTTCCTTTTTCTTCTCCGCTTCCAGAACCGCAAATTTTCTTCTTTCCTGTTCCTTTATCACTCTATCCTCCTCTTCTCTCAACCTTTTTTGCTCTTCGACTTGCTCCTTTTTTTCTTTTTCTTCCTTCTCTTTCTTGAGCAACTCCTGCTGCTCAATTCGAAGTCGTTCATTCTCTTCAGCCTTCTGTTTTTCTTTAAGTTCTTTTTCCTGAGCTGCCTTACGGACATCTTCAGCTTCCTTTAGCTTCTTTGCAGCTGCCTCTTCTTGTGAGCGCTTCAATGCCTCAGCCTCAGCCTTAACTTTTGCCTCTTTTACTTCATTAGCAATTCTATCCTGTTCTGCCTTCAGTTTATTCAAAGAGTCTTCAAATGCTGCTTTTGCTGCAGTTATCTCAGCTTGTTCACGTGCTTTTCTTTCTTCAATTTCTCTAACCATACGTTCGTGCTCGGCAATAGCGCGATTAATTGAATCCTCTCTGTTTTTTCGTTGTTCTTCTAATATTGCTTCTTGCTTAATTCTCTCTTGTTCTGCAATTACACGATTCAAAGAATCTTCATTCATTTTCTTCCGGGTGGATAATAGCTCCTGAGTCATTTTCTCAATTTCCATCTTCGCTCGGTTAATTGAATCTTCAAAAGCCGCTTTATCAGCCATAATTTTTACTCTGGAGATAGAGTCTTCTATGGCCTTTTGTCTTGCAATTGCCGCTGCCTGGGCCAATCGATTTTTGGCTTCTATTTCTTGTGCTAAGCGCTCCTGTTCTGCTTTTGCTTTTGCCACCGAATCGTCAATCAATTTTTGCTTTACCACTTGTATCGCATTAGCTATCGAGTCGTTGTATGCCTTTTTGGCGGCCAGTTCTGCCTGCGCCTTTGCAAAAGATTCTGCTAATAATTTCTTATCATTTTCTGCTTTCAGCTGGGCAACCAATGCTTCTGTTTTCTGTTTTTCAATAGCAAGCAGTCTTGCTTCTTCTTCCTGAGCTTTCTTAACAGCCTGCTCTTCTTCACGTTTTTTCTTTTCTGCAAGCTCTCTTGCTTTTCGATCTGCTTCTTCGCGTTTTTTTAATTCTGCTAAATCTCTACTCATTTTCTCCGCTTCCGCCCTAGCCGCAGCAATTGAATCTTCCTCTGCTTTTTTTCTGGCTGCAAGTTCTATCTCCTGTTGCTGCTTTTTAGCCGCTAAGAGATTAGCTATCTTTTCCTGTTCATACTTTAAGCGGGCCAATGAGTCCTCAAAAGCTTTTTTACGTTCTAATGCCGCTACCTTCTGTACAGAATCTTCGTATGCTCTTTTTTCAGCCTCATGTATAGCTGCTCTATCCAGCTCAGCTTTAGCGCGGGTTATGGAGTCCTCTACAAATTTCCTGCGCACTTCGGCTAGAAATTTAGCCCGTTCCTGCGCGGCTAACTCCTCCGCTTTCTTTTTTTCTGCTGCTCTTCGTTCTGCTTCTGCCTGCTGAGCTTCTTTTACAGCGGCCTGCTCTAAAGCAATTTGCTTGGATTCTGCTTCCTCACGCCTCTTCTTTTCCGCTTGCTCTTTAGCTTTCTTTTCAAAAACAAGCTTGGCAGCAGCTACAGAATCTTCATACGCTTTTTTGGCCTTTAGCTCACGAATAATTTTTTCTCTTTGGGCTTTTGATCTGGCAATAGAATCATCCAACTCTTTCTTTTTGAATAAAGCCAGTGCCTTAGATACAGAGTCTTGGTATGCTTTTTTGGCAGCTTGTTCCTTTTCCTGTTTTTCGCGAAGAGCCTTAGCCTGGGCTTCACTTTCTGCTTTAGCTTTTTCGCGGGCAGCCTGTTCAGCAGCAGCTTTCTCTTTTTCGACCTTCTCTTTAGCAATCGCTTCCTGTTTAGCCTTTTCAGAGGCTGCCAGTTGTTCTTTTTTCTTTTTCTCCTCGGCAATACGATTTTGCTCTTCCGCCTGTGCCTTCTGCATAGCTTCTTCTTCAGCCTTCTTTTTCAAAGCAGCTTTATCTTTTTCCTGCTGAATTGCGGCCTGCTTAGCGAAGATCACAGAATCCTGAACGTATTTTTTGCGAGCAATAGCTGCATTCAATAGTTTCAAAGAATCGGCATTTGGCTGGATGCTAACAGACAAATTTGTTTCCTTGTTTTTGTTCTGTTTCGCATTCGCTTTAGCTATCGAATCTTGCTTCATTCGTTTAGCCGCCAATGCACGTTCTATTTCTTCCTGTTCTTTTTGTATCGACCTGTTGATTTGGTCGTTGTTATCGGGCTTAGAATTCTTTTTAGTTACAGCAGCCAGATATTCTTTTTCTTTCCTCTCCAGTTCCTTAGCAATAGAATCATCGTAAGCAGCTTGCATAGCCGCTAAGTTTTCTGCCTTTTTGTTCTGTTGCTTTTTAATCGCCTCCTGCTCCTTTTGTTTGGCTATAGCCAATTCTACTTCCTTGGCTTTTCTCTCGGCATCCCCCTGTAGTCGGGTAATTTCTAGCTGGTTAGCCGAAACTGTTTCCGATTGAGTTTTGGAGCCTTCAGCAGGCGTCTTAACATCATCGCGAATAACTACTACTTCCAGATTGGGGTCCTGCTTCGGCTTTTTCTTATTGCCGGATGAAATAGAAGCCCCTCCTACAGTTTTTTTCTCAGCTTCCTTTTTCTTTAGATCTTCCAGCTGCCTTTTGGTTTGTTCTAATTCCGCCTGAAGTTTAGCTACAGCATCCTGTGCGTCTTTTTTCTTTCTGTCCTCCTGTACGAAAGGTTGTTTTTCCTCAGAAGCCTTATTACTCGATTCAGCTATAGAGGCGGTTTGATTGGCGGTCTGCTTAGCGCTTGAAGAAACCTCAACCATCGGTTTCGTATTTGCATTTGCCGGTTGTTTAACTGGGCTATAACCTTCTCTAACAGTTGTAGACGGATAAAGCATGGGGTCAAGGGCTATGTCCAGTTTATAGTCAAGTGGCTGATTAAAACCGATCGTAGAGATATAAAATGAGGTGTCCTTATACTTGTTGAAAATTCCAAGAGACCGTTTATCGATAGATACTTTGTAATTGGTTTCATACTCCAATTTAAAGTTGTAGGCACCGTCTATTCCTGTGTAAATTCTCTTTTCATCCCGGGTCATTACATTTTTAAGAATGATGCAGGCATCTTTTATAGGAAAGTTCTCTTCGGCACTTTTAATTGCTCCCATTAAACGCATACCGTCTTTCTTTAATCGAACAACCAGATACTCTGGTGATGGCTTACCTGTTTTGTCTGATTTGATTGAGAAAGTAGTATCTATATATCCGGGATACGAAATTTTAATGGTATAAGTCTGATTTTTGTTAGGAGCAAATTTATATCCCCCATCAAAATATGTTTTTAACGAAGCAAAAGGCTCTGTTCCTTGAGTAATTTCCACTTTAGCCTGATAGATGGATGTAGAAAGGCTATCGCTTTTCTTAACGGCACCATGAAATTCCTGCGCAAATATCTCTGAACAGCAGGCAGCAAAAAGTAACAGATAAAGCAATTTCTGTTTCACAAGTCGTTTATTTTTAATTTGAGAGGGTTAATTGGCTTCTCGGTTCAACTTATCCCTCAGGTAATGTGCAGTATACGAAGATTTTACAGAAAGGATTCCTTCCGGTTCTCCCTGATAAACCAGATGCCCCCCTAAATCGCCTCCATCCGGCCCTAAATCAATTAGCCAATCAGCACATTTTATTACATCCATGTTGTGCTCAATTACAATAACTGAATGACCAACCTCAATCAACTGGTTAAACGAAGATAGTAGTTTGTTAATGTCGTGAAAATGCAAACCGGTTGTAGGTTCATCGAAAATAAAAAGTATTGGATTGGGGGTCGTACCTTTACTAAGAAAAGAGGCAAGTTTTACTCGCTGTGCCTCTCCACCACTTAGTGTTGAACTGGACTGACCAAGTTTCACATACCCCAATCCAACCTTTTGTAAAGGAAGTAATTTGGTCGTTATGTCCGGATCTCCATCAAAAAATACTAAAGCCTCATCTACACTTAGCTCAAGAATTTCATAGATATTCTTCCCTTTAAATTGCACTTCCAAAATTTCTTCTTTGAACTTTTTACCATTACATGCTTCGCATTTCAAATGCACATCGGCCAAAAACTGCATTTCTACTACTACTTCTCCATCACCTTTACATGTTTCACATCGCCCCCCCTCTACGTTAAATGAAAAATCTTTAGGCTGATAGCCACGAATTTTAGAGAGTTGCATTCTCGCATACAGTTCTCGAATACCGTCATAAGCCTTAACATATGTTACGGGATTCGATCGGGAACTTCGACCTAACGGATTTTGGTCAATCATTTCAACCGATGTTATTCTTCTAAAATCACCTTTTAAATCTTTGTAGGCACCCGGTTTCTCGCCAGATCCGTCAAAAATCCTCATGAGCGATGGATAAAGAATCTTTTTTATTAAAGTTGTTTTTCCCGAACCGCTAACACCACTCACCACCGTCAAGGCGCCAAGCGGAAACTTAACATCTACATTTTTTAGATTATGCTGGCTGGCTCCTGTAATTTCAATCCAATTAGAAGGCTTTCGTCTGTTCGAACTATACGGTATCTCTAGTTTACCATTCAGATATTTAGCAGTTAGTGTTTTTGATTTTACCAGGTCCTTCGAACTGCCATTAAACATTACTTCACCTCCATATATACCAGCCTCAGGCCCCATGTCTACTATGTGATCACTGGCCTTCATAATATCTTCATCATGCTCAACAATCACAACAGAGTTGCCCAAGTCACGTAAGTTTTTCAAAACTTTTATAAGCCGCTCTGTGTCTCTCTGGTGAAGCCCTATACTTGGTTCATCTAGTATATATAGTGAGGAGGTAAGATTACTTCCGATAGAACGGGTCAGATTTATTCTTTGCGTTTCTCCACCAGAAAGAGTGTTCGACAAACGATTTAATGTGAGATAACCAAGGCCTACATCCATCATGGTTTGCAAGCGAGTGTTTACTTCTAAAAGTATGCGCAAAGCAATTTTACTCTCCGCTTCACTAAGTTTAATATCCTGGAATATAACGTGTAATTCTTTGATTGGGAGCATCATGAGTTCCGAAATATTTCGACCATTTATTTTCACATACTGTGCATCTTTTCGTATCCTGGAACCCTTACAATCTGGGCAAGTGGTTTTGCCTCGATATCGGGAGAGCATGACCCGATATTGAATCTTGTAGCTCTTTTCCTCCAGATATTGAAAAAACTGAGCTAACCCTTGAAAATATTTATTGCCTGACCAAAGTAACTGTTTGTGCTCTTCATCTAAATCTTTGTAAGCCCGGTGAATCGGAAAATCAAACAGTACTCCTTTTTTAATCAAAGGGTCAGCCCATTCGCTCATTTTTTCCCCTTTCCACGGAGCAATAGCTCCTTCATAGACGGATAATTCTTTATCGGGAAAAATCAAATCTTCATCAATGCCCATTACGGTTCCAAACCCCTCGCAGGTTTTACAGGCACCATACGGATTATTAAAGTTGAAGAAATTAGGATTAGGCTCCTCAAATGAAACTCCATTTACCTCAAATTTATTTGAGAAATGTCTTTGCTCATTTTCACCATACTCAATAAAGCAATCACCATGTCCCTCACTAAAGGCTATTTGAATAGAGTCTGCAAGTCGAGATCTAAGCTCTTCATCACTGGCTTTTACAACTAGTCTATCTACCAATACTTGTATTGACTTCTCTTTCTTTTTTAACAAATCACTGCTCTCAAGCAACTCCTCAATCTTAGCTATTTCCTTTCCGAGTTTGATTCTTGTAAACCCTTTTTGCAATAGTAATTTAAGACTGTCGGCAAAATTTTTCTGCCTCTTTTCCTCAAAAAAAACAAACACCTTTTCTCCTTCCCCCATAGAGAATACATAATCTACCACATCCATTACCTCATGTTTAGTAACCAACTCTCCGGTATCCGGGGAATAAGTTTTACCTATCCTCCCGAACAAAAGTCGCAGGTAATCGTATATCTCAGTAAGCGAACCAACTGTTGAGCGCGTTGTTCTTGTAGATACTTTTTGCTCGATGGCAATTGCCGGGCACAGACCCTTTATATAATCAACGTCTGGCTTGTCCATCCTATTTAAAAACTGACGGGCATATGAAGATAAAGATTCCACATATCTTCTTTGACCTTCGGCATACAAGGTATCGATGCATAAAGATGACTTACCGGATCCAGAAACCCCGGTAATGACGATGAATTTGTTTTTAGGTAGTTCAACATCTACATTCTTTAAATTGTGCACCCGTGCACCTTTAATGAAAATTTTTGTTTCGCCAGCTTTATATTTATTTGGAGTTTTCAATTTTATTTTTTTACTTCGGTCGTATAATAATTAAACAGAGCCTATAGCAACTTAAATTTTACTTCACTTTTTAAGGATTTTGCAAAGTTAATTTTTAGGGCCTCATTTCAATTTAAAATTTCACGTATCGAACCATTCTCTACTCTTGAGTTTTAATTTATTTTTCAGATAGTACGTAAGCTATAGTCTGAGGTAGATTTGTTCGTTTTCTGTTTTCATATTTTATTAATAGGGTGGAGATTCTTTCCCGAAAGAGTTTACACTATAAAACCAATTGCCTATTCGTAAGTTCTACGTTTTTTTCACCTTAAAACGTAACCATATGCGCACTCAACTATTGAGCGATCAGGAGCTGGTAAGCCAGTACCTATCAGGCAATGAACTTGCCCTTGAAAGACTTATTCACCGTCACAAGGACAAAATTTACACATCCATTTATCTAATGGTTAAGGATGATTATCTGGCTGAAGATATCTTTCAGGAAACCTTTATCAAGGCCATTGACTATTTAAGAAAAGGACGTTACAATGATGAGGGCAAGTTTGCTCCATGGGTAGCCCGAATTGCCTATAACTTGTGCATTGATCATTTCCGAAAACTAAAACGAACTCCCGGAATTGTTACCAGTGAAGGTGATGACGTTTTTAAGTATCTGCGCTTTGACGAAACACCAGTTGAGGAGCATGTTCATTTAGAGAAATTTGAGACACGCCTAAAAGAACTTATAGAGCACCTACCCGAAGAGCAAAAAGAAGTGGTAATACTTCGTCATTTCTTCAACTTTAGTTTTAAGGAGGTATCGGAGTACACCAAAGCCCCCATGAATACTTGCCTAGGGCGCATGCGTTATGCACTAATCAATTTGCGTAAGCTAATGGAGGAACATAAAGTTGTTCTAAAGCACGTGTAGTCACAGATTAATCCCTTTTGTAGTATAGTCCGTCTGAAAAAATCAGACGGACTTTTTTTATATGTATATCATACGCAACAAACCAAAGCTAAAAAATTGGTTGGTCTATGTTCGCGCTCGTTGAATTTTCACTTTATTGCAGAACTATTAAATCAAGTATATTCAGTTAATGCCACGTGTTCTAAGAATTATCAACCGTTTAAATTTAGGAGGGCCGACCTTCAACGCAGCTTATCTAAGTAAATACTTAGCTCCAGAGTTTGAAACCTTACTCGTTTCGGGGATGAAAGATGAAGCTGAGGAAAGTTCGGAATTCATTGTTAAAAATCTTGACCTCCACCCGGTTTATATGCCGGAAATGTATCGTGAGTTAAATCCTTTTCGTGATTATAAGTCGTATTATAAACTTCGAAAAATCATTGATGAATTTAAGCCAGATATTGTACATACTCATGCTGCCAAGGCCGGTGCTGTAGGGCGGTTAGCTGCATTTCATAGCGGAGTTCCTGTCATTTTACACACTTTTCACGGGCATGTTTTCCACTCCTATTTTAGCCCTGCTAAGACGAGATTGTTTCTGGAAATTGAACGATATTTAGCCAAGAGAACCACCAAAATAATTACTCTAAGTCAAATTCAGAAAAATGAATTGGTAGATGAGTTTAAAATAGCTCCCGCCAGTAAATTCGAAATAGTTCCACTTGGATTTGACCTTAGAAAGTTTGAAGAAAACCAACCTGAAAAAAGAGCTCATTTTAGAACACAATACAATATTTCAGATGATGAAATAGCTATTGGAATAGTTGGACGATTAGTTCCAATCAAAAATCATGAGCTTTTTTTGAGGGCTCTAAAAAAGGTATCTCTAAATACAAGTCAACGAATCAGGGCATTTGTCATTGGTGATGGTGAAGAGAGATCGAATATCGAGCAAATAGCTGTATCCCTTGACCTCAAATTCAACAACACAAATCCTAGAGAAAAGAATATACTGACATTTACCAGCTGGATAAAAGATATTGATGTTTCAAATGCCGGCATGGACATCATAGCATTAACATCCAATAATGAAGGCACTCCGGTCAGTTTAATTGAAGCTCAAGCTTCAGGTAAGCCTATTGTTTCTACAAACGTTGGAGGTATTGAGGATATAGTTCTGAAAGATGAAACTGCATTTTTATCGGCTGTTGGTAATGTTGATGCCTTCGCTCAAAATCTCCTTAAAATAGTAGAAAACGATACACTAAGAATACAAATGTCTGCTAAGGGCAGCGATTTGGTTCGTTCCAAATTTAGCTATACAAGGTTATGTAAGGATATGGGTCTGCTTTATAATTCGCTTCTTCAAACTCGTTGAACTTAAATAAAGTAAACTCAACCTTTTTTCCTACGTTTGCCGAAGTAAAAAAATGAGAAAATATTTTAGCTTTTTCCTGTTTGGGGTAGTCCTGTTGTTTCTTCCTTCCTGTAAAGTGCTTTATCCAAATTTGATGTTTAAGCAAAAGGACTATCAGTTTTTTGAGTTAGCCCAAAAGCAAATGGATCAGTATGTGATTCAGCCAGGCGATGCACTAACATTAAAAGTATATTCAAGAGATGGATTTAAGTTGGTGGATGTTTTGAATAATGTTAGAAGTGGCTCAGAACTAGGAGTTAGCATGAATACAACCAATACAAACACCAGCTTATCTGATGACACCAGATATTTAGTAGATAATGAAGGGTTTGCTAATATTCCTGTATTAGGAGATTTTTATGTGAAAGGTTACACCGAAGCTGAATTACAGCGAGTTTTATCAGAAAAGTACTCCAACTTGTTTGTAGATCCATATGTCATATGCAGGGTAGTAAATAGAAGGGTTTTCGTGTTTAAGGGTGGTTTAGCTTCTGTTGTTGAGTTAAATGAAACTCCAACTAATTTATTGGAAGTTATTGCGAGAGCAGGTGGATTAACAGATGGAACAAAAGCATACAACATCAAAGTAATAAGAGGCGACTATAAAAACCCGCAAGTAAATTTAGTTGACTTGTCTACACTGGAGGGGCTTAGAAAAGCAGATTTAGCAATGCAACCAAATGATATTGTATACATAGAAAAAAGACAAAAAGTTGTTTCTGATATCTTTAAAGAATTGGCCCCTTATATTTCTATTTTGACTTCTCTATCAACAATAATCGCATTATCAGTTAGTTTTGGAAAACTCTAATCAAGAAATTACAGGAGCTGCCCAGCAGGCTAACAATCCGGTTAATGATTTTAACCTTGGATTGTTTATCTACATACTTAACAAATCTGTTGTTTGGCTGATATTGATAGTTATTGTATCCGTGACCCTCTCCATCATTTATTTGCGTTACGCCCCCAGAATTTTTGAAGCTAAAACAACATTAATGTTGAAGTCTCAGAAAACAACTCAAATTCTAGGGGTTCAGGATTTAGTAGAAGAACAAAGTGAGACGGAAATTGTTAGAGAGATGCAGCTTCTGAAGTCTAGATTTCTCTTGGAACGAGTAATTGACCATTTACCACTTCAGGTGGGCTACTATAAAGAAGGAAAGACGAAATTTATCTTTAGCGAGCTTTATACCTCAACCCCATTTTCCGTTAATGGCACAATCAAGGATAGGGCAATAATTAATACTCCAGTATATACAAAAATTATTAAGCCTGGTAAGATTTATATCAACTTCAATATTGATGGGAAGGAGTATGAATACACTAAAGATACCGGCAGCAATTTCTCCACACCTTTTTTTGATGCAACTATTCATACAGATATCAAGATAAGCAAAGAGGATATGGCGAGCATATTCTATTTTAAATTTCTGGATAAAGGAGAGTTAGTAGACGATATTTCCAACAAATTACAAGTTCTCCCTATTGACCCTAAAACAAAGACAATTGCACTAGTTTTTAAAGATAGAAATGCTGTAAGGGCTAAAGAGATAATTACACAAATATCCCAAGACTTCATTGATTATGATGTAGAAAAAAAACAAGAGGGCTTTGTTAATATTATTAGCTTCATCCAAAGCCAAATTGATTCATTTGGAGGCTCCTACGACAAATTTCAAGACTCTATTTTAACATTACGAGTAAGAGATGGTTATTATGGCGACAACTTGGATCCCAATGAGGATTTTTCAGATAGACAGTCGGTTCTAGAACAAAAGTTGAGAGACATAGAATATGATCTTTCAATATTGAATACTTTCAAAAGGCTGTTAAGTAGAAATAAAGACTACACGAATCTACCGAATATAAAGTTTAAAACAACGGAAGTGAGTTTTGACGATGCTATATCTGTTATTAATTCACTCCAACAAAACAGAAACCTAAGTCTTTTGGACGCCACAACCCAACACCCTCGAGTTAGGATGATTGATAAACAAATTGATGACCTCAAAATTAAATTAAACCAAAATATTGATAACGCTGTCAAAGTACTAAACGAAACCTACCAGAACGAAAAAGGAGACTATTTAAAATTGATGAATGAGCTTGTCCGAATTCCCGAATTGCAAAGTAAATACGCTCGTTTAGATAAGGTATCAGATATTAAAAACGAGTTCGTGCTTAATCTTTACGGTCAAAAGTCCAATTATCTTATAGCAAATGCTGGGATCGTTAGTGACTATGTAGTCCTTTCAAAGGCCTCCGTTCCAAAAACACCTGTTTCGCCAAAGGAAAATTTGGCCAAAATAGCTGGTTTTGTAATCGGATTGTTGTTAGGGTTAATCGTTATTGTAATTCGATATTTCCTCCACAACACGATTATTTCTATAAGCGATGTTGAGCGTAGAACTAAAGCGGCCATTCTTGGTGTTGTGCCAAGGCACAAAGAGGAAATGAGTAGATCTCAAATTGTGGTTACTCAAGACCCTAAAGCCACTATTACCGAAGCCTTTAGAGGGGTGCGTTCTAATCTGCAATTCATATCCAGTGAAAAAGGACCTAAAGTTCTTGCTACAACATCGACAATACCTGGAGAGGGTAAGACATTTGTATCCATTAATATTGCCGCAATCTTAAGTATGCTTAATAAGAAGGTAATAATATTAGACTTTGATATGAGAAAACCTCGTCTAAATAAGATTTTTGATGTAGATAGCCACAAGGGTGTTAGTACAATACTGAGCGGTCAAACCAGTGTTGATGATTGCATTTTGGAATCCGGCATACCAAATCTTGATTTTATTACTTCGGGTCCAGTTCCTCCCAATCCTTCAGAGTTAATTCTACTTCCTATTTTAGGTGATGTGCTCGCGTATTTAAAAACAAAGTATGATTATGTGATTATTGACACCCCCCCTATAGGCTTGGTAACTGATGCCTTGGAAATATTGAAGATTGCTGATTACCCCATTTATGTTGTTAGGGCAGCTTATTCAAACCAAAGTTTTGTTGACAACATTAATCGTATAGTAGTTGAAAACAAGATTAAACATCTTTCCATTGTTGTTAATGATTACGGTAGGGGCGCCTCAGGTTATGCATACGGCTATGGATACAGTTATGGATACGGTTATGGATACGGTTATGGATACGGCTACGGATATTATGGTAGTAAGTACGGGGAAGGATATTATACTACTGAAACTAAAAAGAAAAAACCTTCTTTCTTTGAAAAGGTTTTAGGAGGAAAGAAAGCATAATGATTATTGACAATCAATATATGGTTACTTTTTTAGTATTGTTTTTCTGCATTAGTGCGTTTTTTTCGTTCCTAATCAACTGGCTTTTTCTTAAGTTCTCATTTAACCTAGGAACCAGGAATGAACAGGATGAAAATCAAGTGCGTTGGTCCAGTAACGTAAAGCCTGCAATTGGAGGGATTTCCTTCTTCATTTTGTTTCTTATATCTATCTCTATTATTGGAACTCTTCCTCGACAAGCAGACTATTTTTTAGACAAACACCTGATTGGAATTATTGCCTCTTCCTGCTTGGGATTCATTTTAGGCTTGGCCGATGATGCTTATAACACAAACCCTTTGGCCAAATTTATTGCACAACTTTCTTGCGCCTTTATTCTCATTATTTCGGATGTATATATCCATGCAACCGGCAACCATGCCTTTGACTTTATGATTACTACCCTATGGGTAATTGGGTTGATGAATTCTATCAATATGCTTGACAATATGGATGCCATTACCACGACTGTATCTATGTGCATCATATTAGGGCTAATTGCTGTAGTTGCAATTAGTGGTCATACTTTGACCACATTTTACCTTATCATACTTGTTGGAGTACTAGGCTCTTTATGTGGATTTCTATACTTCAACTGGAATCCATCAAGAATATATATGGGTGATACCGGCAGTCAATTTTTAGGTGTTTTTCTGGCATCAACTAGTATCATGTTCTTTTGGGATTATAGAGATTACAATACCACCAATATAATTCAGCTAAAGCAATTTGTAGTACCGATGCTTTTTTTCATTGTCCCACTTGTAGACACTATTACTGTAACTATTCGAAGAATCATGAGAAAACAATCTCCATTCATTGGAGGGAAAGATCACATAACCCATCATTTAGCTTATTTAGGGTTATCTGATCGCATGGTTGCGTTGACTTTGATTTCTGTTTCTTTGTTCTCCTTACCTATAGTATCTCTTATAATAACTAATGTAATTGAATGGACCTACTGGGTAACTTTTTTTGCCTTCTTGTATTTTCTTACAGTGTTCCTCATTTTTCAATTTTTATACAATAAAGGTCTTAAGAAACATCTCTCTAAAAACAAATGATTTGGGGGAATTCTTTGAGTTGATCGCTTGTACAATAGCTAGATATACTCTAAACACATTAGTTAGCTTTAGATGCAAAGATTACATCCAGTTGTTTCAGTAACTATTAACATGGATAGCATGCATGTGTTTATTTAAATCCTGGATTACATTACACAACATCAAATTTTATCTGATCAGGATTTGAAGTGACTCTTTCATTTTCCAGTCTACTTCACACATATAAAACAATTCAAGCCAGAAGCGACTATTTCGTTTTTTTACTTGCATTCAGATGAAGATTTCTCAACTACAAAACAATAAGGCGAAACCATTAATGGTCTCGCCTTATAAAATTATTAAAAATGATATTTAGTGTAATGTAATGGTTGTCGTAACTCCGTTTACTGTTACATTAGCCAAGTTGTCACACGCACCTGTTCCATAGTCCGTTGTTCTTACCGGTTGCCCTGCTGTTTGATTTACTACAACTCCTTGAATATAAAACAGACTACAGCCTGGGTCACGTTTCTTAATTATTGGACTTGTAATTGACTCTGCATAATAATTACCATTAACGTCAGTACCATTAGAAGACCCTGTAATTGAATGAATATCATCTGTTGTAATAGGCGTACCTGTACCACTTAATATCTCATACACCTGTTGAGCATCTTCAGTGCTACTAGCGCTGGTATTGGGATCAAAAATTTGGGTATGTGAAGTTACAGAATATGTAAGATGATGATTCCCATTAAACCCATCATTGTGTTTAGTTGAGTTTCCTGTTATCTCCTTACCATCCAAAAAATAATTATTGAAAGTGGAAACAATGTTCACACCCGGCACCTCGAAATTCGCCTGATCAAAAGTGATTATCAGCTGACCTTGACGTCTTTTTCCGTCACGAGCTACACAGCCTGTAGTGCCGTAGTCAATAGTCAGTACGTGGGGCATAGAGACCATATCTCTTGTAACGGTTGCACAACCCTCATTCTTAAATGATTGGTCTGCCACATCAATTGCTGTAAGTATTTCACTGTTGGCAATTTCTGATATGTTGCCACTTACATTCGCAGCTGATTTATTGATATCCAATTTTTCTTTTTGACAAGAGGTAAACGAGGCGGTAATTACAAGGACAGTCAAGAAAGTAGATAATTTGTTTTTGCTGGTTTTCATAACTTTTTGTTTTTATGGTTTCAATTTTCTGGTAGTGTATATTACGTCAACATCTTACTAAGGTTACATTATGCAATAAATATTTTTTAGAATTCGGCTCATACAAAAACAAAAGCCCGGTGAGTGCCGGGCTTTTGTTTTTGTATGAGCCATGTGTTATCTAGTCCAACGTGATATTTTGAGAAATTCCATTTATGGTTTCTACTGCAATATTATCACAACTACCACTTCCATAATCAAGATATCTTTCAGGTTGTCCTGTTTTGCGTGTTCGTGTTACACCTTGAACATAAAACTGGTTGCATCCTGTTGTTCGATTTTTAATAAGTTGCTGAAGTATTATGTAATCCAACTGAGAGCCATTTGAACTTGTTCCTGTGGTGTGGCCCATTACGGCATATTGGTCATCTTCTTTAGTAGATGTATTTTGTCCTGAAAGCATTTCGTAGTTCTGATTGGAATTTAGACTCGTAACGTTGCCGTTTTGGGATGTAGTTGTGATACTTGATATCCCGGTCATAGTAATATTTCCTGCCGCATTAACCCCATTATTTTGGTAAGTCGTGCTGCCGGTAATAGCAAGATTGTTTTGAAAATAATTATTGAACGACACTTGAATGTTATTGCCTGGATCTAAAAAATTATCTAACTCATAAGTAATGATGATCTGGCCGCTTCTAGTAGTTCCTCGTCCGTCTGTACATCCAGAGCCGAAATCTATAGTAATAACCTTTGGAAATGACAATGTATCTCTCGTTACAACTTTACAACCAAGCGATTTGTGACTGCTCGAATTGGCTGCTCCTGTTGAAAAAACCTCATTGTATACATCCTCCGTAAGAGACATGTCAGAAGTATAATTGTTATCTGAGTTCAATTTTTCCTTATGGCATGAACTTAATGCCACTGTTGCAAATACTAATGTAGCTGCTGCAAACAATTTTACTTTTCCAATCTTCATTCTGATTATATGTTTTTTGTTTCTTTGTTGAATAACTGCTATATGTTCTATTACGAACATTTCCTTGTAATGTTTTATATAGTCGAATGGCTTTGCTATTTGAGAAAACATTGCAAAATCAATTTAATGTTATGATTCTTGTCAAGCCATTCACCGTCTCTTCAGCTAAATTGTCACAAGTTCCATTTCCGTAATCAAGATATTTCTCGGGCTGGCCGGTTTTCCTTGTTTTGGTTTGACCTTGCACGTAAAACTGATTGCATCCGGTGGTTCTATTTTTTACCAAAGGTTGTAAAATGTAATACTCTAAATGAGAACCGTTAGACAATGAACCTGTAGTGGTTCCGGTAACAGAAAATTGATCGTCTTCTTTAGTTGTTGTATTTGAGCCTGCGAGCAACTCATACGTTTGATTTGTGTTTAATGTTGTAACGATCCCATTTCCAGCTGTAATGATTATATTGGATATACATTTCATTTCAATATTGCCATTTGTGTTAAATCCATTATTCCTATACTCAGCCCAGCCCGCAAGTTGATTTGCATTTTGTCGGTAGTTATTAAACGATACCTTAATGATGTTTCCAGACTGCAAAAAGTTAGGGGAGTTATATAATATCACTATCTGCCCGCTTCTTGTTCCTCCATGCCCATCTACACATCCAGACCCAAAGTCGATAATTATTCTACCATGTGCAGTATCTTGTGTTACGACCTTGCATCCTAAAGATTTATGATTTTTAGTTTCTGTTCCGGCTTCCATAGTTTCTCTGTAAACATCATCTATGGATGTGATTTCTGCTGTACTATCAGTAACCTCAGGCAACTTTTCCTTTTGACAAGAACTTAAAAAGATAGAAGCACTAAGTAATGTGGCTGCAAAAAATTTGATTTTTAAAGTCTTCATAATTTTCTCGATTTACAATGGACGCTGGTTACTAGCCAGTTTTTTGTCCTGAGCTTTATGAAACGGACTATTTAAAAAAAGGTTACATACCGAGTTGATTTTTAGAATCATTAGTGCGTATAACAAAAAATCCCGCCTGTTAAGTACGGGATTCTTTTGTTACGGGAATAGTCTATTAGTGTAAAACAATAGTGTGTGATACTCCATTAATGGTTACAGTAGCTTCATCATCACAAGCACCGTTACCAAAATCAATTACCCTGTCTGGTCTGCCAGTTCTTTCAATTAACACGCTTCCCTCAACAAAATGTCTTCGGCAACCAGGCGCCAAATTCCGTAAAAGTGCGCTGACTATTGTAGCACTAAATGGATCGCCATTAGAAGCAGTGCCACTTGCTGTGCCGGTAATACTGTACTGGTCGTCATCTCGAGATGTTGTATTAAAACCGACTATCCATTCACGAGTTCTTTGCGATGTCCACGAAATAGTGCCTTGTCCGTCAGCACGGATAATCTGCCCGGTCACATTAACAGAGAAGGACAAATTTCCGCTATTATTCAGCCCATCATTGTGAACCGTTTTTGTCCCCAATACCTGATTATCGTTTACAAAATAGTTATTGAACGTAATAGTGATAGTAGTTCCCGCTTCGCGATAAGGACCATCATATGTAACAGTAATAATACCCTTTCGTACTTTACCATCCGCGCCAGTACATCCAGTTCCGAAATCAATGGTTGTTACATGTGGAAGTGATGTGGTGTCACGGGTTACAACGGCACAACCGGCTAATAGGCTGTTTGTTTCTTCGGTTTTATAAGTAACGGATCCTGTTTGAGCAGCTTCATCGGATATATTATTAGCATCATTGAAACTTTCATCGGCCAATGCCTGATTACTAGCCGTTAAAAAATCGACATCTGTTTTTTCTTTTTTACAGGAACTGATGGCTAGTGCTGCAATAAATATCAGCAATGCAACGGTGGTTCTAAGTGTTTCAGTTTTCATATTTTTTGTTGTTTGGTTTTATAGCTTACAGAAGTGCTCCTTATTTCTGTAGCCATAATTTTATCAATATCTAATGGAGCAATTGTTTCATAGAAGTATGACGGCAAAATACATGCTAGGTTTAATTCGCTACACTATTTATTATTCGTTATCTATTCCTTGGTTCAATCTGGTGCGAGTATGAGGTTCTTAATAGCTGTGGAAAACAGAATTTTCTGGCAGGGTAAAAGGTATTTAATTTTAGTAAACTAAACCACATCCCTTATGGAACCTATACTAACCGCACAATGGCGAAAATTAGATGGCACAAGAATCAATATTCCAATTGCAGATGCCGTAGAAAAATCGCTGGTTTTGGAAAAAGAATCGGGTAATCATATAAAAGTTTGCATTGGAACCGATTCGCAGGTTCGCGGTTCAGAAACAGAATTTGCCACCGTCATCGTTCTGCTAAGAAAAGGCCGTGGAGGCTTCATGTTTATCAATAACGAGAAGACTGTGCAAAAAATGAGCTTGAAAGAGCGACTACTTACCGAAGTGGCCAGGTCCATAGAGATTGCGTATGCCCTCTGCCCATTGTTTGACAAATATTCTACAGAACTGGAGGTTCATGCTGATATTAATACCAATCCACGCTTTGGATCAAACGCAGCCTTAAGTGAAGCAATGGGGTACATACTTTCTATGGGCTTTACCTTTAAAGCAAAACCTGATGCACCTGCGGCCAGCTGTTGCGCCAATAAAGTAGTATAGCGTTTTACAGAAGACCTGAAATGATTTTATCAATACTTAACCCTTCTGCCTCGGCCTTGTAGTTTTTAAATACCCGATGACGAAGTATAGGCAAAGCTACCTGCTGAACATCTTCAATATCGGGCGAATATTTACCACGGATAGCTGCATTGCATTTAGCTCCCAAAACTAAATACTGTGAGGCTCTTGGGCCGGCACCCCAACTGATATAATTATTAACCGAAGCGGGTGATGAAGGTTGATTGGGTCTTGTGTTGTTTACCAGCTTAACCGCATATTCCAATACATTATCGGCAATAGGAATTTTGCGAATCAGTTGTTGGAAATATAAAATCTCGGCAGAGGTCATTCTTTTTGATACTTCTACCTTAACTCCTGCAGTAGTGTTTTTTACTACCTGAATTTCTTCTTCGTATGTAGGGTAATCCAGATTAATGGAAAACATAAATCGGTCTAGTTGTGCCTCCGGGAGCGGATAGGTTCCTTCCTGCTCAATAGGATTTTGGGTGGCCAGAACAAAAAACGGCAGGTCAAGTTTATGTTTCTTGCCGGCAATAGTTACACTACGCTCCTGCATGGCTTCAAGCAGAGCAGATTGTGTTTTGGGAGGAGTTCTGTTTATCTCATCGGCCAGAATGATGTTAGCGAAAATTGGTCCCCGGTTAAAGCGGAAGCTTCTGTTCTCATCCAGAATTTCGGAACCAACAATGTCGCTTGGCATTAAGTCTGGTGTAAACTGAATACGATTAAAACTCAAATCCAACACTTCGGCAATTGTGTGTACCATTAAGGTTTTTGCCAAACCCGGAACACCAATCAATAAACTGTGTCCGTCACTGAAGACAGAAATCAGAATGTTTTTTACTACTTCATCCTGACCAACTATTATTTTTCCAACCTCGTTTTTAAGGTCTTTATATCGGTTGGCAAAGGCATCGAGCGCTTCTACATCTGAGTTATACATAGTTTGATTTGAATTAGAACAAAGAAAACAAATTCAGTTTTATAAAAAATCAGTTCTGCAGCCACTTCTCCATTTGAGCACAACCTTTCATAGAATCATCAATACGTACATAATTTTTACTCTTATGCAGTTTGAGCCATTGTTCTAATGCTTTTTGTTGTTTCTGTGCTTTGGCAGCCGCCTGTATTTTCGAATAGTCCTGTTCCAGACTGGCTTTATGCGGTTGTGTTTCGCTCTTCAGCCAGATAATTCTATACCCCTGCTTTTGTTCACCGGTGCGGTCTTGCATCGTATGTGAAAGTACTTCGGAATACTCACCTACTTTCATTCGGTCTATGGTAAAAATAAGCGTTCCGTCAATGTCGGCTTTTTCAAAAAAAGTATTTCCCGTTTTTGCATTGGTCATCATACCGCCAATGCTTTTTGATTGTTCGTTGTCAGAATACTGATTCACCGCTTCGCGCCAGGATAAAGAATCTACCTGAAGCTGATGAAGGATACTGTCCATTCTGTCTTTGATAACACTTAAATCGCTGCGTGCAATTTTGGGCTTAATCAAAATGTGACGAACCTTAATTTTATCGCCTCTCTTTTCATCTACAATTATCAGGTGAAAACCGAAAGGTGTTTCTACCACTTCGCTTACTTCCCCTTCTTTTATTTTATATGCCACTGCTTCAAACTCGGGCACCAGCTCCCCTCTTTCAACAGTTCCTAAATTTCCTCCATCGAGATAAGAGCCCGGATCTTCGGAATACTGAATGGCCTTTACCGAAAAGTCAGCTCCCTGAATAATATCCTTGCGGATAGTTTCGAGTTTCTGCTTGGCTCTTTCTTTTTCGTATTCACTTACTTTGGGAAACATAACCAACTCACCCAATTCCAGTTCTGAGTTGAAATAGGGCACACTATCCGCAGGAATAGCATCAAAAAACTCCTTCACCTCGGCTGGTGTAACTTTCAGGCCGGAGAAAGCTTTTCCTCTCATTTTATCAGAAATCAATTGCTTTTCGATATCATCCTTAAAATCATCTTTCAGCTCCAGAATAGATTTGCCGTAATATTCTTCCAGTTTTTCTTTAGAGCCGAAAACGGAGATAAAATACTTGATTCTTCGGTCCAGTTCCGACTCAATTTCTTCGGGCGAAGTAGTAACACTATCCAACTGGGCCTGAGAAAGAAATAGTTTCTCCAGCAGCAGGTTATCAAAAATTACACACTTGGTTGAAGGGTCTTCAGGCAAGTCAGGATTTTGTGTACGAGCCTGCAGATATTGCGCTTCTACTTCCGATTGCAGAATAATATTATCGCCAACCACCGCAAGCACCTTATCCATTTGAGTAATCTGTGCCGTTAGGCCTATCGCCTGCATAACCACTGCCAGAACTAAAACTATTTTTTTGTTGTGTTTCATTTTAAATTATTGGTGAGTAAACGCTCATTCACTCTTTTTCTTGTCTAAGAATGTAAATATACCTACCGAAAACCCTCCGCGGGTTACCGGAAAATCGCCTTCGTAGCCGGATGCATTTACATAGAAGGCTGTTTCTAGACCTACATGAGCATTAAAAAAGTAAGCCATACCTAAAGCTCCACCGGCTGTAAAACCATTCTTGTTAGCCACATTGCCTTTAGTTAACTGGGTAAATACCTGATAGGCTGCATTAGCCGACACAAAACCCTTCAGTTGTTTTTTGCCGAAATAATATTTGACCAAAGGACCGATGCCCGTTGTAAATCCGGTTACGCTGCGATATTCCTGCTTATCTGTATTAAAGGCTCTGCGGCTGGTTACCCCAAAAGAATAGCGTCCACCTATGACCAGATGTTTAACAGCAAACACTCCAAAAGCAGGACTTATAAGCAGGTTGAAACTCCGCACATCTGATTGAAAACTTAAACTCATATCGGCATTGCCACCAATCAGAATCTGTCCTTTTTCAGCTTGCGAAAAAGCTATAGTGGATAGGCCGCAAAAAAATATCAGCAGAATATTTCTCATTTCACAAATACTTCAAATGATTTTTCCTTCAAGCCATCCTGATAAATTTTATCATAGATAGAGGCTATCAGCTTCAACTTGCGCTTTTCAATAATCACACGTGAAATTTCCTCCTTCACCACATCCAATGGAGCAGATTCGTCTTTATGCCGGTGATTAAGCATACTAATAAACCAGATACCATCATCTGTCTTGAACTCCTTATAACCGAGGTGGTTATCCAGCCAGGTGATATCAGCTTCCTTGAGCGGAAAATTCTTCAATAAGTTCTCACCTGTATACCACATACCATCGGCTATGGAATAAGAAGAAGCATACTCTTTGCAGTAACCCTCCAGCTTCAGTTCATCTTCTTCGCTCTTGGGTTTCAAAATCCATTTGCTGGCCTGTTCCAGGTCGGGGGCATCTGATTTAAGCTTGATAAAACGGAGCAGATATACATCTTGCTGAAGCGGGAAGTCTGCCTTTAGTTTTTCATACCAATCGGCCAGTTCCTGAGGGCTGATTTTGGTATCGAGCCTGCGACTGATTAATGCTTTTTCATACTCATAAAGCAACAGTGATTCTTTATAGTCTTCCACTTTTTGCACCATGCTTACATCATCAGCGGCAATATTATCGGTGGCTTTTTGCAGCAAAAGTTTTTTATGCACCCAGTTTTCGGCATAGCTTTTTATAGCATCCAGACTATCTTTTCCTTTCAACCCTTTGGTCAATGACTCTACATCTGAAACATACAGGTATTCATCATTCACCCTCGCCACCACATCTTTATCAATGGCTGTTTTCTTTTTAAAAAAAGAACAGGCGGTTATGCTTAACAGTAAGAAAGAAATGAAGACAACTCTCAAGAAAAATATTTGCTGTGAACTTACTAAAAAAGTTGTCCCCCGTTTTCAGGGGGACTTGGGTTATTTTTTTATCAGTGATTTGAAGACGTTTTCGTCTACCGTTATCGGATATTTATTTCTTAAGTCTGACAGCCAGGTTTTTTCCAGATATTCCTGATAATCGGAAACAATGTAGCCTTTGGCTTCTTTCAAACTCTTAGGCTCCGGATTAACCAGTTGTTTTACCAATAAAAACTGGTAGCTGCTATCGTTAATTTTGTTGATAGGGGTTAAACCCGGTTTCCATTCAATTTTATCGACCACATCATACTGGCCTTTTTCGTATTTGCCGTTGATGCTGGAGATATGAGCTTTAGCTCCATCCTTATTCAGCTTAGCTTTGATTTCATCTGATGTTTTTTTCTTCTGAGCCATCTTGTAGGCATCGTTGCAAATTTTCTGTTCGTTGCAATTGAAAATTTCTACTTCAGCGCGGTTGCCCCACATGTATTTGGTTTCGTTGTTTTTTCTGAAAGCTTCCAGACCGGTGGTGTCTTTCACAGCCTTGGTCCACACCTGACGATCCATCAATTCAAATAACAGGATACCATCGCGGTATTCTTTCATTAAACTCTTGAACTCCGGCTTCTTAACTTCCAGCATGCTTTCTTCATACTCCAGACATTTGGTGGTTACAAAGCCTTCGTAGTATTCGTTCAGCAAGGCATCTTTGCCTTTGTCGTTTCTCTTCTTCGAGTTCTTCTCGATGTAATCAATCAAATCGTTTTGTGTATAGTTTTTGCCGGCCAAAATAAACAGGGCCTTGTCGCTGTGCAGCGCACTGTCGGCTTTCCAGTTACCTTTCAAAATGCTGCTGTCGGTAATCGCTTTTACAAAGGCAGCTTTCAGTTCCGGAAACTGAACAAAACCGCTTTCTCTCTTAATGCGGTCGACCAATACGGATTTAGCTACCTGCGAACGGGAGTCTCTCTCTACCTTCTTTTTAATATTTGCTTTCTCTTCGCTGAAAGGAGCAATGCCTCTCTTTTCTAAACGCTTGATGATATGGTAGCCAAACTGAGTCAATATCGGTTTGCTGATATCACCATCTTTGCTCAAACCAAAAGCTGCTTCTTCAAAGTCGGCCGGATAGCGGAGACCTGCACCAGAACCAAACCACTGCAACTCGCCACCCTTGATGCGGGTTGCTTTATCATCGCTGTATTCTTTTACGGCATCGTCATAAGTTGATTTGCCGCTGCTGATTAAGCCCGATACCATCTCGGCTCTTTTCTTAACAGAGTCTTTCTGCTCGCTGGTAGCTTTTTCAGGAAAACGAATCAAGAGGTGGGCTACGCGAATCTGCCCTCTGGCCGGACGGCTGTCGTTTAAGCGAACTAAGTGATATCCGAACTCGGTGCGAACAGGCAGGGCGCTTAACTCTCCGTTCTTTAAGCTATACACGGTATTTTCAAACGGATAGATTGTTCCAAACACAGAGAACCAGCCGATGTTTCCATCGTTGGTTTTGGCAGATGGGTCTTCGGATGCTTCGCGGGCAACTTTTTCAAAACTTTCGCCTTTGTCTAATCTCTTTTTTAAGGCCATAATCTTTTTGTAGGCAGCCAGTGTGTCGGCCGGGTTGGCGTTTTCATCGCATTTTACCAGTATGTGGCTGGCGTTTACTTCTGTTTTTGAACGTTCATAAGCTTCGGTTATCAACTTGTCGGAAATTTCACGGTCGGTGAGATAAGATTTTGCGAGTTGTTTGCGGTAGCCTTCCAGTTCGTTCTTTAAGCTGGCAATGGTATCCAGCTTGAGTGCTTCGGCCTCTTTTACTTTTAAGCGGAAGTTTTCGTAAAGGTTGAGGTAATCGCGCAGTGACTTTTCGCTATAGTCGGCCTGATTGTTTACGTTGTTTTTGTTGTAAACGTATTCGAACTCGCTGACGGTTACCGGGTTGCCGCCCACGGTGAACAGGGTGCGACTATCTGTATTGGTTTGTGCAAAGGCAGCTATAAAAGCCCCCAGGAGCGTGAGAGAAAGAAACTGTTTTTTCATGCGGTGGTTTAATTTTTTTATCGGGAGCGCAAATATTACTTCCTCTTAATTAAAGCGGTGCGAAGTTAGTTTTTTTTAACAGCGGGGAAAGTGGGTGAAATGCCTTATTGAATGGGTTCCAAACAGTTGAAATTTTATGCGGTGTTTCTTGCCATTGAGGGGTTGAAGCAGGGGGGTATAACCAACCCGTTGTAATAAACACAACCGACCGACTTGCTCTTTTATTACCACGTCTTAACCAGAAAAAACACCACCGATTTTGTTGTCTGGCCTATTCATCGGGACACTTTAGCCAGCGATAAATGGAGTTATAGTTCCGAAAAAACTGGCTAAAAGATGACGAACCTGTGACAAGGACGTGTGTCCCCATGACAGGGACATATATCCCTAAGGCAGGGACGCCATCTTTTGGAGGTTTTCCGAAGCAAAACATTAAGTTTTTAGGAAATGCAGCTTAAATTTCACCTTTTGTATAAAGGTCCGGTGTGCTTAACGATGGAAATGTGCGGGCTGTTTGTATTCGGGTTAGGGGGGCAGCCCGCCCGTGGCTTTGCGCAGGAACCACTGTTGTAATCTTATTGCCGGTCGGGATATCTGTGAAAACGGGGGTTTGGTTTTTCATACATTTGCCGCCTAAATGTTGCGCATGTTTAATCGCCTACTGCTGCCGGCCTGTTTGTTGTTGCTGGCAGCTTCATGTTCTACGACTAAAAAAGCTTCGACCGATAGTAACTCGGTGAGCGTTGACCTGGATACTATTGAGGTAATTGCCAGCCGCGAAAACCCGTATCGCGCTTCGGCAGCTAAAGATTTTGATTTGGTGCATACTAAACTGGAGGTGGGTTTTGATTATGCGCATCAGTATTTGAACGGGAAGGCAACGATTACGCTGAAGCCTCATTTTTATGCGCAATACGCGCTGAAGCTAGATGCGAAGCAGTTTGACCTGCATGAGGTAAGCGTGATACTGAAAGATAACACGCACAAGCCGCTGGAGTATAGTTACGATTCGGTGGAGCTGAAGATACAGCTGGACCGCAAGTATGAGGCGGGTGCGCTGTTGAAGATTTATATCGATTACACGGCTAAGCCCGAGGAACGGGAGAGCGGAGGCAGTGCGGCTATAAATGAGGATAAGGGTTTATACTTTATTAATCCGCTGGGGGCTGATTCGGTTAAGCCAATACAGATATGGACGCAGGGTGAAACGGAGTCGAACTCGTGCTGGTTTCCGACTATTGATAAGCCGAACCAGAAGTTTACCAACGAAATTTATATCACGCACCTGAAGAAGTATTCATCGCTGAGTAACGGTACTCTGATGTCTTCGGTGAGTGTGAATGATAGTTTGGTAACCGATTACTGGAAGATGGATTTGCCGCATGCACCTTACTTAGTGATGATGGCTATTGGCGATTTTGCGATTGTAAAAGACCGCTGGCGCGATGTGCCGGTGGAGTACCGGGTAGAGAAAAGTTACGAGCCTTATGCGCGTCAGATTTTTGGTAACACGCCCGAGATGATGGAGTTTTTCAGTCAGAAGCTGGGTTTTGATTATCCGTGGCAGAAATATGCGCAGGTAGTGGTGCGCGATTATGTGAGCGGGGCCATGGAGAATACTTCGGCCACTTTGCATGGAGAGTTTGTACAGCGCAACAGCCGTGAGTTGTTGGATGATAATAACGAGGATATTATATCGCATGAGTTGTTTCACCAGTGGTTTGGAGATTTGGTAACCAGCGAAAGCTGGAGCAACATACCGTTGAACGAATCGTTTGCCACGTATGGCGAATACCTGTGGAACGAGTATAAATACGGCCGGGAAGAGGCCGACTATAAACAGCATCAGAACTTTGCCAAGTATATGGATGAGGCGAAGGAAAAGAATGTAGACCTGATTCGGTTTTATTATGATGACCGGGAAGATATGTTTGACCGCCATAGCTATGAAAAGGGCGGACTGGTGCTGCACTATCTGCGCAAGATAATTGGCGATGAGGCTTTCTTTAAATCTATTGAGCTGTATTTAAAGACCAATCAGTTTAAGCCGGTGGAGATTCATCAGTTGCGTCTGGCATTTGAAGAAGTAACCGGTCAGGATTTAAACTGGTTTTTTAATGAGTGGTTTCTGAACTCGGGTCATCCGGTGCTGGATATCAGTTATACCTACGATACCGACAGTGTGTATGTAACCATTACGCAGAAACATAACACCGATAAGGCTATTACTTATCAGTTGCCCGCCAAACTGGCTATCTGGAACGGAAAGGATTGCAGTACGCAGGATATTACCATCAACAAAAAGAATCAGGTGTTTGCATTTAAAACCAGCAGCAAGCCGGACCTGGTAGATTTTGATGCTGAGCGTGCGGTGCTTTGTGAAAAGACGGAGAATAAAACCACCGAGAATTATATTTTTCAATACCAGAACGGTAAGTTGTTTGACCAGCGTTTAGAAGCTTTGAAAAAACTGGTTGAGGTACAGAAAGAAAATAAAGCCGTGCAGGAGGTTATTCTTTCGGCCCTTCAAGACGCCTCTTTTTATCTGCGCAGATTTGCTGTGGAACAACTGAACTTGCCAAAAGAGCAGAAAGATTCGGTGCTGCAACGGATTATTGAATTGGCTAAAAGCGATAAGTCTTCGGAAGTGCGCAAAGCGGCCGTTGCCAAACTAAACGGAGAAAAGAATAAAGATTACGCTCCGCTGTTTGAACAATTTACCGGAGATAGTTCGTATGAGGTAGCTGCTACTGCGCTGAAGGCGCTCAATGAGGTGGACAGCAAAAAAGGAATGGCTATTGCCAAGCTGTTTGAGAACGACAAGAACATCAATCTGCAGAATGCGGTAGCCGATGTATATTCTAAAGAAGGCGATGCCGACTATACCGGCTTTTTTGAAACCAAACTTCGCACAGCCGGAGCTTATGGAAAGTATACGCTGTTTTATTACTACGCTAACTTTTTAACGCGCATGGATAAGTCTACGGTTTTGAAGGGGATAAAAACGATAGAAGAATTAGGCGCTTCTGCCGATAGCCATTTCTTAACCGGTGCTGCTAAGGGTTCCTTGAAGCGTATTGCCAAATCGTTTGAAGAAAAGAAGAAGGCCAACACCGCAGACCTCGGCAAAGAGGAAGGACAAACCGCCAAACTGGAACTTCAGGAAAAGGGCGCGGAGTATGATTTGATTGTTGGTGAAGCTAACGATGCCATCAACCGGCTGGGCAAAGAGAAGTAGACTGAAAAATTAATTCTCCGAAGTTTCGCTGATAGCCGGCAGGCGAACCGATGGATAGATGCGGGTGGCTCCATCGCGGGTCACTGTTTTTACCCGGTAATAAACGGCATCTACATTCGACTGAGGGTACAGGTCTTTCTTCACAATGACTACACTATCCTGAGCCGATTCGTTGAACTTAATGTACTTACACTGACTGAAATTATTCTGTGCATCCAGACTTCTTTCAATAGACACAAACTCAAATTTTGAAGCTTTAAACAGGAACAAAGCAATATTGACTGTTTGCTGTTCGCGGGTTAATTCAATAGCTATTTCATCATCGGATGAACTTAAAAAATAGTCGGTTTGGCTAAACACATTAACCCCGGCAAACAGACCTGTCAAAAGAATTATAAGTCCTCCAAAACGAGACCTCCGAAACGATATAAAATTTATTACCCGATTGTTCATATAACTACTTGTGAATTCAATATAGTCGTTGCAATATTACTTGTCAAATAACGTATCCACATATTTTTCTGCCGGTGGGTAATAAAGAAGAAATAAGACACTATGAAAGACCTATTACTATTACACGGAGCGCTGGGCTCCAAAGACCAGTTTATTGATTTAGAGATTGCCCTTGCAGGAACATATAAAGTTCATACCCTTAACTTTTCGGGGCATGGCAAAAGGCCTTCTCATCACCACGGATTTACCATTCAAAACTTTGCACATGAAGTGCTGGACTGGATGAATGAACATTACCTTCAAACCATTGATATTTTCGGATACAGCATGGGAGGCTATGTGGCTCTTTGGCTGGCCCGGTTTTATCCGGAAAGGGTGGGTAAAATATTTACGCTGGGCACCAAGTTAAAGTGGAATGAAGAAGAGGCTGAAAAGGAAGTTAAACTACTGAATGCCGAAAAGATAGTGGAGAAGGTTCCTGCTTTTGCACAATCACTGGCCGAACGCCACGGAGAGCATGAATGGAAAAGTGTGATGAGCAAAACAGCCCTGATGATGAAAGACCTGGCCCATACACATCTCAGCGATCAGGACTTCATAAAAATTGAACATTCGGTGCTTTTAGGCCTGGGAGAAAAAGACAACATGGTTAGTGTGGCTGAAACAGAATATGTGCAGCATCTGCTGAAAAACTCCGCATTTAAAATTTTTGCCGAAGTGACACACCCTATTGAAAAAGTTCCAATTGAGTTATTGCAAAAAGAGCTGGAGCAGTTCTTTTTGTAATAACTCAATTGGAATGCGGCTACTTACCCATGGAGCGAAACTGCTCACTTAATGGTTTAGCATGCTCCAGATCTTTTTTGATTTCGTCCTTTAAAGGATATTCATCCAGCAGGTCGTAATCATCCCAAAACTTTGAATCGTATTTGTAAGTAGACGAGTAGAGATTGGTCAGCTGAACAAAATTGCCTTTCCGCAAATCATCGCCCACCGATTCCGCATTAAAGTCATCGAAATAAATTTCAAAACTCTCCTCCACAATAAAATCGACATTACCGGTACGCACATTCAATACATGGTGGTTATAACTACGAACAATGGAGCTCACTACATACTTGCCGTTCACTTTGGCTGTTTCCACTACATCTTTTTCGTTGACCAATTTCCAGCGACTCTCGTTGGCATAGCGCGATTTTACATAGTAGGGGTTAGGAAACTTTTCAATCTCCATGCGGGTCATAGCATAGGTTTCTTTCTGCACCCAGATTTTTGCCTGTTCTAATTTGGCGCTGCTGCTTTCTTTATACTGCAAACTAATAATATATTCTGCGCTATCCTCACCGGCAAATTTGGGCGAGTAAAAGTCCAGCTTCTTGGCATCAAGAAAATTATTCTTGTTGTAGCTGTACGGATTCTCCTTCAGCAAATCAACCAGATGATCTCCGTGCATATCGCCATTGGTTTCGTAGTTCTCGCTTCTGCGTTCGTGATTGGTTTGAACCAGCTCGTGAAACGAATACTGATACGGGCTCTTGCAATTAAAAGCCACACTTACATCTGCTTCAATCAGACGAACATACTTGCCATTTTCTTTATGATATTGGCGGTATAATCCGGTTGACAACAATGAGTCATACAGCAAATTCTGTTTCATGTTTTGAATAGCCTTGAGCAAAACACCCTTAGCATTCATGGCAACAATCACCACATCCTGCTTGGTTTCTGCCGAAGAGGATATATACACGCGCAGGGTGTCTCCTTCCTTGTAATTAACGATAGACAATGCCTGTGGCCGATAGCCTACAAAAGACACCTTCAGTGAGTCTTTCAGATTTACTTTTGGAACCGGTATTTCAAAATACCCGTTATCCTCGGCAAGTCCACCCAGCTGAGTATTTTTTATTTGAACCGCGGCCATACCTAATGGCGCATTGTTGGCGTCTTTGTCGTAAACAAAGCCACGCAGATAGATGTTCTCTTGTGCTGCAACAGCAAGGGCCGTAGCAGTATACGCAATAAAGAGTAGCTTTTTCATACGAACGAATTTATAAACTAAACGCTGGGAATGTAAAAACAGGGGTACTAAGAGAGGTGGCTTGTTTCGATAATTATTAAAAAATTACCGTTCCGTTACCGGTAATAATTGTTCCGCTCAGGCCTTTCAATAAAATTTTATCCTTTTCAGAATCTAACTGAACAGCTTGTGGTCTGTTTGAAAAATTGATGATTACCGTAAAGTTTTCGCCTTCATAACTTCTTTCGTATGCTAATACGTTTGCCGGCAAACTATTTTTTGAAATCATCCGCAGTGTTCCTTTTGAAAACGCAGCGTGAGCATTTCTTATTTGCAGCAGTTGCTGTATTGTTCTGAGCAAAGAGTTATCCGCTGTTCGGCTTTGGGCCACATTTGTCCCGGTATAATCTTCATTAACCGGTAACCAAGTTTTATCAGCCCAAGAAAAGCCGGCATTTTTTGAGCTGTCCCACTGCATAGGTGTACGCAGTTCATCGCGATTGGGTGTTTCTCCGGCCCAATCAAAAATGAAACGCGGATACTTTTTCATCTTCTGTGCAATGGGGTCCAATCCATCCTTGAAAGCTATGCGGGCATCCGTCATGCCTATTTCTTCGCCATAATACATACAGGGCACACCACGCACCGTGAGTTGAAACAGATGTAACAGTTTTGCCTTTTGCACATCGTTCTTCAGTCGCTTTAAACTTCTTCTGCGGTCATGATTGCTGAAAACATAAACAGGCTTGAAGGGTTCGGGAAAATCTTTTTCAATATTATCAGCCAACTTGTAGAAGTATTTTGCCGAGAACTTAAACCGCAGCATTTCGAAATTGAACACTAAACCCAGCCCATCATTTTTCTCGATTCCCGAAAACTTTCGAATTGTCTTTCTATCACCACTTACCTCCCCTAGCAGCATTTTTTCGCCAAACTCACTGCACACGTTTCGAAGTTCTCTGGCAAACTCCATACTCTCCGGCTGATTAATGGTATACTTAAACTGTTGGAAAAATCCGTTTGGATTTTTTTCATCCGGCACAGCTTTCCAGCTAAACGGATTGTTTCGCAAAAGCGAGTCTTTATAAATAACATTAAAGATATCGAGCCGAAAACCATCTACGCCTTTGCGCAACCAGAAACGAACATTCTCCAGCATAGTTTTCTTCACTTCCGGATTTCTATAATTTAAATCGGGTTGAAATGGAAGAAAACTTGCCCAGAAATATTGTTTTCGTTCCGGAGAATAATGCCAACCGCTACCGCCTGTCATACTTTTCCAATTATTGGGTTTATCTGTCCAGATGTAAAAATCGGAAGTATTTGTTTTCGCCACATCTTTTTTGAACCAGGAATGTTCTATCGAAGTATGATTCATCACCATGTCAAAAACTATTTTCATTCCGCGCTTATGCACTTCATCAATCAGTTGCTGAGCATCTGCCAGCGTTCCGTACTCCGGAGCAATATCACAGTAATCTGAAACATCATAACCAAAATCCTGTTGCGGTGATTTAAAAAAGGGAGAGCACCAGATTGTTTCGTAACCAATCGATTGAATATAATCGAGCTTTTGTATAATTCCCTGAATGTCACCAATGCCATCGCCATTACTGTCATAATATGAACGAGGATAAATCTGATAGATGGTTGTATGATAATACCAGGGCATTTGGGAAAATACTAAAGATGAAAGATGAAACAGGAAGAAGAGAGCGAGAAAATATTTTTTCGTCATGAACACGAATTTCAAATTTCTTTCTTCACTTAGCAAAATGATTTCTGGTTACCTCATACCCCTGGCGCTGGGCATTTCATTAAGTGCCTGCTGCGGTTTCCGCATTTTTGTTCCGTTATTGATAGCCAGCCTGGCAGCCAAACTCGGATGGATAAATCTTTCGGAAGGATTTGAATGGGTGGGGACATTTCCAACTATTCTGGCATTTGCTACGGCCAGTGTACTAGAGGTGCTGGCATACTATATCCCGGTAGTAGATAATTTTCTGGATACACTGACCACCCCAAGTTCGATGGTTGCCGGTACTATTATCTCCGCCTCCGTTTTTGTTGATTTTGACCCAATGCTGAAATGGACCTTAGCGATAATAGCCGGTGGTGGCACAGCCGGTATCATTCAGGCAGGAACCGGTTTGCTGCGTTTCGGCTCTACCAAACTTACAGCCGGAACCGGAAACCATCTGATAGCTACCGGAGAAAATATATTCTCCGTAGTCGGGGCTTTGTTTGCGCTTATACTGCCTGTTTTTATGGCCGTATTAACTATCCTTAGTTTGATATTAATTGTATGGCTTTTTGTAAAGAAGTTTGTTTCGGCTGAAAAGAGGTCTGGCCAGGCTTAATCAGCCAGCCAAAGTTCAGGGTCCATTTTATCTTTCCCTTTCCATATTTCAAGATGCACCTTGGTTAAATCCTCCGACTTATCGCTGAATAATTTTCCCAGCGACTGCTTGGTTGAAATTGTCTGATTAGGTTTTACTGAAACGTTTTCAATGCCTGAATAAACGGTAAAATATTCTCCGTGCTTAACGATCACACAGTTATGGGTTGTTGGCAGATAAAAAACGCTGACGACAGTTCCCCCAAACACCGCCCGGGCATCAGCACCAGTCTCGCTTTTGATATCTACACCATTATTTTCTACCATCACTCCTTTAATCAACGGATGCTCATGCTTGCCAAATTGACCCACCACATGACCTCTCAAAACCGGCCATGGAAGTTTCCCCTTATTGTTGGAGAAATCGTTTGATAAAGCCTGCTCGGCAGGAGTGAGCGGCATTGTCTCTGTTGACCCTTTTTTAACGGTTACTTCCTTTGTGGTTCCGCTATTACGTTTAGCCAACTCATCAGCTTTTTTACGAGCCTGGCGTATCTCATCTTCAATAATGGCCTGTATTCTGTTGTTCAATTGGGCTGCAGCCTTATTCTTTTCCACTTGTGCAGAACGTAACTTTTTCTCTTTTTCCTGTAATAGAGCCACTGTTGCATCTTTTTCTTTCTTTTCGTTTTCCAGCTGCTCTTTTTGAGCAGTTTGTTTAATCAGCAGATTCTCCTTTTGTTCTTTGCTTACCTCCAGATCATCTTTCTTTACCTGCAGCTCCTCAATCGATGCCTGTATAACTTTAGCCTGATTTCTTCTGTATTCGGCAATTTTTAAAAGATAATTATATCTGCGAAGAGCATCATAAAATGAGCTTGATGAGAGTAAAAAAGCCGTTTGGTTTTGCAGAGTGGTATTCTCATAGCTTTTGCGAAGCATAGTAGCGTATTCGCCCTTCATCTTTTCTACCTCTTGAGCCTTAATAGCAATCTCCTCGGCAGTTTTATCAATAGTTTCATCCAAATCTCCTATCTGATTGCTGATGTTATTAATCAGCCCTTCTCGCGAGCGGATTTTTGATTGGAGGGAGAGCAACTCGCCCATACTTTTTTGTTTCTTGGCGCTGGTATTCTTAATGGCAGCTTCTATAGTTTTTATCTCGTCCTGCAATTTTTTCATCTGCTGCTGCAGCTGCTCCTTCTTCTGTTTAACGGTGGGTTGGGCCGGAGAGGATATAGAAACAAGCATCAGGCAAATCAGTAAACCCAGAGTAGAGGTTGTTGGTTGTTTGCCTGTTGCAGATTTAAGTTTCATTGTGTTCGCTTAAGCTTTTCGCTAACTTCAAAAGGATAAGATAATTCTTCGTTAAACACTATTCGGGTAACATCCATCAGCAGCTTGATTGTTTCCGTGCCCCGATTAACTACCACAGTTCGTTTATTACAGAACGGTTTTGAGTTTGAATAATTATAGGCCTCAAAGGTAATCGTCATATCCTGCTTCAGCAGCTTGTCTTTCAACAGAATTTTTTGGAGGGTGTAGTTTTCGGTGTTCACCCATGATGTTTGGGCAATCTGATCGTTTTCTTCATACAGCACATAACTACTGTCTTCTTTAGTCACGACTATTGCACGGCTATTGATGTTAAATCTGCCTCCCACTATGATTTGTTGAAGCATAAAATAATTGACAGGAAACAGCAGCCAGTTTTGAACTTCGAAAAACCCGCCACTTGTATATTCATTTTCCAACTTGTTGATTAACCGGAAAGAGTCCGGAGTAACTAAAACTCTGGCCCCTTCAAAACCAAACATGGACAAGCTCATCCATATTATACTATCCTGTTTTAAACGGATGGAGCCATTAAACTGACGGGCCACTGAGCCATCATCATAAGTAATAACTGTTCTTTCATTAAGCGTGTTGTACTGAACCTGATTATTGCTTAGTCTTTGCAACAGGGTATCGGCATTTATTTGAATTGATTCCTGGGCGGGAAGAACCGACACGGAACAAGCCATCAAAAACAAAAAACCGATTTTCTTAATCCGCATATATTTATCAGATAAACATTATGCCAAAAATAACATTCCAGACATCTGTTCTTACTTGAGCGGCTTATAACCGGTTTCAAGACGCCTGTTTTTCTATTTTCGAAAAAAATCAAACATGAAAGCCTTCTTATTATTAGCCTCTTTTGTATCCGTGGTAGCTATCGGCAATCAAGAAGACAAGTTTGTATCCAAAGAACAAGGCTTTTCTATAGTCATACCCGAAGGGTATACTGCCAAAGCAAACTATAGCGAGCAGGTGCCCGTGATGATTTTATCTAAACCCGAAGGGGAAAAAGATGATTTTACGGAAAACATCAATGTAGTTACGCAGGCATTTGAAGGTGATGCAGAAACCTATTATCAGGTAAACTTAATGGGCATGCAAAATGTAATGAGAGATTTTAAACTGCTGAACAGTGATAGCCGAAAAATTAACGGGCTTGATACTCACTGGATGCATTATACATTTACCTATGCCGATAGAACCATGGAGGTACTCGCTTATTGTTTTGCCTTTAACGGAACGGGATATGTTGTAACCTGTTCCTCTACACCACAATCTTTCGAAAGATTTGAGAAGATGTTTAAGCTGATTGGTGAATCATTTGCCAAGGAGTAGTTATTCGATATACTTGCCCTGAGCAATTTTTTTATCAATACTGATAGAATCTGTACCCTTTTCTTTCGCCTGTTTCCAGAACTTCACAGCCTCCTCTGTGCTGCCTAGTTTAAATATGATATCACCGTAGTGCTCTAAAATGGTTCCACTTTGTCCATCATCCGCCTTCATTGCCTTTTCCTGCCACTCTTTGGCTCCCGTAAAATCGTTCAGCTGAAATAATATCCATGCGTAGGTATCCAGAAAAGAACTGTTATCCGGATCTAACTTATTAGCGTATGCACTCATTTGCTTGGCCTTTTCCAAATTTGCCTTCCGAAGACTCAGATAGTAACTGTAATTATTCAAAACATAAGCGTTTTCCGGATCCAGTTTGAGCGAGCGGTCATAAGCACTATCGCTTTCCGTCATTTTGTTCAAACTATGATAAGCATCGCCCAGATTAGCCCAAAACTGACCCCGGAGCTTATCATTGTCAGCGGTCATTTTTTCTCCTTTTAAATAACTTTTAACCGCTTTTTCCAACTCCTTATTTTGCTGCTCCGCAGTTCCCTTAAACAGATAAACCATGGCTTGGTTAGGAAAAAGCTCCATGGCTTCGTTGCTTGTTTTTTGCAATGCCGCCCAATCTCGTTTTAAATTATAAATCACCATGACTTGCTGCCATACCTGAAACACATCTTTATTTAACTCTAAACCCCGCTTATAGCTTTCAAGGGCTTTGTCATTTTGTAAGTCCAGATAATACAAATCTCCTTTGATGGCAAAGCCTTTGGCATCATCCGGATGGGTGGCCGTGAGTAACTCCGCTAAGTCAATGGCATCCTGTTTTTTGTCTTTCTGAAGCTCCCAGTACTGCAGATAAGGATATAGTATTTTGATTTTGGTATCTACATCTACCTTCGGATTTTCAAAAATCTTTTTGATGCTCTCCAGACTTTGTTTGGTATCTCCACTTTGCATACCCATATCGGCCATAGCTAAAAGCGCATCAGCATTATCGGGTTCTATGGTCAGAATTTTCTTGTATAGTTCTGTTGCCTTCTCTTTCATCCGGTTGGCGCGATACAACTCTGCTTCCATATGCAGATAGTCTACATCTTCGGGAAACGCATCCACCAGTTTTTCAACCTCGGCAATGGCCTCATTAAATTTATTCAGCCTCAGGAAAAGATTTTTCTTTTCCATGATTACATTCTCATCAATGCCAAAATTCTTTTCAAACTGTTCATAGGTTTTAACGGCCGTCTCATACTGTCCCAGCTTAGACTGTAAAAATCCAAGGTTCAGATAGTACTCGGCACTATTCGGGAACTTTCTGATCAGCTCTTTGAATATTTCAACGGCCTCTTTGGGTTTGCCTTCATTCATATAAATGTTGGCCAGCATCTCATAATACCACTTGTTGTTACCATCAGTTTTAACAGCCGAAAGCGCCTCACTTTCCGATTCAGCCATCTTGCCCTGATTGTAAAAAATCTGTGACAACTGGAAATGAGCATTAGCATTATTAGGGTCCGTGGCAACAACTTCCTGATAGTTTTTGATAGCTGTCTCCCAATCTTCGGTTACCTTAGCTTTTTCGGCTTCCAGAAACAAGCGCGATAACTTTTGCTGCGAAGACTTATCAAGAGAACCTGTTTCTGTCTTATCATCACCCTTTTTCTTTTTCTTCTTCTTCCCGTTGTCCTGGGCATTCAAAGCAAGAGTTTGGCATGACAGGATAATCAGCAACAGGTATAATATAGTGGAGGGAAAACGCATTTATATTTTATTCAACTTTCGTTTATCAAAAAACATTTCGTGACGAAAGTTCTTATACAGTAGTAGTTATTGAATTAAGGAATTGTAATCGCCTACACTCAAATCTTCCAATCGCCCTTCAAGTTTAACATTATTCCCAATCATGGAGTTGGCTATTAACTTATTTTTCAGAATGGTCTTGCTTTGAATAATACTGTTCTTAATTACACTATTCTCAATCTGTGTTCCTTTACTGATAGATACATACGGGCCAATTACAGAGTCTGTAATGGTTACATCCTCTTCAATATAACAAGGCTCTATGACAACCGAGTTTTTTAAAACCGCCTTGCCACTGACTAATTTTTCATTCTTAATAAATTCCAATACGCGTGAGTTTGTATAAACCGTAGCATCTTTATTGCCGCAATCGAGCCACTCTATAACCTCTCCCTTATAGAATTTAGAACCTTTTTTCTTCATGTTTTCCATGGCATCGGTCAGCCAGTATTCACCTTTCTGCATCACCTGGTTATCTATCAGATACTGCATTTCATCGCGCAGATACTTACCATCTTTGAAATAATAGATACCAATAATCGCAAAGTCTGAAACAAAATCTTTGGGCTTTTCTATAAAATCTGTAATCACGCCATCGGCATTCATTTTCACCACACCAAAAGCCGAAGGGTCATCTACCTTCTGCACCCAGATGATGCCATCTTTTTGAGCATCAATTTTATAATCGGCCCGAAAAAGAGTATCTGCAAATGCAACAATTACATTCCCTTCCAGAAAATCACCAGCGCACAAAATAGCGTGAGCCGTGCCCAGAGGAACATCCTGGTACCGAATGGTACCTTTCGTTCCTGCACTTGCAGCAACCTGTAAAAGCTTTTCTTCTACAGCCTTCCCAAAGTCCTGACGGATAACAAATACGATATCTTCGACTTTCTGGTCGGTACTCTTCACCAAATCTTTCACTAAACGTTCTACAATAGGCTGTCCGGCTATCGGCAACATCGGTTTGGGTATGGTAAGGGTATGTGGTCTTAACCTGCTGCCCCACCCGGCCATTGGAATAATAATTCTCATGATTTTTAACTTGCTTTTTATTTCCCTGTTGAACCAAAACCGCCTTCCCCGCGTTTGGTCTCGGTTATTTCTTCAACTGCAATCAGTTCTGCTTTTTCATATCTGGCTATAACCATCTGTGCAATTCTATCTCCACTTTTAATGGTAAAGTTTTCCTGGCTCAAATTAATAAGCGCCACCTTTATTTCACCCCTGTAATCGCTATCGATTGTTGCCGGGGTATTGGGCAAACTTATTCCATGTTTAAACGCCAGCCCGCTTCTTGGCCTTAACTGAGCCTCATAACCATCGGGTAACTCAATATAAAGTCCCGTAGGAATCAGCTTTCGTTCAAAGGGTGCCAGCACAATTTCCTGTTCGGTAAAAGCGCGCAAATCCATACCGGCCGAACCGGCCGTTTCGTAGCTTGGTAATGGATTATTGCTTTTATTGATAATTCTGAGTTTCATAAAAAGGATGGCAAATATAAAATTTACAACGTGTTGGCGCGTGTAAGACGCTTTAACAAAGCGCTGCCATCTTCGGTCCACACAAACACTAAATAACTGAACATAAACAAACTACTTACAAGGAAGGGCGGCAATCGATTTAAAACCTCCGATTGTTGATGAAGTACGGTATAGGCAAAATAAACGACCAGCGCCACCGTAAAATATTTGATGAAGCTTCCCAGGTCATATTGCACCGGGTAATACTTTTGCCCAAGCAAATAAGACGCTGCCGCCATTGAAAAATAACAGGCCAGTGTAGCCCAGGCCGAAGCCAGATAGCCGTAATGAGGAATAAAAACAACATTGAGAATAACCGTAAGCACCGCACCGGCTATTGAAACGTATGAGCCCAATATGGTTTTATCCGTTAGTTTATACCAAATAGAAAGGTTCACATGTACCCCCAGAAAAAGATTCGCCATTAACAGAACCGGCACTACGGTAAGCCCTGCTCGAAAATCTTTTCCGATGAAGTATTTAAACACATCCAGATAAAGCGTAACCAGCAGAAATATGGTAACACACACAATAACAAAGTATTTCATTACCTCGGCATATATGCCGGTAGCGTTTTTCTCTTTGGCATGCGAAAAGAAAAACGGTTCAGCGGCATAGCGAAAAGCCTGAATAAAAAGAGTCATCAGGATAGAGAGTTTGTAACAGGCTCCGTAAATACCCAGCTGCTGCATATTGGTTTCGGCATCAAAAGGAAGAAGGTATTTCAATATAGCTCGGTCGAGCATCTCGTTAATGATGCCCGCAAAGCCTATAATCACCATCGGAAAAGAATAGGTCATCATTTTCTTGAGGAGTGTTTTGTCTATTCCTCCGGCAATTCCTCTTAACTGAGGAAACAGCAACAGTAACTTAAGAGAACTGGCTGCCAGATTGGAAATAAAAATGTATCCGACACCAATTTCAGGATTGTACAATTGGCCGAAAAACGAATGTGCGTCAGCTTCATAGGCTTGCTTGCAAACCACTATAAAAAACAGGTTCAGGAATACCGTAGCGCCTATTTCTATAAACTTAACAGAAGCAAATCTCAACGCTTTATTTTCTGCACGCAACCTGGCAAAGGGAATAGAGGCTACCGAATCGAAGACCAGAATGAGTGCGAACCAGTAAAAGTACTCGTGGTGGTCGGCATAGAGCAAAGCATTCGAAAGCGGGGAGATAAAAACCACAATGGCCACTAAAAAAATGAGATTGGCTATTAACACAAAATTCAAGGCCGTGGAATACACTTTTTCCTTTTGCTCACTATCCTGACTGAACCGGAAAAAACCCGTTTCAAAACCAAATACAAGAAGCGTAGTTAAAAAACCGGTATACGCATAAAACTCCGACACCACTCCATATTCGCCTGTTTGAAGCGAATACGTATATAACGGTACCAGCAGATAATTCAGGAACCGGCCGATAATGCTGCTAAGCCCGTAAATAGCCGTTTGTGAGGCAAGTTTTTTAATCGGATTCAAAATGGTACGGAGGTTATACAACTGCGAATTTCTCCCTTTTACTCAAATGGCATTCATCAGTTTTCAATAAATAACGCAACGCTGTAACTTTTATCGTACGCCTGCGTAAATAAAACTACAGGGAACCGCAAATTCGAAGAGTTTGTTATTTAACCGGACAATTATGAAAAAGATTTTGACCTCTATACTGCCTTTATTAGTCGCTTTTTTTGCTTTTGCACAACCAAGCGGGTACACCAACGGCAAATATGAAGGAGAAACTAAAGATGGTAAGAAGCACGGCCGGGGAAGGGCTATTTACTACGATGGCTCTTTATACGATGGCATGTGGTTGGCAGATATGAGAAACGGTGTTGGCCGTGCCATATTCAAAGATGGCTCCTCTTACTATGGCGACTGGAAAGATGACAAAAGAGAAGGCCGCGGCAATTACGAGTTTCCAAACGGTGATAAGTATATCGGTCAGTTTGATAACGATGTGATGAGCGGATATGGCACCTACACTTATGCCAACGGAAACAGATACACCGGTGATATGGCATCGGGAGTAATAGCCGGCAAGGGTGTTTTATACTATGCCAATGGCGAGAAATATGAAGGTACCTTTATCAACGGCTCTAAAGCCGGCAAGGGAAAATATTCTTACAAGAACGGAAATGTTTACGATGGCTACTTTGCCAGCGACAAAAAAGAGGGTTTCGGCAAAATGACTTTTGCCAACGGAGATGAATATGTGGGGGAGTTTAAAGATAATGCCCGCACTGGTAAGGGTGTTTTTACCTGGGCTAATGGCGATAAATATGAAGGGGAGTTTCTGAATGGACAGATGAACGGTTTTGGAACTTTTACCTGGGCCGATGGAGAAAAATATACCGGCAACTGGACCAATAATATTCGTGATGGTCAGGGGACTTTAGTAACCCGGGAAGGAGAAGAGAAACTCCTCGTTTTTGCCAATGGCAAAAAACAATAGGCTGCAGCCAATACAGACCTTGCCTCAATAGAAAACAATCTTACACGCTAAAATTGCTGAACGTAAACGCAATGGTTTTGCCAAAGCAGCCAACGCTGGTTGCCTATAAGTGCCGCGTGCGGATACGCCACCGTTGTAATCATGCTGCGCGCAAATTATAGAAATGCTTTATCTTCGACCCGTGAATTCGCAGGAAATAATTAAAACACTTCGCTCTGAACTACCAAAACTGAAAAATGATTTTGGAGTTGAAGAGATTGGTGTGTTTGGTTCTACTGCTCGAAATGAGGCAAATTCATCAAGTGATATTGATGTGCTTGTTACATTACAAAAACCAAGTTTCTTAAAACTTGCAGGCCTGCTGAATCATCTTGAAACGCTGCTTAAATCAAGAGTAGATATTACCACCAAACACAAACACCTGTCTCCGCGTTTTTTGAAAACTATTGAACGCGATTTGGTTTATGCTTAACGAAAAGCTACGCAACGATTTACTGCTTGTGCTCGAGCATATTGATGAAGCTCTTTCCTATTTCTCCGAAATTAAAACCGCTGAAGATTTTGTTTCTACCAAACAAGGCCGAGCTTATTATGATGCTATACTTATGCGCTTACAGGTTACCGGAGAGTTACTGAAGAAAACTTATACCGGAAACGAAACCATCTTTAAACCACATTCCGAAATTCCTTGGAATGAAATCATCCGCATGCGCGATTTAATTTCTCACCATTACGATAAACTTCAACACGAAGTGGTTTTTGACCTTTGTGAGAATGAGTTGCCGAGATTGAAAGACGCGTTGAAGAAGATTGTATGATAGTTGGTTGCGGTGACAATAAATACAACACCAAAAAACAAATCTGAGAATAAAAAAATCTTCGCTATGCTTCTGATAATGACTCTTATAAGTAATTGTAAGCAGCCATCAAATCATCAATTCACAAAAGAGGATATGATAGCCGAAGCGGAAAAACTTGATGAACAGTATATTTCATCTCTCAATGTAGAAAACTTAGACGGAGTTATGAGTTGTTACTGGAATGACTCCAACTTGTTTGTATATGCTCCTGGAGATATTCTTTTTACTAATTGGGACTCACTCAAATTTTCTTTTAAAAGATATTTTGAAAGTGTTGAGGGCGGGAAAAACGAACTTTTTGACGTTAAACACAAAATTGTAGGGGATTTTATCGTTGAATGGGGCAAAAGAAGAAATACATTATACGGAACAAACCCCAAAGTTCCTCCCATGATTTTAGAAAATCAATACATGGCAATAGTTGCAAACAAAAATGGCAAATGGGTTTATGTAGTTGACCATGCGGGACAAACCCTTCAATTGTCTCCCAACTATCCCCAATGACGAAAGTTCGTGTCCCTACACCTTTTATCAACTAAACTTTCAACCATTATATTCGCCCCTTCATTTCAACCCCGTCCCTAACCGGAGCGGGGCAATACTTTTTTATGACCATACCAGAAATTCTTCAACGCTATTCAGATTCGCAACAAGTAAAAGAGTTGCTTGCGCAGCTTACCACCGGTGACGACCGCAAAGATTTTTTTCTCTCCGGCCTTATCGGTTCGCAGGATGCTTTTGTGGCGGCTGCGGTGTTTAAGCAAACCGATTTCAACCACCTGTTTGTGATGGGCGACAAAGAGGAAGCCGCGTATTTTCAAAACAACCTCAAGAACCTGCTGGGCAGTAAAGACATTTTTTTCTTTCCCGATTCGTTTAAACGCCCGCAGGATTTTAGCGAGCTGAGCAACAACAATGTGTTGCTGCGCACCGAAACCGTTAACCGGTTGAGCAATTCGAATTCAAAAGCGGAGCTGGCGGTTACTTACCCCGAAGCGCTGATTGAAAAAGTGGTGCGGCAGGAAGTGCTGAACGAGCAAACGCTGCGCATGAAGGTGAACGAGAAGCTCGACATTGATTTTATGATTGACCTGCTGGTGGAGTTTGAATTTGAGCGCGTGGATTTTGTTTACGAGCCGGGGCAGTTCAGCATTCGTGGCGATATTGTAGATGTGTTTTCGTTCGGCAACGAGTTTCCGTATCGCGTGGAGTTGTTTGGCGAAGAGATTGAAAGCATCCGCACGTTCGACCCGCTTACGCAGTTGAGCCAGAAAAAAATTGCGAGCGTTACGATTGTTCCGAACATTCAAACGCATTTCAGCAACGAGAAAAAAACTTCGGTGCTCGAAGTTTTTCCCGCCAACACCATTGTGTGGTTTAAAGATGTGCAGATACTGATGGATGTTTTTGCGAGCGCGCTGGAGAAGGCCAAAAAAATTCAGCCCGATATAAAGAAGCATCGCATTGAGCATGCGAATCATCCGCTGCTGGAAGGCGAACCGGAAGAAATTTTTCTTTCCTCGGCAGAATTTCTAAAAGGCATTTCGCGTTTTCGGGTGGTAGAGTTTGGCCGCGCAAGTTTTTTCAAAGCAGAAGAACGGATTTCTTTCCATAGCAAACCGCAGCCATCTTTCAACAAAAATTTCGATTTGCTTATTCGCAATTTGCACGAGAACGATGAACGCGGCTATACCAATTTAATTTTTGCGGAGAACCCGAAACAGATTGAGCGCTTCTATTCCATCTTTCACGATTTGAAAGTAAAGAGCACTCATCCTGCAAAGGAAAACGGTAAAACCAGCGAAGAAGTTTTTGTTCCAATTTACAGCGGCATTCATCAGGGTTTTATTGACGATGATTTAAAAATCTGTTTCTACACCGACCACCAGATTTTCAACCGGTATCACAAATACAATTTGCGTCAGGGCTTTAGCCGCGACAAAGCGCTGCTCATGAAAACGCTTCGCGAATTAAAGCCCGGTGATTATGTAACACACATCGACCACGGTGTGGGTGTGTTCAGCGGTCTCGAAAAAATTGAAGTGGGCGGACAACTGCAGGAAACCGTGCGGCTGATTTACGCGGGCAACGATATTATGTATGTGGGCATTCAGTCGCTGCACAAAATTTCGAAGTATGTGGGCAAGGATGGCGAAGCACCGCGCGTGAACAAACTCGGCAGCGATACGTGGAGCAACTTGAAAAAGAAAACGAAGAAAAGAATTAAGGAACTCGCTTTCGATTTAATTCAACTGTATGCAAAACGAAAAGCATCGAAGGGTTTTCAGTTTGCGCCCGATGGTTATATGCAGAACGAGTTGGAGGCATCTTTCATTTACGAAGACACGCCCGACCAGGCAAAAGCCACCGAAGATGTAAAGCGCGATATGGAAGCCGTTTCACCGATGGACCGCTTGGTGTGTGGCGATGTTGGTTTCGGAAAAACAGAAGTGGCCATTCGCGCGGCATTTAAAGCCGCCACCGATGGAAAACAAGTGGCTGTGCTGGCGCCAACAACCATTCTGGTAATGCAGCATGCCAAAACGTTTAAAGAACGCCTCGCTGATTTTCCGGTAGAAGTAGATTACATCAACCGGTTTAAAACCGCTAAGGAGAAAAAAGAGACACTGCAACGCTTAGCCGAAGGAAAAACAAACATCATTATAGGCACGCACGCGTTGGTGGGCAAGAGTGTAAAATTTAAAGACCTCGGTTTGATGATAATTGACGAGGAACAAAAATTTGGAGTGGGCACCAAAGAAACGTTGAAGACCATGAAAGCGAATGTAGATACGCTCACGCTCACCGCTACGCCTATCCCTCGCACACTTTCGTTTTCATTGATGGGCGCGCGCGATTTAAGTATCATCAACACACCGCCACCAAACCGTCAGCCTATAACCACCGAGGTGCGACCGGTAGACCCCGATTTAATTAAAGAAGCCATCGAGTATGAAATTTATCGCGGAGGGCAGGTGTTCTTTGTGCACAACCGCGTGCGCGATATTGGCGAAGTGAAAGAAATGCTGATGAAGATTGTGCCGAACATTGACATTGGTGTGGCACACGGCCAAATGGAAGGCGACCACCTGGAAGAGGTGCTCACCAAGTTCATCAACCGCGAATACGATGTGCTGCTGTGCACCAACATTATCGAAAGCGGTATTGATATACCCAATGCCAACACCATTATTATCAACAACGCGCACCAGTTTGGTTTGAGCGATTTGCACCAGTTGCGCGGCCGCGTGGGCCGAAACAACAAACATGCGTTTTGTTATTTGCTGGCGCCACCGCTCAGTACGCTCACCAACGAAAGCAAGCAGCGCCTCAAAACCATTGAGGAGTTTGCCGAGCTGGGCAGCGGTTTCAACATTGCCATGCGCGATATGGATATACGCGGGGCCGGCAACATGCTGGGTGGCGAGCAAAGCGGTTTTATTGCCGAAATTGGTTTAGATGTGTATCAAAAAATATTGGACGAAGCGGTGCACGAACTCAAGCAAACCGACTTTAAAGATTTATATAAAGATGACCTGGAGCGCACCAACGATTACGTGCGCGACTGCGCCATTGAAACCGATTTGGAAATGCTGATACCGAGCGACTACGTGAGCAACACCACCGAGCGTATGCTGCTATACCGCGACCTGAACGAGATAAAAGAAGAAGACGGACTAAAGAAATTTGAAGAACAACTGCACGATCGCTTTGGCCCGGTGCCCGCGCCCGTGTTTGAATTGTTTGATGCCATGCGCATGAAATGGCTCGCCACGGGGCTAGGCATGGAGCAAATTATACTTAAAGGTAAAACCCTGCGCTGCTACTTTGTGGCCAACAAGGAATCAGCTTTCTATTCATCGTCCGTGTTCAGCAAAATTCTGCAATACGTGCAGCAACACCGCCAGGGAATTTATCTCCGCGAAACCGAAAAGTTTTTGGTGCTGACCTTTGAAGGCATACGAAGTATGAAGCAAGCCGATGAAAGATTGAGTGAGTTGAGTGGGTTTGTGAGAGAGTGATTTGGTTTGTTAGTGATAACACCCAGGGCAAAATAATTTACGTACATTCGCGAAAACAATCATCCCCAGCCATTTACGTGGCTTCAATAATTATTTACATCAAAACCTTCTCCATGCAAAAAAATATTCCTCTGCTCTTTGTTTCCACGGCTATGTTTTTAATGCTCTTTACAGTTGTGCATGCACAAAAAGACTGGACCCCCCGCAATGCGGCCACCAATATTCGATGGCGAGGAGTGGCCTACGGCAACGGACTGTTTGTAGCTGTTTCCGAATCAGGAGTTTCCAGTGGTGTAATGACCAGCCCGGACGGTGTTTCCTGGACCCCTCGAAGTACTCCTGCCAGCGATTGGACATCGGTTACCTATGCGAATGGTTTATTTGTGGCGGTGGGACAAGATGCTGCCATGACGAGCCCCGATGGTATTACCTGGACCCCGCGTACGGCTATTACCGGTAATAACTGGATTTCAGTTACCTATGGCAATGGATTGTTTGTAGCGGTATCCTACACGGCAACCGCTCAAGTAATGACCAGCCCGGACGGTATTACCTGGACAGCCCGTACGGCAGCTTCCGCAAACCAGTGGACAGCAGTTGCTTATGGCAATGGATTGTTTGTAGCAGTATCGAGTTTGGGCAGCAGTAACCGGGTAATGACCAGCCCGGACGGTATTACCTGGACCTTACGTAACTTCTTATCCAAAAACTGGCACGGTGTAACCTACGGCAATGGTCTGTTTGTTGCCGTGGCCGGTAATACGGATACGGTAATGACGAGCCCCAATGGCATTACCTGGACACCCCGAAAGTCGGCAGCTGACGGAGGCTGGCATGCGGTAACTTATGGGGGAGGCATGTTTGTAGCAGTAGGAGACCAAGGCACAGGTAACCGCGTCATGTGCAGCCCCGATGGTATAGTTTGGAAAACACAACTTAACATACCTGATTTGGATTGGTGGTGTGTGACCTATGGCAATGGAACATTTGTAGCTATTGATCGCATGTACCCCGGCACCGCCAACCGGGTTATTACTTCTCCGGTGTGTTTAGCGGTTGTCAGTACCGATACACAAACTCATTGTGATGCATATACCTGGACCGATGGTGTTACCTACGATGAAAGCACCGACACGGCTGTAACTTATCTAACTACCACAGGCGGCTGCGACAGTATTGTGCTGCTGAAACTAACCATTCAGCGCTCATCGGCAATAGCAACTTATACCTGCGATGCCGTAAACTGGACTTCACATAATGCGGCTGCAGCCAATACCTGGTATAGCGTAGCCTACGGCCAGGATAAGTTTGCCGCCATTGCTGGCAGCGGTGTGAGTAACCGGGTAATGATCAGCTACAATGGAATCGACTGGATTTCCAAAGCTTCTGCGGCCGATAATGCCTGGAGCCAGCTGACATACGGCAACGGCCGATTTGTGGCTGTAGGCATTAGCGGTAACAGTGTTATGACCAGCCCGAACGGCAACAACTGGACCCTGTATCCCGCTGCAGCCGACAACGAATGGCGTTCAGTGGCTTATGGCAACGGCCGATATGTAGCGGTAGCTTCTACCGGTACCGGTAACCGGGTAATGACCAGCCCCGATGGAGCCAACTGGACTCAACGTACCTCCGCAGCCGATAATGATTGGTATGGGGTTGCCTTTGGAAACGGAAAATTTGTGGCTGTGGCCAGCACCGGTACCGGCAACCGGGTAATGACCAGCACCGATGGCATTACCTGGACTATCCGCAATTCTGCCGCTGATAATGCCTGGCGTTCGGTAACTTACGGTAACGGATTGTTTGTGGCCGTAGCCACCAGCGGCACAGGAAACCGGGTAATGACCAGTCCCGATGGTATTACCTGGACTATCCGCGCATCAGCTGCCGATAATACCTGGCGCTCGGTAACTTATGGTAACGGATTGTTTGTGGCCGTGTGCAGTAATAATAACAACAACCGGGTAATGACCAGTCCGGACGGTGTTACCTGGACCCTGCAAAATTCAGCTGCCGATAACCAGTGGTATTCGGTAACGTATGGTCAGGGCAAATTTGTAGCTGTATCTACTACCGGCACCGGCAACCGGGTAATGGTTTCTGCGTGCGAGGAAGTACCGGTACCCTATACAGTTTCTGCCTGTGGTTCGTATACCTGGGTAAACGGCCAAACATATACGGCCAGCAACAGCTCAGACATTTATCGGTTAACCAACGTAAACGGTTGTGATAGCAGCCTGGCGGTGCTGAACCTGACCATTGAACCATTGCCTGTTCCTGTCATTTCACAAACCGGTAACACGCTGCAGGCTCCGTTGTTTTCGGCTTACCAATGGCTGTTTAATAATGCCCCCATTTCGGGAGCTGAAACAGCTACTTATACGGCTACCCAAAACGGCAATTACAGCCTGATTGCTACCAATGCTAATGGTTGTTCAGATACTTCTAATGTAATCAGCGTCACTTCGGTGGGTATTGAAAGTATCAGCAACTCAGGGGCTGCCGTTTATCCTAATCCGGCTATCAGCTTTTGTACCATCCGGGTACCAGAAAGCAACGAAGCCTTTGCCGTAACTATTACCGATGTGTTAGGACGTAAGGCGTTACCTGTTTTTTTTGTAACCGAGAAACAGACCTTGGATGTATCCACCTGGCCGACCGGGGTTTATGTGGCGCATATTGCAAATCATTCTTCTGCTCAGTCACTCCGATTCTATATCCGGAAATAACAGAAGCTGGTGTGAGGCGGTAAATTGAATGCGCGCTTTATAGGCAGTTAACCAATAGTTAAGTTTCTTTGCCCTTGCTAGTGTTTTAGCACCGCCTCTCCAATGCGTCACCAACAACTTTTTTGTTTGCTGCTGCATTTCTATAGCAGATAAATTTACCTCCGCGAAACCGAGAAATTTTTGGTGCTAACCTTTGAAGGCATACGCAGCATGAAAGAAGCAGATGGAAAACTGGAGGAGTTGAGTGGGTTTGTGAATCAATAGCCAAACTCGTCATTTAATAGCTTTATTAAGGCATCGCTTTCAAGCTTCTTATAGTTAGGTATTGGTTCAGGATTTTTAGTAAACGCGAAATGGGTTTTACTGAAATATGGGAACAATGGATCTTTTTCGTGTATAATTCTCCATCTCTATAAAATAAAACGCGGGCAAGCATATCACTTTCTTCCCAACTATTTTTGCACTTTGTAATTCGATACGTTTTCAAGATGAAAAGATTATCCTCATTCAAATGAAAGGCATTTGAGTCTGTATCAAAACATTCAATACAACAAGAGTCTTTACGAAAAAACCTGATTGTATCTTCTCTAACAGAATACTTGCCCAACTCGCTATAATATGCTATACAAGCACCTTTATGATACACATAAGAGCTATCAGATTTCAACTCTAATCGTCCGTTTCCCCAATAACTTCCTTCAAATTGAGCGTGTAAATGACTAGAAGATAAAAAGGCAATAATGATGAGCCGAACCATGTTGCAATGTAACTCTATTTCTCTTTTCTTCTCCGCGTAACTCTGCTAAGTTGTTCGACCCCTTCGGGGTCGCGCATTTTGTGTGGCGATTTTCTATAAACCTGTCATCTCTTCGGGATGAAATGCAACGTAGAGATTTTATTTAGTCGGGATGGTTTCTTTGGTATGAAATGCAAAATAATTTTGGACGCGAAACGCATTCATGTATTTGGTTTTGATGCCGAAGGCATCACAGGTTTATAGAAAGAATGCGAAGAAAGGAATACCGACCCGAAGGGGTCGCACAAAAACACAACCAACAAAACGCAAACGTCCACACTTGTGCGATGTCTTCGGCATCGGAAAATTATTCAACGCAATCGTTTCTATAAACCTGTTACCCCTTCGGGGGAAATGCAATGCACTATATTCAATTATCTAAAACAAAAATGATGGCGGGCACCTTTTACATTCAAATTGTTTTTGCCGTTAAATATCGCGATGCTTTGATTCACGAATCTTGGGAAGAGCGCCTATATCAATACATCACCGGCATAGTTCAAAACAAAGAACAAAAAATGTTGGCTATCAACGGTATGCCCGACCATATCCATTTACTAATTGGCATGAAGCCGTCTTGTTGTTTGTCTGACCTTGTTCGCGAAATCAAAAAATCTTCCACCGAATTCATTACTGAAAATAAACTTTGCAAACTCAAATTCAACTGGCAGGGCGGTTATGGTGCTTTTTCATACAACCATTCACAGTTAGATGATGTGATTGGGTACATCATAAATCAAAAGGAGCACCACAAGAAGAAAACCTTCAAAGAAGAATACACCACCTTTCTGAAAAAGTTCAACATTGAATACGAAGAGAAATATTTGTTTGACTGGATGGATTAATTATGGAAAATCTTGACAAAAAGCATTGGATAGGCATTTGCCCTCCTATGGCAACTGAAGACCACGTTGGTATCTTCAAAAAAGAGCTGGAAGAAAGAATCGGATGGTATAGCAGCGCCAATTCAAAAGCGCATATCAGTTTCATGGAGTTCTTTGATGAAGATGGGCAATTGCATATGATGGAAGAATATCTTTCCAGATTTTGCAAAAACATCGAACCATTCAATGCTGTGTTCGATCACTTTGGAAGATTTGCAAGAGCGTATTGTTTGTTACCGGATGATGCTTCAAGGAAATTACTTGCGAATCTGATGCGACAATTTCATAGAGGAAAACCATTTGCTAAAGAAGATTCGTTTGACAAACCACACATTTCTATAGGAAGGAAACTTTCAGAAGAACAAATAGCTGTTGCCAATGACTTGTTCTCTGCAAGGCTAATTCGCCATGGGTTTCAGTGCAATGATTTATGTATCAGAAAATTTAATCCTGTAAAGAAACAGTATGAAGTTTACAAACGATTTACTTTGTGTAAGCCGCCTGATTTGTCACTGTTTTAAGCATGTGGCTCTTTAAATCTCTTTCCTGAAACCAATGCCGGCTATCTTTTCTCCGGTTAGTTTGGTGTGTGTAACGGTATCGGTTGTTTTTGTAAAGCCGCATTTTTCTAAAACGCGCATAGAGGTATCGTTAAAGTAAAACACAAAAGCCTCCAGTGTTTTTATGTTGTATTTCTCTTTTACTACTTCGCTAAACAGCCCTATGGCTTGGGTCATTACCCCCCGGTTCCAATGCTTTTTGCCAAGCCAGTAGCCAAACTCGCTTTTGTCTGCATCTAAACCGTAGTTAAAATGTAAGCCTATAATACCCATTAAAACACCATCGTCATTTCGAATAGCAAAGTTTTTCTGCAGTCCGTTTTCTTTTTCAAAAGCAAGTGTGTTTTGCAAAAAAATGTTGGCGTCTTCTATCGTGTATGGAAAAGGAATTACAAGCGTGTTGTCAGAAATTTCTTTATCGCGCATGTGTTCGGTAATAGCCTCAGCATCCTTTAAATCTAATTTTGTAAGGTGAATATTCATAGGTTGTTAAGGGGCTTGAGAATCTGCTTGGTAGAAGAATTTACTTTTTCACCTTCCTATATGCTTTCAACTTAGCCGGATTCTGTTTAGAATGAAAAACACCCAATACCAAAACTTCTTTCTTCAACACTTTATAAATTATCAGGTAATTGCCCCAGATAATATTTCGGTAGATATTGTTTTTTGTTGGCAGAAATCTGCACTCAGGATAAGCAAGATATTGAGGAAGAATAGAATCTACTTTTTCTACAAATCCGTTTTTAAACTTACGAGCAGCGCGCTCGGTTGCAAATTCTTTCAGGTAAGTAAACTCGGTGTGAACGGTTAATAACGCATGAGGGGTAATTGCTATTTCCATTGCGCAATCTGCTTTTTAGCATCTGCCCATTTTATCTTTCCGCTTTTTTCAGATTTGCGTATCTCACTAATGATTTCGTCTTCGGTTTTAAAATTTCTTCCGGCTTGTTTTAGCCTAACATATTTCAGTGTGCGCAAATGTTCGAGCAGTGATTTTGACTCTTTGGTTTCATCTATTTCAAGCAGGTAAGTCATTTTTTTCTTGTTTGTATCAAATGTAATCAGAAAATGGATTACGGGCAAAATTCGTTTTGTTATTTTACATCTTACCAATTCTCACAATACATTCGCACCGTATTTAATCATGCAGCTTCAACCCGAACTAAGCGACCTGTTACAAATGGCTTACTCTGCCGAGAAAGCGGCTGCCTTTGCCTACATCGGTCATGCCGGTTCGCTAAAAAACGAAAGGGTCAAAAAAGCCGTTCAGCAAATTGAAACCGATGAATGGAACCACAGGCGAGAAGTGCTGGCCATCATGAATGAATACAACATTCCCGTTTCGAAATGGTATGAGTTGAAGTTTCACGTCATAGGCCGAACGATTGGTGCCAGTTGTTATGTGATAGGCTGGTTTATGCCCATCTATTTTGCGGGCCGTTTAGAAAGCGGCAACGTGTGCGAATACATCCGCATGAAAGATTACTTCAACAAAGCCGGCATCACCAAACACGATACGGTGCTCTACGAAATGGGCGTAAAAGAACGCGAGCACGAAGACTATTTTCTGGAACTGGTAAAAGACAGTAAACTGATGCCGCTGTTCGAAAAACTATTCGGATGGGGTGTAACAAAAAGCTTTAATGAAGTAGATGCTTCGGCTGCCGGTAAAGACCTCAACACGGTGAATACCCGTTCTTCGGGCTGCAAAACCTGAGGTTTATTTCCACTCAAATGTTTTCAGCAAATGGTTCAGGTCGGCTTTCACAAAGTCGAGCACCGGAGCCATGCTATCGCTGTTCGGCTGACTATAGAAATAAAGTGCCCCGCGTATAAAGTGTCGGTTACTGTCGGTTAAGAAAAACTGTACGTTGCTGGCCGCATCGCCTCCCAGGTCGTATAAAATACCGCCAACCCCGTGGGCATTGTCCACTTTTATCTCATCGATATAATTGGCTTTCTTGGTGTGCTTGTAAGCCATTTTGTGGGCGTCTTCCACCAGCCGCTCCAGGCTCATGGTATCGTTAATGTCTTTGTAGGTTAGGTTCAGTACGCCATTTAAAGAAGGGAAATAAACATTGAGCCAGCACTGGTCGCTGCGTAGTCTTTCGCCAAAGTAAGTGGTATCGCGCTGCACGCGGGTATACACCGGTTTTTCAAATTTAAAGGGGCATTCCTCCGGGCTATACAATTCATAAGCCCTCTGTGGAAACACCACCCTCGGATAGGCCTTGGGCTTGGGCGAGTAATCACCATGGCAGGAAGTAAGCAGGCAGCAAACGCTGACAGGTAAAAGAAAAGCAAACGCCAGGCGGGGCCAACAAACGGGTCTAACTTTCATGGGTCACTTTCACTTTATCAATCCGGTTATTCAACACCGATATGATGGTAAATTTATATTTCAGCAATCGCAGTTCTTCGCCATTTTTAGGTATGCGTCCGGCTGTTTCAAGAATCAAACCGGCCAGCGTTTCGGCTTCGCCTCTGGTTTCATCAAAGGTATCCGTATCCAATTCCATATAGCGGCAAACATCTACCAGTTGAGTTTTACCGTCAAACAAAAAATTCCTGTCGTCCAGCTTGCGGAAACCTGTTTCGGTAGCTTCGTCAAACTCATCAGTAATATCGCCCACCACTTCTTCCAGAATATCCTCCAGTGTAATAATACCCGATATGCCCCCATACTCATCTACCACCACCGCCAGGTGTTTGCGGTTCTGCTGAATTTCGCGCAACAGGTCATCTATCTTTTTGGTTTCGGGTACAAAGAACGGGTCGCGCACCAGGTTCTGCCAGCCAAAATTTTCGTCTTGATTCAGGTGCTCAATCAAATCCTTAATGTTCAGCACCCCCACTACGTTGTCGGGGTTCTCTTTATATACCGGGTAGCGGGAATAGCCGTTTTCTTTCACAAATTTCATCAGCTCATGAAAATTGTATTCATAATCAATAGACACCACCTCGGTACGTGGACGCATCACCTGCTTCACCATGATATTACCAAAGTGTACAATGCCCTTCAGCAAAGTAGCATCCTGTTTAGATTCTTTCTTCTCCACCGTAATTTCAATGGCCTTGTTTATTTCTTCAATATCAATTTCGGCATTATGTTTTTTTAATCTCTTCTCGAGTATCTGGGTGCTGCCTACCAAAACAAAATTGATGGGCTGCATAATTTTGTTGAGCAGATTGAAAAAACCGCTCATGGTGCGGGCAATTTTTAACTTGTTATGTGAGGCATATACCTTCGGGGTAGCTTCGCCAAACAGCACCAGGAAGAAGGTCACCACAATCACGTTCCATAAAAACTCCACCACATAATCGGGCAGAATAAAAGTGCCTATTTCAATGTTTTGAAAGTTGAACATCTGCTTGGTTACATAGTACGAAGTAACCACCACACCAATATTAACCAGGTTGTTGCTGATTAAAATGGTAGAAAGCAGATAGCGGGGTTTATCTAACAGTTTAGCCACCCGGTTATCGGCCGCATCTTCACTCTCTCGCAGGGCATCTACCTCTACATTGGTTAGCGAAAAGAAGGCAATTTCACTGGCCGACATCACAGCCGAGGAAGCAATCAACAACAGAATAATGAGATTGGCAATAAAAACAGAAGTATTAGGCGCATTAATCAGCGACAGAATAAGTAAAAGGGGAGAATTGACCGAACCGCTATCCAATTGACAAAGTTTATAAAGAAAGAATCCCGCCAGTCAAGGCAGGATTCAAAGATGAAAATTTAAACGTTTAGAATGGTAAGTCATCATCGGCAGCCGGGCTTGATGATGTGTTTTCTTCGCTGGCAGGTGCATAAGAAGGTGTGTATGAAGAGCCGTCACCACTGCTGCTGTCTTTCTTATCAAGCATCCGGAAAGTTTCTACAATAATTTCAGTCACTCTTCTCTTAACACCGTCTTTGTCATCGTACTCGCGGGTACGTATTTTGCCTTCTACAAAAACCTGACTTCCCTTTTTAAGATTCTTTTCAGCACGCTCTACCGCAAACTTGTTATTAATCTTAACGTTATGCCAATCCGTAATTTCTTTCCAGTTACCGTCTTTATCTTTATAAGATTCGGTTGTTGCCAGAGAAAATTCGGCTATAGCTCCGCCATTTTGAAAGTGCTTTACAACAGGGTCTTTGCCCAGGCGGCCTATCAGAAATACTTTGTTTACCATAATGAAAAATTTTATTGATTGTTATGTTAGCGAGTGACTAAAGTAAAGAGTTTTTAAGTAAATACAAATGAATGGTTTTAGGAAATGCTAATTGCGGCAGTTTTTTCAGACTGACTTTCTCAACTCCCGGCAGGGTTAAATGGGTTGGTGCCGGCAGCGATATTCTCAAAAAACGGAAATGAATTCTCCGATGTGAAAGAAGCTGTGTAGTTTCTTCCATATATGGTTCAATGACAAAATCCGTACGGCCCAAATATTCGGAAATCACCTGATTCATATTTCTTTTAAGCGGCTTGGAGGTTTCTATGAGCGGTAACTCGTAAAGATTATTCCAGATATCCTTCCCGTTTCTCTTGTGAACCCAAACACCCGTTTTAGTATTTATAAGCAGATAAGTAAAATACCTACTAGTCACTTTTGTCTTATTCTCCCGGTAAGGAAGTGCTGTCGTAAGGCCCCCCCGATAGGCAGTACAGATATGGGCAAAGCAACATTCAGCGCATAAAGGATTTTGAGGAGAACACACTATGGCACCAAAATCCATGATGGCCTGGTTGTACTCAGCCGGATTCTGTTCGGGAATTAACTGCTGAGCCAACCTCGCAAACTCTTTTTTACCGGCCGTGGTATCAAAGGGTGTAGCTATGCCAAACACTCTAGACAGCACGCGAATTACGTTTCCATCTACCACCGCTTTTTTTTCGCCAAATGCAAAAGATGCTATAGCGGCAGCTGTATAATCACCCACCCCCTTCAGCCTGCGTAACTCAATAAATGACTCCGGAAACTTACCCTTCAAACTACTGTGTACCAACTTAGCTGTATGGTGTAAGTTTCGGGCTCGCGAGTAGTATCCTAGCCCCTGCCACATTTTCATAACCTCATCTTCAGGTGCATTAGCCAAATGTTTTACCGTTGGGTATTTGTGCTTAAACCGCAAAAAATAAGGCAGTCCTTGTTCCACCCGGGTTTGCTGCAATATGATTTCGCTCAGCCAGATATAGTAAGGGTTTTTCTCGCCCTTCCATGGCATAGTTCGGTTATTGTTCTTATTCCACTTCAATAACAAGCGTGTGAATTTCTGCATGTTTTCAACTCTATTACAAAATAATTACCAACTTTATGCAACATTTCGAGCTCAATAAATGTAGAACTCAAAACCTAAACCCAAGATTATGAGAAAAGTTGACATCGTTACCAAAATTGCCGACATGACCGGTGTTCCCAAAACGGATGTGCTGATTACATTGGAAGCATTTTTTAAAGAAGTAAAAGATTCCGTAAAGGAAGGCGAGAATGTATATGTAAGGGGCTTTGGCAGTTTCGTAGCCAAAAAGCGGGCGGCAAAAATAGGGCGCATCATTTCGCGCGGTGAGTCGGTTGTAATACCCGAACATTATATACCGGCCTTTAAACCGGCTCAGGTATTTATGGATGAGGTAAAAAAATATAAGAAGCCGGAAGCAGAGGAAACAAAATAATTATTTTTCTAAAAGGAATTAACGAATAGGTTTGCGCTTTAATCGTAAGCCTATTCTTATTTATAACCATGAGTAGAAACCAAATCATTCTTATTGCTCTTTGCGCTGTATTGGGTGCTGGCATTTACCTTTTTGCCGATACCAGAAAGCCGGGAGAAAAAGAAATTGCTGCCGCAGAGCCCGGACCTATGCAACAACAGTCGTCCATTCAGGAGGTGCTCAACATAGAAGAATATATAGCCGATGTAAATGGGAAAATTGCAGATAAGGCCACATCTGATAAGATAGCGGCCTTACTGTCGGCAGGCAAATACAAGGAACTGATTCAGGTATATCAGAAATTGGATAAACCTTTAGTTATAGCTTATTATGCGGTAAAGCTGGCAGAAAGTGAACATAAGCCTGAATCATTTATCGGTGCAGGCGATTACAGTTCTATGCTCATGCAGTCGGCACCCGATGCCAAAGCCAAAAACTATTTGAGCGCTAATGCCATTGATTGCTTTCAAAAAGCAGTGGATTTGGATTCCGGAAATACCGACTATAAAATTAGATTGGCCGGTGCTTTTATGGAAAGTGGCAGTGCACCGATGCAGGGTATCACTATTTTACTGGACATTGTTAAGCAGGATTCTACCAACACAGATGCCCTTCTCATGTTGGGGCGTTTTGGTATTATTTCAGGCCAATATGATAAAGCCATTGCCAGGTTGGAAAAAATTTTATATTTGCACCCTCAAAATTCGGAGGCGCTGCTATTAATGGCAGAAGCTTACAATGGTCAGGGAAACAAAACAAAAGCAATTGAATTGCTGGAACGTTGTAAAAGAACGGTTACTAACCCAGACGCGAAGAAAGAGATAGATAACTATATAGAAAACATTAAAAAGCCTAACAGCTAATATTTAAGAAACTAAAAAAATAAGACCATGCCTTGCGGAAAAAAAAGAAAACGTCATAAGATTGCCACCCACAAACGCAAAAAAAGACTAAGAAAAAATCGTCATAAGAAGAAATAATTCTTTCAAATGATGTGCGGTTGCTTTCACTCTTCCGCACATCATCTTTTTAGTTTTTCCTTTCCTTTCCTCTATCGGATCTGCCTTATCGGTATTGATAACACTACCTCAGTTTTAACTGGGGTTTAAACTTTTTATTTTGAACAAAGAACTCATTATAAACTCAACTTCTGAGGGTTTTGACATTGCCCTTTTAGAAAACAAAAACCTTACTGAACTTCATCAGGATAGAAACAGTAATCAGTTTACTGTAGGTGATATATATCTCGGAAGAATACGGAAAGTAATGCCCGGTTTAAATGCTGCGTTTATTGAAGTAGGACACGAAAAAGATGCCTTTTTACACTACACAGACCTTAGTCCGGATATACGTTCGGTTATGAAGTTTACCAATATGTGCGTAGCAGGCAATCTTCCGCCTCAGGAAATGCTGAGTAGTTTCCAAATGCAGCAGCAGATTGTAAAAACCGGAAATGTAAAAGAGGTTTTGCAAAACAAAAACCATCTGCTGGTGCAAATTTTAAAAGAGCCCATCTCTACCAAAGGCCCCCGCCTCTCATGTGAAATCTCTCTGGCAGGACGATTTTTAGTACTCACACCTTTCAACGATTCAGTAGGTGTTTCTAAAAAAATTGATTCTGCCGAGGAAAGAAAACGTCTGAAAGTTCTGGTTGAAAGTCTGAAACCCAAAAATTTCGGAGTCATTGTTAGAACCGTAGCAGCCGGGAAAGGTGCGGCAGAACTTCATCAGGATTTAATCCAATTGCAGGAGAAATGGCAGTTGATGATGGCTAACCTAAAGGGGGCTTTACCGGTTACGAAAGTGCTAAGTGAAATGGATAAAACCACCGGCATTCTTCGTGACTTACTTTCCCCGCAGTTCAACAAGATAGTAACCAACGATGTAAAGCTTGCCCGCGAGGTTGAAGAATATATTACCCGAATTGCCCCCGAGAAAAAAGATATTGTGCAGCGCTACACCGGCAGCACACCCATTTTTGATCATTTCGGTATTACCAAACAGATTAAATCATCTTTTGGCAAAACGGTGAACATGCCTAACGGCAGCTACATTATTATAGAAAAAACCGAAGCTCTTCATGTGGTGGATGTCAATAGCGGTCATCGAACAACCATGGATGGTAATCAGGAGGGAAATGCATTGAAGGTCAATCTGGAAGCTGCTGAGGAAATTGGCAGACAACTGCGCCTGCGCGACTTAGGCGGCATTATTGTGATTGATTTTATTGACATGAAAAATCAGGACAATAAGAAGTTGCTACAACAGAAGATGAAAGAGGTAATGGAGTTGGATAGAGCCACTCATACCATTCTACCACTCTCTAAGTTTAACCTGATGCAGATTACACGTGAGCGAGTTCGCCCGGAAATAAATATTGCAACTACCGAACGCTGCCCTACCTGCGGAGGAACCGGAGAGATCAATGCTTCTTTGTTATTGATAGACGAAATTGAAGGTGACTTAAAGCACTTGTTAAATACGCATACCAAACTTACACTTTATTGTCATCCGATTATCGGTGCTTATCTGCGTAAGGGCCTGCCATCTTTGCGAATGAAATGGCTTTTCACTTACAAAAAATGGATTTCGATTTACCCGAATGAGAATTTAGGTATTACCGACTATAAGTTTTTTGACAGCAACGATGAAGAAATTAAAATTGATTAGTGAATTATATGCCCTTATGGTTTATCCAGGTATATGATAAAACTACCCGGATAATAGGTAAGTATTTTATCAAGATATTCGAACGCTTCATTCTGGCTACTGAACAATCCGACAGAAACTAAATAGCTGTTTTTCCCATCTATGTTCTTGATTTGAACATAAACGGGTCGGTCCAGCTCCCGCTTGACCCGTTCCGCCATTAAGGTGACAGCTTCCTTTCGGGAGTAATTTCCAAGTTGAACACTAAATCCATGAATATCCGTAGAATCATTCAGATACTTCATGTTCAGGGTATCAACAGCGACTATTGCTGAATCAGTCTCCACCGTATCGCCAATCACTTCAATTTCAACCCTAGTATGTCCCTCTTTAATAAAGTCAAGTGCTTTGGCTCCAGCTCGTGTTAAATCTATAATTCTTCCTTTTGAGTATGGTCCGCGGTCGTTAACACGAACGGTAATTGTTTTGTTGTTGGTGAGATTGGTTACCCGCAACATTGTACCGAAAGGTAATGTGCGATGTGCACAGGTAAATTTTTTTTGTCTGAACTTTTCTCCGTTGGAGGTTTTCCGGCCTTCAAACTTATCGTGGTAGAAAGATGCCCAACCCACCTTTCTGTAAGTATCCTGTGCCCGAATTTCAGAAAATACGGAGAACAGCAATGACAGTAGTATAGTAAAAGATAATTTCAATCGCTTGAGTGTGTTGCTTAAAGATATAAGTTTTTGCCTTATAACAATAAGCAGCCAACCTTCGTGCCAATTACGACAGCTTTGTGAGCAGATGGGCGAATCGATATACCTCCTCAAACCTGTTGTATAAAGGAGCAGGCGCAACTCTGATAACATCGGGTTCACGCCAATCCGCAATGACTCGTGCTTTAGTTATCTTTTCGAATAGTTTTTTGCCGTTTCTGTTGGTCCGTATAGATAGCTGCGCACCCCTATTTTCAGGTGCTGACGGGGTAATTATGGAAAAACTCTGAATACCCTGTTGTTTCAAAAGAAACTCCAGGTAACCGGTCAGCAATTTTGATTTTTTCCTCAAAGCCTTCATACCAGCTTTATCGAAAATGTCCAGGGAGGCTTTATGTGCGGCCATAGATAGAATAGGTGCGTTTGAAATCTGCCAGCCGGCTGCTCCTCCTTGCGGCACAAAATGTTTCAGCATTCTGAAACGTGTTTTTTCATTGTTGCCCCACCAACCGGCTAATCTAGGCAAGGAAAAGTTTTGGGCATGATACTCATGCACAAAAACACCACTCACTCCTCCGGGGCCCGAGTTCAGGTATTTGTAAGAACACCAGGTTGCAAAATCAACGTTCCAGTCATGTAGTTTTAATTCCACGTTGCCTATGGCATGCGCCAGATCTACTCCGAAAGTTATCTTATGTTGACAGCATGCCTCCCCAATTTTTTTGATTTCGAAAAACTGGCCTGTGTAGTAGTTCACAGCACTCAGCATAACTAAAGCCAGCTCATCTTTGTGCTGTGTAATTTTTGCAATAATATCTTCGGTGCGCAAAGTTACTTCACCGGTGCGGGGCATTACTTCTATAATACAGTCTTTCGGATTTAACCCATGCAGCTTTATTTGCTGTTCAATAGCGTAATAGTCGGACGGAAATTCATTAGCCTCTACAAGAATTTTATTTTTTTTCCCGGACGGACGATAAAAAGAAATTAGCATCAGGTTCAGGTTCACTGTAAGCTGATTCATCACCACCACTTCGCTCTCCTTAGCCCCTACTAATTTTGAAATGGATTTAGCGAAAAAATGATGGTAATATAACCATGGGTTTTTTCCGTGAACATGTCCCTCCACTCCCAGATTTTTCCAGTCCTCCAACTCCACCTTTAAATGCTTTTCAACCGACTTGGGTTGAAGGCCCAATGAGTTTCCGCACAGATAGATAGCATCTTTACCATCTGCTTTGGGTATGTGAAAAAGTTTACGGAATTCTTTGAGAGTATCTTGTTGATCAAGAGAACGAGCAAAAGCAAGTGAGTTTTCAAATTTCATTGCAGCTATAATTGATAATTAGAAGACTTATTTGGTAAATTGCTTTTTGTCGAGTTTCAACCAGTTGAGAGCATTTTTGTAGAGTAATTTATCCTTTACTTTCTTCTGCAAATCCATATTTTCAATTTCATGTCCGGGAACTGCTTCTCCCAGAGGGAAAGGATAATCACTGCCCATACAAATCTTGTCTTCTCCCATCAGGTCAATAACATACTTCAAAAAGTTTTCATCGTGAATCAAGGAATCAACATAAAACCTGCCGATGTAATCACGGGGATTTACATCATTATCTATGGCGGTTAAGTCGGGTCTTACTTTGAACCCCTGTTCTATGCGGCCAATGGTAGAGGGAAAAGAGCCCCCCCCATGAGCAAAAGCCACACGCAGTTTCGGAAACCGTTCAAAAATTCCTCCAAATATCATGGAGCAAATGGCGCGAGAAGTTTCGGCCGGCATACCCACCAGCCATGGCAGCCAGTACTTGCTCATCTGTTTAGTGCCCATCATATTCCAGGGGTGAACAAAAATGGCCAGGTCAAGTTCCTGTGCAGCTTCATAAATTGGGAAAAACTGCGGCTCGTTCAGGTTTATATCATTCACATTGCTGCCTATTTCTATACCCACCAAACCCAACAGCTTAAAACGCTCCAACTCTTTGATGGCAACATCGGCATTCTGCATAGGTATGGTTCCCAAACCGATAAATTTTTTCGGATATCGTTCAATAATCTCTCCGATATGATCGTTCAGAAAACGGGAGGTATCGTAACAGTCTTTCGGTTTAGCCCAGTAGTTGAACATCACAGGAATAGTAGAAAGAACCTGCACGTCTACATGCGTGTGGTTACATTCTCTAATGCGCGTATCGGCATCCCAGCAGTTAGACTGAATTTCTCTGAAAAACTCATCATCCTTCATCATGCGGGCGCAGCAAGGCTTATGATGTTCCAGATGAATAAATCCGCCATAACCGAATTTTTCGGCCCAACGCGGTACGTGTTCGGGTATTATATGTGTATGTATGTCTATTTTCACCGGCTCAGTATCGCGATAAAAATATGATTCTGATTCAAGTGATTCAAAAAAATATTGCGCTCTATTCTCGTTTTTCTTGTTTTGGTATAATGTTTGGCTGTTACCTCCAATTCTATCATCAAAAAAAACACCATGTTAGACCAACTTCTTGACCTTGTAAAAAGTAATGCACAGGATTTGATTGTTAACAATCAAGCAGTGCCCAACCAGTTTAATGAAGCAGCCATTGGCGAAGCCGGCAATGCAATTCAAAGCGGATTGAGCAGTGCGTTACAAAATGGAAACATTCAGGATGTTTTAGGGATTTTTGGCCACACCCAAAATCTTCAAAATAACCCGCTGGTGGGAAACATCGTTTCTCAACTGGCTGGGAGCCTTGGCAACAAATTCGGAGTAGATGCATCGCAAGCTCAGAATATTGCGGCCTCTTTAATACCTCAGGTATTAAGTCAGTTTACGCAAAAAACAAACGACCCGAACGATTCTTCTTTTAATATCAATGACATTATGAGCAACCTAAGCGGAGGGAAAGCACAGGGGGTAGATTTTGGTAACATTGTATCACAATTGCAAAGCGGTAAGGGAGTAGACTTTGGCGGTTTAGCCTCGCAGGTACTGGGCGGAAACAAAGGTGGACTTGGCGATATGCTTGGCGGCTTTTTTGGTAAGTAATTCTTCCCGCTTATATATTTCTATTCCGGTGTTGGGTTGATAAACCAAGCACCGGTTTTTTATTGTAGAATAGTATTGCACTGATAGCTAAGTCCGCCAAAAGTGTAATACAGTTGTAAGTTAATACGGTTGTTCAATGCATCATAAGTACCTTGGCCGGAAACAATATTGCCCGAGCAATTGTAATTCTGCTCCGGTATTTCAAGAATGTTCCCCTTGTTGCTATAATCTGTTCTTATCACCGCTGTTACATAGGTACAATAGCCACCCATCAAGTTATATATCTGAATTTGATTTAGACTGGAAGAGAAATCATGCTGAATAAACACACTGCCGGTGCTGAATGGTGTAACCGGATTACAACTTTCGGAAGTATAGTTATATGTACGCACATATTTTTCGTAGCTGTATTCCGTGCAATTTGTACCTTCTAAACCATCCTGGCAATAGCACTGCCCGCTGTTACAGCTTTGTCCTGTAGGGCAAACTACATTCTGGCAACTTTTGCGTTCGCAAGCCGAAATGGAAAGAATAAAAGTCAGCACTAAAAATATCTTTGCAATCTCCTTCATCATTTTATTGCGTATTAATTTCAGCTGCTAAAATAAAACAACCCGATAAACCCTTATGAGAAGTTCCGCACTTTTTGTCTTCCTGTTTCCTGCACTCATTGCCAATGCTCAACTGGGTGTATTTAATGCATCTGATCAACCTGCCGCTCCGGATTATAGCTTAGAAAAAAACTGGAGTTCTCTCCCTTTTCGTGAGGACGCAGCAGATAAAATCCCAAATGACGAACAATGGGTAAGTGATTCCTTGAAAGACGTAGATGTATTCTATATCTATCCGACACTATACATGAAAGGTAAAACCTGGAATGAAGATTTAAATGATAAACAACTAAACAAGCGCATTGACGAAAAACCCGTACGTTATCAGGCCAGTGTGTTTAATGCCAGTTGCCGGGTGTATGTACCTCGTTATCGGCAGGCCATCATTCAGGCGTTTTACGATTCGGTCGAAGGACCCAAAGCTTTGGCCTTTGCTTACGATGATGTAAAACGCGCTTTCAGTTATTATCTGGAACATTATAATCAAGGTCGTCCGTTTATCATTGCATCACATAGCCAGGGCAGTCATCACGCACGCAGATTGCTGAAAGAAATGATTGATACAACTGCTTTAAAAAACAGGATGGTAGCCGCTTATGTTATCGGCTTTGCTATAGACACGGCTATGTATAGAGTGCTGGAACCCTGCCTGAACGAAAATGAAACCGGCTGCTATATTACCTGGGCCTCGTTTAAAAAAGGTTATATCCCCGATGGTATTGCCCTATATGGGAATATTTGTGTCAATCCGCTTACCTGGTCCAGTTCATTGGAGCCGGCTGCAAAAGTATGCAGCAAAGGAGCCATACTGCTTAACTTCAATAAAAAGTATACCAATAGTATATGTACCGAAATTCATGATAACTACCTGTGGGTAGAAAACAGTTTACCAATTGTAGCAGGGATGAACAACCTGCACATTGCCGATTACAATTTGTTTTGGTACGATATACGCCTAAATATATCCAAACGTATTGCCGCTTTCTGGAAACGATAAAATTGACTGGTTCGCTGTTTTTTTAAACTGTTACTCTATTTATGTTGTTGCCTTTCTATCAAAGCAAACTTATAGAGGCTGGCTGTGATGAAGCCGGTAGGGGGTGCTTAGCCGGACCTGTTTTTGCAGCAGCAGTGATATTGCCCAAAAGCTTTCGGAACGAGATACTTAACGACTCGAAAAAATTATCGCGCAAACAACGGGATGAATTGAGGTTGATTATTGAAGACGAAGCGATTGATTTTGCCGTAGTTAGTATTGATAATAACGAAATTGACAAAATCAATATTCTGAATGCATCCATTCTGGCCATGCATCGGACACTGGATAAGCTCAAAAAGCCTTTTGAGTTTATCATTGTTGACGGAAACCGTTTTAAACCCTATAAGCAAACTCCTCACCAAACCATCGTAAAAGGAGACGGAAAATACCTGAGTATAGCTGCAGCCTCTGTTCTAGCCAAAACCTATCGGGATGAATTTATGGAAAAGGCACACGAACAATTTCCTGAATATGACTGGATAAGCAACAAAGGATACGGAGTAGAAAAACATCGCAAAGCCATTATTCAACTTGGTACATCACCACTGCACCGAAAAAGCTTTGTATTAAAAGAAATGCAGGGTAAACTCTTTTGATTAACCCATGTTTTTTGATGCTTTCCGTTTGTCATTCCATTCTTTCATCTGGGCATAGTCCAGATAATAGATCAGTTTAACGGCTAGTGAATTGGTAAGTGGTGTTTCAAAGGTTTTATGTACGTTGGCTAGATAATTCCCTTGTTCGTCATTATCGCTTTGATAAACAATCTGTTTCCAGGTGAAAATCAAGTCACTTCCTGGTGCAAATCGCCAGTCATATACAAAGTCAATGTTCCAGCTATTAAAGTTTCGGCTGGTACCGGCAATAAAATTACGTTCCGATAGCTCCCCATTACTATCTAAATAATAATGATTGGTAAACACTGCCTTGCTCCAGTAATGACGAGCGCGAAAAATCATATACATCAAAGGGGTAACAGTAAATCGGGCAGAAAATGTATTGGACGTATTGTATAATTTTCTAGCTCCTATCACTGGAATACCGTTTTCATCATACGTAGCAAAGCCAAAGTTCTTATTGTCTCGGCTCCAGAAAAAATCATGACTGAAAACCACTTTATCTTTAATACGTAATGTAGGCTTTAACTGCGCCTCAAAATAAACATCGTTTTTCACCGGACTTTCAGCAAATCCAACATTGCTTTCAACAAAAAACGTTTTGCGCTGGTCGCTGCCCCAATATAGATTCATATATCCGTTGGCGTAGCGGTTAAACTTTACACCTTCGGCTCTTGCCTCATAATAATCGAAATAGCGAACCGGCTTAGAGGTAGCAAAAGCTCCTATATACCAGAAATTTTTAAAGGTAGCACTGACATCAAGGTTGATGGTCAAATCTTGATAAGCAAATGGTTTGTATAGGGAAGTATAGTTCACGCCTACACTGGCATTCCAGTTGTTGATGTGTTTTTTAGGTTGAAAATCCAGATACTTAATGCCGGCAAATGTAGAGACCTCATTGCCATGAAATAAAATCCCCAAATCGTTCTGGTCATATTGATCTGTTATAAAATACTGCTGAAAATCAAATCGAACATTACCACTGGTTTTGCTGGCAATAAAATTGGCAAATCCCCCTATCTGGGGTTTGTTGTTGATAGACTTGTCATACACCTGCGATAAATTGGCGAAACCACTATACGAATAAGTATTGCTTTTGTCGTGAAAATCGAACATCAACTGTGTTACGTTGGCATCACGCCAATTGCCGGCTCGTATCACAGAAGTGTTGGCAATACCGATGCGCGAATTGTTTTTTAAAGACTGGTCCAACACAAGCATATTGTAATTTGCCAGAGGTTCCGTCATTTCTTTCCGGCTTTTTCCGGTGGTTGTATTTTTAATATCCGCATACATAGGGGCCGATATAGCATTCAGCACACCTATTCCCAAATCGCCTTTAGTTCTGCCCGAAATTTTTGTTGCATTGTACAGCTGAGTAATAGACGGGTTAAATAACAACTCCTCTTCTGCTCTCACTGAAGAATAAATATCGTAATAACGCGAAGGAGCCTGGCCAATTCTACGTGAATAAAAGAGTTGTCCCGGAGCCAGCCCCACGCTTCTATTGAATAACTCAGTTGCCTCAGTAAAAAACGGTCTGCGTTCCTGAAACTGTTGTTCAAATGGTCCCAGATTCAAAACTACGTTATCGCTCAGTACCTGACCGAAATCAGGAACCAGAGTTGTGTTTAATGTAAATCCCTCGTTTATTCCCCAGTTAATATCCAGGCCACCATTGAGTATTCTTTTGTTTGCGAACTTTCCGGCAATAATGGTACTCGGTTCGCGCAGATACCCTGCTGTAAAATACGGTATCAGCGACAGACGGGGCGGAGGATTCAGTTTTCTCAAATTGCGCCACTCACCCCACTGGTTAACTACTCCGCTAATCTGAGGATTCACGGGACTCCAGCTGCTTAATTCATTTTTGCGCTGTATAAGCCGAGCAAACTGTAAGCCCCAGGTTTGATTATCACCCTTCGCAAAACGAATGGCTGAATAAGGAATCTTTATTTCAGCTACCCATCCATTGGGCTTCAAGGCCGTTTTTGATATCCATACAGCGTCCCAGCTTACATCACCGGTTCCCTGCGACAAGCGCATATCGGTTTGCACACCCGAAGCACTTACTTGAAATCGATACCCGTTAATGTTATCATTATAAGTATCCAGTCCTATGGCAAAATTATCTGCCTGTGCTGAGCCATCCCGCTCACATAGTTGATGACAGATTCCGCTGGCTTCTTTGTCAAATAAATAAGCTCCGATATAAAGGGCATTATCGTCATACAACACACGAACTTCTGTTTTTTCAGAGCACGGATGGCCAAAGTTTGGCTGACTGACAATAAAGTCTGAAATCACCGGAGCATTTTTCCAGCATTCATCATCCAGATTGCCGTCAATTCTGGGTGTTGAATAGCCAGCCGTTGCCACAAACTTGCCGGTTTCCAGATAGCGAATGGAAGGAGCTGTACTATCTTCCAAAACTGAGGCAGAACTTATTAAAGCTGCCAGCATGATTACATTCAACATAGCTGATTTTTTATTGAAATAACTTTATCCTTAACCTGCGGGATTTAATATCTCGGTTGACGGGCGGCACAATGGGGTAATGAGGAAATTTGCGATAACCTGTTTTGTCTATGCTTTTTGATTACTGGAAAGAACGTTTCAGACAAACACTGAACCAACAAAGACCGCCCGCAACCGATTTTTACCTTACTACTACATCTATCAGCATGCTGACCTCCCGCATAAAATCTGATAAATGCCACGCGGGCATAAGCCGGCTGATTAGTTCATGCTGCAAAATGAAAGATGCTGTGTGAAAAGCTATGGCGGCAACTAGAGTAATTAATAAAAACAAAGCAGTTAAGTCCATCACCATTTTCACTGTAATCCGCTCATAACTCATACTGACGTCACTCTGTGAGATACTAAAGCCATAGCTTTCATAAAGTTTCATAGCTGCTTCCAACTTTCGGCTAGTATTCAGTTCCATCGTTTTGGCCTTTTTACTTTTAGCATAATCAACCGCACGGTCCAGCAACATTTTACCCACCCCTTGCGACTGAAACTTATCGGTAACTGCCATTTTGAGTAGTTCATAGGTGCTAGGTCCAGATTTTTTTATGGCACAGGTTCCTATAACCTCGTTATGATACAGTGCAAAAAACATTTCTCCATCCTTATTCAAAATTTCCTTTTCTGGATGATTGAGTATGTATTCATCAACAGGTTCTACCTTAAAATAACGCATCAGCCATTCTGTATTCAATCGGGTAAAATGCGTTTTCAGTTCAGGTTTATAAGTCACTATCTGCACCTCTTTCCTGAAATTTTCAGCCAATCGTTCATTCACTCGCTGATACATACTCTTCAGCTTAAGCTGTTTCTCCATCCGTTCAATTACACCTAATACATCAGTTCCCGTTTCGCGAAGAAACTGGCGGTTGGCAATCTCTATCTCCTGTAAAACCGGCTCAATCCCTTCAAAAATGTTTCTGCCTTTGGCTGTTAGCTGAATCATTTTTTTGCGGGCATCTTTCTTATCTTTTGCAAATACCACTATCTTTTTTGCCTGCATTTGTTCACCAAACTGAATAATTGCCGGATGCGACAAGCCCAGCAGGGAGGCCAGTTCAACCACACTCATTTTATCGTTATGATAAAGGGCATAAAGCATAGTGAACCACTTAGGTTCAAAATCAATATTCATTTTGCGGTAAATTCTGCCTACATCGGCCTGAAGCGATTCGGCCAGTCGCTTTAAGCGCGTGGCAAAGGCCAGCTCACCTAAATGTTTAATCAAATCTGTTCCTGTGTGATTCATGAAACAAATATAAAAGTATTTATGTAAGCTCTTACATTATTTTTTGTTTCCTGCCTTTTCAATGCTTTTCGGTCATTCTGTTATTTTTGCGCTATGGATTACAGCATCGAAATTTTTACGCATCCCGCTACCTGGATTAGCCTACTCACTCTTACGTTTCTTGAAATTGTATTAGGTGTAGACAACATTATTTTCATTTCGCTGGTGGCCAATAAACTTCCTCAGCATCAGCGCAAAAACGCCCGCAATGTTGGTTTGGTTGTAGCGTTGGGTGTTCGTTTGGTATTACTCATGTTTCTTTCTTACATCATCGGACTTACCCAACCGCTTTTTCATCTGCCTATTGAAACTCTTTTGAAAGAAATGGGTGCAGCAGAACCGGAGGCTTCTTCGGCTGTAAGTTTTAAAGATTTGATTTTGATGATAGGTGGCTTTTTCCTCATCTATAAATCAACCTCCGAAATTCATGATAAAGTAGAGGGCAAGGAACACGAACATCAAACCGGAGCGGCAAAAGCTGCTTTCTCGGCAGTGATTCTTCAAATTGTTATGGTGGATGTTGTTTTTTCTTTTGATTCTATTCTTACTGCTATTGGATTAACCCAACATATTACGGTCATGATGGCAGCTGTAATTATTTCGATGCTGGTTATGATGAAGTTTAGTGCGGCTATCAGTGCTATCATTAATAAATATCCAACCTTGCAAATGCTGGCGCTTTCATTTTTAATTTTGATAGGCTTTACACTGATTATGGAGGGGCTTGACATACACATAAACAAAGGTTTTGTTTATGTGGCGGTACTGTTCTCGCTGGTTGTTGAGTTTATTAATATACGTATGCGCAAAAAATCAACGCATCACACATAGTATTATATCTGTCCGCTTAGCGTTTCCCAGTTACTCATTTCTTTTTCCAAATCTTTCTTCAGCAACTCATAGTTGGTAAAAAAGTTAGGGTCTTTGGTCAGTTCATGAAACTGGTTTTGGTCAGCCAGCTTCTTATCAATCTCGGCAATTTTAGTTTCCAGCTCAGCTATTCTCTTTTCGCTTTTGTCTATTTCTGCCTTGATTTTTTTCAGTTCCTTCTCGCGGTCTTTGCTCACTTCGGTCTGCTTCACCTCCGCCTTTTGTGTTTTCACCTCCGGCTTTTTGGCTTCATCCTTTTTGGCCAGCATACGCATATCTTCCAGCTGTTTCTTGGCTAAGAAATCGTTGATGTCGCCAATATGTTCTTTAATACCATCTTTCGTAAACTCGAAAGTTTTGGTGGTGAGGCCGTGAAGAAAATCACGGTCGTGCGAAACGATGATAACGGTTCCGTCAAATGACTTAATGGCGTTTTTCAATATCTCCTTACTCATGATGTCCAGGTGATTGGTAGGCTCATCGAGTACCAGGAAATTACGGGGCTCCAGAATCATTTTGCAAAGTGCCAAACGGCCTTTCTCTCCACCGCTTAATACTTTCACTTTCTTAAACACATCATCGCCTTTAAACAAAAAGGCCCCGAGCATATCGCGCAACTTGGTGCGTATATCTCCGGTAGCCACACGATCCACTACATCCAGCGCGGTATCGTTCCCGTCCATACTATCGGCTGCGTGCTGCGCGTAATAACCAACGGTTACGTTGTGACCAAGGGTAAAGGTTCCTTCGTGGCTAAGACCATCTACCAGAATACGCGTCAGCGTGGTTTTACCCATTCCGTTCTTGCCCACAAAAGCAATTTTCTCTCCTCGGTCTATCTGAAAACTCTGGTCGGTAATTACTTTTTTATCGCCATAGGCTTTAGAAATGTGTTTAGCTTCCACCACTATTTTACCACTGGCCTGTGCGTGCGGAAAACGAAGATTCATGGCCGAAGCATCTTCTTCTTCCACTTCAATAATCTCCATCTTATCCAGTTTCTTGATCAGCGACTGAGCAAAAGTTGCTTTGCTCGCCTTGGCGCGGAACCGGTCAATGTTGCGCTCAATCTGTGCAATTTCGCGTTCCTGATTTTTCTTGGCACCAATAATCTGCTCGCGTCTTTCTTTGCGCAGTTCAATATACTTGGTGTAGGGTGCATTGTAGTCGTCAATGCTTCCGCCACCTACTTCAATGGTGCGGTTGGTAATATTATCCAGAAAACTTCTATCGTGACTAACCATGATGATGGCACCCGGATACTCTTTCAAAAACTTTTCGAGCCACAAAACCGACTCAATATCCAAGTGGTTGGTAGGCTCATCGAGCAAAACAAGGTCGGGTTTGGCTAACAGAATTTTAGCCAGCTCTACCCGCATTTGCCAGCCCCCGCTTAACGATTTCATTTCCTTTTCAAAATCGGCCGGGTCAAAACCCAAACCTTTCAATACGCGCTCGGTTTGTTCTTCTACCCCGTAACCTCCGTGTATTTCTATTTGGTGCTCCACTTCGCCCAGGCGGTTAATCAGCTCCATGTAATCATCGCTTTCATAGTCGGTGCGGGTTTCCATCTGGTGCATAATGTCTTCCTTCTCGGCATTATACTGCATCACCTGCTCAAAAGCCTTTTTAGTTTCTTCCATTACCGTGAGGCTGCTTTGCGAGTGCAGCTCCTGCGGCAGGTAACCGATAATGGTTCCTTTCGGATACATAATGTTACCGCCATCTACCGGTTGCAGGCCTTTGAGCACCTTCAGCAGGGTAGATTTTCCGGCACCGTTACGGCCCGTTAAACCGATTTTATCGTTGTCGTTAATCAAAAAGGAGATTCCACCGAACATGACGCGTCCGCTGAAATGAAGTTCAATATTGGATACAGCTATCATAAGAGGCCGCGAATGTAATGCTTGAATTTGATAAATAAGGAGTGCCGCGGCTAAAAATGATTTTACGCATTTTGCAAATTCTGTTTTTGGTTTACATTCGCACTCGTAAAATTTACAACTATGAGCAAAGTAATTGCAGGTATTTTCACCATTGTAGGCGGCTTACTGACTATCTATTTCTCTTTTGTGATGTGGAACTCATCATACGCCTTAGAATATAACGACCCTAAACTGCACCAGAGCATGTATCAAACCGGACAAATGATTCCGTTGGTATTGGGTGTATTTTTGCTCACTATCGGCTTAACGTTTTTCTTTGTAGCCCGCGAAGCTAACCCGCATATTAAAGACTAAGACCCCTCAATCCCCTGAAGGGGACTTGAATACAGGATACAAAAGCGCCTTTCAGTTTTGGCTGAAAGGCGCTTTTTTGTTGGTGATATATGCTCTACTTAGTAACAGTGCACTCATCGCCTTGTGAAGAATAATAATTATATCCATTCATTGTGCAGACGGGGTTACTGACTACATCCCACGGGCCGGTTACCCAAATGAATCTTTGAGAATGGTAAAAAAATGATTTGCTACTATTTTTTGCTTTTGATGTTGTTCCAACGATAATAAAACCCAATGTTGTGAAACATGGTATGTAGGGAGTAAAACCCTACTGAAGATCTTGTTACGAATTGCGTTTCGTAAGGAAATATGGGGAAACACATAGCATTGATACGGGTATCGAATAGCAAACCAAAATTATTTTTGAGAGGAACATCCACATTAAATCCAAAAATGAAATTGAAGCTTGCTTTGCGGGTAACTGCTGTTTTAATCGGCCCGCTACCGTATGATTGTATGGTGTCTCTTTCACCGGTGTAAAATAGAGGTGCAAATCCTATATAAATACCCCCGTTCACTTTCCTATTTGTAAAATCCAATTTAAACAAGAGTGGAAATTGAATTATACCTGAGACCTCGTTTTGATGCATCATAGTAAATAGTACGTTAAGTTCTCCCTGTAAAGAAATAGGAGTATTTCTAAAGTGATGACTATAAACAAAACCGAAATTCGGTAACGTTGGTCCAAAAGAACCATAACTGCCCGTAAACGCAAAAGTTGCCCCTGTTTGAAAGCCCACTTGGTGAAAACCCTTACCCCATTTGTTTATTGTTACAGAATCCGTTTTGTCCTTTCTTGTAATATAGCTGTAGGAACTTACCTCTCGTGTAGATGCAATAATGTTGGTTGCAGTAAAAACGAGAAGCAACAAAACATTCCTCATCGCAAGCTATAGATTTGTTGCCTGAAAATAACAATTATACAGTAACCTTCTGTAGCTACTCGAATGTGTTGCAGGTCGCATATTCGTATACCGTTGCATTCTTTTATGGCAATGTATATCATTATCTTGCCACCAATCTTCCCAATCCCTCAAAAAAATTCCCCTTCCCATTCTTCCCCATATTCAAATTTATATCTATATTTCATTCGCAATTGATTTAGCTTTTTCAAAACTCTGCTCTGAAAATACTCCCCCCATGGGGATAAAACCAACGCAGTTATGGGCTATGCAAAACCACGAAAGAAAATCATAAACTGCCTGCACCGGGCTAAGGGTCAGCTGGTTAAGGTTGAATCGATGTTTCTGGAAAACCGCCCTGTGCTCGATATTGTTTTGCAGCTAATGGCTGTGAAGGGTGCCCTGGAAAGCATTCAGTGCAAGACGATAGAAAATTTTTTAAACGAAGAAATTATCCGCCTCAAAAAGGCCGAACATGAACTGATTCCACAGGATGCCGAATGGCTCCAAAGCCTTACCTCGCTTCAAAAGAAGCTATTCGGGCAGCCAAAAAAAGAAATTAAAAAAGTGGTGCAATTGCTGCTGCAAAATGACCCGCGCTACCAGCGCAGGTAAAATTTTTTTTGCCCGCCTCTTGACAAATACCCTCCCCCCCTGGCCATACTTGGTTTATTATATCACTTAAACCATTTACACCATGCCAATGCCCGACCAAATGGGGATTACCCTAAGCCCCGCAGAAGTACAGGATATTAAAGACCATTTCAATGCTATTTTAACCATTATTAATGCTAAAAAGGTGGTGCAGCTTACACCCAAAGAGCGGCAGGGAGCCCAGTCGGCTTCAGAAATACGTATCCCTTACATTGAAAATGCCATTAACAACCTGGCTCCGGCTTTTCCTAACCTGCAACCTAATTTTTTAACCCTGGCCGATGCGCAGATTAATCTGGATTCATCTATGGTCTTTCGCGAAATGACCGGTTTGCGCAATGAAGTAAACGACCGCATGATTGATTTTGCCATGGCCAGCGAACACTTTGCCTATCAGTATATGCGTAAGTTTTACAACACAGCCCAGCAGGCGCAGGATATAAACACCCCGGGGGCCGATACGGTGGTGGAGGCCCTATCACCTTTGTTTGAACAGGAAAAAAGCGGCAGCGACCCGGTTCCTAACCCTTAAATATTGATTACCAAACACTTATAAGCCATTACCGCCCGCTTGGGCGGTATTTTTTGGCATTCTAATGTGCGTTTAACGTGCTTCTGATGTGCTCTAATGTGCTTCTAATGTGACATAATGTGCTTTTAATGTGCGCTAATGTGCTTCTGATGTAACAGGATGTGCTTTTGAAGCCCGATGAAGTAGTTTTAAAGTAAGATAACTCTGTTTTAAACTACTATCAAGCACTTCTAAACAGGCAACAAGTAGTTTAAACCCATTCGTTACCGGATAAAAACAACTTTTTACCAGCTATGAGAATAATAAATGCCGAAGAAGCGCGGTCGCTTACCCCCATTTTATGGGGCCGAACGACCCAGGTTTCGGCTGCCGTAGCTAATCTGGATGTGGGCCAGACTTTAGAAATTACCCGGCAAGACTGGAAAGCCAAAAGGCCGCCTTATGCCGTAGTTAAACGGGTGGCTAAAAAATATGGACGCGTATTTGAAAAAGGCCGAAACCAAAAAGGAAACGGTTGGTGGGTCAAACGCATCAGCTGATGGCCGGGCCGGTTTACCCGGCAGCAATTACACTGATTTCTACCAGCACATCTTTGGGCAGGCGCGCTACCTCTACCGTTTCGCGGGCCGGAAAAGGGGCTGCCAGATAGGAGGCGTAAATGGTATTTACAACCGCAAAATCCTGCATGCTTTTTAAAAAAATGGTGGTCTTTACTACATGCTTATAGTCAAGCCCGGCCGCTTTCAAAATAGCCCCTATGTTCTGCATCACCTGATGCGCCTCGGCTTCTACCCCTCCGCTTACCACTTGTCCGGTTTGGGGCTGCAGCCCTATTTGCCCCGATACAAAAAGCAGAGGCCCGGTTTTAACGGCTTGCGAATAAGGCCCTATGGCGGCCGGTGCCGCGGAGGTTTCTATAACTTGCTGACTCATGATAATGTGATGGTTTTAGCTGGAAAAAATTATTTTGCAGGTCGAATGTAATACTATATGAAAATTCTTTTAGCTGGAGAAAAACAACGGGCCGATGAACTGAGAGCCAGACTACCCGTAAGTGCCGACCTGGAAATAGATTACAGTGATGGCGATGAAGAAGAAGACTATCAGGACTATGACTGCATTTTTGACCTGAACTTTGACGATGACCCCGTGAACCTGCCCATTTATGCAGGCCTGCGCGATGTGCCCGTGTTTGTCAATGCCGTCAAACTAAGCCTGAACGAGGCCGTTTATGCCACCGACAGCAAAATAAAATGCCGCCTGTTTGGCATCAATGCGCTGCCCACTTTTATAGCCCAGCCCAAATGGGAGCTGAGTTTATATCGCAAATTTGAAATGCCCGAACTGGATAAGCTGATGAAGCTGTTTCAGATAGAATATCTGCCGGTAGAAGACCGCGTAGGCCTGGTAAAGCCCCGCATTATCTTTATGATTATCAACGAAGCCTGCTACACTCTGCAGGAAGGCACCGCCTCTATTGAAGATATTGATACGGCCATGAAACTGGGTACCAATTATCCCTTTGGCCCCTTTGAGTGGTGCGACCGTATAGGCATAACCTATGTGTTTGAAACCCTGGCCGCCATGTATGAAGATACCAAAGACGAGCGCTACAAAATTTGTCCGCTGCTTAAAACCAAATATCTGCGCAACGAAACATTTTATAAAAAGAAAAAAGAAGTAAAGGCTATTGTAGAAGACGAGTGGTAAACCCACCCCTGCCCATGAAACACCTCCTCATTTATACCGAAAAGACCTCTCCGCGTCTGTCCTACATTCTTGATTTTTTGCTGGGCGAAATATTAGGGCTGTCATACACCCTGACTACAAACAGCGAAGAGTTTAACATCCATGCCGGGCCTAAGTTTTCGTATGGCACCCAACCCATAGGCAGTGAATTGTTTCTGGCCTCCATTCCGCTGCTTTTCGAAACCGGCATAAAACCTCAGCCCATAGACTTTTGTGAGTATAAGGATATCAAAGGATTCTTCCCTGTTTTTCATGAGCAGTCTGCTCTTCCGTTCGATTTGCTGGGCTCAGCTTTTTTTATGGTCACCCGCTACGAAGAGTATTTGCCCGGCAAAAAAGATAAATACGACCGCTACCGGGGCCGCCAAAGTATGAACTGCAAGGCCGGTTTTTTAGAGAAACCCATGGCAGATTTATATGCCCTGGAACTGAAAAAACTTTTGCTGCAGAAATTTCCGGAGCTTACCTTTAAACAGCGCACCTTCAGCTACACGGCCACCTTTGATATAGATATGGCCTACAGCTATCTGCATAAAGGCTTTCAGAAAAATCTGGGTGGTTTTATGCGCAGCTTTATTTTGTCTGAATACCAGGAAGTGCGCGAACGCTTTGCCGTACTTATGCGTGGTCAGCGCGACCCCTTTGATACCTACGACTACATTTTTGATATTTGTGAGAAATATAACATACCCACCCGCTTCTTCTTCCTGCTGGGCGATGAATCACGCTTTGATAAAAATATAGACCATACCAACGAGGCCTTTCGCGCCCTTATAAAAAACATCTGTCAGAAAACCGAAACGGGTATTCACCTGTCATATAAAAGCCATATATCGAACAAACAAATGGCTTTAGAAATAAAGCGCCTGACCGAAATTACCGGCACGCCTCCGGTCAGCAACCGTTTTCATTATCTGCGTTTTCAAATACCTTTTACCTACAAGCGTCTGATTGAGTTGGGTATTCAGCAAGATTATTCCATGGGCTATGCCGGCCGCGTTGGTTTCAGAGCCGGCACTTGTACGCCACATTTCTTTTTTAATGTAAAAGACAATGTGCCAACTAATTTAAAAGTAGTGCCCTTCGCATTTATGGATACTACCTTTACCCATTACTACCGCACCGAGAATGAGCATGCATTAAACAAAATAAGAGAGCTGATAGCCAGTGTAAAAGCCGTAGACGGACAGCTGTTAGGCTTATGGCATAACAGTTCCTTTACAGAAAAACAACCGTGGCGCGGCTGGCGCAAAATTTTTGAAACCATAGCGCAGGAAGCCACGCAATAACCCCCCTTAAACACGGTGAGTGCAATCCGTTTAGTCAAGCGAAAAGAGATTGATGAGGTACTTTGGAACGAGTGCATTCTACAATCGTCTCACAGCCTGCCCTATGGGCTCAGCTGGTATCTGGACAGCGTAGCTGAAAACTGGGATGCCTTAGTGCTCGAAAATTACCGGGCCGTTATGCCGCTGGTATGGTTAAGAAAACTGGGGGTTCGCGTGTTGTATCAGCCGTATTACTGTCAGCAATTGGGGGTTTTTGGCAAGCCGGTTTCCGCACAGGTAATGGCCCTGTTTCTAAAAGAAGCAAGTAGCCGGTTTCCGTATATACACATTAACCTGCATGCCCAAACCGCTTTGGAAACTGAAAGCCTGAAACTGAAAAAAAGAAAAAACCTGCTACTGGATTTAAACCGTGATTACACCACCATCCGGAAAGGCTATTCTCAGAATCATCGCAGAAATATGGCCAAAGCCGAAAAAGCAGGACTCCGATTTTCTGCCTCCGAATCGCTCCGGAACTTTCAGTCTTTTTATCTCGAAAACGTTCGCCACACCGGAGAAAAGTTTGAGCCCCAGCACGAAAAGATATTTCTCCGGCTAACCAAAGAGATTTTGGCGCACCGCTATGGTCAAATCTACGCGATGCTTCTCGACAATAAGCTGGTGGCCGCCAGTCTGGTTTTGTTTCATCCTCACCGCTTCATCAACGTCATTAATACCTCCAATACAGCCGGTAAAGAAACCGGAGCCTCACATGGCCTCTTCGATAAGATTATTCAAATACACGCCAATACCCCGGCCGTGTTCGATTTTGAGGGGTCATCCATACCGGCCATAGCCCGGTTTTATCAAGGTTTTGGGCCGGTTGAAGAAACCTTCTACCTGTATCAAACCAATCTTTTAAAGAGCCTCAGCCAACGAATAAGGTGAAAATTGCATCGTAGTGAAGTGAATGTTTGGTGAAAAAGTATTTTTATCTACTTTTATCAACGCTTTAAAAAATTCGGTTCATGAGAAAATTTTACACGGTTATATTGTTCGCTTTGGTAAGTGTTTCTGCCATGGCTCAGGATATACATTTCTCTCAGTATTACGCTTCACCCCTCACACTCAACCCGGCTTTAACAGCCAATATTAACGGAGTGTTTCGTGTAGCTGCCAATTACCGAAACCAATGGTTTACTGTGCCTACACTTAATTCAACGGCCCCTTTTCAAACCTATCAGTTTTCAGTCGATGCACCTATCCTTCGTCAGCGTTTGGGTAATGATGGCTTTGGTTTCGGAGGTATGTTTTACAGTGACCGGGCCGGTGATGGTGCGTTGACCACCTTCTGCGGAATGGCATCTATTGCCTACCACAAAGCGGTGGACAGATACGGCAGAGCCCGTATATCATTAGGTTTTCAGGCGGGTGTAGTGTCTAAGCAAATTAAAATGCAGAACCTGATTTTTGAAAGCCAGTTAGATAATTATGGATGGAATACCTCTTTGTTTAATGGCGAAACTAATTTCAGCAATAAGAACATCCTGTATGGCGATTTTAACCTAGGGCTTTTATGGACTCATGCCCCTAAAGAGCAGTTCCGTTATTACGTAGGTGCAGCCGTTAACCATATTGGCGGCATGGCGCAAAAAGGCCCAAAAGAATCTTTTCTGAACGACTCCAGAAATCGTCTCAATGCCCGTTATAATGTTCATGCCGGTATGGAAATTTTTCTGAACAGCGATAACTCTTTCAGCTTAACACCAACTTTTTTATTCATGATTCAGTCTAATGCCCGCCTATACAATTTTGGCTTAGGACTTAATTATGGCATTAACGATGATGTGGCCATTTTTGGCGGAGGGTTTTATCGGGTAAAGGACGCTGTAATATTGAATGTAGGTGCCGAGTTTTACAATGTGCGTCTGGGAATAAGCTACGATGTAAACCACTCCAGTTTAAGAACGGCTACCCGTGCACAAGGCGGTGTAGAAGTTTCGGCCATCTATATTTTCAAGAAAGAGAAATCGCAGGGAATTCAATATGAAAAGTATTGCCCTAATTTCTAAACCGAAGTAGGAGACAACTAGAAATCACATGAGAAAGCATCTTTTATAAAAGATGCTTTCTTCGTTAGGGTAAAAAAATACATAAAGAAACAACTAAGTTACTGATTGATACATCTATAGAAAAAGAAAATTACATACCCCGAAATGAAACTATTCTACTTTAAGTTTTTGCTTGCCTTGTTTTTTTCTGCTTTGCTTGGCTTTACTGTAAGTGCTCAACCGGGCTGCCCCAGTGTAAATGCCGGTAGTGATATCACGTTGCCCTGCGGAACCACATGCACCAATCTAACCGCCACCTATTTTGAAACAGGTGGAGCTGCCACCTATACCGTTGGAGCTATTCCTTATACCCCATTCCCTTACAATGCCGGCACATCCGTAATCGTTAATCAAGATGATGTTTGGTCAACGGTTATTGATCTTCCTTTCACATTTTGCTTCTTCGACCAACCCTATACGCAAGCGGTGATAGGAGCTAACGGTCTGGTTAGTTTTGATATAACCGAAGCCAATCAAACCTGTGTATATGATATGTCGGGTTTAGGCACCTTACCTAACAACGCATTATATACAAACTGTATCATGGGCCCTTATCATGATATTGACCCTTCGCTGGGAGGTACCATTAAATACCAAATTACCGGTAGTGCACCTTGCCGTACTTTTGTTGTGTCGTTCAACAATATACCCATGTATGACAGCAACGATCCTAGTTCCAATTGTTCCAGCACCACCGATGCCACACACCAGATTGTACTTTATGAAACAACTAACGTTGTAGAGATATACATAAAGGATAAAGAAGCTTGTACCGATTGGATTGGCGGAAAATCTATAGAAGGCATTCAAAATGCAACTGGTACGGTGGGCTATGCTGTTCCTGGAAGAAACAATACTGTTTGGGATGCTCACAATGATGCTTACCGCTTTACACCCAGCGGAACTTCTATTGTAACTATAAACTGGTTTGAAGGAGCCAATCAGGTTGGTACCGGAGTAACTTATCAAGCCTGCCCAAGCCAGCAAACCACCTATACCGCTAAAGCTACTTACACCCCTTGTTCGGGGGGCACACCTGTAGTTGTAACAGATAATGTGGTGGTATCACTATCCGGAACACTATCGGCCGGTATAGACTCTTCCAAAAACGTGACTTGTTTTGGTGCCAATAATGGCGCAGCTTATGCCCATGTAAGCGGAGGCACAGCTCCAATCAATTACGGCTGGGCCGATGGCAGTAGTCAGCTAACCAGAACTAACTTATCTCCGGGCACTTACGTGTTTACAGCAACCGATGCCGCCAATTGCGTTCGGGCCGATACCGTTATTATTACTCAACCGGCTCAAATGACCGTGAACGTACCCGATGTTACTCAAACAAACTGTTCCGGTTCTGGCTCAGGTGTTTTAGCAGCTTCCGTCAATGGAGGTTTTGCTCCTTACTCGTTTGCCTGGAACTCGGTACCTGTGCAAACAGATTCAATACTGGATAATGTGGCGGCAGGAACCTATTCCGTTACCGTTACATCTTCCGGTGGCTGCACAGCAACCGACAATGCTACACTGACCATTCAGGCCGGAGGAAATAATGTAACCATCAACAACCCGACAATTACTAATGTATCATGCAATGGGGGAAATGACGGAGTTATTACCACCAGTGCAACCGGTGGAAGCGGAATATTTACTTATAGTTGGAGCAATACACAATCCGGAGGAACTATCAACTCATTAATTGCCGGAGCATATACCGTAAGTGTGAATGATGGTGCCGGTTGCACAGCTACAGCTACCTATAACGTAACAGAACCTACCCCGTTGGTTATTAACGCTCCGAACATTACTAATATCGGTTGTGGTAATAATTTAAGCGGCAGCATTACCGCTAATGTTTCGGGTGCCACGCCTGCCTATACATATGTGTGGTCTCAACAATCCAATAGCCAGGCATTTTCAGGACAAACCATATCCGGATTGGTTGCAGACACCTACAATCTGACCGTGACTGATTCAAAGGGTTGTTCCGCTACAGATGTATATACCGTTACTCAGGTGCCTGCTCTCACCTTTACTCAATCCAATACGAATGTGTCTTGCAATGGCGGCAACGATGGTACGGCAACAATCAATATCACCGCAGGTACGGCACCATACAGCTATGATTGGAACGGCACAGGAGCCCAATCTAACTCTACGCTCAGTAACGCATCAGCCGGAGTAGTTAGTGTTACTTTTACGGATGCTAACTGCAGTATAACCACCACATTCACAATTACTGAGCCTTCAGCTATCTTAATTACCGAAGTATCTCAAACTCCTGTTTCCTGCTATGGAGGCAGCGATGGTACCGAAACCATTTCAGTTGTCGGAGGAACACCGGGGCTGACCGGTTATAACTATCTGTGGAGCAATACACAGACAGGCACCACGGCATCGGGTTTGCCAGCCGGTTCCATTTCGGTTATTGTAACCGATGGAAATCTATGTACCGCAACTCAATCGTTCACTATTACAGAACCTACAGCGCTTACTGCATCAACAACAGCAATTAATTCGACCTGCTATCAAACACCCAATGGAAGTGTTACAGTAAATGCTGCGGGTGGTACAGTTCCTTACTCTTATCTATGGTCAGATGCTCAATTTACAGCTACAGCTTCTAACTTACTGGCCGGAGCTTATAGCTGTACCGTCACTGATTTGAATGGATGTACCGTTACTTCTTTCGGAGTTGTTGGCGAGCCGGCAGATATTATTCTATCCACCTCATCAACTGCCGTAAAGTGTATTGGTGATTTGAATGGAACTATTTCGGCTTCTGCCAACGGAGGTACTGCTCCTTATACTTTTTCCGCCACGCTGGATGGAGTTAATTTCTCATACGATAACAATGGTTTAATCAGTGGCCTGGGTATTGGTGATTATACAGTTGCTGCTACAGATGCTGCAGGATGCACCACCTCTATTATTCAAAACGTACCTAATGCCACTCCTGATGTTTTCACTTCCACTACGGATTCTACTTCCTGCTACGGGGCTAATTATAACAATGGTGCCGCTCACATTCTGGGACTTTCATTCCAAAACGGCCCGTTCCAGTTTGCGATTGATGGAGGAGGTTACCAATACTCCGGAGACTTCTTTAATTTATCGGCAGGAACTCACGAGATAAACGCCATTAACTTTAATGGTTGTGTTACCCAAGTGCAGGTAGTAGTCTATGAGCCACTTCCGATTATTGTCAATGTTAATCCCGATTCGCTTGTTCTGCCTTTAGGAGAAAGTGCAGCTGTTCAGGTGGACTATCTGAATGCCTCCGGAGTAACTTACAACTGGACTCCGATCATAGGCCTTAGCTGCTCAGACTGTCCCAATCCGGTAATCAATAGTTTTCTCAGACAGGATTATACTGTAACGGTTAGTTCTGTCAATGGCTCTTCAATCTGTTACGGAACAGCTACTCTGCATGTTGATGTTGAACCACATAAACCTCTTTTTATACCGAATTCATTTACTCCTAACGGAGATGGCAATAATGATTTGTTTCAGATTTTCGGTGAGGACATAAAAGTGGTTGATTTAAAAATATTCAATCGCTGGGGTGAGTTGGTATATCAATCTAATAATCAATTTGCCGGTTGGGACGGAACCTACAAAGGCCAAATGCAGTTACCACAAGTATTTACTTACACAGCCGTGGTTACTTTCTTAGATGATAAAAAAGCAGAGAAAAACGGAACGGTAACTTTGGTTAGATAGAAAGTGATTGCTTGGAAACAATCATACCATCTTCATCGCAATAGATAAATTCACCGGGTACAAAATCTACACCGGCAAACCGTACGGTAATATTTTCCTGCCCTTCATTTCTTTTGTTGCTTTTAAGCGGTATAGTATTTAATGCTTTAACGCCCAATGGCAACTTAGAAATAGCCACCGAATCTCGTATACAGCCAAAAACCACAATACCGTTCCAGTTGTTTTTTACTGCCAGTTCGCCCAGCATATCACCTAATAGGGCACAACGAGAAGAACCTCCACCATCTACAACCAATACTTTCCCCTCACCATTTTGCTCTAATGTTTTACGCACAAGGCTGTTATCCTCAAAACACTTAAGTGTGTGTACTTCTCCACCAAAAAATTTATGTCCACCATAATCTTTGAAACCTATAGGCTCTGAAACCCTTACCAGTTCAGCATGGTTATCACATAAATCTGCAGTTTTTATCTCCATATAGAGTAGTAATTGTGTATGATAAATTAATTCTGTTTTAATCCAGGGTATTTCATTTTTAATGCCTCCAATGTTTCAACTACTTTTTTGGCAATCAAATATTCTTTATACCAGTTTTGGTCTGCCGGAATAATATTCCAGGCTGAGTTTTCTGAACAATAGAGAAATGCATCTTCATAAGCTTTCATGTACTGTGGCCAAAGTTCTCGCTCTTTTAAATCGGCATCGTTGTGTTTCCACATTTTTGTTTTATCGCTCATACGCTCTTGCAAACGTTCCAGTTGCTCCTCTTTTGACACGTGCAGATAGAACTTTAAAACAGTTGTTCCGGTTTCAGCTAAAAGTTTCTCAAAATTATTGATATGCTCATATCGCTGCTTAATTGTTTTATCATCTACCCAGGCATGAACCCTTTGTATGATTACATCCTCATAATGGGAGCGGTTAAAAATATGCACAATACCTTTTTCCGGCACCTGTTGATGAACCCGCCAAAGAAAGTCGTGTTTCATTTCCAACTCAGTGGGCTTTTTAAATGCAATTACCCGGCAGCCCATCGGATTTACCGCATCAAATACACTCTTTATCACCCCGTCTTTACCCGAAGCATCCATTCCCTGCAGCACAACTAGCAAAGCATGTTTGCTCTCGGCATACATCAGGTTTTGTAACTCTTCCAGCTTAAATTTCAACTTAAGTGTTTCTTTCTTTATCTGGTCTTTGTTGAACTTTTTAGGAGCACGTGTGTCAGTTGATTTTAGTCTGGATTTTACCATGTTAGATTATTTACAGTACGAAGATAGAAACTGTTCGGCAGCAAGATGATTAATAGAAAGAAAAGAGTGAATCAGGCATCCTTCAACTCTAAACCTAATTTGGTTTCCCGATGAATATATGTTACCAGGCGGTAACAGAAATAAGAGGCAATAGGGGCAAACAAAACGTCCATACTGTAATGAACGTGTTGAAACAAAATCATGAAGCTTACAATAATAGTAACCGCGAATGTCCAACCTTTTACAAATCGGTTGACCGATACCAAAAACAGGATAGCCAATGCCGAAACGTGGCCGGAGAAAAATAAATCTTTAGTTACTACTACATCCGGACTGTGCAGCAATACACCTGCCAACGGGTCGTTTAAGAATATCATATCGCGAGGGGGTTCAAGAGGCAGTAGATAAATACTGATAGTTCTGGCCAGAAACACAAAAGAGAAAGTCTGTATTCCTTTTATTAACCGATCCGGGTAGGGTAATACAAAAATCAAAACAAGCCAGATAGTAGAGTACTCCAAAAAGAAAATAGGCCATGAAAAATCAATAGGGTGCAGATGGTTTAGCACCAAATCATTTACCAATATTCCAGGTCTTTCCTGCCATAGTCGGAGAAAATGAAAATTATAGATAGCTACGGTAATAAATACCAAAATAGAAGTAATGAACTGGTTTCGAAAACTTTTCGAAATCCAGGCTTTGCTCCAGGCTTTGGGTATATTTTTTAACTCGTTAAACATGATATCACAAGCTAAGATAATAAACGAAAAACAAACATTCCCTATGAACCAGTTTGATTCACATTTTTTTGATACGCATACTTTAACACCGTGAACATAGCAACATCGTAAACAAAGTGCGCAGTTACTGCGCTGAGCAGGCCAAAATACCTGAACAGATAACCAAAACCTGCACAGATAATAATGAGCACAGAACCATAAATAGTCAGGTTAATATTAGCCGGGTTGATGTAACCATGTAATAACACAAAAAGTATAGCAGCCGGCCATATACCTATAATTGGTTGAATGCCCGCTCTAAAGAGAATTTCTTCCCCAACGCTGGCACAAAAAGAATAAAACAAAATGTTAACCAGAGAAGGGTTCATGTCCTGCATTAAATGCTGAAAAAAAACACGAACACTTTTAAAGCGCTTGCCATTAATTAAGGCTACGGCAAGCAAGGCTGAAAGGCTGCCAAAAAAAACACCCGACAGGCCCTGAATATAATAGGCCTTTCCCCCGGCAAGCACCTGTTCTGCTACCCGGTTTTGTAAGTAATTAATAAGCAAAACTCCTATGGCACTCATACCAAGAAGAGTGAGCCAGCTCAAATACTGTAATCGTTTTTTGTCAGGAACTACCATGTACAGACAAGTCGGAAATACCTACCGTTTTATGTGTGTTATATTTTCCCATCAGCATTATAAGCCGGAATCTTTATCAGATACTCTCAAATATAGTAAACTTGCCTTTCTAAAAATTATTTATGGCTGACGAGAAAAAAGTAACCCCCATCAGTGCGCTAGGCGAATTCGGTTTGATTGAAAGATTGACCCATGGGTTTGAAACCGTCAACCCCTCTACAATCAAAACCGTAGGTGATGATGCCGCGGTTATTGATAACTCTGGAAAGAAAACGGTGGTTAGTACGGATTTACTGGTTGAGGGAATTCACTTCGATATTATGTACACGCCATTAAAGCATTTAGGTTATAAAAGTGTAGTGGTGAATTTGAGCGATATATATGCCATGAACGCAACACCCAAACAGGTAACAGTGTCCTTAGCTATCTCCTCACGTTATACCGTTGAGGCTCTCGAAGAACTTTATGAAGGAATTAAGCTGGCCTGCAAAAACTATCAGGTCGATTTAGTTGGTGGCGATACTACTTCCTCATTAAGCGGATTAATCATTTCTGTAACCGCTATTGGTGAAGCTAGTGAAGAGGAGCTTGTTTATCGCAACGGAGCCAAGGTGGGTGATTTAATTTGCGTTACCGGAGATTTGGGAGGAGCTTATCTGGGTCTGCAAATACTGGAACGTGAAAAAAGAATTTACCTGGAACATCCGGGTGTACAGCCGGAACTGGAGAATGCGGATTATTTAATAGGTCGGCAGCTAAAACCGGAGGCACGAAAGGATGTTATTCATTTTTTTAAAGAAATGAATATTAAACCTACCTCCATGATGGATTTAAGTGATGGCTTATCCTCAGATATTTTTCACATCTGCAAACAAAGCGGAGTTGGTTGTGATATTAACGAAGCTACCGTACCGGTAAGTGAAGATGCCTACAACATGGCTCTCAACTTCAATCTGGATCCTATCACCTGTGCTTTGAATGGAGGAGAAGATTATGAATTGCTTTTTACTATTGAACCTGAAGATGAAACCAAATTGAACGGGGAAGACACGTTTTCGATCATTGGTCAGATTACCGCTAAAGAGAATGGTTGTGTGCTAATAACGCGTAGCGGAAACAGACACCAATTGAAATCACAGGGATGGAATCATTTCTAGTTCTGAATTTTGCTTACAGTTGGATCCAGGCAAGACACTTTAAGTTTTACTTCATCACCCACCTTAAAACTGGTTTCAGAAGCCCTTATTTCGTTTGAATACGAGCGGGTTTTATACACATATTCATAAATGAGATACTCGGTGGAGTGGCCCTTACTTGTTCTTATCTCAGAACGAGTAATACGGGAGTCAATTACTTCGGTTTTTCTAGCAAGCATCGTGCTACAGTAGCTTTCATTCAACCAAAGCAGAATAACTAACAAACTAACTCCCATTACCGACATAATCAATCGACCCCCAAACCCCTGTTTTTTCCCATTCCAAAAAATTTCATCTATTCCGGCAACAGCAGTTCCTAACACACATAAAAAAGCAATAACCAATGGAAAGCCCGAATAGTAGTGTGCTCTGAAAATTATAAATGCCGCTGCAATAAGAAAAACTGCGAGGAAAATCTTTCCCTGTTTTGTCACGGTGATTATTGTGTAGAAAGAAAATTTTTCAACTCCTCAAACTTCGGCTCCAGCAAAATACTTTTCTTCTTCTGCTGAAGTAAATACTTCATTGAATCCGGAAATTCAATCGGATTACCGGTTGCCCGTTCAACTACATCGCTAAACTTAATCGGGTGAGCTGTTTCAAGAAGCAAACCTTTAGTATTTGAGTGTTGCGAGAGATATTTTTCCAGAGAAGCAAAAGCTACCGCTCCATGCGGATCTAAAGTGTAATTGTATTGTTTGTAAACGTTTGCAATTGTTTCGGCAGTTTCTGTATCAGAAATTGAATAACTGCTGATGAAGTTTTGAATGCGAGAAAAATCATGCTTAAACAATTCGAGAATACGAACAAAGTTACTTGGGTTGCCCACGTCCATTGCGTTAGAAATAGTGGCCACTGCTTGTTGCGAATTAAAGTTTCCGCTTTGCAAATACTTGGTGAAAACATCGTTGCTGTTGCAGGCTGCTACAAAATGTTTTACAGGCAACCCGGAAACTGCCGCCAGCAGCCCAGCGCATATATTTCCAAAATTGCCGCTTGGCACACAAACCACAGGTGGCTCATTATCTTGCCACTGCTGTAATGCGTAGAAATAATAAAACTGCTGCGGTAGCCAGCGCGCCACATTAATGGAATTAGCTGAGGTGAGAAACAAATTTTTGTTCAGTTCTTCATCGGCAAAAGCTTGCTTCACCATTTGTTGACAATCATCAAAAGTTCCCGTTACTTCCAGTGCAGTAATATTTTGCCCGAGTGTAGTCAATTGCAACTCTTGAATCTTACTTACCTTTCCACTCGGATAAAGAATCACCACATCTACTCCCTCTACTCCGAGAAATCCGTTGGCAACAGCACTTCCGGTATCACCGCTTGTTGCTACAAGCACAGTTACTTTTCGCGAATCTGTCTTTGAAAAATAACCAAGGCAGCGACTCATGAATCGCGCGCCCACATCTTTAAATGCCAGCGTTGGTCCGTGGAATAATTCTAGCGAGGAAATACTTTCCGAAACTTTTACAAGAGGGAAATTGAAGTTGACAGCGTACTCACAGATTTGAAACAAATCTTCTTCCGCAATATCATCGCCCACATACGGACGAATAACTTCAAAAGCAATTTGTGCTTTTGATTTTTGCTTGAACGAACTGAGAAATTCTTTCGATAAAGCCGGAATGCTCTCGGGGAAATACAGCCCCTTATCGGGTGCCTGACCTTTTATAGTGGCTTCGCGAAAAGAAACTTTCTCAGAATGGTGGTTGGTGCTGTAGTAACGCATTTGTGTTTTCAATTTACAATTTCAACGCCCTCATTATTTACTTTCGTCACATACACATTGAAATCAATTCCTGTTTTACGATAAACATCATTCATTGCCTGTTCCACTTTTTTTGCGGTGGCTTCATCTTTACTCAACATAAACACCGAAGGCCCTGAACCGGAAATTCCTCCGCCCAAAGCACCGGCTTCCATACATTGTTTTTTCAGTTCATCAAAAGCGGGAATCAGTTTACTGCGCACCGGTTCAATCAAAATATCTTTCAGCGAGCGACTGATTAACTCGTAATCTTCTTTCATAAAGCCCGCCACCAAGCCCGCCACGTTTGCCCATTGAGTTACCGCATCTTTCAGCGCCACTTGTTTTGGTAATATTTCGCGGGCGTAACTTGTCTTCACTTCAATTTGCGGGTGAATAATAGTTACATGCAATGGAGGAAAATTGAGCGAGGTAATATCCAACGGCTCGTTACTGCGGATAAGGGTAACGCCTCCATAAATGCAGGGCGCAATATTATCGGCATGCCATGCCTGCGATGCAATTTGCTCGCCATACATAGCAAAACGCACTAGCTCCATTTTTGTGAACCGATTACCAAGTAAATGATTTGCCGCCACCACTACACCGGCTGCACTTGCTGCACTCGAACCAATTCCGCTTCCGGGCTTAATCACTTTTGTGCTTTCTACTTCAAAACCAATTTCTTCATTCACCGCGTTCATCATGGCGAGCAGCGCACCGCCAAAAACATTTTTCGTGGGCTCGGTAGGAAGGTTGTAGTTGTCTTTATTAATGATGCGGACTTGCTTTTTGTCGAGCAGGCGGACCGTTATTTTATCGCTGGGCTGGTCAACCGCAAAGCCCATGATGTCGAAACCGCAAACAATGTTTGCGACAGTAGCTGGTGATAAAACTGAAACTTTTTTCATGTTAAACGGCTCTTAAAATATCTGCAAAAACTCCCGAGGCAGTTACCTCTGCACCGGCACCGGCACCCTTAATTACGAGCGGCTGTTGCGAATATCTGCGTGTATAAAACAACACCACATTGTCCTTTCCGTACAGATGATATAGGTCGTGCTCCTTGCCGATATGCTGTAAACCAACCGATGATTTTCCGTTTTCTAACTGTGCAACAAATTTCAACTTGCAATCTTTTGCGTTCGCTTCGTCAAACAACTTTTTGAAATGCGCTTCGTATTTCTCCAGCGCTTTATAAAAATCTGCCACGCTGCCTTTCATGCATTCTTCCGGAAGAAAAACATTGTTCGCAATGTCGCTCATTTCCATTTTGTTTCCTGCTTCGCGCGCAAGAATCAAAATCTTGCGCATTACATCGGTGCCGCCTAAATCCAACCGCGGGTCCGGTTCGGTGTAGCCCTCATCTTGTGCCTGCCTCACTACGCTTGCAAAAGTTTTTGTTCCGTTATAATTATTGAAAACAAAATTGAGTGTGCCGCTAAGGACAGCCTGAATTTTCTGTACCTCATCACCGCTTCGCATCAAGTCGTTCAGTGTGCCGATAACAGGAAGCCCCGCGCCAACATTGGTTTCAAACAGAAACGAAGTGTTGAACTCACGGGCAAGATTTTTCAGTTGCTCGTAGTTGCTGTAAACCGATGAGGCGGCAATTTTGTTACACGCCACCACCGAAACACTTTTTTGTAACAAGGCGGCATATACTTTCGAAACATCTTCGTTGGCAGTAACATCTACAAAAACTGAATTGCGCAAATTCTTTTCTTGAATAAACTGCACCAGTTCATTCAATTTCATAACCGGTGCGTCTTTCAATGTATTCTCCCAATTACTTAAATCAATTCCTTCTTCATTCAGCGCAACCTGCTTGCTGTTGGCAATTGCCACTACTCGAACATTCAAACGCAAATGCTGTTGAAGGTGTTGATGTTGCTGCTTTAGCTGTTCTATTAAACGCTTGCCTACATTTCCCGCACCGGCAATAAACAGGTTCACCTGCTTGAATGCGGTTTCGAAAAATTCTTCGTGTAAAACGTTGATAGCCTTTTTTACATCAGGCGAAGTGATAACCGCAGAAATATTTTTTTCGGAAGAGCCCTGTGCAATCGCGCGAATGTTGATACCATTTTTACCTAAGGCACTAAACATTCTTCCGCTGATACCCGGATGGTTTTTCATGTTGTCGCCAACCAGCGCAACAATCGCTAATGATTTTTCTACACTAAGCGGCTCTAATTTTTTCGTTCCAATCTCGTATTCAAATTCTGTATCAACAGCAGCTTTTGCTTTTGCGGCATTCACTTCATCAATAGCCACACATATTGAGTGCTCACTCGAACTCTGTGTAATCAGAATTACATTTATTTTTTCTTTCGATAGCGCATCGAACAAGCGCTTTGAAAATCCCGGAATGCCAATCATGCCGCTTCCCTCCAATAACAACAGCGAAACTTTTCCGATACTTGAAATTCCGCTTACGATATTCTGGTTCGCATCACTTTTGTTTTCAATCAGCGTTCCTTCATCATCCGGTGCAAATGTGTTTTTAATCCACAGCGGCATTCCTAAGCTCATTGCCGGTTGAATGGTTGGCGGGTAAATCACTTTCGCGCCAAAGTGCGAAAGCTCCATTGCCTCCTGATACGAAATGCGCGGAATCACTTTTACGTTTTGCACCAAACGAGGGTCGGCTGTCATCATGCCGCTTACGTCCGTCCAGATTTCGAGATTATTTGCTTTTACTGCTGCCGCAAAAATTGCAGCCGTGTAATCAGAACCACCGCGACCGAGGGTGGTAGTAACACCATTAGCATCGCTGGCAATAAAACCGGGGAAGAGATAAAGCGAAGCCGGGTTCTCTTTTACAAACGCTGAAATTTTTTTGTTGGTGTTTTCAAAATTTACCGCAGCAAATGTGTAGTTGGAGTTTGTTTCAATTAGCTCGCGCGAGTCTTTCCATTCGTGTTTAACACCAAGCGAATTCAGCTGATGCGAAATAATAATGCTTGAAAGCAGTTCGCCAAAGCTTACAATTTTATCAAGTGTTCGATTCGATAATTCGCGCAGTAAAAAAACTCCTTCGCAAATAGCTTCAAGTTCTTTGAAGTGTTTTTTTATTTCCGCTAAAACAGTTGCTTGATTTTTTTCAGCAATTAAGTCTTTAACTGTTTGTAAGTGCCGTTGTTCTAGCGCGCTAATTTTTTCTTTGTAAGATTCGTTTCCTACGGCAGCTAACTTTCCCGCATCAATCAGCATGTCGGTTGTTCCCCCTAAGGCAGACACCACCACCATTGTTTTGTCCTTCGCCAATGCCTTCTGCACAATGGCAATTGTTTTCGTAATGTTTTCTGCATTGGCAACCGATGTGCCCCCGAACTTTAATACCTGCATTAGTTGCTATGTTTATCTTGCGAATAAAATGGCTTTAGTCTGAATAAATAAAAAAGCACGCAACTTTATGAGCAATAGGTTTTAATGTGGCTTCTTGTAGAATAGTGTGATTTTTAACATTTTTATAATGACAAATCTTATCAATATCATGACCCGAGTGTACTCCTTTGGCAAACAATTAGTTTTTACGTTGTTGCTTATCCAAGCGTTTACTCTTGCGTACGGGCAAAACGAAATTATGAACCCGGCATATCCTGTAGGCTTATATTGGAAACTCCGTGGGAATTTAGGAACAGACACAAGCAACAATTTTCTGGGAACATTAGACGCGAATTATTTGAGTTTACGAACTAACAATATTCGAAGGATGACGTTAGATACTTCAGGGCGTGTAGGTATTGGAACCGTTACCCCTAAAGGTTCGCTTGAGGTGGTTGGCGTTGCCGATACCAACTTGGTTGTGGCTATTACAAATTATGGCAAGGCGAATGAGTTACATTTCAGGCGGGCACAGGGCACTATCAGCGCACCAACAATTATTGGCATCGGTGGTTCTCTTGGACGAATTGACGGAAGGGGATATGATGGGAGTAATTTTTTAAATGCAGCACGTATAGAATTGTTGGTAGACTCTACCTCATCGCCTGGTAATATGCCGGGGCGAATAGCATTTTTAACTACTCCCACCGCAGCCTCTTTTCCGGTTGAGCGAATGCGAATAAACAGAAATGGTTTAGTGGGTATCAATGCTACTCCTGAAACATACTTAGATGTAAATGGCGATTTAGCTTTGCGCGAAGGTTCGCTTGTTTTGGTTAATGGGGCAAACAATAATCTCGTTACTGCTAACAATCCTTTTCCTGCAGGAAAAAGCTTTTTTCGTATTACCGGACCAACTTCAGACTATACAATTTCGGGATTAACCGGAGGACAAGACGGTAGAGTTCTAATTTTATTTAATGATGCTACGGATACCCTTACCGTTTTAAATTCTTCCACAGCATCTAACCCTTCAAACCGAATACAAACAGCCGGAGGTGACATAATTGTACCTGTAAAGGGTGTAGTAGTTTTTCAATATAGCACCACTTTAAGCCGTTGGATTGTAATTTCGCTGAACAATGGCTATCCGTCTGTTAGCGGCCCTACGGGTGCTACGGGTGCCACGGGCAGTGTGGGAGCAACTGGTCCTGCAGGGGCTACCGGGGCCGTTGGTGTAACAGGCGCCACGGGTTCTATCGGAGCAACTGGAGTAACAGGTGCCACTGGCGCTACTGGAAGTGCCGGAGCTACGGGAGTAACTGGAGTTACAGGAGCCACTGGAATTGACGGGGCTAGTAATGCTTGGGGGTTGACCGGAAATACAGGCACCGTGGATGGAACTAATTTTATTGGTACCATTGATAACGTGCCCTTTAATGTTCGCGTAAACAATCAAAAGGCAGGTCGAATAGACAACACATTGCATAATGCTTTTTGGGGTTACAGATCAGGTGCAGGTGTTATCGGTAACTCGAATACCATTATAGGTGATTCAGCAGGACTGAGTCTTAGCTCAGCTAGCCGTAATGTGGCCATAGGCTCTTCGGCTATGCTGGTGGCATTTAACGGCTCTAACATTACAGACAACGTGGCTATAGGTTATAATGCCGCCCGTAAAATTGACCAAAATGCTACTCGTATTATAGCTATAGGCAGCAACGCAGTTTCCGCTCCGGCTTCCAGTAGCGATATTATAGGCATTGGAGACTCCTCTATGTATTTGGGCAGAGGTACTGATAATATAGCTATAGGACATTCCTCCATGAAAAACAATGTACTTGCGGGAAGTAATGTGGCTATTGGCAAACGGACTCTTTACAGTTTAAGTTTCGGTTCATTTTTGTACAACAGTTACAATATCGCCATTGGTGATGAGGCCCTGTATTCTACCAATTCAACAAACACTTCCAATGGTCAGCAAAATGTGGGAGTAGGTTTTAGGGCTCTCTTCTCAAATATTACCGCTAACGAAAATACGGCTATTGGATACAGAGCCATGTTCAATACCATAGGTAGCAGCAATACCGGCATGGGTCATCAATCCTTAGTTAATAATACCTCTGGTACATACAACAGTGCATTGGGGGTAGATGCTGGCAGCACGAACACAACGGGAGCATCCAATACTTTTTTAGGATATAATGCCAATGCCCTTTCAGGAGCATTAACCAATGCAACTGCTGTAGGCGCTAACGCTTTAGTTTCACAGAGTAATGCGGTAGTACTTGGAAGCAATGCGGATGTAGGTATAGGCACTTCAACCCCTGCTCGTAAATTACATATAAATGGAAGCACAAGCGGTATACGTTATGGGGGAGTAGGAGCAGGAGGGGCTTTTATTAGCGCACCTTCTGCTAATACTGATAAAATAATGTTTGCCGATGCCAATGGAGATCTAAGAGCAATGCCTAACGGAACCTCCGGACAAGCCCTTATTATTAACGGTAGCGGTATACCCACCTGGACAACCGGAGCTGTAGGCGCAACAGGGGCCACCGGAGTAACGGGCGCTACTGGTGTCACTGGCGTTACAGGAGCTACTGGCAATAATGGTGCTACCGGGGCAACGGGAGCAACCGGGGCTACTGGTGCAAACGGCACTACCGGGGCAACAGGACCAGACTGGACAATTACGGGAGTTACTTACAGTAACACAGGAAGCTTAATAGTTACAACAGACTTACCTGATGTTGACTCCTCCTCTACAAAAGCCTGGCTTACTACCGGTAATAACGGAATAAACGGCAGTTCTAACTTTATGGGAACCACTGATTTTAAATCAGTGCGTTTTAGAAGTAACAATGTGGAGAGAATGGTATTAGATTCATTGGGCAATGTGGGCATAGGAACCACTACCCCGTCTTATCCTATCCATCTTTACTACTCGGGTTCAAATACACAAGGGGCAGTTGCTGAAATGAGAAGCACTGCAAATTCCGGTGCTCCTGCCGGATTTCTGGCAACAGCCACAAGCTTAGGTACAGCCACCCTTTTGTATGGCGGCTATTTCCAAACGCTGAATACATCTCTTGCAGCTAGTAATTATGCTTTAGCCGCTTTTAATCCTTCTACAGGAACAACCAATGTTGGTTTACGAGCATGGACAACTGGGTCAGCGGCAGGTGGCACCAACTATGGTGTGTTGGCTTATGCACAAGGGGGAAGCGTGAACAACTGGGCAGGTTATTTTGGTCAAGGTAACGGTACCGGTAAGGTTTTTATTCAAGATACTTTAGCCATTAACACTACTGCGCCTTCGCGCAGGTTTCATTTAAGCGGCACTACCAGCGGTATGCGGTATGGTGGTGTGGCTACGGGTGGAAGTTTTATAACCGCACCAACTGCTACAACCGATAAAATAATGTTTGCCGATGCCAATGGCGATATGCGGGCTTTGGCCGCAGGTAGCACAGGTGATGTTTTGACATTAGGAGCAAGTGGTCCCGGTTGGGCATCGACCACTGGTACGGCTTGGGGTTTAACAGGCAATAGCGGAACTTCATCCAACCTTAACTTCTTAGGTACCACCGATGACCATCCTTTGGTTTTTCGGGTTAATAATAATCGCTCGGGCTACATTGATTCGAGTTCTGTACGTGCATGGACTTACTTTGGTTTAGCCACCGGGAATATGACAGCCGCGACAGGCTCAAAAAATACAGGTTTCGGCAACCAGGTTTTAGATGTAGTTACCACTGGAGGCAACAATACCGCTATGGGTGCCAATGCTATGGGACAACTAACAACCGGAGCGACTAACGTTGCTATTGGTAGCGATGCCATTCAACAAAGCACGGATGGAAACAGAAACACAGTAGTAGGATATAGTGCTTTAAGTATTACTTCGGGCGATGATAATATTGCAATTGGCAGCGAGGCTATTGGTTTGGTGGGGACAAGCAATCGCAACGTGGCTATTGGAACAAACGCTATTGGCTTTAACTCTTCTTCTTTCGATAACGTAGCGGTAGGGCATAGCGCATTAAGTGGCGGAACTACTGCCTCTGAAAACGTGGCTATTGGTTCCGGTGCATTAGTCGGTTCAGGGAATACCGGACAAAAAAATGTGGCTGTAGGCAGGCAGGCTATGAATGGCATTACTTCAGGTAGTAACAATACAGCTATCGGATATCAGGCTGCGTTTTCCAATAGCACATCGATTAGCAATATAGCGATTGGTACAAGTGCATTACGTTCAAATACAAATCGAAGTAATTTAGTTGCCATTGGCGATTCGGCTCTATATAACAACGGCATTGGCGTTATAAACAGCTATGATGGAACCGAAAATACGGCAGTAGGAAGCAAAAGTCTTTTTTCCAATACTACAGGTGACCGCAACACCGCCTTGGGTGCCCGTGCACTTTTTACTAATAATACCGGAAGATTTAATACAGCAGTTGGAGAAATTTCGCTTTTCAATAACACTTCCGGAACAAGCAACACAGCTATTGGAGCAGAAGCACTTGAAAATAACACCACGGCCATTGCAAACACAGCAATAGGGGCTAGTGCACTTAGGAGCAATACTAGTGGCGCTGAAAATACAGCCATTGGAGTAGGGGCTTTATTTGGTAATTTGACAGGTACCCGCAATATCGGGGTCGGAGGATCGTCCCTTGGCACTAATTCAACAGGAACCGAAAATGTGGCGGTTGGGTATAATGCATTAGCCGTAAATGTAAGCAGCAACTTTAATGTGGCTGTTGGTTCTCAGGCACTCTATTCAAACAAGGCGGCTAACAATACAGCCTTAGGTCATCATTCCTTATATTCTAATACAACCGGGTCTAATAATACGGCCGGTGGATACGCTTCGCTGGATGCTAATACAACAGGGGTTGATAATACCGCATTTGGCATGTCTGCCTTAACCAGCAACAATGGCGGTGATTTCAACGTTGCTATGGGCTATTCTTCCCTGCGTGACAATACAGATGCGTCCCGAAACGTAGCAGTTGGAAGCTATGCTTTAGAGCTTCAGAGTTTTGCCAATGCAGGAACCGGTTATGCCACCAACAACACGGCAGTTGGGTACAGTGCTTTAATTAATAATGACCCAGCCAACATTACTGCAAATACCAGTGGTAAAGGAAATACGGCAGTGGGAGGATTCGCCCTAAATACAAATTCAACCGGATTCTATAACACTGCCATAGGCTTCAATTCAGATGTGAGTACAGCTACCCTTAGCAATGCCACATCCGTAGGTTACCTGGCTAGCGCAAACGCCAGTAACAAGGTGCGTCTCGGCAACACGGCCGTTACCGTAATAGAAGGGCAGCCAGCTGGTTATACCAGCACATCAGATGCACGGTTTAAAAACAATATTCGCGAGGATGTGAAAGGTCTTGATTTTATTCTCCGGTTGCGTCCGGTTACTTATAATTTTGATCGAGAAAAGTTCAGCAAATTTATAGGTGAACATGGCGATGAAAGCTATTATGAGCAACTTCGTAGCCAAAGCGAAACACGCCAAACAGGTTTTATTGCTCAGGAAATGGATGCTGCCGTATCTGCTGCAGGATATGAAGGTTTTGACGCTGTGGTAAAACCCGATAATGAAAAGGGCACCTGGGGCATCGGGTACTCTACGTTAGTAGTGCCCTTGGTTAAGGCCGTTCAGGAACAGCAAAAAATGATTGATGATTTGAAAAAGGTGGTAGAGAAACAACAATTGCTTATTGAACAGTTATTGAAGAAACAGTAAAAAGGAGTTAGGCAGATCGCCTAAGAACCTTGCATTTATAACACTTATTCCATTTCTGCCTGACATAAGAAAAAAGCCAAACGCCTGCTTATCTCGTTAAGAGCTAAACCACTACCAAAATCTCTAGTTCTAAGGAACATATTTAATACCCTGTAACCTGAGTTGACAAATGTGCTTTTGTCTATTCGTAGGTTTTCGGATATTTATGGTTCTCAATTCCCCTGCTTATGACTATGTCTATTCCTGCCAGATACTGTTTCACGGTATTGTTGTGTTTCGTTATCGTTGTTGTATCCTTCGCACAAAACGAAATTTTGAATCCTGCTTATCCGGTAGGTACCTACTGGAAATTAAAAGGCAACTTCGGCACCGCATCACCAACCTCTGCAATAGGTTTTGCTGCAAACAACAATTTTATCGGCACCACCGATGCCACCGATTTCGTTATTGCTACAAATAATCTGGAAAGAATGAGGTTTTCCGATACCCGCCACATGATAGGTATTGGCCAGCAGAACCCGCAGTTTATGCTCGATATGACCATCAACCCCGATGCCATTTTTCCTTGCACCTACAATGGTATTCGCATAAACAATCCGGGGTACAGCAATGCCTGCGGCAACGGAATGTTTTTAGGATTTGACAACAGCCAACTTCCCGCCACCTCTGCTACCCTCTGGAATTTTCTATCTACCGGCTATATCAAATTCGGATTAGGCCCCGTAGGCACTGCTGAAAAAATGCGACTCACCTCAAACGGACTAGGTATTAATGTTACGAGCCCGGCAACACAACTGCACATTACAGAAAACACCGGATTGAGAAATGGAATGATGGTTTCGCAGGCAACCTCGCCCAATAATGACGGTGTAATCTTCGGGTTAGATATCAGCTCTATTAACATGAGAGATGCTTATATATGGAACTATATTGCCAATGGAGATATAAAATTCGGCACACAAAACACCGAGCGCATGCGGATTGACCTGAATGGAAATGTTGGAATTGCGACCCCTTCTCCTCAACGCATGCTGCATGTAGCAAACACCAACAGCACGGTAAGAGTAGATGGTATTTCGAACACAGGTACATTTTCAACGGCACCCACTACAAGCAATGACCGCTTTGTTTATGCCGATGCCAATGGCGATTTAAAAGCGATGCCGCTGGGAAGTAGCGGGCAGATACTCGCTATCAATGGAAGTGGAGTGCCTAATTGGACCAACCTTTCTTCCAACAATTGGAGTATTACAGGAAATGCCAGTACTGTTGACGGCACTAACTTTATAGGCACCACCGATGATGTGCCCTTTAACATTAGAGTAAACAATCAAAAGGCCGGTCGAATAAGTGTAAACACCGGAGGTGCCCCTAAAGACCAAACCTTTTTAGGTTATATGGCGGGCTATACGGCTACCGCAAATTCGCTAACCGCTATAGGCACCTACGCGCTTCGCTATCCAACCGGAGTGGAAAACACTGCTGTTGGTGTTAATGCCTTATACGGCAATGCGGGAGGATCTACCGCTTATGCTAACACCGCATCGGGTTTTAATGCCTTGGCCAACGTAACTACCGCTTATCAGAATACCGCCATGGGCCACTATGCTATGGGAAGTAACACTACAGGAAATTTAAACAGCGCTTACGGTGCAGGAGCCATGGATGCTTTTCAAACCGGTAACAATAATACGGCCATTGGCTTTTGGGCGATGAGGGGTGGTTTTCCTGCCAGCGGTAATGAAAACGTTGCTGCCGGTTACAGGGCTGCCTATTCTATAACAAGCGGTAGTAATAACGTGGCCATAGGGGCACATGCTATGTTTGATAATACTACCGGCAATAACAACGTAGCTGTAGGGGACAGTGCTTTAACCAAATTGAAATCGGGCAACAGAAATGTGGGCGTTGGTAAAAAAGCGTTGTATAGCAATACTACTGCCGATGGAAATACCGCTGTTGGAAACAGTGCCTTAACCAGCAACAACGGCACCGGAAACACAGCGGTTGGTGACTCGGCACTGGCCGTAGTAACTTCAGGTATTCGAAACACTGCTATCGGCTCCAGAGCACTGCTTAATAATACCGGCAGCCGAAACACAGCAACCGGTGCTTTTGCGCTATACTCTAACACAAGCGGCTCCGGCTTAACGGCTGCAGGCGACTCCGCTCTTTATAAAAACACAACGGGCACCAATCAGTTAGCAGTAGGTGCAAGCGCCTTAAAAAATATGACATCCGGCAACGGAAACATTGCTATCGGTTCCCGAAGTTTGTATTCGGGTACGGCCGCTAACGGAAATATTGCCATCGGTGATTCATCGCTTTATGCCTGGACCGGTTCGGGTATTAACACAGCGGTGGGCACTTTTGCTTTAATGGGTAACACCACCGGCACGGCCAATACGGCTATTGGATACAACACCCTGAGTATTGCCTCTGCCTCTTCGTACAACAATGTTTTTGGTAACAACGCCATGTATAATGCCACCGGCAGCTACAACTGCGCCTTTGGCGACCAATCTTTACCCATTACTACAGGTGCCGCCAATGTGGGCATGGGAAACTCCGCGTTGTATTATAACACTTCGGGGGGCGGCAATACCGCCATTGGTGAATGGGCCGGCCGCGACAATACAACGGGTAACTACAACACTTTTGTAGGAAGGTTTGCCATGCCAACCACCGGAGGCCTCGCCTATGCCACGGCTATTGGTGCTTATGCTACCGTATCAACTTCTAACAGTATTGTATTGGGCACCACTGCCCCGGCAATTAATGTAGGTATTGGCACCACCGGACCTGTATATACTCTAGATGCTACCGGAAGCAATGGCCGCACCGGCAGCTTTGTAAATACGGCAACATTCGTTGACAACATAGGCGCATATGGCTCTTGCAACAACACCCCAAATTACGGGTATGGTGGTCTGTTTAATGGCGGCTACATCGGGGTGTATTCTACTGCAACATTGGCTGGTACAGGCACTCGTTATGGTGTTTTGGCATACGGATGGAGTGGTAGCGGGAATAACTATGGAAGTTACTTTTGGGGTTCTGGCGGAACAAATGCCTATGGGGTGTATGCATCAGCTTCAGGCGCTACTACCTCCAATTGGGCCGGTTATTTTAGCGGTGCGGTTTTTGGCACCAGCTATACTACCTCCGACCGAAAACTTAAAGACAACATTCAACCCCTTACCAATGCTGTTGATTTAGTAAAACAACTTAACCCAACCACCTACACCTACAAAACTACCGAGTATAAGCAAATGAATTTATGCGAAGGGTTGCAATACGGCTTACTGGCCGATGAGGTAGAAAAAGTAGTGCCAAGCGCTGTGAAAAAGGCGGTTCAACCGGCTACTTATAAAAACGGGGATGAAAAAAGCGGAGAAAAACTGACCGATGAAGTAGAATTCAACGCGCTGAATTATACCGAAATGATTCCCATATTGATAGGGGCGGTAAAAGAACAGCAACAACAAATAGAAGAATTGAAAAAGCAGAATGAGCTGTTGAAAAAACAAGTGGAGAACGTGGTAAAAAAATAACCGCCAGTATAAACCGCAAAACCAAAAGTGCTGACTTGAAAAACAAAAAGTGCATTTAAAAACGCACTTAATAATTATACGTCAGCAACTCAATCTTCTGCTTTTTAGGCTTGCCGGTATTAGATGGCACGTTGTTTACACTAACCTGCAGCTTGAACGATTGCTGGTTCCATCCGAATTCCTTTGCGTATTGGGCTAATATGGGCGAATGATAGCTACTCAGCATGAACTTGCCATCTATCTTTGAAAGCGTTTTTAATAGGCTTTCAAAGTCCTCTAAACTATAACCATCATAATGGCCCATGTCGCTGTTATAATACGGTGGGTCACAATAAAAGAAGGCATCTTTTGTATCCCGGCTGTTAATGATACGCAGGGCATCTGTGCATTCAATCTGAACGTTTTGAAGCCGTACCGCATAATCATGGGTGAACGACTCCTTTTTGTTCTGTAGCTTTTTAGGCATGGAGCCCTTTTTAATATCATAGCCCCAGGAGCCGTCCAGCATGGAGCTGAAGCTCTGGTTAGCCAATACCCAAACTGCCCAGGCTCTTTTAATCTCTGTAAACATATCCGGGTTATCGTATATCACTTTAGCCTTACGATGCAGGTCTCTGCTGTGTAAGGTTATCATGATCTCTTTTTCCAGACTTACAAAGTCATTCTGAACTGTTCGGTAGAAGTTGATTAGCTCCTTATTGGTGTCGTTAATCACTTCCACCACACTTGGCTGTTTGGCAAAGAATACCGCAGCGCCACCAATGAATGGCTCACAGTATAAATTGTGTACAGGTATAAGTTTTACAATAGTCTGGGCAAGCGTCTGCTTGCCCCCGTAATAGCTGATTGGAGGTTTCATTTATTTAGGATTTAAGGGGTTTCTAAGAGAGTGGAACTATAACTGTTCCAAAGTGACAAGTTAGAGGATCGGCTGTCATGCCTGTTTTAGACACCCGAACCTCACCGGTTGTTAGTATGTATACCGGATTGAATGAATCATCAACGTCCCGCATCATAAAGAGTAAATTATGAGGGGGACGCAGAGTTTCATCTTCAATAATGAAGATCACATCGCTGGTTCCACTGGTAAAGGTTGGGTTATATGCTACACCGGTAATCACCAAATTATTACCATCCTTCCGGTAGCGCAATGGATAGTTAAATGCACCTTCCCAGGTGTTATCGTAGGCCGTTTCACCACTGGCCCCAACTTCATGCCATTCGCCTTTAAACTTATCCAAGACCACATCTTCCCACTTAGGTATAACACCGTAGGCAAAGATTGATGCATTGCCGGAAACAGTCATTTTACGCTCTTTGTGAATATTCTTAACCGTCAGATTTTTATAGGTAACCGGAGAGGGCGATACCACCGTTTCAACCAGGTTCCAAAAGCACTGTGTAAGTGGGTTCAATGAATTAGATACTCCGGTATCTGCAGCTTCTACACGATACAGCTCACTGGCTATAACCACATATCCGGCACTTACATGATAGGTTCCTGTGCCACCGTTAGCCGTTAATACACAGCCGGATAAAATACAGGCCGGTGCAACTGCAGTAAGTCCCTGCATAAGCACCGTTACCCGGTCGTTCATAAATCTTAAATCGTCCTTTACAAATCGGTGTCCCCCTAGTTGTGATAAATCTATCTGTTTCATGGTTCTTAATATTGAATTCCGTTACTATAAAAATACCCCGGCTTTTTACCAGCCAGGCGGTAGTAGTTTACTGTTGCTTTCAGCCTTACAATCTGCTCATCGGTGAGAGAGCCGGGAGCGGCCTCTACGATAAAATCATACAATACACCCAACTCACTGTTTTCATACAGCCATACCCGCACCAAATTCGGGTCTGCCGTGTATTCCGATTCATCGTATATCCATATTGGCTTATCTTCTACATCTTCATACAGGTAAATAGGCCCTACAATATCGTAGGTGGTTATTACCCGGATTCTGCGAAGCGTGTTATCAAACAAATCATTCAGCAGGTTTTCTAAAATGATGGTCTGACTGTTGTAACGCATCTTTTTAAGCGTCTCGGCTCGGTAAGGCAAAAACAGATCATATAGGTATTTAACCGGATACAGCAGCGCCTTGACAAAAGACAGCCAGGGCTCTTTTCTTATCTCTTCAGGAGTTTCATTGACTCCCCAGGTATCTATGTTCCAGTTAAAATTCATTACTCAGGTATGTATTCGATGTATGTATCTACCCCGGCAGTATTACCGATAGGTATTAAAGTAAAATAACCGGAAACGGGCGAGTAGAACTCATTTACCTGCGTCCAGGAGCTATCGGTGTCTGCTTTGCATTCGCAGTTAACTACCGTAGCAGCTGGTTGCTTACTGCTGGTGAGCTTTTGAAAAGCATCTATAATGGAATTGATATACAGCACACCATCAAAGTCAATGTTCTTTAAAAATGCATCCAGAGCCTCGGCATCGGCTGTTTTTACTGCATCTAGGTCAAGTGTGCCATCATAGTATCGTTTCAGGTTTAAACGAATAGAATCAGCCGGTAAGGACAATACGTTGGTTTGCACTCCGGCAAACTTTATCCGGTTAACGTAGGTCTCCAGGCTTTCCAGCTCACTGCCCGGTGCATCATCCAGCGGAGTAAGCACACCAGCCACCGTTTTAGCTACCTTTATCTGAATAGCACTGGTATTGATGCCAAACACTTCATTAATGCTCACCTTAGTAACCAAACGAGCGGCAATGGCTGCCGAGCTGGTGCTATCACTGTAGAAGTATTTAAACGTTGCTGCATCCCAGATTAAAGCATATCCAAACTGCCACAGCTTTACCTGAGCAGCATACCAGGCCATGGTACCGCTCACGCTTTGTTTGGCCAGTGCATCTACTTCTGTTTTAAAGATATCCTGCAGCATTTCAAACGAATGAATGGCAAACGATACCAGTAACAGGGCACCGCGCCAGATACCCATCTTGCTGTTGTTATTAATATCATCCAGCAGTTTTCTAAATGGATTATCCGGGGTGGGTGGTGCCAGGTTATATTCCGGCATTAAAGCGCTTAGCTGAGCAAAGCCCTGCTTTTCGCTCACCATACTGTTATAAATTACTTCTACACTACGTGCCATGTACTTTCTTTTTGCTAAGGTTTAATCAAATTTCAATCTTCTCCACAACGAGCCGATATAACATACAAGCCTTCCGGTTACACCGTTGCCGCTGCAGTTATTACAATAATACGTGGTGCCTGGTGTAGGAGTGGTGGCGTAAATCGTAGCGCTGTCTGAACTGAAATAGGTTATGGCATTACCAAACTGGATGGCGGGTAAATTAGTTTCCATAATTGCCACAGAATCCATCCGAATAGTAATTGAATCACTTTCATTTAAGTTACTCGGATTTGTAACGTTTTTAAATGAGAATCCGTTGTTGGAATAAGCGTATAGTTTACTTTGCGCCTCTTCTCCAAAAATTGTAGCCAAAAAATTGGCTGTATTACCTATCGAAAAGTAACCCTGTTCCCAATCCGTAAATAAATATTGCTGACCTGATGTATTATAATCGCCAGCATTGAATGTTCCGGCTGTTACTTTACAATTTCCAGTATTACCTGCATCATCTGTAACTTCTATTTCCACCTGTCCTCGATTCATTTCAAAAAGACTTTTAGTCCCATTCGTAGAATCAAACAATTCAATATTCATAGCTGTAAAGGGGCCGCCATCTGATTCTGTGTTTAGAAAGTATATAGAGCCATAAATGCCATTTCCGTTAAGAGATTTTATTTCAAAACCACTTATCTTTTTAGTGCCTCCTGCTCTAACAGAATTACCCATATAAAAAACAGCCGAATCAGTTTGTATTCTGACAAATGAATCACTTTGAATATATAGGGGCTGACCATCCAGTGTTCCTAATTTATTTGCAGAAGTCGTTCCTGTATTTCCATCTAAAGACCAGCTATTACCGCCACCACCAATTTCTACCCAGGCGCTGCCGTTAAAATAGTGAAAGGCTTTCACGCTGGTATTGTAAACCAGCAAACCGCTATCCGGTGAAGATATAGCTGCCATTTGCGCTGCACTCATACGAGGAACTAAAATGCCTTTAGTCCGGCTTCTGAATTCAGCTACTGCGCTGGGCAAAATACCACTATCACCTACTATCTGGTTATTACGGATAATCATACTACCTCGCACATCCGCGTTTTTATTAATGGGTGACCATACAGTTTGTGATTTTACATGGCAGGCCAGCAGAATCATTAAAGAGAAAAAAATCAGTTTCACTAAAGCTAATTGGTAAGTTTTCATGTTCGGTTATTTATAGTGCTTGAATATTTACTTCGGTATCGGTCAGCTCACGTTCCGGTGTTTCATCCGGTACGCTTACTATTATCTTGTTAGTCGGGTCAGCGGGGTCACGCACCCAGGAAACACGCACGTTGGTTGACTTGCTGGCCTGAATGTTCATCCCTGCGCGGAAGATGGGACGGGAGGTAATAATTTCGGTATCCAATCCGGCAATTTCGTAACGCAATCCGCCCTGTAAAGAGAGTATCTTGTAATTAAACTCGGCCTGTGTATACAGTGCCCAGTTAAAGTTAAACCAAGTGCTTTTATACAGGTTACTGCTGGAACTACCGAAAGAAAACGGCATACCCGCTGTAACAATCAGCATGTCCTTTTTAAAGCGATACTGATATTGATTGTCGATGGAAAAGAAATGACTTACGGCATCCGGGTCAACTCCGTTGCCCTCTCTGAAAATATTCATGTATCGAATATTCAGTTTGTAATTATGCCCTTTAATAGAGCTGTAATTCAAATGCGGGTCAATAGTTACTTTGTTGTATTCGCTGGAAGAGGAGGCCGCTGGTACGTAGGCCAGTGAGTCTAAATCTTTTGATATAAAAAACTGGTCGGTTCTCTCCACCTGAATACTGGTGTTTACCCCATAGGTAAGCCCCGGATGCTTAGGGTCCAGGTAGCGCGTTTTTAAATACCCGCGCACGCGCCATTCGTTGTTGCCCTGTAAGTAACTGTTGGTGTAATTAAAGTTACCACCCGTCATTATCTGCACGTCTTTAATTCTGCGCTGGTGGTTAATGTTCACCGAGCCGAAGAATGGAGGAGATGAGTCCCACCACTTTTGACGAGGGTCTTTTGGTTTATCCGACACACCTACGTTAGTTTCCACTTCTGTTTTAGGATCCGAATCGGTAGGCCAGGCCGTAATAATATTCACCACCCCGTTCAAAGCCGAAGAACCGTAAATAACCGATGAAGCTCCTTTAATTACTTCTACCTGCTTCACGTTTTCGAGCGGCACCAGATTGTTTTGTGTTTGTCCTAAGTCAGCACTGGAAGTATTCAATCCGTCTACCAATAAAGATGTTCTGGAACCTACGCCATAAGAATATGAACTTCCTCCGCGAATAGAAATCTGACCATCCTGCACCAACACTCCGGGCACCTTGTTTACTACTTCGCCCACATCATTGCTATTGGTGCGCTGTATCTGGTCTTTTCCTACTACAGCTATAGAAACAGTTTCTTTGGCCGAGTTTTTCTTATACTGACTTACTGATACCACTTCGTTCAGCTTAAACACATCCCCTTTTAAAACAACATCTAATTTTTGTTTTTCGCCAGCCGCAAGCGTTATTTTCTGTCGCTGTGTTTTATAGCCAATTGAACTGAACGATATCTCGTATTCACCAGCCGGTAATGAGATGACATATTTACCTACTGCATCCGTAATAGCCCCTCTTGATTTTTGATACTTTACAGAAGCTCCGGCAAGCGCCTCTCCTGTTTCCTCTTCTTTTACTGTACCCGACAACTCAGCATTTTGAGCCAGCAATAAAGAGAATGAACAAACAACAGTTAACAGTGAGAGGTAAAATTTCTTCATGTGGTTTTGAGTGATTGATGTTTTATCAAAAGTAATTTCTTTAACAAATTATCTCAGGGTAAATCGCCTTCCTCTACATTTAGCCAGGTTGCCGGAAATTGAAGGTCTTTATACCAAACCAATTTCCACTCCCCTTCATTGTATTCCAGAGCCGTCATGTTCTCTACCCAGTCGCCACTATTTAGATACATTACACTGCCCTTATCTGTTTTTATTTCGCGAATATCCGGTATGTGCGAGTGGCCGTTTGCTACCACATCGTAACCGTTGTCAATGGCAATTTCAGCAGCGGTATGTTCGTAGTCGCTTAGTTTTTTTACGCCATGTTTGGTGGCACGTTTTACCTTCTGTGAAAATGAAGACTTTTCTTTTCCAAAAAGTTCGAGCAGAAAATTGACAAGCTTATTGAGTAGAATCAAAATTTCATAGCCGGTAGTGCCCAACTTGGCCAGCCAGCGCGAACCCTGCATAGAAACATCAAATACATCGCCATGAAAAAACCAGTGCTTTTTGCCGTTCAGCTCCAGCACTAATTTATCTTCCAGTTCCAGGTTACCCAGATTAAGACCGGAATATCTTCGCAACATTTCATCATGATTGCCGGTTAGGTAATATACTTTCACACCATCTGAAACAAACTTAAAAATGCGCTGTAAAACCTTGGTGTGCGATTTGGGAAAATAATAGGAACGAAACTGCCAGATATCTATAAAGTCGCCATTCACTATCAGTATCTCAGGGTCAATAGATTTAAGATACCGATTCAGCTCCTTAGCCTTACAGCCAATAAAGCCCAGATGGACATCGGAGATAACCGCTATTTTAAGTTTTCGTTTCATTCTCGGGGTTAGGGCAAAAATCTGCTTTGATTGTTAAGCGAACATTACTCACCTATTTTTCCTAAGCCCTGCTTGTCGGCTGCAGAGTAAGCATTGATGCGCGCTAAATCGCCATTCGGCAGCTGAACCTGATAATTAGTATACGCTCCGGTTCCGGCCCGATAATCAGCTTTATAATAATCAGTCGTTAATATCTGAGCCCCACTGGCAAAAGCTGAATTCATTTGTGTATAGTCGTTGGTAAATACTTCTACCCCCGGGCCATCACAACGGGTACGAACTATATAACCGGCAGCCACTCGCTGCTGAATCAGTGTTTCGTTACCTACCGGACTGTTCATAATAACAAAGGCCGCTTCCGGACTTCCGGGCGATGAATAAACAAACATAGCTCGGCCTTGTAAAGATGAATGGCCTGCTTTGTAAAGGCTCTCTGCTTCTCCCTGCATTATAAAAACTACTTTGTTTCGAGCGCTTGCCAGCTTAGGCCAGTTTTTTGCCAGAGCCGCCTGTTCCAGAGTAGTGTAGGTACCACGCACCTCATCGGGCGTAATAACCTTATCCAGGTTTTCGCCAAATACGGCCTTAATTTCTTCATCCATTTTATCGCAGGCGCTTGCATCGTAAGGTATTGATTGAGTTAAGTCCAGACCGGGAATGGATTGAGCCACTGTTTCTTCGTTGGTTTCCACATTAATGAATAAAGGAAGATGGTTGGGGTGCGCCATGCTCCAGTTATAAATAGCCTGTAAGGATTGTTTGAATGTTATATGCAACGTTTTATAGTCAAAGTCCGGGATGTGCAGCACCTTAAAACCGGGCTCCAGTAACTCAGGTATATGTGAATCATTATCTAACCCAACCAACGAAAGCCCTTTACGATAGTAGTATTGTCCGCCTACAGGGTCGTTGAAAATGTCAATTTCCAACCCCCTTACATTGTAATTATCGAACTGCTCATCAAATGGAATATTGGTATAGTCTAACTTAACCGGGTCATATTGCGATGGAAGAAGACCCAGTGAATCTAATCGGTGCAAAAGCACATATATGGTATCATCCATGCGCAGGTGATAACTGTTATGACTGGCCAGCACTTGAATCTGATTGATAGTTAAACTATCGGTTGGTCCGTTATCGAAGGATAAATATTTTTTCTTCTCTTCCTTTTTGCAGGCTGTTACAAAGAGCAATGCAAGCAAAGGCAATAACAGGTAACGTTTCATTTACTTTAGTTTAACATGAAAGTAATGAAAGCACAAACTCAAACAAGAGCAGAAGAGTGTTTTTTAAAGCTGATTACTTGCCTGCCTTAAGACCAACCGGCAGTCCGGCTTCTTCAGCTATGCCAATGATAGAGCGATAATTAAGCGGAAACTCGAGAAACACGTGCAGCATGCTCAGGAAATAAAGAGCAATCAGTCCGGTTTTATAATGATAGGCATACAAAGCTACAGACGCCAGCCACAAAACGATTACGGAAGCAAGCCATTGACGAGGCACTTGATGCCATTTAATGACCGATGTTTTAGAAAACCAGTTAAGATAGTGATAGGTGTAAGCAAAGGCTATAAAACGCATGATGCCTACTCCTATATTGGAGGTAAACATCTGCTCGGTAGAACTTTCACCTAGTTTAAAGATATGCATAAACGATTGGTTCACCATGGAGAACCCGCTTTCGATCAATGTCTTCTGTGCGTATTCACTTACCTGATAAAAACTGAAGTGGGGAAAGAAGAAGAAGAAGCTGCTGCCGCAAACAACAAACACCATCAGGGAAGCTATGCCGGTGGCACTTTTACTTTTCATGGCGCCATATAAAATGAACAGGCCGGTAAACAGAAAAACATGAATAAGCGTAGGCAGAAAAACCGCAAAAAGAAAAAAGAAGACCTGCGTATTAATGATGAGCCCTCCCATAAATGCACCTATTACGGCAAAGAGTATTTTCCACATCAGGTCTTTAAACAGAATAAAACCCAGTGAGCTGACAAAGGCCAGATAAATCATAAAGTTAGAAGCAGCCGCATTGCCCGTAAACACAAAGTTTAGAAGAAACAAGGCTGCACACAGCAACACCAGCCAGATATAGTCTGATTTGCCGTTAGTGAAATAATCGCGCTTGTGTAACCAGGTTATTTCGGTGAGATAATGTAATGGCCCCAACACAGCATACGAGAAAAGGAACAATTCAAACGGAAGAACGAATGCAAGCGCACACGACAAAACCATCAAGGCTATGTTGGCGAGGTCTATGGTTTTTGCATTCATTTTATTGCGTTTATGCCATTCCCGGAGGAATCATGCCTTTGGTTACATCCATCATTTCACTTTGCATCACGTTCTCCGATTTTTCCAAAACCTCGTTGATGGCGCTTTGGAGCTTGCCCTCTAACATAGCCTGGTCATCCATGCGCAGAATAGTGATGTCTTTAATTTTACGATTGCCGCTGGCAGTTACCTTCACATAATCGTTTTCTGAAACCACCTCAATGGAATCAAGACGCTTTTTGGTCTCTTCCATTTTTTGTTTCAGCTCCATGAGTTGTTTCATGTTATCTAAAAATCCCATCGTTGTATTTCGGTTATCTGTTTATCAATTCAAGATACTAATTAACTCTTCATGTTATCAAACTGAAGCGGAAAACCATAATCATCTCTCCGTAAAAAAGCGATAACCTGCTGCAGGTCGTCAATTTTTTTGGCGGTTACGCGAATGATATTATCCATTTGAGCCGCCTGTACTTTCAGTCCGGAGTCTTTAATGGCTTTGGCAATTTTTTTCATGGTTTCCTTATCTAAACCATTCTTCAGTTTTACCTCTTTTTTAATCATCGGGCCGGAAGGATAATGCTCCTTACTGACATCAAAACTGCGGGCATCCAAACCCTGCTTCATACCCCGACTGATGATAATATCTATAGCGGCATTGAGGCGCATTTCATTTTCGGTGGTTATCAGCATGGTTAGTTCCTTCTTATTTAAATCCACCTCGGTTTTAGAGCCGTGAAAATCGTAGCGATTCACAATTTCTTTCTTCGCCACGTTAATGGCATTCTCTACTACCTGAGCATCTACTTTACTTACTACATCAAAACTTGGCATAGCTTATTGCTTTATCTGCGATTTGAAGAATGAATTACCCTGAGCATTTAAAAGATTCACGTATTCATGATTATCTTTCTTAAACACCACATAGCCCGTTGAATCACCCAGAAAATAACTGCCCGAAAGATACTCCCGGCCGTTTATTTGCCACATGATATTACCTGCCAGCGGGGCGTTTGTTTTAACCGATGGTTTATTTTCAAAAAACGAATTAAACAGTTTCACATTACGGCCTTCAAGCGAAAGACTGCCCCCCTTGCCCTGCATTATCACTACATCCATAGAGGTAGTGGAATCGCGAAGGGTATGATAAACTTTAAGGGGTAGCGGCTGTGTTTTTACCTGAGCAAACACGGGAAGAAAAAACATACAGCCAAAAAACAATATCACTATCTGTTTCATAATTTAAATTCGAATTTACTTTTCAAACATCATTCCACAAATAAAAATGAATGTTTGCGGAGAACAAGCCTTCTGCTTCTGTTTTTATAATTTTCTACATTCGGCAACATACTTTCATACATGATATCTATCTACCGGCACAGCCTCACTGCCATCTTTGCCCTCGCTTTTGTTTTTTCCAACGCTCAAACACCTATCGCTATGACCGAAGCCCAAGCCGACATCCGCGCCCGCGAAATAATTCAGCAAATGAGCTTACAGCAAAAGCTGTATGAGATGCATGGACACGGCATTATCCGTTTCGGTTTTTCGCATGTGTTTGGTAAGCACCTTAAACCCATACTGGCCGGTGGCAATAAAAAACTGGGCATTCCCGCCACTATTTTCTTTGATGGCCCGCGAGGGGTTTTCAGTAATCAGGGCGCAACCGCTTTTCCTACTACCATGGCGCGCGGTGCCAGCTGGGATACCGATTTAGAACACCGCGTGGGCGAGGCTATGGCCGAAGAAATACGGGCACTGGGTGGTAATTATTCGGGAGCGGTGTGTATGAACCTGCTGCGCCATCCGGCCTGGGGACGGGCACAGGAAACTTATGGTGAAGACCCGCATCACCTAGGCGAAATGGCTTCGGCTTTGGTGGCGGGCATTCAGCAACATAACGTGCAGGCTTGTGTGAAACACTTTGCCGCCAACAGTATGGAGAACAACCGTTTTGGTGGCAGCATGAACATGGATGAACGCACCCTGCAGGAAGTTTATCTGCCGCATTTTAAAAAAGTGATTGACCGCGGAGCCGCTTCGGTAATGAGTGCTTACAGCAAACTGAATGGCGAATATTGCGGGCACAACAAAATGCTGCTCACCGATATTTTGCGCAAGCAGTGGGGCTTTAAAGGTTATGTAACCAGCGACTGGAGCTACGGCCTGTTCGATGCGCAGAAAGGTATTGAAGCCGGTATGAACATAGAGATGCCTATGGGCAAGGTTTACAAACTGAGCACGCTGAAAAAATTGCTGCGCACCGGAAAAATTACCATGCAGCAGATAGACGATTTGATATTTCCCGTTATCCGCACCAAGCTGCTGTTTGCTTCGCGGAAAGATGAACAGGCTTACCCTAAAACATTAGTGGGCTGCAAAGCACATACCGACCTGGCACGTGAGGTGGCCGAGAAGAGTGCGGTGCTGCTGAAAAACGAAAACGATTTGCTGCCACTTGACAAAAGCAAGGTGAAGTGCATTGCCGTGATTGGCTCGCTGGCCGATATGAAACAAACAGGCGACCACGGCAGCAGCAGCGTTATTCCCGACTACATTGTTACGGCACTCGGTGGTATTAAAAATTATTTCAGCGGTACGGCTGTGGAAATTCTTACGGCCCCTAACGGAAATTCAGATTCGATAAAAGCCATTTGTAAAAAGGCCGATGCGGTGATAATAGTGGCGGGCACTACTTACTTAGACGAAGGCGAATTCATTGGCGATTTTAAAATACGCGACCGCAATAACCCTGACAAAAAAAGTTTTGTGGTAAAGGCCGGTATACTCGGTTTAGGGGGCGATAGAAAATATCTGCATCTGCATCCGGCCGATATAGAAGCGATACAGGCCGCGGCATCGGTTAGTAAAAATGTAGTGGTGAGTTTAGTGGCGGGCAGTGCGGTAACGGTAGAAGAATGGCACAGCAAAGTGCCTGCCATTATAGAAACATTTTACAACGGCATGGAAGGCGGCAATGCTCTTGCGCGAATTTTATTTGGCGATGTAAATCCTTCCGGCAAACTTCCGTTCACCACGCCTAAACTGGAAAGTGATTTACCTCCGTTCGATTCGTTTGCCGATAGTGTGCACTATGGTTACTATCATGGCTATTCGCTTTTTGATAAAGAGAAAAAAGAGCCGCGCTATCCGTTTGGTTTTGGTTTGAGTTATACGCAGTTCTTTGTCTCTGATTTAAAGGTTACTACTGAAGATTCTATCCGGGTTTCGATTAAAATAAAAAATACAGGGCAACGCGCTGGGGCAGAAGTAGTGCAGTTATATATCGGCTTTCCCGATTCCAGAGCAGACCGCCCGGAAAAACTGTTGCGCGGTTTTCGGAAAATTTATTTGAAGGCGGGTGAATCACGCATTCTTGATTTTGCTTGTCCTTATCAGGACTTGGCCTACTATCATTCCGATACCAAAACCTGGGCGGTGCGGCAAGGCGAGTATGAAGTGCTGGTTGGCAATTCATCACGCGATGAAAAGATGCTGAAGCAGGGGTTTGAAGTGAGGTAGTTTGTTTTGCTTACTTTTATGGAAAGGAATTTTCTATGAGGAATACTTACTTGCTTCTTTTACTTGTTTTTTTTTCGGTGAATAGTTTCTCACAATCACTTACACCCTCTACCTATAATCAAGTTTACAATTTTACTATAGGCGACACATTAGAATATGAATTCCACATTCAGCTGGATGACTCTTACCATAGCTACTCAAATGGATATGCATTATTTAATGTCACAGGAATTAGTCAAGATACCGATAGCATTACATACCAAGTACATCTTGATGTAACTTATACAAGTGTATCGAACCCTTTATACTATCCACATTACGGAACCTTTCCGCTTTTTGCCTATGCTTTAAATCTTAAAGATTCTTCCATTTTTTATGGCTTGCCCGGGTTAGACTCAATGTGCAATACGTCTTACGATTCTGTATTCATCAATCAAGATTATAATAGCAACAAACAAAATGAACTTGTGCGCATGTGCTTTGAAAGCAACTGGAGCCAGAAATATGCAGATAGTTTGGGGCAGGTTAGCAGCAGCAGTTTTTACACAACCGGAAGCCCTTGGTGGGAAGGGCAATCGCAGTCACTGATTTATTATCATAAAGTAAACGGCTCAAAATGGGGAACTCCCAATTATTTTATTGTTGCCGGAGTAAATGATTTAGAGCGAAAGTTATACACCCAACTCTACCCCAACCCTGCCACCATCTCCTTCACCCTGCAACTTTCAACTGCACCCAATACGCCAACCTACTTTCAACTATACGATGCCATGGGCAGGCAGGTAAGGCAGGAAGAAATCACCGCAACAAGCACTACCCTCAACCGCAACAATTTACCCAAGGGTATTTATTTCTGGCAGTTACTCACCAGACAAAATGTATTGCAACGGGGTAAGCTGGTGATGGAGTAGAGCCCTGACATCCTCTTCATTTTTCTTCAAAAAGCCTACTTTTTATCTGTTTATCACATTTCAGGCTATAAATATCCATGCGCTGAGGGTTCACAGGCTTATCCGGTTGTTCCCGCATCATCCTGTGAAGGTAAGCAGGTGTATCCTGGAAAAACCGCATCATCCTCTGTAAGCACACAGGTATATCAAGAGAGAACCGCATCATCCTGTGCAGGTAACGAAGTATATCCCATCAGCCTATGGTATACCTGTGCAGTTGCGGAGGTGTATCCGGTTTTCTCCGCATCACCCTGTTAAGGTTGAAAGCACGCTGCTTTTTAACCGTCACCAGGCTTGGAGGTCTTCGTTTATGCCTTTCAGCAATCAGTTTGAGGATTAGTGCTACCGAACAACCTTACGTCTTTTGCGTACTCGCGGTGGTATGGTCAGGGCTTTAATTCGGGCGGGCTCAGCCTTGGCTATTTCTTCAACCTGGTGAGCATGGGCAAAAAAATGACCGGCAATCCAGTAAACATCCAGCCGGTTAAGCAGCGCCCAACCCAAAATAACCGGTTCGCCCATTTTTATCTTCTTGCTTATTTTACTCAGCGGGCTTAAACCGGCCGGCACTTCATCAATAAGCAGCAGCCCGTCCCACGACTGCACACCATACAGGTTACGCACCTCATCCAGATTGACACGCACAAAATGCAGTTTGCCAATGGCCACCACACCCTGTGTGCCTTTTTTCCTGGCGCGGTTTAAACTTTGTGCCGAAGAATATATGCGGGTGGTACGAATAAAATCGCCCGACTTGATTAGTGTATTACTAAAGTATACAGCCATTGCGTTTTGTTTTATGCCAAGATAAAAAGAAAACAAAAAGGCAGAAAACTGTGGCAGCATGGCGATAAAACCAAACCGCCCTTACATAGCTATAAGGGCGGTTTTTAAATGATTAATTCAAGCGATACTAATTCGCTTTTTTCCTGCCTTTGTTTTCCAACTCTTTGGAGTGTTGAGCAGGGCTTATCCAATTCTTATCAGGCGTGGCAGGGGCTTCATTTACTCTCTTTTCTTCCGTACGGAGAGGAATGCCGATGGGCTCCGATTTACCACGAACAAAATCGTGCGAAGGGAAATTAAGCGCCTGTTGCATAGCCAGCGGATGAGGGGCGTTTTTAGATTTTCCTTCTTTCAACTGTTTCTCCAACTCATCCATTTTGAAGTATTGGCGGGCGGCCTCATAATCTACCGGCACATTCACTTCTTTGTAACTGCTCCAATCAGGTTCTTTAGGCAAACTTATTTCAGCACCAAAACGTTGCTCGGAATAAAACTTACGTTTTGCCATTACCCGGTAAGAGAAGTTGATGTTTGACTGCCCGCCATTTTTTTCTTTTACCGTAAATGAAGATAACGCAGGAAGCACTATCAATCCGTTGCTTTCACCTTCTTCCTGTAGAAATACATGAATTGGATGTTGTGCATCAATTTGACAAACCTCGGCAAACATAGGGTCTAACTGAACAGTTACCACACCGTTTACCAAAGTAGCTGTGCCTAAATCTTCAAACCATAATTCCGGGCTTTCGGTAGCGTATAGTTTTTGATAACCCTTAGAGGTTGGAACCGTAGCCGGCTTAGCACCGGTGCAGGACATAGAGCCTACCACAAACAAACCGCTTCCGGCAGCACCTGTCAGGTTATTGAAGTATCCTGCATAAACAGCCATGTTACTACTGCTGCCGTAAATAGCAGCGTTAGTAGTTGGTGCTGTATGCGGCCCCCAAATACCGGTTATTGACCTTGCGGAAGAAATACCTAACACTGCATTATCACTGTTAACAGAACCGTTGAAAGTGCCGCCATAACCTACGCCCAACACTCCTGTGCCATACGGGGTGCCGCTTGTATAGCCACCCTGCACACCAATTAAGCCGGAACCCGAGCTGGCATAATCGTAACCATATACACCCGAGCCTGCACTGGAAGTGCTGGCACAAAAACCATACACCCCACCTCCGGCACCCGTGTTGGGGTTAGGTGCTAAGTTGGCCCCAATAACCGCATAGCCAGCGCCATTGGTTTGTTCGCCACGAACACCGTATCCGGCCACCTGGTCGGTTTGCCCTAATACTCCGGCACCAAAACCACCACCCGAAGCGGCTGTGTTTTTACCTCTTATCGCCACTCCATTCGCATTGTAATGCTCGGCATTTACGCCATAGTTAGTGGCATCTAAATTAGGATCTACATAGGCATAAAGCGCACTGGTATTGCTAGGTGCCGGAGGTGAATACGTGTAATAAGACCCGGCAAAAACCCCCACTCCTAAATCGCTGAAAGTTTCGCCATGCACACCTTGCGAAAGACTATCGGCCGCAGAACCAACCACCCCTATAGAACCGGTTCGGTTGGCAGAGTTCCAATAGTTTTCTCCCCACCCGTAAACACCGGTTCGTGTTAAAGGACCTGCATAGTAATCGCCAAAATAATAGTTGGTAGATAAGCCCATTACTCCCACTCGTCCGCCCGAAGTAGTCACATTAGAAGCATTCACCGCATAAATAGTACTGGAATTGTTGGAAGAATCTAAGCGGGCATAAATAGCATGACCATTACTGCCGCTACTAACCCCTCCCTTCCCAAAATTGCGTACGTATAAGGCGCTTGATTTATAAGCATTGGTTCCGATATAAGTGCCGTAAGCAGATGTACCATTACCCGAATTAAGATTATAGAAATAAGCAGCCGGACTGCTGGCAGAATCGGTAACACCAACTACACCTGCAGCATTAAAAGGAATAACTGGTGGTGTGGTGGTGGTCATACCCAACACACCATAATTAATACCTTTGAAAAAACCTCCGTACTTATTGGCGGTAGAATTGTAAGAAATCAACCCATAGTTGGTTCCGCTTAAATCGGTACCATAAATGGCATCGCCACTATTGGTCTGAACATCGGCATAAACACCATACCCTGAAGTTGTATTTCCCCAAACCCCGCGGTTGAAAGCGGTACCATAAACACCCATGTCTAAATTTTGAACCGGCAAATCGGTGCCACCAAAGCCCTTACCCACAACACCTGCTCCATAAAAGCCTGTATTATAGGTTCCGTAAACACCAATATTTTGATTGCCGCTTGCCCGATTATTAAAGCCGCGGATGGCTCCGACATTTGCCGTTGCCCCATTATATTGAGCAAAAATTACCGACTGTGCACCAGCATCAATTACATGAAGTTTCGAAGTGGGAGAAGGATTTCCAACACCTACATTACCTCCGTTGTTGAAAATATTATTACTGTTTAAAACCCATTGACTGCCGTCCCAATAGGTGGTATTTCCGGCTGCCGTTCCGGCCGCTAAAAATCCGGTTGCCCCGGTCGACCCGGTGGCTCCATTCGAACCTGTAGCTCCAGCTGAGCCAGTATTCCCCGGTAGTCCTTGTGAGCCGGTAGCGCCAGTTACTCCCTGAATACCTTGCAATCCTTGAGGGCCTGTTACTCCTGTTGCACCAACATTTCCTTGTGAACCTGTAGCACCTGTCACACCTTGGTTACCCTGAGCCCCGGTTGCGCCAGTGTTGCCCTGTACTCCTTGTGAGCCAGTAGCTCCGGTTACTCCTTGAATACCCTGTAACCCCTGCGAACCAGTGGCACCCGTAACACCTTGAAGACCTTGCGAGCCGGTTGTGAACCAGTAGCACCTTGGCTACCTTGCGCACCGGTCGCACCAGTTGAGCCAGTATTCCCCTGTAGTCCTTGTGAGCCGGTAGCTCCGGTTACTCCTTGAATACCCTGTAGCCCCTGCGAACCAGTGGCACCTGTAACACCCTGAATACCCTGTAAACCTTGAGGGCCTGTAGCGCCCGTGGCACCAACATTTCCTTGTGAACCTGTAGCGCCTGTCACACCTTGGTTACCCTGCGCTCCTGTTGGGCCAGTAGGACCAGTAGCACCTCCGCCTGCACCGGTAACCCCGGTAGCTCCTGTTGGCCCCGTGGCACCTGTAGCTCCTCCGCCAGGTCCGGTTGGGCCGGTGGCTCCAATACCTGTAGCTCCTGTAGTGCCTTGGATACCCTGCGCACCTGTTGGTCCAGTGTTTCCTTGTAAACCCTGCAGGCCAGTAGCTCCGGTCACACCTTGAATTCCAGTAGCACCGGTACTTCCCTGGGTGCCTGTTACCCCGGTTATACCCTGAGTGCCTGGTGCCCCCTGAGCACCGGTCGCTCCGGTATTTCCTTGTAAACCCTGTGGCCCTGTTGGGCCGGTAGCGCCTATACTACCAGTTGCCCCTGCTATACCTTGTAATCCTTGTGCTCCGGTGGCACCAGTTACACCTGCATTTCCCTGTAGGCCTTGAGGACCCGTTGCTCCTGTAACACCTTGAATACCCTGCGTTCCGGTCGCTCCTGTTGGACCAGTGGCGCCTCCGCCTGTACCGGTAGCTCCTGTGGCTCCAGTTGGCCCTGTAGCACCCGTGGCTCCTCCTCCGGGTCCGGTTGGCCCTGTTATTCCAATACCAGTGGCGCCAGTTGCACCTGCATTTCCCTGTACACCTTGGGGACCCGTTGCTCCAGTGCCACCCTGAATGCCCTGCAAGCCCTGAGGACCTGTAGCACCCGTAGCGCCAGTATTGCCTTGCGTGCCAGTGGCACCTGTGGCACCCACATTGCCCTGAGGCCCCTGAGAGCCTGTTGATCCTTGAACACCCGGTGTGCCTTGGGGTCCCGTAGCACCCGTAGGTCCGGTTGCGCCCGATCCGCCATTACCGGCCGTTTCTGCATAAAGCGCATAAGGCACACTCATCAATTGAGTAGTGCCCATAATGATATAATTCGTTCCTCCAGCTTCATCAAATTCTACCTGTAAAAACTTAGCTCCGCTACCCCAGCTTATACTTTGAAAACTGCCTTGTGCCACATTTCCGCTGCCAATTATCAAGGCAAAAATTCCGAACTGATTAGTAGTTGGGTTTTGCGTTTCCTGATAAACTACCGTTCCATTGATAGAACCGTCCCGGATAGTAAATCGAACCGATACGGCCTGATTGGGAATAACATTTCCCTGAATGTTGCGAGCTACAGCCTGATAGTTGACACCTTGAGGTGCTTGTGCCAATAGGAGGTTGTTTAGAAGTAACAACAGAAGACCTGATAGAAATAAACGGGTAGTGATACGCATAGTTGATTTTTTAGCGCATCAAAACTCCGCAACACCGTTTATGGGAGCAAACTGATTTTAGTCAATTATAAGTTTTCGGTCGGTGAAAGCGATTACTTTTGTGCTGAAAACCAAAGCCTTAGACAAACAAAAACAATCTGTATGGAGCCACTTTTTGATTTAATAAAGAAAATGGATGCCGCTGAGAAGGGCTACTTCAAAAAGTTTTCTTCGATAGGGAAAAAGCATGAAAAAAATGTGGGCGAACTGCTCTTTGAGGCTATTGATAAAATGAAAGTGTATGACGAAAGTGGCATTCGAAAAAAATATCGAAACGAGAAGTTTATCACCTATCTACCGGTTGCCAAACAACAATTACACGAACAAATTCTACGCGCATTATCTAACTATCATGGCGATACTACTATCTATCAAACTATAGATAATTTGTTGATGCAGGCTAATGTTCTGTTTCAAAAAAGTCTGATTCCTTCCTATCGAAAATTATTGTTTCGCGCCAAGGAACTGGCCCTGGAAAGCGAATACTTTTCGCGTTTGGGAGATATTCTGGAAAGAGAATTTCATGATGCCGTTTCACAAACTCCTTCCCCCGAAAAAGATGCCCGGATAGAAAAGCTATATGAAGAAATTGAAGTAGTCAATAAACAGGAATTGAACCTGCGCCAGTATATTTATCTGTATGCCCGGCAAATGAGTATTACCTCAGAATCTTATCAAATACGCGATAAAGCCATTGAAAAAAGACATCTGGAAATTATGAAGCATCCAATCATGCAGAACGAAAGTTGTGCATTAAGCGTAAAGGCACGATTGTATTTCTATCACAATTCATTCATTTATCATTCTGTTTTTCATCAGGAGAAAGAAGCCTACGCCACAGCTCAAAAGATGCTGGTTACTTGCCAGAGTTCCATAATTTATACCAAGCACGAGCCATTTCCTTATCTCACTGCTTATCTATATGTACTAAATGGTGCGTATAGAAATAATGATTTGCCGGCTATGGAAAAATATCTGGAACAGCTACGCAATTTGTCTTTTGACATAGAAAGTGCGCGCACGGCACAGTTTATGTATTACATGAAAAATGCCCTGTTCTATTATTCGCAAATTAAAAATGAAGAAGCATTTCTTCGTTTAGTAAACGAAGCGGATGAAACGCTGAAAAAACTGAACTACAATATTCGCAAGGATTATCTGTTAGTCATTTTTGACCACATTGCACTTGGCCTTATGAAGTTTGGTAAATATACAGAAGCTATCGACTGGCTGGAGCTTTACCGAAACAAATTCCGAGGCAATGTGCGTTACGATTTGCAAACATCCATGCACTTTCATTTACTGGTTGCCCATTATGAGTTGGGCAATTATACATTGGTGCAGAACCTGATTGTTCCCGTCTATCGTTTCATTGTCCGTACCGGACAACAGAGTAAATTTGAAAAGCTCGCTTTGCGCACATTCCGGAAAATTTCAGATCCGATAATGATAAAAGAACACCCGGAGTTATTAGAAAAACTTAAGCAGAAATTGAATGCCACACATACGGACGAGGTGAGCAATCAAAATAAAGACCTCTCCATTTTTTTGCTTGAGTTTATCGAGAGCAAACTGCAGAAAAAAAAGTATCATGAATACTTGAGTAAGTAAAAACAAAACGCCCCGCTGTAATAGCGGGGCGTTTTGTTTTTTGACTTGATTGCTTTTTATACAAAGAAACTCTTTACCCACATAATGAACGAAGTTGTTTCATGACTGTTCTCGGCAATTAGCGGAGCAATAGTTAAACCAACCAGAGATGATAATTTGATCAAGATATTCATAGAAGGACCCGAAGTATCTTTGAAAGGGTCACCCACCGTGTCACCAACAACGGCAGCCTTGTGTGGTTCGCTTTTCTTGTAGAAAGTTTCTTTCTTTCCGTTCACTTCAATTTCAATTCCTTTCTCGAAAGATTTTTTTGCATTGTCCCATGCTCCACCGGCATTGTTTTGGAAGATTGCCCAAAGAACACCGCTCACTGTAACACCTGCCATGTAAGCGCCCAGTGCTTCTGCACCCATGCCAATACCCACTATAATAGGAGTAACAATAGTGATAACACCCGGAGCTAACATTTCGCGCAAAGCGGCTTTAGTAGAAATTTCTACGCACTTACCGTATTCAGGCGTTCCTGTTCCTTCTAAAATTCCCGGTATTTCGCGGAACTGTCTGCGCACTTCATTCACCATATCCATAGCCGCTTTACCAACTGAGTTCATTGCCAAAGCAGAGAATACTACCGGAATCATACCGCCTACAAACAAGGCAGCTAAAACTTTCGCATCAAAAATGTTGATTCCTTTAATACCTGTAAGCGTTACATAAGCGGCAAACAATGCAAGGGCAGTTAACGCTGCCGATGCAATAGCAAATCCTTTTCCTACAGCGGCTGTAGTGTTACCTACTGAATCTAACACGTCAGTTTTTTCACGAACTTCTTTAGGCAATTCGCTCATTTCGGCAATACCACCTGCGTTATCGGCAATTGGCCCGAAGGCGTCAACCGCTAATTGCATAGCAGTGGTAGCCATCATAGCAGATGCGGCAATACCCACACCGTAAAAACCTGCAAGCGCGTAAGCACCCCAGATAGCCGCTGCAAAAATGATAACCGGGAAAGCTGTTGAAAGCATTCCGGTTCCAAGTCCTGCAATAATGTTTGTTGCTGCACCTGTTGCTGATTTCTGAACGATATCATTTACCGGTTTGCCACCTAAGCCGGTGTAGTATTCGGTAATCATAGAGATTAAGTAACCTACCACCATACCTATACAAACCGCGAAGAATACATTCAATGATGAAGTAGTGATAGTGCTAAAATCACCAGCGTTAAATGCGCTCATCTGAATAGTTTCAGGCAACATCAATTTTATTAAACCGAAAGAAGCAACAAGGGCTAGCAGCATTGAAACATTGTTTCCTCTGTTTAAGGCGCTTTGTACAGTGTTTACATCAGCCTTTGCGTTTTCGCCAATGCTTACTAAAAAGCTGCCAATAATAGAGGCAATAATTCCAAAGCCAGCAATAGCTATGGGCAAAAGAATAGGGCCAATGCCCCCAAAGTTATCGGCAATACTTCCTCCATTATCGCGAATAATGTAGTTGCCTAATACCATTGAAGCCAGAACTGTTGCCACATAAGAACCAAACAAATCGGCACCCATACCGGCAACATCACCCACGTTATCGCCTACGTTATCGGCAATGGTTGCCGGGTTACGCGGATCATCTTCAGGAATTCCTGCTTCTACTTTACCTACTAAGTCAGCACCTACGTCAGCGGCCTTTGTATAGATACCGCCACCAACACGCGCAAACAATGCGATTGATTCAGCTCCTAAAGAAAAGCCTGCAAGAACTTCCAGAACTTTAGTCATTCCATCATATCCACCACCGGTTGTAAAATTACCCCCCATGAACTGGAAGAAGAAGATGATAAAGAGTGAACTTAGACCCAAAACAGCAAGGCCTGCTACGCCTAATCCCATTACGGTTCCGCCACCAAAAGAAACTTTCAGTGCTTTAGCTAAAGAGGTTTTAGCGGCTTGTGTAGTGCGTACGTTTGCTTTGGTAGCAATGCGCATACCCAAAAAACCTGCAAGGGCAGAGAAAAAACAGCCTACTACAAAGGCACCAACAATCAGAATACTTGAGTGAACTGCTACTTTAGGAACCTGCGAAAGAATACCTAATGCGGTTCCGGCCAACACAACGTATATTGCCAGAATTCTGTATTCAGCTTTTAAAAAAGCCATGGCGCCATCGGCAATGTTTTTTGCAATGCCGGTCATTTTTGCATCACCTGCATCTTGTTTGGTTACCCAGCTGGATAGTACGGCCATGTAAGCCAAAGCTACCAGTCCGAAAACCGGAAGAATGTAAATCAGATTTTCCATTGAAATTTTTGTTAAACGTTTTAAAAATGAGGGGCAAATATAACAAGTGCCATGACTTTGAAAAGCAGATGGCGAAACCTACTTAAAACCCATTGACGCTGCTGCCGCTCTTTTTGCCGGAAAATAAGAAGCCAGCAAACTTACCAAAGTGATGATCAGAAGAGTAACAATAGGGTCGACTAATTTCAATTTAACCGGGTAATAGTTAATAACAAAACTGGAATCATCACCTCCGCTCAGTTTAAGAAAGTGGAATTTCATTTGCAGCAAAACAACGAGATAACCCAGCGCCAAACCCGTTAAAGCACCAATACCCGAAGAGAGTAAACCATTGAGCAGATAAATTCTCTGTATCAGTTTTTCATTACCGCCCATGGCTTTAATGATGGCAATGTCTTTTGATTTTTCCAACACCAACATAGATAGTGAACCAATAATATTGAACGATATAATAAGGATTATGAACCCGAGTATAGCCGTAGTTACCCAACGCTCGATCAGCATCACCCGATAGGTTTCGGCCTTTTGCTCGTAGCGGGTTCTTACCTCAAAGTGCTTTCCGATTAGCCGCACCAAACCTTCTTTTACTTCTTGAATATCGGCTCCTTCCTGCAGTTTTATCTCATAAGCTGAAATATGATCTTCATCGCCCAACAGCTTCTTGGCAAAATCAAGTGAAACAAAAACATATTTAGAATCAAATTCCTGCTGAATCGAAAACACCCCTGCTGGAATTACAGATAAAGTATTGAAAGCATCTTCGGGTGCAAAAGCTGTTTTTACTCCTTTTCGCGGAACCGTAATGCGAAGCGGTTCCATACCCTGCTTCACATCTATATTCATCGGGTAACTGATATTTGCTCCAATTACTGCATAGTTCAGCGAAGTATCGCGCAACAGAAACTGACCATCGCGCACATATTGTCTTACAGTCGTTACATGATTGTATTGCTCATCTACTCCTTTAATAGTAGCCAGTTGAGCCTCCTCGCCATATTCCAGATAGGCATTCTCCTCCAGGGTTTGCGATATGGCGGCAATACCATTCAGCCTGAGTATTTTATCAGATAGAAGAGAATCTTGCTGAAATGTTTTGCCCGAAACAGCCCTGACTTCCAAATCGGGATAAAAAGATCCATATAAGGACAGAACCAATCCTTCAAAGCCATTGAAAACTGAAAGCACAACAATCAGCGCAAAAGCGCCAACGCCCATGCCCAGCATACTTATGCGAGAAATTATATTGATTGCATTAGTCGACTTTTTTGAAAAAATGTACCGTAAAGCAATTTTGTAAGCGAGCATGTGTGCAATTACTTTATTTACTCCTTGCTGCGTTTGGCAACCGGCTTCTTTTTAGCAGCCGCTTTCTTCACTTTAGCTTCGGGCTTCACACCTTCCACTTCGGCCTTTAAGGCATCATCCTCTTCTTTTATTTTCTTAAATACTTCCTCAATGTGAAACGCATAATCCAGCGTTTCATCTCTAAAAAATTCAATCTCCGGCATTACGCGAAGCTGAAATCTCAATTTCTCCGAGAGTTTCCGTTTCAATTCCGTTTTACGTTCCGCAAATTTCCATATTACTTCATCTGGCTTTTCAGCATGAAAAACGCTGAGGTAAAAACGGGCGAGAGATAAATCGGAAGTAACCTTCACTTTGGTAAGAGTAACAAAGGCATTACCGTAGATAGACTTTCCTTCACGGGCTAATATTTCAGTAAATGCCTCCTGTATAACCGAGGCTATCTTCAATTGTCTGCGCGAATCCATGTATTCAATATTTCGCGTGAAAATAAGAATTAAAGGCACCGGCCATGACGAACGACTGCCGAAGAAAATAATTTAGCATTCATGCGTTTAAAGAAACTCGTCTCTTACAAATAATATATTTGCCTGCTATGAAGAACCTTCTTCGCATATTAAGTTACGTCAATAAATATTCAGGGTTGGCTTTGCTCAACCTGTTGTTTAATGTACTAACCGTTTTCTTTTCTCTGTTCTCTGTTGTCCTTATCATCCCTTTCTTACAATTACTCTTCAATAAAATTCCTAAAGTAGTTGACCGCCCCGAGCTACACCTCAATGCCACTTCGCTTATTGAATACATGAAATACCTACTTAGTTCAGAAATTCTGCAAAGTGGACCAATGATAGCTTTAATAAAGTTTTGCATAGCCATAGCAATCATATTTTTCTTCAAAAATCTGTTTCGCTTTTTGGCCGTGTATTTTCTGGCTCCTATTCGCAGCGGTGCGGTACGCGATATCCGTAACGAACTGTATGCTAAAATTCTCTCCTTGCCTTTATCTTACTACTCTAAGGAAAGAAAAGGAGATATTATATCGCGATTAACCGATGATGTAAAAGAAGTAGAAATAAGCATCATCAGTTTTATTGAGGTAACGGTTCGTGAGCCACTGAATATTATCATTTATCTGGCAGCCTTATTAATGCTAAGCCCCCAGCTTACGGCTTTCGTATTCATTATGTTGCTGATTACCGGGGTTATTATTGGGCGGGTAGGTAAGAGTTTAAAGAAGCAATCAATAGAAGCACAGTCTGTGAACGGACGCCTGCTGTCCATTGCCGATGAGACCCTGAGTGGCTTGAGAATTATTCACGCGTTTAATGCCGAAAAGTTTATGCGTGAACAGTTTGACAAAGTGAATAATGAGTTTTTCTCCTTGAGTAAACGTATAAATGCCCGCAGAGAGTTATCTTCTCCTCTCACAGAGTTTTTGGCTATTTGTGTGGTGTGTTCCGTTCTGTATTTTGGTGGAACTCTGGTGATGTTTCATAAAAATTTGGAGGCCGAAACCTTTATTGGGTTTATGGTGTTGTTTGCCCAACTTATTCCTCCGGCTAAAAATTTTTCGAGTGCTTCTTACAACATCCGTAAAGGACTGGCTTCAGCACATCGCATTTTTGAGGTGCTGGATGCCGATGTAAGCATTGCTGAAAAAACGGAACCTCTTCGAATAACCGAGTTTAAAGGTGAGATTGAGTACAAAAATGTCGGCTTTGCCTATAACAACTACGATAACAAAAAAATTCTCGAATCCATTAACCTAAAAATAGGCAAAGGCAAGATGATTGCTTTAGTTGGACAATCAGGCGCTGGTAAAACTACTATTGTTGACCTTTTGCCCCGCTTTTATGATGTAAGTGAAGGTGAAATTCTGATTGACGGAAAAGATGTTCGAGATTATAGATTAAACGATCTGCGAGGTTTGTTCGGCATAGTGTCGCAAGAGTCAATTCTGTTCAACGAATCAGTCTTCAACAATATAGCCTTTGGTATTGAAAACGCCACCATGGAAAAAGTGATGGAGGCGGCTAAAATTGCCAACGCCCACGAGTTTATATTTAAACTGGAAAATGGCTACAACACTTTGATTGGTGACCGGGGAGGAAAATTAAGCGGTGGAGAGCGGCAAAGACTAACCATTGCCCGAGCAGTACTCAAAAATCCGCCTATACTTATATTAGATGAGGCAACCTCCTCTCTGGACTCTAACTCTGAAAAACTAGTTCAGGATGCGCTCACAAAACTAATGAAAGGCAGAACCACCATAGTGATTGCACACAGATTGAGTACCATTCAATTTGCCGATGAAATTATAGTAATGCAGGAGGGAAAAGTATCTGAACGCGGCAATCATATCGGGCTTATGGCTAAAAACGGCATATATAAAAAGCTAGTCGAGTTACAGGCTTTTTGAACCTTTCTATCAGGCATTATTATCTTTTTTGAGCCCTCATCCTCACCGGCTGATAGCGCACTGACTTATTTCCCTTTTTTTAACAGATTCTTTACAATGTTTTCCACAATTAATCGTTTGGTCTTTCATATATTTGCTGCGAATATTCGCTGAAACAGGATTTTCGCGAATACTTAACACTCGGCAAATATTTTACTAATGATTTTACTATTTCATTTTCAGTATTTTATAACAATTCAAATAAAAGGAGGTCGGTCATGAAAACAAAAACCATTCTAGCCCTGTTCAAAGGCTTCCTGTTGGCCTTTGTGTGTGGAAATCTTTCTGCTCAAAACACATCAACAACAGGCAAAACCAATTCAACCGCTGGTACACAGGCGGTCACTAACCATGCTATCACCAATCCCGATGTGCTTGTAGTCACGGGAAAAATGATAGACGCATCTACCCAAAAACCGATTTCCAACGCAAAAATTAACTTCGATAAATTTGGAGAGGAGTTGTTACAAGCCTCTATTGATGATAAAGGCAATTACGCTATTGCACTCAATAAAAAAGAACTAGGCGAACCTATCCGCGTCATGTTTAAGGTGGCTGGATATAAACGTTTTGTTATTAAAAGCGTTGATAAGAATCAAACTTATCTGGACGCAGATATCTTTCTGCAACCAATGGAAAGTGATGAAAAGAGCAACGCTAATATTAAGTATATCATGAGTGACGATCCATTCAACACCATGGTGATTAAAATGCAATAGATGGCTATTGAACAAGACTTGAAATCCGCTCCTGACAACAGAAGCGGATTTTTTTATGTTCATTTATTGCCATGAACTTTTTCGAAAACAAAAAGATTTTAGTTACCGGAGGTACCGGACATTTGGGCAGCGCTTTAATTCACTATTTGGTAAGAGATAAAAATGTATCTCCAGCGAACATCCGTGTCTTCTATTTGAACAACTCTCCGGCAAATTCATTACAGGATATTCAGGGGCTTGAAATGATAGAGGGGAATATTTTGAATGAAATTGAAATTGAAAACGCGTGCCAAGGAGTTCAGTTGATTTTTCACCTGATTGGTTCCACAACTTTTGATTCACGTCAAAAGAGACAACAATGGCTGGTTAATGTTGAGGGGACCCGAAATATTCTGGAAGTCGCCCGAAAGTCTGTTTCTTCTACCAAGCTGTGCTACATCAGTACCGTGAATGTATTAAGTTCTCCTGTACCAGAAGGAAGTATGGGAAACATAGACAATTGTAACCCCTATGCAAACCATTCCCTGCTACATTCATTTAAAACCAAAACAGATACACTTAGATTTATTCAAGAGGTTTATGAAAATAAAAATGCCGACTGGGAAAAGAGAATCGGAGTAGGTTATTTCGACTCAAAACTGGCCGCCCAAGAGCTGGTCAATGAATATACAAACAGATACAATCTGAATGTCGTATCAATTATGCCTGGTACAATGTTTGGTCCCTACGATTACCTAATAGGTAATGGTATGTATATTCTTTCTATGTTCCAGAACAAAATGCCTGCTGTTTTAAATGGTGGACTTCCCTTAACACATGTAATGGACGTAGCTGAAGGCGTTACACTAGCTATAGAAAAAGCATCGCCCGGTACTCATTATATTATTACTGGCAAGGAGGAAGATAATCGTACCATAAAAAATATGGCTGAAATAATTGTAGAGGTGCTGCAGCAAAAATTTCCCGATAAAAAATTCAGATTGCCTTCCCTCATAATTCCTAAGCCAATAGCTTACTTGGGTGCATTTATAGGTGAGTGGTATGCTAAGCTGCTTAATAAACCTATGTTACTAAGCAAAGAAGCTATCAGAGCTGGATCTAATAAATCTTTCTACAGCTGTAATAAAGCACATCTAGACTTGGGATACATACCCAAGAGAACTTTCAGACAAGCAGTAGGGGAGATGGTTGATTACTACCAACAACAGAATTTATTGAACAACACTAGTCGATTTATCGACAAGCTATAGATAACAATAACCCGAGCAGGTGCGGGTATTCTTATTTACTTATTGCCAACTCTGCCGGTATCTCTTTGACATCTTCCGGCACATCTGCTGTCAATGTTCCCAGAAAAGCTACAATAGCTGAAACCTGTGCGCCTGTTAAATCTTTATTTAACTGTGCCTTACCCATTATTTTTATCGATTCAGCTAAAGAACTTATGCTTCCATCATGAAAGTATGGCTGTGTTTTCTCGCAGTTTCTTAAGGAAGGTACTTTGAAAAAATCCTTGTCTGCCTCCTGTTTACTTTCTTTTTTCTTGCCTTCGTCATTCACCTTGCTTTTTGTAAAGGTTCTATAATCGGCATACACACCAAATTTTTGAAACATAGCGCCACCCACACCAGCACCAGCATGGCACGTAGTACAACCAACATCCATAAATGTTTTAAGACCCGCTTTTTCATCACTGGTTAAAGCTTTGTTATCTCCACCCAGATACTTATCAAACTTTGATGGTGTTAGCAGCGTTCTTTCAAATGCACCAATAGATTTTTGAAGGTTATCGTAAGTGATTGCTTCTTTATCTGTTGGATAAGCTTCTTTAAACAAATCCTGATACTGTTTAATTCCCCTGAGTTTTGTTACCAAAAATTCTTTGCTCGGAATGGCCATTTCCACAGGATTTAAAACAGGCATACCCGCTTGCTGTTCCACATCTTTAGCACGACCATCCCAAAACTGTGCGGTATGGATAGCGGCATTTAAAACAGTAGGCGAGTTTCTGTCTCCAAATTTACCGGCATCTCCTTTTGACGTTGGCAAATTATCTACTCCGAAAGTGGAAAGATTATGACAGGAGTTACAACTATTGTTGCCGGTCTTGCTTAATCGGGTATCGTAATAGAGTAATTTACCCAGCCTTACTTTAGCCTCGGTAATCGGGTTGTCCGGATTTTCGGCTTTCGCAGGCAAAGGCTGAAAAATATCTTTGGCTTTGCTCATCAACTCCTCATCGGCCGGGGTTATTACGGAACTTTGTACGGTTGAACTGTCGCTGCCCGCTTCGGAAGCCGGATTGTTACAGGCATTAAAAACTAAAAAAAAAATAAATACGTAAGCAAATTTTTTCATGACTCTATCGTGTTTTTATATAGCGAAATTAAGTTGGTTTAAGTTATTATTTCGATGATTTTCGTCTCCTAACAAAAAGAAAACGCATTTGTTCGGCTAACTGTTTCTATTAAGTTTACTCCGTGACTCCTCAGGAAATAAAAGAACTCTGCATATCCAGCTCCAAAGCATATTACGACTATCTGAACAAAACAGGTAAAGGCCTAAACGAAGTAGAAGTTTGGGCTATTACCGTAGAAGACCATGCACAAAGGCTAATCAGTTTGCGTCTTTCAAAAAAAATTTTTGACACCGAAAGTATCCTGTTTCGTTTTTTGAATGACAGCAAGGAATACCGCACCGACAAAATTGAAGTGATAGAGTATGATACCGAGAAAAATATACTTTATGTAGAACCCGAAGCAGGTTTGTTTGAATATTTTTCTAAACAGCACTCCTCTAATCTTCGGGTTATTGCCGACATGAAATTTCTGGTAGAGCGCGTAAAAAACTGGTTTGAACAACGCGGAGATAATCTACAGCTGCCCGTTACAACTTCAACACTCGATAAAAAATTAGTTACGCTTGATTCGTTCGGCAGCCTGCAACCAAGTGCCGATCAGTTAGCGGCTATTCGCGCTATACTCACTAAGCCGTTCAGTTATATCTGGGGGGCTCCTGGCACTGGCAAAACACAATTAGTGCTGGCCAATGTGGTCATTCAATATGTGAAGCAGAATAAGCGTTGCCTGATTCTGGCACCCACTAACACCGCGTTGGAGCAGGTGCTGAAGGGTGTTTTGCAAATGAGTGACGCAGCCAGCATTCCGCACGAAAAGTTTTTGCGATTAGGCCATACATCCAAATGGTTTGCGCAGCATTATCCCGAAGTATGCGAAAGCATGGGCATGATGTCGCAACGCATGCAAATGGATAAGCAGATACGCGTGGTGAAGAGTGTTATGCGTAAGGAGAAAAGTATTAGCGATGATACTTTACCGCAACTAGAATCGGCTTTTGAAAAATTGAAGCAGCTGAAAGATCTGATAGCCGTAGCAACCGAAAAAAACACCAGCAAAAAACTGGCTAGCAAGCTGCTGAAAGAAGTAAAGGCCGACATGAGTGCCCATCCGCTTACGCAAACGTTAACTGAAAATTTAGCTCCTGAAAGTTTCGAAAGTATTCTTTCTTCCATCGACAAAATAATAGTTCAGCAAAAGCGCGATGAAGCTATTTTACAAGCAAAGGCGGTAGAAATTGCTGCTACCCCCGAAGCCGAATTGAAAGCCATGTTGCGCGAACTGGAAGACGTGCGCGACAAAATGAAGGGAAGTAACGAACAGGCGCGCAAAGCCAATGTTGTGGCCGCTACTATTGATTGTTACATCAACCGATTTATGAGTGATGAGGAAGACCTGAAAGTAGATCATGTGTTTTTAGATGAAGCCGGTTACGCCTGCTGCATCAAAGCACTGGTGCTAATGAAACAAAACGTACCTGTTACTTTTTTGGGTGACCACTTACAGCTGCCGCCCGTTTGTGAAATGAACGATGTGGAGTTTCAAACCGAAGAGCAGCGCAATGTTTTTATCTGGAGTAAAAGCGCAATTCATGTGGCTAAACTTTTTGAACAGTCGAAAGAGGAGGCGTTTAATACCTACATGAACAATGAAGAAACGCTGAGCAGAGTTATGACCCGTGCTGACCTACGATACACACACCGCTTTGGCGATAATCTTGCTAATGTGCTGAACGATTATGTTTACCGAAACGGCTTTGCATCGGAAAGTGGCAAAGGAGAAACCGATATTTATTTTGTAAATGTTCTCACCCCTGTTCCACAACCTAAAAATGACAACAATAAACCTACCCGCGAAAGCGAAGCAGAGGCACTGGCCATTAAACACTTTATTCAAACAAATGGCATTAGTGATTATGTTATTCTCACACCATATATTAACCAAGTAAAACTGCTGGGCAAACAATTACCCCGTGAGCGTAACGAGGGTCGCATTCTCACTGTGCATGGAGCACAAGGCAAGGAATGGGAAAATGTACTTGTCAGCATTGTAGATACCGACCGTAAGTGGTTTACCGATTCTCAACACGCCAAAAGCCGCGGATTGTTTTTGCTGAACACGGCTGTAAGCCGAGCCAAAAGACGACTGATTATTTTTGGCAATGCCGATTACTGGCGCAAGCAAAACGGACAGTTGATTAAGGGTTTGTTAGATGTGGCCGAAGTATGGCCGATGATTTAATTCTAAATTCGCAATAGAATTGTTTCTATGAGTTCGTTTGTTCAATCACCTATTGAGTTTTTAAAAGGAGTAGGTCCCCAACGCGGTGAAATATTGCGCAAGGAGCTGCATATAGCCACCTTTGGTGATCTGTTGCAACACTATCCTTTTCGCTATGTAGATCGAAGTGTGATTCACAAGATCTCGGAACTAAATCCCTTGACACAGTACATTCAGTTGAAGGGGAAAATAACCGGCTTCCGTCAATTAGCTTCGGGTAAACAGAAGCGGCTGATGGCTACCTTTCGCGACAGCACGGGCGAGGTAGATTTAATCTGGTTTCAAAGCGTAGACTTTGTTCTGAAAACACTAAAGCCGAATGTTGAACTGCTGGTATTTGGTAAGCCCACACTGTTTAATGGCGAATACAACATAGCACATCCCGAAGTAGAAATTTTAACCGATGAAGTAAAACTGAGCGGCAAAGGTTTACAACCGGTTTATTCTTCTACCGAAAAAATGAAGAAAAAGTTCTTGGACTCGCGTGGTTTGCAGCGTATGATGCGCACGCTGGTAGATCAAATGAAAGAACGCGATGTGCCCGAGTTTCTGCCTACTGAAATTCTGGAGAAATACAAACTGACTTCACGCTTCGAAGCCTTGCAGCAGATTCATTTTCCTAAAAATGAAACACTGTTACATGAAGCTACCCGCAGACTGAAATTTGAAGAACTGTTTTTGATTCAGTTGCAGCTAATGAAAGTGAAATCCAATCGGAATCAGATTTCGAAAGGTTTTTTGTTCGAAAAAATTGATCATCACTTCGACCACTTCTATCATCATCAATTAAAATTTGAATTGACGGGTGCTCAAAAGCGTGTGCTGAAAGAAATAAGACGCGATACACTTTCTGGCAGGCAGATGAACCGCTTATTACAGGGCGATGTAGGCAGTGGTAAAACCGTGGTGGCTTTGCTTACCATGCTAATGGCCATTGACAACGACTTTCAGGCCTGCCTCATGGCCCCTACCGAAATTCTCGCCAACCAGCATTACGAGAGTATTATGGAAGTGCTGCGCGGTATGAATCTGCAAGTGGCTCTGCTTACCGGCAGTGTTAAAGGTAAAGCACGAAAATTCATTCTCGAAAATCTGGCCGAAGGAAAAATAGATATTCTGATAGGCACCCATGCGCTGATTGAAGAAACGGTAGTATTCAAAAACATAGGCATGGTGGTGATTGATGAACAACACCGTTTCGGGGTGGCACAGCGTGCAGCACTCTGGACCAAAAACGAAAAGCCTCCGCATATTCTGGTCATGACCGCCACCCCAATTCCACGTACTCTGGCTATGACTATTTATGGCGACCTAGATGTATCGGTCATTGATGAACTGCCTCCTGGCCGTAAACCCATACGCACCGTGCACCGCACCGATGCCGACCGTCTGCGTGTGTTTGGCTTTATGAAAGAAGAGATTGAAAAGGGACGGCAAATCTATATCGTGTATCCGCTCATTGAAGAAAGCGAAGCATTGGATTTAAAGCACTTGATGGATGGCTACGAGAGCATTTCGCGGGCGTTTCCCAAGCCCAAATATCAGTTGAGCATGGTGCACGGGCGCATGCGCAGTGCCGATAAGGATTTTGAAATGCAGCGTTTTGTAAAAGGCGAAACACAGATATTGATTGCTACCACAGTAATTGAAGTAGGTGTTAATGTGCCTAACGCCAGCGTGATGATTATTGAAAATGCGGAACGTTTCGGGCTATCGCAGTTACACCAGTTGCGCGGACGGGTGGGACGCGGAGCAGAGCAGAGTTTCTGTATCCTGATTACCGGCTCTAAACTTTCGAACGATAGTAAACAACGCGTTGCCATAATGTGCCAAACCAATGATGGTTTTGTTGTTGCCGAAGAAGATTTAAAACTACGTGGCCCCGGTGACATAGAAGGCACTCAGCAAAGCGGAGTGATAAACCTACATCTGGCCGATTTGGTAAATGATGTGAAAGTACTGGAGGCTGCCCGCCTCTCAGCTATTGAATTAATTGAGAAAGATCCTACCCTCTCCTTACCATCCCATCAGCCGCTACTTAAGCACGTAAGCGAAACTTCGAAAGAAAAAATCTGGAGTAAAATTAGTTAAGTCACTTCTTTACCTTCTTCGCGTTGGGAGGCAATAAACCACTCTTAGGTTTAGTGGTCTTAGGAATTTGAGGTTTTGTTTGCTTTTTCGCCTTTTTCTCGGGAAAGCTATCTGCATAAGTAGGGCAGGCAATTTTATTGCTGTTACAAGCGGGTGTTACCAACATCAAGCAAGCTGACAAAAACAGTAGCATTAATTTATGAAACATGAAAAAGCTTTTGGGTGTTAAACGTAAAACGAAGTTAATAGTTATAGGTCAAAACAGCTATTCGTTTTTTAACTATCTAAAATCAATATTCTACAGTTTGTAAATCTGCAGCGCCAGTATAGCATGTCACACAAAACTGGCTTTCAAATACACTTATAAAAAAAATAAAACGGCCACCCTGTTTATGTAAGGCGGCCGTTTTATAGATGAAAATTGACTGATTTAAAACTTAAACGCCAAGCCAATACCAAACTGCTCAAATATTTGCAGCTTATTGTAGCCACTTACAGTTTTGCCATATTTATCTTTATCGGTAATGCCATCGGGGCCTTTAGCCTTGGTTTCGTTTTTGTATTTATCTACCGGTGTTTGTGCATTATACTGATACACAAAGCGGGTAGACAAAGTAGCACTCAACCATTTATTTACTTTAAAAACTATATCGTTATCCCACTTTACTACTGGTATATGCTTGGTGTTATCGGCAATAGTTACCACACCCATACTGTCTTGAGCTGAATAGTATGTTGGCATCGCAGTGTTGTAGCTGGCGTTCAGGTAAGCACCAAACACATTCAGGTGACTTTTCCAGTTCACATTTTTAACTATATCTTTCTGAAAAAGAACATCTAACTCCCAACCAAGCTCACCCATGAAATAGTCGCCCTTTTTTAAACCAAAACGGGTTTCATCTACATTGGTATAGTAAGCATTTGTAAAACTACCATCGGGCAAAGTATCATTATTTCTACCAGGGCTATCTTTCGTTACAAAGGTCATTTTGCCTTCTACCGGAGAGAAAAATAAAGTAAACCAACCTTTGGGTTTCCAAGTTAAACCAGGACCCAATGTTAATACTGCCGGAGCCGCAAATTTGGAGATAGTGTACCTTCTAAATTCGCCATTTACAGTATCGGTCAGGGAATAATCATAAGTAGGTGTAAACTGGCTTTCAAAGCCTATCCGAGCGGCAGCATATAGCTGGTCGGTAACACTGTAACCCACCATAGACTTAATAGCCAATAGATCAATATTTTTTTGAAGATTAGATTTTGCCAACGACTTACTTCGTATAAGTCCGTTTGCTACCATGCCCCATTTAGCGTCTAAGCTATTATCCCAAATTAACTTCCCCTTTTTGTGGTTGGCATACATACTGGCACCAATTAAAAACGCAAAGTTATTACTACCGCCCGGTCCCCATTGGTAAAGTGCAGTTTGGCTCACCACTACACCGAGATAGCCTCCAATTTTCCAGGAGCTGTCTCGCAGGTAAATACCATCTCCCCCTAACACCAACTTAGGCTTTTTAGGCTTCACTGTGTCCTGCTGCGCCATAGCAACAGTTAATATCATACTCAACAGAACAAATAGTAACGACTTTCTCATACAATTTTGTTTAATTTTAGAATGCGCCACAATTTTCAAGTATTGTGCCAATAATACTCTATTCTATTTTGAACAAATATCTATTCCAGGCGCACATTTTTCTATACGTGAGCTTTTTGTAAAAAATATACTATTGATAATCAACATATTAATAAATATTTTGTTAAAATACACTACTATGTGTTGCATAATACCATCCAATAGATATATATTTGCATCGTCAAGTAGCTTATTAAACAATTAAAATAAAAATTATGAAAAAATCGATTCACACCTTCACCCTGATAATTGGTGGTTTACTATTAGCTGGCAGTATGGGAGTCATGGCATCAGCACCAGCCCATGCCCAAAAAGCGGCTAAAGAAAATGTACGAAGAGAAGTTATCCGCAACATTAGCTGTCCGGACTTTGTAACGGAAAACAACGAGGCCAATGATGTAAAAGCTCTAGTGTCAGTGGATGAAAACGGACATATTCATCTGCATGAAATCAATTCAGCTAATCCTGAATTGAAAAGTTATGTGATTAAAACGCTGAAAGAAATGAAAATGAAAGATACTACCCCAACCGGAAAATTTGTGTTGGTAGTAAAATTCAGAGTCGCTTAAACTATTTAAAAATAAAAGACATGAACAAGAAAGCAATCATCTTACTTATAGCCTTTATTCCACTTTTCACATTTGCCAACAAGAACGACAAAGAAAAGATTAAGCTGGATGTAAAAGTCACTCTGAACAAAAACGGAAAGGTAGAGGTAAGCGGTTTAAAAGGTGACTTGAAAGAGCTTGAAAAAGAAATTAACACAGCCTTGGAAAATGTAACCGTTCAGCTGGATGGCAACAAAAAGAAACACGAAGTTCATATCAAAGCAGAAATAAAAACGAAATAACATGAACATAGAAAACACAAAAGCGCAAATGCGCAAGGGAGTGCTGGAGTTCTGTATTCTCTCCATTTTGTCGGATGGCGAACATTATCCTACCGAAATCATAGAACGGATGAAAACAGCTAAGCTGCTAGTGGTTGAAGGAACCCTTTATCCGTTGCTTACACGTTTAAAAAATGATGGTCTGCTCAGTTACCGTTGGGAAGAGTCCACCTCGGGTCCGCCTCGCAAGTATTTTACTTTAAGTGAAGAGGGCAGAAAAACACTGACAGAATTAATCAACAGCTGGACGGAATTAACCGACTCAGTAAACCAAATCATTCAACAAACATCTAAAACCAACTAAGATGAGAAAGACATTAAATATAAACCTAGGAGGCATAGCTTTCATTATTGATGAAAATGCATTTGAACTGTTGCATACCTACCTTGAATCGCTTAAGCGCAAGTTTAAAAATGAAGCCGAGCGCGATGAGATTTTAAATGACATTGAATCACGCATTGCTGAAATGCTGAACCAAAAACTTGGTAACCGCAAAGAAGTGGTAACACTTGAGGATGTTGCCTACGTTACAGAAATAATGGGTAAACCCGAAGATATTGCTGGTGAAGAAGAAGTTGCTGCAGGTCAACCGAAAGAAGAAAAAGTATTTACCACACCAAACACTGCAGCCACTCCTGTTAAAAGAAGACTCTTCCGAGATCCGGATGATGCTAAAGTTGGTGGAGTTATTTCCGGATTGTGTCACTATTTCGGGATTAACGATCCGGTTTGGGTTAGGTTGGCAGTAGCGCTGCTGTGCTTTGTAAGTTTTGGCACCATGATACTTATCTATATTCTTTTGCTTATAGTAATACCTAAAGCTATGACCTCGGCCGAAAAACTTCAAATGAAAGGAGAGCCCGTAAACATTTCTACCATCGAGAAAGAAATTAAAGATGCCGCCACACGGGCCGGAGAGTCTATTCAAAACTTTGGCAGCAATCAGTCTTTCATCAGTAAACTGGGCAATGTACTTTTTCTAATAGTAGGCTTCTTCCTAAAATTAATTGCGGCCTTCGTCATATTTATCGGCATCATTGTCTTGTTTGCTTTAATTGCCGCTGGTTTGGGTGTTACCATAGCGGGCAATGCTTTGATTACCCAAGCACCTCACTTGCTGGTAGACAGCACCACTACGCGTACGCTGTTTAACATCGGGCTACTTCTTTTCATAGGAGCACCTGTAATAGGAATGATTTATGCCGCACTTCGCGCCATATTAGGTAATCGGGGTCGTGCTCCTTGGTTAAAGTGGACTCTGCTGGCCGCTTGGTGGATTGGTGTGTTTATGTTGGGAACATCAGCTTACAGAACCGGTATAGAATTTAAAACCGAAGGGACAACACACGAAAGCATGACACTGATGCAACCTACCGGTAAAAATATTCACGTGTTATTGGTGGATTCAACAGGTAAGCCTTTTGATAAAGATGATGAAAGCAGTGATTGGCAAGTTGGCTTTGGCGGGGTTGTGATAAACGGGGAAAACCTGGAAGATGTTCAACAGTTAAACATAGGCAAACCAGATTTACAGATAATGCCTTCAATAAACGACTCATTCTATGTAGAAAAAGTGATTTCATCGAAAGGCCGAAATAAAGGCGATGCTATAAAAAACGCCTCTTATGCTATCTATAATCTGAGTCAAACCGATTCCGTTTTGAATTTACCTGCAGCCCTACTATTGGATAAAAACAATAAATGGCGTGCGCAGAATATTAAAGTAAGAATTGCCATACCGGAAGGAATGTATTTGAGCTTTGGAAATAACATCGACCATTGGGCGGCTACGGTTAAGGGTGACAGCAATTATGACGACACTTACTTTGCCAACACAACATGGACTGTTGAAAACGGAAAAATAAAGTGCATTGCCGGAGAAAACCATTTTAATGCCGAGAAAGATGAAGTAGTAACGGAAGACATAACCGCTATTGAACAAAATGGAAAAAAGCTCAAGAAGCAAGTGAGAATATTGAAAGAAAAAGAAGATGAGCTTAAAGATAAGTTGGAAAACAAATCCGATAAAGACGATAAGAACCAGGATTTTTAACTAATACACCTTAACCAACACACACATGAAATCAATCTTTTCAATAATAGCTATAGTGCTGCTGGTAGTCATAACAATTACCATCATAAGTTCTTGCAAGAACAAAGGAAAGAAAAACAGAATCGTCAGTATGCAAAACAGACCTGTGACATCATTCAGCAGTATTTCTATAGAAGGGACTTTTCCGGTGGAGCTTTCGCAAAGCGGAGAGAACGAATGGGTGAAGGTGGAAGCCGATGATAAACTGCAAGAGTTAATTCTGGTACATAACGATGGCGATCAATTAATTATTGAGATGAAGGAGGACGTTTCTCTTAGTAAAACGAAAAAAGTCAAGGTTTACATCAACTTTAAAAACATCCATGAGCTGAATTTTAACTCCGTTGGCAACTTAAATAACTCAGGCATCTTGAAGCTTGACAGTTTAGAATTGAACTCCGAATCTGTAGGAAAACTAGATCTAAATTTAGAAGGTAAGTTTTTGCGTGCAAATTTAAAGTCTGTAGGCGTTACAAATCTGAGTGGCATAGTAGATGAGGTTCGTATCAATAACAAGAGTATAGGTGCCCTCCATGCATATGGATTGAAAGCCAAAAACCTGATGATTCACAACACTTCAGTTGGTATAGCAGAAGTTTATGCCGACAGCACTTTTCATATACGCTCTTCAGCTATTGGAAACTTATACTATAAAGGTCCTGGCGCGATTAAAGAATTGAATAGCGAAGGCATTGGCAAAGTAGAACAAAGAAACTAATTTAAGTATGGAAATCATTTCAATTAATCAGATTCAATACGCATCTGCCTTGAGAAGGCTGATGGCTTTTGTTATTGACCGTTTAGTCATCTCGGTAACAGTAACTATAGTGTTTCGCCAAATGCTGGGTTTACCTTTCGAGATTGATACAGATACTTTCTGGATTGGACTTCACCCGTGGCAGAATTATTTCGCACTTAACATGCTGAAAGAAATGCTGATACTGGCCTATTTTGCCGGGATGGAATCTTCTAAATATCAGGCAACGTTTGGTAAAATAGTGATGGGGATTCGTGTAACGGATAAGCACAACGATGCTATAAGCTTTGGAAAGGCGCTGCTGCGAAATTTATCTAAATACTTTTCGGCTCTTATTCTGGGTATTGGCTATATCCTGATCATTTTTGATGATAAGAAGCAAGGCCTGCATGATAAAATTGCAGATACGGTGGTGATTAAAACTTAAGTTTCTGAAAACCGTGTTAGTTGGTTTAGCCCTTTCGAGCAATTGGAAGGGCTTTTTGTTCAATAAACTAACACTTGTTTGTTTCAACTTCATTACTTATGTTTGCTAACAACTGTTAGTTATGACTATCGCCAAACAATCTGTTAACACCAAACAAACCATTCGCCTTGCAGCCGAAAAACTGTTTCGCGAACGTGGTTATGCGGCTGTTGGTTTGCGTGAAATTGCCAAGGCTGTTGGTATTGAAGCCCCAAGCATATACAATCACTACAAATCTAAAGATGACATACTAAGAGAGATTTGTTTTGATATGGCCAAACAATTTTTCATCGCTTTCGATAAAGCGGTTGAAACAGAAGATAAGAACTTGAAGAAACTAAAGGCTGTGATTGTTGCACACATACAGGTTATTGCAACTAATATGGAGGCGGCAGAAGTTTTTTTTCATGAATGGGTGTTTTTAGAACAGCCCCATTTGAGTAAATTCAAAAAACTCCGTCATGAATATGAAATGAAATTTCGTCAAATTATTGACGCGGGAATTAAAAGAGGAGATTTTAAAAAGATGAACTCTAAACTAACTGCGTTTGCCATCTTCTCTGCCCTGAACGCTACTTACGAACTATATCACACGAATGAAAAGCTAACACCGGAACAAATCACCACCGATATTTCTGATTTATTATTAAAAGGACTAAAAGCATAAATTATGTACGGCTCAACCAACTTAACCGAAGAAGAAGCAAAGCGCATGAACTCTACTGTAGAGGATCCCGAAAAACTGGGCGCTTTTGAGGCTCGTATTGCACGAGGAGAAAAAATTGAACCTTCCGACTGGATGCCCAGCGAGTATCGCAAACAACTTATCAGAATGATTGAGCAACACGCTCACTCTGAAATTGTTGGCGCGTTACCAGAGGGGACATGGATTACACGCGCACCAAACTTTAGAAGAAAACTAGCCCTTATTGCCAAAGTGCAGGATGAAGTAGGTCACGGCCAGCTTCTATACTCAGCCGCAGAAACCTTAGGAAAAACCCGAGAGCAGATGATGGATGATTTGCTTAGCGGCAAGTCTAAATATTCGAACGTGTTCAACTATCCCGCAAAAACATGGGCCGACATTGCGGTGATTGGCTTTTTGGTAGACGGTGCAGCTATTGTTAACCAAACCATTAACTCAAAAGGTAGTTACGGCCCATATTGCAGAGCATTGGAGAGAATTTGCTATGAAGAGAGTTTTCACCTGAAACAAGGGCACGACAATGTGGTGTATCTGGCTACAGGCACCAAACATCAACGAGCCATCCTTCAAGATGCTGTTAACCGTTGGTACCGTCCGCTGTTACATTTCTTTGGTCCTCCTGATACCATGAGTGCTCATAGCGAAAAGCTAATGAAATGGAAAGTAAAGCTTGCCTCTAACGATGATATGCGAAATCAGTTTCTGGACATGTATGTGCCAAAAATTCTTGAGCTGGATATCACCTTCCCCGATCCGAATCTGAAAAAAAATAATGATGGTATATGGGAGTTCAGCGATCCGGATTGGGATGAATTTAAACGGGTAATTAATGGCCACGGCCCATGCAATGCCGAAAGACTTGCTGTTAGAAAATTTGCCGAAGAAGCCGGTAGATGGGTGCGGCAGGCATTAATGAATCCTTCAGAAAAATATCAGGTTCCTTTAGCTTAAAAACAAACCATATGAGTTCATTAGATCCAAGAGTAAACCGCCTCGACTTAAAGAAATTAGCCGATGGCGAAATTCAAACCAATTCTCACCTGATTACTTGGGAAGTCTTTCATCAGGAAAAACGTGGGAAACAGGTAGAGCACTGCGGCATTGTTCATGCATCTACACCTGAAATGGCCCTGATTCTTGCAAAAGAACAATACGCGCGCAGAGGAAAAACAACCAATCTATGGGTAGCTAAAACCAGCGATGTATATACCTTCAGCACCAGTGACGAGGATATTTTTGAAACTACTCCGGAAAAAATATTCAGAGAGCCGGCTTTTTACAAAGTGCGTGACCGAATTGAAAAATTTCAGAATAAAAACAAAGTAAACGTATGAACCATTTAGCTTTAAAAGATTTACTGTTCAAAATGGCTGATGACGCATTAATTATTGGTCATAGAAATTCTGAGTGGACCGGAATAGGCCCTTTACTGGAAGAAGACTTAGCCTTCAGTTCTATGTCGCAAGATAAGATAGGACATGCACAGGCGCTCTATAATTTACTTCATGAGTTAGGAGAGAAAGATGCCGATACACTCGCATTTAAACGGGAAGAAAAAGATTTCAGGTGCTGTCAGTTTGTAGAGTTACCAATAGGCGAATATGATTTCAGCATTGTTCGTCAATTTCTTTTTGACAATGCCGAATTAGCCAGATATGACATGCTTACAAACTCAGCCTATCAACCATTGTCATTACTTGCCAAAAAGATAAAAGGCGAAATTAAATATCATGTAATGCACGGAGATACTTTTGTTAGACAGCTAGGCAAAGGAACCGAAGAAAGCCATGCACGTATGCAATCAGCACTAAACAATGCTTGGCCATATGCCTTGGGTATTTTTGAAAAAAGCGAACATGAATCCTCTCTTATCTCAGAAAATATTTTTGGCGGTGAGCAGGAATTAAAAAAACGCTGGCTTGAAAAAATATCTCCTGTTCTTGAATCAGCCAATTTAAATATCCCATCAATTAATGATGCTAAAATTGTTTACGGGGGGCGCAAGGGATTTCATTCTGAATTTTTGAGTCCGTTGCTGGATGAAATGTGTGAGGTAACCAGAAGTGATGAGACTACTGCAGAGTGGTAAGCAAAATGATTGAACCAATAAATAACACAATAGAAGAAATTTGGTCTGTACTTGAAAATGTAAAAGATCCAGAGATTCCGGTGCTCACCGTGATTGATATGGGGATTATTACAAGTGTTGAAATTTCGGGGTCAACTGCAACTGTAATCATGACTCCAACCTTTGTAGGCTGCCCGGCCATAGGAGTGATGAAAAAATCTATTCAAGAAGAGGTTTCAAAACTTGGCTTTGAAGAAGTTATTGTTCATGTGGACTTTGAAACTCAATGGACCAGCGACCGAATGAAACCGGAGGCAAAAACCAAATTGGAAAAATTTGGATTAGCCCCACCACCTGTAATAGATGGTGAGCTAACCGAAGCCCAGCTAAATAACGTTCGCTGCCCTCATTGTGGCAGCACAGACACGACCCTTCGGTCTGCTTTTGGCTCAACTCTCTGTCGTGCTATCAGATTTTGTTTCAGTTGCAAACAAGGATTTGAACAGTTTAAACCAGTTTAGTAAATGACTCTTTCCTTCTTATTTTTTGGGGCAACATTCCTGCATTCTGAAAATTCTAATCCAATCAAAGAATTCAATTGGTTAACCGGTACATGGAAATGCGAGTCGAAGCAGATATTTGAAACATGGATGCCAGCCAGCGATACATCTATGCGAGCCATTAGCTATCATTTGGATGAAGACGGAGAACGCATTATCGATGAGATAATTCAATTGATTTATCAGAACGGTAATTACTATTATATACCCGCACTTTCCTATTTAGATAAACAAAAACCAACAGAGTTTCTGCTTAGTCGCCATAACTCAAATGGTTTTATAGCCGAAAACAAAGCGCACGATTTTCCGCAAAAGATTACCTACCAAAAGAAAGGGGGGCATTCTATGACTGCCATAATCTCCGGTAAAGATCACCATAAGAAATCCAAAGTTACCTTCGACTTCCTTAAACAAAACTGAAGTATCTTTTCAGCAATTTGCACGTTTTAGACATAAAACATATCTTGAAAAAAATTTTGTTTATGAGGAAACTGTACTCTTGCGTTGGGCTTTTGCTTTTTTCATTTCTGACATTTGCCCAAACTACAGCAACTATTGATCAAGCAAACGAACAGGCTGAAAGTATACTAAACCAAAACCCAAAAGAAAGTATGGCTGCAGCAACCGCAGCTAAAAACACCGCTGAAAATATAGACTATAAAAAGGGGCAGGCTAGGGCATTGGCCATTATGGGTGTAGCCAGCTATAAAGTTGATGACTATGCCAAAGCAAAAATTCTCATCAATCAAGCTGCCACACTAAGCGAAAAAATAGCCGATTCATCTAATCTTTCATTCTCAAAATATTGGCTGGGTAACATTGAGCTAAGTAACGGACAATATGGCAAAGCTCTTGACTTATATCAATCTGCCTTATTAATAGCTCAAAGTATTAACGACAAAAGGAATATAGCCCGAAGCCTGGATGGCAAGGCAACCATATATGAATCTTTGAACGAAGATGAAAAAGCGCTGGAGTTTTACAATCAATCGCTGGCTACTGCCAAGGAAATCAATTTTAAAGAGTGGTATGGCGGAGTTACTCTTTCTCTCGGCAATCACGCCTTTAACAAGGGTAACTATGAGGATGCTATTACAAAATACAATGAAGCAATCCAGTTATCAGACGAAACCAATAATCTGAACAACAAGGCGAATTGTTTTCATCAATTGGGCGCTATATACTACTCACAAAAAAACTCTAAAGAAGCCATGAACTATGTTCAACAGGCCATGGAGTTGTTTCAGCAAACAGGCGCATCGGCAGCTTATAGTGGTAGCCGTTTGTTAATGAGTTTGATATTGCTTGGAGACCGAGAATATGACCTCGCCATAGACCTCGCCAGAACCAGTTTAGCAGACGGTAAGGAAAAAAATGACCTAGCATTACAAAAAGATGCCTGTGAGGTTCTTTATTACTGCTATTTCTATAAAGGCGATAAAGCCAAAGCACTTGATTACCATATTCAGTTCTACGACTTATCGCAAAAAAAGCAGAGCGAAGAGTTAGCCAAAAAACTAACTCAAATGGAGTTACAGGCAAACTTTGAAAAGGAGCGTGAAATTGCCAAGGCACAACAGGCCAAACGGGATGCTATAATGAATGCCGAGCTAGACCGTCAAAAACTGGTTAAAAAGGCTTCTCTTATCGGGATTGGTTTGCTGGCCATTATTGCGGCTCTGGCCATTTTTGCTTTTTTCCAAAAACAAAAAGATAACAGAATGATTGCGGCCGAAAAAAGAAAATCTGATGATTTGCTTCTAAACATCTTGCCGGCAGAAGTAGCCAATGAATTAAAGGAAAACGGACACTCCAAAGCAAAGAATTACGACCGTGCAACGGTGTTGTTTGCCGACATCAAAAACTTTACCGGGGCAGCTGAGCGAATGACCCCGGACCAATTGGTAACAGAAATAGATTTCTACTTCCGCAATTTTGATGAAATAGTTACACGCTATAAAATAGAAAAAATTAAAACCATCGGTGATGCCTATTTATGCGTAGGCGGCTTACCTATTGCTGACCACGATAACGCTTTTTATGTAGTAAGCGCTGCATTGGAAATACAGGCCTTTATGTTGAAAGTGAAAGAGGAGAAAGCCCGGAAAGGAGAGATATTTTTTGAAATAAGAATCGGTATACACTCAGGCCCTCTAATTGCCGGCATTGTCGGGCTTCGTAAATTTGCCTATGATATTTGGGGAGATACGGTGAACGTAGCCGCCCGAATGGAACAACATGGCGAAGAAGGAAAAATTAATATTTCGGGCTCAACATATGAGCTGGTAAAATCCAAGTTTCGTTGTACGCATCGGGGCAAAATTGAAGCGAAAAACAAGGGTGAAATAGATATGTACTTTGTAGAAGGCGTAGCCTAAAGAATATTTCTAAGTAAATTTGTCAATCTCAGGGCATTAGCTACTTTCATAACAACATAAAAACGTCAAACTCCTTATAAATGCTTTACAATAACATTTTGTTTACTGTGTTTTTTTCGATGTTTTATTTTGGTGTAAATGCCCAATCTGCAGCAGATGCCAAAGCGAAACAGTTAGAAGAGCTGAGGCTACTGAAGCAACAACAGATTGAAGAACAGAAGCTTCAAAATGAATGGAACAACCAAACATCGCAACAAGAAATTAAGAAACTGAATCAGGAAAATCAGCAGAAGAACTTTGAAATAGCGTCATCTCGTCAGGAAGCTCAGGCAGCTAAAAGCGAGGCCATAAGAGCGAAGGCTGAACTTGAGAAAAAGAAAGCTGAGCTAAACGAAACGCAAGTAAAAATTGATTCTGCTAAGAAACTTCTAAGCGAAACGGAAGGACTTCTGATGAGTTCTGAAATGAGAAACAAACGAATCCAGGAAGCTTTATTACATCAAGAAGATAGTGTTAAAATGCTAAAGAAGGAACAGGAGTTCCAGGATTTGCAATTCAAAGCTCAGGAGTTGGAGTTGAGTGCCCAAAAAGCTAAGAACAACTTATATATCATAGTGGCCGCTATTTCTCTTAGCCTTTTGTCTGTGATAGGCGTATTATTTGTCGGCCGTCAAAAAACGCTTCGTGAGTTAGGGCAAAAAAATAAAATCATTGAGGAAGAAAAGCGCAAAAGTGATGAGTTATTGCTGAATATTCTTCCCGAAGAAATTATGCATGAGTTGAAAGCGCATGGTAAAACTCAGGCAAGAAATTATTCTAAAGCGACCGTATTGTTTGCTGATATAAAAGACTTCACCACCATCAGCGAGCAGCTCTCTCCCGATGATTTGATTGAAGGCCTTGACTCTTATTTTGAGCGCTTTGATAAAGTGATTGAGAAGTATGACATAGAAAAAATTAAAACCATTGGAGACGCTTACGTTTGTGCCGGTGGCGTCCCTACTAAAAGCGAAGGAAACCCTCATTTGGTGGTTCAAGCCGCTTTAGAATTTATGAACGAAATTGATAATTTGCGTAAAGAGCGTTTAGCACAAGGAAAAATGCCTTTCGAATTTCGAATTGGTATTCATACCGGCCAATTAATTGCTGGGGTGGTTGGTATACGCAAGTTTGCGTACGATATTTGGGGCGACACGGTAAACATGGCAGCTCGGATGCAGCAATCAAGCGAGGCTGGTAAAATTAATATCTCCGGAGCTACGTACGAATTAGTGAAAGATAAATTCGCCTGTGTTTACCGGGGCAAAGTAGAAGCGAAGAATAAAGGCGAAATAGACATGTATTTCGTGGAAAAAGCGATTATCTAACTTATTTTTGACGTTTATTTTTATTCGATGAAAAGATACAAGGAGGTAGAGGATTTTATTTTAGAAAAGCTGAAACAGGAGTTGCCTAAGGATCTCTATTATCATGGCATTCATCATACTCTGGACGTATTGAGATCTGCTCAAATGATTGGTGAAGAAGAAAAAATTAGTGCTGATGAAATGACGCTGCTTAAAGTGGCCGTATTGTATCATGATTCCGGGTTTACCAAAACCTATAAAAACCATGAGGAGGTTGGCTGTGAAATGGCAAAAGCTGATTTACCCCAATTTGGGTTTACCCAAAAAGATATTGAAGTTATTTGCGGTATGATTATGGCCACCAAAATTCCACAAAAACCCAACACCAAACTGGAATATATTATTGCAGATGCCGACCTGGAATATCTTGGAACAGACCAATTTGAAAAAATTGGCCGCACACTGTATGAAGAAATAAAACTGTATTTGAATGTAGAAAGTGAACGTCAGTGGAACATCATTCAAATGAATTTTTTAAAAAACCATCACTATTTCACCCCCTTCTGTAAAAAGAACCGAGAGGAAGAAAAGAGAAAACACCTAGGGGTTATTGAAAAAATAGTTTCTGCTTACGACTAGCCTATTTCTGCTGCACAGATTTTTCGTTCATTGCCTTTAGTCTCTTACAAAGTGTTTTTATTATCCCCTTTGCTACTTCTATGCGACTTTCCATCAGCTCATAAAAAGGCTCCTGATCAATTTTTAATAGTAAGGTTTCAGAGTTAGCCGTTGCTGAGGCAGAACGGGTTTCTGTATCCAGCATAGAGAGTTCTCCAAAAAAATCATTTTCTTTTAACAGAGCAAACGTGTGCTCACCCTTGTGTATTCGAACCTCCCCTCTAAAAATAATATACATACAATGAGCTTCATCATCGGCCTGAAAAATGTTTCGTCCTTGTTCAAACTCCTCTTCTTCTAAAATTTCAGCCACTTCGGCTAACACCGTTTCGGGGGTTTCGGCAAATATGGAAAGTGACTTGAGCAAAAGCACCTTTTCAATTAACAACAAACGTTGCTCTTGCTGATGTTTATCTGACATAGTTTAATTCATTTCTGCCGCAATTCTATCGGCTGTTTCTTTAAGTAATATATCTTTTTCCAGGCCTGCTTTTTCCAGCCAGTTTTTCTTTTGTGTGCCCTTATAAAAAATGACCGAATGTAAAGCCGCAGCTTTAGTCCACCGATGATAATAATGGCTGGTGTCATTCAGTATTTCATTGATTATTGTTTCGTACGATAGTTGTTCTTTAAAACCAAGCTTTAATGAATTACACTTTTGCAATACATCACCCGGCTCAAATATCTTGTTGAACCGGAGTGAAATTTCTTTAGGCACTTCAATTTCAATAACCTCTATAGCGTTGGCAATGGTTTCCTTCTTCTTCATATGAAAGGCACTTTTTGCTTTCAGCATTTTCTCTTTATCGTATACAAATGAAAAAAGTAACAACAAAGAGTTTTGAATCTCTTCCAGCTCCAGGTGAAGGGCGTCAGTTAAAATTTTAGCCGTTGAATTTTTATTGTTCTCCTGAATCATAAAAAGTATACGGGTGGCAGCAGAGAGATATTGATTCATTAAATCTATGTGCTGTGATTGATTATGCGGTTGCGATTTGAACTCGCATAAGTGCAGGGCATGAAAAATATCTGAGCGCAGGTTTGGTGTTTTCCAAACCAATTCATCTAAAATTCTGGTAGCACTGTCAGTCCCTATTCTTCCACAAAGCAGAATTAACTTAGACTGTTGTTTTACGGTTATTTTTCCACCGGCCAATGTATGGCTAATTTCACTCAGCGCCACATCTCCGGCATTGTATAGTGCATCTATAACCTGCTTTTCATGTTTTAGAGTTAAAAACATTTCCATTAGTGGCACAATCAATCGTTCATTTCTCACTTTTCCGCTAGCTGCAATAGCTGCTATTACTACCTGCTCTTCCGGGTCTTTTAATAAAGCCAATAAAGGTTTGTAAAATGACTGTACACCTAACTCGCCTATAATCTCTGCGGCAATTTTTCGCTCTTCAAATAGCGAAGAGTCTATCAACTGAAGTAGTTTTTGTCCGGCTGTAACCATCGCACTAATTCCTCCGCTGGTCATAAGCCCGACAATAGCCGATTTCATTATTTGACGGTCTTTATCTTCAACAAACACATCTACGGTTTCAGATTCATCCGGCTGAAGCATACAAATTGCCTTAACAGCTTCAGGCAAAAGCTGCAAGTCAGTTCGCTCTTCAATAATTTTCCCGATTTGCGGAAGAGTAGCTGTTATTCGTTTTCGCTCCGCAAGTTTTACCGCCTCCATTCTTACTTCATGGCTAGGATGCTCAAGCGCTTTTAAAACCAGGTCCTGCTTGTCATCCGTATATTGCTTTTCAATCAGGTTAAGTATATAAATGGCCTCTCCTCTTTCCCCAAACGAAATTTTATCCAATAATACTTTCTGGGTTTTTTCGTCTGACAAATCAATTTCATTACCAACAGAATACCGTCTGTCCAATGCGGTTACCAAGGTTTTTACATACTCTCTATCAACTATAAAAATCATTATGACCCAAACAATAAGAAGAGTAAACAAAAGGTAGCTCAACAGAAACAGGTCAACTTTGCCTGACACTTTTATAAGTGTAAAAAGCATAAACCCGCTAAATGCTAACGCAAATGGATCCATTACTCCCTTTACAATAGTGTGACCTTTTAATCGAAGGCTACTGGATAGCGGCTGCATAAGAGATAAGAAAACGGGGTCTTGCAAAGAGGTCTTGAGCACCTCAGTGATAATGGCCATTAATCCAAAAAAATACAACACCGCGTGATGTTCATGTGTAAACAATGGAAGAAGAATAATACTGACCAAAAACACAAACAGTATAATGGGGCTAACCAATAAAGAGCCCTTAGTGCCAAGTGTGTTCGTCAGTCGGCCGGTTAGTATGAGTCGAATAAAAATGGCAAACACTCTTCCACCCGCATAAAACATGGCTATAAATCCGGCTAGCTGTTCATCGGTATGTGCTTCGTGTTTTATTTCGGAATAAAAAGAAAAGCTGATTACTGTTACACAGGTAACAACTATAAAAGACAAGACCGCCACAAAGGCAATCATCCTATTACCGAAAAAACTTTTTACAATATCGCGAATACTCTCTGTGGCGTGTTCATGGTTTGAGGCGTGGTTGTGTGCATGCTCAACGTGCACATCCATTTTTCCAGCCTTGTTAAGCCGATAGTAAAAAACGAGCGAAAACAGAATAGATACAGCGGAAAGAATGAGCATATTCTCGCTGCTGAAAAATTTAATCAATATAGGCACAGCCGAATATCCAATCAGCTTGGCGGGAATATCACCGGCACCTATCATTCCAAACAACCGCTTGCTTTGACGAATATCAAACTGCAATGCGGCTAAACCCCAGAATTCTAAATTGGTAAGCAGATAAATAACATAGTACCAACTAAACATCACAAACAGAAATATTGAACTGTTCATAGATGAATACTCTACCCGTAAAAAAATAATGCTGACGGCTACAAAAAGAATAATGGCGGGCACCAGCTTTTTAACAGGCAACTTATGCTCCACCTTGCTATAAACAAAACCGGCCAACCAAAGAAGTAATGCAGAGAAAAGATATACTTTGGGAAGCTCCAACACATCAAACCTTTCCAGAAAAAGCGCGAAGGCAACCGTATTAAAAACGGCAACCCCTACTCCTTGAAAAAACTGAAGCCAAAAGAGGTTTGTAACCAACCACGCTTCATCATTCCTTACATTTAATAACTGAAGAAGACGGTTTTTCATGGCTGCTGCTTACGAGGCTAAGATAGATTTTTCTTCTCCTTTTCTGCCTGCTTCTTTTTATAAAAATCCTTGCTGGCTGTATAAATTGATTTAGTAAACATAGCATATACCTTTCCTGCATCATCCTCGTAATGCAATGGAAGATCAAACGAATACTCTCCTCGCAATTCAATATGGTGCTTTACTTCTTTTACCATTTCATCTGAAATTAAGAAGCGACACTTTACGTGCTTAGTAATGGGTCGAACAAATTTCATAGATGCCCCTTTATCCCACACCACATAATTTTTACCCAATACTTCCATAAACATCAACATATAGTAGGGGTCTACAGAACTATATATGCTACCACCAAAAACTGTTCCTACACGGTTTTTTGTTCTGGTATTAAGACTCAGGCTTACATGCACCTCCTGAAAGTCTGAGGAGATAAATTCTACCCGCCCGCCACTGCACCATATACAAGGCCAATAATTAAATATCCATCGCATCCATTTTGATTTTCGGGATTCGATTCGGTTGGTAGTGTACTGTTTCATGTTTATTAGCTCTCAAATTTTGAAATATCTTACTTCTTCTATTTTCACCACGCAAAAAAACAAACTCTATGTCTAACTCAGTTCGAGAAAAGTATGCGAAACTATTGGTGAACTATTGCTTGGCAGTAAAGAAAAATGATAAGGTGTATATCAACTCTACCTCCCTGGCTGAAGACCTGTTGCGTGAAGTTGCGAAAGAGGTATACCTAGCGGGTGGAATTCCGGTAGTGAATATTGAAATGTCCGGCTTGGGTGAACTTGCGTTACAGTATGGCGAAGAGCATCAGTTGTGTTGGGTTAATCCGATGAAGAAGCATATTATGGAAACCTTTGATTGCTATTTAAACATCCGCGCCCCGTTTGAAAAAGGAGATGGCGAAAGCGAACCAGCAGATGAGACAAAATTTAAATTGCTGCAACAAGCGCAGCAGGAGATTAATAAAATATACTTTGAGCGGATTGGTAACGGTTCTATGCGGAGGTGTTTATGTCAATATCCTACACAGGCCGGGGCCGATGATGCCCGAATGAGTTTAGCGGAGTATGAGCAATTTGTGTATCAATCATGCTATCTTTTTGATGAAGACCCGGTGGCCAAGTGGCTGGAAGTGCGTCAGAAACAACAGGGGTATGTAGATTATTTAAACAAGGCGGAACAAATACAATACGTAGGCCCGCAGGTAGATATCTCGTTTTCGGTAAAAGGCAGAACCTGGATTAACAGCGATGGCCGGGCCAATATGCCCAGCGGAGAGGTTTTTTCGGCACCGGTGGAGGATAGCGTAAACGGTAGGGTATACTTTAGTTATCCAACTATTTACATGGGTAAAGATGTTGTTGGTATTACGCTGGAAGTGAAAAACGGAGAGGTTGTTTCGTGGAATGCCGAGGAGGGGAAAGATGTATTAGACAAAGTGTTTGCTATTGAAGGTGCCCGTAAATGGGGCGAAGTGGCTATTGGCACTAACTACAACATTCAGCGGACCACCCGCAATATTCTGTTCGATGAAAAAATTGGCGGAAGCATACATATGGCTGTTGGACAAAGCTACAAACAGTGTGGAGGTAAAAATGAAAGTACCGTTCACTGGGACATGATTACGGATATGAAAAATGGCGGACAGATAATTGCCGATGGAGTAAAGATTTACGAGAATGGTAACTTTTTGATTTAGTTTAGGTTTTGCTGATGAACACCCGAATCAGGCTAAGCAAAGAAACCAGAGACCAAACGCCTTCGAGAATAATAAAGGGGGTGTAATGAATCATTATAGAAGCTGCACATGCTAAAGATGCGCCCACCAGATTCATGAATAGATAAATACGGCTTTCAAAGCTCAGCACTTTGAGCAGGTTCAGTAAAAAAGCGATTAAGAGGACAAATACTCCTGAAAAACCAATGGCACTTGAAAGAGTCATGCCGTTAATCTATGGATGTTTCGGTCCATTCATTAAACAGTTCATTTATAAAGATGTTTTCTTCGGGGGTAATACGTTTATCGGCCTGAGCTAACTCAATGGCATATTTTATAAATGCATTGCGCTCTTGCTCGGTGCTGTCTTCGTAAAAATCGGCCATGCATTTTTGAAAATGTATCATATAGTCTTCCTGTTTAAGGGCACTGAGTGCCTCGGTCTCTTTATCGAGGTTTACGCGCAGAGGCATTTCTTCTTCCAGCCATCTCTCAATTACCAAATCTTCTTTAATAGAAAACTTGCCATCTACTGCCGATAGAATCATTAGTAAATGGTAGCCCGCAATAGGTTTATTTTTTTTCATACAGCTTAATTTTACAACCCCATAAATGTAAAAGATTTTTGAAACGGAATCTGATATCGCTATTATAAATTGTTTTTATTTCAATAACACTTGTATCTTTATGCCACAAAATACAACTTGTATGATGGCCAAACATATATTGAATGCAATACTGGGTTTAATGATGTTTTTAACCCAGACTGTATTTGCACAAACCGGAAGCAATTACGAAGGAGATGTATTGGTTTATTTTTTAGGAAAAAACTCTACCAGCATGGAGTTAAAAGATTTAAAAGCCAATTATAAATGCGAGATGGCTAATGATGCTCATTATCTTTCTAAAGCAGGTATAGAATTGATTTTGAAAAACAGCGCGCTTAACGAAATTCATCTTTACAACGGCAGTGCTGTTTACGGCAGTTTTACTGGTAAGCTTCCCAACAACCTTAAGTTTGGAATGACATCGAGCGATGTGAAGCGCCTGTTGGGCAAACCTATTGTTAGCTATAACTCGGGTTACTGTGAATATGAATATGCTAACTATATTTTATCTTGTTGGTTTGATGGTGGTAAGCTGAATCAGATGGGGGTTGCGGTTAAAACTGCTTTATAATTACTCGTAGAGCACAATCAATTTTTTCGCTGTTTCATAAATTTCGTTGGCCAGGTGTTCGGGCTTTAATACGCGCACGTTTTCACCATAGCTAAGTATTTGCATTTTTAACTCCGTATTAAGCACCAGTTCTAAACTAATTACGGTTTGCTTATCGGTATCTTTAACTACTTTTTGTGAGTGATGTATGGGGATGGTTTTTATATATTTTGCCTGCATTGGTGTAAAAGATAACAGCACTTTTACCGGTTTGCCCTCTCCTAAAGTAACGCCTACTACATTTTTGAAAAAGTTCTTTTTGTCTATTTCTTCTTCCTTATAGTATTCATCGGTTAGCTGCAGGTCTACTATACGGTCTAAGGCAAAGGTCAGAATTTTTGTTTCGCCTTTGTTGGTTCTGCGGCCTATGACATACCAAAAGTTTTTGGCCTCTTTAATTAAATAGGGTTCGAGCGTATTTTGCGAAGTACTATCACTGCCGTGTTTCTGATATGTAAATTTCAATACTCTTTTTTCTGAAATGGCTTTGAGTATAGGTTCAATAAACTCTATTCCTTTTACCACAAAGGGTTTGTCAAATTGTATGTGGTCACTACCTCCTCTTGCCTCTTTGTTCAATTTTACGGTAGAGGCAATACGTTTAATGGCCTCTTCAAACTCTTTGATGGCCGGTAAATGTTTAAACTGGTCGAGTATGCTGATGGCAAAATCGAGCCCGTTAAGTTCATCGGAGCTGACGGGTAGGTTATGAATAGAATAATCGGGGTCGCTATAATGGTATATTTTTTCCTGCTTGTTGTAAACGATAGGCGCACAGAAATTTAATGCTTGACTGTAGCGCATCTCCTGTAGGTCTAACTGCACGGTACGCCTGGATACCGGTTTATCAATCTTGTCTTTTATATACTCTAATAATTCATCCAGATGCGGGTATGGTTTTTTGCGTAACCGGATATCAATTAAGCGGTACCGGGTATATGCATCGCGGTTTAAAGGCATAGAGATTTTGTGCTTTAGAGCAGCAATATCCAAATATATTTTTAGTGCGCAAATACATTGCGCGCAGGCGGCTCACCTTTGCTTTTGTAATTAAAACAAGCAATATGAGTTATGTAACAAACACCATTTTGAGTAGGCGTGAAGTTTACGTGAATGAAATTGTATTCTATTCTAAAAATGAAATATCTCTTTTCGGTTTTTTCCAAAACGATAAGTCTTTTTCAGAAACACAGTATGTGATTTCGCGAAATGACTTACAGCTTTTACTGAGCAGCAACCAAACAGGTATTGAAATACTGTGGTGCATAGAAAATTTATTTGTTGTTCCGCATGAAGTTCCTGCAAGCATCAATCTGATAGACCTGTTTGGAATTACTCAGGTTTTTGAAGCGGAGAGTATATTACTAGAAGTTCCATTTACCGAAAATGAAACGCCTCTTAACGAACTGCTGTTTGTAAGCCGTGTACGCCCAACCAGTACTATCTGATTTTTAAACCCTATAGCTATGAACCATTTTAAATACAACCTTATTAACGGCCCTAAAAAAACGGTGACCGATTATCTGCAAACACTCGATAATGATGACCTGCAAACCATTTATAGTTCAACTCTTTTTTACAATTTAAAAATGCCGGGCCTTATCCGAAAAATGCAGTCGGAATTAGAAAAACGTAAAATCAACTCTCAGCTCATTTTGTTCTAAATTTTTGTTGCCATGTTAGTCCCGGGGCTGTTGGATGAACCCGGGACTTTTTTCACTACTTTACTATCGTCTATATTCACTTTCTTCGGCCAAGTGAAAAAGCAACTCTTTTCTCTTTACAATATTCTGTTTGGACTATTACTTGTATTGGGCCTGACATACATATGGGGGCAAAAATTCTTTCTAACCTCCGATGGTCCAACCCACGTTTACAATTCAAAAATTCTGCTCGATTATCTGCGCGGTGAAAACATGGATTTTTATTCTCGTTTCTATGAAATATCCCTTTCGTTTTTCCCAAACTGGTTTACACATGCATCACTCCTCTTGCTTCAAACATTTTTAAACCCTGTGCTTGCCGAAAAGGTATTGGTTTCCATCTATGTAGTGATGTTTCCTATTTCGTTTCTCTTTTTAGTTAAACAGTTTACTACCCGAATCAGTTTTATATCACTTCTTATTTTTCCGTTTGTCTTTCATTTTGTCTTCTACTACGGGTTTTATAATTTCTGTTTCAGCATAGCTTTTGCCTTCCTTTTTATTGGCTGTTGGAAAAAAAACAGGAGTAAAAAAATTTGGCAGCAACTAGTTTATCTGCTACCACTTTCCTTGCTGGTATACCTTACTCATATTTTCGGCTGGTTTATTATTGGAGGTGTGTTGGGTGGTATTTTCCTGGCTGAACTCATGGACAGCCTGCTACCATACAGACGAACTTCTTTTGCTAAACTGTTACAACATTGGTTAGCCCCTTTTATTTCCGGACTATTGCCTACTCTGTTCTCTTTACTATTTATACAAACCCACTCGGCAGAGGCACAATACTATCCGGAGACAATTCAAAGACTTTGGCAAGCGTTTGTTCGGTTAGAAATGCTGGTGCTATGGGGTGACAAAACCGAGTTTTTCTTTACCTCATTAATTGCAGCAACTCTGCTGTTTGGAACAGCAACCACTGTTGTTTTAAAAATTAAAAACAAGCGTGCTCTTGGCGGGCCAGATGGATTTATAATAGCTGCCGCACTTTTTACGCTGCTTTATTTTCTGCAACCTAAGCCGCTGTTTTTGGCGGGTTTCTGGATTGGCCGTATGTCGTGGATAGGTTGGCTGCTATTGCTCGTATGGCTGAGTGTACAAAACATTCCCAGGGTGATTAATTATGGTTTTGCGCTGCTGGGTATTTTCATCTTTGTTGGTCTAATATTTATTCGATATCCCTACCAACAAAAAAGCGCTGAAGGCGTGAAAGATTACCTGTCTGTGTTAAACAAAATCCCCGCACACGTTACCATACTTCCGCTTAGTTTTTCGCATGGCGGGCAGGATGATTCTGGACTACCGATTAATGTTTACCGGCATCAGTTTCAACATGCCTTTGATTATGCAGGAGCTTTTAAGCCACTCATTAATTTCGCTAACTATGAAGCTACCACCTCTTGGTTTCCGGTGCAATGGAAACAGGCGTGCAATTCGTTTGAGCTGCTTGGTGATATTGAAGGGAACCCGCAATGGGTTAATCTCAACGGTTTTGAAAAAACGGAATGTGGTTACAAAATAGATTATGTTGTTACCTGGTGTATGAATGAGCGCGAAGCATTTAACTTATCTATTCAAAAGAATTACAATCTGGTTGCTACATCTCCAAGCGGACGTACAAAACTTTGGAAAAAAACAGCATTCTAGTTTGATTCGCTGTTCGGGTTTGTTATCTATGTTTTTACAATGAGTTTGCTTTCCGATTTTTTGCGTACACTAAAGGACGATGAAATTTCATCGCTAAAAAAAATTGCGTTTACAGACCGCGAACATGATGCGTTTATTAAAACGGTTTGGTTTGTTGCCCAAAAAAATTTCTCGGATGCCGCCCTGCAGCAGGAATTAAAAATGACCAAGGCTCATTTCGATAAAATGAACTCGGTGCTTCTCGATAAATGCTATGCTCTCCATACCGGTGGAGAGGATAGTAAGGTTCTTTACATGCTGTGGGAGAAAGGATTGTATGACCACCTGCTTCATGAGGCGCGAATGCGTGAGCGTAAATATGTCAAACAGCAAGACAGTAAAAAATTAGCCAATTTATTTCGGGTAGTTTTTGGTATATCGCTACGACTACCCATTACCATTCGTAAAACAGAAATTGCTGAAAAGTACGGTAAAAAATATCTGGCGGAATTGAAGAGACCATCGCAAGAAGTGGTTTTTGAAATTGAGATAATGACCTTTTGGAACACTATCTTTTACAACTCTGCCAATGGCAACATGAAAGATTACGAGCCTGTTGTAACTTCTACTCTTGAGAAATGGGGAGGGCGGCTTCAGGGTAAAAGATACCACGCGGTATGGTTTTTCTATTGGCTGAGCTATGCGAGCTACTACGAATTTTACACGCACAATTTCGAGGGCTGGCTGGATAGCTTAAAAAATGCCTTACGTGAATTTGATTTGTGTAAGAAAGACCTGGGCGATAACTATAAAATTTACGTTCTTACCAAGTTATCCAGCGCTTATTGTCAGGGTAACTTTTTCCGCGAATCACTTCAAATGTATCGAGATGCGTTCAAAAAATACCGGCCTCAGTTAATGCGCAATTTGTATCACCCGCTCATGCATTCCATTATTGCCATCATCAATCACGAACTGGAAGAGGCCGAAGAAATTCTTCGGGCCGACTTAATTCCAAGATTGGATAAATTTCCGGAAGAGAGTCTGAATTTTGACATTGAGCGTACCTGCACTATTCTGTATATGCAGAAAAATGACTTTGCCAAAGCTGCTTACTATCTGCAACGTGGTCAGCAGTGGGATAAAACACAGATTACTTTTTTAGGTGATATTCTGCAGCGCATGGTACACAATATTTATTTTGTTTTAACCAACGACCTAGACACTGCCACTTCCTTACTGCGCAAAAACAAAAAGTTTTTAGGCTCTAAGCCACAAGACCAAATGGTGATTGAATATGGCAAAGTATTTATGTTGTTAAATGAAGTAATTCGCCATAAGAGCGGAAAGAGGGTGATGGCCAATTTTGAAACACAATTACAATCACTGCAAACCGGCATTATGAAGCTATATGGTGATTTGCTGAATAAGGCCCTAAAGAGCTGACTACATTTTCAGCTTTCTCATTTTTGGTGCAAATACAAATGTGCCTGCTACCACTACCAATGTCATACATCCTCCAAAAATTACTGAGGGCACAGTACCCATCAACTTAGCTGCCAATCCACTTTCGAAAGCGCCAATTTCGTTGGAGGATGAAATGAAAATCTGGTTTACAGCACTCACCCTGCCGCGCATATTATCGGGCGTCATTACCTGTAAAATGGTTTGCCGAACAACTACACTTACATTATCGAATGCCCCGGTTAGAAAAAGCATGGCAAATGAAAGCATGAAGTTTTCGGAAAAAGCAAAGGCAATAGTGGCCAAACCAAAACCGGTTACGGCAATCAACAAATTTCGGCCAGCATTGTAAGTAGGCGGATTATATGCCAGAAAAAGCCCCATTAATACACTGCCTAAAAACGGAGCGGCACGCAATACTCCCAGCCCTTGTGGCCCTACGTGTAATATATCGCTGGCAAAAACCGGCAGTAAGGCTACAGCGCCTCCAAATAAAACAGCAAACAAATCCAATGAAATGGCTGAAAGCATCTCTTGTTTCTTAAACACAAATCGAAGACCTGCGGTGAGCGATTCATATAGAGTTTCTGTTTTTTCCTTCGGGGGCGTTTGCTGAACAGGCACTTGCATAAAAATGAAAAATGACATGATCATTAATAACACAGCTGCCGAAAATGCAGTTTCTGTATTTGTGTAGCCATACAACAAACCGCCTAATGCAGGGCCCAATACAGCTGCGATTTGCCAGGTGTTACTTCCCCATGTTGCAGCATTGGCATACAAGTGGCGAGGTATCAATTGAGGAAATATGCTTTGGTAAGCCGGTGCCATGAAACCTCTCGCAATTCCGCTAAAACCTATGATTATATAAACAGGCATAGGACCATATTGTAAAAGAACAGCCGAATCACCGCTCATAATAAACCCAACAGCGGCAAAACAAAGTGCAATGGCGATAATGGTACTCCGCGCAATTTTATATCGGTTGAATGTGTCGGCCGCATGACCGCTGTATAAAGAGGTAAGTATAAAAGGCAATGCCTCACTTAAACCTAACAAACCAAGAGCGAGCTTATCATGAGTTAACTCGTAAATTTTCCAACCAATGATTGTTTCAGCCATTTGAACCGCAAACGTGAGCATGAAACGCGAAAGCTGAAAATTTCTGAATGCAGCTATTTTTAGTGCCGCATATGCATCTTTATTCTGGGGGTTATCCATTTTAACTATTGTATTTGCCGTTGCCTTACGGCCTCAAATAAAAGCACTGCCGCGCTCACACTTACATTTAAAGAATCAATGTATCCCAACATCGGAATTTTAACATGCTCATCTGCTGCGGTCATCCATTCTTCGCTCAATCCGGTAGCCTCGGTTCCCACAACTAAAGCAGTTGGCTGGGTAAAGTTTTTCTGGAAATGATAATGTACTGCCGTCAACTCAGCAGCATAGGTGATAATCTTCTTTGCCTTTAAAAAACGAATGGCTTCATGGGTTTCGCAAATGGCAATCTGATTGGTAAACACAGTGCCCACACCCGAGCGAATTACGTTGGGATTATACACCTCCGTTTTCGGGTCACAGATAATTACGGCATCGGCACCGGCCGCATCGGCCGTGCGTAACATAGCACCCAGATTGCCGGGTTTCTCTACTGCCTCAATGACCAGTATCAATGGGGTTTCTTTCAAATTTAAACGTTCAAGTGTGTGACTCTTCGGTCTGGCTGTAGCTAAAATACCCTCTGTAGAATCGCGGTAAGCAACCGAGCGATATACCGATTCGGTAATTTCAATTACCGGTATTTCTTTTTCGGAACGCTTCAGTTCTTTTATGGAATAGTCTTCGGTTGTTTTTAAAATTTCTGCGCAAATAAAAACTGTTTCAATCTGATATCCGGCTCGTTGTGCCAGAATTACTTCGCGCAGCCCCTCTATCAAAATTAAATTCTGTGCTTTGCGCTCTGAAGATTTATCCAGTTTTTTCAGATTTTTTATCCGCGGGTTCTGAATGCTGCTTATTTTCTCCATCGGGTGTGAATGTAGAGTTTTTTGTTTCGTGATAAATCCTGTTATTAGCAGTAATTATTCTGTGTGACAGTTACTAAAAGTAAAATCTACTTCTACCACTACAATAGTAACGAGTGTATTTTTGAAGAAAATGCCTCACTTAAAAAGTGTGCTGCAAATGATCAGGACGGCCATGTTAACTGGATCAATATTCTGGGCATAGAAGATAAAGAGATGCTTCAGCAGGCCACTGAGTTATTTCACATTCACCCGCTGGTAGCAGAAGATATTTTGAACCCAAACCAACGGGCTAAGATGGAAGACTACAATGACCATCTGTACGTGGTGCTTCGGATGTTTTCTATTCTTGGCGGTGAGGTGCAGGACCAGCAGGTAAGCATGGTATTGCGCAACAATATGTTGCTCACTTTTCGCGAAACGGACTTTGGCGTTTTTAAGAAACTAATTGGCGATAAGTTGATAAACAACTCAGGTAATCTGCGCAAGAAAGGTGAAGATTACCTACTTTATATGCTACTGGATGTTATTATAGACCAGTACTTTTTTGTGATAGAGGGTGTAGAAGAAAAAGTAGAAAAACTGGAACATGAAATCTTTCGAAATCCACACGACTCTCAGTTAGTGCTTATGCAACAATTAAAAAGTGACGTATTGTATATGCGCAAACATATTGTGCCTGTGCGTGACTTAATTACCAACCTGATGCGGAATGAGATAGAATATTTTGAAGCAGATAACAAGTATTATCTGCGTGATTTACACGACCACATGGTGCGGAATGTAGAAGAACTTGATTTTTTGCGTGAGCAGCTCATTTCACTAATGGATTTATACTACTCCCTGCAATCGCATAAAATGAATAACGTTATGAAAACGCTCACCAGCGTTTCATTTGTATTGCTGCCGTTAACCTTTGTAGCCAGTTTATATGGCATGAACTTTATTAATATACCAAGAGCAAATGACCCTTACGGTTTTTGGGAGGTGGTTATAGGTATGTTTGTGTTTGCTTCGATACTCAGCATTTTTGCTATCAGACGCAAATGGTTTACTATGAAAGATTTTAGGAGTGGTAAATAAGTTTAAAGACTCTTTGCACCAAACGTATCGCCCTGATTAATGTCTCCTGAGTCAAATCCCTTTTTAAACCAACGCATCCGTTGTTCCGAAGTGCCATGCGTAAACGCATCAGGCACTACATAACCCTGAGCCTGTTTCTGCAGGCGATCATCACCAATAGCATTGGCAGCATTCAATGCCTCTTCAATATCTCCTTCCTCCAGAATATTTTTCATTTGCTGCGCATGATGTGCCCATACACCAGCCAGAAAATCGGCCTGCAATTCAAGTTTTACTGAGAGCTTATTGTATTCTTCTTCGCTTAAACGTTCCCGCATTTGATGCACCTTATCAGAAATACCCAGCAAATTCTGAATGTGGTGGCCTACTTCATGCGACACAACATAAGCCATTGTAAAGTCTCCTGGGGCATTAAAGCGGTCTTTCAACTCGTTGTAAAAACTTAAGTCAATGTATACCTTTTCATCGCCCGGACAATAAAACGGACCCATAGAACTGCTGGCATCGCCACAGCCACTTTGTACCTCTCCGCTGAACAAAACCAGTTTCGGTTCTTTGTATTGCATGCCCTGCTCTTCAAATATTTTATGCCAAACATCTTCATTATCCGCCAATACTACTTTAACAAAACTGGCGGCTTCATCTTCGGCAGGATTGTTTGGGGCCGGTATCTGCTCAGTTGAAGTTGCCGGCTGATTAGCTACCTGGTGCAATATATCAAAAGGCCCTTTACCCATTAGTAAACCCAACACCACTATAATGATGGTGCCTATTCCTCCGGTAATAGCCAATCCGCGTTTACCACCGCCCCGCACATCTTCTACGTTATCGCTTTCGCGTCTTCCTTTCCACTGCATATTTCTGCTTTTTAATCAGGCATAAAGATGCAAATTAGGAAGCAGGATAAAAAGACAGCTAGCCAATCGATTGATTGATTAGAAAACAGGAAGGGAAATAGATCTTGGATAACTAAGATGTAACTTTCTGTGTTGTGGTGGTATAATAAACGCCTGTCAAGATAAGTAACATGCCGCCTATTTGAATAACAGAGAGTGTTTCACCATCCATCAATCCCCACGAAATGGCCACTACGGGAATAAGGTAAGTAACACTGGCCGCAAACAATGCATCGGTGCGTTGTACTAAACGGTAAAAAAGCATCCAGGCAATGAGCGTACCGAAAACTGCCAATATAACAGTACACAAAAATGGCTGCCAAACTAAACCGGCTATTATCTTGGCAGGTGCCTCGGTAAAAAACAGGGCTGAGACGGATGGTATGCCTATCATACTCATGGCCAGCGCAGTAGTATAAACAGGGTTTTGGTTTTGCAGATTCTGCTTGGTTATGTTGGTACTAAGCCCGTAGCAAAAGGTAGCTGCTACTGGCAGGAAACTATACAACAGGTCTATTTCAAAACCTCCTCCGCTTTTGCCAAGAACTAAAATAAGCGCTCCTAAAAAACCAATGATCACACCCATTGCTTTTTGTTTAGAAATAGAAACTTTAAAAATGTAGTAGCCTATAATTAGCGTCCATAAAGGAGAAAGAGAGTTGAGAATGCCATTGACCGCACTACCGCTTTTGGTCATTGACAGAGAAAAAAGAAATGCCGGGGCACCACTGCCAAAAAATCCGGTTTGAGCTACAGTCAAAAATTTATTTCGCGGCACTTTACGCAAAGCCTGAATAGCAAATGGGGTAGATACCAAAAAAGAAATGCTGATACGAAGCAGAGCCAACTCAACAGCCGAAAACCCGATAAGAGACTTCTTAATAAGAATATACGAACTGCCCCAGATAAGCGTAAGCAGAGCCAGTAATATCCAGTTCTGTGTGTTGTGGTTAGACGATGACAAAATAGTTGCTTAATAGCCTGAACAAAGTGATTAACTCTTCTTATCAATGCCTTTTACAATGGCATCTTTCAGCTTATCAATACCTGATTGAGTAGCCGCTGAAATAAAAAGTAGTGGTGCATTATCGAAAGCTTTGAGCTTCTTCTTAATGTCTTTTTCAATCATTTTACGAAGTTCTTCATCTACCAAATCGCACTTGGTAATAGCCAGTATTTTATCCTTTGTCAGCAACTCCGGATTATATTTTTCCAGCTCGGCAAGAAGCACCTGGTAATCATGAACAATGTCATTGCTGTCAATAGGTACCATGAACAGCAGAATAGAGTTTCGTTCAATGTGGCGAAGAAAGCGAAGTCCTAATCCTTTGCCTTCGGCAGCACCTTCTATTATGCCGGGAATATCTGCCATTACAAAGCTTCTTCCGCCTTTATAACTGACAATACCCAGATTAGGAGTAAGTGTAGTAAACGGATAATCGGCAATTTCGGGGCGGGCATTTGATACGGCAGAAATCAGTGTTGATTTACCCGCATTCGGAAATCCCACCAAACCTACATCGGCCAGCAATTTAAGTTCCAGAATAATCCAGCTTTCCTTTCCGGTAATACCTGGTTGTGCATAAGTAGGTGCTTGCAGAGTAGCTGTTTTGAAGTGGTTATTACCTCGTCCACCCTTTCCTCCTTCCAGCAAAATAATTTCCTGTCCGTCTTCGTGAATTTCGCCCAGCACATCACCGGTTTCATAATCTTTAGCTACGGTGCCAAGAGGCACTTCAATTATTTTATCGGCACCCTGTTTACCACTGCTGAGTGCCCCCATACCCTTGGCTCCGTTATCGGCCAGTATATGTTTTTGATATTTCAGGTGAAGCATAGTCCACAACTGCGAGTTGCCCCTGAGTATAATATGACCCCCTCTGCCACCATCTCCACCATCCGGCCCGCCCTTAGGTATGAACTTCTCTCGTCTGAAACTAGAGGCGCCCGGCCCGCCATCGCCACTACGGCAAAATATTTTTACGTAATCAATAAAGTTTTCTGAAGCCACGTTGAGGAATAATAAATTGAAAAGTTAAAGGTAGTATTATCTACGCAGGCTAAGCATTGAGTGCTGCGGACGGTTATTTTTTAATAACCGAATCTATCTGCACACAGAGTGCATTGAAAATATCATCGATAGCACCCACGCCCTGTATACCATAGTATTTTTGCTGACTGGTGTAAAATTCTTTAGCGGGTGCCGTGTCACGATGATATACGTCAATGCGGTTTTGAATAACGGCCGGATCCTGATCGTCTGCACGGCCGGAATCTTTTCCTCTTAACAGCAGTCTTTTCTTTAACTCCTCTTCAGGCACTTCGAGTGAAAGCATCATAGTAATAGAAGCATTGCGTGTGGCCAGATATTTATCTAAAGCCTCCGCTTGCTTTATGGTGCGCGGAAAACCATCGAATATAAATCCGTTGGCACCGGCATACTTAGTGGCTTCTGATTCTAACATTCCAATGGTAACTTCATCGGGTACTAGCTGGCCCTTATCCATATAGCTTTTGGCCAACTTACCCAGGTCGGTTTCACCTTTTATGTTAGCCCGAAAAATATCACCGGTAGAAAGATGTATCAGATTATAAGTAGAAACCAGTTTAGCTGCCTGAGTTCCTTTGCCGCTTCCCGGAGGACCGAACAACACAATATTTAGCATACTCGTAATTTTTATGCGCCAAATATAATTGTTGAATTTAATCGGGCGCCATATATCTAAGCCGGTTGACATTAATCATTTTCAACCGATGCTTGATTTGTTTCTTCTTTGTGTCTATGAAATACCTAGATAGGTACGCCCTTCTTCTTTTTACATGCCTGCTGCTAAGCAATGTAGCTTATGCCGTTGAGAAAGATTCTACTGCTGCTTGTAGAATTAAAGCCTGGCAAACCTATAAGCCCTACCGGGATAGCCTGAGCGCAAAACTGATTTTAAGAAATGAACAGGCTCTGTTTGGCAGAAAGTTTTTGCGGGGAAGTGTGTGCGTGTTGAGTTTTGAAGCCGTTAGTACTTTGTTGCTTTTTGCTTTACCTAAAAGCTATAGCAACTGGAAAGACCCATCGGCAGCTGAAATGCGTGCAAACTTTAAACGAGCCTATACCAGCCCTCCGGTATTTGATAAAGATCATTGGAGCATAAACTATCTCGGTCACCCGTTTATGGGTTCTTACATGTATAATGCGGTACGTTCACAAAATGCCAGAGTATGGCAATCTTCCTTATTCTGTTTAGGACACGTTTTACTATGGGAATACGGCTTTGAATCTTTCAGCGAACAGCCCAGTGCACAGGATTTAATTGTAACTCCTTTAGCAGGAATATTGTTGGGAGAAAGCTTTCATCAACTGACTAAACTGATGAGCCGAAATGGATTTAAGTGGTATGAGATTGTTGCCGTTATGGTGATTAACCCCATGTATGGCATCAATAATGGATTTGCCTTTGCCAAACCTTTACGATTATTATAAGCCCGAACCTAGTATGAAATAATTTTGGCGCTTTTCATTTTGCGTAAATGTGAGCGTATTATTTTCTGCACCTCCATATCGTCTTCATCCGGTTTAATTACTTCACGAAGATTTTCGGGGTTGGCCTGTGTCAGTTCCGGGTTAAAATACCCGTAGCCTTTGTAAACATTATTTTCTATCCAGATAGCCGCATGCTCATCCGGATGAATTCCTCCGCAAACAACAAAGAAGTTTGACTGACGATACAAATACTTCTTAGCAGCCTTCTCAATATGAAGATTATAGCTTTTCAATCCTTTCGGGTCAATGCCATTTTCTTTTAAGCGCGACCGGAGAGCAAACCACTGATGTAAACTGTTGTCTTTTATCAGTTTGGTCATAATTTTATTGGCGGCAGATTTAGACGAGAAACGAAGCACTACTTCGCCCTCCATCCAATCGAGCGGATGAATTTTGAGTTGAGCAAAGCCATCTTCATCGTAGCCAATAAATATGCCATGTGTAAAAAGATGTGCCTTCGGCTTCTTATTAAACTCAGGAGAATGGGTTTTCAGCTCGCGGTGTGCCAGCAATTTAGCAGTCAACTCATTGCCCGTTAATTCGTAGTCAATGTTTCGCATCAGCTCAAACATGCGTTTCTTATCGGGCGAATCGGCTGGCTTTGAAAAATCGGTGATTACTTTTTTGCGAATGTTCTTGGAGCCATCGAGATAAAGTATTTTTCCCAACTCATCTTTATAATAAAACACACCGGCATCTTCGGGCAGTTTTTCAATTTCCGCTTTCGATAAATATGGTGGCAGTAAGTCCACATCTATGCCGTGGTTTATCTCTATTTCAATATACCTGGCAGCTGCCTGATTACTCAAAATCAACTCAAGCAATTTAACGGTTGCTTCGGCATCTCCGGCTGCCCGGTGGCGGTCAACAATATGAATACCGAGGCTATCGCAAATATTACCCAGGCTGTATGACTGAAAGCCGGGCATAACCTTACGAGCCAAATTCACTGTATCTAACTGCTTACGGTTAAAATCTATACCCAAACGTTTAAACTCCTGGCGTATCATGCCAAAATCGAACTTGACGTTGTGGGCCACAAAAATATTTTCATGAGTTAGTTCCAGAACCTTTTCATGAATGTCTTCAAACGAAGGTGCGTTTTTGACCATCTCATCGGTAATGCCTGTGAGCTTGGTTACGTAGGGGTCAATAGGCCGTTTGGGGTTTAACAGAGTAGAGTATACCTCGGTTATCCTTTCACCATCATACACAAACACAGCAATTTCAATCACCCTATCTACCGATGGGCTGCCTCCGGTGGTTTCTACATCAATGACGGCATACATGGGGCGTGAAAGTAGTTATTTGCTTTATTGGGGCTTGTTACATTTTCCCACATTTTTAAAACAGGCGCATTTCTATTGGGCTGCTATAAAAATTTCTTTTAGCCGCGCCTGCACCAAAACATTTTTTATCATCGTGTTGTGAACCAATGCCTAAAATACAGCTTTTTTCTACTGCTGCTTATCGGCACCTACCAGCTGCAGGCGCAGGTAATATTGGAAGATACCAGCACGAACAAACCGTTTTTCAGTGCACAGAAATTTGACAGCAAGTGCTATGTGGGTATAGAGGCTACTGCTACGCAAATACTGAAGAAGAAAGCGGGAATGAATCTGGGGCTTAGTCTCAACTGGGTGATAAATCATACGTATGTGGTAAGTGCCAAGTATCATGTGCTTACCACTCCGGTGAACATTAAAACCATTGTGGCCCCCAGCCGGACGGATTCGGTATTACTACAGCATCACTTTGCTGGCTTGGGATTCAGTTATATTCTTTTTGCTGATAAAAAATTCTCTTTTCAGCCGGAGCTTACACTGGGCTGGGCGGTGGCTAAATACACTATTGGCAAAACCTTCCGTAAAGATTTCGGGGTTATTATTCCGGCTGTTTACGGGGTGTACAATGCCAGCAAATATTTTAGGCTGGGGGCCGGTTTGAACTACCGAATTACCGCTGGCGGAGCTCTGAACGGCCTGAAAGATGCCGACCTAAGTGGCATGGGTGGTGTAATTTTTATCCGGGTAGGAACTTTCTAATTTTCTTGCCCATCTAGCACAATGTTCGTAGACATGTTGGGATCGGCTTTTTCTAACCAGAAGTTGTTGTAGCCTTCGCCAATGGTAATTCTAATTTGCTGTTCCTGTATCAGTTCAAGCACGGAGAGAAAAACGAAGATGGCGTGCACGCGGTTTTCTACGCCTTCAAACACGTGCTCAAAATTAGTTTTGGTGCCTATAGCTATTTTGTCGAGCAGTACCATTTTTTCGCCTGTGATGGTATAAGCGGGGGTTTCTACGGTGTGTACTACTTTGTTTTTTTCGCGAGCCATGCGGTCAAGCACGTTCTGAAAAGATTTAAGCAGACGGAACATCGTGAGGCTCTGCATTTCAAACTCAGTTTCAAAGAGGTCGGCTATCTCTTTGTTCTCAGTCAAGGTGTTGCCTCGTTTGGTAATATTTTGGCGTTCTTCTTCCAGCTTGCGCATGGTTTCAGTGGCCTCTTTAAATTTCTTGTACTCAATAAGTCGGCTTACCAGTTCCTCGCGGGGGTCTATCTCGGCACCGGTTACAGGGTCAAGTTCTTTACGGGGCAAAAGCATTTTGGCTTTTATACGCATCAGGGTGGCCGCTACCAAAATAAACTCACTGGCTACCTCAATATTTAAACTTTCCATTTTGTGGATGTAGTCGAGAAAGTCGGTGGTGAGTTTAAAAATGGGAATGTCGTAGATATCAAGCTCATCGCGCTCAATAAAGAACAGCAGGAGGTCGAATGGGCCTTCAAACTGCGGTAGTTTTATTTCGTAAGTATCCTGCATTTCAGTATAATCTCTGTTGCTGCACATTTAATCTCGCAGCGATAGAGGTGTTTTAGTTGGCTAATTCGCTCATGAATTTAATTCGCATCAATTGTAAATTCTCGGGCTCCACGTCATCATTTTTAAACTCTTCATAGGCCGCATCGAGCGAGTCCGTTTCGGCTGTACGGAAATATTCATAGATGTCGTCCATCAAGTCTTCGTCAATAATGGTTTCGAGATAATAATCCAGGTTCAGCTTAGTGCCTGAGTTAACAATGGTTTCCAGTTCCTGAATAAGCTCCGGACGTTTTTTGCCCAGCATTTTAGCTATCTCATCAATGGAAATCTTTTTATCAATAGCCTGTATAATTCTGATTTTATCGCCACTCTTATTAACTACTCCTTTTACTACAAAATCGGTTGGGCGTTCAATGTCATTATCTTTTACGTATTTGGCAATAGCCTCCACAAATTTCTTTCCGTAGCGTTCGGCCTTACCCTTACTTACTCCGCCAATGTTGCAGAGTTCATCCATATTAATAGGATACTTGGTAGCCATTTCTTCGAGAGAGTTGTCCTGAAAAATAACATACGGAGGAAGGTTGTGCTGCTTACCCACCTGTTTGCGCAGGTCTTTGAGCAGGTTCAGCACCTGAGGGTCGAGCACACCACGTGATGCGCTGCCATCTTCTACTACTACTTCGGTGCCGTCATCTTCGTAATTATGATTCACCGAAACCTTCATCGGGCGCGGTTTTTTCATAAACTCATGGCCACGGTTGGTTATTTTAAGTAAGCCATACTGCTCAATGTCTTTATCTAAAAGCCCAGCCATCATCGAGTGACGGATAACGGAGTTCCAATGATGTTCATCTTTATCAGCCCCTTTACCAAACCAAGGCTGCTTGTCGTATTTAAAGTCGGTAATTTCTTTTCCTTTTTTACCAATCAAAAGTTTGGTTACGTAAGGCAGGTCGTGGTTTTCTTTTACACCCTTAATAATCTCGAGGGCCAGTTTGGTGTCTTCGGTAATGTCAATTTTCTCTTTCGGATTTTTGCAGTTGTCGCACATGCAGTTACAATCCTGAGCATTAAACTCCTCACCAAAATAATGCAATAGAAACTTTCTACGGCATTCTGCCGACTCAATATAAGCAACGGTTTCGTTGATCAGTTGGATATTCCGTTCGCGCTCGGCTACTGATTTGTCGCGCAAGAGTTTTTCCAGCTTAGAAATATCCTTATAGCTGAAATAAACCACACATTCACCATCCAGTCCGTCTCTTCCAGCGCGGCCTGTTTCCTGATAGTAGTTCTCTAAACTCTTCGGAATATCGTAGTGAATAACGAAACGAATGTCCGGCTTATCTATACCCATTCCGAAGGCGATAGTGGCTACAATCACATCCAGCTCCTCCATCAAAAAGGCATCCTGAGTTTGTGTGCGCACTTTACCATCAAGCCCGGCATGATAAGGCTGCGCTTTGATACCGTTGGCTCGTAAAATTTCGGCCAATTCATCGCAGGTTTTGCGGTTAATAACATAAATAATTCCTGATTTGCCGGGCCGTTGCTTAATAAACTGAACCATGTTCTTAATGGCCAGTTGGGGTGTTTTCTTGGGTCTGATTTCGTAAAACAGGTTAGGCCGGTTAAAGGAGGAAATAAAAACGTTTGGCTTTTTCAGCTCCAGTGTTTTTACGATATCGCTCTGCACCTTGGGTGTTGCTGTTGCAGTAAGGGCTATAATGGGAAATTTCTGTTTCAGGGCATGGATGATTTCACGTATTCTGCGGTACTCCGGTCTGAAATCGTGTCCCCATTCTGAAATACAATGGGCTTCATCTACAGCAATAAAACTCACTTTTACTTCTTTAAACAGGTCAACCGTATCCTGCTTTGTGAGGGTTTCAGGAGCTACATACAACATTTTGGTTTTTCCACCCTTAATATCCTGAATTACTACATTGCGCTCAGTGCGGTTAAGAGAGGAATTCAAAAAGTGGGCAATGCTGTCTTTTTCAGAATAATTGCGCACCAAATCAACCTGATTTTTCATAAGAGCAATAAGTGGGGAAATGATAATAGCCACCCCCTCGCTCATAATAGCGGGCAATTGGTAGCAAACCGATTTTCCCCCACCGGTGGGCATAATAACGAACGTATCCTGCCCGGCCAGCACCGATTTAATAACCGCTTCCTGTGTTCCTTTAAATTTATTAAATCCAAAAAACTCCTGTAATGCCTCCTGGGGTGTCATATCACTTATCTCCATAACCGTAAATTTTTGTTCAAACTAATTAGATAAACCTGCTTCTATATCGTGTATGGTTTGAATGCTGTTTCAATTTAAAAACTTTTTTTAAAAAGGGATGGCGAATTTATAAACAACTTTTAAAGCAAACAGCCTGTTAAAGAATATTGTGAAGTACATAATTGAGCGCTTATTTTTCAGAAATTATCGGGGCTATTAGAATTTACAAAATGATGTAGGTTTGCGCACCTTTTGAATAAACAGACATACTAATGAGCAACACCTATGTTGTAATAATGGCCGGAGGAATCGGCAGTCGTTTCTGGCCAGAGAGCAGAGTAGCTAAACCCAAGCAGTTTCTGGACATACTCAATACCGGTAATACACTGATTCAAATGACCTATAACCGGTTTTTGAATATTATACCGGCCGAAAATATTTATGTGGTAACCTCTAACGACTATGAGGCGCTGGTGAAAGAACAATTACCCAATCTGGCCGATTCGCAAATTTTAAAAGAGCCGGTTAGAAGAAACACCGCCCCCTGTGTAACCTATGCCTGCGATAAGATTTATGCCAAAGATAAATCGGCCACTATCATTATTGCCGCCTCTGACCATTTAATACTGGAAGAGCAGAAATTTCTGGATGTAGTGAAGAAATGTGTTGATTTTGTGGAGGAAAATCCTTACCTGCTTACTATTGGTATTAAGCCATCGAAACCGTCTACGGGTTATGGCTACATACAGTATGAAGAGGAGGGCTCCAACAAAGGTTTTTATAAGGTGAAAACGTTTACCGAAAAGCCTTCTCTGGAAATTGCCAAAACATTTTTGAAGAGCGGAGATTTTTTATGGAACAGCGGCATGTTTGTATGGAAGGCGAAATCTATTTTGCAGGCTATCGTAAAATACCTTCCCGAAGTGGCTGAAGTGTTTCGTGAAGGACAGAAACATTACTACCAGTCTACCGAAGAAAATTTTATTCAAAACGCCTACTCCCTTTGCACCAATATTTCCATTGACTACGGGGTGATGGAAAAAGCAGAAAACGTTTATACTATTCCCGCCCAGTTTGGGTGGAGTGATATAGGTTCCTGGGATTCTTTGTATGAGGTATACGAGCACGATTATCTGGGTAATGCCGTTGCCGGTAAGAATGTGAAGATTTATGACTCATCTAACAACATGATTATGGTGCCGAAGAATAAGCTGGTTGTATTGCAGGGCCTCAGCGGCTATTGTGTTATAGACTCGGGCGATGTATTGCTGGTTTGTGAAAAATCGAAAGAGCAGGAAATAAAACAGATAACCGTTGACCTGAAAGTAGCAGACCTGGATAAATATCTTTAAATTCATTATTGAACGAATGAAGGAACTGGACCAATTTCATTCGTTAATCCGTTTTGTTTCATACAAACTATTTCTGGAAAAAGATGAATTTCCCTTCTTCTATAAATTCTAAATTACCTAATGTAGGCACCACCATTTTTACAGTGATGAGTGCTCTGGCTAAAGAGCATAATGCCATTAATCTTTCGCAGGGTTTCCCAGATTTTAACCCGCATCCGGTTTTAATTGAAGAAGTGACAAAGGCTATGCGCAGCAACCAGAATCAGTATGCGTTGATGGCCGGTAATATATCGCTGCGTGAGCAGATTGCAGAAAAGGCCGAATCACTTTATGGCGCTCAAGTGAATGCAGATACCGAAATTACAGTTACAGCCGGAGGAACCCAGGCAATTTTTACGGCCATCCTATCAGTAATTCGCGAAGATGATGAGGTTATTCTCTTTGCTCCTGCCTATGACAGTTATGGCCCAGCCATTGAATTAGCCGGAGGCAAAGCAATTTTCTATGATATGGAATCGCCAGACTTTAAAATTGACTGGCAAAAAGTGAAGCGTCTGGTTACTCAGCGCACCAAAATGATTATTATTAACACTCCCCATAACCCCTCGGGCACCACTTTGAAGCAGGCCGATATGCTGGAATTAGAGAAGCTGACCAAGGGCAGCGATATCATGATTATAAGCGATGAAGTGTATGAGCACATCCTGTTTGATGATATGAAACATGAGAGCGTGTTACGTTATCCTAAACTTGCCGAGCGCAGTTTTGTTGTTGGTAGCTTTGGAAAAACATATCACAGCACAGGATGGAAAATCGGTTACGCTATTGCTCCTGAAAACCTGAGCAAAGAGTTTAGAAAAGTACATCAGTTTAATGTATTTAGTGTGAACTCCATTGCGCAAGCAGCCTTTGCCGAAATTCTTAAACGCAAAGAACTGTATCTGGAGCTGAGTAATTTTTACCAGCAAAAACGAGATTTTTTCAGAAAAGCGATTCGCTCCTCCAGATTTAACCTGCTCGCTTGCGAAGGCACCTATTTTCAATTGGTTTCTTACAGTAAAATAAGCGATGAGCGCGACTTGGAATTTGTAAGACGAATGACCAGAGAGTTTGGTGTAGCGGCTATTCCCATATCGGTATTTTACCGGCATAATATTGACCATAGCATTATCCGGTTTTGTTTTGCTAAAGAGGAAGAAACACTGAAGCGAGCCGCAGAAAAAATTTCAAGAATGTAATGCCGCAGAAAAATCTTCATGTAACTCTTGTGCAGTCTGATTTACGCTGGGAATACACTCCGGCTAATCTGGAGATGTTTACCCGCAAAATCGACACGGTATCAAAAACTGATTTAATCATTCTGCCCGAAATGTTCAGCACAGGCTTCAGTATGAATACAGAAAAACTTGCTGAAGAAATGAGCGGAACGGCTGTGGAGTGGATGAAGAAAACATCCGCAGAAAAACAATGCGCTGTTTGCGGAAGCATCATGATTCATGAACGAAACGAGTTTTTTAATCGCCTGGTGTGGATGCAGGCAAATGGAGAATATGAGGTTTATGATAAGCGCCACCTGTTCTCTCTTTCAAACGAGCCGGAGGTTTACACAGCCGGAAAAGAAAAGTTGTTGGTTGGGTTAATGGGTTGGAAAATTTGCCCCTTGGTTTGTTACGATTTACGATTTCCTGTTTGGTCAAGAAACACCAGGTCAGATACCTATGACCTGCTCATATATGTAGCTAACTGGCCGGAGAGAAGAAACCATGCCTGGAAAAGTCTTTTGGTGGCGCGAGCCATCGAAAATCAATCGTTTGTGGCGGGTGTAAACCGGGTAGGTAATGACGGAAATGGTATATATCATAGCGGAGATTCTATGATTATAGATGCCATGGGCAAAACACTTTATCATGTCGAAAACCGGGAAGATATTTTTACAATAGAGTTAAGTGCCGAAGCCTTGAATGATACAAGAAAGAACCTACCTTTTTTGAAAGATGCAGATGACTTTGTAATGAATGAAAAAGCAAAAATTAAAAGCCACTGATGCCCCTGTTAAATGAACATACTAATGAAGAGGATAAGACTTTTACCTTGCGCTGGTATGAGGTTCGTAACCGGATAAAGAATGAGTTCGGTCAGCGACCGGATATTAATGCCATGCTGTTTCTGATTGGCATGAATGAAGTAGGCATTGTAAAAGAGAAGTGGGAGAAAGAAGAAAAGCAGGATTTAATGCACGTAGCTATATGTAAGTTGTTTTCTACCGAAGGTTACTTCAATTACCTCGGTAATGATGAGGACGGCTGGCCACAGTATGAAACCGTGCAGAATATTCCCAAACTTGTTCTGAAAGAACAGGATACCTTGCTGAAAAAAAAGATTGTAGAATACTTCGAAAGCCTCTGATTAAAAATCAGATTCTGAATTGCATTTCGGTCGTGGCACCGTTGTCTGAAAATACGACCATGTCTGCCAACTGCATCATTAAGAACACTCCGCGTCCATGTGTTTTTTCAAGATTCTCAGGCTCAGTTGGATCCGGCAGATTGTTGTAATCAAAGCCGGGGCCCTGATCTTTTACTATAAAGGTTAAGTTTTTACCGCGACCATCTAATTCGTAATCGATGGTAACATCTTTTTTTGCATCGCATTTATTGCCGTGTATAATGGCATTGTTCGCAGCCTCGGTCAATGAAATAAGAATATTGCCGTACACATCATCGCCAATATTAATTTCATTACGAAGCTCGTCAACGAACTTTTCTACAACGGAAATATTTTCGGGTTTAGATGATATTTTAAGCGTCTTCACGTCTGCTATTTGAATGGATACGAAAGTAAATTAATTGAACGAATTGCCAAATCTCAAATGTATTGACAATTCACATGGTTTACGGTTGCTGGATAGTAATGTTTCTAAAATATTTTTCTGCCAGATTTTTGTAATAGGGCCTCAAGCTTGGCGGAACGGTTTTGTATAAATCCACTTCGCTTTGTCGAGCCTTTAAGTATTCTTCCAGCGAAGGCGGAATTTTTCTACCCGTTTCTTTTCCTGTGTTCGATTCTCTTTCCTGTTTCTGGTCGCGTTCGCGTTGTGCATTTTCTGCTTCCAGCAACTTGGTTAATATATCCTGTTGGCGTTTCATGGCCTCCGCGGTAAGGTTTTTGTTCACCAGTTCTTTCTCGGTTTGTTCCATTTGTTTAATGGCCTCACCTAAATTGCCCAGAGAGTTTTTGCCGTCTTTATTCTCCTGCTGATTTATCTTCTCCAACTCTCTGCGTATCTGCGATTGCATTTGCGCCATCTCTGCAAACTCTTTGCTCATGCCTTGTCCCATCTGTCCGGGCTTTTTGCCTTGTCCTTCTTTCTTCATCATTTCACTCATCTGCTGCATTTTGTCTTTCAACTGCTTCTGCATTTTTGAAAGATTAGGCAAACCGTTACCCGGCTTTTTACATTTCATGCACATTTTTGGTGAGCCGCTTTGCTGCTGCTGCTGTTTCTCGCTTTGTTGCTGCTGCATTTGCTGCAAAGCTTCACTCAGCATCAAGGCCAGGTTGTTATAGCCCATCATGGTAAACTGCTGATTGCTCATCGCCTTTATCACATTTCTATCTTCCATATCGGCAATGGACTTGGTCAGGAATTTATTGACGTTGGTAATCTCTTTAGTGATAAACGATTTAATACCGTCCTGTCTGCGGGCTACAGCATACAAACTATCTTCTACCATTTTCGAATTCTCTTTAATGCGCTGTTGCTCCTTCATCAGGTCTACATACATCGGGTTGTTGATGTTAACGGTTTTAATGTTGGCCATCAGTTTCTCTTCATCAAACGAAAGCTGCACAATGTTTTCGAGTAACTGGCGAATAGCCTGCATGTCTTCGGCCTCCTGTTCCGAGTCCATCGCCATTTTCATATCCGATAATTTTTGCGAAGCATTCTTCATGTTGTTTGCTGCACTCTTTTGATTTTTAGAAGCCTGCTGATTTTGCTTCTGATCCATGTTCTGCTGCGCATCGTCCATTTGCTTCTCGGCAGTTTCCAGGCTTTGCTCTACCTCCTTAAAATCCTGTTCGCTCTTAGTTTCCTGATTCAGCTTTTTCAGATCTTCCACATCCTTCTTCGCTTCTTTTAAATCTTTGTTCAACTGCTCCTGTTGTTTCTTTAAATCTTCCTGTTGCTTGGCATCTTTAGCATCGGCATTCTTCTCGGCCTGTTTCGATAACTCTTCTTGCTTTTCGGCCAGCTTTTCCAGCTTGCTGGCGGTTTCCTGCAGCTTCTGGTCAAACTCCAGTTTCTTAAACAACTCCAGCATGCGGTCTAATTCCTTTTCGGTTTTCTCGCTGTTGGTTTGCATATCATCCATTTTGTCCAGCGCATCTTTTTTCTGCATATCCTCCAGCATCTTCTGCAGCTTCTCCATCATTTCTTTCATCTCCTTGTTCATCACCTGCTCAAAAAGCTCCTGAAGGCGTTGCTGTTTCTGAGCAATTTCCGGACTCACCTCTTTAAACTCGTTTTGTTTTTCGAAGTTGCTGTCCATCTTCTTTTTAATCTCTTCCAGTTGCTGTTGTAACTCTTTTTGCTTCTCCAGATTTTGATTCAGGTTCTTCTTGTCTTCCCAGTTCATGTTGCTCTTTTCCTGCAACTTATCTTTCATCGCTTCCAAATCTTTCTGCACATCACGAGCCTGCTTCATGGCGTCTTTCAATTCCTGTTTCAACTCTTTATTATCTTTCGATAATTCTTTGTTCAGTTCATTCAACGAAGGCATTTCAAAATTCAGCAGTTCGCTTTTACTCGATTTGCTGCCATGAATACCGTCATTATCCCACACTTCAAAATAGTAGTTGATTTTATCTCCGGGCTTAACTGAAAAATCGGATAGTTGCCAGTAGTAAGTGAACCGTGAAGAAGTGCCTGCTGTAAATGGCACTTCTATACTTTTAGTAACCGAGGCGGTAGAGTCTGCGCGCGTTAGCTGATAATTAAATGTGAGCCTGCGAAGCCCATAATCATCCGATATTTCACCGATGTAGTAAAAATATTTCTGCGTAGCCGAATCGTTTTTCTCTTTCACTGCTATAACCGGATATAAATCAGGGGTTACATTCAACGAGTAAGCCATGCTGTCGGCATTCTGAATGTTTTCGTTCGATACTTTAATAGTGTAAGCAGAGCTTTGCAAAAACGTTTTGCTGAAAGTAAATTCAGTTTCTCCGGTGCGTTTAACAGTATAAGCCGAATCGCCATTGTTAAATGAAATACCGCTTACATTTTGCGTGCTGAATTTCCAGCTAAGTTTAGTGCCGGCAGGAATAACCAGGTCGCCCATATTTTTTAAAATTTCATCCTGCTTGCCTGTATAGTCAGGATAGTTACAGGTCACCTCAAAACCCGTAATGACGGGCTTGGCTACCACTTCAAGAACGTATTCTTTTGACCGGAAACCATTGGCCAGCAACTGAAAAGTGATGGGTTTTTGCAGGTTGACGAATTCGTAGCTGAACAGATTTTTTTCTTTTTTCTTGAGAGATACCACGGTCTGTGTTTCACCATCACTTAACTGCACTTCTCCGGGTAATACATCGCCTTCAATCTTTACTTCCAGAGTAAAGTTTTCAAATTGTAAAGCCTTTAAATCTTTGTTCACTATCACAAACTGAAAAGGCGCTTCTTTTTCAAAGTAGGTATCGTTATGATATAATCGTTTGGTGCCTTCCTTAATTACATTGGGAGCAGCAATTATGATAAACAGAAAAAGTAACAGTGGGGGTGCCAGATATTTCAGATACTTTTTGTTTTTGCTCAGGTCAACTGCAAACGAGAAATCAATTGGCTTTAGTTCAAAAGCTTTCTGGTCAATGGCCGCTAACAATAACTGCGATTCAGTACCGCTGGCGGCCCGGTGCAGTTGCAGAATGTTCAGCAGTTTATCTTTTATCTCGGTAAAGTGGGTGCCAATAATCTGGGCGGCCTGTTCGTAACTGATAATTTTTCCCAGCCGGTAATAATGCAGCAACGGCAGCAGAAAAAAATTGGCCGTAAAGGCTACCGATGAAAGCAGAAAGCCAAAGAACAGCACTTTGCGCAAAGCAGTAGATAGGTAGAAGTAATACTCTAACAGGTTAATTGCCAGAAAAAACGCCAGCACATAAACCAGGCTAAAAATAGCTCCGCGTATCAGCTGGTTCGTATAATACTTACGAATGAACTGATCGAGTTTACCCACTAATGAATGATATGCCGAAGACTGAGCCATGATTAAATTCTGAAATAACCGTTGCTAATTGACATCAGTTACCTGACAATGATAGAACGATTGGGCGAAAGGTTTGTTGTCGCCTCACTTTTTTTGTGAAATGTTTTATGGCAGTGTTGTGATTTTAATACGGAGTGCAGTGGTGCCTGGTTTTCTACCTTCAATCTGCAAGGTCATAGATTTAAACTACGTTGTTCCTGTTTCATGCTGCTTTTTCGATGTTTAAAACATCGATATACTGCTTTAAAAGTGCGGTATAGTGCTTCAAAACCACTTCATGCCACTTCAAAAGCACATCATCGCACATCAGAACTACATTACTGCACTTTAGAAGCACATTAGCGCACATTAAAAGCACATTATGTCACATTAGAAGCACGTTAAACGCACATTAGACCAATCGACCGAATTACATAAGTAGTTGATAGCTAGCAATATCTGCTAAAAAACGGTCTGGTTTTCCATTTTTTGCCGCTCTGGTGGGTATAAAGCTTCGGGAAACGCTATACCTGCCCTGGCACACCCTGTAATTTTGCGTAAATCGGCATCAAAACGTATACCGCAAACCGGCATTTAGGCCTATGTTGTATTTGCGTTTATCCTGCACACCAATTTTTTGGAGACTCATGTTAAACGTTGGCTCGCCAAATATCAGCCAGTGTCCGCCAGCCAGATACTCGAACCCGGCCGAGGCGTAATAGGAAGCATAATAACGCTTGGCGCGGTTGATGGAAAAATCGGCTGTGCTGTTGCTGCCGGTGGTGCTCAAAACATCGGCACTGACTCCGTTAAAATTAGTCTGGTCCGGAAAATTTGTGTTGGGCGGAATGACATTGGCATTGTATACCGTATCCGGTGCAGGCACATAGGTGAACGTTTCTTTCAACTTAATATGATTGACAATACCGGTGTTGATGTAGAAACGGAAATTGCCTTTTACCACCGGATACACTTTGATGCCTACCGGAATATCGATAGATATAATGTGGGAAGTATAGCTAAGAGGCGTTTTTGCAAAGTCAATTGCCTTGGGTTGATATACGGTGAAAGATGTTTGCGCAAACAGTACCGAATTGGTCAGCGCTACGCGGTTCACAAAAAGAAAATCGTGCGTAAGGCCCGCGGCATACGAAGGGGTTTTATCAAACAAATTAGTTTGTTTACCCAGCGTGGTGCCCGAAACATTCGTTAGCACACCCAGCGAATAATTGAAAATCTTTTTCTTCTGTTTAGGCAAAGCATCTTCTTCTTTTTTATCGAAAGCAGTTTCGGTGTTATCGCTTCGCGAAGCCAGTAAGGAAGCTTCCTGCCGGCTGAGTATAAAACCTTCCTGCTGAGTGAAAGCAGTTTCCGGTTTACTGTTTGCGGTTGACAGTTGACGGTTCGCGGTTGACGGTTCGTTTAGTGTAGCATTGGCTGTATTCAATTTTGCATTTCGAGTTTCGTATGTCGAATTTCTGTTCTCTCTTTTCTGTTTCTTGTTTGCGGTTGACAGTTGACGGTTCGCATTTGACGGTTCGTTTAGTGTAGCAGTGGCTCTATTCAATTTCGTATTTCGTATTTCGCTTTTCGTATTTCCGTCTTGCGTTTCCTGTTCGCTTAATGAAGTAGTGCCTGCATTCACTTTCGAATTCCGAACTCCGAATTCTGTATTCCTCACTGCTGCTATTTCCTCCATCTGCTTATCATCTTCTTCCATTAAATACAAACCCCAGCCTAGGGTGCCAACACTCAATAGCAATACGGCAGCCAGGCCACCGGTCCACCACCAGAAAAAGCCTCTGCGCTTTTTCTTTTTATCCAGCAGGGCCTGCATCTGCTCCCAGGCCTGCGGGTCGAACGGAAACTCCTGATTGCTGAGTTTATCCCGTAATTGTTTATCAGAATTGATTGCCATATACGCCAAGATTTACTTTGTTCAACTGAATAATTTTTTCCTGCAACTTAGCCCTTGCCTTAGCCAGATTAGATTTAGAGGTGCCCTCGTTAATGCCTAACAGTTTACCTATTTCGGCATGATTATATCCTTCTATTACATACAGGTTAAACACCGCACGGTAAGCAGGCGTTAACTCATTAATCATCGCCATAATCTGTTCGGTTGCCAGGTCGGCCAGCACATCGGCTGTGTCTTCTACATACACCGACTTTTCAATATCGGCATGCTGATGTCTTATTTCTGCCCGCAAATAATCAATGGCGGTGTTCACCATAATGCGATACATCCAGGCTTCGAGGTTGCTTCCCTTTTCGGCATACTTCTGTATGGAATTAAACACCTTTAAAAAACCCAGGTTCAGCATTTCGGTGGCCTGCTCGCGGTGCGATGCATAACGCATACACACCCCCATCATCTTGCTATAGTAGCGTTCATATAAACGCTTCTGTGCAAGGCGCTCGTTTTTGATGCAGCCTTTGATGAGTTCTTCCTCCGTCACACTGAATATTAATTTCATCCGAAGTTATGAGTTACCGGCAAATAGTAAGGCCGGTGGCCGGTCGTTTACTTTTAACCAATCCCATTTACCAATTCTTTTAATTATTGCTCTACGGCAATTCGGCTTAGCAATGAAATATTCTGCACGTTGGTGTAATCGTATTGATACAATCCATCGTCACCAATCATTAGCAAAATATTGTTGTATGGAATGACATCGGTTGCCTGAATGCCCTGCACATGCACCACAGGTGTTGTTGAAATAGTTGTCGGATTGGTAACATCAAAAACTTTCAATCCATCAGTGCCATCGCAGATGAACAGCGTGTTGCCATCTTTACCCAAACCATGCGGATTAGTCATTTGCACCGTATGGCTCAACACCGGGTTGGTCATGTTCTGAATATCTACTACTTCTAATTGATTAAACGTGGTGTTACATGGAGTGCCGCTACGCAAAGTAATATAGGCATAGTGGTCATCTACTACCACCGGGTCGCAAGCCGTGCCGTGAATGTAGGTGGATACATAAGCAGGTGAAACCGGATTGCTGATGTTATAAATAAACATACCGTTGGTAGAACCAATAAACAAATGATTGTTATATGGGAAGATAGTTTCAATGTTACGACCAATATAAGTGGTACCCAGCGAAGGCAGATCAGCGGTTAAGCTGAACATGCGTAGTGAGCTTTGGTCAACTACATACAAGGTATTGTTAGCTATGGTAAATCGGGCTAAAGAGCCGCCAATACCGGGGGCAGATACGCTGGTCTTAACAAGACCTCCACCGGTTCCGTTAGCCATCACCACATCGCCTTCCATCCAAGGGCCGGCCCAATATCCTCCGCCACCGGCTTGACAATCACTATTAACTTTCTCAGTCACTATACTTTCTTTCCATTCAATCACAACACCCTGTGTAGGGTCGGCATAATAGCCATTGGTAAAAATGCGGTTAGGCAAGGCATTCTCTACCCGCTTAGTCACCGTAACATTTTGCGGGTTTGATATATCTAAAGCCAGTAGGTCGATATAGCTATCGGCATACAGCGTGTTGCCGCTCACCGCCAAATCCATATTGCCCGGTATACTGATAAACGAAATATTTTGCGGGGACGAAGGATTGCTGTTGTCAATAATGTGAATGCCCTTGTCTACTTCGTTTACGAAAATGTAACTGCCTCTCAGGTATATCTTGCCCGGTTTTTTCAACGCCTGCGGCCCTTCGGTTTTTACCGAGTTGCGCAGCTCTTCGTAACTCATGTAAACCGGGTCATACTTTTTATACGTAATGGTTTGGGTGCATTTATCTTTCTTACAGGACGGCAGTAACAAAACTGCGAGAATCATTACAGAGGCAAGCGTTTGCAGAGTATTGTTTTTCATAATAGATATTTAATAAGGATTAGAGGCAACTGTTTACCTTTCAGAAACGTTTTCTTTTTACAAACCGTTGCCTGAGTGCTTAAAATTTGTTTCATGAATAAATTATTCTGTTTTGTATTACTTCTAGCCGCTTTCGGTGCCTTTGCTCAATCAAATACCGAAGATGTAATTTACCTGCAATCGGGCAGCGTAATAAGAGGTCAGCTGCTGGAGCAGAAAAACGAAACCGTAAAAATTGAATTGCTGGGCGGCAGTATCTTTGTTTTTAAGCAAACTGAAATAGACAGTATCAAGCGCGAAAATGTTTTAAAGCGAAACCTGAAAGCCATCAACAAAAACTATTTCAGGCGCAACCGCGGCTACCGCAACATGACCGAGTTTGGCATTATCTACGGCACCAATCTGAAAAAAGATAACAGCGACCCCTACTACTATTACAATAACAACGGAGATGACTTCGGCCTATCTATTCATACTGTAAACGGCTATCAGATTTGGCCATACCTGTATGTAGGTGCGGGTGTAGGTATAGACCGGTTTATCTCATACAAGCAAACATTTTCTCCCTTTTACCTACGCTTGGCCAGTGAGTTTTTGAAAAAGAAAGTTACACCTTATGTGTTTGGCGATATTGGCTACTCACATATGTGGAAGAAGAAAAATGATGATTACTATTCTTACCAAAACAAAGGGGGTTTGTATGTTTCTTGTGGTGGCGGTGTGCGGATTTATTCGCCCAGCAGAGCTTCAGTCATTTTAAGTGTAGCCTACAAACGCAACGATAGTGAATCTAAATGGTGGTATACGGTTGGTGGAGATGGAACTACTTATGATATTAAGCGAACTTACCAACGGGTGGTTTTTAATGTAGGTGTTACGTTTTAATCGTGCGGCAGTATCGATATTTCTTCTTCTAATTTTCCATCGCGAAACATGCGCAGATAGTGTTTCTTCTGTTCCATTTCGTCACTACCTATCTGATAGTTGTAGGTGTAGGTGCCCTCCCGTTGTGTTTCGTTGTTTACATACACCCGTTTCATTTTGTTGTCTTCATCAAACAAAGCAATCATCACTTTCGATGTTTTAGAGCAGCTGTAACTTAAACTACCTGAGTAAACGGTCCGGGTAGTAATAGTCCGAACGGGGTCATAGACATCCAAGGATCTTTCCTCGTAAATCTTTTCTGGCAAGAGACCTTTGGCTTTCGCAACAAATCTGCGCAGCTCATACATCATGGCAGTATCTTCACTAAAAATAGTCTGCACATCGTAGTTATCGGTCAGGCACCAAACTGCATCCTGCGCAGCATCGTTCTGATATTTTTTGCGGTTAATCAATTCGGCCAAACCCAGCAAATTTCCTGTAGTGCGTTTGCCCATAATGAAAGATGCTTCGGGTGACGGCCCCCCATCATGAGCCTGGGTGCACATAGCATAAATGCGATAGGTCCTCCGCTGCTTCGGTGGAAGTTTCACGATTAAACTCTGCGTTACCATCATGGTTTGCAAATTAGTATCGGCAGGCTCCAGTTTATAGCCATATTCCAGATTGAGTTTTAACACTTCAGCTCCGGTAGTATAAATTTCCATGGCCATACAAGGCCCGTAATGTGAAGCATGGGCTCCGTGAAAAGATGTGTCGGGCTTAGCCCCTTTTATCTGCACCGTTACCAGCTTTTTTTGAATAGCCTGTGGCAGGGTGTAAGAAACCTCGGCAGATAGAGCCCCCGAAGCGAACAACAGCACCGACAGATAGTAGCGTGTTTTCATGGCATGTAATTCAGGTTAAAGAATGGTTGCGTCAACTTGTAACGCTTACATGGGCTCATTTATTATCTTTCGCAAAATTTTTCGGATGCTGATTATTGGAATTGCCGGAGGTTCCGGCTCGGGAAAAACAACGGTGGTTAAAAAAATTATGAGTTCGTTTTCGCGCGAGCAGGTTACCATAGTTTCGCAGGATAGTTACTATAAAGACAACAGCCATATCACCCCCGAAGAAAGACTGGATATTAACTTCGACCACCCGGAGAGTATAGAGTTTGATCTACTGGTAAAACATATGCAGGAGTTACGGGCCGGTCGGGCTATTGAAGAACCAACTTATGACTATATAACCTCCACCCGGCAGAAAAAGACCATTCACGTAGAGCCTAATCATGTGATTATTGTGGAGGGGATTTTGCTATTTACGGATAAACGCGTACGTGATTTGTGCGACATTAAAGTATTTGTGGATGCAGAGCCTGACGACCGCTTAATTCGCATTATTGAACGTGATATGCGCGAACGGGGAAGAACCGCTCAGCAGGTAATTGAACGTTACGCTTTAGTAAAAGAGATGCATGTGCAGTTTATTGAACCAACCAAACGTTTTGTAGATATAATTATTCCGCAAGGCGGAGAAAACCAAGTGGCCATAGACGTGCTGGTAGCTACTATTAAACAAAAACTATTTCAGGAAAGCAGTCGCTAACAATTGCGTGATTAAAATTGGTTTCATTTTTGAATACAACTTATCAAACCCAACACCATGAATAAACAATTTGCTTTTGCCTCCTTTATCTGTTTTGCTATACTCACATCTTTCAGCGGTTGTAAAAAAGGAGGATTGAATGTTTTTACCATAGAAGACGATAAGAACTTTGGCCTTCAGATGGAAACGGAAATTGCGAATAATCCCTCGCAGTATCCATTGCTGAGCAAAACCACTTATGCTACTTCATATGCCTATCTGGAAAACATGAAGCAACAAATTCTGGCTGGCGGACAACTGGAACACGCAAACGATTTTGTGTGGAAGCTTTACATTATTCAAGATGACAATACACAAAATGCTTTCTGTACCCCAGGAGGTTATATTTATGTTTATACGGGCCTTATCAAGTATCTGAACAATGCCTCCTCCCTGGCCGGAGTGCTGGGTCATGAAATGGCACATGCCGACAAGCGTCACAGTACTGAACAAATGACCAAACAATATGGATTATCACTTTTGGTAGGTGTGGTAGCAGGCACCACCAATGCCGGAAAAATTGCAGAAATGGCCGCCAATTTATCATCGCTTGCCTTCAGTCGGGATGACGAAAAAGAGGCTGATGAATTTTCGGTTACTTATTTGTGCCCCACTACCTATCGGGCTAACGGAGCGGCCGATTTCTTTCAGAAGTTAGAAGCCGATGGAATTTCATGTAACAGTTTGCAGGCGTTCTTCAGCACACACCCTTGCCCCGATAATCGGATTACCAATATTCAAACAAAGGCAACCAGCTCTAATTGCAGTGGTAACGATATTGGCAACAATGATGATGTAAACGGATATGCGACCTTCAAGGCCAGCCTGCCGTAATCAAATCATAAAATCTAAATCGTTGTAATAGCTGATAATTTTGCTGTAATAGGCTTCGTACTGGGGCAGTATGTTTACTATATCAAAAGTTTGGGCATGAGCCAGTGCATTAACCTTAAACTGTTTGAGCCGGGCATCGTCCTCTAGCATGTATATAGCGTTCTTAGCCATGTCTTCGTAGTCGCCTACGTTGCTCATAAAGCCTGTTTTACCCTGAATGTTTATTTCGGGAATACCACCTGCATTGGAAGAGATAACCGGCACTTCTACAGCCATAGCCTCTAAAGCGGCCAAACCAAAGCTCTCTGTTTCAGACGGCAGCACAAATAAGTCGGATATGGCCAACAAATCTTCTACAGCATCCTGTTTACCTAAAAAGCGAACATCATCGCAATTACCCAAACTGCGACAAAGAATTTCAATACCCATCCGTTCGGGACCATCGCCCACTAAAAAGAGTTTAGATGGAATTTTCTTTCGCACGATATCAAACATTTTCACCACATCTTCTACCCGCTTAACTTTACGAAAGTTGGAAACGTGAGTCAGAATTTTTTCCCCGTTTGGTGCAATAGCTTTTTTAAAATGGTCTTTATCGGTCTTTTTAAACCGCGAAAAATCTATGAAGTTGTGAATCACCTCTATGTCTCGCGATATATTAAAGTTAGTATAGGTGTCATCTTTCAAACTTTTAGAAACCGAAGTGATACCATCGCTGTGGTTAATGGAATACTCGACTACGGGTTTATAACCGGGGTCTTTACCTATAAGTGTAATATCTGTACCGTGCAGCGTGGTAACAAACGGTAGATTGATACCCTGCTCTTTTAAAATGCTGCGGGCAATTAAAGCTGAAGAAGCATGCGGAATAGCATAATGCACATGAAGAATATCCAGCTTTTCAAATTTTGCTACATCTACAATCTTACTGGCCAATGCACTTTCATAAGGTTGATATTGGAACAAGGGATAATCCAATGCCGACACTTCGTGGTAGAAAATATTTTCGTTAAAAGAGTCAAGGCGAACCGGTTCCTGATATGTAATAAAGTGAACCTGATGGCCTTTTTTAGCCAGTGCCTTTCCTAACTCGGTAGCTACCACACCGCTACCTCCGTAAGTGGGATAACACACAATTCCTATTCTCATGTATTATTAATCTTTTGTTGTTAGACGAACCGAAAGTAAACAGATTGCAATAAGATATGTTTACTTTTCCATGGCTTTGTAAATCACCTTCTGTAAATCGGTACGGATGTTCATTTTAACCAGCTGGTTATTCTCTGCATTCGGATAAACCCGGTTACTTAAAAAGATATAGATGAGTTTATTCTCCGGATCGCTCCACACACAAGTGCCGGTAAATCCGGTATGTCCAAAAACCGAAAGCGGTACGCCTTCATAGCAGGGCGAAGGTTTACTTACATCGGGTTCGGGTTTATCAAAACCAAAGCCTCTTCTTGAAATTTTTGATTGCCTTGCGGTAAATATTTTTATCGCAGCAGAGTCCAGTATTCGTTTACCATTATATTGACCGTTGTTAAGCAACATTTGAAAAACAGCTGCCAAATCAAATGCATTGCTGAACAACCCTGCATGCCCAGCCACCCCACCATACATGGCAGCACCGGGGTCGTGCACATACCCATGTACTACTTGCTGGCGAAATGCAGAATCATTTTCCGTAGGCGATATTTTACCGCGCGAAAATCTATTCAGTGGCAGATAGCCTATTCGCGTTAAGCCCATGGGTTTATAAAAGTTTTCATGCACAAAATCATTCAACGTTTTTCCCGAAACCGCTTCTACAATTTTTTGAAGTATGTAAAAGTCATTATCGCTGTATACATACTTGGGGTGTGTCTCTACTTCACTGTGAACAATCATACTCCACATCGTATCCGGATAATCATTCCGGATAAACAAACTATCGGCTACTTTTACTGCAAAACCCGCATCGGCACTTTTACGGTAGTATGTTTTAAAGTTGCTATCCACCGTGTTTTTATAAAACATAAAGAACGCTTTCAACCCAGCCTGATGGGTCAGAATATCGCGTATTTTTAAATGTTTGATGGTAGCATTTTTGGGCAGGTCCAAATAATCATCAATGGTTTTATCGAGATTAATTTTTTTCTGCTCATATAGCTTCATTATCGCTATAGTAGTAGAAACGACTTTAGTAATAGAAGCAATGTCATACAGGTCGGTAGGCCTCACTTTGTCATCGGTCAGTTCATATTGTTTGTTACCATAGCTCTTGTTCCAGATTACTCTCCCATCTTTAGCTACTAACAACTGACAACCCGGAAATGCCTTATTCTCTATGCCTTGCTGAATAATCACATCCAGTTGGTGTAAATCACCCGCATTGATTCCTTCCTCTTCCGGTGAAGAAATTTTTAACCGATAAATAGTATCCGAAACAAAACCGGTTCCGGCCGGAAATGTTGCAGAGGCCGTTACCGGAAGTTTACCTGAAATTTTCTCAGCACCAAACAAAGCGTTAGCTGCTGCCAGGTTTGTAGCATCATTATCTTCATATAACTCTAATATCCAGGGTATGTATTCAAAATACTTTAAGCTGTAAGGGTTGCCAAATACATTGAGCACCACTTTGGTTCTACCCGAAAGCAGTTCAACAAACTTTCTGGTTTCTTCCGTTACGTTATAATTTTTAGCAGCCGACCGAATCATTGCATGCAGGTCAATAATCACCAAATCATAACCAGCCAGTGTATCAAATAAATTATCAAAAGACTTCTCATTATGCTCCAGGCTCTGGTTAAACAAATCCAGTTCGGCAAAATTGCTGATGTGACGTTGAAATTGTGAAACACCCGTATTGCCTATAGAGAGCGAAGCAACTTTTCTGTAGTTCCATTCTTTAAAAGGTAATAAGTTATTCTGGTTAGCGGCTATTGTAACTGCATGCTCAAATAGTTGTTGGCGCAGCATTTTACCAAGCGTATTATTCAGGTCTGCCCGTAAATTTTCGAGATTCACGTGTTGTGCTTTGTTTAGGCCCAGTTTGTATTTGTATGCCAGCACTTTTTTAACCCGGGCTTCCAATTCATATAGGGTAATACAACCACTATCAACAGCCATTTTTATCTTCTCAATTCCTTTCGTAGCGTCTTCGCTGAATACCAGAATATCGCAGCCCGCAACAAAAGCCATAGAGTCAACTGTACCCGGCTTATAGTATTTGCTTACCCCTTTCATGTTAAGCGCATCACTAAAAACCAACCCGTCAAACCCCAAGGAATCCTGTAGCCAATCGGTGGCAATTCGATGTGATATAGATGCTGCTGTTCGTGTTGTATCTAACGAGGGTACGTTCAAATGGGCCACCATAGCGCTGCCAACGCCATTTGCAAAAAGCACTTTAAATGGGAAAAACTCTAATGAATCAAATCCGGTTTCAGATTTATTTATTTGAGGCAAATCATAGTGTGAATCAACACTCACATCTCCATGTCCTGGGAAATGCTTGGCACAGGCCAGCACTCCTTCTTCCTGCATTCCATCCGAATATTCAACTCCCTTAAGAGCCACCTTAAATTTATCCTCTCCAAAACTCCGGTCGTTAATAACCGGGTTGCCCGGATTATTATTTACATCTACATCCGGAGCAAAATTAATTTGCAGACCAATACGCTTGCACTCCCTGCCAATTTCCCGGCCCATCTCATAAATCAGCTTGTTATCGCTCACAGCGCCCAGCGCAATCTGGTGTGGAAATGAAATAGTAGAGTCCAGCCTCATAGCCAAACCCCACTCCCCGTCAATAGACATAAAAGCATTCACCTTCACGCTATCCTGAATCCGATTAGTCCATTCGGCCTGAGCTTCAGGTAAGCCTTTAAAAAAAATAACTCCGCCAGCTTTACCTTGTTTAAGCAAACTAAACACAGAGTCCATGTTGTAATTATTGCCTGAAGTATATGCGGGCAACATAAAGAACTGGCCAATTCGTTCTTCCGTGCTTAATAAATTATAAACCGAATCGACCCACTGAACACAAACCTTATCTTTTTTCCAGTTGCGAAAATCCGGGTTTTGCGAATTAGAATGCAGGCATAGCAATAAAAACAACATGCATAGGCCAATGCGTGCTTTTGTAGTTGGTAATTTATATTTCCTGTTTCTTATTTCCACTGGTGCGAATGAACAAAACATTTACCGTGCCTTGTCTTATTCAATTAACGACTTTTCTACTGTTTTATGTTGATTGAAAGATGCTTACTATAATTATTGCAAGCAGGAATGGTTTTCTGCCAGCGAAGAAGCACAAATAATTAAGTTTGCGCCACATGGACATTATTCGTCTTTTACCCGATAACATTGCTAACCAGATTGCTGCCGGTGAAGTTATTCAGCGACCTGCTTCTGCGGTGAAAGAATTACTTGAAAACTCCATCGATTCTGGTGCCACACATATCAAGCTAATTGTGAAACAGGCTGGCAAAAGTTTGGTACAAGTAATTGATAATGGCTGTGGCATGAGCGATACCGATGCCAGAATGTGTTTCGAAAAACATGCTACGTCTAAAATTAGGGCTGCCGAAGATCTATTCAATATCCGCACCATGGGTTTCAGGGGAGAAGCACTGGCCTCTATTGCTTCTATCTCGCAGGTGGAAATGAAAACACGCCAAGTGGGAGAACAACTGGGCACGTGTATAGAAATTGAAGGGATGAAGGTGCTCAAACAAGAGCCCTGTCAAACACCCGAAGGTACTTCTATAGCTATGAAAAACCTTTTCTTCAACGTTCCGGCAAGAAGAAATTTTTTAAAAAGCGATACCGTTGAGCTTAAAAATATCCTTGAAGAATTTCAACGGGTTGCTCTGGCTCATCCCAAAATAGGGTTTCAGTTGTTCAATAACGACTACGAGATGTTTCATCTTAAAAGCGGAAACTTGAAACAGCGTATTGTGCAGCTATTTGGCGATAACTATGCACAAAAAATAGTGCCGGTTGAGGAAAAAAGCTATGCTTTACATGTGCACGGTTTTGTAGGAAAGCCTGAATTCAGTAAAAAAACAAGAGGAGAACAATTCATTTTCGTCAATAATCGTTTCATCAAATCTCCTTATCTCAATCACGCTGTAAGCATGGCGTTTGAACAGATGATGGCCCCGGGCAACTTTCCTTTTTATGTGTTATATCTGGATATTGACCCGTCTAAGATTGATATTAATGTACACCCGGCTAAGCATGAAATAAAGTTTGAGGACGAGAAGCTAGTTTACACCTTTGTAAATCTGGGTGTAAAACATGCATTAGGCGCTTATAGTGTATCACCTACTTTAGATTTTAATCAGGAACATCACCTGAACAGCGACAACACATTTACTCAACAGCCCCGCACCTGGCTGGAGATAACTCAGCACGCTGTGCAAACTAAAGATGCCAAAAAGTTTGCGCCACCAAGCAACTTTCAGCCACTGAGTGAACGCGAAGAGAATAATTTGAAAAACTGGGAACGCGCATTTGATACCGTAGGTAATCAGGAAAACAGAAAGCAGACATCGTCAGTTTCTCCCGAAACCAATAAGACATCGGGCATACAACACAGAACATCCGGTTCTGATGCTTTTAAAGAAGCCGTTCCGCCTCATCAAATTCAAAACAGGTACATTGTTTCGCAAATTAAGAGCGGGTTTATTTTGATAGATCAGCAGGCGGCTCATGAACGTATTATGTTTGAGCGGTATTTAAAGCTGTTGGAAAAAAATCGGAATGAAAGCCAGCGACAATTGTTTCCTCAAAATCTTGATTTAAATGCCCTGGACGCGCAAATATTGTTACAGATACTACCGGAAATAAATAATCTGGGCTTCGACATTCAGGAGTTTGGTAAAAACAGCTTTGTAGTACATGGTTTTCCGGCCGATATTTTACAGGGCGATGAAAAAAAGATAATTGAGGAGTTAATTGAGCAATACAAAATGAATTCGCAGATAACCAAACTATCTAAACGAGAAAGTCTGGCGAAATCACTTGCCTATAGCTCCAGCATTAAAGCCGGTAAAAAACTAAGTGTAGACGAAATGAAAATCTTGATTGATGAGTTGTTTGCCTGCGAAAATGCATTTAACGCCCCTAATGGTCGCTTTACATTCATTACCATCAACAACGATGAACTGGATAAACGCTTTGAAAACAAATAATCCGGTTTCTTATTCGTCTTATCTGTTCCATTAAATTAGCCCTATGTTCAACAATGTAGATACACGTAGCGTAACTTTCAACATAATAGTGCTTAACGCAATTCTGTTTGTGGTTTGCCATTTTATTCCTCATCTCAATAGTGTTTTAAGTCTTCATTACTTTTTTAATAAGCACGATTATTTGCAAACTCTTTACAATGGCAGTATTGATGCCAGTCAATTTCCAAACCTAAGTGCATTTGCTCAGCAAGCCTATTACTATGGCGAGCGCGGCAGCTTTCTGCCGGTTCAGATTATCACACACATGTTTATGCATGGTAGCATCAGCCATATTTTCTTTAACATGTTTGGCTTATTCACGTTGGGTATCGTTTTGGAAAGGGTTTGGGGTGCCAATCGCTATCTGCTGTTTTATATCACTACCGGTTTTGGTGCGGTGATTCTGCACATGGCCGTTCAGGCTTTTATGGTTTATCAGGCAACCAGAAGTGTAGACCCAAGCATGTCGATGCTCGAAAACAATCCGGAGATATGGAGCACATATTTTTCCTCAACAGTTGGTGCGTCAGGTGCTCTTTTTGGCGTACTAACAGCTTTTGGCATGTTGTTCCCAAATACCGAATTATACCTGATGTTTATCCCAATTCCTATTAAGGCAAAATATTTTGTCATTTTCTATATTCTCATTGAACTGTACTTGGGTGTGGCTATGTACGGTGGAGATAATGTTGCGCACTTTGCCCATTTAGGTGGTGCTTTGTTTGGCTTTATTTTAGTGAAATACTGGAACCGAAACCGAAATTCACTGTTTTAAAAAACATGCTAACGAATTCTATTACTAACGACCTCAAATATCATTTCCGCCATGGCAACATGGTAATGAAACTGATTTTTGTGAACACCGGTGTCTTCATTTTTTTCGGCTTATTCTATCTGCTTAGTTTTTTAATTCAAAACAACTCCGCGTATCAGTTCCTGCTGATGAAACTGGAAATGCCTGCCTCTGTAAATACACTACTGCATCAGCCTTGGTCCATTTTTAGTTATATGTTTTTACATACCGGCCTGTTTCATTTTGTTTTCAATATGCTCTGGCTGTATTGGTTTGGTGAAATTTTTGTGCTGTATCTGGGTGATAAAAAAATATTGCCGCTGTATTTATTAGGTGGATTAGCCGGGGCGGCTATTTACCTGTTAGCCTATAATCTGTTGCCGGTCTTTAAACCTAACGTAAATGTTTCATTCATGCTGGGTGCCTCTGCCAGCATTTTTGCCATTGTATTTGCTGCCGCCACCCTGGCTCCGGATTATGAAATCAAGCTGACAATTTTTGGAATAATCAGAATTAAATACATAGCCGTATTTTCTTTGCTACTTGATGTCATAACCATTCCTTATGGAAATGCGGGTGGCTACATAGCCCACATTGGAGGGGCTCTTTGCGGTTTTTTTTTCATTAAATCATTGCAAGGTGGGTTTGACTGGTCATCGTCAATTAACAAACTATTTGACCCCGTTTCTTCCGTGTTTAAGAGAAAATCAAATATCCGCGTGACCTATAAGAATATAGACTTCAAAAAAAGTAATACCTCAGGAATGGGTAAAGACGAACAGGTCTATGTAGATGAGATATTAGATAAGATTGCCCGCTCAGGCTATGATAGTCTCACTAAAGAAGAGAAGGACTTCCTGTTCAATTATTCAAAGAAATAGTTGAGTTTAAGTTGTAATTTGTCGCTCATTAAATTCACCTTCTTTGCTGCGCCTGTTTTTTAAAACACTTAATGTACTAGCCCTTTTAGTGTTGTTGCTGTCATGTATGGCGGCCTACATTAAGCCAACTCAATACTGGCAGCTATCTTTTATCGGTTTTGCTTTCCCGATCGTATTGATCGTAAACGTTTTTTTTCTGCTGCTCTGGATATTGAAACGCGATGCATTCGGGCTAATTTCTTTGGTTGCTATTGTTCTTACCTGGAATTTTATTCAAGAATCATTTGCCCTAAACTTTAACACCGAATACAAAGAACAGGGCATTAAACTGATGACCTGGAACGTGAAGAACTTCGATTTATACAACTGGAGCCATAACAAGAAAACACATGCGGAAATGATGCAGTTGATTAAAGCGGAAAATCCGGACATTATCTGCTTTCAGGAATTTTATAGTGATAACGGAATACTATTTAACAACATAAAATACCTTTCTGATACACTTGGCTATTCTAGTTATTATTTTCAGCCAACCACGCGGATAGTCAAACCTTATAAACGAAAACCATGGAAATCTAAGCGACTAACGGATACCATTGATCAGCAATGGGGTGTTGCCATTGTTTCAAAATACAAATTTACAGACACCGGACGAATTGATTTTAGTAACTCAAAAAACAACGATTGTATTTATGTAGATATTGAGCTAAATAAAAAACCCTTGCGCTTATACTCTGTGCATTTTCAGTCCATTCATTTAGGCGATAATGACTATGCTACTTTAGATTCTATACAGGGAAATCAAAAGGCCAACTGGCTATCAGTTAAAAGCATTTTGCGGAAAATGAAACGAGCATTCACCAAACGCAGTGAACAGGCTGCAGCAGTGGCAGAGCACATGAGTTCGTTTTCGGGAAGGAAAATTTTGTGTGGCGATTTTAATGACGTGCCGGTATCTTATACATACAACACAGTAAACGATAACCTGACCGATGCTTTTGTAAAAAAGGGGAAAGGATTTGGTGCCACTTTTGCCAATAAATTTTCTGTTTTCAGAATAGACTACGCACTTTTCAGTGAAGACATTCAAATCAATTCTTATCGAACCATCCGCAAGGAGTTATCGGATCATTATCCGATTATTGTAACATTTAATCCGTAGCGGTAATTACATCTTTACCACCTTACCTCTCCACACAGAGTTATTCTTCATAGTGGCTTTTACAAGATAACAGCCGGAAGCCAGGGTTTGCATATTAATGTTCGTTGTATTTGTTGTCATCACTTTTTCTCCGCTCAACGAAAACACTTCCACTTTCAAAATTTTTTCATTGCTCATAATTTCAACCTGCCTATTAGTTGGATTGGGATAAAGCAAAACACTCGTTTCTGCTAGTTCCATAATAGAAACATTACAGGAGTTTACTTCTCTCGGAGTGCGGTCAGTAACTGTTACAAAACTTCCGGTTCCATCTGCACATCTTGCCAGCCCTTGGTCAGCCACCTGATTACCATAACTGATACTATCAAAAACACTTGTGCCATTACTTATTAGCAACGCATCTTCTGTGTTGCTCAAATTAAAGTTAGTATGCATTTCCAGATACGTTTCATCCTCATCATCTGCCCAGACCAACAGGTGTTGTCCCGGAAGAATAAAAGCATCGGAAGGAAACTGCCACTTATTTAAGTTACTCGATGAATCCGTCAGGTATAAACCACTTAAGCCAAGTGCCTGGCTGGTACTATTATAGAGTTCAATCCAATCTTTGAATTTTCCTTTTTCGTTTTCTATACCGGTGTTATTGTTCACCGCCAATTCATTGATAACAATTTGCGAAGCTGTTGCCTGAGTAATGACGGGCTGTATGGTATAAAACTCGTATTCTGCTCTTTCTGGTGAAAAGGCTCCGGTACTAGCATTATCCGCATAGATATAATACTGCACAGTTAACGAGTTAAGCGGAATAGAGGCGCCAAATATATTATCATTCGCTGCTCCATCATTGTGAGCGCCATCATCATACATGATTACACGAACAAAGCGATCCTTCTTGGAATAACGATATCCCAGATATACTGCCGTTGTGTTTGTAACCTGCGCGGTAATATTTGCATTACTGCCAAACGAGGGAGATGCCCCAGTATTGACATTGGTAATAACCGGTGGTAAAGCCGATAGTACATTGCTAATATAGGATGCTCGGGCATCCATTAGTGGATATATCCCCGGGCAAGTACCACCCGGACCACCACTTCCTGTAGTATTGGTGGTTAATGAATTCTGAAAGTTTGCATAAGTGCTTAGATAATTTACGTCCGTCTGCACGGCATTATCCACCAGACTATGCATGGAGTTGGCTGCCGTTTTATATGCAGCGTTGGCAAAGTTTTCATTATTGATGGTTCGCATATGTGCATAATACATCTTTTCATAAAACGGGTCATTGAGTAGTTTATATATCAGCGGCCACGAGGATTCTGTTTTATGTAGGGTGGTTGACATTGTTTGCATAGAGGTGGCATTCAGATTAGAGGTAGTGCCTCCGGCAATGCTGAATCCCCCGAAACTCATATTCAAATCCCACACGGTAGGAATCCATTGGTCGGCATGATTGCGATACAGATAGTAGTTTTGACGAAACGAGCCGGAATAACTATCAAGATTAACCAATACGTTGTTAAATGCCAACATCCACAAAAACCGATCAACATCTGCAATTGAGTCAAAACTACCGAACTGATTATTGAGTGTATCACACAAGTGAAATAGCTCGTACCAGCCGGTATCGGATTTTAATTCGTACTTGGTATTATAATTAGCCAACGTTGTACCATTATATTCTAAACTGGAACCATTACCGGAACCCGGACCTGCGTTTTGCGGATTACATTTTACAAAAGTATGGTTACTGCTGTAATATTTTTTGAGCAGAAAATTAGCGTCAATGCTCTCTGCATTGGTCATAATTCCATAATAAGCGCCATTGATATAAACTTTAGCAAAATTGCCTTGTGGAGCATCCATATAATGCCGCAGAATCTGATAACTCAGTGGCTCGCGAATCATGGAGTTATCGCTAAAGCCGTTTCCGAGCTTAACATCATCATAACCTTGATAATCCTGATTCTGAAATTCATCCAGCTTAATATGTAACGGATTCTTAGCTCGATTAGCGGAGTATGAACTGTTCCCTTTAAACTTCACACCGCAATTTTGAAACAGCGTGCCGTTAATAACTACCGAATCGGCTAATGTATAGCTATCACTGCCGGTTGTGGCAGTATCCATTCTATAATCCCAGTTAGAAAAGCCGAAGTAAATTTTAATGTCTTGAATGGTATTGATATCGTAAAATGACTGAGCTGAAACAATAGAGCTCAAAAAAATCAATAGGCCAAAAAGAGAATAGCGCATGGGTTTTATTTAGAAATGATTAATGGTTTATAAATCCTGAATTCTTTTGTTTCTAATAGCACCACATAAGAGCCGGAGTTAAGTTGGTTTAAGTTAAGTATGTTCTTGTTTTTTTCTGATAAAACTACTCGGCCGGTATAGTCATATAGATAAACAGCATAATCGTTCCCAGAAAAACTTCCGCTCACAACCACTATGTTCTGTGCCGGATTAGGCGCAAGGGAAAAGAAACTACTTGCCAATAAATCTTTTACTCCGCTAATGATGTACTCGTACGGCTCTGAAAGCGGAGATCCGCATCCGTTTGAATCAATTACTTGCACCTGGTAAGACCCCGGTAAATCAGGATCAAGAACCTGGTTGGTACCTCCGCTCACCAGATTACCATAATAGAACCATTGGTTATTGGTGGTGGAAGAAGAAACAAGTAGTGTATCATTTACAGAAATACTCGGTTGAGCGGGTAGCTCTAAAACAGTAATGGTTAACGTTGCCGTAACCGTACTGCTGCCATCTGAAACAGTAACTGAATAAGTTGTAGTAGCCGTTGGGTTGATATACGGGTTATAAAGTGTAGAAGAAAGCCCGCTTGGGTTAGATGCCCACAAGTATGTGTAAGTACCCGAACCACCCGTTACAGAGGCAAATAATTGAGAGGATTCGCCATTACAAATAACACTATCGGTAGCCGAAATTACAACGGCCAAAGGCCCGCCTGTTACAGTAACCCTTACCGAATCGGTAGCTGAACAACCGTTAGCATCTGTTCCGGTAACCGTATAGGTTGTATTAACTGACGGTAAAATTGTTTGTACAGCAGTAGATACTCCGTTACTCCACCAATAACTACCGGCTCCCGATGCCGTTAAGGTGGTTGAATTTCCAGCTGTAATAATTACATCGTTTCCTGCATCTACTACTGGAAGCGGATTCACTGTAACCGATACGCTGGCCGTGGCTGTTACAGAGCCATCATTCACAGTAACCGTATAAATTGTAGCGGTGTTTGGACTGACAGATGGAGTTTGCTGAACCGAAGAAAATCCTGCAGGATTAGAAGACCATGAATAAGAATAGGTTCCACTGCCGCCCGATGGAGTAACCTGAAGCTGTGTTGAAACACCCTGACAAACACTGTCAAGGGTAGAAGTAGCAGTAGCCGATAAACTTCCTCCACTAACAGTTACACTTACCTGGTCTGTAGTGGTACAGCCCGATGCGTTACTTACAGTAACTGTATAAACAGTAGTTATTGTTGGGCTTACCACGATAGAAGCCGTATTTTCTCCATTACTCCAAGCAAAGCCCGATCCGCCAGTAGCCGATAAAGTAGTGGATTGGCCGGCACTTATTACTACATCATCACCGGCATCAGCTATAGGCAATGCATTAATATTGACGGTAATTGTAGCGGTAGCTGTACAGCTGCCGGTATTAACGGTAACGGTATAGGTTGTAGCATTACTCAGATTGGTCACTGAAGGGTTTGCAGCCGTAGTGCTTGACAGGCCAGCTGCCGGAGACCATGAATAAGTGAAATTACTGACTCCGGTTGCTGCTGCTGTTGTGTTCAGCACCAATGGCGTACTGCTGTTGGCGCACACAGCCGGTGAGCTATTGGTAATAGCAGCCGAGGGGTTTTCAATAAAACATTTTGAATAACGAAAGGCCTGCGCGTAGGTACCCGTACCCTGGTATGTCCAGAGGGTTGTTCCGTTTGAGTCTATCTCATAAATCTTGCCGGCAGTAGCCAAACAAACCAGCATATTTCCATTAGGCAGCTGCTGGCTATTGCCCATGTTACTGGTGTAACCGTTACATGGATGACGATAACCGTATGTAGAGGGCAAATAAGCCTGTCCTATTGTACCTGTATAGGTGGTTCCGTTCCAGGTTGGCTGATACATATCAATAGATGACTGGCTACCGGAAACACCTTTATTGTTCATGCCGGCCAGCCAGCCAGCTTTGGGGCAGTCGGCAGGCACCCAATGTGCATCATGCGTAATATTAAAAATGGTCGTTCCCGTTGCTCCGTACGAAGCGGGGTTGCCCCACCGATAAAGAAAATCGCCCCCCTTTCCGCTATTACCACCGCTATGTGTAGCCGCCTGTGCGGTAGTAGTACTATGGTCAATAATATACTGTTCATTCATATTATGCGAACTCACTACTATCTGATCAAGTGATGCATTATAGTCTATACCATTCATGTGCCACCAATCATTGGTTACCTGATAGTTTACATTAAACAGTTGCGGGTTATTAACCACCGATGAAACATAGTTGGCGCCTGCGGCATTCGTGCTTTGGCATAAATGGTCATACAAATTCCATTGCCAGGCAATAGTAGCGGTAGTGATGCCAGTTGGATGTAGCTGAACAATTTTCTCGAGTTGCCTGGCCGAGTTTGCCGAAGCTCCCGCTGCAGTCATTTGTGAAGCTGTCTTCTTTTCATAAACAATTAAAAGCACGTCTCCATTAGGCATAGGGCACATATCGTGATGCGAAATCTGATTAGCATCTGATACCGTGTAGTCAAATACAATATTTCCGTTCCAATCTACCTTCTGTACTCTTCCCGCCAACCCTCCGCCCATAAAAGAGTTGTTGGTTGTTTTTACCGTACGCCATAAATAGCCTCCCGGCATCAGATAACACGAATAGGCGGTCTGACCTGAAAGGCCTGTCCAGGTTTTTATAACATTACTGTTTGTGTCAAGCAGGGTAACAGTAGTTGAGTTTTGCGGAGCTATCAGTGTGGCATATCCCCATTGCTGAGCCTGCAATTGATTGCAGATAAAAAAAATTATAACGACAAGAGAAGATTTGATTTTCATGCGGATATAACTATGTGTTTAAGTTTTACTAAAGATTTGGAAACATACGAAAATGCATTAGACTCTATCAACTAAAGGAAGCTTAACGCCTGCCAAGTATTTTTTTTGAATGTTTGTGCTGATGTTGAATAGACGATAAAGAAAAAAATCTCCTTCGGATGTTTCTACCAACAACCCCAAAAAACATAAGATTACCTAATAGCCTTCTTTCCGGATTAACATTACTCACATACTTTATCACATTCTGTATATTGCGCGCATGAATTCAGAACTTAAGATTTACAACACCCTTTCCCGCGAAAAAGAAGTTTTTAAACCACTTAATACACCGCATGTAGGAATGTATGTGTGTGGCCCCACACTATATAGTTATGCCCACTTGGGTAACTGTCGCACTTTTTTGTCCTTTGATATCGTATTCCGTTATTTAAAACATCTCGGTTATCAGGTGCGTTACGTGCGTAACATTACCGATGTAGGTCACTTGGAAAGCGATGGTGATGAGGGAGAAGATAAAATTGCCAAACGTGCCCGATTAGAAAAACTGGAGCCAATGGAAATTGTGCAGTTGTATGCTGTAGATTTTCATAAAGTACTCGATGACCTCAATCTGCTACCACCCAGTATTGAGCCTACCGCTAGCGGACATATCATTGAGCAGATTGAAATGACCAAACAAATCATAGCCAATGGTTTGGCCTACGAAGTTGATGGCACTATCTGGTTTGATGTAGAAAAATTTGCCCAAACCTATCCTTATACTGAGTTGAGTGGCAGAAAACTGGACGAAATGCTCGATGGCACCCGCGATAATCTGGAAGGACAATCGGAAAAACGAGGTCGGCTTGACTTTGCGCTTTGGAAAAAAGCAAAGCCGGAACATATTATGCGTTGGCCAAGCCCCTGGGGAGAAGGCTTTCCTGGCTGGCATATTGAGTGCTCAGCCATGAGTTCTAAATATCTCGGAGAACAATTTGATATTCACGGAGGCGGCATGGACTTGATTCCTACGCATCATACCAATGAGATTGCACAAAATGTAGCCTGTTGTCAAAAATCTCCGGCCAAAATATGGATGCATACTAATATGCTCACTGTAAATGGTCAAAAGATGAGCAAAAGCCTGGGCAATTCCTTTTTACCGGAACAACTATTTACAGGCAACCACCCATTATTGGAGCGCGGCTATTCACCTATGATTGTTCGTTTTTTTATGTTGCAGGCACACTATAGAAGCACACTTGATTTTTCCAATGTAGCTCTACAGGCCTCTGAAAAAGGATATCAACGTTTAATGAATGCCATAAAATTGATTAGCGGCTTAAAAACCTCCGAAACATCTTCTTTTAAACTGGCGAATCTTAAAAATGATATTTATGCTGCCTTGAATGATGATTTCAATACTCCCGTGGCCATTGCTGCTTTATTTGAGGGAGCAAGCATAATCAACTCCATCCATGTTGGTAAGGCCTCTATTTCTTCAACAGACAAAGAACAGATGCAAATACTGTTTAGTGAAATTGTGGGTGACATTCTTGGATTAAAAGAAGAAACCGGAGCTGGTTCCGATAAAGTAGATGGCCTGATGAATCTGATTCTGGAGTTACGTAAAGACGTACGAGCCAAAAAAGATTTCGCCTCTTCAGATAAAATACGTGATGAACTATTAAAGGTGGGCATACAAGTGAAAGATGGAAAAGAAGGTGTTACCTGGACAATGAACTAATCATCGAAATGAAAAACTATTCCGCACTAATTGGCTTACTCTTTCTCGCTTCCTGCGATAAATGCAACCAGCCTGCATCAGTGGTAACAGAGCCGCAAAAACAAATTGTAGTGAATGCTCCTGCTTTCAGCAGCGATTCTGCGTTTGTATATACGGCTCGTCAGCTTGATTTTGGAACGCGCGAAATGAACTCTAAGGGCCATCAGGCTTGTGCAGCCTACCTGATTCAGGAAGTGAAGCAATATACAGATACCGTTTATGTGCAAAAGTTTGATGTAACGGGCTTTGACGGAGTAATTCTGAATTGCACCAACATCATAGCTTCTATTAATCCGTCTGCCACCAATCGTATTTTGCTTTGCTCACATTGGGATAGTCGTCCTTGGGCTGACCAAGACAATAAAAATCGGGATAAACCAATTTTATCGGCCTGTGACGGGGCGAGCGGGGTTGGTACCTTGATTGAAATTGCCCGTGCTATTCAATCGGCTCAACTGAAAAACGTAGGTGTTGATTTATTTTTCAATGATGCCGAAGACCGGGGCTATTCCTCTTCTCTAAATGATATTGTTAAACCAGGAAATTATGATTCTGAAAACTCCTGGTGTTTGGGTTCGCAGCACTGGAGCCGAAACCCGCATGTAGCAGGCTATAAAGCAGACTTTGGTGTTTTGTTAGACATGGCCGCTGCTAAAGGGGCTGTGTTTGCCCGTGAGCAAAACTCATCTTTCAATGCCAGCTGGGTGCAAGATAAAGTTTGGGCTAATGCGGCTGAGTTAGGCTATTCCAACTATTTCAGCAATCAAACAATTGGTGGCATCACCGATGATCACGTTTATATCAACCAAATAGCTAAAATACCCACCATTGATATTATTCATTATGATCCATCTTCACCATCGGGCACGTTTGGCAGTTACTGGCATACCCATCATGACAACATGGATATAATTGATAAAAACACCTTGAATGCGGTAGGCAGAACATTACTGCATACTATTTACCAGTACGATGCCGAAAGAAGCCTCAGTAACTAAGCCATAGAAGATTCACGCTGGTAGTAACCAGTGCCATCATAAACCCTTTTAGCCGAGGCCTTCATACAGCTATCACTACAACAACCTTCCATTTTCCAGCCGCACTCTTCGCAGAGCACAAAATGTTCATTGCATTCCGGGTTAGCACAGTTAACCATGTGTGCGGATTTGGTTCCGCATATTTTGCAGGTAGATACAATAGTGGGGGCTATGGAATTGACGTCTACCAATACCCGGTTATCAAAAACATATAGTTTGCCTTCAAAATTTTTGCCCCCTGTTTCTTTGGCGTACTTTACCACTCCGCCATCAACCTGATACACATTTTTAAATCCATTCTGCAATAAATAACCGCTGGCCTTTTCGCACTTAATGCCACCGGTGCAGTAAGTCACTACTTTTTTGTCTTTTAAATGTTCCAGGTCTTTTAACTGTTGGGGAAAGTCTCGAAAGTTATCAATATCCAGTTTCAGCGCATTCTTAAAATGGCCTACGTTACTCTCATAATTACTGCGCACATCTACAAATACTACATCCTCTTGAGCTATCATTTCATCTACTTCGTGAGGCTTCAGATGAATGCCTGTAATTTCATTCGGATCTATGTTATCAATACCGCGCAAACTACTGTGAACTATCTCTGGTTTGTAACGCACATAGAGCCTTTCAAAAGAGGGGGAATCTACTTCGTCTATCTTAAACTCAATTCCTTCAAAAACAGGATTAGACTTGACGGCATCCATATATTTTTTACACTGTACCACAGTGCCGCTGATTGTTCCATTTAATCCCTCTTCAGCTACAATTATTCTGCCTACAATGCCCAAACGTTCACAAAATTCCAAATGCTGCTTAGCAAACTCCGCTGCATCGGATATACGGGTGTATTTATAATAAAGTAAGGTTTGATATGGTTTCATGCGGGACAAAGATAATTCATCTGCCCGTTTTCTGAATGATACTCATCATGCAAACGAAAAATCTATTTTTGAAAGTAAAGAAATTCATTTCCATGTATAGCATTCAGCAACGTTTACAAAAAGATTTAGAAGAAATTAAAGCAGCCGGTCTTTATAAAACCGAACGGATTATCACCTCTGCTCAGGGTGCCGAAATTGAGGTGGGAGGTAAAACGGTTATTAACTTCTGCGCCAATAATTATCTGGGGCTTTCATCGCACCCTAAAGTAATTGAAGCCGCCAAGCAAGCTGTCGATACACATGGCTACGGCATGAGTAGCGTACGGTTTATTTGCGGCACGCAGGATATTCATAAAGAACTGGAGCAAAAAATTTCAGACTTTCTGGGCACCGAAGACACCATTTTGTATGCAGCCGCCTTTGATGCCAATGGTGGCGTGTTTGAGCCCTTGTTTAATGAAGAAGATGCCATTATCAGCGATGAGCTGAACCATGCTTCTATTATTGATGGAGTGCGTTTATGCAAGTCCGAGCGCTATCGCTATAAGAATAATGATATGGAAGATTTGGAAGCACAGCTAATTGCCACGCAGAAAAATCGCTCACGTATAATTGTTACCGATGGAGTATTTAGTATGGATGGCACTATTGCACAACTGGATAAAATTGTGGCACTGGCCAATAAGTATAATGCCATGATAATGGTTGATGAATGCCATGCTTCAGGTTTTATTGGTAAAACCGGAAGAGGCACTCCGGAGTATTGCGGGGTACACGGTCAGATTGATATTGTTACAGGCACGCTGGGCAAAGCTTTGGGTGGGGCCAGTGGCGGATTTACTTCGGGACGAAAGGAAGTAATTGAATTGTTGCGCCAGCGGTCGAGACCATATCTTTTCAGCAATACACTAATGCCCGGCATTGTAGGTGCCAGTATTGCTGTGTTAGATATGCTTAACGAAACCACTGCCCTGCGCGATAAACTGGAAACAAATACCCGATATTTTCGCGAGGGGATGACGGCTGCTGGTTTTGATATTAAACCGGGAGTGCATCCTATTACCCCTGTAATGCTGTATGATGCCGTGCTGGCGCAAAACTTTGCAGCCAGACTTTTAAATGAAGGCATTTATGTCATCGGTTTCTTTTATCCGGTTGTAGCCAAGGGCAAAGCGCGTATCCGTGTACAGGTAAGTGCCGCCCATGAGCTTGCACATTTAGATCAATGTATTGCTGCGTTCATAAAAGTGGGGAGGGAGTTGGGGGTCATTTAGATATATACTATTTTCCCTTAATGAAACTTAATTTGCTACTGCTCGCCCTGTTGTTTTATGCAACTGTATCGGCCCAGTTTCGGGTTGTAGGTAACATTGAGTTTTTAAACAACCAAACAGTATATCTAAACTATCTGAACGATAATTTAGAACAACAAACTGACTCTACAACATGCAGTAATGGGGTTTTTATTTTTAAAGGCAACCACCTTTTTGAAGCCACCCACGCCAAGCTGCGATCGGCCGATGATAGTATTAATACCGAATTTTTTTTTGAACGCGGCAACACCACTTTAACCGGAGATATAACCGTTTCTACCAACTGCATGGCAGCTGGTGGCCGATGTACCCACTCGTTTACCGAATATGTAAATACAGATGCTCCTTTCATGCCGTTGCGTGATTCATTCATGAATCTGTCTTTTGCAGCACGCCAGAAAGGCGATACCATTGAGGCTAACTACTATAAGCTACAATTCGATTCGGTAGTGAACGAATCGAAAAAAGCAGAGAGGGCATTTTTGAAAAAGCATACCGATTCACCCGTTAGTGCTTACATAATAAGCCAGCTTTATATGCATCCAGGCACCTGGAGCCAAGGCGACAGTCTGATGAAATGTCTGGGTAGCGATATTCAAAAAAGCAAGTATGCCCGCTACCGGGCGATGATGATAGATAAATGGAAATCGGTAGAGCCCGGCAAGCCGGTACTGCCTTTTGCACAAGATGATACAACCGGTCACTATGTATACACCAAACAATTCATTGGCCAATGCTATTTGATAGATTTTTGGGCATCATGGTGTGAGCCTTGCCGAAAGGAAAATCTGAATTTACTGAAAACATACCACCGGTTTCATAAAAAAGGTTTCGATATTCTGGGGGTTTCGCTAGATGACGACCACAATCAATGGATATCAGCCATTCAAAAAGATCAACTACCATGGGCTCAGGTTAGTGACCTGAAGGGTTGGAACAACGCTGCCGCAAGTTTGTATGCCGTTCGCTCTATCCCGACCAATTTTTTGATTAATAAAAAAGGAGTGATAGTAGCCCGTTCGCTGTCTGCCGATGAGTTGAATAATAAACTGGAAGAGCTATTGGACAAATAGAAAAGCCGGGCAAACTTTTTATCAAGTACTTTGTTGCAACAATTAAACGCTATGAAAAAGTTGTTGCTTTTATTTATTGTGCTGGGTATATATATGCCCGCTTTGTTTGCTAAAGAAGACTCTCTGGTGGTGGAGTTGGTTACCATTTACCCCGAACCGTTTCACGATTTTTTAAAATTTGAATTCAAGGTTAAAGACACTGCACATCATATCATTACCATTAAAATATCGGATAATGAAAATGGTTTAGTGTTTTATGAAAAGGTTCCGGTTTATGCAGGTCATGAAACAATAACCGTAAACACGATAGACTTTTTTGTGCGGGGATTTTACTCCATCCTGGTACAAACAGATAGGCATCACAAAACTATCAGAAGATATAAGCGAGAGTAACAGATAGCTAATCACGAACCGGCTCAATCGTAACTTCTCTTTGTTTCAGAGGTACAAAGTCTTCTACAAAAGCATCCTCCGCATTTACTTTTGGGAACGGAGCTTTGTAATAGGCCGCCATAGATTTTATACTAAAAGGTAACATAGATATATGCGCTGAGTTAGCCCGTGTATATTTTTTCAACACCATCATTTGTATCGGATCTGTGGCAACGGCCACATTTTTAAAGCCCATACTTTGAGCCAACGCTAATCCGTAAGCAACATTTTCGTTTGAATGAAGGGCTTTGTCCTCAATAAAAGTATGTCTGGTTGGTATGCCCATTGAATCGGCCATTATTTTCATCACCACACCCTCTATATAAGGACTATGCACCGCTGAGCCAGAAAATATAATATGCCGGGCCACCCCCGTTTCATATAGTTCCTTAGCCCACAACATTCTGGCCTTAAATAATGGATTGATTCGGCCGGTATCATATGGCAAACCGGGAACAATGACCACATCATAGGGGGCCTTGTTTATACTTTCATGATAAACTGCTTGGGCGTGGTGGTTAAGCAAACCACAAGAAGTGCTCCCTGCCATAACCAACAAACACATGAAATAGAAAGATGCTTTTTTCCAGAAACTGTTCATGCAATTAATAACAGATGAACACAAAAAATGTTGAGTGCTGAATAGCTAAAAAAACAAAAAGCCCCCCAAAAACGGAGGGCTTCTGAATATCTGTTTGCTTTACAGCTTACGTTGTACTTCTATTTCTTCAAACACTTCTATAAAGTCGCCCTCTACAATGTTTTGGTAATCTTTCACCATTACACCGCACTCCAATCCGCTAACCACTTCTTTAGCATCGTCTTTAAAACGTTTCAGGCCGGCAACAGCCCCGGTATGTATAACTATACCATCGCGAATAACACGTACTTTCGATTTGTTCAGTATGCGTCCGTCTTTTACAAAACATCCGGCAATAGTACCAACCTTACTTACAAAAATAGCGTTGCGAACCTCCAGCATACCAATAATCTTCTCTTCAATTTTAGGTTCCAGTAAGCCTTCCATCGCGCTCTTAATTTCTTCAATGGCGTTGTAGATAATACTATAAAGACGAATATCTACACCTTCCGCATCGGCAATCTTACGGGCATTCTGTGACGGACGAACGTTAAAACCTATAACAATGGCATCAGAAGCGGTAGCCAGCAACACATCCGATTCGGAGATAGCCCCTACGCCCTTATGTATAATACGGATTTGAATTTCTTCGGTAGAAAGTTTGAGTAATGAATCGGCCAAAGCTTCTACAGAGCCGTCCACATCACCCTTCAGAATAATGTTCAACTCCTTGAAGTTTCCAAGTGCCAAACGTCTTCCGATTTCATCAAGCGTAATGTGTTTCTTGGTTCTGATACCGGTTTCCCGCTCAATCTGTGCGCGTTTGGTAGCCAGTTCTTTGGCATCTGCCTCGTTGGCAAACACCTTAAATTTTTCACCCGCCTGAGGGGCACCGCTTAACCCAAGTATCTGCACTGGAACCGATGGTCCGGCCTCTTTCTTTTTAGACCCAATGTGGTCAAACATCGCTTTAACACGGCCATAGTAAGGACCCGCTACTAGAATATCGCCCATTTTAAGGGTGCCGTCTTGCACCAAAACAGTAGTAGTATATCCGCGACCTTTATCTAAGGTAGCTTCTATTACTGAGCCTACCGCCAGCTTATCCGGATTGGCCTTGAGTTCAAGCAACTCTGCCTGAATCAGAATTTTTTCGAGTAAAGCATCAATGTTCAATCCCTTTTTAGCCGATATTTCCTGACTTTGATAAGGTCCGCCCCATTCTTCTACCAGCAAGTTCATAACCGATAGTTGCTCTCTTATTTTGTCTGCGTTAGCGCCATCCTTATCTATTTTATTGAACGCAAATATCATGGGCACACCAGCGCTTTGTGCGTGGTTGATAGCCTCTTTGGTTTGCGGCATCACGGCATCATCGGCCGCAATAACAATCACTGCTATATCTGTCACCTTAGCACCCCGTGCACGCATAGCAGTAAAGGCTTCGTGACCCGGTGTATCCAAGAAAGATATTTTACGACCATCAGCCGTTGTTACTTCGTAAGCTCCTATGTGTTGGGTAATACCTCCGGCCTCTTTAGCTACCACGTTTGTTTTGCGGATATAATCCAGCAACGATGTTTTACCGTGATCTACGTGACCCATGATAGTTACAATAGGTGCTCGTGGTAACAGGTCTTCCGGTTTATCAGGCACTTCCTCAACAAAAGCGGTCTGATCGGCCGCAGAAATAAACTCTACTTCAAAACCGTGTTCTGCTGTAACCAACTCAATCACGGTAGCGTCCAGGCGCTGATTGATAGAAACAATAACCCCTAACTGCATACAGGTAGAAATAATCTGTACGGGAGTCATGTTCATTAAAGATGCCAGCTCGGCCACCGAAATAAACTCGGCCACCTGCAACTTGTTATGCTGCATGCCTTCCTGTGCTGCTTCCAGTTTTTCCTGAATGGCTTCCCGCTTTCCTCTGCGCAGCTTAGAGCGGTCGCTCTTGGAAGTTTGCGCCTGAATCTTGGCCATGGTAGCCCTGATTTTATCTTCAATCTCCTTCTCGCTTATTTCTGTAGGAACATTTGCTGCTGGCTTTGCCGTAGTGTTACCGGCAGTGTCGCGCTTACGCTGGAAGTTTTCATTCTTTTTAGCGTAGTATGGGTCTGTTGCCAAAGGAGCGCGTTCCTTTTTCTTCACCAAAATACGCTTACGCTCGGTTTTAGCTCCATCATCAGCCTTCTTGGCGGGCTCTTCTTTTTTCTTAGGGTCAAACTTAGTGAGGTCAATAGTACCTACCTGCTTAGGGCCGGTGAGAGTTTGATACTGCGTTTCTATTTTTTCAACAGGCTCAACCGGTGGCTCTTCTTTTTTCTTTTTAGTAGTAGTTACTTCTACCACCTGTTTCACTTCCTCTGCCGGTGTTTCTGTTACGGTTGGCTCCACTACAGCCTCATCTTTTTTCTTTTTGGTTGTCTTTTTGGGCTTTTCTTCCGTTTCCAGCTTGCCTACTACTTTCGGACCTTCCAGTACCGTTTTCTTGGCCGTAATAATTTCCTCCGTTTTAGGCGCCTGATTATTTTTAACCAGCACCTCTTTCTCTTCCTCCTGCTTTTTAGGAGTGGTAACTATGGCATCTTTCGGTGCTTCTACCGGAGTCATTGAAACTTTATCCAGCTTGGTGTTTTCGGCCTGTAGCTTAATGGCTTTATCTGAGCCAAACTCTTTATCCAGCACCGAAATCATTTCGGGTGTTAGTTTGGTGTTAGGGTTCAAATCGGTGAATCCCTTGGCTTTAAGGGTATCCATGATATGATCTGAACCGACATTATAAATACCGGCTGCTTTACTAAGACGAACTGCTTTTACCTCTGACATGTATTTTATTTAGTGAACAGTAATTATATGGTTGGTGATGAGTCATTGGTTTATACATCACCAACCACTCATCACTTTTCTACTTCTTGTTGTTTAGGCGCTCTCATCACAAACCTCAGAACTAAGCTTCGCGCTTGAACTCACTCTCAAGAATCTTGCGAATCTCTTTGATTGTTTCTTCTTCCAGGTCTGTTCTGCGCACCAGTTCATCTTCACTTAACTGAAGAACGCTTCTGGCTGTATCGCAGCCTATTTTCTTCAATTCATCTATCATCCAGCCATCAATTTCATCGGCAAATTCTTCTAAGTCAATATCGTATTCTTCCTCATTGCCGTCTTCATTCTCGCGATATACATCAATTTCGTAACCCACTAAGCGGCTGGCCAGTTTAATATTTACACCGCGTTTACCAATTGCCAGCGATACCTGCTCAGGAGCCAGATAAACTGAAATTCGCTTGGTATCCTGATTAATGTCCAGGGAGGTTATTTTAGCCGGAGCTAATGCCCGCTGAACCATCAGCGATAAATTGGTGGTGTGGTTAATAATATCAATGTTCTCATTTTTCAACTCGCGAACAATGCCGTGAATGCGAGAACCCTTAACCCCTACACAAGCCCCTACCGGGTCAATGCGGTCATCAAAAGACTCTACTACTACCTTGGCTTTTTCGCCCGGTTCGCGAACAATGTTTTTAATAACAATGAGACCATCAAAAATTTCGGGAACTTCCTGCTCCAGCAACTTGGCTAAGAATGCGTTGTCGGTTCTTGAAAGAATAATAAACGGAGTTCCGTTTCTCAACTCTACTTTGCGAATCACCGCACGCACCGTTTCACCCTTTTTGAAAAAGTCTGTTTTTATCTGCTCTGATTTAGGCAGCAGTATTTCGTTGCCTTCTTCATCCAGCAACAGAATTTCTTTTTTCCATACCTGATAAACCTCGGCAGAGATTACTTCGCCAATGCGGTCGCTGTATTTTTTATATACCTCATCTTTTTCCAAATCGCCAACGCGCGATGCCAGTGTTTGGCGCGCAGCCAGAATAGCTCTGCGGCCAAAACTTTCCAGCTCAATTTTTTCGTAGGTTTCTTCACCAATGTCAAAATCTTCTTCAATTTGCTGTGCCTCGGTTAAGCCAATCTGAGTAATGGGGTTTTCTACGGCATCATCGGCTACAATTTCGCGTTTATGCCAAATTTCCAAATCACCCTTATCCGTGTTTACGATAATGTCGAAGTTATCGGTATCTCCATACTTTTTGCGAAGCAGGGTGCGGAATACGTCCTCCAGTACTTTCATCATGGTAGGGCGATCGATATTTTTCATTTGTTTGAACTCACTAAACGAGTCAATCAGGCCTAAGCTGTTCATGGTTATTTGTTTTTGAAGATGTTTGAATTTAGTTGATTAATATTTTTAAAACTTGAATTGAACAAACGCGCGTTTTATTTCGGCATAGTGCAGTACAAACTCTTTCGGTTCGGCAACTGCCGGCTCTTCTCCTTTCTTTTTTTTCTTTTTCACTTCGGGCAGCACTTCTTCCAGAGTTATTTTATCGTCCTCTACGGTCAGCAGTTTAGCCTCCAGCTGCTCACCATTGGTTTTGGTTATTTCCAGTATGCGGCCTATTCTGCGTTTATACTGGCGCGGCACTTTCAGCGGGTTGGTCATACCCGGGCTGCTTACTTCCAGGATATAATTTTCGGGCACCAGGCCGCTTTCATCTAAGTTTTTTTCGAGAAAGCGCGATAGCTCGGCACACTCCGAAATATGAATGCCCTCATCACTATCTACATACACTTCAATCTGCCGCCCCATAGGGAATTTAATATCTACCAGAAAAAGATTTTTTTCTGTAAGCAGCGGTTGAAGCCAAGCTTCAATTTTGTTTTTTACTTCCTCAAAGTTCATAGCCGAAAAATAAGAGAGGGGACTCTCGTCCCCTCTTCCCTGTTAAATCTGCGGCAAATATACTGTAGAATGTCACATTTCAAAGCGGGCGTGTAATTTATGGATTACCTGGGCGCATAAACAAACCGTAGTTTGGTGCTAACCTTTTAGTTTTTTGGTGGTAACACTAAGAAAGGCGAAAAGGCCCTGCGAAGATACAAGCAGAAAAGATATTATTCTTTAACCAATTTACCTTTCCCAAGCAACAAGCCATTGCTCGTGGCTATCCAAAAGTAAATGCCCGGTAACCAATCTGCACTACTTATATCAGATAGAAAAGAAGATACGTGTTGTCTTGTTACACTTTTTCCTGTTACTTCATAAACAAAAAAATCGTACCCATCCAGTAGGTCTTTATCTACACGCAAATGCAATAATGTGCCGAACGGATTGGGAGATACCGATAGCGCATACGGGCTATTATCAAGAGGCTTTACATCACTATAAAGCCAGCAGGTGGTGCCGGCATAGGCTGCATCATTGTTAGAAATAGCAAAGGCAGAATCATTACGGGAAAAACAGGCTAAATTATACCACCCGGTTTCTGTGCAATTCGAAATAGGGCTTAAAAGACCATGAATACATCCCACGCCTTCTATTAAGGCGCTTGAAGAGCACAACCAATCCCCCGATGTGTAACAGGATAATGCAAACCAACGATGCGGCACGTTGCCAAACCAAACCGTTTTTATGGAGTCTACTACAACACTATCATCGGGATGCATACCAGACCAACTATGTGGTATGGTGTCGCCAGGTTGCAGGTTAAAGTCGTACAGAATACGCTCTACACCCCATTCATCACGGATATAAACCCTTTGCTGTGCACTGTCATTTCGGAGGTAATTGACAAATTTATTAGTAAAACCACCGTGAAGAAAAGGTATCATCGAAATAGTATAACCGGTCTTACGAATTTCAAAGTATTCAAGCGTGTCGAAGGTTACTTTTGCTGCCGGGTAGAGTTGGAAATAACTTGCAGTTGTGTTATTGTCAATATTGTGGCCAAAGCCTGAAGATTCCCTCCAAACAACATTGCTGTCGGGTATGGCAATATAGTTTTGAGCAAAACTGTTTAGTATAAGTACTCCCAGTAAAATAGCTGCCATACTGTATTTCATAACAATAAAGGTAAAATCAAATCCGATAACTACTAAATACTGCACTTTTGTAATCCGTTCATACATTTTGCCGTTGTTGGTGTTATAGCATCTGCTTTGCGATGCGTCACCAACAACTTTTAATCTATCTTTTCTTCGAGTATTTTTTCTCGGCAATATTCAACTCATACAAATCATCTGCTTTAATTGCCTTATCTACGCTAACTGCTATTGCTTTAAATTCTTCCTTAGTAAGATTCTCTTTGCCTTGCGAGCCGGCCTTTGGATAAATATACCCTAGGTAAATACCGTCTTGCTTAGGTAGGCAAACGCAAATACACCGGTAACTTCCACTCTTTCCTTGGTTGCTTACCCCGTTTGTTATGCGGTATTTATTTAAGCTGTAAAAGTTGGGGGCTTTTTGCAGTAAATCCACCATTAGGTGAAGCTCTTCTATATTCTTATCTGAAAGAAAACTGCAAACATCTTCAAGTACAGCACTATAAGAGTTATTGCGCTGTAGCTTTTCTATTTGTTTAATAAACTGTGGGGTACAGTAAACTTTCATTTGCGCTTGGTAGCACTTAGAGTAGATTCGATAATGCTTTTCATTTCATCATCTTTCTCTAATTCAATGCTCACTGCGCGGTCATGAACGAGTTCGTTCAGATAGCTTACTTCTTGTTTTAAAGTACGGTAAGTAGTTTTAACTCCCGGGTATAAATCTGAGTGGTAAACAAGCTTTAATAGTTTAGCCGAAACAGCAACTAATCGCTTAATGTTAGCAGGGGCGTTTTCCGATTTTTTGAAACTGTCCATGTCGCGCTCAATATCAAAACTCAATTTCAGTAACAATTCATGAAAAATCGTCAGAACCTTGTTCAAAGCATTCATTCGATCTAACAACTCATCTACTTCCTCTTGCCAGATTTGTTTTTTACGATACAGCGCCTCCGACTTTTTGTAAGCGGTTTCAATCTTTAAATCGATAGTAGCAGTAGCCATAATACATGAGGATTTGTTTTCTAAAATACGATTTTTTGTCGCACTTGTTCCATGTCTCCACCTAACGGGCGCAATGCTAAAAAATTTTCTACTCATTTATAATTAATGCAAAACTATTCCACTGGTTGTAGTCCGTCATCAGATATTGTTCCATTGCTAACTTCTGTATCAGAGATTGCACCAAACTTTTACCCTTGTTGGTGTTATAGCATCGGTCATGCTCAACAGCACGCTCAACATTAAAAAAATATTGCTGGCGCTCAACACCGTAAACCCCGAAGCCGTCAGCGAATGGGGTTTTGAGGTAGTGGTTCGTTTAGCCAAAAGCCCGAAAAGCAAAAAGAAAACGAATGGCTAAGGCAGGTAGGCTGCAGACCAGGAAAGAAAGCGCAGGGTTTGAACAATTCAACCCTTCACCAATTAAGCAGCCAGCGGGCTGCTTAGGGCATTTCGCCCTCGGTATATTCGGTATAATCTTGCCAGTAGCCGGCTTTGTAAGGGTAGCGCTCTAAGTAAAGTTTCTTTACTTTTTTAAACAGCAGCTCGCGCAGGTCGGCTGTGTTGCGGTTTTGTGTGGCCGATACAAAAATGCAGTTGTCGTGGGTTTTGGCCATCCAGCTGTTCTTTAACTCCTGCAGCATGTTCTTCTTTATTTCATCAGGCAGAAACTCGTCAAACTTATTTTGCTCGTACAAATCCATTTTATTAAAGATGATAATAACGGGCTTGGTTTCGCATTTCAGTTCTTTCAAAATTTCGTTTACCACCTGCATCTGGTCTTCAAAAGCGGTATGAGAAATATCGACCACGTGCAGCAGAATATCGGCCTCAATGGCTTCATCTAAAGTAGATTTAAAACTCTCTACCAGGTGGTGCGGAAGCTTACGGATAAAACCAACGGTATCGCTCAGCAAAAACGGCACGGCATTGAAGGTTACCTTGCGCACCGTGGTATCGAGCGTAGCAAACAGTTTGTTTTCGGCAAACACCGTTTCCTTGGCCAGCAGATTCATGAGGGTAGATTTGCCTACGTTGGTGTAGCCCACCAGCGCCACCCGTATCATTTCGCCCCGGTGCTTTCTGCGCACTTCATTCTGCTTGTCAATTTCTTTCAGCTTGTCCTTCAGGCCGCTTATCTTCTTCTCGGCCATCCGTCTGTCGGTTTCAATTTCCTTTTCGCCTGCTCCACCCCGGGTACCGGTTCCTCCGCGCTGACGCTCCAGGTGGGTCCACATCCCTTTCAGCCTTGGCAGCATGTATTGCAGCTGCGCCAGCTCTACCTGTGTTTTTGCCTGAACGGTTCGGGCGCGCTGGGCAAAAATGTCGAGAATGAGCATGCTGCGGTCCAGCACACGTTTTTTTACCACCTCTTCAATGTTGCGTTGCTGCGAGGGCGAAATTTCATCGTCAATAATCACCAGGTCAACGTTATGCGCCTCTACATACGCCTTCACTTCTTCCAGCTTGCCTTTGCCTATGTAGCTTTTGTTATCGGGATGTTGCAGCCGTTGGGTAAAACGCTTCAGGGTTTTTACGCCATCGGTTTCGGCTAAAAATTCCAGCTCGTCCAGATACTCGATAGTTTGCTCTTCGGTTTGGTCCTTAGAAATTAAACCAACCAGCACGGCTGTTTCAATATGTATGGTGGTGTTGTCTACTTTAAACTTTGGTTTTTCGCTCATAGTTGCGGGGTCAATTCGGCAAGCTGCTGCATGTTGAACAGCTTTCGGGCGCGCAAAATAAAAAATCCTCTTCCGTAATTTTCAGAAGAGGATTTTTTGTTGAATTCCGTGAAGGAATAAAACCGTTTAGCGGATCAGCGAGGCGCTTCCTTTTTCGTCTGCCACTACTCCGTTTATATAAGTAACATGGTAAGCATAAACGTAGGTGCCCATCGGTTGTTCTTTACCGCGGAAAGAGCCATCCCATCCATCGCCCGGCAACATATTCATGTTAGAGTAAACCAACTCACCCCAACGGTTGTAAACATGAAACTCCAGTTTCTGCACGTTGCGCATAATGGTTACTAATCGGTCATTAATGTTATCGCCATTCGGTGAAAAAGCGGTTGGAACCAGCACCACATATTTATCGGGGCGGCAGCTTTCGGGGTCAGTTAACGGGTCATCTAAAAATGTTTGTCCGGTAGCCTGACAGCCATTAGCATCGGTTACGGTTACACTGTAAAAGCCCCGTCTGATTTTTTCGATAAAGGCCAGATTATCGGTAGGCGAAGTGCTCCAAACATAACTCAGCGGACTGGAGCCTCCGTTGGTGTTGGCCGTAGCTGCACCGGTGGAATCGCCCTGACAAGATGGATTGATACCGATAACGGTAACGGTGAAAGGTGAAGGTGCATTGACACCGATAGATTCGGAAGAAGTGCAATTATTAGCATCCGTTACGGTAACGGTAAATGAACCTGAATTTACCTGCGGATTTTGAGTGGTAGAAGTAAAACCGTTGCTTCCGGTCCAGCTAAAGCCGTAGTTAGGGGTTCCTCCCGTTACAACCGTGGTGATAGAGCCATTACCCGAATCGGCACAAAGCGGTTCAAAAGCCGTTAACTGAATATTGATTTCGGCCGGTGAACTAATGGTGTTGGTTACAATGGTATCGCAACCATTTGCATCTTCAATAACCACCGAGAATGGCCCGGCATCTAAACCATTCACACTGGATGTGGTAGAGAAATTACTCCAGAAATAAGTATATGGAGAAGTTTCGCCACTTACCGTTAATGAGGCCGTTCCATCGGTAGCACCGTAGCATTGTAAATTAGTAGTAGAAAGTGAAATGTTGTAAGGGCCAGGTTCTGTTAAGGTAGCTGTTGACGTAACGGTGCACAAGTTAGCATCCGATACGGTTACCGTGTGAGTGCCTGCAACAACATTGTTCAGGTTTTGTGTAGTGGCATTGGTAGGTGCATTCCATAAATAAGTATATGGCTGCACCCCTCCATTGACGTTGATATTCACTATGCCATCAGCACCGGCATTACATCTTGGATTGAAGGTGAAAGAAACTGCTGATGTCAGTAGAGAGGGTTCGGTAATAGTGTATGAATTACCGGCCGTGCAACCAATATTATCGGTAATGGTAATGGTATAGTTACCCGGGCCTAAGTTGGCATTGTCTTCCGTTGCCGTTGCATTGCTCCAGGCAAATGTATAGGGTGTCTGGCCTCCGGTAGAAGTTAAATAAACCCCTCCGTTTGCGGCACCAAAACATTGCACATTTTTTAAGCTGTCGAGCGTAATGGAAATGGTTGTGGTATTAGCCACCGTTGCACTTGAGGTAACGGTACAGTTCTTATTATCGGTAACTGTAACTATATAACTATTGGCGCACAAATAGGTAGCATTTTGAAGCTGTTGTGGAGGAAGCGAGTTCCAGGCATAAGTATATGGGGTAGTTCCGCCCTGTGCAGAAACGGTTGCTGAACCATCGCAGGCGCCTCCGCAGGTTACGGGGTTACCGGTGGCTGTTGCTGTAAGTTGTGTAGGCACATTAATTTGCACCGAAGCAGTAGCCTGGCAGCCTTTAGCATCGGTTACAGAAATACTGTATGTGCCACCCGATAAGCCGGAAACAGAAGCTACATTGCCTTGAGCTGGATTCCAGGTATATGTATAAGGAGGCAAACCACCCTGAACATTCGCTGTAATCTGACCATCGGTTCCGCCAAAACATGAAACATCCTGAGCTGCCAGTGAAACAGAGAATACAAAGTTTGGATTGTCGGTAACCGTCAAGGTGAAAGTTCCCAGGTCTCCGGCAGTTTTGCCATCTACTACCAAATAGTAATCGCCCGCCTGACAAATAGAATAAGCCAGAACGGATTGGGTTCCGCAACCATCATCATTGGCCGTATCAGGGGTTGCTTGTCCGCAAGCACTGTATAAGTAAAGGTAGCTGTCAAACTGCGCCCCCGTTACACCGCAAAGAGATGCTGAAATACCAATGGGTCCGTTGGCATGAAACTTATACCAAACATCATTACCCGGTGAAGCGGCATGTGAATTAGAATAACACTCGTTACTGTTAAAGTGACTTAATGTTCCACCCGTATTAATAGTTCCTAAATCAATAGCGTTAGCACAAGCGGTACCATTTGTATAGCGCCAGTATGTTTCAATACCCGGTTGCCAATCGGTGGCACAACCTCCGGCAATGTATCCTTGGTCAAACCATTGACATGGCGGACCATTACGGTAGGGCAGATTAGTGGCGTAGGGGTCAGAAATACAATGTTTGTCGTCCCCTTCATTTAAACCAACACAAACTCCAAATACAGGAATACCACAACACTGTGTTCCGTTAAAGCTGCAGGTCTGGCCATTTGAGCAAAAGCCAATTAAGGCGTCTTCCGGGTTATCATCCTCCCAGGCGTCTACTTTCAAATCGTAAAACTGAGGAACCGTTGCTGTTGGGTATGTATAGTTTAAAAGCACTTCACCAATTGCCGGAGTAACGGCAGGTGGATCAAAAGAATAATTATGACAGGCGCCACCTAACCAGCCCTGACCATCTAAATCTGCATTATCCCGTGCCCATACTTTTATTACGGGCTCATCCGGAGAAAAACCTACACCCAATACTCCTTGGTCGGTTCTATTAAAACCTACATTAACGTCTTTTAGTCTTACCTGTAACTGAATGGGGCCATCCGTAAAAGTTTGAGCAAACAGATTAGCGGTAAAAGTACAGGCTATCAATAAAACCAGCGATTTAGAGTACAGTTTATTCATGCTTATTGGAAATTTATCTGTTCAAAAATAATCTTTAAAAGTTAAGATAGTAGATGTGGAATCCGCCAGAATGGTTGTTTTTAAAAAACAGGACTTGTGTTTGTAGTTTAAGAAACATTTTGCTAACATTATGGGCTCAATGGTTTCATAAACCCGACAAATGTTGGAACCATGGTAAAACCACAAACAAAAATTATTTGAACATGAGAAAACTTTATGCTCTTGTATCTCTGCTTTTTATCTTGAATGGGAAGTCATACAGCCAGGCACCTAACGGCACACTGGATGACATTAAGGAGTTTTGTACCAAGTACACGGTTCCTTTTGTAATGCCCGATGGTGTGAAGCTTTACACGGATGTTTACCTGCCGCGTTTACGCGACTCTTTAAGAGTGTCTCTGGGAACCATCGACATTTTAGGAATACAATTACCTACAGATACCATCACCTTTATTCCCTATGGTACACAAATTATTGCTTACGATTCCTTAAACGGTCAGCCGAATCCGAATCCTTATCAGCTACCGACTATCTTTACCCGCACGCCTTACGACAAAGGAACCTTTGATGAAGTAGGGGCTATTCTTTCTATTTTGGGATACAACTATATGTTACAGGATATGCGGGGTCGCTATTCGTCTGAAGGGGTTTATTTCCCCATGTATTCAGACAGTTGGAACAAAAACGCTTACCACCCTTTGGTGGGTCATGTATTGGACTATCTGCCAACTACCGATCCCAAACATTCAAACAGACATGAAGACGGTTATAGCTCATTGCGCGTAATTGACACCTTGAGCAAGTACGGATTTTATGATGGGCTGCCACACACTAATGACCGAATTAATAATGGTAGCGTGGGCATGTTTGGTGCTTCCGCTCTTGGAAATACCCAATTACAATTAGGGTTAGCGCATAGAATTACTGATTCCATTCCTGTCTTGAAGTGCTTAATGCCAATTGTTGCTACTACCGAGCACTACATTTCTACAGGCTATAATAACGGAGTTTTCCGTGATAGAATTGTTACCGGCTGGTTGAAAGGGCAAATTTTCAGCGGAACAGATGATGACCTGATTCCGATTGATAATGACAAACAAAATGACATTCACTCTTCTGCTGATTATAAGCTGCCGCAAACAATAACCTTAAACGGTGTAACCAAAACATTTGAAGCCAACAAATTTGAAGCAGCCAATCTTTCTATTGACCACTTTACAGCTATGCGTTATCTAGATGGTAATGGTGTTCTTGGAAATGCCGGCTTCTACCCAAATTCTACCGGGCGGCCAGATATGGATGGCAGTATGGCTCCTGTAAATGAGTTTGGAGAGTCTGTTGACCCGGTTACTCAACAGCCATTACCTAACCTTACACATAGCCGTTACGAGAATTTAGATGTTCCGGTTTTTCATGTAACCGGATGGTGGGACATTTTTACAGAAGGACAGATTAATACTATGAACTATACCATTCGTGATATTAATTCTATCAATAAGTTTAAGCAGAAAATGATTATCGGCCCCTGGGCTCACCAAACTACCGCTTCAAGAGAAAGCGGAGACAGAGTTTACCCTAAAAACGTAACCGATATCACTAAAATTGATTTATCCAACTTCAATATCAATAACGTTCCTATCAATGATGTTCTTCACTCAGACCTAATTACCTGGTTCAGATACAATCTGAATTATCAGGCCCCTAACTATCTGGGTGAACCTAAATTCATTATTAAGAAAAGTAACAACTGGCAGCGTTTGGGAGATGCCGGTGCTCCGCTGGGCGTAATCTATATCCAGGTTCCATCGCAAGATTATGTAGTTCCCTTTGTAGATATGATAAACTTTCTGGCTGGCCATGGTGGGTTAGATAATTTAAAGGTGAAAATCAAAACAGACATCATTCCTGAAGTTGAAATTACTCAGGCTGTTCCAAACGTAGGTCAGGTATTGCCGGCTTTTGGTGGAGAGCCCTTGGAACAAATTCCATTCAGAGATTTCATGAATGATGTTGCTAACTACCGTTTTTATGTAGCCGGTCCGGATTCTGCCGCAGATGCTATTGCTGGTTATCCCGATAACTATAAATCGGGTAACTACTGGTATGATTCAGATATCTTTCCACCATCTGAACATATTCAATGGAGAAAAATGTATTTACATGAAGATGGCTCATTTAATGACAACGCTCCCGTACAAGATGAAGGATATAGAATGTATGTAACCGATCCGGATGATCCTATCCTGACCGTTGGAGGAAGCAATATGATTGTTCGCTCGCCTGATGGTTCCAGAAACTCTCAGAGCCAAATGGAAATGACTGATCCAACAAATGCACCTTACACGATGGATCGCGAAGGCGTTATTCAGTTCAACAGCGATGTAATTCAGGACTCTATTACTATTATGGGGTTACCGGTTTGTACGCTTTACGCAAAAACGAATCCGGGAGGTGTAGCCAATGGCCCTACTGATTGTGATTGGAATTTCCGTATTTGCGATGTATGGCCCGATGGCAGAGTTTACTTTGTTCAGGAGGGAATTGTAAATGCCCGAGCAAGAGATTGGGCTCGTGCTTTGGTTGATCAAATGGGCACCCCGGGAACAGATACTTATGTAAATGGTAACGAAGACCCTAACGATAAAAACATTCCTTATTCCAATATAAATATTGGTGAGATATATGAGTATGTTTTCAAAATGATGCCGATTGCTTATAACTGGGCAAAAGGTCACCGAATTCGCGTATTGATTAATTCATCCAACTATACCCGTTATCAGGCCAATCCAAACTTACCACTGGAAGATGGTGAATTTTTCAGAAGAAAACCGGGTGATGGTCAGTTCTATGTTTTCAATGGTCAGCAAATGTTTCCGCGCGTTGCGGTTCAGCGTGTGCATTTTTCTCCTGAGCACCCAACAAGTATTAACTTCCCGATTTTTAATAAGGATTTTCAATACAATGCCATGCAGTCTGTTCCAACTGAACATAAACTTGATATGACCGTGTATCCGAATCCATCTATTGATAAAGTGCAGATTTTTGTAAATCAGCAAGGTTCGCACGAAGTTGTAATTACAGATATTGCCGGCCGCATAATTACTTCCGGCAAATTTGATGACAACATCATTTTTAATGTTGCCTCTTTTGGTAAGGGCATTTACTTTGCTACGGCTACTGACCTGAACAACAAATCAGAAAAGGTAACCAAGAGATTTATTGTTCAATAAAAAAATGAAACACGATAAAAAGCCTCTCTTTAAAAGGGGGGCTTTTTTATTTTCGGCACCCATGAAAAAAGTATTGTTTATTGACCGTGACGGCACGCTCATTCTTGAAACCGATGATTGTAAAATTGAACAGTTTGAAAAGCTGATTTTCTATCCTCAAGTTTTTTATTGGCTAGGTAAAATTGTCCGTGAATTAGATTATGAATTAGTTATGGTTACTAATCAGGACGGGCTTGGTAATGAAGATTTTTCTGAAGAGGATTTTAATGTGGTTCAGAATTTTATTCTTCAAACATTTGAAGGAGAGTTAATTCACTTTGCAGACGTGCATGTAGACAAATCTTTCCCGCATGAAAATTTGCCGACAAGAAAGCCGGGGGTTGGTATGCTGACTAAATATTTTTCTGATCAGTATGACCTGAAGAATTCATTTGTTGTGGGTGATAGAATTACGGATGTGATGATGGCTAAAAACCTGGGCTGTAAATGTTTTTGGCTCAACAACGGAAGTAATCTGGGCAGTGATGAAATATCTGAAACGCGCGATACATTAAAAGATTACATAGCCGTAGAATCTTTAGCGTGGGAAAATTTTTATGTGTATCTGAAAAGTATTTAAATAAAAAGGCCCTCCATCGAGGGCCTTTTTATTTAATGGTGACTGTGGTCTCCATGTTCGTGCACGTGACCATGTTCAAGTTCTACCGGATGCGCTTCACGCACTTCTATTATCTCTCCGCTAAATAAAAGAGGTTTGCCGGCAAACGGATGATTTAAGTCTACAGTTACCTTATCGCCATCTACATTCACTATTCGCCCCTGAAAAGGATTTCCAAACTGATCTTGTAAAGGCACAATGTTACCTACAAATAACATATCTTCCTGAACCGTTCCCTCTACCGCAAAAACAGTTTTATCTAACTGAATAACGGCCTGTTCATCATACTCTCCGTAACCTTCTTCGGCTGTAAGTGAAAAATTAAACTGATTTCCGGAAATCAAACCTTCCAGATTTTTTTCAAAAAGATCTAACACATTTCCATGACCGAAAAGAAAAGCAAACGGACGATCTTTGTCGGCCGCATCCATTACCTGTCCGTTGGGTTCTGTGCGTAATTCATAAGTTACTTTAACAACTGTATTAGGAGCTGCTTTCATGTTAAAATTGATTTGTTTTTAATGAGTAAATCAGAGGAGAGAAGCTTTCGAAATGAGAGAATCTGTGCTCTTTCAAAATCAAATGTAGAATTATTCTGAAATAAATATCTGCCGGGTCAACAGCTCTATGATTTTATTACTCCTTATTTATAGGACACAGCTGCAAACTGCGTTGCCACAATTCTTTTTGCAGCCGTATGTCTAATGATATAGCTGAAGGTTCCTTTTCCCGGCATTTATCAAAGTACTTACCGCTTATACCATTCACCTCTGGCGAAGAGGCCAGATAAACTGAAGTTTTGGCTCCATCCTGCATACTGATGGCTCCCAGTTTTGTTGCTATGCTCCACACCAGATCAGAATACCAGGTTGCGTTTTTATTGCCGATATGTGTTTTTACAAAACCTGGATGTAAACAATTAGCGGTAACGCGGGTTCCATTTAGTTGAGAGGCCAGTTCTTTGGTAAATAATATATTGGCCAATTTGCTTTGTGCGTAAGCTCTCATCACAAAGTAATTTTTCTTCGATGTAAAAGATTCAAAATCAATTTTGCCGTTATAGTGAGAGCCCGAAGACACGCTGACAATTCGCCCGGCCTCTGAGTTTTTAAGTAGCTCAAGCAACAGGTTGGTTAATAGAAAGTACGCAAAATGGTTGGTGGCAATGGTCATCTCCAAGCCATCTTCACTCAGCTCAAAATCAGAAAAAGTTGCGCCTGCATTATTAATTAGTACATCTAACACGTTTATCTCTTTTCTTATTTGTACGGCCATTTGCCGGATAGATTTTTGAGAAGAAAGATTGGCGAGAAAATATTTCACATTCTTGTTTCCGCTAGCTTCAATAATTGCCTTTACACCTTCTTCCGCTTTCTCTTTGTTGCGCGAAACGATATAAATATTGGCGCCCAATTTGGCCAGTGCCGTAGCGGTGGCCAGACCAATGCCTGCGTTTCCTCCGGTTATGAGTATGTTTTTGTTTTTCATTTGATGAAGATGATTTTATCTGCTTTAGAAATAAATTTTCCGATGCTTTGTAATTCTAAACCATTTTGGGTGGCTAAACTTTTGAACTCATTTTCATTATTTGCTGCAACAGCAATTAATAAGCCTCCGCTGGTTTGCGGGTCGCAAAGAGTTAAGAGTGATTCGCTGCCAATACCGGCTACTTTACTCTCGTAGCTTTTCCAGTTTCGCATGGTGTTATCGGCATAAATAAATTTAGCACTCAGTTCTTTTACTGTATCCATCAAAGGAACTTGGCTGTACTCTATCTCTGCTGAAATACCGGCCCCTTCACACATTTCAATTAAATGACCCAGTAATCCAAAACCGGTAACATCGGTCAGGGCATGAATAAAGTCGTGCTTGCCTAACTCTGCTCCAAAGGTGTTTAGTGTGCACATAGATTGAACAGCATGCTCAATTTCATTCTCGGTAAGTATTTCTCTTTTCAGGGCTGTAGTTAAAACACCGGTGCCCAATGGTTTGGTTATAAAAAGTATGTCTCCCGGCTGAGCAGTTGCATTTTGTTTCAAATGTTTCTTGTCTACAAAACCATTGACCGATAAACCGAAAAATGGCTCGGGTGAATCAATGGTATGGCCACCCGCCAGCGCAACACCCGCTTTAGCACAAATACTCTTGCCGCCTGCAATAATTTCCCGGGCTATTTTAACCGGTAGTTTCTCTACCGGAAAACCCAGTACGGCTATGGCCATAAATGGTTTTCCACCCATGGCATATACATCGCTTAGTGCATTGGCTGCTGCAATTTGCCCATAGTGAAAAGGATTGTTGACAATAGGCGTAAAAAAATCAGTAGTGCTGATTAAGGCGGTGCCGTTTTCTAAATCATAAACAGCTGCATCATCTTTGGTTTCGTTGCCCACCAATAAGTTTTTGGATAGAAAACCTTCACCGCTATTCTTTAAAATTTCCTCTAATACCGAAGGCGCAACCTTGCAGCCGCAACCGCTGCCGTGACTAAATTGAGTGAGTTTAATTTCCATATTTCATGTTAGCGGTTTCAAGAAGTGTTGTAGCTATAGCGTTTAGGTCATCGGCTTCAAAGCTGATTCGCAATATTTCTTTCGTTTCTTTCATGACTATGCCTTTATCGTATGCTTTGTCGTAATAATGCAAAGCAATTTCTGCTACGCGGGTAAAGTTTTTTTCATGTAAGGCATCAATGGCATTTTTCCATTGTTCGTTGCCGAGTCGTTTTTTAATTTTTGTAATAGATTCCACCAAACCATCCGTATGGTTTTCGGAATAACCGGCCACCAGTCTTTTTACTCTTATATCCAGAGGCAAGTCTATAACAATCAACCTGGAAAGACGAAGGTGATTCCAGAAACTTAAATCAAGAAATACATTGCCGATCGTTCTACTTTCATCTTCCAGCCAAACACGTTTGGAGCTATTAAAGGTCTTTAACTCCTCGCCCAGCAAATTTTCGAAGTGCTCAGTAGATGGTTGCACCGGTTGACCCAGGGAACCAAAGGCCGAGCCTTTATGGTTGGCTAAACCCTCCAGGTCAATTACCTGCTCGCCTAGCTTTTTCAATTGCAGTAATACCTCTGTTTTTCCGGAGCCTGTTCGTCCACCCAAAACGATGTATGGAAATTTTTGAGCCAGCACACTTAGTATATGCTGCCGGTAACTTTTATACCCGCCCTTAAGCACATACACATCATATCCGAAAAGATTGAGCAGCCAAGCCATGCTGCCGCTTCGCATTCCTCCGCGCCAGCAATGAACAAATACCTTATTGTTGCGAATGTGGGGTTGAACAAACCGAATAAAATCGCCCATTTTTTTTCCTACAATATCCAGACCCAGCAAGATGGCCTCGTTGCGGCTTTGTTGTTTGTAGGCCGTGCCTACCAGTTTTCTTTCCTCTGTATTAAACAAAGGTAAATTGGTGGCGTGCGGTATGTGTGCATAGTTATACTCGCCATCGCTTCTAACATCGAGGGTGAGGTATTCTTTCGATTGCAATAAAAAGTCTTCTATGGCAAGATGGTGAATCATTTGAGTTACAGATATGGCTTCACAAAGCTGTAGAGATTAAAGTTGGCTGCGCTCATCTGTAGTTGTAAATCTGCTTTTAGTTTACTGCGGTCAAAATTTTTCATTCGGTGTTTAGAAATAATGCGCAAAGCTTTTTGTGTCAATAGAATCAGTTTGCGATACCGGTTCTCATCGGTTGATTTAACCTGTGCAATTTGGTTTAATAGTTCTTTAATGCCCGCACTTTCCACGGCTACCGTTTTCAAAACAGGAATATGTTCCCGGCCGCTCATGTGTAGCTGGTGGGTAAGCGAGTTCAATAAGGCCTCCGCATCGGCCCTATCGGCTTTATTAATGACAAACACATCGGCAATTTCCATCAGGCCGGCTTTCATGGCTTGTATGCTATCTCCGGCTTCGGGCACCAGCACCACCACCGTGGTATCGGCAAGGCCAGCAATTTCTACCTCGCTTTGCCCTACACCTACGGTTTCAATAAAAATATAATCAAACGGGTAAGCACGCATCACTTCGGCTACTTCAATTATTTTATCGCTCAAGCCACCCAGTGAACCGCGCGAAGCAATGGAACGGATAAACAAATTGGGGTTGGTAAAGTGAGCGCTCATACGCAAACGGTCGCCCAATAAAGCGCCCAGGTTAAAGGGCGATGATGGGTCTACCAGAATCAATCCTACTTTTTTTTCTTCATCCAATAAAATGCCCAGTAGTGCGTTTAGCAACGTGCTTTTACCGGCTCCGGGGGGGCCTGTAAAGCCGATTATCGGGATATCATTAGGCTTTAGCTGTTGCAGCAGCGTTTCAAAACCTTCTGCTTCGTTTTCTACCCAAGAGATACTTCGTGCCAGGGTTTTGTAATCGGTTATGGAATGATTGTGCGACAAGAGTTTTATGTTTACGATTTAAAATTAAAATCCTTGCCCGATTGTGAGCAAAGAAACAGCGGTTAAAAAGTATTTGGGTGAAGATATTATTCAATGGCTGATAGTTTTTTTCTGTGTACTCACCTTTACAGGCTTTGTTTCTTCGCGGGCGGTGGCCAGTATAGGTTTAATTGGATTGGTTGCCATACCGTTGATAACCGAAAACTTAGTAACCGTTTTTAAAAGATATTATCTGCGTAAAGACTATGTTGTGTTGTCGGTTTTTTTCTGGATAGTTTTTTTTTCCGGCTGCTACTCTGATGATATAACTAACTGGCTCAACTGGGTGCGCATCAAGCTGCCTTATCTTTTTTTACCCATCGCATGGGCCTCTGTAAAAAAACCGGAGCAACAAAAGTTTATTGCCCTGCTGTATGGTTTTATTCTGGTGTTTTTTATCAGCACCCTGCTGGTCATTTTTAATTACGCTATGAACTACGCCTTTATCAATAACTCTATTTTTAGTGGCCGTAGTATTCCTATGCCTTTCAGCCATATTCGGTTTACGCTGATGCTGGCGTTTTCTTTTTTCTGCTGTTATTATTTATATGAGAAGCGGTTATTTCTTTTTTATGCAGGCGAAAAGTGGTTGCAGCTTTTCCTGATGGCTTTTTCGTTTACGGCCCTCCACATACTTTCTGTACGCAGTGGTTTGCTGGCCCTGTATCTGGGCGCTTTCTTTTTGTTGCTGCGCTATATGATCAATCAGAAAAAATATGTGCCGGGGCTTGTTTTGTTTTTGCTGCTTACCTCCGCTCCTTTTGTGGCCTATCGGTTAGTACCAAGCTTGCAAAATAAACTGGTGTTTATGCAATATGACCTAAAGGGGCTGCGGGACGGTGAAATAAATTACCGGTATGATTTAATGCGGTTAAGCTCCATGAAAATTGGCCTGGAGGTATGGAGCAATAACAAGCTTTGGGGGGTGGGGGCCGGTGACCTGAAAGAGTCTATGAATACAACTTACGAACGGCTATTGCCGCAACTAAACCCCCAAAACCGATTAATGCCGCATAATGAGCTGGTATGGGTGTTAGCAAGCTTGGGAACTGTTGGCTTTTTACTTTTTCTTTTTGCGTTTACATTTCCTGTTTTTTATCAAAACAATTACCGCCACTGGTTATTGGTGGTTTTGCATCTCATTCTTTTTTCTTCTTTTCTTACCGAGGCTACGCTGGAGGAACAAATAGGCACCGGCTTTTACATCACCTTTCTGTTAGTGCTCATCAATCAGTTTCGCCATGAGTAAGCTATCGGTTGTTATTATCACCTTCAACGAAGAAGAGCGCATGGGCCGATGTATAGACTCGGTGCGCCAGGTGGCAGACGAAATAATTGTGCTCGATTCATTCTCTACCGACCGAACCCTTGAAATAGCCCGGGCAAAAGGAGCCCTTGTATTTCAGGAAAAATTTACCGGCTTCACCGCACAAAAAAACCGGGTTATTGCTAAAAGCATTTATCCCTATGTTTTTTCGATAGATGCCGATGAAGAGTTAAGTGAAGACTTGCTGCGTTCTATACAAAGCGAAAAAGAAAAAGGATTTCCGGCCGGTGCCTATCAAATGAACCGGCTTAATTTTTTCGGTAAGCGTGCCGTAAAAACCTGCGGCTGGTATCCGGATACCAAGGTTAGAATCTGGAACAAGACGATGGGCCATTGGACAGGCGGACTGGTGCATGAAGAATGGGCACCCGCCCAGAGCGCGGTGGTGGTTGAAAAGCTGAAAGGCGACTTGTTACATTTCACCTATCAAACCAAAGAAGATTTAATCAGGCAAACAGAAAGATTTGCCGATTTGGCGGCCGAAAGTTTAAGGCAGAAAAACATTTTCTACCTCCTTACCAAAATGCTGACCAGCCCCTGGTTTAAGTTTATGCGCAGTTACTTTTTTAAACTGGGCTTTACCGATGGGGCCCTTGGTTTTACTATTTGCTATTACCAAAGCCGGGGGGTGTTTTTAAAATATTACCGCGCTATTATCAGCAAACAGTAGCCAGCTATACGCCAGCTCTGTTAACACACCCCTGCGCAAAAAATACTTGATTTTGCCACCTCGCTTTTTATGGGCTTGCCGTAACCAAAAACCTCCCCCCAAACAAACAACTTGTTACAAAGGTAATTAGAGGGCATTTCCTACGCAGCGGAAATGCTTTCCTAAAACCGGGAGGGCATTTCCTACACAGCGGAAACGCTTTCCTAAAACCGGGAGGGCACTTCCCACACAGCGGAAACGCTTTCCTAAAACCGGGAGGGCACTTCCTACACAGCGGAAACGCTTTACCAAAACCGGGAGGGCATTTCCCACACAGCGGAAACGCTTTACCAAAACCGGGAGGGCATTTCCTACACAGCGGAAACGCTTTCCTAAAACCGGGAGGGCACTTCCTACGCAGCGGAAACGCTTTACCAAAACCGGGAGGGCACGGACTTAGTGCGGCAACTTATGCTGCAACAAGCCATACACATAAGTTCCGGCTACGGCACTCAGCAGAGCTACCACAAACACCCCAAATTCACTGCCTATCAATCCATACATGGGGCCGGGGCAGGCGCCAGTAAGCGCCCAGCCCAAACCGAAGAGTAATCCGCCAAAAATGTTTCCTTTATTAAAAGGCCTTTCGCTAAAAACAACTTCTTCGCCCCGAATGGTTTTGATGTTTATCTTTTTAATAAGCTGTGTAGATATAGTGGCAACCACTACCGCGGTTCCTATCACCCCATACATATGAAAAGAGGCTAAGCGAAACATTTCCTGAATACGAAACCACGAAACTATTTCTGCCTTGACAAAAACAATTCCGAAGAAAACTCCGATAAGCACATATTTAAGATTGGAGACGAAAGTTTCTGCGGTTGACTGATGATTGGTTCCTTCTTCTTCTGTTATATTTTTCATGTGTGGTGGCATTATAGGTTAAAAATTAAAGGCAGCAAAAGCCAGGTAGTAATAAAGCCGCCAATCATAAAACAGATGGTGGCTATTAAACTCGATAGCTGAAAGTTAGAGATACCCGTAATGGCATGTCCCGAAGTGCAGCCACCGGCATAGCGGGTTCCAAAACCTACCAAAAAACCGCCCACCACTATTAGAATAAAGCCCTTAAGCGTAAACAAACCGCTGAACGAAAAAATATCGGTAGGCACTAATTGGTCAAATTGCTGCACGCCCAGTTGTTGTAACTGCTGTTGTGTGGAGCTTGCTATTACAATAGGATTAGGGTTTGCCAAAAGCGTAGAGGCCACCCAGCCACCCATTAAAATGCCGGCCACAAAAAAAAGATTCCAGGTTTCCTTTTTCCAATTGTATTTAAAATAAGCCGGGCCGGCCGGCAAACAGGCCGCACACAAATGGCGGAACGAGGAAGAAATACCAAAGGGCTTGTTGCCGATTAAATACAGCAACGGAACGGTTAATCCGATTAATACACCGGCTATACTCCAATGCCAGGGCTGACGCAATAGTTCTAACATAATACAGGTTTAAAAAATGAATAAAGAAAAATCGAAAAAAGGGAAGGGGAATCAGTTCGACCGAACTAACAACAGCAACAACAACAGGAAAGTGTAAAAGATGTTTGCTTCATAAAACGAATATAGAAGCAATTTGATTTTGTGCAACAACCCGAATCAAAAAATGTGCTACTCAGGTTTTTTAAAATACTCGTTACTGTAAATTTTAAGCAGCAGAATAAAATACGAAATCAGCAGCGGCCCGAAGATGATACCCACAAAGCCAAACAGCGGCAGCCCTATAATAACCCCGAAAAAAGTAATGAGCGGATGGGTGTCGCCCAGTTTTTTCTGCACCACAAAACGAAACACATTATCTACATTGGTAATAATTAAAGCGCCATAAACAGCCAGTGCAATACCCTGCCAGTGATAGCCTGCCACATATTGAAAAATTGCCAGCGGCACCCAAACAATAGTTGTTCCTACTACGGGCAGCACACTCATCAGGCCGGTAAGAGCCGCCCAAAACAATACCTCATCAACCCCAAACATAAAATACCCGATTAAGGCCGTAAAAGCCTGCAACACCGCCAGTACCGGTATGCCTATAGAGTTGGAAATAGTCTGGCTTTTTAGTTCGGTTAGCAGCAGGGCATCGTTTTCGTCTTTAAACGGAAGGTTCTGCCGCACATAATTTTCGAAAACCCGGGCATTGATGAGCATAAAGAACAGTAAAAAATAAAGCACAAAAATATCGGCCACCGCACTCAGCGTGGCCGAAAGCAACCCCGGTATTACATCAGCTGCCAGCGAGGTAAGTTTACTCACCGTATCCTGCGACAGCAAATCAACACCCAGATAATCTTTAGCGCGGTTGCTCCATTCCTGGGCCAGATGCAGTATTTCTTCGTAATGATTAATCAGGTAACTCACCTTACCCGAAAGCATGAGCGATACCAGCAATACCGGCAACACCAACACCATAAACGAAACAAACATGAGCGCTGCTGTGGCCAGACTTGTATTCCATTTGCGCTTGGCCTTTTCGGTCAGGTAGAAGTACGGATTACGCAACAGCACATAAAAAACCAAAGCCCCCAAAAATGAACTGAGAAAACTCTTTAGCAGATAAAATAAAAAGGCGCCCAAAACAAATAATACCAATAGAAAAAGGGACTGCTTCAGTTTATCATTATTCAGGTGCATGCAATAAAAATAAAGCTTCTTAGTTATTTATATAACAACTAAAGATTACGATGCCGGTTTTTAGGGCACCGCATACAAATTCATTTTTAATAACCTGCTATATGTATTACAGCCATCTACATCACCAAACCGGCCGTTATGAAACGTATAGCATTTGTTATAACCTGCACGCTCGCTGTTGGGGTCATGAACTCCTGCAGCTTTATTAAGCATGAATTTTCGGTGGCTTACTACCGCAATATTTCCCGCGCTCCTTTTGATGTTGTCATAGTTCCCGGTACACCGTTCGATAGTGCGCGCCCCAATCCGGTTTATGTTGGGCGGCTGCTTTGGGCTAAGTCATTATTCGATAAAGGAATTGCACACAACATTATTTTTTCGGGCGCAGCGGTACATAGTCCGTTTGTAGAGGGCGAAGTGATGAAAATTACAGCCGATTCACTGGGCATTCCGCCACAAAACACCTTTGCCGAAAACAAAGCAGAACACAGTACGGAGAACTTAATTTACAGTATTGAAATGGCCCACGCCATGGGTTATCGTAAAATTGCCGTGGCCACCGACCCATTTCAATCGTTCTATCTCGGTCGCTATATCAGGAAGCAGAAGCTGGATGTAGCCATGCTGCCTTTCAGTATCGACTCTATGCCGGTATACTACCGCAGCTCTTTGCCGGATATAGATTTCGCATCGGCTCACGTATCTAACTTTGTGCCGCTGGAGAAACGCGAAGTGGCCATGAATAAATAAGTAGGGGGTTAGAATAAAAATGCTCATCTTACATCGAGTTTTAAAAATCGTTGTATGAAAAAGCTTTCCTGTCTGCTGTTTATAATCGGCCTACTTACTATTTCTTCCTGCAATAAAGATTCAAAAGACAATGGCTCGGGCAACGGTTTTGCCGAGGGCACGGTCTATGCACTAAAAGCCGGCAAAACAATTTCGGGCGCTCGTGTATATACCAACATTGCCGGACAACTTTATGAAACACGCTCTAATACTTCCGGCTATTTTAAATTGCAATTACCTGCCGGGCACCATCAATTGTTTATTGAAACAGGCAAAGGCAAGCTCTTCAAAAGTACATTCGAAGCAGATATTGTTGCCAACGAATTGACTGTTTTGCCCCCTTCAGAAACTCAGCTGAATCAGGTGGGACAGCTGGCTTTTATATGGGGGCAGTATGACTTTATTCAACAGATTATTACAGATTCATTGGGATACAGCATTGACCCCATTTACACCGGACAACTGAGCGTTCTTTCCCAATTCTCACAATATGATGCCGTGTTTATTAATTGTGGCGCACCCGATTTAAGTGATTCTGCCGGATACAGCAACTTAGCTCAGTATGTCACCGATGGTGGCAGCCTATATGTATCTGACTATTCCGTAAGTTATCTAACCGGCATCCACACCGGAGGCTGTTCCCGTCCGTTCGGTTTTATAGAAGATAGCTTATTGTGCAGCAGCAAAGCCGGTAGCGGGGGCATTACGCATAATGGCGCCATTGTAGATACCGCCTTTCAAACTTTTATGGGTAAAACCAATATGCTCATTTATTACGACTTACCTCAATGGGAGGTAATTCAGGCATATGACCCCTCATACTGGGATTTAATTGTTCGCCTGCCCGGCTCTATTCCTCTAATGTTGCGTAAGAGTAATTTCAGTAATGGTACATCTGGCGGTAATGGCGGCAATATTTACTTTACCACTTTCCATAATGAACCCAACGGGCTTATTAATCAAGACATGCAACACATGCTGGAATACGTCATTCTGAATCTCTGATTTTACTTCCCCATTTGTTCGCGGTATAACCGCATAGTTAACTCCGCAATTCGTTGCTGGCTCATGGTCTGTGCATGTTCAAGCCCGGCCCGAACCCGCTTCTGTTTATCAGCATCATTGTTCAGAGATTGCTTTATTGATGCGGCAATCTCTTCTGCAGAAAGTGGATTAATATAAAGCGAATTCTTTCCTCCGGCCTCCTCAAAACACCCTCCTTTGGTAGTAATCACCGGCACCATGCTAAAGAGGGCTTCAACTATAGGCATTCCAAAGCCTTCGTATAAACTTGGCCAAACAAACACACTGGCACCTGAATAAATAGCAGGCATGTCTTCATTAGTAGCATTAGAAATTATTCTGACGCGCGCGTTCAGCTTTTTTTTCTCTATTAGGGCCATTAACTCCTCTTTCATATTTCCTGCGCCACCAACCAAAACCAAATCTTCTTCTATCTCTTGCTTAATTAAATCAAACGCCTCTATTAACGTTCTTTGATTTTTGCGCGGAAAAAAACTACCAACATTCAAAATGTATTTTCGGGGTAGCTTATATTTTTGAATATCGGCCTCTGTCTTTTTTTGAAAGGCCGAACTTACAATCGGGTAAATCACATCTACCTTTTCTTCTTTAACTCCTAATAATTCCACCAAATCCTGTTTTGTTTCATTGCTGATAGCAACAATTTTATGCGCATGCTTTGCCGCATATTTTGTTTTTAGCGCATAAATTTTTCGATCTACAAAAGGATATTGCTCCACCTGTTTTAAAAAAATCAAATCATGAATGGTAACTATCGTGCGTGTATGCAACTGAGCCATGCCGAAAGGAATTTCGCTGGATAGCCCGTGATAAATATCAATACCGTTTTTTAATACTTGGTTTTTGATTCCATATGAACGCCAAAGCGGATGTGCTGATTTTTGAAGTTTCGTTTCGGGAAAAATCATTTTAAACTCTCCGGTAAGCTGATGAAAAAAATCATCCTTTACTTGTGGAGAAAACAGGAAGTATTCTTCGTTTGAAAAATTTTGCATCAAGGCATTCAACAGATTGCGGGAATAGTTTCCTAAACCCGAAGAATTATTTAAAGCACGCTTGGCGTCAAATGCAATTTTCATTTTTTGATTTCTCGGGCTTTACTGCGAAGCTGTGTGCGAGATTATTATTTTCGGTTTAACCAAGATAAATTTTATGGGCGAGTTAAAAATAATCTCTTATAACGTAAATGGAATTAGAAGTGCATTAAACAAAGGTTTTGCCGAATGGTTAAAAGTCGAAAATCCCGATGTCATCTGTTTACAGGAAATTAAAGTAGCTCGTAAAGATTTTGATGCGGCACCTTTTGAAGCATTGGGTTATCACTGTTATATTTTTCCGGCCGTAAAAAATGGATACAGCGGAGTGGCTGTTTTTTCAAAAATAAAACCCGATAAAGTAGTAGAAGGCTGCGGTATTGGTCTATACGATACAGAAGGGAGAAATCTGCGCATTGACCTTGGTGATCTGAGTATCATGAGTTGCTATTTTCCCAGCGGCACCACTGGCGATGAGAGGCAGTCTGTAAAAATGAAATACCTGGATGACTTCTACTCGTTTATTCACACTTTGGCTAAAACCCGAAAAAAACTGGTGGTTGTAGGTGATTTTAACATCTGTCATCGCGAAATAGACATCCACAATCCTATAAGCAATAAAGACACCTCAGGATTTAAGCCCGAAGAACGTGCCTGGATGGAGAAATTTTTTAACAGCGGTTTTATTGACACATTCCGGCATTTTAATCCTCGGCCGAATGAATATTCCTGGTGGAGCTTTAGGGCTAACTCGCGGGCTAATAATAAAGGCTGGCGCATAGATTATGTTGCGGCATCCAAAAATCTGGAAGCCAATTTAGTTGAGGCGAAAATGTACCAGCAGGTCAAGCATAGTGACCATTGTCCGGTTTATTGTAAACTGAAATTTTAATCAACCTGTATGTATAATAAACGAAAACTCGTTTTCTTCATTCCGCTGGCAGTTGCTGTTTTTTCGTTTGCTCTGTTTTTTATCTCCGTGGTTAATGGCTGGTTTGGGCCCGCAAGCGGAGCGGGTGCAGATTTTTGCGAAGCCTCACACAAAGGCTTAATTAAACAACCGGCAAACACCTGGAGCAATATCGGATTTATAATAGCCGGTTTGGTTATTGCCTGGCAACTTTCGCAAGATCGTTTTTCTGCCAATAAAAACACGATCACACAAAGTTTTTTTTATGGCACTTTCTTCTCCTGCATTGTGATACTCCTGGGGCCGGGCTCAATGGCCATGCATGCCACCGAAGCAAGCGTTGGGGGTTGGTTCGATATGCTTTCTATGTACCTCATAGCCTCATTTACTTTTGCCTATGCAGTGGAGCGCTTTTATTCTTTGTCGGTACTTCAGTTTCTGATTATTTTTTCCTTATCACTAATTACTTGTCTCTTTGTACAAGAACTACCTGTCCACGTGCCCATCGTTGGCTTTATCGGTAATTTTATTTTTGCGGTGTTCATTTCGTTAACCGTTGTATTTGAGTATTTAAATGGTTTTGTAAGAAAGCTTGACCAAAAGAAAAAATACGGATATCTGTCTCTGGGCTCCCTGTTGCTTGCATTTCTTATCTGGAATTTATGGCAGGATGATTCTTATCTATGCGATCCGCAATCGCTTATCCAGGGCCATGCCATTTGGCACGCGCTGGATGCCGTAGCGGCTTATTTTCTTTTTAGATACTATGCCAGCGAACATAAGTCTGCTTAAATGAAAAACGAATCTGAATCCATACAGGTAAATAAATACATCAGCAATGCAGGTTTCTGTTCTCGGAGAGAAGCGGACAGCTATATAGAGCAGGGGCGGGTTACTATTAACGAAAACATTGTATTACTAGGTGCGCGGGTTTATCCGGGCGATGTGGTAGCGGTTGATGGGGAGCGCGTAAAACTGAAAACCGGAAGACAAAGTGTTTACATAGCTTTTAATAAACCCAAAGGGGTTACTTCTACTACAGACCCAAAAGATAAATCGAACATTATATACTTTATCAATCATCCTAAACGCATTTTCCCTATTGGCCGTTTAGATAAAGATTCTGAAGGGCTGATACTACTGACTAACGATGGAGATATTGTCAATAAAATTCTTCGAGCGGGAAATGAGCATGAAAAAGAATATGCCGTGACTGTCAACAAACCAATTACTCCCGATTTTGTCAAACGTATGTCATCGGGCGTGCCGGTGTTAGGCACCAAAACCAAACCTTGTGTGGTGAAGCAGGATGGAAACAAAAAATTCCGCATTATTCTTACACAAGGCCTGAACCGTCAGATAAGAAGAATGTGTGAGTTTCTGGGTTATGATGTAATCAGCCTGAAACGCATTAGAATCATGAACATCACCTTATCTAATATTCCGGTAGGTAAATGGCGCAATCTTTCGTTCACAGAAGTTGAGAACCTGAATAAAGCTTTGGCGCACTCGGTTAAAACTGAAGAGGCTTCCCGGATTCACAACAAACCAAAAGGTCGACCGGTTAACAGATAGAAAGGCGCTTCTCTTACAACGTACATAAATCAAAATAATTTACTTCGCATCGGCTAAAAATAAACTACCCCACTATGAAAAAACATCTGTATTCCATCTGTATCTGTTCGGTCATTTTACTTTTGTCGGCTTGTGGTGGTGGTAATCAAAAAGCGAAAGAGCAAACGCAGGGTAAGGGGGGAATAAAATATGGGGGCACATTCCGCTATAACGAAAATGAATACTTAAAAAGTCTGTTTCCTCTCGGCATTACAGAAACTGTAGGTCACCGAATTGTAACCCAGGTATACGAGGGGCTGGTTCATTTCAATCCTAAAGATTTAACCGTTGAGCCTCTAATTGCCGAAAGTTGGACGGTTGACAGTAGTGCTACGGTTTATACTTTCAAAATTAGAAGAGGCGTCTTTTTCCATGATGATAAGTGTTTTACCGGTGGCAACGGGCGTGCTGTTACCGCAGGTGATTTTGTTTATTGCTTTAACCTTCTTTGTACTCCTGACTCAAAGAATAACGGTTTTGCTTTCTTTCGCGATATTGTAAAAGGGGCAACCGAGCTATACACTGCCCGAGAAAAAAAACAACACGATGCGGATGAGTTAAGTGGTTGGGGCGTACGAGCCCTGAATGATTCAACCCTACAAATTACGCTGGTAAAACCTTATGCCGATTTTCTAAATCGTCTCGCGCTTCCTTTTATGAATGTGTTTCCTAAAGAAGCTGTAGATTTTTACAAGGGTGAAATTTTGTATCACACAGTGGGTACGGGACCATTTGTTTTAAAGGCATTGAAAGCCGATGAGGCCGTACTGTTAACCCGCAATGAAAAATATTGGGGTATAGATGAGTTTGGCAACCAACTACCATATCTCGATGCTGTTAAAATTTCCTTCATGAAAGAGGATAAAACAGAAATGTTAGAGTTTCAAAAAGGAAATCTGGATATGAAATATCGATTGCCGTTTGACATGATTGATGACATTCTGGATGAAAATAAACAGCTGAAAGGCGACTATAAAAAATTTATTTACCAGAGCCAGCCGGAACTTACAACTCAGTTTTACGGCTTTTTATTTTCTGATAAAACATTTAGTAATAAAAATGTTCGCTTAGCTTTTAATCTGGCTGTAGATCGGGTAAAAATTGCTGACTATACAGCCAAAGGAGAGGGTGTTCCCTGTCTGAATGGTTTTGTTCCATTGGGTATGCCTGGTTATGACAATGCAATTGTAAAGGGCTATACTTTCGATGTAAAAAAGGCAAAAGAATATTTAACCAAGGCCGGCTATCCAAATGGTAAGGGTTTTCCTAAAACAACTCTGGAAATAAACAGTGGTGGTGGCAGGAACGAAAATGTTGCTGAAACTATTCAGAAAATGCTTTCAGAAAACCTGAATATTGATGTAGAAATTTCGCAGGTAGTTTGGGCGCAGCACACCAATAATGTAGAAACAGGTAAAACCAATTTCTGGCGTTTTGCGTGGATTGCAGATTATCCGGACCCGGGTAATTTTTTGAATTTGTTTTACGGTAAAAATGTACCGGCCACATTTGAAGAGTCCAGCTACATGAATCCTACTCGCTACAAAAACAAACAGTACGATGACTTGTATGAAAAAGCGATTGCCACTACCAATCCGGAAGAGCGAAATAAGTTGTATACACAGCTAGACCAATTACTGATTGACGATGCTCCGTTTTTACCAATTTACAATTCTGTAAACCGCAGACTCATTCAGCCATACGTGAAAAATTTCTACAATAACGGTATGGAATATCGCAGCTTTAGAGAGGTTTGGTTGAATAAGTAAGTGAGGCCTACAACAAAAAATAGAAACTATCTTTCTTTTCTTCCTTTGTAACATTAAATATTGATGAAAATAGGTCTGTTTTTTGGCTCGTTTAATCCGGTTCACAATGGGCATTTAATTATTGCCAATTACATTTGCGAAACCGCACAACTAGATAAAGTGTGGCTGGTGGTAAGCCCCCAAAACCCCCTGAAACAAAAAGACAGTCTATTAGGTGAGTACGACAGGCTACACTTAATTAATTTGGCGATTGAAAAAAATGATAATTTAAGAGCCAGTGATATTGAATTTAAATTACCCAAACCCAGCTACACAATAGATACACTCATATATCTATCTGAAAAATATCCACAACATCAGTTTAGTCTTATTATGGGTAGTGATAACCTTCAAACCATACATAAGTGGAAGAATTATGAAAAGTTGCTCGAAAACTATTCCTTTCTGATATATAGCCGCAGGGGTTCTGCTGAAAATCCTTATCCAGAAAACGCAAATATTACCTTTCTCGACTTTCCTTTTATTGACATATCGGCCACATTTATTCGTGCAAACATTAAAAAAGGCATCTCTATGCAATACTTTTTACCAGAAAAGGTGTGGGATTATATTTCATTGAATGGATTTTACCGTTAGTTTATTCTTATTAACAAACCGCCTGTTGATTACACCAAAAACCTGTTGGTAAAATGCTCAAAATTTGATTGAGTATATTTTTAAAAAAATACTGGTTCCTATTTTGAAAATACCCTTTGGATAACTTGCGGTTAATCCACATCCCTATCCACAGTTTAGGTTTAATTATTTATTCGCTTTTGTATGTCAACATCGCTATCCACAGCTTGTGAATAAACCTCAAAAAATGAGACCTGTAAAGAATTTCAAGAGATTATATTTTGTGAATTAGTGTTTATTTCCTGTCATTATCGGTATTTCCAAATAATTAAAAGCCAAGTTTATCTAACAATCCACACCCTTAATAATAATGGTTTATCTTTTATCTAAATCTACTTATTACAACTACTGGCTGTTAGGTGTTGAAATCATTTGTTAAACCATTGAATCTTCGAAATCATACGTCCCGTATAATTTAGTATGATTGCACTCCCGCAATATTTTAATAGAAGGGTGCGTTTTCTATATAGTATGGGTAAAGCTATCGGATTTATTATTCCTGTGTTTTTTCTCGCTTCGGCATTTATGCCATCTGGTTCTTTTGAAGAAATACAAAAGAGCTACGAAAGGGTAAGTGATGCCTATTTGAGGAAAGAGGAGTATTTTTTAATGAAATGCCGAGCCAAGGAAATTCCTGAAGAGACATTTGGTAATATGTTTATCCGCGTTTTTAAACAGGAGCAGGTGATGGAAGTTTGGGTGCAGAAACCCAACGGGCAGTATATTAAGTTTAATGAGTTTAAGGTATACGCTATGTCTGGAACCTTAGGACCCAAACGCCAACAGGGTGATGCACAGGTACCGGAGGGTTTCTATTATATAAACGATTATAATCCGGTAAGTAATTATCACTTATCCTTGGGAGTAAGTTACCCAAACGAAAGTGATTTACGTTTAAGTAATGCCCTAAAAAAGGGGGGAGACATTTATATTCATGGCGGTCAGGCCAGTTCAGGCTGTATGGCCATGAGTAATTATTACATTGAAGATATTTACATCGCTGCAGTTAAGGCGCACAGCAGGGGACAACAAAAAATACCCGTGCATATTTATCCATTCAAACCAACAGTGATTAACGTAGAATATTATACCCGCTTTCCTCAATACAGTAAGCATGTAAAATTGTGGAGAAACATGGCTCAGGGTTATATGATGTTTGAAAGAACAAACAGGATTCCGGATGTTTATGTAGGTAATGATGGATACTATCGTTTTACAGATCCTGCATCAGTTCAAGCTGCGAAATAATTTTTCTTTTTATCTGTAAGCACTTCGTTTAGTTTAGCCGCATGAAAATTTTAAAACGTTTACTGATTGTTTTATTGGTATTGGTTATAGCAGCTTTGGGTTTCTATTATTTTTGGTTTTTAAGACAGCCAGCCCGAAATATTCCTCATAATAACAACTTATATGTATCCCCGGCCAATGGCGAAATTGTTTCGATAAAGAAGTGGAATACCGAAACATTACAGGAAACTAAAGGTAGTTTGGGTGTTATCAACGTGTGGACAAAAGATGTGGATACAGCAGGCACTATTATATCTATCCAAATGGACCCTATGAATGTGCATTATCAGCGGGCGCCTATGGCCGGTAAAGTAATTTCTAAAAATTACGCTACCGGTAGTTTTAATAATGCAGTTGTAATGAGTAATGAATATGGTATTCGATTTGAAAATGAGCATAATGAGTTTCTGTTAGAAAACACATCAGGTAAAAAATATAAAATTATTCAGATTGCAGGATTTCTGGCGAGAAGAATTGTGGATTATACCAAAGCTGAACAAGCAATTGAGCAAGGTGATGTGATAGGCTTAATTAAATTTGGTAGTCAGGTAACAGTTATCTTACCCCATGACGCAGAAGTAACCGCTAAGGTAGGCGATGTTACTATTGATGGAGAAACGATTTTGGCTAAGCAGCCGGAGTAGTTTTGCTCCAATAAAAAGCCAGCACACCTCCGCTTATTAAATGCCATACCCCCCAACTGGCAGCTACCAATGCCATACCTCCTAATCCATTGAAAAAAGTAAAAATTAGTATCAGGCCCAATCCGGAATTTTGTATGCCGGTTTCAAAAGTGATGGTTTTTATATCTCTTAAAGGCAATCTCAATAACCAGGCAAACACAAATCCGCCCCCTAGAGCAACTGCATTATGGATAATGACCAAAGGCATGATGGTAATAAAATTACCCGTAAATATTTTGGCATTACTGGCAAAGGCGGCTATCAGGAAAAAGGCAAAAGCAGCTAATGAAAACCTCTTCATTAGAACACTCATTTTTTCAGCAAGTAGTGGTTTATAGTAATTAAAAGTAATTCCCGCTATTAACGGAATACAGATAACTAGAATGATAGTTTGGAAAACGTCAAACACATCCAGATGAATAGTTTTAAGTAAGTCTGCGGTTTCAGGGTCTAGGCTGCCATAAAAAGAAAAGTTGAATGGTGTCATAATTATAGCCAATACATGTGATAGGGATGTAAGACCTACAGCTAGGGCAGTATTCCCTTTTGCTATATGTGTAAACATATTACTCATATTGCCTCCCGGGCAGGCACCTACTAAAATCATACCCAAGGCAACGGATGGTGGCGGATGTAAAAGCTTAACCAACGCAAAGGTTAGTAATGGTAAAACAAGAAAATGAGCCGATAAACCAATGAGGGTTGTTTTCTTGTTATAGATAAGTGAGGTGAAGTCGCTCTTTTTTAATTCTAGTGCAATACCAAAAAGAATAAAACCAAGAATGATGTTAAGTAGCAGCAGTCCGTTTGGACTGAAAGAAATTTTTATACTATCAAGTTCATTCATGTGCTCCAACAAACTAAAATTTCTCTTTCTCCCTCATATGGTAAGCGACCATGCGAGGTGCTGAAATTATCAATGGCCATTACATCGTTTTTCTGCCAGGGTAATATCACCATGTTTTGCCAGATGATATCTTGTATATGTTCTACATAGCTGTCAGGTACAGGAGTGCCATCACCAAACAGCACATTCATACTTTGATTAATAGGCGAAGTGGTTAGCGATTTAAGTTTTACCAGTGCAGATAAAAAATTTTTCCACGCCCAAGTTTTAAAGCGTTTTTGATGCGCGTGTATATGAGCATATTCAGTATCGGCACCATGCGGGTGGAATACCTGCAGGTGGTTGAACCAAACTTTATCTTTCAATATCGGATGTGTAATAGTAGCAGGAGAGCGATGTATTAAACGAAGGTTGCCATTAGGCATCCATTGAAATTCTATATCCTGATTACGACATTGTTTCTCTACCTCTGTTTTATCGGTGGTATTGAATATTTCATTCCACTTTTTCAGTTCAAATAACTTAGGAAGCCCCCTCTTCTCTATACCTGAATAATTGCGAACTGTCATCACCCCTTTAGTGTCAAACTCTTCTCGGATTTTGGGGTTAAGTTCTGCATAGACTTTTCTGAAGTTGCAGATAGGAGATTCCCCTCCGTAAGTAGGTTGAATATGACAATAGAAAAAAATGGAAATTGGCGGATGTTTAACGTAAGTCATTTCACAATGCTGTGCAATGGGGTAATATCCCGGAAGCTCGCTGGCAGTAAATATGTATTTAGTTCCTTTTACTGGCAGGCGAGGAGATGTGCCGTAATAGTCATTCTCTAGTTTAGGATCAACGGTAACTGCCAGATCTTCAAAAATTTTAGGTGTGTCTATATCAAAGCCGCGAAACAGCACAGCACCGTACAGATGAAAATTTTGTATAAACGAATCGCGGTTGCGGTTAATCCACTGCACCAATTCATGCCCCGATTTACCGGAACCGTAGGGCTCTATGATGAGAGGCAGTTGTTGTGCGTTAAGAAAAGATTGTTTCATCGGGTTAAGACAGTAATTGAAGATAAGAAACTATCTATCCAAACAGAAAAATACAATACCTTTTATGAATATCGGGTGTTAACTGTTTCCACTCACTTATCTTTTTGGTTTGAATAAACTCGGTGCTCAGCGTCACATCGCATGCAATACACAGTTTGCTATCGGGGTTGCACACGCGCAGTATTTCTTCCAGCAGCTTTTGATTGCGGAACGGAGTCTCCATAAATATTTGTGTGCCGTGTATGCTTTGTGCTTCCAAATGCTTAATTTTTTTACTGCGCTCCGGGTTTTGAATAGGCAGGTATCCGTTGAAAGAAAACTGTTGTCCATTAAAGCCTGAAGCAATTAATGCCAGCAAAATAGACGAAGGCCCCACTAGTGGAATAACGCGAATGTTTTTCTTGTGCGCATAGGCTACAACCTCGTTTCCGGGGTCGGCAATGCAGGGGTTTCCTGCCTCTGAAATGAGCCCGCAATTTGTGCCACGTAGAACGTTTTTTAATAATGCATTAGAGTCCTGTTTTGGCGCGTGCTTATCCAGTTCATGAAGGGTAACCTCCGCATCAAAATTCTTCTTATAACCCACCGCACGCAGGTATCTGCGCGCTGTTTTGGCATTCTCAACAATGAATTCATTCAGGCCCTCTAAAACATCTTTTACCTGTTGTGGAATAATGGCTGCATTGTCTTCACCAAGAAAAGAAGGAATTAAATACAACACCCCCGGTGTCTTTTCATTACTTACTGGTTCGCTCATGGTTTGGGCATTAAGTCGCCTTCAGGTAATTTGGTTGTGGTGGTATCTATCACGGCACTGCAATCGAAATTTACAGGGGCCGAAGAGGAGTCGCTCGGGGCAGAAAATTCATTGTGCTTTAACTGCACCGCGCGGTCATTAAAACTCTTGCGCAAAAAGTTTCCTACAATAGGCATAGCCGCTGTGGCACCCGCCCCCGAGCGGTTCGATGCAAAGTGTACGCTTGGCATTTCAAAACCTACCCAGGCTCCAACAACAATATCCGGATTATAACACATGAACCAGGCATCGGCATTACCTTGTGTTGTCCCTGTTTTACCCGCCAGCGGCATTTGCAATCCATATTGAGGGCGAAGCTTGGCGGCTGTTCCTTTATTGATAACACCTTTCAACATCTCTGTAGTTACATAGGCGGTTTTTTCCGGTATTGCCTCCTTCTGCGTTTCTCCAAACTGGGCCAATATATTACCGTCTTTATCTTCAATCCGTTTAATGAAATAAGGTTTACTATAGGTGCCAAGATTGGCAAAGCACGTATAGGCCCCTACCATTTCAAATAAAGATATGTCACAGGTGCCAAGACAAAGGGATGGTACCGCCTCAAGCTTACTTTCTATTTCACAGCGTCTGGCAAACTCTACCAATTGGTTGGGATCTCCCAACTCACACATAATGCGCGCGGTGATGCGGTTATCAGATGCTGCTAAGCCATCTTTCATCGGCACCATTTCTCCTTCGGCCCATTTATCGGTGCCATCCGGATTCCATTTGTTATCAATACCCGGACAGTCCGGAGCCAGGTATGGTATGAGCGTGCATGGTTCGTAATTTCTTTCCAAAGCCAATGCATATAAAAACGGTTTCATGGTAGAACCCACTTGGCGCTTGGTGCTGCGCTTCACATGATCTAACTGAAAGTAACGAATGTTGGGTCCGCCTATCCAGGCCTTTACCGCTCCGTTTTTAGCATCTACTGCCAGAAAGCCAACCTGAATAATTTGCAGATAATAGCGAATGGAGTCGAGGGGACTCATCACGGTATCTAAGCTTTGTGTGCGGTCTCCATGCCAGCTAAACACCTCCATCTTAATCTTGGTGTCGAATATCTTTTTGATTTCAGCATCAGATTTACCTTCCGCTTTTAAGCCGATATACCGATCGCTTTGCTTCATCATTTTATCCAGCAAATCAGGTTTTCCACGATAGCCCGTTTTCCATGGTTCTTTACCTTTCCACTCTTTAAAAAAGTTGTCCTGCAAAGTAGTGAGGTGTTCTTGCACGGCACTCTCAGCATATTTCTGCATGCGTGAGTCTATAGTGGTAAATACTTTCAGGCCGTCTTCATAAACGTTCCATTTAGTGCCATCCGGTTTCGGATTTTTATCGCACCAGTTCTTTAGTTCCTGCCGAATGTATTCCCGAATATAGGTGGCAGAGCCTTCGCGGTAGTCGGGGTTATGAAAGTTAAGTTTGATTTTTTTCTTAGAAAGTTCCTGCGCTTTTTCTGGAGTTATAGCACCGGCCTCCGCCATTCTGCGCAGCACCAGATTTCTTCGCTCCATAGCACGTTCTTCATGAGTGCGGGGATTATATAGGGCCGGGCCATTCAGCATAGCAACCAGCAGGGCCGCCTCGTCCGGATCTAACTCTTTGGGTGTTTTGTAGAAGTAAGTAAAAGCGGCAGTTTTTATACCATAGGAATTGTAGTGAAAGCCAACCGTGTTGAAATAGATATTTATCAATTCCTCCTTAGTGAATGTACGCTCGAGCTTAGCAGCCAGTACCCATTCTTTTAATTTTTGAGAAAGGCGCTTGCCTAGTCCGGCTTTTTGAAAATCCTGATGAAAGAGATTTTTGGCCAATTGTTGTGTCAGGGTAGATCCGCCACCGCCATCCATACCCGGAACAAACGCCAATACAATAGCGCGGAATAAGCCCTTCAGGTCAATACCGCTGTGGCTATAAAAGCGTTTATCTTCTGTGGCTACAAGACCCTGTACCAGATAGGGAGAAAGTTCATCATAAGAAATCTCAATTCGGTTCTCGGTATAGTAAGAACCCAGTACTTCATAGTCTTCCGAGTAAATAGTGGTGCTGACCGCACTATTTGGATTTTGGATAGCCTCCAGATCGGGCATGGGCCCGAGAAGGCCATGGTTAACACCAACGAAGAACAGAAATACCAGCAGCAGAAATGCCCATAGAAGGATCTGAATACGCTTAAATACTGCCCAGAAATTATTGGGGTTGAAACGAAAAAAACTTTTGATTACAGATTTAGATTTAGCCACAGCAACGAATTTATGCGCATCGCCTGTATCTAAACGCTATCGTAGCTAAATCATTATAACAACAGAAATAAAGTTGAATAGAAGAGAGGACAATTATTTTTCCTTATGCTGCACGGTAAGTTCAAGGGCTTTGTAAAACTCTTCACCGTATTTTCTGATGAGTGCTTCTTTCAAAAATTTATATACTGGAACTTTCAGGGCTTTACCGTTTTTACAAGCAGCCTTACATACGTGCCAGCGCTCATAGTTGACGGCATCGTATTGTTTGTATTTGGTAATGCGAATGGGATAAAGGTGACAACTGATAGGCTTCTTCCAGTTAATCACTCCGTCATTGTATGCCTTTTCTATACCACAACCGACCACACCATTCTTATCGCGAACCAACCAGGAACAACCTTCGCTTTTGTTCATCAGGGTTGTGCACCACTCTTTATTTTCTTTTACATAAACATACTTGCCGTCTTTTTCAATAGTCGCTATTCCTTCTTCTGTTAGGTACGGTTTTACTTTATCGTATATATCATCCAGTATCTGCAGTTCACTTTTATCCAGCGGGGCACCAAAATCTCCGGCAATACAACACGCACCTTTGCAGGCATTCAGGTCACATACAAATTGCTCTTCAACCACATCGTCACTGATGGTTTTATCATCTATTACTATCACGCTTTTATATTTTTACCGCAATATGAAAAAATTATTTCTCTTTCTTTTTGGCTTGGCAGCACTATACGTGCAGGCACAATACAATTCGTTGCTATGGAAAATTTCCGGCAATGGATTAAAGGAGCCATCGTTTTTATATGGAACCATGCATACAAGCGATGCCCGCGTGTTCTCCTTCAGTCAAAAGGTAATGCCAGACTTTAATGAAACAAAGGCTTATGCTATGGAGCTTGACCCTAAAGAAGCGTTTAATATGAGTTTGGTTGCTAAGCTCATGATGGGTAAGGGGCATAGTTTAAAGAGTATGATTCCGGAGAGAGAATATGCGATACTTGATTCTATTATACAAGTACAAATCGGTTATCCGGTTAAACTATTTGATAATGTTGCGCCCGTATTTACCATGACTATTCTGGAGGCCGGACAATTGAGTCTGAGCGATTCATCAATAGAGGGTAACAAGGAAGTGTTGGACATGTATTTCTATAAGTTGGCTAAAAAGAAAAAGAAGAAAATTATAGGCATAGAAACGGTTGATGAACAGTTAAGTGCACTTAATTCGTTGAGCTATACCGAACAGGCCGATTTATTGGTTAATGAAATTCGATCTTTTGAAAAAGATACTAGCCAAGGTACAGATTTGGTTAGGTTTTATCTAACCCAGCAACTGGACAGCCTGGCCAGCAATGATGTAGATGCTCAAATGCCTGAAAAATTTTACAAAGCATTGGTAACCGATAGAAATATAAGAATGGCAAATCGCATAGAGCAGTTTATAGCCGAACGCTCTACGTTTATTGCTATTGGCGCACTGCATCTGCCTAAAGAAACGGGAGTTATTAATCTGTTGCGTAAGAAAGGATTTACAGTAGAGGCTGAGAAGAAATAAAAAAGCCGCTTCTTTTAGGAAGCGGCTCACGAGTTTTTGTAAGAACTATTTACCGTAGTAAAACTCTTCGTTGCCCTTTCTAACCTTCAGGTTATTTTTATCTAACTCAAGTATTCGGTAAATTTCAACAGCATTGCTTGAATCGTTGCGTAGCTGCAAATCTTCTTCGCTGTTGATTAACTCCCAAGTGCCCACTTCTACATGAGGAACAATAGTGGTGTCAATAAAACGAAGCGTATCCATGTTAATGATGTAAACCATGTTTGGTGTATCATACCCCAGAGTGTCTACCAGAATAACAGAATCGGGAGAGAAATAGTAATTCTTCCAGGATTTAGAATAAACCTGACCTTCGGCTATTTGTAAATTCCACTCCCGGAATGTTGTATCGAAATATACTGTTTTGTCCAGTCCGCTGAATAAATAGCGATCCAATTTCCAGTTACCTACAATTTTTTTGACAAAAGCTTTACGGTCACAGGCGGCCAGCAGGATAATTAAGCCTAATGCAATAACGATAGTTTTCTTCACGGTTGTTTGTTTTTTTCGGTTAAGATTATTCGGGAATTTTGTTCATGTAAAGTTGAGAGGTATCATTTCTTAACTGGACATGATCTTTAGTCAGATTAAAAATAGTGTAATCGCGCTTCAGGGTATGCGGTATAAAAATGGTGTCACCGGCCGTATCAAGCGTGAAGGTATTGTAAGTGTTTTCAAGAAGAATCTTTTCGTCATTATCTGTAAACGAATAGGTTCCATATACATAAACAGAGTCCGGATTGGTTAAGAACTCCGTAAACTTACCATCTTCGGTAAAGGTGATGGTATAGTTGGGGTTTTGGTTTTGAAACTGCAGAGATTTATCTACATTTCTCAATAAGTATTTATATACCTGCCAAACTCCGTTTAAGTTTTCTTTATAAATCTTTTCCTTGTTGCATCCCGCAACAATCATCATAACTAAAAGTATGGCAACTATTTTCTTCATAATGGTTTTATTTTCTGACAGCCGAATATAGAAAAGTTTTTAATCGTTCAAGCCTGTATGTGGTACAGTTGCTAAGAGAGCTCTTCAAAAATACCTGAAGCTTTGTTTTTTCGAACGTTGTGCCAATCAAAAAACTTACCATTCATCACTACATACACACCAACTGGAAGTGTCTGAACAAAAGCCAAAGCGCTTCCCAGGTTAAACAGTCCGTCTGAGCTTCCAAACTTATAAGGAATCATGGCCCCTGTAAGAACAATGGTTTTGTTTATGCTTGCCTCGCCTAGCGCCTGAGCCGTAATATCCATCGTATCGGTGCCATGCGTTATAACCACTTTGCTCTCTTCGCACTGTTGGCAGTGATTAATAATCAAATCGCGGTCGGCATCCCGCATTTCCAGACTATCAATCATCATTAATGTGCGAATCTGAATATCCAGATTACAGCGACCCAGCTTGAGAATTTCCGGTAAATGCGTGTCTTTAAAAAACAACTTACCATTTAATTCATCATATTCTTTATCGAAAGTGCCTCCGGTGATTAGTATTTTTATGGCCATGGTAGTAACAAACGTAAATTAATTTACAGATTATGAAAAATGCGGTCAGCATCTAGTAGGACTATCGTTGTAATGTGAACACCGGACACACTTTTAATGTTTTGCTCTTATATTTAACCTGAACAACAATCTTTTGTATGAACAGATGTATACTGACGGCACTTATCTATTTATCGTGTTTTACCTTAACCAAGGCTCAGCAAGTAAGTGGTATTTTACTGGATAAACAGACCGGAGAACCGCTTATTGGTGCTACGGTTTCAGTAAAAGGAACCGCCAACGGAACCGCTACGGATATTGATGGTAGGTTTGAATTAAAGATAACCGAAACGCCCCCATTCACCTTAGTGTTTTCATATATCGGTTACGCCAACCAGGAAATAGAAATTAAAGCAGAGGGGGACTTGAAAAGATCGTTCAACATGAAGTTGGGCTCCGAAGAGAAATTGTTGAACACAGTAGAAATTGTAGACACACGAATTACCGAAAAACAGAAGGAATCGCCACTGACGGTAGAGAGCATGGGTTTGCAGGCAATCAAGCAAACAGCCTCCGCAACTTTTTACGAGGGGTTAAGTGCTTTAAAGGGCGTGGATATGACTGCTGCATCACTTGGTTTTGTAGTTATTAATACACGTGGATTTAACTCTACCTCACCCGTTCGCTCTCTGCAACTTTTAGATGGTGCCGATAATCAGGCACCGGGACTTAATTTCAGCGTAGGAAATTTTGCCGGAGCTACAGAGATTGACATTCAGAAGGTGGATTTGATTGTGGGCGCATCTTCTCCGCTCTATGGGCCGAATGCTTTTAACGGAGTAATTAATCTCCAGACTAAAAATCCTTTTTACTACAATGGACTAACCGTTTTTGTGAAAGGTGCAGAACGAAATTTATTTGAAGGAGCGCTGCGCTATGCCCGGGCTTTTAAGAATAAAAGCGGGCAAGATAAATTTGCATTCAAATTGAACTTTTCTTACCTGAGAGCTGACGATTGGGTGGCTAACAATATGTCTGCTGCCACTAATAGCTGGCAGCCGGAGGGAAATTTTGGTGGTTACGATGCTGTAAATCGATATGGAGATGAATTGCCTAACAAGTATGCATTCAGCTATAGTAAGAGGCAGTTCCCAGGCTTAGGCCAAATTTTTCGAACAGGATATCTAGAGCAGGATGTGTTAAACTATGATGTTAGAAATATAAAGACAAATGCCTCTCTACATTATAAAATAACAGATAAGATAGAGGCTAGGGCGGCTTACAACTTCGGCACCGGAACAACCGTTTATCAAGGTGATAACCGATATAGCATTAATGGTATTCAGTTTCACCACGTAAAGTTTGACATCTATCAGCCGGATAAGTTTTATATACGAGCCTACATGACGGCAGAAAACGCAGGCAATAGTTACGATGCTGTATTTACCGCACTTAAAATGCAGGACGTAACCAAATCAACAACTCAATGGATGGCCGAGTATCAGCAGTTTTGGAGTAATGGTGCGCCATTATCGGGAGTGCCATCACCTAAAGGAAAGGTTAATGGATTATTGGGCCAGTATTCTACCGTTTTTGATTTGAATACTTCTAAGTCCGGTTTGCAAAATTGGTGGCTGCCCAAATCATTGACAGATGATCCAAGTATGTGGAGTCAGTTGCAGCAGATGTTTGGTGTTGACCTAAGTCAGCCCTATGATACCTCTGCCCTATGGAGTAATATTTTGAACCACACTTATGGGGTGTATGATTCTAAGCTAAATGAAAACCGAGACTCAGTAAATTACTGGCATCAGCAGGCCAGAACATACGCAGATACTAATTCTTTGTTTGGTGGTAAATCACGGTTGGTTCCCGGCACTAAAGAGTTTGAAGATTCTCTGAAAGCAATTACCAGCCGCACCGCTTTTGAAGAAAATGGAACTCGGTTCTACGATAAGTCTAAGATGTTTCATATTCAGGGAGAGTATAAGTTTGAGCCCCGCTTAAAAGGCAAGGAAAAATCATTCATGGATATTTTGGTTGGTGGTAGTTTCAGAATGTATTTACCGGAATCGAGAGGAACTATTTTCAGTGATACTATGATGCGAACGTATGAGCGCGATGCGGGTGGAAATTTGACGGTTGATAGCAATGGGAATTATGTTGTGCTTGATTCATCGCGAAAACGGATAACCAACTGGGAGGTTGGGATGTATCTTAGCTTGAATAAAAAGTTTTCATTCAGCGAGAACAAGCACCAACTCTCGGTTACCGCAACTTGTCGGGTAGACAAGAACCAGAACTTTCCTTTCATAGCTACACCGGCCGCCTCATTGGTTTATACATATAAACAAAACCACACTTTTCGACTATCCTTTTCATCGGCTATCCGCAACCCTACCTTGCAGGACCAGTATCTGTATTACAATGTTGGCCGAGCCATTCTTATTGGCAACCTCAAGGGGGTTGATTCGTTGGTTACTATCGAGTCTTTTCAGAATTATGTAGGAAGCAGCCCCTATGATTCAACCCTATTAGGCTGGTTTAATACCCCGCCCGTTCGACCGGAGAAAGTACAAACGTTGGAAGTAGGCTATAAGGGAATCATAAAAAACAAGATTTATATAGACGGAAGCGCCTATGTAAGTTGGTATAAAGATTTTCTTGGCTATCGAATTGGAGCAGCAGTGAAAAACACGGGCGGCATTTACGGGGTTACTCAGGTATATCGTGTGGCGGCCAATTCGCCCGACCGTATTATGGCTTATGGTTTAGCGGTTGGAGTTAATTATTTCTTTATCCCTAACTATTCCTTAAACGGCAACTATACCTGGAGCAGATTAGATAAGTTGGGCTCAACCGATCCGGTAATTCCGGCCTACAATACACCTGAACATAAGTTTAACATTGGTATCAGTGGACGTGATATTAAAATCAAAAACGTAAAGGGCTTCGGTTTTAATGTAAACTTCAAATACATACAGGGCTTTACTTTCGAAGGCTCACCTCAATTCTCGGGCACTATACCAACCTATACTTTGCTCGATGCACAGATCAGCTACGAATGGCAGAAAATATATACCACATTTAAACTCGGGGGCTCTAATCTGGTTTCTAAAAAGAATTATCAGACATATGGCGGCCCCGCGGTTGGCCGCATGATTTATGGTTCTGTGCTGGTGAACATTGATACAGAGAATCTTGAAAAAAGGAAAGGCACGCCAAGAACAGATTTTTAACAGCACACAAAACAGGCGATGAAAAATTGTTTCGTTTCCTCCAGTTCATTACATTTACAGAAATAAAAAACTAAACACCATGAGAAAAATTTTACTACAAAGTTTCCTGTTTCTGGCCCTGATTATAGCCGGAAACACCAATGCACAAACCGTGCGCTATCTGGACGAGGTATTTAATAGCGTTACTGTAGATTCTAACGTAGCCTACGGTCAGAACAAAGGATTTTTGACAGGCTTTGCCGTGGTTGATACATTAAAGATGGATATATACCGACCTACAGGTGACACCGCAACCAATCGTCCGGTAATTATTTTAATGCATGCCGGTTCATTCCTGCCTGGCTCATTGACCGGCTTTACTTTTGCAGACAGAAAAGAAAACTGCTTGGTAGAGTTGTGTCAACGTTATGCTAAGCGTGGTTATGTAGCAGTATCTATGAGTTACCGCTTAGGATGGAACCCATCTTCTACCGATTTTGATGTTCGTTCAGGAACTATTATTAATGCGGTATATCGTGCCATGCAGGATGCAAAAACCTGCGTTCGCTATTTCCGCAACGATGCAACTAATGGCACTAACCAATGGGGTATTGATGGCAATAAGTTTGTGTTGGGTGGTTCAAACTCGGGTGCATATGTAGCTTTGGCCGCAGGCAACTTGAACAATCCGGCTGAATTGGAAATACCTAAGTTTTTAGATACGTTGGGTGTGCCGTATATCGACACCGTGAAGACCGGTAACTTCGATGGCTTTGGTGGATCACAAAACGTGGACAATCTTTCAGGAATATCTTCATCATTCAATTGCGTATTAGCGTTGGGGGGTGCTGTGGCTGATACTTCATATATCGAAGCAGGCGAAGTTCCGGTTATTGCCTTTCAGGGTGTTAGCGAAGGATTAACTCCGTATAACACAGCCGTGGTTGTTACTTCTACTTTCAATCCGGTTGTTGAGGTAAGCGGTTCGGGTGATTTTATGCCGGTTGTTTCGTCAATTGGCAATAACAATGTATTCACGCCAAATTTCTTTGCTCAGGGCCCTCCAAACAGACAAGGAGGTGTAGCTACCACTTCTATTGAAGGCCTTTATCCTTTCTGGGGTCAGGCGTTTGAACCATGGAACTGGTACGTGGCCAACCCTATCTTTAATCCAAGTGCATCGCAATCCAAGGCTATGCTGTATATAGATACCATCATGGGTTATTCAACACCTCGCTTATATCGTTTGCTGATAGATAACAGCTATCAGGGAACTACCGGTATTTACGAACCAAAGGGTAATGTTGAGATGCAGATGTATCCAAATCCGGCATCGGGTGTTGTAAATGTGTTTGGTAACAGCCTGCAGCAGCCGATTAATACAATACAGTTGTTTGATATCTCCGGCAGATTGACTTTGGAAATGAAAAATATCAGTGCACACTACAAAGCAATTGATTTGAGCGAGTTGAACAGGGGTGTTTATCTGTTGACAGTTACATTAACGAATGGTGAATCAGCAACACAGCGATTGGTTGTAGAATAATTAATTAGAACCGATTAAAAAGGGGATACAGAGCCGAAATCTGTATCCCCTTTTTAATTTCTGCTGCTCTGAAACCGATTTTGCCATATCAATATTTTGTTATCTTCGACTTCGCTCAATAAACCCTAAACCCAACCCATGAAGAAAATTCTACTCTTCGTTACATTGCTGGTAACCACATGTTCACTTTTTGCACAAACCAAAACGCTAACCGGAAAGATTACAGATGCCGTTACGAAGGAGCCGATGGTAGGAGCCACCGTGCTGGTAAAGGGAACAAAAATTGGAACTGCAACAGATACCGATGGTAAGTTCCAATTAGATGTTCCGGCCGATGCCAAAACGCTCACTATTTCTTACGTGGGTTACAATGCCAAGGATGTAGCAATTGGCAATAACACAAATTTTAATGTTACGGTTGAAACGGCCGACATACCCGGTGGAGAAGTGGTGGTTACATCATCACGGGTAGCAGAATCAATTAAAGAATCTGCCGTGCAGATTGAAAAAATGACTGCCCGTGAAATTAAATCAGCTGCATCAGGCGACTTTTATCAGAGCATTGGTAACTATAAAGGAATTGATGTGGTAACTACTTCTTCGGGATTCAAAGTAATTAACCTGCGCGGATTCAGCGATACCCGTTCTTTGAGAACAAAACAGTTTATAGATGGAGTAGATAACGAGGCGCCAGGGCTTAATTTCCCGGTAGGTAATATGGTGGGCGCTAATGACCTGGATCTTGAGAGTGTGGAAATAGTATCAGGCGCGGCATCAGCTCTTTATGGTGCTAACGCTATGCAGGGAGTTATCTCTATGCGCAGTAAAAGTCCTTACGACTTTCAGGGTTTATCGGTACAATTAAAAGGCGGAGGAACAACTGTTCCGGGTCCATTTTTAGATGCACAGTTTCGTTATGCACAGGCCTATGGAAAAGAGAAAAAATTTGCCTTTAAGTTTACCGGACAATACACTCAGCAAAAAGATTGGGTGGCTAATGACCCTAAGTTGAATTTATACGGCAATATTGAAGCGGATGTGAATCTCAACTCGGCATTGCGCGAAAAGCAATATGAACCCGTTACAGCCGATTTCACACAGGAAGAGAAAGACGATATCATCGCATTAAATAGCTGGCTCGATTTTAATCCCTCTGCTAGTAAGTTTGACACAACTTCCCCGGATGGATTTCTACACGTAAAGGCACCGGGTTATATGGAAAAAGAGTTGGCCGATTACAATGCCAAGAGCTTAAAGTTCAGTGCGGGACTTTACTATAAATTCAAGAATGATATTGAGCTGTCAGGAACCTATAAGTTCGGATACGGAACTTCGGTGTATCAGGCTACAGCCCGTTATCAGATAAAAGACTTCATGTTTCATCAGCCTAAATTGGAGTTAAAGGGAAAAAACTTTTTCATACGCGCTTATGGAGCTATTGAAGATGCAGGAAAATCGTACAATATAGGCTTAACCGGTTCTTATCTGTCCCGCGCTGCTTTGCGTTCAGGATATGTTTCAGAATTTTCAAGTGTATACTTCGCTACTTTAGATACGCTGATTGGGGGATTCTCAAATTGCCCCGAGTGTTTTGATAAACCAAACGATTGGCGTATTGATAGCGCACGTAATGTTGCCAGAAGGGCAGCAGAGGCTAAGTGGTATGCAGCAGGCTCTCAGTTATTTAAAGATTCTTTTAACCGTTTGGTTAATGATGCCAATTCATTGGAGGGAACTAAATTTTTTGACAAATCCATGATGTGGCATGTAGAAGGGCAATACAACTGGGATTTTGTAAAGTGGCTCGAGATTATCACAGGAGCTTCATACAGAATTTATCTGCCTAATTCAAGAGGAACCATATTTGAAGACACAGCTGGTAGACGTATACGCGTTCATGAAGTAGGCGCCTATTTGCAGGCCACGAAACGTTTGTTTAACGACAACTTTAAAATTATTGGATCTATTCGGGTAGACAAAAACTCAAACTATAATGCTCAACTTTCTCCAAGAGGCTCGCTTGTTTATATCTATAAGGCAAAAAATAGTGATCATACTTTCCGGGTATCCGTTAGTTCGGCTTTCCGCACGCCAACCCTCCAGGACCAATATCTGTATTTAGATATCGGCCGCATTGTATTGGTGGGTAATGCAAATGGATACGATAACCTTTTCACTCGCGAATCAACACTGAATTATTACAGAACACCGGGTACTGTTGATGACAAGAAGAATCTTGGACTTCTTAAATCTACTTCATTGGCACCACTTAAGCCAGAGAGGGTTTTGGCAGTAGATTTTGGATATCGCACCGAAATTGCTAAAAAGGTATTTATAGATTTATCTGCTTACTGGAGCCGTTATAGCAACTTTATTGGGTTCCAACGTGTAGTTCGCACAAACATAGGCGATGCTGGTGCAGATCCGGGTAGTGCAGCTTATGAGCAGGCTACCGATGCTATCGCGCTCAACGATTCAGTAAATACAAATGAATCGTATAAGGTTTATCAAATGTGGGTGAATGCAACACAGGCTGTTCCTGCCTGGGGAGCATCTATCAGTATTTCATATTATGTGGGTAAGGGTATTACTCCATATATTAATTATACTTATGCTGATCTGGATGACAAAAACATAAAGAATAGCGGAGCTACTGTTTTAACAGGGTTCAATACGCCTCGTCACAAAATGAATATTGGTATCAACGGAAATCGTGTGGTGGGCGGCTTTGGTTTTAGCGCCAACTTTAAATTGATACCGCAATCATTCGCCTGGCAAAGCCCGTTTGCAGATGGAACCGTACCGGCCTATCACACACTTGATTTACAACTCTATTATGAAATTGATAAAGCCTATTCCACATTCCGCATAGGTGGCTCTAACGTTTATAATAACAAGTATATATCTGCCGTAGGTTCTCCACAGTTAGGAGCCCTCTACTATGTGGGCTGGACATTTGACTTCAATAATTTCGGCAAAAAAACCGACACGGTAGCCAAATAAGTTTATAATAGAATTGCAAACAAACGCCATCAAAAACATTTTGATGGCGTTTGTTTGTTATAGAGAGTTTGCGGCAATCCAGGCGGTCGTCCAGGCGGCTTGAAAGTTAAAACCTCCGGTAATAGCATCAATATCTAAAACCTCACCGGCAAAATATAGTTGGGGAATTATTTTCGATTGCATAGTTTTAAAATCTACCTCTCTAAGGTCTACCCCTCCGGCAGTTACAAACTCGTCTTTAAACGTAGACTTACCAGTCACGCAAAAGCGGCAGGCTGCAATGTTTATGGCAAGGCCCTCAATCTGTTTATTCGATAAGTCCGCATAATTTTTTCCCTCTAACCCATCGCATAATCGCTCCCATAATCGTTTGGGTATTTTAAAAGCTGCATGAGTGACGACCCCCTTTTTAGGATGTATGCCCCGATAGGTTTTTAGATATTCAGTTATTTCATCGGTAGATTGATAAGCCCAATTTACACTTATCTCAAACTGATAGTTTTTTTCGAAGAGTTCGCGGGCACCTCGCGCGCTAAGTTTCAAAATAGCTGGACCGCTCATGCCCCAGTGTGTAATCAACAGCGGACCGCTGCTGAGTAGCTTCGGGTTGCCAACTACACTTATTTGAGCATGCTCCACAGAAAGCCCCTCCAGCCCTTGAATGCGGGAATCGTTAACATGAAAAGTAAACAAAGAGGGAACGGGCGAAATGATTTGGTGACCTACTCCTTGCAGCATTTTCCATATAGAATGGGAAGAACCGGTAGTAATTATAACAGCATCAGCAGTAATGTTTCCACCTTTATTATCCGTTAGCGTAAACCCGGTTGCTGTCTTTTCTAATTTCTCTATACTACATTGCATCCTGATTACAACACGAAGCCGTTTACATTCGGCAAGAAAACAGTCAATAATGGTTTGTGAGCTGTTTGTGGCCGGAAACATACGCCCATCATCTTCCCGCATGATTGTTACACCGCGCTGCCTAAACCAGTCAATAGTATGCGATGGGTTGAAACGGGTGAACGGACCTAGTAATTGTTTCTCCCCGCGCGGATAGTTTTTCGCCAGCTCTCTGCTATCAAAACAAGCATGTGTAACATTACAGCGACCACCTCCGCTTATCTTTACTTTTGATAAAACAGTTGACGATTTTTCAAGGATAGTAATTCGGTAGTCTCGGTTTTTTTCAGCACAGTTTATAGCGGCAAAAAATCCGGCAGCACCACCACCAACTATAACCACATGTCTACTCACACGAATATTGATTAAAAAGGGTTGACTATTCTACAACCTGATATATATCTCGCAGGTTGCGGCCAAGACCGTTATAGTCAAGACCATATCCAACAATAAACTCATTGGGTATTTCCATGCCCACATAATCGACTGTTACATCAGTTTGCAGGGCTTGGGGTTTTAGTAGTAGCGAAGCAATTTTAAGTGAAGCCGGATTTCTCTCTAAAAAAGTTGGAATAACTTTAGCCAGTGTATGGCCGGTGTCAACAATATCTTCTATCAGAATAACATGTCGGCCCTCTATATCTTCGCTAAGGCCTATTAGGTTGATTAGTTTGCCGGTAGTAGTTGTGCCGGTATAAGATGCAGCTTTTACAAAGCTTAGCTCACAGTCCAGCATCAGTTCCTTTATTAGGTCCGAGGCAAACATAAAGGAGCCGTTTAATATAGGTACAAGCAAAGGCCTTTTGCCAATATAATCTTCATTTATCAGGTGGGCAACATTTCTTACAGCCGAAAGAATCTCACTTTCACTTTTGTAAAGACGGAAGGTTTTGTCATTAAGCTTGACTAATTTTTCCATTCAGGATTTCTTTAGCCAAAGATGTAAAATTCGCGCTAACAACCAAATGGAAATACTCAGTTTGCATATAAGTGTTATGGCTTTTTAATCTTATCTGAAAAATACTTTTCAAACTTTTCAATCTTAGGCACAATTACATAGGTGCAATAAGAGTTTTTCTCTTTGTTCAGATTATAATAGTTCTGATGGTAGTCTTCAGCCTTATAAAATTCATCAAGAGGCGAAACTTCAGTAACAATAGGCGAGTTAAAGGCACCGCTTTTGTCAAGACCATTTTTGATATCACTGGCAATTTTTTTCTGGTCCTCATTTCTATAAAAAATAACAGAACGGTATTGTGTCCCTTCATCAGCCCCCTGTCTGTTAAGAGTTGTTGGGTCATGTGTTTTAAAGAACACCTCCAGTATTTCAGCTAGGCTTATTTCATGCGGGTTATACACTATCTGTGTACATTCAGCGTGGCCTGTCATTCCGCTGCATACTTCACGATAAGTAGGGTTTTTTATTTTACCACCGGAATAACCGGAGGTAACAGAAACAACGCCTTTCAACTGTTGAAAAATAGCCTCGGTGCACCAGAAGCATCCTCCTCCAAAAGTGATGGTATCAGATAATGTAGTATCGTTCATGGTTGGCATAGCAGGTTTGTTGCTGGAAGTGATCTTGTTGTCAGTATTTTTTTGGGCACACGATAAAAGTGTTGTTAAGCTGTAAAAAACAAGCAGGATTAGGTTGGCTATGTATCTCATGATTTTAATAAACACTTAAACAGTCCAACCACCTGAATGTTATTGAATAGATGTTCGGTTAAGATTATTTAGCAACCAGCAAGGTTTGGCCGGCCTTTAAATCACCGGTATCCAGATTGTTAATCTCCTTGAGCTGTTCAACGGAGGTATTGAATTTTTTAGCTATTGAATACAAAGTGTCGCTTCTTTCAACACGATATTCGCTGGCGTTTATAACTATATCTCTCCGTGGCAACGATGCATCATGATTCTTTATAGTAGCGGTGTTGTTATCTGGGCTTTGCTTCTCACTATACGTAATTTCGCTACCCTTGTTTTGCTCTTTAAGATATTCAGCATAACTCATATAGCGGGGCGGTTCATGGCGGGTGGTTTGCAGGTTAAGCGTTTCACCGGCATAAGCTTGGTCATTTCGCTTCATAGCGTTTTTTAAGTAAAGCTCTTTAAGCTTTACGCCCGTTTTTTGCGAAATATCATGCATACTCTCACCGGCCCTAACGGTATAGGTGGCATCTGCACCACGGGCTTTTTTGCCTTGCAGGTAGATATACTCTCCGTCCTTAAATCGGTCACCGGTAGTCAGGTCATTAAACTGCATGATAAAGGAGTAATCAATATTGTATTCATACGCAATTTTAAACGGGTCTTCATTTCCCTCTGCCTTAGTAGCACGCACACCGTTCACCACATATTCTTTTCGCCCTGTTTCTGCGCTTTTAGCCTCAGCCACTATTTGCTTAGGGTGCGTTTCCTTATGCTTAACATCGGTTACTATAATTTTCGACTCGGCTTTAGCGCTTAGCTGCTCGGTAGCAACAGGTTGTTTTTCCGGCTTTTGCTTTTCATCCATCAGCGCAAGACCTATCTGGTCGTATTCATACAGTTTATAGTCTTCGATATACCCAATCAAAATCTGAGCGTATTTAGGATTAGTGGCATAACCCGCCTCTTTCAGTCCGAATGCCCAGTATTTATAGCTCGTAATGGGCAGCTCGAACAACGGAGCATAGCGAGGTCTGGATAACAGAAATTCCGAATGATCAGAGTAGGACGCTTCCGGGTGTTCATACACACGGAAACATTCTTGCGGACGATCATCATCATGATAGTATTTTTTGCCGGTCCATTCTTCTTTGCACTTGATACCAAAGTGATTGTTCGAATTCTTGGAGAGCGGAGAGGTGCCGGCAGCCGATTCTAGAATCCCCTGTGCCAGAGTGATACTGGCAGGTATCTTCGAATGCACCATCTCATCAATGGCAATCTGCTTATAGCGCTCTATATAATCTACTATCTGTTGCTTCTGTTGGGCTTCCACAGCAAGCATTAGTATACAGCCAAAAAAGGTAATCAGGGTCTTTTGCATAGCGTATATTTTAACAGCTACGAACTTATGCACACAATGTCCACAGTCTAACGCAAGGTATCTACAAAATGTTGTGTGATTTCTGCCTGATTAGACACTTACCCGGCTCCTATTGCTTAATCGCAATATTCAGCCCGTCCCGGAGGGGTAAAATGAAGTTTTTGACACGCTTATCCTGGGCCACCATTTCGTTATATTGGTGTATAGCCAGGGTGTCTTTATCTTTCTTGGCATCTGTTACCTTTCCGCTCCACAATACATTATCCGCAATGATATAGCCGCCCTTATTAACAAGGTCAAAGACTAATTCATAGTAGTGGCAGTAGTTATGCTTATCGGCATCAATAAATATCAGGTCAAACTTTTCTTTCAGTTCTGGAATAATCCTTCGTGCATCACCAATTAAATGCTTGATTTTGCCGCTGAGTTTAGCCTTCTCAAAATACTTCGCACACATGGGCTGCAGCTCTTCATTTATGTCAATCGTAATAAGCAAACCCTCTTCAGCTAATCCCTTAGCTAGACAAATAGCCGAGTAGCCGGTAAACGTGCCTATCTCCAGAATTCTTTTGGGCTTTATGGCGGTACTTAAGGTCTCCAAAAATTGACCCTGTATATTTCCTGATAGCATCTGTGGCATCTGTACTTTCACAAATGTTTCACGTGCCAGTTCGCGCAGCACTACATCTTCTTCAGTGGAGTAATCTTCTACATATTGTTCAATCGCATCTGATACTAAGTGCATGGTCAGTTAGGTTTATAAAATTTTGCGCATTCGCATTTCATCCAGAATAATCTTAAACCAGAACGAATATTCATCCGCATGTTGTTTAATGTCATTCATCAAATCATCGGTGTTCATCCACTTCACATCGGCAACTTCTGCGCTGTTAAAAGCAAACGCTCCATCGTATACTCCGGTAAATACGGTATCGTATTCATACTCGGTCAATCCGCTTTTGGCGTCCTTGGCTTTGTAGATAAAGTGAAACGCTTCTTTTAAGTCGGTCTTAATGCCCAGCTCCTCATACAATCTTCTTTCTGCCGCTTGCTGAAAAGTTTCATCAGCTCTCGGGTGACTGCAACACGTATTGCTCCAGATACCAGCCCAGTGATATTTGCTTAAAGCGCGCTGCTGCACCAATTGCTCGCCTTTGCTGTTGAAGATGATGACACTGATGGCTCGATGTAACAGACCCAGTTTATGAGCCTCCAATTTGCCCATATAGCCAAGCACTTCATTCTCTTCATCTACCAGCACAACTTCTTCTTCCTTATTCAAATCTTCCATCATTTAGTTCTTAATATTTGTTCTTGTGTATTATTTAAACCATCCCGAATACATCACATAATTATTACCTATCCGCTCAATCAAATCCTTAAACTTTTCTTTGTCCGTATCTTTCACTTTTTTGGCAGGTATTCCGGCATAAATACTTCCTGGTTCTACGATAGTGTTCTCTAACACAATAGCACCGGCAGCAATAATAGAACCTTCACCTATCACGGCTTGGTCCATCACAATTGCACCCATGCCAATCAGTACGTTATCATGAATCGTACACCCATGTACAATAGCTCTATGACCTATTGAAACATTGTTGCCGATGTTTACCGGAGCTTTTTGATAAGTGCAATGAAGTATGGCACCATCCTGCACATTCACCTTGTTGCCCATGCGGATATAGTGTACATCGCCTCGAACAACACTCGTAAACCAGATGCTGCAATCATCACCCGTAACAACATCACCAACAACGGTAGCATTCTCGGCAATGAAACAGTTGTTGCCGAATTTAGGATGAATATCTTTTACGGGTAATATCAGGGGCATAATGCAAGTTTAAAATTTTACGGTTACATCTAAATCCCATCCGCCTTTCAACTGATATGTATCCGGATACGTGAATACTTTTTCAGGCTGAATTTTAGAATGAAAGTTACCGGTATCCCAGGCACCGTTCTTATTCGTATCATCTACCACGTTAAACATATATGTTCCTGCAGGTAAATTATTCACTGTAATTTTTCTCTCCGCATCACCGGTAAAAAAGAATTCCTGTATCAACTCATGAGTACTACTTAATAGTTTTACCACATAATATTTACCCGGCACCTCGGTCTTTAGCGTGATATGCAGATTACCGTAATTCTCTTTTTTGTTAGTCGTAAATTTATACAAGGCTTTTCGGTTCCACGTTTTCAGCACATCCTGAAACATCGAATCCGGAATCTCAATTCGCAACAAAGTATTTTCCTTTTTTTCAAAGTCCACTGAAACTGACTGCTTGGTTTTTTCATCCAGCACATATTTACAAATACTGTAATTAGAACCGGAATCTTGATAAATTCGAAGGCTTTTATTTTCGTTTATTCCGATAATCGGGCGGGAAAAATTTAATTTAACGGGTTTAAAAAGGTCTTGCGGATGGATAATTTCCTGAATTTCTCCATTTGCATTTTTTTTAACTGGCTGATTTACAAGGCCTAATAAATTATTCGGATTGTTCCACAAAGAATCTTTTTCAATGTTCTTCAATTCTATTCTCACGGTGTCTAGCAGGGTGTCATTCGCCACGAGGAACAATTCGGCTTTTTTAGTGTAATATTTTGAATACCAGTAGTTTACAGTGTCATTAGTTGGAAAAGTATAGGCAAAATCGCTCGCAGAATATAGTTCCGCATCTAATCGGAAGGTGCCGATAGGTTTATTGTAAGTGAATTGGAGTAAACCTGGTGCCAGAGACCGGGCTCCTTCAAATCTAAGTTTCCTTTTATTTTCATCAAAAAGCGCCAAGGTCACTATAGGCGAAATGCTGTCATCCAGATTAAGAACAGTATCAGTAAATGCAATCAGTTCGGTTGGCTGGTCATAAAGGTAGTTGTAGTTCATATCTTTTAAGGCATAAATCTGATATCGCCCGGCTTTAACATGGTTAATCTGAAAATTACCCCCTTTGTCGGTTTTGGTAAAGTAGTAGGGCTTCATCTTTTCAATGCCATTGGCCGAGTCTGCCGGATAAAGAGAAACCACCACACCTTCGGCCGGTGTATTTTCCTTAGCCAGAATGACCTGGCCCTGCACGTGTTGAGAATCTATAAAATCACCGGTGCTGAACACATAGCTGAAATTGTTCAGCACATTACTTTCATTCAGATCCTGAATATCATCAGCAAAATTGAGAGTGTACGTGGTATTGGGTCTAAGGCCGCTTTTGAATTTTACCGTCACGGTTTTGTTGACCGAAGTAATTTCTGGCTTCTTATCCAGCGGAGGCGAAAGGAGAGTCTGGCCAAAGCCGGTAGCCTTTAAAAACTCATTAAACTGAAAGGTAATTTTGTGGCTGTTAAAGTGCAGCGATTCATTAGCCGGATTGGCTCGTTTCAACTTGGGAGCCTCTGTATCTTTATCGCCCCCTTGCGGTACACTTTCGTTGGCACAGCTCACCAGAATCACCGCAAAACATGCCAGGCGCAACAGTCGCATGCTTGGGGGTAGAATACAAACAGTAAGGTGTAATATGCTCTTCAATTCCTCTTCTAAATTTTTATTCAATTCGGCTCTATCTACCCATATGAACCAGCAACACCGCCACATCGGCTGGAGAAACCCCGCTGATACGGCTGGCCTGACCTAACGAAGTTGGCTTTATTTTGCCCAGTTTTTGACGGGCTTCAATGCTCAGCGATTTTAGCTTTGTATAATCAAAGTCGGCCTGTAAACGTATATCTTCCAGCTTATCCATTTTCTGCACCAGCTCCATTTCCTTAACAATATAGGCTTCGTATTTAAGCTCAATCTCCATCGACTCTACAAACTCCCGGTCGTATTTCGATAGTAAATTATCAATGCGCGGAACCCCCTTCCGGATAGTATCCATACTCACCTGAGGCCGCATCAGCACTCTATCCAGTTTTACCTTCTGCCCGATAGCAACCGTCCCGGCCTCCTCTAAGGCGGCATTTATTTCACCCGGTTCAACGCTGCTTTGAGTAAAAAATTCTTTGATAGCCGCCATCGATTCCCGTTTCAGCTTCACCCGCTCCAGTCTTTCATTATCCGCCAAACCTATACTATGTCCCAACTCGGTTAAACGGAGGTCGGCATTGTCCTGACGCAACAGTATACGGTATTCTGCACGGCTTGTAAACATCCGGTAGGGCTCTTCGGTGCCCTTATTTATCAGATCATCTATCAATACCCCGATATAGGCATCCGAACGCTTTAGAATAACCGGCTCCAGTTCATGAGCCGAGCGGTGGGCATTAATTCCTGCCATCAAACCCTGGCAGGCGGCCTCTTCATAGCCCGTTGTGCCGTTAATTTGCCCCGCAAAGTATAAACCCTTCACCAACTTCGTTTCCAGGCTTAAATCAAGCTGTGTGGGCGGAAAATAATCATACTCAATCGCATACCCGGGGCGGAACATCTTCATATTCCCGAAACCGGGCACTTCTTTCAGGGCCTTATACTGCACATCTTCGGGCAGCGAGGTCGAGAATCCATTCACATAAATCTCTACCGTATTCCATCCTTCGGGCTCTACAAACAGCTGATGCCTTTCCTTATCGGCAAAGCGGTCAATCTTATCTTCTACCGAGGGGCAATAACGTGGGCCCAGCCCCTTAATTCGGCCGCTGAACATCGGGCTCTTATCAAATCCGGTTCGTAAAATATCATGCACCTTTTGGTTGGTATAGGTAATAAAACATGATAGCTGCCCGGTAGCTTCATCTATGGGTTTAGTAGTAAGCGGATTGATGCCGCTGCCTCCGGACTGTTTCAAATTCACCATACCGGGCTTAAATGAAAACCCGGTAGCCTCTGTATCCCCAAATTGTTCTTCCATTTGAGCGTAGTCCAGGCTTCGGCCGTCTATTCGGGGCGGAGTGCCGGTTTTCATTCTTCCTGCCTCAAACCCCAACGCTATCAGTTGCTCGGTAATGCCGGTGGCCGCTTTTTCGCCAGCTCGCCCCCCGCCCAGTTGTTTTTCTCCAATATGAATCAGCCCGTTCAGAAAGGTTCCGTTGGTTAAAACCACCGATTTCGCCTCTATCGTTATCCCCATCGAAGTGCGGATTCCGCACACTCTGCCATCCTTTATTAACAGTCCACCCACCATTTCCTGCCAGAAATCCACATTTTTGGTGCTTTCCAATAGGCTTCTCCACACACTTGCAAACATCATTCTATCGTTTTGGGTGCGTGGACTCCACATTGCCGGACCCTTGCTTCTATTCAGCATTCTGAACTGAACCATACTCTTATCGCTCACTATACCCGAATATCCACCCAAGGCATCTATTTCACGCACTATCTGCCCCTTGGCTATACCACCCATAGCCGGATTACAGCTCATTTGCGCTATAGTCTGCATATTCATAGTCACCAGCAGCACACTGCTGCCCATATTGGCCGCAGCGGCAGCAGCCTCACAGCCGGCATGCCCGGCACCCACTACTATTACATCATATTGTTTAAACATAATTTCCTTTCCCCTTTTTTTAGCTTCGTTAAGCCGCTGAGCCCCGAAGATGCCGCAAACATACGCATTTCCATCTGTTGCCCCGCCCCCCCCAATTGTGCCACGTGGAACAAGTTCAAATCCTTTTCCACAGCAGATTAAACAGATAAACACAGATTAATCCGATTCCTCTACTCCCTTTACCCTCCAATATGTTCCACATGGAACATTCCACCCCCTTTTTACTCAAATTTCCCTCCCCTCGCTCTTTTGTCTTTGAATCTTGGGCTCTCCTTTTCACCCCTTCGCCATTCCTTTATTTCCCTCTCTGCCTTTAAAAGTCATACTTAGGAGGATTTGGGAGGTCGTCTTTACCCCTCCCTTTAGGGAGGATGGGAGGGTGTTTGCCTTTTGCATTTCCACCATCCGCCATCCATCAACCGCCAGCTCGATATCTCCCCATCCACTCTTCCTCCATCCTCCGCATTTCCGACTGCTGTTTCTTCGTTTTATCCTGAAAACCAACCAAATGCAACGCCCCATGGAAAATCACCCGCTGCAACTCCCGCTCAAAAATCTGCCTTTCCTCCTCCCTATCAAGGGAGGTCGGGTGGGTGTCTGTATTTCTCTTTCCCTTCAGGGAGACCAAGAGGGTCTTTGCCTTGCCTTTCGTTTTTCCGCCATCCGCCATCCGCCATCCGTCAACCCCAAACTTCCCTGCATTCTCCCGCACCCGGTCCACGCTGATATAAATCTCTGCCTCTATCTCCCGCTCCGTTTCGTTTAGCGGAAAGGTAATAATATCGGTATAAAAATCATGGTTCAGAAACTGACGGTTAATCTGTAACAGATATTCATCGCTGCAAAATACGTATGTCAATCGCGCCTTTTTGCCGCTGGCCTGCTGCACGGCTGCAGCTATAAAACGCTTCAGCTCCTGCTGGTTCGGCACGGCAAATTTTATTTCGGCACAGTGAAAACTAACACTCATTAGTACAGGCTTGTTTCAGTCAGCCAAAAATACTGTTTCTGTCTGCTAAACAACGGGCTGCCTTTATCCGATGATTAACATCAAATCTTGAGGTGCTTATTACAGAATACATTTTTTTACATTTGTCACACAAAAATAGAACACCATGAAAAAAACAATTCAACTCACGGTTTTCCTTATCTCGGTGCTGCTTTACTCGGGCTGCAAAAAAGATACGGCAGAAACTCCCGGTATTTATGGTTTGTGGCAGGTTACTTCAAGCCAGGTGCCTAATCTGAAGTTCGTAAAATTCAACAGCAATAAAACGCTCGATGTTTTCACCGAAACAGCCGAAGGTTTCCGCGGTAAAGTAAATAGCAATTTTACACCCACCACCGACCAGATTGTTGCTAACCTCTACGGCAGCAACTACTACCCCACCTCCGTATTTAATTACACTATCTCGGGCGATGTGTTAACCATTATGGGCGATAACGCACAGGTCTTTATCACAGCCACCAAATCTACTTCCGATGCTCCTGAAACCTGGGTAAAAGATGTAGTTTCTACCGACCAGATCAACGGCCTTTTTTCCGATAATGATAGAGGCATTGGCTATGACGGCTCCAACCTGCTTTTTTCCGATTACGATAATGGTAAAATCATAAAGGTAAGTCTCACTACACGCACAATTGCAGCCCAGATAAATGCACCCAATTCCATTAACACTATTGAATACGATGGCGCCAACTACTGGGTATCGCGCAATGGATATAGCACCATCGAAAAACTCGACTTAACCGGCACCAGCATTTTTACAAGCACCCCGCTGGGTCCTTGGTTATATGGCATAGGCTTTTTCTCTTTAAACAGCATCATCTGCTACTCTAACAATGATAACACCCTCTATAAGTACGACTACGGAACCAATTCTCTGGTATTTAGTAAAGTGGTAGATGACGTACCGCTGCGTGATATAGCCATAAGCAACGGCAAGGTGTTTATTGTTGCAAACAACTTAATTTACCGGCTAAACTCCGCTACCTTTGCCGTAGAAGCAACCTACCGCGTTACCGATGCAATATCCATTACCGGTATTGCTGCCATTGCCACCAACGTATTTTGGCTTAACACACAGGGTGGAACCAAACTGTTAAAGGTTGATCTGAACTAAAAAAATAGAACATACACCGCAAACCCAAAACACCCGCACAAAAAATGCGGGTGTTTTTATGTGGCACCTATGGCCGATACTCACACCATACAACAGCGTAGTTTTAACATGAGCCGCATTAAAGCGAAGGACACTAAACCCGAAATGCTCGTGTGTGAATTTTTGCAACTCAAAAAAAATAAGAACTTCACATTAAATAAATCGGGTAGTTAATCCCAATTAAGCATCCCCCCCCTTGGAGAAATTACCTTTTATACCGAATAACATTTACAACAGAAGGAGTGATATCCATGCTATTTATGGAGGTAGTTGGCAAGCGGGTATTTCTTCAAGCGCCAAGTACCCATATATTTTCATCTTTTCGGGTAAGTCCGGCCATCAACATGGGTATAAAGATGGTTGGGACAATCCGAACGTATTTACTTATACCGGTGAAGGGCAAGTTGGTGATATGGAATTTACTAGAGGAAACCTCGCCCTTAGAGACCACCTTCAAAATGGCAAAAGAGTATTTCTTTTTGAAAGTGATTTGAGAGGTTTTGTAAAGTTTATTTGTGAGGTAGAGCTTTTTGATGTAGACTATTTTGAAACACATGATACCTCTGGGGCGACTAGAATTGGGATTAAGTTTTTCTTTAAAAGAAAGGGTTCCGTTGCCCCATATCAAACTGATTTGTTTCAAACGCCACATATAGTTGAAGAGCCAAATCCTGCACTTGATACAATATTTCCAAATGAAACCGAAAGAAAAGGATTAGTTACTTCTAGAGTTGGTCAAGGTGCATACAGGAAGAGAATTATTATTCGATGGGACTCTAAATGCGCTGTGACAGAGTTTGATAAATTAAATGTTCTTATAGCATCTCATATTCTACCTTGGGCAGATTCTGATGATAATCAAAGATTAGATGTGCACAACGGCATTTTATTGTCTCCAACCTATGACGCTCTATTTGACCGTCATTTGATAAGCTTTGAAAACACAGGCAAGATTATTCTTTCTAATACAGTAGATGCCACTGCATTTCAAAAAATTGGTGTTACTGGAAAAGAAAAAATCAAGAATCTGAGCAAATACAATTTTGAATATTTAGAAAAACATCGGGAACGGCTCTCCTAAAAATCTTTGGTACGCAAAAACCAAAACGTGTCTTAAAAGCAAACGCACTCAACACCAACCACCTTTAGTTTTGCGCACAAAAAACAATGTCTAACATCTTGTTCTTGTATATGTATCGTGATGGTGCTAATTATAAAAACCATGGCGAGGTAGTTTTTGCCAATCCACAAAAATTAGAATTGAGCAGTATAACAACTGCTATAGAATCAGCACTTATTGATGGCGCATGGTTTTATGTCAAACCATGGAACCTACCCGATTTGCATTTCGAAAAATGGGATGATGACATTGACCACACCTTTCATGAGTTTGAATCGGTTTCGTACACCAACGAGCTACCCACCGATAACAGAACGATAGAACAGTTTTTGTTGCAGATAAAAAACGGTTGAGTTATTTCCCCGCCTTCCTCTTCGCCTTTTTTTCTTCGGCCTTTTGTTTAACGGCTTCGTTTTGCTCGGCCTCCAGTTGTTTCATGTAGGCTTCGGCCCTGCGCATGTTGGCCAGGGTAAGGCGTTTGTTGTAATGGTTTACATCGGGCATTTCTTCGCCTGCGCGTATTTCTTGCAAGGGGTGGCCGGGTATATCTTTGTGCGTGCTGTCGGGCTGCCACAGGTACAGGTCGTTCATCAAAATGTTCAGTTCGTAACAAATCGTTTCAATAAGCCGGGTGCTTATTTTGTCAGTTTTACCGCTAAGCAATAACTTAGCCGTGTGGCGTTTTACTTTGCGTTTGGTGAGCCATCCCAGCGGATTATCAATTCCTTTGCTGAGAAGCACGTTTCTTAAATTAAAAGATAACATAGCTTAAAAGTTTAGGTAATTAAAAAAATGCGTATGCCAAATTTAAAGCATGTGTAAGTAAATTATAAAATCTTTTTCAGTCCAAAATTTGCCGAAAAAGTTCCCCGATTTGTCTTTTGTGTGCCCATGTTTAGCTATCCTGTTCCTGTAGCTTGCTTTATGGTTGCTTACATTACCCAAATGATTCCTACCTTGTCTTAAACAGTTCCTGTTTCTTTCTTTTTAGTTCCCCGCAGTTGCAAAACGGCTTTTTACCTATTGCGTTCATGCATGGGCGTATGTTGTTTTGCGGTATTATTTTTTAAACCCCAAAACCAAACACTTATGGACGACAGACAAGCCAACAAACTGAACATGTATATTAAAACAAGTCAGTTTTTAATTAACAAAGCAGCCGACCTGGCGGGCGTAACGCAAATAGCCTCCATATCGAACGAGCTGGAAAAAAACATTGAAGACATTACCAAGTATGAGGGCGATGCCAGTGCCGACACCACGGGATATACCATGGAGAAAGCGCAGGAGCGGCTGGACCTGGAAAAAATTATGCTCAAAGTAAGCCGCGCCTGTGCCGCCTACTTTTTAAGTATTGGCAGCACGGGTAAAATGAAGGAGGCCGATGAAACCAAAAGCGAGGTGGAGGGCCTGCGCGGCAACGATATTTTTGTAAGAGGTAATAAGCTGTACGATATAGCCGAGCCGGTAAAAACTTTTCTCACCGACTTTAACAGCGGCCCGGCCGATGTAACGGCTTTGAAAGATGCCTTAGCAGCTTTTTATCAGGTATTGGAACTGCCCGAAAACAAACGGGGCGAGAAGGTGGCTTCGGGCAAGGAGGTAGATTCGCTGTTTGTCCAAACCGATGAGCTATTGAAGGGGCTGGATATTTACATGTATACCTTTGAAGCGATAAACACTTTATTGTATAATCAGTATTTGAGTGCCCGCGCCATTGACGATAATGGTGGCGGTGCGCAAAACACTAAAACAGGCAATGTGCCTATGAATGCAGCGACCAACATTCCGTTTGCCGATGGCAAGATTAACGCAGGCACGGTGCTGAACTTAACCAACCGCAACACTGCGGGCGATTTAACTTTTTATTTCAGCGATTCGCCTACCGCAGGTCCCGGTACGGCTACCGACCCGCAAACCATTTCGGCCGATACCACTACTCCTTTTACCGCATTGGTTCTGGGTTTTGACATAACGCATACGTTTTTGAATGTGTTTAACCCCAATGCCGTAGAGGGTAAATGGAAGGCGGAGATTTTGTAGTGTTTGCCCTAACAATTGAACCAATATGCGCAATCCTAAATTTAGGATTGCGTATTTCTTGTTTGAAATGGCCTTGCCTCACCCTGTCCTCGCTTCGCTCAACATCCCTCTCCATTGGGAATCGAGAGGGAAAACAGCCGCTTTTTGGGGGAGGTGTGGTTGTTGTATTTCCCTTCTCCAGGCCCCGTGGAGAAGGGTGCCGAACGCAGTCAAGGCGGGCTGAGGCATGGTTTTCTCGTTTATTCTGCTACCTTTGCGCCCGCTTGTCAATTGACAGGCAATAATTAACACGTCATCAAGAACGATGGCGGGATATCTGAATCTTCGCTGATTACCCCAAAATAAGGGGGCTTTATCATACCTGCCGCACACACTGGCAGGCATACTATCTCAGATGGCCTACTGGCGTTCAACAACTGGCACAAACCAATTTTTATGGAAATGGAAAAATTCCGCGCGCTCGGATTGAGCGAAAACGTACTCAATGCATTAAAGGCTAAAGGATGGGAGCAACCCTCGCCTATTCAGGAAAAAACAATTCCGCTATTGCTCAGCGGTTTAAAAGATATTGTGGGCCAGGCCCAAACCGGTACTGGTAAAACAGGTGCCTTCGGTTTACCCCTTATCGAAAAACTGGACGATACCAACAAAAACGTACAAGCCCTGGTGCTATGCCCCACCCGTGAACTCGCCATACAGGTAGCCGAAGAAATTAACTCCTGCAAAGGCGAAAAAAGACTAGGTGTATTACCCGTATATGGCGGACAAAGCTATCAGATTCAGGAGCGTGGTTTAAAACGC
>JAXLUN010000003.1:0-531117 GCA_046329535.1 Chitinophagales bacterium
CCTTAAACTCCGGAAAGTTTTCCTCTTTAATCTGCGCCATACCTATGTAGTGATTCAGTCCATTTATCTTATCAATATCGCCACCAATCTTGTGGCTCCATATTTCCATCTTTAACCCTTCAGGATATTGCGGAGCTTCTAATTGAATTTGCCATACGGACATATAGTTAGACGGAATCATAGCCATGGCGCAAATGAACACAACTATGCGTGTATATATTTTAAGAGATTTCATTTTGAAACGTTTTGATAAACCAGCAGCCATTGCAAAAAATATAGCCGTTAGTTCTGGGGTATAAAAAGGAAGAGCGCAAAGCGCTCTTCCCTGTCAAACAATCAACCTACTTTTTCTCCTCTTCACCCGTAGAGAACTTCAAAGTAGTATTTGCACCTGCCGGTGATACACGAACGTATCCCTGCATTTCCTGATGCAGAGCCGAACAGAAGTCAGTGCAATACATCGGAAACACACCCGCACGATCTGGTGTCCACTTCAACGTAGACGTTTCGCCAGGCAATACCAACAACTCAGAGTTATTGGCTCCTTTTACAGAGAACCCGTGAGGAACATCCCAGTCCTGCTCCAGGTTGGTGATGTGGAAGTAAATATTGTCGCCAACTTTAACTCCTTCAATATTATCGGGAGTAAAGTGCGAACGGATAGCCGTTGCATAAACATGCACATCGTTTCCATTACGAACAACCTTGGCATCTTTTTCCTGTTTAGCCACATACTTATGGCTGTTGCTGTCTATTTTGTAGAATTTAACCTCATGCTTGCGAACGATATCAGCCGGACAAGCCTGTGCATAGTGCGGCTCTCCGATAGTAGGAAAGTCTAGCAGTAACTGCATCTTATCACCACTGATATCATACAATTGTGCTGACTGTGTTAACTCAGGGCCTGTAGGCAGGTAGCGATCTTTGGTTATCTTATTTAAGGCTATCACATATTTGCCGTAAGGATGCACATTGTCACCCATGGGAACGCATAAGTGACCAATAGAATAATACGTAGGTACACGATCCAAAATCTGTTTGGTTTTTACATTCCACTTTACAATTTCAGAGGATACGAAGAATGAAGTATAGGCATTTCCTTTATCATCAAACTCGGTATGTAAAGGTCCTAAGCCTGGTTTCTCAACTTCACCATCTAAAGCTGCTTCGTATTTAATAACCGGAACACCGTCAAAGTCACCATCAAATGCTTTATCGGCAATAGCCTTTTGCATTTTGCTGAAAGAGTAAACAGGAATAACAGCGGCCAGTTTACCCGAAGCACAGATGTATTCACCGCTTGGGTCTACATCACAACCATGAGGAGATTTAGGACATGGAATGAAATAACAGATACCCGGAAGATCTTTTACATCCAATACGGTAACCTCTTTTTCCATAGTAGAAGTAGCAGTATGTGTGTTCTCATCATACACGTTATGCGCATAGTTTGCTGCCCATTTTTGACCTTTGCCCTGTGTTAAGTACTCTTCGGCCTTTTTCCAGTTTACAGCCATAATGAAATCCTTATCACGTTGAGATGCATTCACTTCTAACAGCGTATGTGCTTTCTCGCTATTGTAGCAAGAGAAGAAAACCCATCCATCTGAAACCGCTTTACCGGCACGAGATAAATCGTAATCAACACCGGGAACAAGCAACTGGAAATTCAAATTCATATGACCTGTTTCCTTATCTACTTTTACAAAAGAGATAGTACCTTTGAACTTGTCTTTGTACTCAGCAATTGATGCATCTCCGTCTTTATCGTATGGAACTGAGAAACGAGAAGCACCCACAACGTACTCTGTATTTTGAGTAGTAAAAGGTGAAGCATGGTTACCACCGCAGTTAGGCAACTCTATAATTTCTCTGGTTTTAAATACACCTAAATCCATCCGTGCAATACGTGGGGTGTTATTGGCATTGATAAATAACCAGCGGCCATCATCCTGACCTTCGGTACGCGATAATTGCGGGTGGTGGCTGTCATCCCATGGGGTATAACCATGAGAAGTCATTAACATAGGTTTGGTTTCTTCGCTGTATCCCCAACCTGTTTCTGCATCTTGTGAAAAAACAGGAACCTGTTTCAACATTCTGCCTGAAGGTAATCCGTATACACCTATCTGTCCGCTAAACCCTCCAGAGGTAAAGAGATATACTTCATCGTATTTGCCTGGTGCAACATACACTTTCTTAGCTGCATCTCCAGAAAGCGCAGAGTCTACTTTTTTAGGCTTACAACTGTTCAGCAATCCGATTGCAACTAAGGCAATCACAAAACTGAAAACCTGTTTGGTTGTTTTTGATTTCATAACATTGATGGTTTATTGGTTTATAAATGGTTTTACTTTTTGGCCTCTTCAGTTCCTCCGGCATCGTTCTGTCTTAAATACTCTAATATCTGTTTAGCCTGATCATCGCTTACATCCTGGAAAGTCATTTGGGTAAGATGTTCAGCTAACAAATCTTTTGCGGTAGGATCCTTTTGAGTCATTTCAACAGGATTAGTAATCATATTTAAAATCCAAGCGGCTTGTCTGCGGGTAGTAACTCCTTTTAAGCCTGGCCCAACAATCTTCTGATCGGTAGTTTTGTGGCAAGCGGTGCACTTAGTTTCAAAAACGGTTTTACCCTGTTCTGCCAACTTAGTGTCTAATGCAGCTAGTGTTACATCTTTAAATTTCCCAACTCCCTGCCCGTCATCTGTAGGGGTATCCTGCACCATGCTTTGCGGTGCAGCAGTTGATTCATCGCCAGTCTTCTGCTCATTACTACCACAACTGGAGATAAATAAAATGGATAATAAGGCTAGAACTTTTACACTAAATGGGTTGTTTAACTTTTTCATAATTATTATTGGTTGTTTGATTTCGGGGACAAATGTACAGATGTGGTTGAGTGGAAATTATGAGTACGGTCAAGCTGTTGCATGATTAAAATCAATTAAAAGACCTTTTTATCTTTTTTTATACCAAATTTTTTAGTTTGCCAAATAAGCTTTACCCGATGCTATTCCTTTAGCTAAGTCTTGTATAGTTTTTGTTTCCAGAAGATTTTTCAATCGCAAACTATAGCTCTTAAACTCATTGTGAATTGGACAGGGTTTTGTTTCAGAACACTCTTTTAAGCCCAGCCCGCAACGTTCAAAGGCATGTTTACCATCAATTAAATCTATAATATCCATAACCGGAATTGGCTTTGCCGCAGCATCAATATAAAAGCCCCCCCCGGGTCCTTTGGCCGATGAGATAACATTATGACGTGCCAACGATTGCAAAATCTTGGCAGTAAATGGTTCCGGAGAATCAATCTCTTTTGCTATTTCAGCAATACTCAGCCTACTTCCATCTTTGGTTTCAATACAAATATGAATAACCGCTTTTATGGCATACTCACAACTCTTCGAAAACATCATAGTTCATTCATTTGATGCGCCAAAATAATCGCTTTTGGAAATAAAATATTGTTCTCCAGGTGAACATGCTCATGCAAGTCAGTTTCAAACTCCTGGAGTTTTGAATATAATACCCGGTATGTATTGCAAGCATATTCCGGTGGTGTAAAGTTGTTTGACAAATCATGAATTTGATGCATGATAGAACCCGCTAAATCATGTTCGGCTTCCATGACATGAATAGGGTTATCAATTATTCTGAAATGAGGTACAGGCATTTCACTAATCTCTTTATTCATGTACTTCTCAACACTTCGAATATAGGGAAAGAGCACTAACTCTTCCTTTTTCATATGTATGGTCAACTCATCAGAAATTTGCTTCCAAAGTTTAGCTATTGTTACTGTTTCTGTGTTATGATGGCCATGAACTTTAGCTACCTTATTAGCAAAACCGTCAATAAGCGCAAGATTATTATTTATATAAGTGTGATGTACATTAACAATGTAATCGGTCATAAAAGATAGCGACCACTTTTTATAGTCGTGTTGTACATCTCCAGGTAACTGACTGGCAATTTCCAACTCTCTTTGCAATGCAGTCTCATCAATCTGTTTTTCAACACATACTGCCGATATCGTTTTTTTACCGCCACAACAAAAATCTATACCATGGCGCTTAAAAACCTCGGCAGTTTTGTAGTTATCACTTACTATCTCAGCTACAGTATAGGGTATTAATGAACTCATATAGTTTTAGTTTACATAATTAAATGTTGAATCAATTTGAGCAAACAAAGAGTTAAGTTCAGTCATAGCTTCACGCGATTTCTCCATGTCATTTCCTTCTAAAATTTCAATTTTAGATTTCAGGTTATTTAAGCTTTTACACAATATAGTTTTGTTAGCAGCATCTAACCCGCAATACGTATTTACTCGCTCAATATGATTTCGGAGTAATGCCCCGTACTCTTGGTAGGCTTTCATGTTTTCAAACTTCTTTTTATTTAAAAGAGTAAAGTTCTCCATCGTATTTTTCATGCCTTTCAGTTCCTCGGCCGTGGCTCGGTCAACAGTCCACTTGCCATTAACTTTTACAGACTGCCCCTCCTCTTCTACCTCATTAAAACCCTGTTGCTCAGTAGTGCTACTACAGGAGGTAAATACTGCACACAAGAACATATAAAAAACAATTTTCCTTTTCATATCATTTAATTAAATGCGGAACAAAATAATAAAAGATGCAATTATCTTTTATTATTTTGAAACTGCAAATGATTAACTCTTTTAATCCGCATGAGTTTCATCATCCCGCATACCTGTATCTCAAAATATTTTCGCTTTTAATTAGTTAACCAATAAACCAACGAGTATGAAAAAGATTTTCGTTTTAATCATTACAGCAACAGCGCTTTGTTTCTCCATGATTTCATGTAACAATAACCAAGCTACGGAAGGTGCTGGAGAAAGTACCGATGCGACTGAAGTAGAGGCTGGACAATCATCGGTTCAGGACGATATGTCACAAAAAGATGTAGTTAAGATAGCTGTAGGCTCTAAAGACCACACCACCTTGGTTGCCGCAGTGAAAGCAGCCGAATATGTGGATGTATTATCAAATGCAGGCCCCTTTACTGTTTTTGCACCAACCAACGATGCCTTCAACAAGTTACCAGAAGGAACAGTAGACGGATTACTGAAACCTGAGGCTAAAAAAGACCTTCGCAACATTCTAGAATACCACGTATCGGTAGGTGTTTTTAAAACTGAAAATCTTAAAGATAGTCAAATAATTGGCCAGGCTAATGGTGACAACATTACCATTACTATGAAAGACGGTAAGCCTACGGTAAACGGAGCAAACATTCTGGCTTCTGTTCCAGCATCAAATGGTATTGTGCATGTGATTGATGCAGTTTTATTGCCGCCAGCAAAGAAATAGTTAACCCTTTTTTACTATAAATAAACGGCTGTTCTCCGTAGAGCAGCCGTTTTGATTTATGCCTTGGGATGGGCTTGCTTGTATATATTCTTTAGCTTATCAATAGTGTTGTGAGTATATATCTGAGTAGCCGCTAAACTGGAGTGACCGAGCAATTCTTTGACGGCATTAATATCGGCACCATTATTCATTAGATGAGTGGCAAAAGTATGGCGCAGAGTATGCGGACTTTTTTTATCAACTGTTGTAACCAAATTAAGATAATGCTTCACTGCTTTGTACACATAAGCAGCCGTGAGTTTCTTTCCCGAATCATCACTTAGCAAGTAAATGCCAGGCACCGGCTTCTCGCTAATGAAATGATTAATAGAATCGCGCAGTTCATGATGAATAGGAATTATTCTTTCCTTGTTCCCTTTACCCAATACTTTAATCTGCGCACTGTAAGCATCAAAGTCCGTAAGTTTAAGATTCAGTAATTCACTTCTACGTATACCTGTACCATAAAAAATTTCTATCATCATTTTATCAAGAGCGCCCTGATAACCTTCAGGAAACTCAATCTGACGTAATAGTTTATCAATACCGGTAGTTTCTACAAACACCGGTAACCGTTTAGATGATTTGGGAGTTTGCACTTTAGCCAGCGGATTCTTCTTTATCTCTCCTCTGCGCAACAGAAATTTGAAAAACGACTTAAGTGTGGATACTTTCCGATTAATGCTTCGCGGTGTTATTTTATTTTCCATCATACTCACCATCCAGTTGCGGATATCCAGGTGATTGGCCGATGCAATTTCTTTTTGGTAAGGCAATAAAAAATCTGTGAACTGAGATAAATCGTTGGTGTACGATTCGATGGTATGCACTGAGTATCGTTTTTCGAATTGTATATAATTTAAGAATGATTGTACCTGCGAATTCATAAATTAAAGATATAACGAAGAGAGCATAAAAGCATTGCACTTATCAACGGATAATATACCGCTGTATCATTCTGCTAAGTGGTCCTTACCCACCAATTATTGATTAGATTCGCCAGCAAATACTGACTTATGAATAAACTTGCTCTAGCTATCATTTTTATAGCCGGTTTTATTATTCGGGTTTCGGCAAATACCGGAGATACTACGGTGATTGTAGCTCATTCCCTGACTAATCTGAACTCCCCTCCTTCTAATGATGATATATGGGTAAGTTTTCCAAACACCCCTGTTTCTTATCAGAAAATCTTGATGAAGTTAACGCTCGGCTGTGGCACACCTAACTGCTCAGTCTGGGATTATACTGTGAACGCATCGCTTGGTAAAAAAAGCGGCACACTCGATTCAACCCTTGTAGCAATTGACACCTTAACACATGATACCACCTGGAGTTTTAGCGACCATGTTAACTTTATAGAAGTAGGTCGTTTAATTACTCCATACGGCACCTACATGGCCGCTGGAACCAACGGTTATAATAATTCATGGACTCATCCCTACTATTATGATGTAACTGACTATGCTAGTCTGCTGAAAGATTCGGTGAACGTAAGAGTACATTACGATGGCTGGACGGATGCCTTCAGCGCTAAAATTGAATTTATCTTTATTGAGGGCTCGCCTTCACGCGAAGTTGAGGCTGTAAAAGAAATTTATAACACTTATATCAGCTATCCCAATTCTACTGATTTTGAAAATGTGGCAGTGCCTAAAACGTTTCCGATATCGGTTAATGTTACCTCTGCAAAAGTAACGGTGATTATGACCGGCCATGGAAGTCAGGGCGAATTTGATCCGCATTATTTTCACATTTTGATAAACGGCAGCGAAGTTTACAGCCACATTCTTTGGAAAGAAGATTGTGATATAAATGCCGTTGCACCACAGGGAGGCACCTGGATTTTTTCCAGAGCTAACTGGTGCCCGGGAGACAAAGTGCCTATCTACGAAGCAGATATCACTCCTTATATTACCCCCGGACAGAACGTTACTGTTGATTTAGATTTTGACAACTTTGCTATACAGGGTAATTCAACGGCCGGCTATGGTGTCTCGGCCTATCTAGTAACCTATTCATCTCAAAAAAATAACGATGCTATGATGGAAGAAATCATTGCACCTAATAATGATAAACCGTACGCGCATTGGAATCCTATCAGTACAACACCTAAAGTAAAAATTAAAAATACGGGCAAACAGAATCTGAATTATGCAGAGATATCCTACTGGGTAAATGGAGGTAATAAATGTTACTACGAATGGTCTGGAAGTCTTGCTCCGTTTGAATCTGAACAAATCACTTTACCAGCCTTTGATTGGAATGGTTTAGATACCAATAACCGGGTATTTTACGCAGAGGTGAAATGGCCTAACCAGTTTAACGATGAGTATACACCCAACAATCTTGTAGCCTCCAATTTTAACATGTCACCTCAAATGGATTCAGTCTTCAAGATTCTTTTTAAGACTAACAATCAGCCTTGGGAGAACAAATACCTGATAAAAAATGAGAATGGAGACACACTGGTTTACCGAAACGGATTTACAGCAATTAATACCAATCACTACGACACCATTCATTTGACTCCGGGCAGTTATGCATTCGATTTTTATGATTTCGATTCCGTTAGCTGGGGGTGTGGCGATGGCTTAAAATTCTTTTTGAATCAGCAAGACCCTCCTTGTCCAATTTCTCAACCATGCTACGAATCTACCGGTCAGTTAAAATTTTTAAGAACAAGTAATGCACTCATAAAAAATTTCAACCCCGAGTTGGGTAGTAATGCTCATTATGAGTTTACGGTGGGTTATCCGTTGGGATATAATCCGGCTAAAGCTATTTGCACAGCACCAGTCCACAACACCGGCTTAAGCGATTTATCTTTACCCAACACAACCATGCTGGTATTTCCAAATCCGGCCAGTGAGTTAATCAACATAAAAATTGATTCAGAAAAAGAAATTTCGGGAAAAGTTGAACTAACCGATTTGCAAGGCAGAGGATTGAAAGAGATTAATCTGGAAGCCAGTCAACACCATCACTTTACCTTGCCTACGTCACAGTTAGCAAAAGGTATTTATTTATTACACTTCAACGCTAAGGGAGTAAACATTTCTAAAAAAATAATTCTTCAATAAACCTTATGAAAGTACTTATAGCCGGTGCCGGCAATATGGGTAATACCTATGCCAAGAGTTTTCTTGCTTCCCGGTTTATAGACGGGGGGGATTTGTATTTGCTGGAGCGCTCTTCAGGAAGTGCAGCAGTACCCAAAGAAATTCCGAAGGGAAATATTCATCATCAGGCAGGTGAGTTTATATCGCAAACAGACATTATTATTCTGGCCGTAAAGCCACAGGATTTTTCTGCGCTTGGCAAGCAAATTGCCCCCTATATACAACAAGGACAGCTGGTTCTTTCTATCATGGCAGGCATTAAAATATCTGCCATTTACGAAGCTCTGGGAGCTACTAAAATTGTTCGTGCCATGCCCAACCTGCCTGCTCAAATAGGTATGGGTATGACCGTGTTCACCTCTTCATCAGACATCGACAAGAAAGAGCTTTTCATTATGCAAAACCTTATCAATACTACCGGAAAATCAGTATATGTAGAAGATGAAAACATGATTGATGCCGCCACCGCAATTTCAGGAAGTGGCCCCGCTTATGTTTATTACTTTATGGAAGCCATGATACAGGCTGGTATTAAAATGGGTTTCACACTTTCTCAATCTGAATTGCTCGTGAACCAAACTTTTATGGGGGCGGTTCACCTGCACAATCAAAGCGATCTTACCTGTAACGAATGGATTGCCCGGGTAGCATCGAAAGGTGGAACTACCGAAGCCGCCCTTAAAGTATTGTCTGATAACACGGTTGATACAAATACTCAGGCTGCATTGTTTGCAGCCTTTAACCGAGCCAAGGAACTGGGGAATTAACAGCCACTAATTTTCCATTTATCTCATAAAAATCTGTGTAATTCGTAATCAATCATTTAATCATCCACAAAACAAGCATCATGTCATTTTTCGATAACAAAGTAGTTTGGATAACCGGAGCCTCATCCGGTATTGGCGAAGCGCTGGCGTATGCCTTTGCCAAAAGAAAGGTAAAGCTTATTCTATCTGCACGAAGAACCGATGAACTGGAACGAGTAAAGAAAAACTGTAACCTACCAGAAGAAAACATCATGCTATTGACCATGGATGTTTCAAAATACAATGAAGCCGAGGAAAAAGCCAATCTGGTACTGGCTCGGTTTCAAAGAGTGGATATTCTCATCAACAATGCGGGCCTGAGTCATTGGTCAAAAATTAAAGATATGACGATGGAGGTATTGAAGCAAATTATTGATACCAACTTCATGGGAAATGCAGCTTTAACCAAGGCGTTATTGCCATCCATGCTAAATAACAAACAAGGTAACATTGTGGTTATCTCCTCCATACTTGGTAAAATTGTAACCCATAAGCAGGCCGCTTACAATGCCAGCAAACATGCACTTCATGGCTTTTACGACACGCTACGCGCGGAATATTCCGGTAATGGTATAAAGGCATTATTGGTATGCCCCGGTTTTGTAAATACCAATGTGGCAAAAAACTCTTTAGACCGAAACGGGCAGCCAATTGGAAAAAACAACAAAATGATAGAAGGTGGTCTTTCACCTGACTATGTAGCTGAGCAGATTCTGAATGCCATTGAAAGAAATAAAGAAGAGATACTTCTGGCAGGTAATAAAGAAAAATTCGGTGTGCTTTTGAAACGCTTCTTTCCAGGTCTGTTCTCTAAATTTATCAGCAACAGTAAATTAGTATAAATACACCCGTTATACACGATTTAATCTGTGTATAACGGGTATAAAACAAAACATCTATGTCATCTAAGTTCTACTCAAAAGAAAATCTCCGCTTTGTATTACATGATGTTTTTCATGTGGAGGATTTATGTCAACGTGATTATTTTAAAGAGCATTCACGCGAAAGTTTTGATATGATTCTGGAAGCGGCCGACTCGCTTTCCGAAAATCACCTCCGTCCTATTTTGTTAGAAATGGACCGCAACCCACCCTACATGGAAAATGGTCGCATTAAAGTTCATCCCAAAATGCGCGAACTGATGAATAAGTTTGGTGAGGATGGATGGATAAGTATGTCGGCACCTCATCAGTTTGGCGGGCAACAGGTGCCATTCACAGTTTTGCAAGCAACCGCTTTTATTATGGCTGCTGCCAACTACTCTCCAATGGCCTATCCTTTTCTCACAAACGGAGCGGCACATCTTATTGAGACTTTCGGCACTCGGGAACTACGTGATATCTTCCTGCAAAAAATGTATAGCGGAAAATGGCAGGGTACTATGGCCATGACAGAACCGCAAGCAGGTAGTTCTCTTTCTGATATTACTTCATCGGCAACACCTACAGATAAAGGGTACTACTTATTGCGCGGACAAAAAATCTTTATCAGTTGTGGAGACCATGATGGATGCGATAATATTGTTCACCTCATGTTGGCTCGTATCGATGGAGCCCCTGCAGGGACTAAAGGGATCTCCCTCTTTGTAGTTCCACGCATGCGACCAGAGGCTAATGGTGAACTTGTATTTAATGATGTAAATACCGCTGGGCTTTTTCATAAAATGGGTTATCACGGGGCTCCTATCGCTCACCTGATGATGGGAGAGAATAATGATTGCCGAGCATGGCTAGTAGGCGAAGTTCACAAAGGGCTTAGCTACATGTTTCAAATGATGAATGAAGCACGTATTGGTGTTGGATTGCAGGCCACCTCTATTGCCTCAGCGGCCTATTACAACTCCCTGGAATATGCTAATGTGCGTTTGCAGGGACGTAAACTCATGGAGAAGGATCCCTGTAAACCACAAATAACCATTATTGAACATGCTGATGTGAAGCGACTCCTCCTGTTCCAGAAAGCCATTGTTGAGGGTTCTCTGTCGTTAGCCATGCAGGCTACGATGTATCTGGACCAGGCATCTACCTCTACGGGTGAAGAAAAGGAAACCAATTTTTTAAAACTGGAGTTACTCACACCTATCGTGAAGTCATATCCGGCTGAAATGAGTATACTAACTACCAGTGCAGCTTTACAATGTTTTGGTGGATACGGGTTTACCAAAGAATACATGGCTGAGCTCTTTTTCCGCGAAACAAGAATACACACCCTACATGAAGGAACGACTGCTATTCACGGGATGGATCTGCTGGGTCGTAAAGTGATGTTAAAGAACGGACAGGCTACTTTGCTTTTAATGCAGGATGTAATGCAGGATATAGAAGCGGCAAAAAAATACGACTGTCTGAAAAAATATGCCGATACACTCTCACAAAAATTAATGAATCTGCAGGAAATAACCATGCATCTGATGGGGATAGCGCAACAGAAAGGGCCTGAAGTTATGTTATCCGATGCTACATTGTATCTGGAGCTGTTTGGCATTATTGCCATTGGCTGGCAATGGATTAAACAGGGCACAAAGACAGAAGAATTGAAACAGGCCAACGATAAAGGTTACTCCGCTCAGTTTATGCAAGGTAAGTTAAACGCGTTGCAATACTTCTTTGAATACGAAATACCCAAAACCGAAGGTTTGATGACCAGACTGAAAAGTAAGGTGGAAGTAACCACTCAAGTAAAGGCAGAGGATATGGTTTAAATTACTTAACCATTCCCAACACCACAATTCAAAGTATCCAATTTTTATCAGTAGAAGAATCGAACAATAACAAAAGAGCCGAAGATTTTTCTTCGGCTCTTTTGTTATGCTGTATTAAAAAAATCACACAGTTTGCTCGCTGACTAGACTGGCTAACAGAAACTCTCTGTTCAATCTGGCAATGTTAGTCAGTTTGATCTCTTTGGGACATTCAGCCTCACATGCTCCGATGTTTGTGCAGTTTCCAAAACCTTCCTCATCCATTTGATTCACCATGTTCAAAGCACGAAGATTTCTTTCCGGCTCGCCCTGTGGTAGTAATGCCAACTGAGAAATTTTTGCACTTACAAAAAGCATTGCTGCACTGTTAGGACAAGCTGCTACACATGCCCCACATCCGATGCAGGCAGCAGCATCCATCGCTTTTTCCGCATCAGCTTTTTCTACCGGCAGATTGTTGGCATCCTGAGCCTGGCCAGTGTTTACAGAAGTAAATCCACCTTTGGCTATAATACGGTCAAAGGCAGAACGGTCAACCACTAGGTCCTTAACTACCGGAAACGCCTGAGCTCTCCATGGTTCCACATAAATAGTATCACCATCTTTGAAGGTTCGCATATAAAGCTGGCAAGTCGTAGCTGCATGGTGAGGGCCATGCGCTCTTCCATTGATATACATGGAGCACATACCACAAATACCTTCACGGCAATCATGGTCAAAACCTATAGGCTCTTCACCGCTACGCACCAGATTGTCATTTAAGACATCCACCATTTCCAAAAAACTCATATCGGCATTAATATTGTCGATGGTGTAATCAACCAGTTTACCCGGTGTGTTAGCGTTTTTCTGACGCCATACTTTTAAGTTGAACTTCATAATTCGATTTTTTTGTTTGCTATTGCCAAAGTGCCTATCCGCTTATTACTTGTAACTTCTAACCTGTAACTTGATATTCTCGTAAACCAGTTCCTCTTTATGTAAAACAGGGTCAGTATCAACACCCTTAAACTCCCAAGCAGCTACATATTTATAGTTCTCATCATCCCGTTTTGCTTCTCCTTCTTCCTGATACTCTACACGGAAGTGACCACCACAACTTTCATTTCTGTTTAATGCATCGATGACCATTAACTCACCCAACTCAATAAAGTCTGCCACACGGCCAGCTTTATCGAACTCCGGATTAAATTCATTCAGAGAGCCGGGAACGTTCACATTAGTCCAAAACTCTTTGCGCAAATCCTGAATCAGTTTACGAGCCTTGGTTAAGCCTTCAGCGGTGCGGGCCATACCACAATATTCCCACATAATTTTTCCCAATTGCTTATGAAAATCATCCACCGTTTTGGTACCCTTAATAGATATCAGTTTTTCCGCTCTTTCTTTAGCCTCCTTTTCTGCTTCCAAAAATGCAGGATGGTCTGTTGGAATCGGCTTAGTAAATATCTCGGATGATAGATAGTTCCCGATAGTATAAGGAATTACAAAGTATCCATCTGCCAATCCCTGCATTAATGCAGAAGCTCCTAAACGATTAGCACCATGGTCGCTGAAGTTAGCCTCACCTAAAGCATACAAGCCCTGAACAGATGTCATTAACTCATAATCTACCCACAAACCACCCATCGTGTAATGAACTGCCGGGTATATCTTCATTGGTGTTTTCAACGGATCCTCATTTGTGATGTTTTGATACATAGGAAACAACTCACCATAGCGAGCTTTTACAACGTCTACTCCCAATCGCTTAATAGCATCACTAAAATCAAGGAAAACACCCAGACCCGAAGGAACTATACCACGACCATCATCGCAGGCTTCTTTAGCTGCACGCGAAGCAATATCCCGCGGACATAAATTACCGAATGAAGGATACTTTCTTTCCAGGTAGTAATCGCGATCTTCTTCTTTAATGTCTACTGCTGTCTTCTTGCCCTCGCGAATGGCCTTGGCATCTTCTTTTGATTTTGGCACCCAAACACGTCCGTCATTTCTTAATGATTCACTCATCAAGGTCAGTTTGGATTGATAGTCACCTGTAACCGGTATACAGGTAGGGTGAATTTGGGTATAACAAGGATTACCAAAGTAGGCGCCTTTTTTATGTGCCTTCCAGGCAGCTGTTACGTTACTACCCATAGCATTGGTAGAAAGGAAGAATACGTTTCCGTAACCTCCGGTGCAAAGCAATACGGCATGACCGAAGAATTTCTCCAACTCACCGGTAATCAAATTACGAGCTATAATGCCGCGTGCTTTTCCATCTATGGTCACAACTTCCACCATTTCGTGGCGAGCGTACATTTTTACATTACCTAAACCTACCTGACGCTCTAAAGCGCCATAGGCTCCCAACAATAATTGCTGACCGGTTTGTCCGCGAGCGTAGAACGTACGGCTTACCTGAGAACCTCCAAAAGATCGGTTATCCAACAAACCACCATAATCGCGTGCAAAAGGAACTCCTTGCGCCACACACTGATCTATAATATTTCTGGATACATCGGCCAAACGATATACGTTCGCCTCTCGGGCACGGAAATCACCACCTTTAATGGTATCATAAAACAAGCGGAAGACCGAGTCACCATCGTTCTTATAATTTTTGGCAGCGTTGATACCCCCCTGGGCTGCAATGGAGTGTGCTCTGCGCGGTGAATCTTGAAAACAGAATGCTTTAACCTGATATCCTAACTCGGCCAATGATGCGGCAGCAGAAGCCCCGGCTAATCCGGTTCCTACTACTATTACTTCCAGTTTTCTCTTGTTAGCGGGATTTACCAGCTTAGCGTGTTCCTTGTAGTTGCTCCACTTTTCAGCCAGTGGTCCATCAGGAATTTTTGAATTAAGAGCCATTTTATACGGGTTGAATGATTATTGAATTACTTAACTAAGCCAAAAAACATGGAAATAGGCATCATAGCAAATAGGAAAGGTATAATTACTGCAAAAGCAATCCCAACTATTTCAATAACCTTATTGTATTTAATATGGTTTAAACCTAAGGTTTGAAAAGCACTTTTGAAACCGTGCAATAAATGCCAGAATAAAGAAAAACAACCAGCACAATAGATAAGCACTGTATACCATTCGCTGAATTCGGTTTGCATCAACTGAAACAGATTTAACTCCTCGCCTGTAGTAAACTGACTGGCGCGATTAGGTATCCAGAAATGTGATGTATGAATAACTAAAAAGATTAGAATAAGAGTGCCTAATAAACCCATACTACGGCTGTACCATTTACTTTTTTCGGGAGCCACGCTGTATGCATATTTTACCGGTCTTGCATCGCGATTCTGTTTCCATAGCATCAAACCATCGAATATGTGAATTAAAAAACCCGCCACCAGGCCGATTTCTAAAGTGCGTACAATCAGATTGGTGCCCATAAAGTGACCATAGTGAGAAAAAGTTTCACCGCCATCATTAAACCAAATCATGGAATTGATGCTGGCGTGAATAATCAGGAAAGTGATAAGAAATAAACCGGTTAAACTCATCATCAGTTTCTTACCGATGGAAGATTTAAAAAGTGCTGAATTGGCCATACTTGTTCTTTTGCTTTTAGCGGGGCTAAATTATTGTTCGGGTTGTAAAATGAAAGTAAATAGCTGTATTATTTTTAAACAACTGAATAACAATCGGCATAGAAATGGTTTAAGCCACGTAATCTGTCAGGTATTGGTAAGGCTCATTCAGGCGGCCGTTGGAGGCAATTGTTGCATGGTAAAGAATCGGACTTTTCTGTTTTTTAAGTTCCGGTATAATCCGACTCATGAGCATATTGCCGAAATCTTCTGATGCATCGCGGGGCAATTCGTTTGGTAAATTGTCAATAGACATTACATCAATAACACCAGAAAGAAAAGGGTCTGTTATTTTTCCGCTTTGCGGTTCGTAACCGAAATAGGGCTCTTCTATGGTTGTTGATTGAACAGTTGAAGGAACTGATGAATCGGGAGCAATATCACAGGTAATATCTGCTATCTGCTGTATACGAAAGTCCTTTTCTTTCATTTGTTCGGCACTAAAAAACACCGGAATGCGCTTATCCCAATAAACACCATTAATAAATACATCTGCCGATTTTGTAAATGGGTAAAAATTAGATTGGTATAACTCCGGATGCTTATGAAAATCTTCTCTGTCAAATTTATTATCGGCCTCTTTGTGGTACATATCACCGCTGGTCAACTGTGTATAAACAACTTCTTTGAACTCATTGTAACAAAAATTATAGGGAGACACCTGTTTAATGTGTAACATATTCAAAAGAAAGGCTGCTCCGTTAGAAACTCGGCCAGTTCCAGTTAAAACTATCTTCAGCTTGGGTAACTTGACTTTGCTGAATTCTTCCTGAGCCTCTTTGAAGTTATGACACTGGCTCATTGGTTTAATAGAAAAGGCCTGGGTGCGCATACCAATCATCCTTACGGCATGATAAGCACCTACTATTCCTGCCCAACGGCCAAAGGCAATAAGGCGTTTCCCTTTTTCATCAGTCAAGGTTTCCCAATCAATTAAACAGATATTCTTTTCCAATACAGCCCTCAGTAATTTGCGGTTATGTGGTTGCTTTTTTATGACATGAGAAAAGATGAAATATGTTTTGTCCGAGATCAAATTTTCCACGGGAATCTCCTTTACTCCCAATAAAATGTCACAATGACTTAAGTCTTCCTTTATCTCAATACCCTGATATCTGTATTCATCATCTGTATAGCATCGATAATTGCATGACTGTACATAAATTTCCACCTCCGGATTTTCCTCTTTAAGTATTGCACATTGTGAAGGGGTAAGCGGCACGCGATTATCTTGCGGCACTTTGGTTTCTTTTAATATTCCAATCTTCATATAGAGCCAAAAGTAAAAAAATAGAGCTGCCAACATTTCTTAACCAATTGCTGGCGCGCTTATTGCTATCTTTGAGCTGTTCTTTGAAAGCAGAAGTAGAATAGATGCATTTTTTATTTCGTATTTCTCAAATGGGGCTGACCGGAATTGACGGGAAGCATTGGAGGTAAACCAGCGTGCCGTGGGTGTGTAATACCACGAAAATCCATTACGCGAACTTGTATTAACTGGCGAATATTCTTACGCCATGGCTGCTTAATCTTAGAGATTAACCACCATTTGTCCTGCGCTTGAGGTACCATACACAGCGCACTGACAACCAAAACCTGGTAACGCCCATATCAAGAGTCATCTACTTGATATGACGTGTATGACAGATGTAAGATGAAGGTTGGAGGGTTACTTATCCGGCCTGATTACGAAAACTAATAAGTAACTACGCATGTAGAAAGTCTATCTGCAACTTATCCGGACGTGGGTTCGAATCCCACCAGCTCCACAACTTTAAAGCTCTTCGCAGAAATGCGGGGGCTTTTTTGTTGATGCATAATACCCTGTTCACCATTTGGCAATGTGCTCCTCGGCCCAGCCTATGGCATCTTTAATTTCAATTGTTTCGTTGTTTACTTTAATAACTCCGTTGTATCGGCCATAGCATTGATGTACTTCCGATTGAAGGATGAGTAAATTGGATTTGGCTACTCTTTCATAAAAAGGAGTGAATGTAAGCTGCACTGCATCTGTAAGTTTGCTGGTTATCTGCCAGGGTTTCATAAAATCTTTTGAGTCGTAATCCAGTTGCAGAGCTTCCTGTATCTTATGCAGTTTTCCGCTCAGACAAATTGAGTTCTCTGTAATTCCAGTCCCGTCTGTCCATTTGTCGCCCATGTTAAACCCAATGGTATGCATACCGCTTTTAGCCGTAAATGCGCACCAGTTCCAGCTGATAGAATATGGCCAGATACCCCTTCCAAAATCAAGACAGGCAGAGGAGTTTTCAGCTTGAAAGTGGTATTTTTTTTCGCCCACCTGAAAGAATCCAATGGCTGGTAAAGAATGTTGTTTAGAGGTATATTGGAAGCGGGAATTGCTCCAGGGCACTACCACATTTAAAGTTTCATGCTGTTCGGGAATGGTAACTGTTATTTCGGACGTCAGGGCTCGGCCGTGAAAATTTTTCCAGTTGGTGGAAAGATGTATTTGATTACCGCTTTGGCTAAACCGGATGTTTACATTCTTTCCTGCATATTCAGCCGTATCATGCACCCGCTCACCTAGCTGCATTCCGGTTCCGAAAGGAATCATCAAAGTATCTTCCTGAAACTCCTTGCTTTCAAAGTCCATGAAATAGACAAAGGCAAGCGCCACATAATCTACATTCGATAGCGTGACGGAGAACATATACTTGTCGCTGACAATGCACCAGTAGTTCCATTTTTTCTTGCGTAAAGAATGAGCGCTTAAATTACAAACCTGTAAAGGAAAACGACTCCATCCGGCCGCCTGCGGATTCAGATTGCCTTCAGCATCGCACAGCAACACTTCTTCTTTTATCTCCTGATATTCCAGATTATTCATGAGGATTTTTATTCCCGTATGAAACTAAACAAATTATGAATCGAGGAATGAACTTAATGAAACAGCATTAGCTTAAGGCCGAAGTAAATAAGTATAAGACCTGAAAGGTGACTCAGCTGAGTGAGTGTAGATGGATTGATATACGGACGCAGCAGAGAGGCGGCATAGCCTTTTAAAAAGTCGGTAGAAAATACAACCGCCAGTGCACTGATAAAATGTGTAAGCACCAGCGATGCCTGATTTTCATACTTATGAATTGCCACCATCACGGCTCCGAACCAGAAGAAAAACACATTCGGGTTAGTGGAGTTAATAAGAAAGCCTTTGACAAATAAGCTCCACCTATTCTTCTGATTCATCTCTGCATGTATTTCCGTTACCCTTGCCTTCAATAGATTTTGCAGCCCAAGTATTACCAAGACCAGGCCACCTGCTATATACATACCCTGCATCAGCAAGGAATCCTTGTCCACTTGTTTGGCTAGCAGATAGATAGAAAGCACCCATAAAATATCGCTTACAAAAGTGCCAAATGCAATATATGCAGCCCCTCTCACATTTCCCTTGAGCCCCAGATCAACTACTGCAAAAAATATTGGGCCAATAAACGTTGCCAGCACCAAACCGGTGAGTATACCCTGCCAGATTACCTCAACCATTCTTCGTTTTATCCGGTTTAGCGGTATACATGTTATCTAAAAAGTCGAGCACGATATGTTCCAGGTCGCTGGTTCCTGACAGGGCGCCCATCATACCATACATGGCGGCTTTGTTTTCGTTGTTTAAGTCAGGTGCGCTGTTCTTTTGCAGTTTGGCAATAGAGCCTTCAGGCAATATACTGCTGAGGCCTTTTACCAATGTATTCTGCAATTTATTTCCTACCTGCATCATTCGTTTAGTTCTAACATCGGTTATCGCCTCTTTTAAGTCGCCTATAAACTCATTGACTACATTTTTATGAATGTAATTGACCGTAAAGTGGAGCGAAGGGGGAGATTGCTGACGTTCAAAGTGCCATCCTTTTTTATTCAATACATCGGCCAACATATACACATCCAGTTTATCACTCTTAAAGGCAACAATGCTCATTTCGGTTTCGCCCATCAATTGCAGTTCTTCAGTTTGAAGCACAGTCTGTTTTATCTGTTCGGTGGCTTCTTTAGTTGCCTTAGCCATTTCTTGATATCCATGCCGGCCAATACTGCGAATAGCTGCCCAGGCTCCGGCAATATTGCTACCTGCTCGGGTGCCGGTAATGGTAGGTGAGCCATACACCCCACCCGACCACTTGGTATAAAGCGAAAACTGAAATCGCCTCAACTCATGGGTGCGATACAATACAACCGAAGCGCCTTTGGGAGCATAGCCGTATTTATGCATATCGGCTGAGAGAGACGTAACTCCTTCTACAGAAAAGTCGAATGCCGGAACGGAATAACCCAGGTCTCTAATAAATGGTAGAATAAACCCTCCGATACACGCATCTACATGACACAATAGATTTTTCTTTTTAGCCAGTGCGGCAATTTGTTCAACAGGGTCAATTACGCCATACGGATAAGCTGGTGCAGAACACACCAGCAAAATGGTGTTCGATGTAACAGCTTTTTCTGTGGCAATTACATCCGCTTGATAATTGGCGGCTGTTGGTATAACAGTATATTCTACATTCAGGAAGTGGAAGGCTTTCTGAAATGCCGGATGAGCCGACTCAGGAATAACCACATGGGGCTTGGTAATGTGTGGACGGTTTTTGCGCGCCCAGTCGCGCGCGGTTTTTACGGCCAGCAAAATACTTTCGGTGCCACCGGTGGTTACGTTGCCGCAAACCTGTTCATCACCATGAAATAAATCGGCACACATGCTTACTGTTTCGGTTTCAATGTCTACCAGACTCGGTGTAGCCGTTGGATTCAGGGCACTATCGGCATAATACTGATCGAATACTTCTTTGATGGCTTGTTCGCGTTCTTCACCGGGATGATAGATGAGGCAGAAGGCTTTACCATTTCTCCAGTCAATATCCTTGAGTCTTTTTTGTTTTACATTTTCAAGTAGTTCGCTGGTGGGTGTGGCGTGTTGCGGAAAACCATATATCTGCCTGCTCATAATCTTCACATTTATATTAAAGGTTGGCAAATCTAATTTTTACCGAATGCACGGTTCAGTAAATCATCTAGAAAAACAACCTGCTTGAACTCTTTACTACTGAACGGCAAATCTAATTGCGCGCTTCGCGCATACTTACGTTTGTAAACATCAACCCGTTGTTTAAACCGGGTGGGGTAATAGTTCATTTCAATAATGGCTTGTACGGCCTGCTCTTCTTCGGTTAGTAATTCATTGATTCGTTGCTGCACTGAAGCAGTTTTACACTGCGCTATAGCCTGATTTACCCGCAGAGTATCGTATTCCGATGGTAGAAAATCACTGCTGTATTCGATAGCCGGTGAAGGCATATGGCCGTTTCGCCACATAGAGATTTTTTCACCGTGTGCAAAGGGGTCTACCGGTTCGCCATTGAGCCATACGTTCATATGAACATGTGGTATGCCAAACGGAAAAGTAACCGCGCCATCAATGCCACTGTAACCCGATAGCGCAATGGCTTGCCCCCGTCTAAGAATATCACCGGGCTGAACCAGACTTTTAGCCAAGTGGGCGTAGCAAGTCATTAATCCGTTTCCATGGTCAATAAATATTTTCAGTCCACCGCGGTTAAACTGTGAAAGAACGGCTACTACTTTTCCGGCAGCAGCTGTACAAACCGTAGAGCCAACAGGAATGGCAAAATCGGTGCCGTTGTGACTGTTGTAAGTCAGGCTCCTGCCTCTAAAATCGAGTGCCTGTGTTTTCTTGACTGACCAACCGTCTTCAATGGGTGTTTGAGTATGATTAAACAGGTTGGAAATAATCACTGTGTTTTTGAGATATGGCTTACCGCGCCACAGTTTCATGCCAATGCGCGGATACAATTGCGAAAGACTACTTAAGCCGAAGCGTGAACGAGGCACATCTTCTTCTCCGCGGATAGTAATAAGCGCCTGTCTAAAGCGCAGGGGGAAAGGCGATAGCCCCATGGTGTCGCCTAATAATCTTAACTTCTGTTTGGGCATGTGTTGGTGGTATGTATCAGGCAGACGAAACGGCAAGCACTTATATTTTATGATGGCCGATTAATTGAAACCAAAATATCTTGGCAGCTTTAGCAATCCATCTATTTTTGAGCGAATGAAATACCGGGTTTATTTGAAGTATGCGGCAGTAGTGCTTACTTTTTTACTGTTGCTGTTATTGCTGTTCAGAAACATGTTGCTGAATTCTGCCTTTCAATATGCCGCTGAAAAAGTGCAGGAGCGTTATCATACGCGTGTCAGCCTTGCCAATCTTCGTTTTTCGGGTATAGATAATGTGGTGATGGAAGAAGTTGTGTTACAACCGCTCCACGCAGATACCCTGCTGCATATTCATCGGGCTGTGTTTAATCTTTCGCTGCTTGATTTAATGACTGCTAAAATAGGTTTCGACAACGTTGACATGGATAGTATTTCTGTAACCGTGTTTAACGATTCGCTGCGGAATAACATACGGGTTTTAAAACCCGCCAAAAGTGAACCTGCTGTAAAAAACAAAGTAAGCACTACAGGTTATCTAGCGCTGGCATCGGCTTACAAACGGCAGCTGTTTCGGGCACTGCATACGGCCTTTCATTTAACCCATGTATCAGTTTCGTATGCCGATAGTTCTTACTTACAGCAGATAGATATACCCGTGTTCGATTACGATTTAAAAAACTTTTCGGCCAACATTATTCCACGACATACCACTGACACCATTTTACTGTCCGGTGAGGTGTTGCAGAAAAACAAGGAGTATTCATTTCGCCTTACACAGAGTAAAAACCATGCGCTTTATCTGCCATTTCTAAACAAAGAAAAAGGACTGAACGTAGGGCTGGAAGAATTAAACGCCCGCCTTAACCTGAACGAGGAGCGAACCGAGTTGCAGATTTACACCGATTTTACCGCGCACAATTTGCGCGTTAACCACTGGCGCATTGCCCAACAGGATGTAGTCATCAACAGCGCACAGTTTCTTTCCCGCTTTCATATCAGCGATAATGCCCTTGAACTGGATTCTTCTTCCAGTTTTAGAATATCGAATGTGCCGATTACTTTGTTTATGCGTTATCAGCGTCAGCCACAACTGGTGTTTACCTTAGCCGTGAAGATGCCCGAAACCAAGGCCGATACCTTCTTTCATTCCCTGCCTTCGGGGATGTTCAGTACCCTGAAAGGTATTTCGTGCAGCGGAACGCTGGCCTATGAGCTGGATTTTGAAATGAATACCAACCGGCCCGATTCACTGGTGTTTAATTCGGCCTTGACTCGCAAAAACTTTCGCATTAATCATTATGGTAACGAAAACTTTAGCCGCATTAATGAGCCCTTTGTGTACGAGGCTTTTGATAAAGACCGCTTTGTGCGCAACATTACTATCGGCTCTTCCAATCCTTCATTTACACCACTGGGCAATATCAGTCCGTATCTGGTGAAGTCGGTGTTGCAGTCGGAGGACCCTTCGTTTATGCAGCACCGCGGTTTTTTGATGGAGTCTTTTCGCGAATCGATTGTCAAGAACTATAAGGAAAAACGTTTTGCCCGCGGAGGCAGCACCATTAGTATGCAACTGGTGAAAAATGTTTTTCTCAGCCGCAACAAAACTATTTCGCGCAAGGTGGAGGAGGCTTTGATTGTTTATCTGATAGAAAATCTGGGGCTGGTGAGTAAGGAGCGGATGCTTGAAATTTATCTGAACGTAATTGAATGGGGGCCCGATGTATACGGCATTGGCGAGGCAGCCCGTTTTTATTTCAACAAACATCCGCACGAGCTGACTTTACCGGAAAGTATTTTTTTGGCAGGTATTATACCCCGCCCCAAGTTTTTCAAATACCAGTTTGATAAGCAAGGAAAACTTCGCCCATACCTGAGTGGCTATTTCAACATATTAAGCAGGCGCATGGTGTTCAAAGGCTGGATAACCGAGGCCGATACCATGGGGTTGCGCCCGGATGTGGAGCTGAAAGGCCGTGCTCTTCATTTGATTGTGCCGGCCGATTCTTTGCCTGCAGTGAACGAAGAGTTTATATTTGAAACGGAGTAAAACAAGCATCTGTTTATGGCAGTTATGGTGTTAGTGGCCTTTGCGTTGGGCTTTGCAGGCTATTTGCCGCTGGGGAATATCAATACCACGGTGGTGCAACTGCGCCTGACCAATAAGCGCCAGCACTGGCAGGGCTTTATTCTGTTTGCCGCGTTCATGGAGTTTGTTTACTGTTTCGGTTCCTTGTATGGTATTGAGCAATTGCGGCAGCAAAGCCAACTGCTGCACCTGCTCAACTGGAGTGCCGTTTTTCTGTTTCTGCTGCTGGGCCTGCTCAGCTTTTTTCACAGCAACCCTTCGCCCGATAATACTTCTGCGGGTATTAAAAAAGGAATCCTCATCGCCATTTTCAATCCGCTGCAAATACCTTTCTGGATGGTGTGGGGCGTTTATGTGATGCAAAACGGCTGGGTTAACGGAAGTTTGAGCAGCATCCTGCTGTTCAGCACGGTTTGCACAGTTGGTACGGTGGCGGTTCTTTATTTATATGCCGTAGCCGGGAAGTGGATGATAGAGAAACTAAACCTGAATCAGCAGCATCTTAACCGCTTTATCGGAGTTTTGTTTATAGCTCTGGCGGTTTACCAGTTAATAAAGCTGATGCGGTAACCGAAAGACCGGACAGATAATTCATTCAGTTTTTACGATTATGGTATGGCGCGAATGGCTTATGCTGTTGTGGGTGATAACACCAAACCAAGGGCGAATACAGCAACCGTATTGATGACCTGGCCCTGAACATTGAAGAAATTTTATATGCTGATTATACATGCGATATGTATTCTCTGGCCAAACGCTACCGTGGCAAAGTAGCCGGTGCCGATGTAGTGGCCGATTACTTAGGCGAGCTGTTTGAAGGCACGGGTAACTTTACTAAAGATACCAATACCAACACCTAAAACAAAGGTTTTTCATTGTTTTAAAGCCATTTATGCCCATAAACGGCTTTTTTATTTACCAAAATGCCTGGTAAACTTATCTTTTACTAAACTTTACTAACTCTTTATTTACTTTCACTTATTGTTTACTTACATTCACTTATGTATTTTATATTATCGCTTACTCTTTACTTACAACTACTAAATGATTATTTAATAAAACTTATTATTTTCTTATTATAACTCACCCTTTTTTTATCTTCACTTATCTTTTTCTTATCATCGCTTATTAAAACATAACTGCTTTTTACCTAAAATATCGGTATGGGGTAAAAGAATGCATTAAATTGATGGTTTGGGTAAGTGTTGCCGAGGTATAGCATGAGGCAGAAGGGGCTAGCAGCAGTGGTTTATAAAGTGGCGTTGATTGCCTCCCCCGCCCTAAAGGGCACCCCCTTGAAGAGGGGGACAAACAGCCAACAGACTATTGCGGTGGGTAAGTTGGTAAAGCAGTAGCGGGAAATTGGAGAATTGGGAAATGAGGAAAATGGAAAAACACTGCCCCAGACCAAATTTACCAAGGTGGAGTGATGGGGTGTTGCTAAAAAAAATAAATTTACGACCCGTTAAGTTTTCATTTTTCACCAGTATACAAACATCCTTTTTATGAAGTTCAGATTTTTTACCCTGCTTGCTGCTCTTTTTTGGGGGTATGCGGCACAAGCCCAATGCCCAACCTGCGGCAACGGGGTATTAGATGGCGGAGAGACAAATGTTACTTGTCCGCAAGATGCTGCCCATAATGCTACAGCTGTATCGCCCTGTGCGCAGCCCGGTGCTGTTGAATCGGTTGCAGGATTGCGCCAGGCGTACGATTTTACGGGCACCACCACTTACGGAGCAACCGCTTTGCCAACGGGTTGGACCTTTGCGGGCGCTCCAACCGCTACAACGGCAGGAGCCTTACCGGCAGCTGATACCTATGGGGCAAAAGCAGGAACCGTGCAGCCCAACTGCAGCGGAAGCTGTACTAGTACCAATGGTTTTTGTATTGGCAACATGGCCAATTTGGTAGCTGTGGGTAGTGGAGGCGTATCGGGTAAATTGGGAGCTAATTTTGATGGCCGTGCCAATGTAAGTCAGGACCTTAGCTATGCGGTATTGAGAGGACAAGGCTCTCCTACTTTGGTTTCGCCTACCTATGATATGAGCGGTGTAGAAGGATTTAAAGTACAGCTTTGGCTAATGCCCAGCGAAACCAGTTGCGGACAAACCAATAGCTGGGGCAGTTGTGTAGGGAATACAGCTTATCTCGATTTTTCGACCAACGGAGGTACCAGCTGGACCCAGGTGCTTACCCTCGATTTAAATACATCTTCTTCGGACATGTGTTTTAATAACGGAACCAACACCAAATGGCTGACCGAAGGTGCCTGGTCAAGATTATGCCTTACTGTTTTTAAAACAAGTACCGCGACCGGCAATTTTTATACCGCAGCTTCCACTTCTACGGCAGCATCGGGTATTATGGTTAACGGCACCTATTTTACCAGCAGTTTTAAGTTTCGTATACGTTACAGTCAATCGGCCAGTTGCACTGCCGGAGTTACCGCGACTAACCCCGGCCGATATTTAGCCATAGATTTTCCGGTTGTTACTTCGGGAAATCAATTGATACCCTGCGGTATAAGCTTTGTGAATATGGCGGGGTATGCCAGCGATAACAACGATGACGGGGTAGGCAGCAGTTCTGCCACTACCACTACCCTTGCTTATGGAACCGTGAAGCGTAGTGTGAATCAAGCTGAAAGAGGGGTAGAAATACTTACCTCGCAAACCAGCTCTTTCTCTGCGCAAAATTTAACCGGCTCTTCGTTGGCCTCTAACTTTGACCTGTGCAATGCCGAAGGAGGCGATAAGCAGTGTATTGACTGGCGCACCAACAATAACCTATACACCGTAGTATATGAATGTGTGGCCGACTGGGAAGCGCCATCGGGCACGGGTATAAATTTGCAATACTACAAAGGTACCACCCCTCAGTCGGTGGGCATGACCAAGGTAACTACCGTTGGTAAAACCGCCCTGATAGGCTGGCGCTATTCGGCTAACCGATTTGTAAGTGCCGGCAGTCTCTCTGACCTTAACCCGGGCTGCAACGGTTATTCTTTTCAAAGCGGAAGTTTACCCACTCAATTCGGCCGGGGCTTTTATGCTTTATCAACCAACTCGCTGGGCCAGGCGTGGTCGTATTACGGAGCCAGCAGTTGCAGCCATTATTTTAACGGGCCAACTTTTGCCCCTATTGCCAGTATTGATACTGTGGGGGGCGTGCCTAACTATATCCTGTTGTGCTCGGGTGGAAATGCCGTGTTTACAGCAAAAACCAAATTTGCGAGCGATGCGGCCGGATTCACCGGACAGCCTACGTTTACTGTTACAGGACCTGGTGGTTTTTCAGAAACTATTGTATCGGGCGCTGCAGGTACTACCCCTATTACTACAGCCGGTACCTATACGCTTACCCCGTCAGTGCCGAGCACCCCTACGCAGTGCCTGAATTGTGCACGGTCGCTTTGTATTACAGTGACGGCTGCTGATTTAACCCCGCCAAACTGGTATTTAGATGCTGATAATGACGGTTATTATGTGGGCACTCCGCTTAGCCAGTGTAATACAGCCCTGGTGCCGGATACAATACCACCGCAAACACGGCCGGTGATTGTGACGATAATGACCCTGCCGTGTGGCAAACTCTTGGCGGCTATACCGATGCGGATGGTGACGGCTATACGGTAGGTGCGGTGCAGAGTGTATGTGCAGGAGCCTCTCTGCCGGCCGGTTATAGCGCTAACAGTGCGGGTGCGGTGTGATGACACCCATTCGTCCCTGCAAGCCGGATGCGGGAGCCATTTTATAACTGCCTGGAACCTGGCCGCTACTGGCAGTTCACCTCAGATAAGTTTTGGTGTGGCTACCACCGGGTGGTAAGTTATAACTGGCAACAAACTGTGGGTGGCAACGCTGGCAGCGGCACCATTTGGCGGCAGCACCGCCACTATTGCCGGCTTACCGGCTATGGAGTACATTCGTTTGCCATTTCGCCCACCAACTTTAGTCGGTTTTATATACTGCAGAACTTAGATGAGAACCGACTAAACGATGTAAACCAATGAAGTGCTGGCAGAACAGTATGAAGATGCATTTGAAGATGCCTTAGTATGAATATAACCGCTACCGATATGCCGACGCGCGGGTATCCGTGCTTCAGGTATGTTTCAGGGTTGCCCAGTCGTTAACCGGCCCTGCGCTAACATCGGCAGCTGGAACACCGGCAACATAACCAACATGGAACTTCTGTTTAACAACTGCAATGCCTTTAACCAACCTATTGGCTCTTGGAATACCTCATTGGTGCAAAACATGTTTGGCATGTTTGCGGGAGCCAGTCAGTTTAATCAACCGATTGGTGGGTGGAACACAGCCCAGGTTACCGACATGGGCAATATGTTTGCACTTTGCAGTTCGTTTAATCAGCCGATAGGAAACTGGAATACAGGCCTGGTATATAACCTAAGCGGTATGTTTTCGCAAGCATTGGCCTTTAATCAGCCATTAAACAACTGGAACACCTCCTCGGTGATTACCATTAACGGTATGTTTAACGGAGCCGCAACTTTTAATCAGCCGTTAAATAACTGGAACACCGCAGATATACAAGATATGTATGGTGTGTTTGGCTACGCTTCTGCCTTTAATCAGCCGTTGAACAATTGGAGCCTGGCTTCGATGGTACAGATAAACGGCTTTTTTGACTACAGCGGGATGGATTGTGCTAACTATTCAACTACTTTAAACGGGTGGGGGTACGCACCGTATACTCCTGCCGGTATGGTACTGGGAGCCACGGGCCTCAGCTATGGCACTAATGCAGATGCCGGCCGCAACAATTTGCTGGCTAATGGCTGGAATATTATAGGTGATAGCCCAAGCGGAACAGTGTGTGGCAGCAGCGTACCTCCGGTAACCTTGGGGGTACAACTCGATATTACCGGAACGCAAATTATTTGCTACAACCAAGTTGTGGTAGTGCATGCATTGACCACCGTTACGGGGTGCAGCACTATTTTTCAGTGGTTTGAAGATGGGGTTCCAATTACCGGAGCCACTACCTCGCAATTAACACTCAACAGATGGTCGGTAGGTAAGTTTTATGTTCGTGCTACGTGCGGCAGCTCATTTGTTTTCAGCGATACGCTGAATGTAAATATTGTGGAGTTTGCAGCCGATTCTAATAAAGTTTGTACCAGCACTGGTCTTTTGTTACACGGGCCGGTGGTACCTGGTGCCACTTACCAATGGACGGAAGGCAGTTTAACAGGCCCGGTATTAGGTACCGGTGTTAACTATACCACTACCTATATTGGCAATGTGTGGTGTAAGGTGTTTAACGGTATTTGTTATAAATACGGGAAATTCCGCACCTTTGAATCGGGAGCCTGCCCACCCAGCTCGGCCAAGCGCAACGAAACCGAAAATATGGAACAATGGGAAGAAGAAACAACCGAAGCCGACTTTGGTTTTAACATGTATCCTAACCCGGCAAACAGCCAGGTTACTATTTCGTCATCGTATTTATACGGCAGCAACGAGTTGTGTGTGTTCGATTTGAACGGACGCATGGTACTGTGCCAATCTAATTTATTGGGCAACCTGCATATTATTGATGTAAGATCGCTAAGCCCAGCTGTGTATATTGTAACCCTAAGTGCCGAGGGCAAAACCGAACGCCAACGATTGGTAGTGCAATAACTACTACTCTGTTTTTAAAATATTAGGCAAAGCCTCGCTCAATAGCGGGGCTTTGTGTTGTTAAGTGGAGATTAAATTCTGATTTGTGCAGAAGAACTCAAATGGTTTGGAACAGATGATTGATTTTATGAGAATGATTGAAAGCCGTAGTGTGGTAGCATGTTATAGCTAAATATTTACATTCGCAGTATAACAAAATTTTTTATGCGTTACACTTCTATCAATCATGATCTGTTTAAACTCAACCGGAAGAACTTTGCCAAACAGATGAAGAAAAATTCGTTGGCTGTTTTTGTGAGTAATGATACCGTTACCCGCAGTGCTGATGCATCTTACTTATGGCGGCAAAATCCGGATATGTTTTATCTAAGTGGTATTGACCAGGAAGAAACCTTTCTGATTCTATTTCCCGATGCCCCTGAAGCGCGGTATCGCGAGATTCTTTTTGTGCGGAGAACCAGCGAACAGATTATGATTTGGGAAGGTAAGAAACACACGCAGGCGGAAGCGGCTGTTATTTCGGGTATTGAAAATGTGATGTGGAGTGATTCGTTTGAAAATATTTTTCACATGCTGATGCACTATGCGAACCATGTGTATCTGAATACCAATGAGCATGACCGAAGTATTTCGATGGGCGAAGGCACCGAAGTAAAGTTTGCACGAAAGGTGATGAACGATTTTCCGCTGCATAAATACGAACGCAGCGCTCCGATATTACACAGTCTGCGAGTAAGTAAATCGAAGCAGGAGATTGATTTACTCAGCACAGCTATTGATATTACGCGGAAAGGTTTTCTCCGCTCGCTACAGTTTATAAAACCGGGTGTCTGGGAATATGAAGTAGAAGCCGAACTAACGCATGAGTATCTAATCAACCGAGGAACGGGTCATGCTTACACACCGATAGTTGCAACCGGTGAAAATGCCTGTGTGCTGCATTACATCAGCAATGATGCTCAAACCAAAGCAGGTGATCTATTACTAATGGATTGCGGTGCTGAATATGCTAATTACAATGCCGACCTGACCCGCACAGTACCCGTAAACGGCCGCTTTACCAAGCGGCAGAAAGATGTTTACAATGCCGTATTGCGCGTACACCGCGAAGCAGCCAAAATGATGCGGCCCGGAGTTGTATTGAATGAGCTGAATCTGGAGGTAGGCAAACTGATGGAAGCGGAATTGATTAAACTACGCCTGCTTAAATTGACGGATGTAAAGAAGCAGAACAAGGAAAGCCCCTTGTATAAAAAGTATTTCCCGCATGGCACAGCGCACTTTTTAGGGTTGGATGTGCATGATGTAGGCAACCGTTTTGACAAGCTGAAACCGGGCGCTGTACTCACCTGCGAGCCGGGCATTTACATTCGTGAAGAGAAGATTGGTATACGGCTGGAGAACAACTTACTGGTAACTAAAGATAAACCGCTGGACCTGATGGCGAGTATTCCTATTGAAGCCGATGAGATTGAAGCGTTGATGAACTAATAGGGTAAAAACAATACAGCATGAGTATTCGTTCGTTATTTAACCTCGCTAATTGTCTCACCCTAATCAATCTGTTTTCAGGTTGTATGGCGGTGGTATTTATTTTTAACTATCAGATTGAGTTGGTACCTTATTGCATTCTCCTTTCGCTGGTAGCTGATTTCCTGGATGGCTTTGCTGCGCGGCTGACTAAGAACCCAACCAGCATTGGTCTGCAATTGGACTCACTGGCCGATGTGGTGAGCTTTGGAGTAGTGCCGGGAGCCATTTTATTTCATCTGCTCTTTCTGAAATATGAATCAGCCGAAACGGCCTATTCACTCAAGCGCATTTATCTGTATTCTTCTCCTGCATTTTTGGTTACTCTGTTTGCCGCTCTGAGGCTGGCTAAGTTTAATATAGATACCCGGCAGAGTGAAGGATTTATAGGTATGGCCACACCTGCAGCTACTCTTTTTGTTACCGGTCTGCTTCTTATTTTTTTACATAACCCGTACGGTCTGGCTAAGCTGGTATACTCGGGTAAGGTGTTGTATGGCACCATAGCAGTATTACCAGCACTGATGATTTCGGAGCTGCCAATGTTCGGATTTAAGTTTAAGCAGTATGGCTGGAAAGGAAATGAAGTTAGGTTTCTGTTTATAATTCTTTGCCTGCTTTTACTGGTAACATTTAAATTTGCTGCTGTTTCACTAATCATTATACTTTACACCATTCTATCCATTGTTTTAAAACTAATCAAGAAATGAATTTCAGAGCAGAAATAGATGTAATGCCCCTTAAAGAATTGTTAGACCCACAAGGCAAAGCGGTTGCACACGGTTTGCAAAAAATGAATTTTACGGGTGTTGCCGATGTACGTATAGGTAAACACATTACCTTAAAACTAAGTGCAGACTCTAAGGAAGCCGCTACAGTGCAGGTAGAGAATGCCTGTAAGAAACTGTTAGCTAATCCGATTATGGAGGGTTACAAGTTTGAACTTGTGCAGGAGTAAAACCACTAAATTACCTTAGGGTAACTTTGAGAAATGGCCAAACTATTTGTAGTTCCCACACCGGTGGGAAATTTAGAGGATATTACCTTGCGCGCACTGCGCATACTCCAGGAAGTTGACCTGATACTGGCCGAAGATACCCGTCAAACCAAAAAGTTGCTTGATCATTTTCAAATTCAGAAGCAGCTTCTCTCCTATCATAAATTCAATGAGTTTAAAACTGTTGAGTCGGTTATTGAAAAAATAAACAGCGGTTTAAATATCGGTTTGGTAAGTGATGGGGGCACCCCGGGCATATCGGACCCCGGGCATATTCTAATTGCCGCCTGTATCAAAAACAATATTACCGTTGAAACCCTGCCCGGTGCTACTGCATTTGTTCCGGCATTAATCAACTCGGGCTTTGCTACCGATGAATTTGTGTTTATTGGTTTTCTACCACACAAAAAAGGACGACAGACTAAGCTTCGTGAAGTAGCATCTATCACACAAACTGTTATTCTTTATGAGTCACCTTTCCGCATTATCAAGCTATTGGAAGAGCTGAAACAGCATCTGGTAGAAACACGGAGAATTTCATGCAGCCGTGAAATATCCAAGATGTTTGAAGAAACCATTCGCGGAACGGCCGATGAGTTAATTGCCCATTTTACCCAGAAAGAACCACGGGGAGAATTTGTGGTACTCATAGACTGCCTAAAAGAAAGCAAATAGCTATTTCCGTAAGTCTAAAACCTCGCGCCAACTTTTCTGAATCAGTTCAACACTCCATTTCAGAATGACCAGTGCGCCTACCAGTGCCAATATAGAGTCCAGCAATTTGTAACTGAACAATCTGATGGCTACCAGTGAAATAATGGCAAAAATACTCAGCACAACATCACTGATAACATGCAGGTAAGCTGCCTGGAGATTAACATCTGTTTTCTCTTCCTCCCGATGCAAAAAGAAAGCGCTGGCTCCGTTTACAACCAACGCAATTACAGCTATTAGAAAAGCTTCGTTACTTACATCAATCTGAGTATCAAAAAAACCAGTGAGCGATTCGTAAATCATGGCGATTGTAATGAGTAACATAATTACAGCACTGGCAAAACCACTAAGTGCAATAACTTTGTGTTGTTTGGCATGGGTAATTTCACGATGGTTTCGCTTAATATAGAAATAGGCACCCCAAGCCAGTAACATTACCAACACGTGACTCAACATGTGCCAACCATCCATCATGAGTGTTTTAGAATTGGTTGCGTAACCAAAATACAACTCCAGCAGCATGGTGCAAAAAGAAATCAAAACCACAATGCGCGTACTACGTTCATTAGCGTGAATATGGTAATGCGAATGATCGTGGTGAGAATGATGTTGCTGTGACATAAAGGGCGGCAAATTAAAGAAATTTAAAAGGGCATTTCCTCTAAATAAACTTGAAAATGAAAACAGAAATTATAAGTTTGTACCCTCTTGATTCCGTAGCTCAGCTGGTAGAGCAAATGACTCTTAATCATTGGGTCGTGGGTTCGATCCCCACCGGGATCACAGATTAACAAAGGGTTTCAGCAAAAAACTGAAGCCCTATTTTTTTAGAGAGCATCTAATTGCTGTTGCAAAAACTGCTATTATTATATTGACCAATAAGTTTTATGTATTCAATTTACTAACCCATTAAGCATTAGGGTTTACCTGGTTGCCGTCCCCTTTACCTTTGAATAGTTTGACTATACCAGCCACCAAAGCGGCACCACCCACCAGTATTACTTTAGCAAACTTCAGTAACACCAAACCAATTTTGGCAAACAAGCCTGTTTTCATTAACACACCTCCTGCAATAAGCCCACCTATACCATACGCAGCCACTTTATCTATCCCTTCATCAAAATCAGCATATTGATTACCTTTAGTAAAATTGACAGAAGTTAGCACCGGGTTAATTTTCGATTTTATTTCTCCCAGTTGATCCATTGTTCCAATAGCATTAAGCACCAATACCCCTTTGCGGCCTAATACTCTGATGTTATAATTGAGTGTTTCTACAGAATCGTTTTCAAAAAGAATGCGTTTAGCCCAATGCAGCTTTTTCTCTTTTTCATCGTAATATGGTGACGAAGCCCAACCGGTTAACTGATAGGTAGGATATCCCTGCTTCTTCCGTTCCGGGTTTACCTCGGCTACCTCCTTCTGCATTTGTTCTAACAACTCATCATATTTAATATCCTTGGCATCATCGTCTTTGACATGACCATCATCACTGTAAGAAATTTCAATGGCCCAGGTGGTTGGATAAACATCATCTGCCTCTGCAGGAAATATCATTCCTAAAGATTCTGATGGCGGGTTGCCCCACAAGTCATGCAGTACATACTCACTCTGCTTGGCATTTAGAAATTTAAAACCTTGCGGAATATCAAACTTGGCCAGATTAAGGCCGATAGATACACTTCCTACAGTATCGTATTTCAACAACTGTAACTGAAGAGAATCGGTAGTGACTGTTCGAGTGCTATCGGTCTCTAGTTTGGCATAAACCGTTTCATTAAACAACGCCAGCGCAGCCAATAACATGTATACTAAACGGGTGATTTTTTTCATCAGTTCTTTTGTGTTTGGGATGGAAAGATAGCACTACTTACTACATTAAAAGTAGTATTTAGCAACAAAGCCCTTCGAATATAATCGAAGGGCTTTGAACTAAACTTTGTTTTAGGAAGTTACGAATTGAGCTTATCCCAACAACTCAACCCCACCTGCAGTTTCCTGTTTGCGTTCAGCGCGTTCTAAATCCTCCTTGTTAGAGATAATCAGATTTTTGAATCTGCGTAAACCGGTTCCCGCAGGTATGCGATGGCCTACAATTACGTTCTCTTTCAAGCCCGCCAGATAATCCTGTTTGGCGTTGATAGAAGCTGTGCTTAACACTTTGGTAGTTTCCTGGAACGAAGCCGCAGAAATCCAAGAGTAAGTGGATAAAGAAGCGCGGGTAATACCCTGTAACTGCGATGACGCAGTAGCTGGTATAGCATCACGGAACTTAACTAATTTCTTATCGGCCCTTCTTAAGATAGAGTTCTCTTCGCGAATAGCGCGTAAACTTACAATCTGTCCAGGTTTCAGGTTAGAAGAATCATCCGCTTCTTCTACTACCTTCTTATCAAACAACTCATCGTTTACCGCCAATAGTTCAAACTTCTCTACGGAAGTGCCTTCCAGGAATCGGGTATCGCCCGGGTCGTCAATAATCATCTTACCCATCATTTGGCGAACAATCACTTCAACGTGTTTATCGTTAATCTTAATACCTTGTAATCGGTAAACTTCCTGTATTTCATTAACCAAGTACTCCTGCACCGCAAATGGTCCGCGGATATGAAGAATGTCGCTTGGAGTGATAGCTCCATCCGAAAGCGGTGTTCCAGCGCGCACAAAATCCTGCTCCTGAACAAGAATGTGTTTAGATAGTGGAACCAGATATTTTGTTACTTCTCCCTCGCGAGATTCAACAATAATTTCACGGTTACCCCTCTTAACGCCACCGAAACGAACAACACCGTCAATTTCTGCAACAGTTGCCGGGTTAGATGGATTACGAGCTTCAAACAACTCGGTAACACGCGGAAGACCTCCGGTTATATCCTTCACCTTACCCATTACGCGTGGTATCTTGGCAATAATCTGGCCCTGTTTAACCTGTTCACCGTTATCAACCACGATGTGTGCACCTACCGGCACTGCATAATGTTTGCCTTCTTTACCATGCTCTACGATAACCGATGGAACTTTGGTTTTATCCTTAGTCTCAATAATCACTTTCTCGCGGTGTCCGGTTTGCTCGTCCATCTCATCACGGTAAGTGACGTTCTCAATAATCTGCTCAAACTTCACCTTACCGGCATGTTCAGAGATAATTACATTATTGAACGGATCCCAACGACAAATAACATCTCCTTTCTTAATATGCTTTCCATCTTTAGCAAACATAGTAGCTCCGTATGGAATGTGATTGCTTATAAGCGTTTTATCCGGATTATCTTCTTTTACAATTCTCATTTCACCGGTACGACCTATTACTACCTGAGTTTTCTCTCCAGCCTCATCTACTACGGTAGTAGTTCTTACTCCGTCAAACTGAATGATACCATCAAACTTAGCACGCATTTCATTTTCGGTAGTGCTCAAACTGGCAATACCTCCAACGTGGAATGTACGAAGTGTCAACTGTGTTCCCGGCTCACCAATAGATTGTGCGGCAATGATTCCCACTGCATCACCTTCTTCGGCTGTACGGTTAGTTGCTAAATTACGTCCGTAACATTTTACACAGCAACCTTTCTTGCTTTCGCATGTCAGAACAGAACGAATTTCAACTGCTTCGATTCCTGCTGCGTCAATAGCGCGGGCTGTGATTTCAGTTATCTCTTCACCGGCAGAAAGAATCAACTCGTCTGTTTCCGGATGGAATACATCGAGTAACGAAGTGCGTCCCAATATTCTATCAAACAATGGTTCTACGATATCTTCATTGTCTTTCAGTGCAGTAGCATTAATACCGCGAAGTGTACCGCAATCTTCTTCATTGATAACTACATCCTGAGCAACATCCACCAAACGTCTGGTGAGATATCCAGCATCGGCCGTTTTCAAGGCCGTATCCGAAAGACCCTTACGGGCACCGTGGGTAGAGATGAAGTATTCCAATACCGACAAGCCTTCTTTGAAGTTCGCCAAAATCGGATTCTCGATTACCTCACTTCCGGTAGAGCCTGATTTACGTGGCTTAGCCATCAAACCTCTCATACCTGAGAGCTGCTTGATCTGCTGCTTAGAACCTCTAGCACCTGAATCCAACATCATGAAGATAGAGTTGAAGCCTTGTTTATCTTCAGCAATCTGCTTCATCAAAGTATTGGTCAAACGGTTGTCGGTGGCAGTCCAGATATCAACTACCTGGTTGAAACGCTCCTTATCGGTAATGAAACCCATTTGGTAGCTATCAAAGATCTCATCCACCTTAGCTTGTGCATCTTCTACTAACTGATCTTTGTTGCTTGGCACCACCACATCGCGGAGGTTAAAGCTCAAACCACCTCTGAAAGAGAAGAAGAATCCTAACTTTTTAATATCATCCAGGAACTTGGCAGTAGTAGGAATATTTGTTTCAGCCAATATCTGACCGATAACATCCTTCAACTGTTTCTTGCCTAACATTTTATTGACAAAACCGAAAGATTCAGGAACTGCCTGATTAAACAACAAACGCCCAACAGTAGTTTCAATCAACTTAGTTTCCAGTTGTCTCTTATCGTTCTTAACTGATACACGACATTTAACCGGTGCATGCAGTTCAACTTTTCCTTCGTTATAAGCAATGATTGCTTCTTCTACGCTATAGAAAGCTAATCCCTGACCAATTACTTTCTCCGTTGCAGTAGTTCTCTTCTCTTTGGTCATGTAATACAAACCAAGAACCATGTCCTGAGAAGGAAGCGTAACCGGAGTTCCGTTTTGCGGGTTCAGAATGTTGTGTGAACCTAACATTAGCAATTGCGCTTCCAGAATAGAAGCATTGCTCAATGGAACGTGCACCGCCATCTGGTCACCGTCAAAATCCGCGTTGAAGGCTGTACAAACTAGCGGGTGTAACTGAATCGCCTTACCTTCAATCAACTTAGGCAAGAACGCCTGAATAGAAAGACGGTGAAGTGTAGGGGCTCGGTTCAACATGATAGGGTGTCCTTTCAAAATATTCTCCAGAATATCCCAAATAACCGGCTCTTTCTTATCTACTAATTTCTTAGCGCTCTTAACAGTCTTTACAATACCTCTTTCAATCAGCTTGCGAATAACAAACGGTTTAAACAACTCGGCAGCCATATCTTTTGGCAAACCGCACTCATGCAGTTTCAACTCAGGACCTACAACGATTACCGAACGGCCTGAATAATCAACACGCTTACCTAACAAGTTCTGACGGAAACGTCCTTGCTTACCTTTCAATACATCTGAAAGTGATTTCAGCGCACGGCCTCCTTCGGCTTTCACCGCGTTCGACTTACGTGAGTTATCAAACAAAGAGTCAACCGCCTCCTGTAACATGCGTTTTTCGTTACGAAGAATTACTTCCGGAGCTTTAATCTCTAAAAGTCTCTTCAAACGGTTGTTACGGATAATTACTCTGCGGTATAAATCGTTCAAATCTGAAGAAGCGAAACGTCCTCCATCCAGTGGAACTAACGGACGTAATTCAGGTGGTATAACCGGCAAATACTGAACCACCATCCATTCCGGACGATTTTCGATATGAGTATTCGCTTCACGGAACATTTCTACTACACTCAAACGCTTCAAAGCTTCTGCCTTACGCTGGCGTGAAGTTTCGTTTGCTGCAGCATGACGCAATTCATAAGAAAGGTCATCCAGATTGATTCTTGATAACAATTCTTTCATAGCATCGGCACCCATCTTGGCTACAAACTTGTTAGGGTCTGTATCTTCTAACAGATGATTGTTTTTCAACTCTTCCGATTCAAATGCAGACAAGTATTCTTCCTCTGTTAACAAATCGAGATATGCAAGATTTCGCCTTTCTTCCCCCTTCTCGGTCATCAAATCTACACCGGTAGCAGTTTTTCCAGGTTGAATAACCACATATCTTTCATAATAGATAATACTCTCCAATTTCTTAGAGGAAATACCTAATAGATAACCGATTTTATTTGGCAGTGATTTAAAATACCAGATATGAACAATAGGCACCGTCAACTTGATGTGTCCCATACGATCTCTGCGTACTTTCTTCTCTGTAACTTCTACACCACAACGGTCGCATACAATGCCTTTGTAGCGGATACGCTTATACTTACCGCAGTAGCACTCATAATCTTTGGTAGGTCCGAAAACGCGCTCGCAGAACAAACCTTCCATCTCTGGTTTGTAAGTTCTGTAATTGATGGTTTCCGGCTTTTTGATTTCACCGTTAGAACGACCCAGAATAGCATCAGGAGATGCCAGCATGATCGTGATTTTAGAGAAATCGAATCTCTGTTTGTTGTCTTTTTTGAAAGATGCCATTCGATTTTTATTTTAAAGTGTTTTCTTCTAAAAAAATTTAGCAGAGGTGTTTTTACTCACCTCTGCTTATTATCATTTAATCAAACTTAAGATCTAATGCTAAACCTCTCAACTCGTGCATTAATACGTTGAAAGATTCTGGTATTCCGGCTTCAGGTATATTATCTCCCTTGACAATAGCTTCGTAAGCTTTTGCACGGCCAATAATATCATCCGACTTAACAGTAAGTAATTCCTGAAGAATGTTAGCAGCACCGTAAGCCTCCAATGCCCAAACCTCCATTTCTCCGAAACGCTGACCTCCGAACTGTGCTTTACCTCCCAGCGGCTGCTGAGTGATAAGTGAGTAAGGTCCGATAGAACGTGCGTGCATCTTGTCATCTACCATGTGTATCAGTTTAATCATGTAAATGATACCAACAGTAGTAGGCTGATGGAAACGCTCTCCGGTTTCTCCGTCATACAAGTAAGTAGATCCGAACTCAGGTAAACCTGCTTTCTTCACATAGCTGTCAATTTCAGCTAAAGATGCACCATCAAAAATAGGAGTGGCAAACTTAACACCCAGTTTTTGTCCGGCCCATCCAAGAACGGTTTCGTAAATCTGCCCCAAGTTCATACGTGAAGGAACCCCTAGCGGATTCAGAACAATATCTACAGTTGTTCCATCTTCCAGGAACGGCATATCTTCAGCACGAACAATGCGGGCAACAATACCCTTATTACCGTGGCGACCCGCCATCTTATCTCCTACTTTCAGCTTACGTTTCTTGGCAATGTAAACCTTTGCCAGTTTTAATACACCAGATGGCAACTCGTCACCTATCGAGATATTGAATTTCTCTCTCTTGTATTTACCAGTTTCTTCATTTACGCGGATGTTGTAGTTATGCAACATCATTTTCACCAACTTGTTCGTGTCTTCATCCTTAGTCCAGTTGTTACCATCGGTAATACTGTAATCCAGATCAATCAATACCTTAGTAGAAAACTTAGTGCCCTTACTGATGAGTTCTTCGCGGTAAATAGTCTGAATTCCGGTAGTAACCTTTCCGCTGAGTATGCTCATTAACTTATCGATGAGTACCCCCTTCAAATCAGCCATTTTCTTATCGAAATCTTTATCCAGTTTCTCCAGCAAAGTCTTTTCTTTCACTTTCGAAGTTTTATCCTTCTTAGCGCGTTGGAATAAACGCTTGCTGATAACTGTACCTTCAATAGAAGGTGGAACTTTCATAGAGGCATCTTTTACATCTCCGGCTTTATCACCAAAAATTGCACGCAAAAGTTTCTCTTCCGGTGTAGGATCGGTTTCTCCCTTCGGAGTAATTTTCCCAATCAGAATATCGCCTTCTTTTACTCGGGCACCTACACGGATAATACCATTATCATCCAAATCCTTGGTCGCTTCTTCACTCACGTTTGGAATATCCGGTGTTAATTCCTCTTCTCCTAATTTGGTGTCACGAACTTCCATTTCAAACTCCTCTACGTGAATAGAAGTGAATATATCGTCACGAACTACTCGTTCATTGATAACAATCGCATCTTCGAAGTTGTAACCTTTCCAAGGCATGAATGCCACCTTCAGATTTGAACCTAAAGCCAACTCTCCTCCTTGTGTAGCAAATCCTTCACAAAGGATATCGCCTTTCTTCACACGCTGTCCTTTCTTAACGATAGGTTTTAGGTTGATGCAGGTACTTTGGTTGGTCTTCATGAACTTCGAAAGATTATAAGTTACCTTATCATCTTTGAAAGAAACCAATTTTTCTTCTTCCGTTCTTTCATATCTAACCGTAATCTGGTTAGCATCCACATATTCTACAACTCCTTCTCTTTCTGCATTTACCAGGTTACGAGAGTCAACGGCAACTTTTCCTTCTAAACCGGTTCCTACAATTGGAGACTGCGGCTTCATCAAAGGAACAGCCTGACGTTGCATGTTCGATCCCATCAACGCGCGGTTAGCATCATCATGCTCCAGAAATGGAATCAAGGAAGCAGAAACGCCTACAATTTGATTAGGTGCCACATCCATATAATTCACTTCCATAGGGCCCAAAATAGGGAAGTCACCTTGGAAACGCGATTTAACCTTATCGGTTTTGAAATTTCCCTTTTCGTCCATAGCTATATTGCTCTGCGCAATCTTAACCAGGTCTTCTTCCTCTGCAGTAAGGAAATCAACCTTACCTTTAAGGTTCACTTTACCGCTATCTACCTTACGATATGGTGTCTCAATAAAGCCCATCTTGTTCACCTTAGCGTGAACACAAAGTGTAGAAATCAAACCGATATTTGGACCTTCCGGGGTTTCAATGGTGCATAGACGACCATAGTGAGAGTAGTGAACGTCACGTACCTCAAAGCCCGCACGCTCTCTTGAGAGACCACCAGGACCTAAAGCCGATACTCTTCGCTTGTTAGTAATCTCTGCCAGTGGATTGGTTTGATCCAAGAACTGAGACAATTGAGAAGTACCAAAGAATGAATTGATAACGGAAGAAAGTGTTCTGGCGTTAATCAAATCTACCGGAGTGAAAACCTCATTATCGCGAACATTCATACGCTCACGGATAGTTCTGGCCATACGGGCTAGACCTACCCCAAACTGAGTGTAAAGTTGCTCACCTACAGTACGTACTCTTCGGTTACTCAAGTGATCGATATCATCAATCTCTGCTTTTTGGTTAGAAAGATCAACCAGATACTTAACAATATGGATAATGTCCGTTTTAGTTAAAACCCGGGTATCCATATCAATATCAAGCTCCAGCTTTTTATTGATTTTATAACGACCTACTTCACCTAAATCGTAACGCTTATCGCTGAAGAACAATTTCTCAATAATTCCACGAGCAGTTTCTTCGTCAGGTGGCTCACTACCACGTAATTGTTTGTAGATATGATTCAACGCCTCAATTTCTGAGTTAGAAGTGTCTTTATTGAGTGTATTAAAGATGATAGAGAAATCAGCAGTTTGATTGTCTTTGTGAGCAAAAATACTCTTAGTTCCTGATTCCAAAATTAAGTTGATGTTATCTTCATCAATAATGGTATCACGCTCTAACAATACTTCGTTACGTTCAATTGAAACAACCTCACCAGTGTCCTCATCCACAAAATCCTCCATCCAGGTTTTAAGAACCCGTGCAGCTAATTTTCTACCGATAGCTTTGGATGCATTTTTCTTGCTCATCTCAATCTCATCGGCTAAATCAAACAGGGTCAAAATATCTTTATCTGAATCGTAACCAACTGCGCGAAGCAACATGGTTACAGGAAATTTCTTTTTTCTATCAATATAGGCATACATCACATTGTTGATGTCAGTAGCAAACTCCATCCAAGCACCCTTGAAAGGTATCACTCTTGCCGAGTATATTTTGGTTCCGTTCGGATGCAAACTTTGGCCGAAGAATACTCCAGGACTTCTGTGCAATTGAGACACAATTACACGCTCGGCACCATTTACAATAAACGTTCCTTTCGGAGTCATGTAAGGTATGTTACCTAAAAACACATCCTGTACAATAGTTTTAAAATCAATGTGCTCTGGATCGTTACAGGAAAGCTTAAGTTTTGCCTTTAAAGGAACGCAGTAGGTCAATCCTCTTTCTACACATTCTTCCATAGAGTAACGCGGAGGATCAACGAAATAGTCAATAAACTCTAACTGGAAAATACTGCGGGTATCGCTGATAGGGAAATTTTCGGTAAAAACTGTGTGCAAACCTTCCAATACTCGGTTTTCCGGAGTAGTTTCAAGCTGAATAAACTCTTTGTAAGTTTCTAATTGAATATCGAGCAAATCTGGCTGCTCGTCAGGAAGTTTAATTTTACCGAAATTAATTCTTTCAGCGGTTTTCTTGAGGATTTCTGCCATGGCGAAATGATATGGATTAAACTAGTTAACTAATCTCCAAAATACAAATAAGAATGCAAGAATTTCGGTGCTTTTTTATTAAAGACTAAAACTCTTGTAAATCAACATTCTGATGAAATATTTGGAACCGGTTTTGCAAAACGGACTGCAAAGATAGTTTTCGAACCAATACTTCCAAATCTTTGGCAATAAATTTGTGATAGCGGCAGATTCATGGGTAGTTGGGGAACTTATTTAGACTAAGATGGCAAACTTTCAGCCTCAAAACCAGTGCAGAACACCCCAAAAACAGTTTGCTTCTTTAAAAGCGCCTAACTCTTAACGCACCTCCATTTTCCGGATCATTACTGAAAATAATGAAGGAAAAAATCTTTTTACATATACCCCGAATTTTTCTAGAAAGCGCGAAACTACTACTTCCTCCTTTTCGCTCTTGATAGCAGCTACAATTTGCCGGGCACATTCGGTTGCAGTTAGCCCTCGAGCGGTCAGATTGTCCATGCTTCCAAGTTTTTCGCCATTTCCGGTTAAAGCATGCAGCGTGATATTAGTACGTATAAATCCGGGACAAACCAATAAAACGCGAACGTTGTCTTTGTATAACTCTGCTCTTAAAGAATCGAAAAAGCCGTGCAGAGCATGTTTGGTGGCACTATAAGTGCTACGCCATGGTGTGCCATATTTAGCCACTGCGCTGGTTACTGTTACAATCAATCCATCCTGTTGAGATACAAATTGCGGTAATACAGTTTTGGTTAGTGCTACAGTGCCAAAATAATTTACCTCAAAAAGCTGACGGTCTACTGCCAAGGTGGTATCTTGGGCCAATGACCGCTGGCTTACTCCTCCGTTATTAACCAGTATATCTATCCTACCAAACTTGGCCAGCACTTCATTTTTCTTCTCTTCAAAATTAGAAGCGTTATTTAAGTCGAGCGGAAGAATATGAGCCTTATCAGCGCTTAGTCCATTCTGTTCATATACTCTTTTCAGTTCATCGGCTCTGCGAGCAGATAAAATCAGCAGAGCACCTTCTTTAGCTAAAGCATAAACTAAAGCTTCACCAATGCCGGAAGATGCTCCGGTTATCCAAATTACTTTATTGCTCAGATTTTTCATACTGCCAAGAAGCAGCGTTTTTTCGGAATATGAAAATTTCAACTATCCCCTTTATATTTTGGGTATTTATCTTGTCTTTAAGAAAGTCTATTGTTATGTGTATTGATGCCATAGTTTTGTATAAACTTTTACCTTTACCTCAATGGCATTAGTAGAAATATATACGGATGGCTCCGCGCGAAACAACCCCGGCAGAGGAGGCTATGGAGTAATTCTCAAATACGGGGAAAAAGAGAAAGAACTATCGCAAGGCTATAAAATGACCACTAACAACAGAATGGAATTGCTTGCTGTTATTGTGGGTTTGGAAAGTTTAACGCGCCCAGGACTGGAAGTTATTGTTTACTCCGATTCAAAATATGTAGTTGACTCTGTGGAGAAAAAATGGGTATTGGGCTGGGTTAAGAAAGGATTCAAGGATAAGAAGAACCCGGATCTGTGGCGTAGATTTCTGGAAGTTTACCCCAAACACAAAGTAAAATTCAAATGGGTTAAAGGTCATAACGACCATCCTTATAATGAACGTTGTGATGTACTGGCCACCCAGGCTGCAGACAGCAACCATCTATTACACGATCATGGCTTTGAAAATTCAAAAGAGGATATGTTTAATAAGTAAGCCAAACGCAACAAATACTAGCGATTAATGATTAAGTAGTTGTTGTATTTACGTTTGTCGCTCAACTGCAAAATATAGAAGTAGGTGCCATCCGGCAAACCTTTGCCATTATCCATGTAAGACCCCTCCCAATCGTTTTTGTAATCTTCACTTTCATAAACCAGATTACCGTAACGATTGTAAATCTTCAATATAGCAGGTGCAAAATATTCAAGTCCGGGAAATACCAACTTATCGTTCAGTCCATCACCATCCGGAGAAAAACCCTGGGTATGAAAAACATCATCCGGACAGTTGACGGTAACAGAAAATTCAGCAGTATCACATGCCGTTACATCACAAACCACATACAGGAAAGTCTCTGCTCCGCAAGCCAAACTAGCTCGGGTAAACTCCACTAAACCCGCGGAAGTTAAATTGAACGTTCCAAGATTATTAGCCAAATCTATATCTGTTAATGTTGTAATAAAAACAGAATCGCCTTCAGGGTCGGTATCGTTATTCAACAAATCAAGAACAGTTGTTTGGAGAGTGTCTCCAAATACAAAGTTATCAACGTTAGCTATTGGGGCACCATTGCTTCCGCTAATGATTACATAAACCACTGCCGTATCGCAAAGTGCTGAGGTATCGCAGGTAACATAACTGAATGTATCGGTTCCATAATAATTACCAGCCGGAGTATATAGAATCTGAACTCCGTTAATGACCGAAACACTGCCATGTTGCGGTGTATTCAAAATACTAACTGATAAAGGTTCGCCATCGGGATCCTGATCATTACTGGTAACCGGCAAAATAGTAGCTGTATTCTCAGGGATGGTAAAATAATCATTGGATGCTTCAGGATAGTTGTTATTTCCAGTAACCACCACCCATACCCAAGCAGTGTCACACAAAGAAGTGCTATCACAAATAACGTACTGAAAAGAATCGGTTCCTACAAAATTTTGGTTTGGGGTGTAAGCAATATCTCCTCCGCTAACTGTAGTAAGTCCATTATCAGGTGAAGTCAAAACACTTATAGTCAGCGGGTCGCCATCTAAATCATAATCGTTGGACAACACCGGCAACATCACTGAATTATTCTTGTTGATAGTCAGTGTATCGTTTACAGCCACTGGTGGATTCTGAGCCATCAGTGCATGTAACATAAATAAACAGGCTATAAACAATAAAACTCTTTTCATTAGAAAAATTTATCCTTTCAGAAACGCTTCGGCTTTCTCCACCATCTGTTTCGACCCTATAAATATAGCAGTTCGTTCGTGAAGCTCGTGCGGCTGAATATCCAGTATCCGTTGATAACCATCGGTAGCTTTGCCTCCAGCCTGTTCAGTTACAAAACCCATGGGTATACACTCATAGAGTAAACGTAGCTTACCTTTCTTTTCGCCTTTATTAGCCGGGTAGATAAATATTCCTCCTTTGATAAGATTGCGATGCAGGTCACCCACCATTGAACCTATGTAACGTAAAGAGTAAGGCCGAGAAGTTTCTTTATCTATCTGTGAACAGTAAGCTATGTAATTCTTCACCCCATCCTCAAGCTTCTCTAAATTACCCTGATTGATGGAATATATTTTCCCCTTATCTGCAATCTTTATATCCGGGTGTGAGAGATAAAACTGATTATCCTCAGTATTCAATGTAAATCCATTCACACCCTTACCGGTAGATATAACCAGAATAGTAGAGCTGCCATAAATAAAATACCCGGCTGCTTTGGTATGATTTCCTGTTTGAAAAAAATCTGCCTCGTTCACATCACCCGATACACTTATACGTTCACAAACATTGAAAATAGTACCAATGGGAGCACATACATCAATGTTTGAAGAACCATCTAAGGGGTCGACTGAAACAACATAACCGCCAGTAGGATTAAGGGTAACTACACCCTCATTCTCCTCGCTCAGATAGCCGGCACAGGTTTTACTTTCACGTAACTTATCCATCAAAATACTATTCGAAAGATCGTCCAGTTTCTGTACAATTTCTCCCTGAACATTCGTATCACCGGTAGTACCTATAATGCCGCTTAACCCGGCATTGTTTACTAAACGTGCAATCATTTTACATCCATCTGCAAGCGACAATATCAATGTGCTTAAAGATACTGAAGCATTTGTTTCCAGAAAATCGGATAGCTTAACTGCTTTACTCATGAACTCATTTTTTACAAAACGAATATATCAATTCAGGTTTTTTGAAACTTTTAAAATATGCACGGGTGAATATCTTTGCGCACCTTAAATAACACACATGAGTTTTATCATCAGGCATGGCGATGAGAAAGATATTCCCGGCATTATGAAATTAGTGCGTGAACTAGCGTTGTTTGAGCGTGCCCCTGAGTCTGTAGTAAATACTGAAGCCATGCTGCTCGAAGATGGCTTTGGCAAGCATTCCATATACAAAGTTTTTATTGCAGAAGATGCGGGCTCTAATGAGATAATAGGTATGGCATTGTATTATACAGCCTATTCTACTTGGAAAGGGAAGCTGCTTTTTCTTGATGACCTGGTGGTAACTGAAAGCTATCGGAGATACGGCATTGGCAGAAAACTCATCAACGAATTCTTGCGAGAGGCAAAAGAGCGAGAGGTAAATCAGGTGCGCTGGCAAGTGCTGAACTGGAACACTCCCGCCATTGAGTTCTATAAATCACTCGGAGCAGAGTTAGATCCCGAATGGATCACATGCAAGATGAATAAAGATGAAATTTTGAACTACGTGAATTCCATACACTAACAACTGACCAGTCATAATTTTCATATCATCCATAATCATAAACAAATCAAATGCAGGTTTACAAATTCGGTGGCGCATCGGTAAAAGATGCAGAAGCAGTAAAAAATGTTACTGCTATTTTGAAAGAAAATAGCAGTAACGATAAAGTAGTGGTCATTTCAGCTATGGGTAAAAGCACTAACGAACTGGAGCAGGTAGTGAACCTGTATTATGGTGGTCATTCAGAATGGGAACAAACACTGGAGACACTTTTTCAAAAACATGTGTCAATTATGAACAACCTTTATACACAGGGTGGAATTGATCATGCCATAGAAGAAGTAAAAAAAATCATTGAGGTAGCCCGTAAATTTTTAAAAGAAAACACCTCCCGTAACTACAATTATATTTATGACCAGATTGTTTCAATTGGTGAGTACATCTCAACAACTATTGTAAGCGATTATGCGAACTCTATCGGATTAAAAAACACTCTACTGGATGTAAAACATGTGCTGTTTACCGATAATGCTTACACAGAAGGTCGTGTTGACTTTAAAAAAACAGAAGAGGCCATCAGCAAAAAAGTAAACGAATTAGTCAAGAATGGATTTGTTATTACCCAAGGTTTTGTAGGCTGTACGCCTGAAGGGTTTGCCACTACATTAGGTCGTGAAGGGTCAGACTATACAGCTTCTATTTTCGCCTACTCGCTCAACGCTGAACGGATGACTGTATGGAAAGATGTGGAAGGTATCATGAATGCCGACCCCAAAGAATTTCCGGATGCGCAGTTTATCAGTGAACTTACTTTTCACGAAGCCATTGAAATGACTTACTATGGGGCTACTGTGATACATCCGAAAACCATTAAACCTATACAAAATAAAAATATACCGCTCGAGGTTCGCTCTTTTGTCAACTCGGGTAAGAGAGGTTCTGTTATCAGCGCCAATGCCAATACTGATTTTCTGCCGCCTGTTATTATCTGGAAACGGGCGCAAGTACTCCTCTCTTTCTCCGCTAAGGATTTCTCTTTCATAGCCGAGGAACATCTTAGTAAGGTGTTTGCCACTTTTGCCGAAAATCGTCTGCGGATTAACCTGATGCAGAATGCCGCTATCAGTTTTTCTATTGTGGTTGACTATAAAAAAGAGAAAATTGAAACTATTATCGAGCAGCTACAAAACGATTTCTCCATCACCCGTATTGATGGCCTTTCACTGCTTACCATCCGCCACTTTAATCAAGGTATTATTGATCGTTTGACAAAAGATAAAGATATACTGGTGCGTCAGCTTTCCCGTACTACTATACAAGTTTTGATGCGCGAGTAAATTTCAATCCTTCAATCTTTCGTTTAAAACAACACCTGTTTACATAAAATAGATAAGTGCTATTTTATTTATCATTTTCTCTAGGCTGTAAAGCACAAGTTTAAACCGGTACAACACAAGCCTAAAAGGGAAACGTGTACAGATATACCCACGTATATCTGTAACACAACCAATCCATATACAACTACTTATGAAACAACTATTGCTATTAAGTATCATTTTACTTTTTGAAGGATCGCTGATAGCTCAAGTACGATCCCCTGATAAAACTCCAGTGGGGCAAATAAAAGTCAAAGATCGGTCAGCAGATATGTTGCGCATGGAAACAGCATCCGAAATTGCATTACATATGGTGAAAGTAGAAGGCGGCAACTATACCATGGGATGTCCAGACCCTACCGGCACTTCATGTTACTACTGGGAAAAGCCCGCACACAATGTGAGTATAACAACTTTTTATATGGCCAAATATCCTGTTACTCAAAAAGAATGGCGAATTTTAGTCGGTAACCGTCCTTGGTTTTCGAAAAACTGTGACGAATGCCCAGTAGAGAATGTTAGCTGGTACGATGCGCAGATATTCATTAACACTCTCAATCAGCTAAGTGGCAAAAACTACCGACTACCTACCGAGGCAGAATGGGAATATGCTGCAGCAGGCGGTAATCGGAATGAAGGCTATAAGTATGCAGGAAATGATCATATAGATGCAGTGGCCTGGTACTCCGGTAACAGCGATAAACAAATACATGTTGTAGGACAAAAACAACCTAATCAACTTGGCTTATTCGACATGAGCGGAAACGTATGGCAATGGTGCTCAGATTGGTTTAGTGATACATACTATAACTATAGTGAGACTGATAATCCAGAAGGACCTAAAAGAGATGCCTATCGGGTATGTAGAGGTGGTTCTTGGTGGAGCGAAGCACGAGATTGCCGTATTTCCAACAGAGACAGATATCCAGCCGATGCACGAGATGATGATGTCGGATTCAGAATTGCTATAACAGAGTAGTGGTGTTTGTTAGTTAAGGCCTTCGGCAAAACCGGAGGCTTCTTTTATATCTCTTACGAAAAAAAAATCCCCAACCAATGGTCAGGGATTTTTAAATAAATCTTATTGCTATAATTTAACTAGACACCAGCTGTTTCCTCAGCCACCGGAGCAGCTGAAGTTACTTTGCTATCAACCTTAATAGTTACATGGTTGCTTCTTTTACGTAAGCGATACGCACGCCCTTGGGGAGCTGGTAAAAATCTTTTCAGCATGGTACCTGCATTTACCTGAATCTCTTTCACAATCAAATCATTGTCCTCGGGACGCTGACCATTTTTCTGTTCCCAGTTATTGATAGCGCTTTTCAGCAGCTTCTCTAATTTAACCGAAGCTTCCTGTTTGCTGAATTTCAAAATAGTTAACGCTTCAAATACTTTCTTTCCGCGCACTAAATCAGCCACTAAACGCATTTTGCGGGTAGAGGTTGGATTGTTTCTTAAATGGGCAACTGCTTCCATGATCTTATCTTTATGTATTGTCTTAATTACGAATTACTACTTGTTTAAATTATTTTACCTTTTTAGAGGAGTGGCCTTTGAAAATACGGGTTGGAGAGAACTCACCCAGTTTATGGCCTACCATGTTTTCGGTAACATATACCGGAATAAACTTATTACCATTATGAACAGCAAAAGTATGCCCTACCATTTCAGGAATGATAACCGAAGCGCGGCTCCATGTCTTGATTACGCTTTTTTTACCACCGGCATTCATTTTATCAAGCTTTTTTGTCAACTTGAACTGAACGTAAGGACCTTTTTTAATTGAACGTGCCATCTTTATATATGATTATGATGATTTGGATTATAAATTACTTAGAACGCTTTTGAATAATAAACTGAGAAGAGGCCTTTTTAGGTGTTCTTGTTTTATATCCTTTGGCCTTGATATTGGTTCTTGAACGTGGGTGACCTCCAGAAGCTCTACCTTCTCCTCCACCCATTGGGTGATCTACCGGGTTCATAGCAACCGGTCTGGTTCTTGGTCTGCGACCTAACCAACGCTTACGACCAGCTTTACCAAAACTCTGTAGATTATGGTCGGCATTGGAAACTGTTCCTATGGTGGCTACACAGTTCATTAATATTTTTCTGGTTTCACCAGAAGGAAGTTTTACTACAGCGTATCTCTCTTCTTTAGCCAACAATTGAGCTGAAGTACCTGCACTTCTTACGATTGTGCCGCCTTTGCCTGGATACAACTCTAGATTATGGATAATTGCACCAAGCGGAATAGACGATAGTGGAAGGGTGTTTCCTACTTCCGGAGCTACATTAGTTCCGGCTATAACAGTCTGTCCCACCTTCAACCCGTTTGGGGCAAGAATGTATCTCTTCTCTCCATCGGGGTATTGAACCAGGGCTATAAAAGCTGTTCTGATTGGATCATATTCTAGAGAGGCAATCTTTCCAGGAACATCCTGTTTATCACGTTTAAAGTCGATAACACGATAGCGTTGCTTGTGTCCACCGCCCATGTAACGCATAGTCATACGACCTTTGCTATTACGGCCTCCGCTTGCTTTCATTGGCGCAAGAAGGCTCTTTTCCGGTTTGTTAGTGGTTAGTTCTTCAAAAGTAAGAAGTTCAGTAAACCTCATACTTGGCGTGGTTGGCCGGTACTTTTTAATTCCCATTTTATTCTTTTTAAAACCTGCTTTTTGATATCAGTGGTTTGGTCTCCACTTTAGTTAAAGAATATGTTTTTTGATTGTCCGATTATACGTTACCGTAAAAATCTATAGTTTCACCTTTTTTCAGGGTTACATAAGCCTTTTTGTAAGCTGGCTTAACACCTGAAGCGATTCCACGTTTGGTTTGGCGAACTTTTGCCTTACCTACCGTTACCACCGTATTTACATCTTGTACTTGTACCGTGTAGGCAGCTTCAATAGCTTTCTTTATTTCTAATTTGTTTGCAGATTTCACTACCTTAAATGCATATCGGTTAAGTTTCTCAGTACTTTTGGTAGATTTCTCTGATATGATTGGTTTTATCAAAACGTTTGTTGCCATGGTGTGTGTCTCCTCTTAAATTAGTTGTTAGAGAAATTAGATTCAATTGATTTTACCGCACCTTCGCTTAGAACCAGCTTTTTGCAGTTCATAATATCGTATATATTCAGCTTGCTTACTTCGGTAAGGGTAGCGGTAGGATAGTTACGGGCAGAAAGAGATGTATTTTTATCGGCTCCATCTACAACAAATACAGTTTTGGTTCCTTTAAGATTCAGGTTATTTACAACAGCTGCAAAGTCCTTGGTTTTGGGAGTTGCGAAGTTTAAATCTTCCAGAACAATTAGGTTACCATCCTTCATTTTGTAAGCAAAAGCACTCTTTTTGGCAAGTTCTTTTACTTTCTTATTCACTTTCAAATCGTAAGTATGTGGCTTAGGACCAAAAGCACGTGCTCCACCTTTTAATCCGGGAGCTTTCATAGAACCTCTACGGGCGCCACCAGTACCTTTTTGACGGAAAGCTTTCTTGGTAGTGCGGGCAACTTCCCATTTTTCTTTCGATTTGTGTGTTCCCTGACGCTGAGCGGCTAAATATGACTTAACTGAGAGATATACAGCGTGGTCATTCGGCTCAATTCCGAAAATATCGTCTGAAAGGTTGATTTCTCTTCCTGTTTCTTTACCGTCTTTGTTTAATACTTTTACATTCATAACTCATTGTTTTATGGGGTAATTCACATACCCTTCCCAAAAAGGGAACGCAAAAATATACTTTCCGCACAGATGTGCAAATGTTTGCCATAAAATTTCTTCCTCCCCGATTCAAAGGGATTGGTTAGACAGATTCACCAGCCATGTTAATTGATTAGGATGGAGATTGAGCCGCCTTTGTTTTTGTTTGCGGCCATGAAACGGATTTTTTTGGGGGCGATTCTTACATTTATAACAACAGCAAGCAATAACCTGAAGGCACAAAACCATTATTGGAGCCAACAATATGGAGCTGTACCCACCTTGACCGGTGGAAGTGCTGTGGCTGGTGCACATGATAATAGCAGTATTTATTACAACCCAGGGGCGGTAGGGTTTATAGACAGCCCTAAAATAAGTGCCAGTTGTAACCTGTATGGTTTTGAGTCTATCCATTTAAAAAATGGTGCCGGCACCGGTATTGACCTGAAAAGTCTACGCTTTAACGTTTTCCCGCAAATAGTTTCGGGTAGTGTACCCATCGCTAATGTGCCGCGGTTAAAAATACTTTACGGCACCCTGACCCGTTTCAGAACAAACATCCGGTTCAATCAGGAGGCCAGGTTCTACTATAATGTAATAGCCAACTCGCCCGGAGATGAATACTATAAAGCCCGATTGGAATATCAGAACAACTCTATTGAACAATGGGGAGGGCTGGGTTTAGCCTATAAAATTGATAGCATCTTTTCGGTAGGGCTTACGTCCTTTGTTGCTTATACAAATATTGAAACCCGTTCGGCTGAAAACCTGAATACCGATGCATTTTACAACGGACAACCATACACCGCCAGTGTCAACGAGTACAATTCACTTCGCCTGGATCAGGTAAATATGATTTTTAAACTAGGTCTGGCTGTTAATATGGAGCATATCAAACTGGGGATGACGGTCACCATGCCTAGTATTAAAATATGGGGAAAAGGTCGATTAGATAAATCTTTTGAAGCCTATAACCTGAACCTCAACGCAGTTGACACAAATATACCTGCCGAAAAATACCCAACCCTGATTCTTTCCGATGAGCAGGATAGACTAAAAACAGATTATCGCATGCCGGCTTCATTTGCTTTTGGAGCCAAGGTAGTTTACCCTAAATTCAAAGTTTCGGGTTCTCTGGAGTATTTCTTTGGCTATAAAAATGTAAAAGTAATACAAGGCGAAGACCGAACTTTTGTAAGACCCACAGCGGCTTATGGAGGCGATACCATTAAAGGATACATGAATATTGTTACCAGTGCACGCCCTGTTTTGAATGCGGGATTTGGCGCAGAATGGCAGGTAAAGAAAAAGATTGCCTTGTTACTTGGTATACGAACAGACTTTAATAACCGCACCGATTTTTTACCAAATAATGGAGTGGCCAATGTGCTTTCGGTAAGGTTGCCCATCTATCATTACCTGTATTTCTCGGCAGGCGCTACTTATAAATTCGGCACACATGATTTATCGGCAGGTTTTGATTACGGGTTGGGACTATCTGCCGATCGTACGGAAATTTTCAATATGAGTGAACCCGAGCAAAATCTACTATTACGAGGTAGGCCAGCCAATAATATGCAAACCAAAATACACTCTCTCAGCTTTGTGATTGGATATACTTATTACTTTAAGGCCATTCAAAAAAGGTATCCGGAAGTTTCGGCCCGCTAACTTCACCTGACTAATCATGAAAAAAAACTCCCATTACAGGCAACAGATTATTACTAAGAAGAAAATAATCTACCCTGTAAACCCTGAACTGCGTAGTTATTTAACGCATAACAGTCGAGAAATTAACCTGCCGGTAGCTTATACAGACCTTCGTCATTTCAATGGCAGCGTTCCCATTCGCGACAAAAATGGGAAAGATACTCTTTGGGAAGCAGCCATGTACCAGCAGGACGAATTGATTCACATACATGAAGGACTGAAACAGATTTACTCTATTCTGAAAACAGGTGGTGATACCTCTGTGCATACACACCTGCATGTGGAACGAATTGACTTTTGCACGTTTGGAAACTCCAATCCGTTTCGCATCAAAATAGTAAATGACTTTAACGACAATTACGATTACTTCTACATTAAACAGGCAGATGCCTCACGCATATACGGCTTAGAACTGGAGCATATTCTTTCTCCTTCGCGAATCAATTACTTTGTAAGTAACAACACTCTTATAGAGGAGCACATAGCAGGAATACCCGGTGACCAATTCATACAACATTATCTGAATAATGCAGAGTTTAACAAAGTAAGGATAGCCAAGGAATTTGTAAAATTTAATGAACGCTGCTTTGTCCGTTTACTAGGAGATATGCGCAGCTATAACTATGTATTTGATATTACCCCCGACTTCGAAGAGGTTCAATTTCGCATCAGGGCTATTGATTTTGATCAACAGAGTTATGAAGGAAAGAAAACACTGTACCTACCACAGTTTTTTAAGGAGAATGCCGTTTTAGTTCAACTCACCTTAAGTTTATTGGCACCCGAAACTATCCGGCAATACCAAAAGGAAGAACGTACACTAATTGCCCGAAGAAGTATTTCCTCCAGCCATCGGCTGACCCAACTGATTGACATTATGGATCGGGACGAGATATCCCCCAAAGAAAAAGTTACTCAATTACGCAAAGAGCTATCCGATCATTATAACAACTATTCTTTTCTTGATTGTACCTCTATGGGAGAACTAGTGCGCAACAGCTTGCGGATTATTACAGAAGACCTATCTAAGTAAACTAGCATACAAGCGGTTATCAACCTCTGTGAATTGTGTTGATTCAATCTTCTTACTTTTGATTTTCATTTAAAGTTAACTGTATCGGGCAAATTATGGAAGAAACAATTCTTGTAACAGGCGCAGGAGGACAGTTGGGAACCGAACTGGTGATTGCACTTCGCAAAAAGTATAAAAACGTAATTGCGTCTGACTTAAAAGATGGCTCCCCTGAATTGCATATAGGGGGAGAGTTTATTCGTCTGGATGTGTTATATAAAACCGGCTTGCTGGATTGTGTTAAGCGATTTAAAGTGACGCAGATATATCACCTGGCAGCAATACTATCCGCCACCGGTGAAAAAAATCCGGAATTGGCCTGGCGCATCAACATGAAAGGATTACGCAATGTGTTGGATGTTTGCACCGAAACCGGAGTGAAGAAATTATTTTTTCCATCTACGATAGCGGTTTTTGGCCCTACCACTCCGAAAGTTAATACCCCCCAGTATACAGTGATGGAACCGAATACGATTTACGGCATTTCTAAACAAGCCGGAGAGCGCTGGTGCGATTGGTATTTTCAAAAGAAAGGTCTGGACGTAAGAAGTATTCGCTACCCCGGGCTCATCAGTTATAAAACAAAAGCCGGTGGCGGAACAACAGACTATGCAGTTGATATTTTTTTTGAAGCTGCTGAGAAGAAAACATACGAATGTTTTTTGAAAGAAGATACGGCTCTACCTATGATGTATATGCCCGATGCCATCCGGGCCACCATTGAGCTGATGGAAGCACCGGCCGAAAAGATAACCTGTCGCTCTGGATACAATTTGGCAGGTATCAGTTTTGCACCTAAAGACTTAGCGGCTGCTATTAAAAAAGTAATTCCTGACTTTACGATTACTTATAAACCTGATTTCAGACAAGCGATCGCTGAAAGTTGGCCACAGAGCATTGATGACTCTGTAGCGCAAAAAGACTGGAACTGGAAACCAGAATTTGATATTACTTCTATGACAGCGGATATGCTGAAAAACATATCGGTAACCGTATGATAAAAGTATACGGAATACCCAACTGTAACTCAGTAAAGAAAGCCCTCGACTGGCTAAAACAGCATAAAATAGCCTTCGAGTTTCACGACTACAAAAAACTGGGTGTAGACAAAACCACTTTGAAAGAATGGATCAGTCAGGTTGGTCGGGAAGTATTAGTCAATAAAAAAGGAACTACCTGGAAAGCTCTATCGAATGATATTCAGCAATCCATTATTAACGACCAAACAGCGATTCAACTGATGTTGGATAAAAACAGTGTTATCAAAAGACCGATTATTGTGACGGGCAAAAAGATTCTGGTTGGGTTTGATGAGACTGTTTATAAAGCGGAACTAAGAAAGAAGTAGCTTCTAACGGTTTTATCAATATCCCAAAATCTTCATCATACTCTCTGCCGATTGCTCTTCGGCAAACACCTTGTAGGTAAACTCATTCTTTTTCTTTTCATCTATCAGAATGTGTGGCGGAGAAGGTAACAGACAGTGTTTAATACCGCCATATCCGCTTAGGGTATCCTGATAGGCTCCTGTATTAAAGAAGCCGATATAGAGTTTCTCCCCCGGTTTGATTTTAGGCAGATAAACCTGGTTGATATGCGCATCGCTGTTGTAATAATCACCCACATCGCAGGTAATGCCACCCAAATTTACATGTTTGTATTCATCATCCCACTTGTTTACAGGTAACATGATGAAGCGTTGTGACAATCCCCATATATCCGGGAGGTTGTTCATCAATGAACCATCCAGCATATACCAGGTTTCTCTATCATTCTGACGCTTCACACCCAGTACACTGAAAATAACACAACCACTCTCCCCTACCGTATAACTTCCGAACTCGGTAAAAATATCGGGTTCATCCACCCCTTCATTGTTACAGGTGGTTTTAATCTGTGTAACGATTTCGTTGATCATGTATTCATAATCAAAATCGGCTGCCAGAGAATGTTTAATAGGCATACCGCCACCCAAGTTAATGGTGGTTAGCTCGGGACAAACTTTCTTCAAATCGCAATAAACACCCAGTGCTTTATGAAACTCAGTCCAGTAATAGTTCACATCCTTTATGCCGGTGTCTATAAAGAAGTGAAGCATCTTCATTTTAAAATTCGGGTTGTTCTTCACCTTCTGCTCATAGTAAGGAACAATATCATTGTAACGAATACCTAAGCGAGAAGTATAAAACTCATACTTGGGCTCTTCTTCGGCAGCAATACGCATACCTATGTTCATAGGCTGGTCCAAATTGCCATAGCGGTCCAGTTCTTCCAGATTATCCATAACCGGAATAATGTTCTTGTATCCGTTATTGAAAGCCTCCTTGATTTTAGCAATGTATGAATCCGTCTTAAATCCGTTGCAGACGATGTAAATATCTTTCTTGATTTTTTTCTTTGCCTCCAATCGTCTGATAATTTCAAAATCGAACGTAGAGGAGGTTTCAATATTCACTTTGTTTTTGAGTGCTTCTTCAACTACAAATGAAAAGTGAGAGCTCTTGGTGCAATAGCAGTAATGATAGTCACCGCTATAGTTATTGTTGGCAATAGAGGCATTAAACAGTCTGCGCGCTTTATTAATCTGCTGCGAAATTTTAGGCAGATAAGTTAAACGAAGCGGAGTGCCATATTTTTCGATAATGTCCGTCAGCGGCAGATCATTCCATTGAAGGGACCCTTTCTCTTCTTTAAAATCACGTTGAGGAAAATCGAACGTTTGCGAAATCAGATCGCGGTATTTTTGTCGTTTAATCATTATCGGAAAAATTGTTTGCGAAAGTATAATTTTAGCCGCGAGTAATTTGAAATATTTTAAAGCTGTAAGAACCCAGAACGAATGACACTTGAACAAAAACTAAAACAAGCAACCATTGATATATTTAAACAAGAGTTTGATGCTGAAATTTCTTCTGATACTATCACTATTAACCTCACCAAAAAAGAACATACCGGTGATTATACCATTGTGGTGTTTCCGCTGATTAAGTTTTCGCAAAAAACTCCCGAGCAGACGGGGGAGATTCTAGGGACCAAACTCAAAGAGCTGAGCGGTTTGGTAGGTCAATTCAACGTCATTAAAGGATTTTTAAATCTTTCTATGACTGCTTCCTATTGGCTTAACCGCCTGACAGAAATTTCTAAATCGCCTGGGTACGGAACCTTTCCGGCCAACAATCAGAAGGTGTTGCTTGAATACTGCAGCCCGAATACTAATAAACCGTTACACATTGGCCATGTGCGCAACATGCTGCTGGGTTTTTCCATGAGTGAAATTTTAGAAGCCGATGGATATGATGTGACCAAAGTGAGTATATATAACGACCGTGGCATTGCCATTTGTCAGAGTATGGTGGCTTATACGCGATATGCCAACGGGGCTACTCCGCAATCAACCGGCATTAAAGGCGACCACTTTGTGGGTGACTGGTATGTCAAGTTTAACCAAGTGGCCCAGGAAGAGATGCAGGCCCTGGTTAATGCCCCTGTCGATAAAGACGAAGCTAAAAAACTGACCCCTATATTTCAGGAGGCCCAGGCTTTGCTACTAAAGTGGGAGGCCGGTGATGCCGACACCGTTGCTCTATGGAAACAAATGAATAGCTGGGTGTATGAAGGTTTTGATGTTACCTATAAAGTATTGGGTGTAGATTTTCAGAAAAATTATTTTGAGAGTGAAACCTATACCTTGGGTAAGGAGATTACCGATGAAGGTTTGCAGAAAAATATTTTTTACAAAAGGGCTGACGGGGCGGTTGCTGTTGATTTAACAGCCGATGGATTAGATGAAAAAGTACTGTTGCGCAGCGATGGAACCTCCATCTATATCACTCAGGATTTAGGCACTGCACAAATTCGCTATGAGGAATTTGGCATGAAGAAAATGATTTATGTAGTTGCCAACGAACAGGACTACCACTTTAAAGTATTGAAACTGATTCTTCAAAAATTGGGTAAAACCTGGGCCGATGGCATTCACCATTTAAGTTATGCGTTGGTGGAGTCGCCTACCGGTCGTTTTAAAAGCCGCGAAGGAAAGACCGCTGATGCTGATGATTTAATCAGCGAAGTACTGCGTATTGCTGAAGAAAAGACCAAAGAGCTTGGCAAGATAGAGGGCTTTAGCGAAGCCGAAGCAAAGGCTTTATATCGCACTATCGGATTGGGGGCTTTGAAGTATTTTGTGCTTCGGGTAAATCCGTATAAGAAAATCATCTTTAACCCGGAGGAGAGCATTGACTTTCACGGACATACCGGACCGTTTATTCAATATACACATGCCCGTATCTGTGCTATTATGCGTAAAGCCGGAGAAGCCGTTTCTGCTGAATGGAACGAGAATACCATGCTGGCCGATGTGGAACGTGAACTGATTATTCAGCTGAGTGAATATGAGAACACCGTGCATACCGCTGCCGAGAAATATGATCCTAGTGAGGTAGCCAATTATGTTTATAACCTGGCTAAAACCTACAATAAGTTTTATCACGATTTTCCGATACTTAATGCCGCTACGGAAGCGGAGAAGAAACTGAGAATTGCCCTATCGAGCCAAACCGGAACGATTATTAAAAAGGCCATGAAACTTTTGGGTATTGAAGTGCCGGAGAAGATGTAAACCACGGTCTATCACAAATTCAAAAGCCCCGCAATTGCGGGGCTTTTTATTGGAACGAGAATGAAGGCAGTTTAATTCTTGGCCTGTAGCTGGCCTTGGGGTTGTATGTTTTCTTCTTTTTCCAGACCCAGGCTGTTTGCTTTTTTATAGTTCAGCTTTGCCAGTTTCTTTTTCTTCATACCGGTGTAAGCATCGCCCAGTTCTTTGAATGTTTTAGCATAGGTGGCATCCAACTCGGCTGCTTTGTTTAAGTGTTCTACTGCTTTGCCGTAGAGACCTATTTTGTTGGCACACATACCGGCACCATACAGGAAGTTTCTGTTCTCTCCCACTTTGACCAAAGCATTTTCATAGTTATTGAAAGCCTGCTCAAAGCTGTTCATTTGAATATAGGTTTCGCCCAGTTTGCTGTAGCCTTCTGACTTTTTAGGGCTCATGCGGATAATGTTTTGCAGGTAAGCAGAGGCGTGTTCGTAGTCTTTATTCTTCAAGGCGATATTCACCAGATTCCAACCCACTTTTTCGTTGTTTCTGTTTAGTGCATATAGCTTAGCCAGAAATTTTTCGGCATTTACATTATCTCCCTGCTCCAGATATATCTGAGACAATAAGGCTACACAGTTTGAGTCTTTAGGAACAAATGAATAAGCCTGGGTTAAGGTTTGCAGCGCAGCATTTCTATCCTGCAGGCCGTATTGAACTTTACCTAAGTTGAAATAGGCAACCCCCAGATTTTTATCTAACAGGATAGCCTGACTGAAATAATCGCGGGCACCCAGAAAGTTGTTTTGCAGCATTAATGAAACCCCTACCAGGTTATGAATATCGGGACGGTTGAAGTCCATATCGAGCAGGCGTTTGTAGTTAACTACGGCTTGTTCGTATTTACCCTGATAGAATTGTGAGTTAGCTAAGAAGAAGATGGCGAATGTATCGTTGGGTGCCAGTTTCAGAAACTCGGTAAAGAATACCTCGCTGGAATCGAAACGGCTGGTGTTGTAGAAAGAGGCTCCGGAGTTTAAGATGTTGCGTTTATAAATTTCGGGCGACATATCGGCTGCTGCCAGTCTTCTTAAAATGGAAGAATCCACTTTGTATTCTTTTAATACCGATAGGGATTTGCTGGCTGCTTCGTAATTGGTGAGTGAGTCGTAAGCCATGGCCATCAGTCCGGTTACCAAACCATCGTTGGCGCCCATGGCCGAAAGTTTCTGGCAGTTCATGATACAATCGAGATAGTTGCCCCGGGCAAAATCGCGAATAGCCTGACTGCGAGGGTCGGCATTGTTTGACCAGATTTTAGCAGGGGGTTGGGCGCTCAGCGTAAAGGTTAACGCAATGACCAGCAGGGTTAAAATTTTTGTTCTCATTCCTTCGTTCTCGGTTTTAGGGTTAAGTGAATAATTCCTGACTTGAACCGGAGGAGTGAGTTTTTAATTCATTTTAGCCTCGCGGTTTAAATCTATCAGATACTACCAGGTCCTTCTCACCCGGTGTGTATTTGTAAAATCCTTCTCCGGTTTTAGCCCCCAGGTAGCCCGCTGTTACCATATTTACCAGTAACGGGCAAGGTGCATACTTCGGGTTTCCGAAACCATCGTGGAGCACCCTTAGTATGGCCAAACAAACATCGAGACCTATAAAGTCTGCAAGTTGCAAGGGCCCCATGGGGTGAGCCATTCCGAGTTTCATCACTGTATCAATTTCACTAACCCCTGCTACTCCTTCGTGAAGTGTTTCAATGGCTTCGTTGATCATGGGCATCAAAATACGATTGGCCACAAAACCGGGGTAATCATTTACTTCTACCGGAATCTTACCAAGCATACGGGCACAAGTCACAATTTGTTTCACACAATCTTCGGAAGTTGCATAGCCTTTTATCAACTCTACGAGTTTCATTACCGGCACGGGGTTCATGAAGTGCATGCCTATTACTTTATCGGGACGTTTGGTGGCGGCACCTATGCGGGTAATAGAGATGGAGGAGGTGTTGCTGGCCAGCAGGGTTTGGGGTTTGCATATCTCATCGAGCTGTTTGAATATTTTCAGCTTGATGTCGGCATTTTCGGTGGCGGCTTCTACTACCAGGTCGGCCTGGCTACAGGCTTCGAGGGCGGTGTTGGTGGATAGATTTTGAAGGGTTGAGTTTTTCACTTCTTCGGTAATGCTGCCTTTGGCAACCATGCGGTCGAGGTTTTTGGTGATGGTGGCTATGGCTTTTTCCAGTTGCGGGGCCGATACATCTACCAGGGTTACCCGGTAGCCGTTCATGGCAAAAACATGTGCAATGCCGTTACCCATGGTGCCGGCTCCTATAACAGATACGTTCTTAATTTCCATACATTGAATTTAGTGCGGGCTAAAATAGAAATATTAGTAAGTGCCCGGAGATTGTACGAGAGGGGGCTTATGGTTTGGCGCAAACCATTTATGGGAAGGCGGGAATGGATTATGGTTTGGCGCGAACCGTTTATGGGAAGGCGGGAATGGATTATGACTTGGCGCGAACCGTTTATGGGAAGGCGGGAATGATTTATGGGAAGATGCGAACGGCTTATGCCCTGGCGGGAACCGTTTATGGCCAGGCGGGAATGACTTATGGCTTGGCGCGAACCGTTTATGGTAAGGCGGGAAGAAATTATGGCAGGGCGCGAACCTATTATGTCCGATTTTGGGGAGGTTTGGTGTGTTAAAGTAGGGTATTAAGATGTTAAAGTGTTAAGGTGTTAAGGTGTTAGGGTGTTAGGGTTGGTGGGGTATTGTCATGGAATTGTAAAAAACATTTTAGGCGGGGTAGGGTGTACAATATTGAAAAAGTGGTTCACGTTTTTGGATTGTATCCATTTTTAAAAAACAAAAAAACAAAAAACCATGGAAACGATTCAATCGAATTTCAGATGCACACATGATGCGCTGTATGAGGGCTGCGACCAATTAGCCATTAACCTTTTTGAGGAGTTGGTGCTTATGGCCGGATTTAAAGCAAAATACACGGCCACTTTTATTGATGATTTTAAATTGAAGATTAAGCAGGCGCGGGAGTTGCCCGATGAGGACCAGCGAACCACGCAGCATGAGTTGCAGCGGATTGAGCTGGTGAAATTGACTAACAAAAAAGTGAGGAAGGTGCTAAACAGCCTTCGGCTGTATATACGCGATGCGTATAATGACCCGGATGTGAGACGGGTGAAGTTGCAGGATGCCGGATTTAACGATTATGAGGCGGCTATGAATTATAACTGGGAAAAGCTGCGCAGCTTTTTGCAGAAGGCCGTGACTTTTATTACCGCTAATACTGCTGACCTGGAGGCGGGGGATAATATGCCGGCCGGTTTTGGTGCGCTGGTAGCCGGCTACCGGGATGATGTGGCCACCTTGGTGCCTGAATTTTTGAATGAAAAGGAGAACACCCCGCAGGCTACGCAGGCGAAAACGGTGGCAAGCAATGCGTTGTATGCGCTGGCTATAGATATTTGTGAGGACGGGCAGCATGTGTTTGAAGATGACCCTGCTAAGCAGAAGCAGTTTGTGTGGGATGCTATTATGGAGATTGTGACCCCAACGGGTAAGGCGGGTTTAAAATTTGATGTGAAGGAGCAAGGCACGAATTTGCCTTTAGCAGGTGTTACTGCTAAGTTGCAGAAGGAGGGGGATGTGGAGATTAGCACCACTACGGATGCGGAGGGCAAGGGTAAGTTTGATAATATGGCTGCCGGCTTTTATACGGGTAAGTTGTTGCTGAATGATTTTGTGAGTTTGGAGTTTGAGTTGGAGATTAGCGCGGGGGTGACCAGTTTTAAGCATTGGGTGATGGTGCGGGTGTAGGAGTGAATTGGACGAATTAGGAAATTGGACAAATGGACAAATGAGAGAGCCCCGCGATGCGGGGCTTTTTTTTATTGAGATACAAAGCATAAAAACACAAACCTGACAAAACTCATAACAAATAATTAATGCAGATTGGTTGATAATCCGGTTAAAGCGAAATACCTTCACTACAAAACAAATGGTATGCGAATATCTGTAACACTTTTTATGCTGCTGATGGCAGGAACTGTTTATTGCCAGAATGCGGCAGTGGTTGATTCGGTGAAGGGATATTATAATATAGAAACCCTGAATGGTGTGCCAAGAACTTTTGCCTTGTATGAAGTTTATGTGAGCGATACGGCACAGTTTGACAGTTTTCAGTTGAAGTTAGGGAATAACCTGACGGCCAACAATATAGTGGACAGCGTGTTTACGGCAGACCCGCAGTTGTTTGAACTGGACCTTGTGAGCCATCGCTTTTTTTATCCGTTAAGGGTGGGCGGTTTTAGCTCTATACCACCCTACGGGTCGGTTTGTTTACAGAGCGGAAGTAACTGTATTTCTGCCGCCAAGACGTTTGCATTTGTGAATTAGCGATACTCTCCCCTCTTTTCTATTCACCATAAAACCTGTCCTATGAAAAACCTTTTACTTGCTACCTGGCTACTTTTTACAGCAGTTTTGCCAATTACCTTAAGCGGGCAGTGTGTGAGCAGCAGCGCGCCCAGCGGAGTGAGCGGAACTTTATCTATCTGTAACGGCAGTACGACCAGTTTAACGGTAAGCGGAGGAACGTTGGGAACAGGGGCGCAATGGAAGTGGTATACGGGCAGTTGCGGAGGAACTTTGATAGACAGCGGGGCCGTGATTACAGTTAGCCCGACTACGACTAAAGCTTATTGGGTAAGAGCGGAAGGCGGCAGTTGCAGCAGCACTACAGCCTGTGCCACGGCTACCGTAACGGTGAATGCAGTGCCTGCGGCACCCACCAAATCGATTGATGACAGCACCGTATGCAGTGGTGTAGCTGCCGGGTTAAGGGGGTATTCGGTGGGGAACACTATTTTTTGGTATACGCAAAGCAGCGGAGGCAGTGCCGTTGACAGCACCGCCAGCCATAGCTATTACTGGCCTATCATGGATACGAGCATTGTCTATTACATAGAAGCGAAGAGCAGTGCGGGATGTGTAAGTGCGACCCGAACCGCTTTGACGGTTACGGCTTTGCCGGTGCCACCGGCACCCACGGCACCCACGAGTAATTCGCCTAATTGCGGACAGGTTACCTTGACCCGGGTTGGAACACCCCCTAGCGGACAGACCTGGTATTTTGGTTCTGCATTTAACATGACTATACATAACGGCAATCACGGCAGTACGTATGTAGTTACTACCAGCGGAACCTACTATATCCACAGCCGTTATGATACGACCGGCTGTTGGGGGTTAGATACGGTGACGATTAGTGTGGTGGTGAAACCTCGTCCTGCTGCGCCCGATTCAATTTATAGTAACAGTCCTCAGTGTCAGGGTACGGGTGTAACCCTGACGGTGGTGGGCAGTGCACCAGCCGGGCAAACCTGGTACTGGCAACCCAGAACGGTGCGTTATTACACCACCGACACCGGAGCTACTTATACCGTAGCCTCTACTTCGGTGCCTTGTATCAAATCGTTAGATACGGTGGGTTGCTGGAGTGATGACAAGTGTATTGGAGCAACGGTAAACCCACGGCCTGCTGTGCCTACGGCTGCTACACCCAGCACAGCTACGAACGTATGCAGCAGTGCTAACCTGAGTATAAGTGCTACGAGTACGGGCAACAGTATTGATTGGTATACCCAAAGCAGCGGGGGTAGTTTACTGGGCAGTGCAGCCAGTGGTGCCGGATTTACCGTTAACCCAACCACGGGCGGAGCTTTTTATGCGGCCTCGCGCTCGGCTGCGGGTTGTGTGAGCAGCAGCCGTAAGGCAACGGGTGTGATAAGCATTTTGAGTTTACCGGCTGCCCCCACCGCGCCTGCCTCGCAGAGTGTGTGCAGCGATACGGCTTATACGTTTGTGTTTGATAGTGTATTGGCGGGCAGCGGGGGTAACCAGATTGAGTGGAGCCGGTATAGTAGTTTTGATAGTTCTACCGTTGTAAGCAGCGGAAGCGATATCTATTTTACTGTGAATGCGGGTGAAACGGATACGCTTTGGCTGAGAAGCCGGGCGAGTGCTACGGGGTGTGTGAGTGGTGGGGTGTTTACTACGGGGAAGGTGAATTTGAGGCCGGAGCCACCGACAGCACCTGCCCCGCAGAGTGTGGCGAGTGATACGGCTTATGATTTTGTTTTTGAAAATGTAAAGACGGGTTTTGGTGGTAACCAGATTGAGTGGGCTTTGGATAGTAGCTTTAGCAGTGCGGTTTTTGATACCTCGTTTTGCACCATCAATTTAACCATACCGCCTGATTCATTTCACCTCGTTTACCTAAGAAGCATTGATACAATTACCGGTTGTGTGAGTAATGTACGAAGCACAATCCTAATTGTTAGCCACTATTTTCATTTTAATAGCTTACCGGATACTGCAATGGCTGTTTGTGCCGGCACATCTACTAACATTTACATAGAAAATTCAGCGATAGGCGTTAGATATGATTTGAAAGTTGATACTAACACAATAGCCACTTCTTATGGGAACGATAGTTTACTTGTTTTGAATACAGGCAATGTTGATACTACTGCTATTTTTATTTTACTATCAACAGACACCTTATTGCATACCAGTGTTGTACTCGACACTATTGTTATCCTAGCTTTTTCACCTGTTGACACCCCTGTTTTCTTTAATGTTGATACAGTAGTTTATGCAGGAGATACTGTTTATTGCACGGCAACTGCTAACAACAGTATGCCGCTTGTATATAAAATCGTAAGCGGTGGGGCAGTTATAGACTCTTTAAGCGGCTGTATAACCAATATTAGTAGCGATTTTATTGTAAAAGCTATTGCAAAAGGAGTAGCAGGGTGCGATACAGCAACATCTGATTTACGTTTTTCTGTTACAGATATTCCTATACCTATACCACCCGAACCCAAATATGTTATAGTTGATACACCGGCAACTGTAACTATCTCTTTTGATAGCATATTTATAACCGAAGGGGCTGACCAAATTGAATGGGCTACGAATCCTTATTTCGAAGAATCTGAAATTTTGGCTACCCCCGCCCAAATAGAAATTACTTTGAACGGGATTGAACGGATACCTATTTGGCTAAGGTACAGAAATAGTAAAACAGGAAAAGTTAGTAAAAGCGCAGGGACAGATGGTGAAGAAATGTATACGCTATTAAGTAGTGCGCTTTTGGATAAAACCAATTGGGAACTAAAATTTAATGATGAATTCAACTATCAAAATTTTACAGAGTTTAAGCCAAACTATAATATCCCCGCCTCTATTTGGGCAATGAATTTTTGCTTCGATAATGACCCCAATAACCTAAGCGACCCAGACAATTGTTCGCCAGCTTTCTGCGGGAATCATGCAGCTTACGATGCAGCAAGCGAAACTAGCCTTTTTAACTTTGGCAATATAATCGGTACCGGAAACAATGGAGGGGCAGGAGAACTTGTTTTCTCTAATGATGGTATTGGCAGGTTTCAGGCTACCCGCATAAAATGGAACAATGAGCCAGTTACTATTGGACCAATTACATGCGATAGCTATACAAAATCTTTCGACTACCAATCTGCCATGTTAGTATCAAGACGGACATTTAACCTTCAAACACCAGGCTTGTTTGAAGTAAGATGTAAATTACCTGTAGGTGCGGGTAATGGAACTGCATTCTGGCTATTTGGCAATGCTTCACCAGACTGGAATTTGACAGAAATTGATATTATGGAAAGAGTGTTAGACGACACCCCGAGTAGCTATAGAAAAGGCACCTCAACCATACATGATTACACGCGAACTTCAATATTTAATTATAAAGAAGTTATTACAACACCCGGCTCGGGTACCCAAGGCGTAAATTCAATTACAGTTACAAGTAATGCCGGCATTATTGAAGTAGGAATGTATGTTACTGGAAGCGGTATACACTGGAACGCCACGGTAACCGGAATATCAGGAAATACTATTACACTAAGTGACGCAAATCTTGGAACTGTTAGTGGAGATATAAAGTTTGTACATGGTGACCGCGTAAGTTGCAGTCGTGCATTTTATAAACAAACACCATGCGATTTTGAAGAAGAATGGCATACTTACAGTTTTATAGTAACTGATGCGGAACTTGTATTTTTTGTTGATGGCAAGGAGACATGGTCAGAGCCGCGAAATCAGCAAGCACCTCTTTCACTATATCCCCAATTAAGCAGTGCTGTTAGAATGATTCTGGGATTGAATGTATCTTATCAAAAAGTTTCAGGTGTTTATGTGCCTTACGTTGACCAACGGGAAGATTACGAAATGCAAGTTGATTATGTGAGATACTATCAACCATCTTCTGCGTGGTACACACAATACCCTAGGTATTTGCAAAATTATTTTCTTGGAACATACTGGACATATGAAACACCCAATAGCACTGGTTCGTTTACAAACAATAACCAACCTTGTAATATTACCAACACTGCTAACCACTTAACACACGATATTGCTTCAAACAAAATCAGCCTGCTTGGAACCGGAACGCAGTTAGCTGCTTATTACCAAGGTGCAGGTAATGACCACCAGTGCTACCTTTCCACATATCAAGCTAATAATGAGTGGATAGAAACGCCAATTGAAGCAAAAAAAATGGTGGCTACTTATAGCAATAGCTTTTATCCACCGAGCATGCAAATATTTAGCGGGTGGACTTATGTTGCAGTAACACCAGATGTAAAAGATTTTGTAACACCTGTAAGCAGCGACCTTATTTACTACCAAAGCCTTAATAATCGGTTAAAGTATTATTACCGCCCTAATTATTTAGGCACCCCAATGCCACTTACGGTTAACGATGCCCTTATTAATAATAATCTAGGGGCTCCGGTCAGTAATTGTGCAGGTTATATTTCTGTAGATAATCAGGGTAAAGTTTTTTATAAAGGAACAGACAATAACCTATGGTGCTGGCTACCGGGTAGCGGTAGCTTATCGAGTATTACAAACGGAACCAGCCAAGGCTGCGTAAATAATAGCGGTATGATTACCGGTGCAATGGTGGTAAATACCTGTGGTTGCATGGTATTTTACCGCGATGCCCAAAACAATTTACGGCAACTATACTGGTGGAACGGATGGCACGATGTAGGCGTAGTGGTTAGCAACGGAAAAGTAACCGACAACTTACTGCTGGATGAAACAAATTCAAGGATTTACTTTATAGATGCCGACCATGCCATTTATTACTATACGTGGAACTATGATGCATATAACCCCACCGGCTTGGTAAAATTGGGAAATGGCGGAGTAAACGATCCTAACAACAACGAATCAACCTGTAACCAATATACGTACAACGGCAACAGCTATTACTACAATGCTTTGTCAGATTTAACTTTGAGTTTCGATAAAAAAACACTGTTCTACAAAGCCACCGATGGCAGTATTTGGTATTATTTTAATGATAGTGAGAACAGTAGTGTTCCCATTCCCAACTCTACACAGGTAAAATCTATTAGTAGTCCTAACTGGAACAAGACCGCTTTAAAATATGAAGTTCCCATACAGGGCTCTATGGCTTTCGAAGCATGGAATTTGGGTAGGTTATTATATGTGGGCAGCGATAAAAAACTGTACCAGGTGTTTCCGGTAAATGCCCATAACTATGTAGATTGTGCTGCAAACTTCAATGAAAATGGGTGGGATGGGGGCGACTTTAACAGCTACAAAACAGATGAAAGCGATAATGCAGAAGTGAAAAAGGAAAGCAATACTTTAGATGAAATACAAGAAGGTGATTTGAAGATTTCAGTCTTCCCTAACCCTTCAAACAATAATTTCTATTTCACGGCAACTGGCAAAGAGGTCTTAACCCAATTCGAAATTTACATAACCGATGTAAACGGGCGCAAAGTATACGGCAAAAAAGAAAACTTGGCAGACGGAATAAATACCTATACATTTACATGGAATGCCGAGAACGTGCATAACGGATTCTATTTTTATAGAATTAAAACGTGCGGCAAAGTAATTACAGGCAAACTAGTTAAACTGTAATATGAAAAGCATTGTCAGCTGCTTATTGGTTTCCTTGCTGTGGCATATCGGTTATAATCAGTACACCTTTGTCAAACAATGGGATAAACGCTACGGTGGAACAAAAGACGAAGGCAATCCGGTATTGCTGCATACTACAGATGGAGGGTATTTAGTAGGCGGTTATTCCTTATCTGATATTAGCGGTGATAAAACGGAAAATAACAGAAACAATGCTTTGACTACAGAAGATTTTTGGGTAGTAAAACTCGATGCAACCGGTAACAAATTGTGGGACAAGCGGTTCGGAACATCCGGTGGGGATAATTTGCGGGCTGTTATCCCTACTAACGATGGTAGCTACCTTTTAGGAGGCAGCAGTGATGGTGGGGCTGGGGGAGATAAAACACAATCCACACAGGGCAATGCAGATTACTGGATTGTAAAGATAGATTCACACGGCAATAAACTATGGGATAAGCGCTACGGAGGAAGCGGTGCTGATGGATTTTATTGTATGCAGCAAACCACCGATGGAGGTTATATTCTCGGTGGTGCATCTGTGTCGGGTATAAGTGGTGATAAAACTCAGGAAAATTGGGACTTATCACATTTCTATGCCGACATTTGGATTGTAAAGATAGATTCCGCTGGCAATAAACTATGGGATAAACGTCTTGGTGGAACAGATGATGATTATGCTTTGGATATAAAGCAAACTAAAGACGGTGGGTATATAATAGGTGGAATGTCGTATTCAAGAATAGGGGGCGATAAGACTCAAGATAATTTTGATACTCTTAACCCGCTGACATCCGATGTTTGGATAGTGAAAATAGACAGCATCGGAAACAAACAATGGGACAAAACATTGGGAACACCATACAATGATAAAATGGATTACGTTGAAGAATTAAGTGATGGTGGATATATGTTGGCAGGTGGTGGTTTTAAGATTATTAAAACGGATTCATTAGGTAATCAGACATGGGAACAATATTTTGATGGTGGTGCGTATTTTAGTAGCTTTTCAATTACTAATGACAAAGGCTATTTGTTTGGAGGTTACACCTCTCAAAATATAGTAGGTGATAAAACAGAAAGTAATTTAGGTTATCAGCAGAGTTGGATTGTAAAAGCCGATTCTTCAGGAAATAAGCAATGGGATAAAACAATATTCACTAATAGTATACTACATAATGATTGGGATGGCTTTGTGGTGCAAAGTAATGATGGATGTTATTTGGTAGCTAATACCAGCGAAGCAGATATAGGCGGCTACAAATCCCAAGCGGCTTGGGATTCGAGTTTGGATTTTTTTGTTGTCAAATTCTGCATGGACACCGTAACCTCTATAAACGAACTATCCAATCAACCACAAATCTCAGTTTACCCTAATCCCTTTAATTCTGAAGTTTCCATTTCACTTCAGAAAGAAAACCTGCATCAAGCCACGTTTACAATAACTAATAGCTTGGGGCAGATAATTTACCAAAGAGCAGAAAACAACCTGAGCCAAGGCTATACCAAAATGCTGGACCTGCGCTACCTGCCTAAGGGGCTTTACTTTATAACGGTAGAAGCCGATGGGGAGCGGGTGGTGAGACGGGTGGTGAAGGAGTGATTTGGGGTGTGAAGGTATTAAGGTTGAAGGACTATGATGTATGAACTATTTATTTACCGTCTGTTGTTTTTGATAACAGGGTTCAGCCGTTTACTCGCGCAGGGTCCCGAGGCGGTGACCCTGCGGGGACAAATGCCGAGCAAAAGACATTTGCTAATTACAACATTCTGCAATTGATACAGGAAGATACTACAGGTTTTGACCTTGACCTATACCGACAGTGGCTAGACAGCAGCAGTGGGGTATGGGCCAAACGCGAAATGATAAATACCTATTTAGATGAAGGCCGATTTGATACTATAGAAACTATACTTGCCGCGTATGATACTTTGATAGAAAAAATCGACAGCGCAGGGTTTGAAAATTTTAAAGATTATGTATTGACTTATAAAGAATGGATGGAAGAGGACAGTTCGATTATGCACTTAGATTCTATGCATTTAGTTGAATTGAAAAATTTAGCTGAAACTGACGAACACAAAAAAGGGACAAACGCGGCAAGAAATGTATTGAATTTTTTCTACGACAGTGCCTATTACACACCACCTGTATTGCCGGAAATTGAATCTTATAAAAAAGAAAATGATGAAGATGTTAATGTAAGACAGAGAGAAGAAATAACAGAACGAACAAAAGAATTACCTACTATCAAACTCTATCCTAATCCTGCAAAAAATGCTATTACCATTGAATACAGCGGCTTATCGGAAAACGATAAATTGATAGTATGTAATGTGTTGGGCATACTATACGAAACTAAAACACTAGGCACTAACAACGGTAAAGTAGTTTTAAATACAAGCAACTACCAAAATGGCATTTACTTAGCAAGAGTGGAAATGGATGGGAAATCTTTATTGAAAAATAGATTCATCGTACTGAAATGATGAACGCTTTTCCTACACAAAAGCGCAGAGCTATCTTAATAAAACATTTATAGAGGGTAGACCTCTTTTACTCTTTAGCAGCGTTTTGAAAGATAGTGATGCTTTTTATGTTACTGGAGTAACCTTTGACTCTAACAATGTTTCTTTCAAAAACAGAGTATTTGTAGCAAAAATGAATGACGCGGGAGACATTATAGAAAGCCAATCTTTTTACAATAATGAAGATAAAGATTATGCCGCTTTTCACAATACCCTGATAAAAAATTCAAGAGGAGCTTTTTTGCTAACAGGGTATGCCAGAAATCCATCCAACAAATTGTTTGTGGCCCAATTTTCTACTCTAGATACGGTAACGGTCAACGAATATTATACACCGAACACTTACCTCTTTGCGGGCATGAAAATGTTACAATACAGTGATGGAAATTATTTTATTACCGGAGTTAAAACTGACAGCATTCAAAATAATGCAAATGTGGTTTTAGTAAAAATAGATAGTAGTGGTAACAGACTTTGGGAAAAAGTTTACAATTCTGCAATGCGCGATTATGCCCAAAGTATAACCAAGTTAAACAACGGTAATTTATTGTTAGGCGCGTTTAGGAGTGATATCAATCTGACTAACGAACACGCCAATACCTGGCTGATAGAAGTAGATACAGGAGGCACTTTAATAAGGCAGTGGTTTGACCCCAGTGACAGCACTTATACGGCAGAAGGTTTATTGCAAACACAGGATGGTGGATTTATTTATGGGGCACAAAAAAAATTTATACAAATTGGCAATACGGTTGCTTACATAAATACTGTAGTTAAAATGGATAGTTTTTTCAATAAACAATGGACATTCAAAACTGGCTATAGGAGTATTTACTCGGGAGTGAGTGATATTGAAGTGCTGGATGATGGAAGTTTTGTTGCTTGTGGACAATTGTTCAGTTTAGATTATGATACTACAGTTTTGTATGGCTGGATTGTAAAACTCGATATTGGAGGTAATGTAGTTTGGGAGAAATTATACCTTGGTATAAACGCCTCGCAAACCTTAAACTTTTTAACTGATATAGATGTATTACCTGATGGCAGTTTAATAGCTGTAGGGCAATGCCAAAACCCCGGGCAAATACCCGGGCAGGTAGGCTGGTTTTTAAAGTTGGATAGCAATGGGTGTGAGGTGGAGAATTGCTTGGTGGGGATAGAAGATCAACCCCAAGCCCCTGAAGGGGGCTTTAACAACCAGCTACAAATACAGCCTAACCCGGCCAGTGATAGAGTATGGCTGGAGGTAGAGCCGGGCATGCTGGGTGGAGAGTTGAAGCTGTATGATATAAGTGGCCGCCTGATGAAGAAGCTGATGGTTGAGGCGTTACAGTTTGTTGTGGAGGTAAGTGATTTAAGTAAGGGTGTATATGTTACAACCATAGAGCACGAAGGAGTGCTTGGGAGGGGGAAGTTGGTGAAGGAGTGATTTTGAGTGTAAGGTATTAAGGTGCGAAGGTTCAATACAACACCTACCAAACCCTCCTTATAGGAGGGCTTAAAGCCAAAAAGCCACACAGCCCGATATTATCTGAGTCGCAGAGGGTATGAAAGGCGGCTGTTTCGCGCCAGGGATGGCAGTGGAAACCCCGCAGCGTGGGTGGCTTGATGGGTTGAGCGAGGAGTTGCAACGGACAGCCCGGCCCGCAGGGGGCGCCCACCGGCTATCAACTAATGCCCCTTGCCTGCTGTTTTTTGATACATTTGCGCCTCATTAAAATGAACCTTTCAGCATGCTCATTAAAGCCGCACAGTTACTACTCAGCCTTTCCATATTAGTCTTGATTCACGAGCTCGGCCACTTTATAGCTGCGCGTATGTTTAAGACCCGCGTAGAGAAGTTTTATCTGTTTTTCGACTTCCTGTTTCCCGTACCTACCTTACTGAACTTTGCCCTGTTTAAAAAGAAGATAGGCGATACCGAATATGGTATTGGCTGGTTTCCGCTGGGGGGATATGTAAAAATTGCCGGCATGGTGGACGAGAGTATGGACGATAGTTTTCTGGATACCGAACCACAGCCCGATGAATACCGCGCCAAGAAGAACTGGCAGAAACTCATCATCATGTTAGGTGGTATTATCATGAACGTATTGCTGGGCTGGCTTATTTACTCGATGCTCACCTTTACCCAGGGCGAAGCTTATCTGCCTGCCGAGAATGCCAAGTATGGTATTAGTTGCGATAGTCTGGCGCTCGGGGCCGGGTTTAAAGATGGCGACATTATCATTTCGCATGATGGCGGAAAGAAGTTTGAAAGCTTTAACTCGATACCCAAAGAACTGTTACTGGATGATGTGCAGACCGTAGAGGTAATGCGAGATGGTATGCCAACGGTGGTGATGATACCTTCTGACTTTGTGAAGAAGGCTGTGGCTACCCGCGCCAAAGGGTTTATTGATTTCCGTATCCCCTGCATGGTAGGCGACTTTGCTGCCGAAACGGTAATAAAAGGTAAACTGCAAAAGGGTGATGTGATTGTGGCTATTAATGATTCAACGGTTCACTATTTTCAGGAGGCTCGCACCTATCTGGCTAACCTGAAAGAGCAGGAGGTAAAGATTACCTACCTGCGCGGCACCGATACGCTGAGCACCTCGGTTAAAGTGCCGGCAACCGGTTTGCTGAGTTTCCGCCCGCCACAGGATATGCACGACTACAAGGGCTATCTGGATATTGTGGAGACGAAGTATGGTTTCTTCCAGTCGTTTGGCAAGGGAGCGGTGATTGCTTACGAAAAAATACGCGATTACTTTAAGCAGTTTAAACTGGTATTTAACCGCGATGTGCAGGGCTATAAGCAACTGGGTGGTGTAGGCACCATCGGCTCTCTGTTTCCCGCTGCGTGGGACTGGCTTGCTTTCTGGCAACTCACGGCTTTCATATCGCTTATGCTGGCCGTAGCCAACTTGTTACCTATCCCCATGTTAGATGGCGGCTATGTCATTCTGCTTTTGTTTGAAATGATAACGGGCATTAAGCTGAGCGACCGCGCGGTAGAAAATGTAAACAAGGTGGGTTTCTTACTCATTATTGCTTTAATGGTTTACGCCAACGGCATGGATATTTTCAGAGCATTCTTCGGCAAATAACAAGGCATTCTATTATTCAGAACATTTAATATTTCAATATGGCAACCGGATTTTTCAAAGTTCCAACGGCACAAAATGAAGTGGTAAAGAGTTATGCCCCGGGCTCACCCGAGCGGGGAACCATTGAGCATAAAATTGCAGCTATGCGTGCCGAGGTGCGCGATATACCCATGTATATTGGCGGCAAGGAAATAAGAGATGGAAAGAAAATGTCCATTCATCCGCCACATGACCATCAGCATTTGCTGGGTCATTACTACCGAAGCGAAAAGAAACATGTAGAGCAGGCTATCAGCGCTGCGCTGGAAGCTAAAACCAAATGGGCTGATTTAAATTGGGAACACCGGGCCTCTATTTTTCTAAAAGCGGCTGAATTAATTGCAGGTCCTTATCGTGCTGAGTTGAATGCGGCTACCATGCTGGGGCAATCGAAAAATGTTTTTCAGGCCGAGATTGATTCGGCCTGCGAGATTATTGACTTTCTGCGCTTTAACGTGCAGTTTATGACCGAGATATATTCCATGCAGCCGCAAAGCTCTGCCGGTATCTGGAACCGCAGCGAATGGCGACCGCTGGAAGGGTTTATTTATGCGCTGACTCCGTTTAACTTTACGGCTATTGCCGGCAACCTGCCCAGCTGCTGCGCTATGATGGGAAATGTGGTGGTTTGGAAACCCTCGGATAACCAGATTTATTCCGCTTATGTGCTGATGAAAATTTTCCGAGAGGCGGGCGTACCCGATGGTGTTATTAACCTGATTTATCCGGACGGCCCTGAAGCGGGAGATATCATTTTCTCTCATCCCGATTTTGCCGGCATTCACTTTACCGGCTCAACGGCTGTGTTTCAAAATATCTGGAAAACAATCGGCAACAACATTCATAAATACAAAACCTATCCGCGCATAGTAGGTGAAACGGGCGGAAAGGATTTTATACTGGCACATCCATCGGCCGATGCCAAGGTGGTAGCAACGGCTATTTCGAGAGGCGCGTTTGAATATCAGGGGCAGAAATGTTCGGCTGCATCGCGCGCTTATATTCCGGCTAACCTTTGGCAGGAAGTAAAGACATTGGTGCTGACTGATTTAAAGACTATGCGGATGGGTGTTACCGAAGACCTGACCAACTTTATTAATGCCGTTATTGACGAAAAGAGCTTTAACAAACTAGCGGCCTATATTGATGCGGCTAAAAAAGATAAGGATGCGGAGATTATTGCCGGTGGCAACTACGACAAGAGCAGCGGTTACTTTGTTGAACCAACCATCATACAAGCCAAAGACCCGAAGTATGTAACCATGTGCGAAGAGTTGTTCGGGCCGGTGTTGACTGTTTATGTGTATGATGAAAATAAGTTTAAAGAAACCGTAGCCCTGGTTGATTCCACTTCGATTTATGCGCTTACCGGTTCTATTCTTTCACAGGACCGTTATGCCATTGAATACGCCACCAAAAACCTGCAAAACGCTGCCGGTAATTTTTATATTAATGATAAACCCACCGGTGCGGTGGTTGGTCAGCAACCTTTTGGTGGTAGCCGTGGTTCCGGTACGAATGATAAGGCCGGAAGTATGATTAATCTGCTGCGTTGGGTTTCGCCCCGCACTATCAAAGAGACATTTACTCCACCTACTGATTACCGTTATCCGTTTCTTCAGCCCGACAAGTAATTCACAAGCCTGCTTTAAAAATGGCAAACGCTTATTAAATTTATCGCGCTATGATGCGTGTTGTTGAGGTTACTGATAAAACTACTGAGGAAAAATTCCTGCTGTTGCCATTTACCCTATATGAGGGAGACGCCAACTGGATTGCTCCGCTGCGTCAGGATGTGCAGAAGGTTTTTGACCCGAAAAAGAATAAGTATTTCGATCATGGTGAGTGTGCTCGATGGATATTGGTGGATGAGGAAAAAACTATCGGACGCATAGCTGCTTTCATTAATCATAAAACGGCTAAAACAGAAGAACAGCCTACCGGTGGGTGTGGTTTTTTTGAGTGTATCAATAATCAGCAAGCAGCCAATCTTCTTTTTGATACCGCTAAACACTGGCTACAGCAAAGAGGCATGGAGGCCATGGATGGGCCCATCAACTTTGGCGAACGGAATGCCTGGTGGGGACTTCTGGTTGAGGGCTTCTCCCCTGCCACTTACCAGATGAACTATAATCCGCCATACTACATTCAGTTGTTTGAAACCTACGGGTTCAAAGATTATTTTCAACAGTATTCCTTTTCAATTGATATTAATGCCCCGCGTCCGGAAAAGTATGTGGCGGTTATGGAACGATTAAGAAGGGGGAGTGACTATTCTTTCCGGCATATTGAAAAAAATAAGCTGAAAGTGTATGCCGAAGATTTCAGAAGCATATTTAACCGAACGTGGAAGTTCCTGCCCAACTTTAAAGAAATGAGTACAGAGCAGGCCTGGAAAGTTATCAGTAGTATGAAACCGGTACTGATTGACTACCTGGCCTGGTTTGGTTATTACAAACAGGAACCTATTGCCATGTTTATTATGCTGCCCGAACTGAACGGCTGGTTTAAGCACGTAAACGGCAACCTTAATTTATGGGGCAAGCTGAAGTTTTTGTGGCTTAAAACATTCGACCGAAGTAACCGGAAAATATTCGGAATTATTTTCGGGGTAACACCCGAACATCAGAAAAAAGGAATTGAAGGTGCCATTGTCATGGCAGCCGATGAAGTGGTGCGCTCCAAAAAACGATGGGATGAAATTGAACTGGTATGGATTGGCGACTTTAATATAAAAATGCTGCGCACCTGCGAAACATTAGGAGGTAAATTAGCCAAGCGGCATATCACTTACCGTAAGCTCTTTGACGAAACCAAAGAATTTAAACGACACCCGGTGGTTGATTGAATATTACTTCAGCGCGGCTATATTTTCACACTCCTGTTCAAACAATTTCTCAATCTCTTCATCGGTTATGTTTTTCACTTCCGCAAAGGCAGCATCGCCATTTTCAGTTTTCCCTTTCTTGTAACTCCAGCGCTGATTAACATACTTAACCGAAGCTCCGGTTTTAAGCAGATAGTTAGTAACAGAAAACTGATGCACCATTTTGTTTCGGAGGATTCCCCACGAGAATTTTAAAAGTTTTTCTGCTGCCTGGTTAATGCCGGTCTTACTGCTTTGCTGCCAATCGGAAAAATACTTTAGATAAAGCAGATAGGATTTATAGGCCGTTAAGCGTTGTTTCTGAGCATGAGACAAATTCATTCCGTTAACTTTAGACTGTATTTTGGGCATTAGTGCCTTTAGTGCGACCCATTTACCCGATGTATCACTGACCAATTCTTCCTGAGCCTGAGCAATTATATCAGATGCCTCTCCATATGAATTACGATAATACTCAGCCAGAATCTTATCAGCACTTTCATTCATATCCCAGCTAAGTCTTGAAAAAAGATAAAGGCCAGGCCCGGTAGCACCAACACTGTACGAACTCTCCAGTGTAACTCCCCGAATACCCAGTTTATGCCAGTATTTTAACTTATTCTCCAGCCATATCGTTCCTAATGGCTTGTCCACATTCACGGTAGGTAAACCATAATAATCTCGGATAAAAGCATTAGAGCTTTTTTGAGCCCAGGCCTCAATCATATCCCCCGGTTTGGCGTATTTCTGATACTTATAGGGCACTAATGAAATCAGGACATTAGGTTCCAGATCAAAAATGGGAGGAGCCGCGTGTGTATTATATGCATATAGATGAACAAAAGCCTTGGGTGAAATTTTTTGAAACTCTCTGGCGACCAGGTTGGCTAGAAAAAAAATCTGGTCACTATTGGTACCCAGCTTGGAGCAATTTTCGCATTGACAAAACCCGCCTCCATCTGACGGTTCAACCGAAACAATATACTGGTTTAAGGCCTTACCGCCTGACATCAGTTTATTAAGCTGCGATACCATATCCATCACAAACAACTGCTGAAATCCCTGATTGCTGCTGCAAAATTTGGCACCGGTTGCAGGCTCACAACGTTTACCGGTATTCATTGCCAAATATTCCGGATGTAATTTGAGGGCATCCATATTCCGCCTCAAAAACTCATTACCCGAATGACCCGGTAAGCTGTTTTCACCTCCCATTCTGTTTCGGGTAAGCCATAACTTCCATTCCCGGTCTATCTTTTTCTCCTTATCTATTAAATTATTTCTGGGCGTTCCAAAAGTTCCGAAGAAATTTCTTAGCTCGAAAGCAGGCTCTACAACTTCATCACATTGAATAGAAACATCTTTTAAAGCCGGGATGTAACTTCCTTCATCGCCCGGCTGATACCATCTGAAGCCCAATTTGTGCAGATATGTATAAATACCATTAATAAGTCCTTGGTTTGAATACGATACAATCTTCAAAGACGTTTGCCCATCCGATTGAATCAGGAAAGATTCCCCTGTATGATTATTCATTCGGGCTTCATACTCTTTAATGGGCTTTTCATCCAGCTTTATCAAGATAATACCTCTGTCACCCTGTGCGGGGATAAGCGAAAATTTCTGTCCTACACTTTTTTCAAGCTGTTGTTGAAAATCATTTATAACAGCATTGAAATCCTGCGGGTTAGTTGCCGATACAAAAATACGATTACCATAATTCTCTACGGCATAAGTGAATCTGATTGAAAAAGACAGAAGAATTATAGCAAGCTTAGTCCATACTTCATTCTTCATAACACGCTAATATTTTACAAGTTTTTCAGCCTGTTTATATCCGTGCGGGTTTGCTATAGAGAGCAAATAGATTCCCGGTTTAAAGTATGAAGTAGGTATTACCATTGTATTACTCATGATTATACTATTAAACACCAAACGACCAGTTATATCTTTAATTGTGATCATTCCTTCCGATGCACCTTCCGGTTGATACACGTAAATAAAATCACTGAAAGGATTAGGAAGAACTCTGGTGGATGTAAGTATCTCATCTTGCATCGCTAAAATAACTGGCGGATTAAAGGTAACCGTATCATTTGCGTAGGCTTTGCATCCTATTGAGTCCGTTACCATCAACGTAACGGCATACATGCCGGCCGTGTCGTACACATGATATGGGCTAACAGATGAAGAAACCGAATCATCTCCAAACTGCCAGTTGTAAATTATTAAACCCGTATCAACGGGACTGAACCAAAATGTTTTACCGGAGTCTATCTGTGAAACAAAATAGGCATTCGGTTCGCTTACATGAATCTGCGCAGCGGCCATAGAGAAGCATCCGTAGGCATCTTTTACCGTAATGCTATACTGGCCGGCTTGATTTATAACCAACGTAGTAGAGGAGTCACCAGTACTCCACTTATAACTTAGATTCAAAGAACTGTCGATCGATATAACGCCCCCTTTACATAAGGTTGTATCTGCTAAATATACGGAGGGAACGGTTTCACCGTTAGGCAGAATATTCGCATCCATCCAGGCTAAACGATCGGTCACATAATTTCTAAACCGGGTTACAGCAGTTGAATAACTATCCACTCCTAACTCACCCCATTTGAAAAAGTTTCTCTGAGCAGCCTCAGCTAACAAAGATGCTGTTGAATCTATAAATGCATAGAACGAATCATTACTTAATGTATGCATTCGCAATGAAGTCCAGCGACAGTAAAGCTTTCGAAGATAAGTAGTGTCATTATTCAGCTTGCTCCACCAAAAAGGAAATGGCCAATACGGATGAGTGTTTAACCATACCCATCCGGTTTCGGTACCAGCTGCATAAGCACGGTCGTAATCCCAGGGGGGGCCAATATGCAGCTTGTTTCCATCAGTTACTTTTTCCTTATACATATATGTACTGCGTCCGTAACTATCGTAATTGGCACTAAACTCATTTACAATCTGAAAATTGATAAATGATTTTTCCGAGGCCATTTCTCTCCATGTATTGGGATCGGCTGAATCATTTTGCAGGGCTACTTCAAAACTATCTACAAAGGTTTTAATGTAATTAAACTGCTGCGGCTGAATCTCATTACTCTTGGGATATACATTCTTAAACTCAACCGGAAAATTACAAGTAGCATTATTTATAGGTGGATAAACCGAATTCCAACCGGCCGGGTCTCCATTAATGTTCATTTCAATAATATAACCACCTGTCAGTTCATTTCCCGTGGTATCCTCTTGGCTTAGCTTGGCAATATCCAGCCGGTTGTTACCCCGCTTTACTTTCTCAGTAAGTGAATAAACACCCATATACTCTCCGTTGATGACTACTTCGCAATACTTTGTGCGTGGCGCATACATCCCCATTCTTCTGCTCATTTCGTAGGTAAGCGGATTGGCCATCAAACTCACATCTAAATATTCTGCTTTTAGTATCCAGTCGTTTTCGGCTGGTAAACCTAATAGGGTAGTATCTATTTTATCTCCAGCTGTATCAATTAGATCAAAATCATAGTTCTTCTTGGGATAACTGGGGCCGGAAAAACCCTGTAACTCAACCATCATTTTGCCGGAGTAAGCAAAAGTTGTATCATTTATATGATTTCTGTTTCCTGGTCCATTGTCGATAATTTCAAAGGAGGATTCTATTTTAGGTTCATTGAGTATAGTCTGTCCGTTGGTATGAATAATCACCAAAGGAAGATTGGAGGAAGAAAAAGAAAATGGAATAGCCGGATGATTGCTAAAGGTAATATTCCAGCCGATAAAAAATCCCTGATCGGCAAAGGGGTAAGTGTCATGTAATATCAATTGCCAAACTCCGTTCGGATTTTGGCCGTTATTGAACCCTCCCATATCACCCTGAGCTTTGTAGGTGCCCGTAAACGGAGCTGCACCTGATGAAAGGGTGACAGGAGCAGTCATATTCAAACAAGTGTTGGTAAAATCATCTCCATCTCCACCTACATGACTAAATAGTGAAACAATAGTTCCATCGGGTGACTTTAGCTTTATCTCCATATCATCGTCCCATGTATGAGTCATGCTGAAACAAATCTGTTCTATCCCAAAAGTGGTATCTACAACCACAGGAAGTCCGTTTACGGTAATATCGAAAGCTATTTCTGTTCCGTCATCAGGAACCGGCTGATTAATAATGGATGAAAAGGTTTGAGCGGATAAGGATATCGAAAAGAAGAGAGAGAGTAATAGCAGATACTTCATAAAAATCAATTGAAACGAATTTAGTATTATCTTTTACTTTGCCGCCATGTCATCAACAGTTACCTATATAGATGTTATACTACCGCTGAAACTTCCGCAGGCATATACCTACGTAGTTCCTGTTGATCTGGTTTCATTTGTCAAGATAGGGCAAAGGGTCATTGTGCAGTTTGGCAAAAACAAGTACTATTCTGCTATTGTTAAGCGAATTCATTTTGAAAAACCGCAGGTAGATACCAAACTGATTGAAACCATCGCAGAAGAAGAACCAATTGTAACCGAAACACAGCTAAAATTCTGGAAATGGATGAGTGAATATTATCTGTGTACAGAAGGCGAGGTAATGAATGCCGCTCTTCCCTCCGGTCTTAAGCTCAGTAGCGAAACCCGTATTAAATACAATCAGAACTACGAGGGTGATTTCGAAACCCTGTCTAATGAAGAATTTTTGATTGTGCAGGCTTTGAGGGCACAACAGGAAATCAAGGTGCCGCAGATACAGGATTTGCTTAAGAAGAAAAATGTGTATCCTTTTTTAAAAACACTTTTCAATTTGGGCATAGCTATTTCATCAGAAGAGATAACGGAACGTTTTAAACCCAAAACGGAAACATTTGTAAAACTCCATGAAAGGTATAATCATGTTGATGACCTGGAGAAAATTTACGAGGAACTAAGCCGGGCTCCGAAGCAGGTAGAATTATTGCTGGCCTACACACAACTGGATAAAAAAACCAAATACATACGCAAAAACGAATTGCTTCAGTTATCTAAAAGTTCCTCGGCAGTTTTATCGGCTTTGATTAAGCGGGGTGTTTTTACAGAATTCAAAATGGAAGTTTCCCGCTTAGGCAATTTAAGAAGTGAGGAAGTAGATTCACCCGATTTGAGTCATGAACAGCAGCAGGCACTCAAATCGATTAACGAACATTTTCAAACTAAAAATGTAGTTCTGTTACATGGAGTAACAGGCAGCGGCAAAACCAATATTTATATAGAAAAAATAAAAGAGGTTATTGCCGAAGGTAAACAGGTACTGTATTTACTACCCGAAATAGCTTTGACCGCCCAAATCATTAACCGACTTCGTAAAATATTCGGAAATAGTGTGGGCGTTTATCACTCCAAGTTTAATCAAAATGAAAGGGTAGAAATCTGGAATAAAATTCTTCGGGGTGATTATAAAATTCTGATTGGAGCCCGAAGTGGATTGTTTCTTCCCTTCCAAAATCCTGGATTAGTGATTGTAGATGAGGAGCACGATAACTCCATGAAACAAATAGATCCTGCACCCAGATATAACGCACGCGACTCTGCTATTGTATTGGCATCCATGTTTCAGGCCAAAGTGATTTTGGGAACTGCCACTCCATCGGTAGAAACATATTACAATACTGAAAAAGGTAAATATGGCTTGGTGACTCTCCACCAACGCTATGGTGGCATTGAAATGCCGGGGTTTTCTATTGCCAACATAAAAGACGAAACCAAATGGAAGCGGATGCAGGGCAGTTTTACATCTCAGTTAGTTGATGAAATCAGTTTCGCTTTAAAAAATAAAGAGCAGGTTATTTTATTTCTGAATCGAAGAGGGTTTGCTAACTATCAGGTATGCAAAACGTGTAATTACGTTTACAAATGCAAAAACTGTGATGTTAGCTTAACCTACCATAAGTTCTCTAATCAGCTGAAATGTCACTACTGCGGATATTTTGAAAAAGCCGTTGACAAGTGTAAAAGTTGCGGTGCCATTGACTTGGATATTGTGGGTATGGGAACCGAAAAAATAGAAGATGAAATTGCTGAGATCTTCCCAGCAGCCAGAGTTAGCCGACTGGATTATGATTCGTCCAAAACTAAAAATGGCCACGCGAATGTTATTGCTCAATTTGAAAACAGAGAGGTAGATATTCTGGTAGGTACTCAAATGGTGAGCAAAGGATTAGATTTTGACCATGTGAGTCTGGTGGGTATTATTCATGCAGACCAGTTGATTCATCATCCCGGTTTCCGCTCTCATGAAAGGGCCTTTCAATTGATGATGCAGGTAGCCGGAAGAGCCGGTCGAAAACATAAAAAAGGGAAAGTACTGATTCAGACCTCTGACCCTGCACATCCTGTAATTCAAAATGTGTTAAACAGTGATTATAAAAAGATGTATGAAACCGAAAGGCTTACCCGAATGCAGTTTCAGTATCCCCCTTTTATTCGTATGATAGAAGTTACACTTAAACACAAAACTATTCAGACTATAGAAAAAGCCTCCTTGTTTTTAGCCAATGAGTTACGCAAAACCAATACTGCGAATATTCTGGGGCCATCAACCCCATTTATTTCTAAAATAAACAACTTTTACATTCGCGAGATTCTGATAAAAAGTGGCTTGCAGCAGATAGAGTTGCAGCGTTCTAAGAATGCACTTCAGTCAATAGTAGATAAAATGAAAGCTATTGCAGAACTAAAAAGCGTGGATGTAAACATAGATGTAGACCCCTGAATGCTAACTTTTTTTCCAGGCACTTAGCATCATTTGCAGCCAGCCCGCCATGAAGAAAAGTCCTCCTAATGGTGTAATAGGACCAAGTATTAAAGTTGGAATATGGTTCATATCATTAGTAGCCAACAAATAGAGTGAGCCGGAAAATGAAAATATTCCGGCAATGAAACAAAAAGATGCATTTCTCAAACACACTGAATAGCGCTGATTCATTAATAAAACACAAATCAGTAGAGCAAAGGAATGATAAAACTGATATTGCACAGCTTTTTCCCAAATACCAAGTTGATAACCAGAAACCATAGGTTTAAGCCCGTGTGCGCCAAAGGCACCAAGTATTACAGCCAGTAATCCGGATAAAGAAGCAGTTATTAATAGGCCTTTTTGCACAGCATGTAGTTTATAAGTGAGTCGCTGATACGAAGTAAATGAAAATAGTTTCGCAAAATGAATTTCATTAAAAAATCTTCACTACCCTTGGCTATACTAACTGCTGCACTGGCTGGTATGGCTATCTATTTATTTGTATTTAGTGGTAACGATACATTTGATGCCATCCCTAAATCGGCCATTGCTGTGTTAAAGGTGAAAGATTGGTCGCAGTTTAATGAAAAACTGAGCACAACAACTACAGGAGCAGAGCTGAAAAAAACTGCTGCCATTCAGAAACTGCAAGATGAGATAGATATAATTCAGACACTACTCCATAGTGATAAATCCCTAAGTGAAGCAATCAGTTCCGGACAAACCATTGCTTCTCTCCATTTAACCTCTGCTTCTGAGTTTGATTTCCTATATACAATCGGGCTAAGTGGTGTTAATGACAACACCATACTGAACCGAGTGCAATCATCGCCCCAATTGAAAACAGTTAAGGTGCGTATATTCAAAAACAATAAAGTGGTTGATGTGGCTCTCCGCAACGGCAAGGAACTTAGTTTCTGTAAGCTGAACAATATTCTGGCTTTTAGCTTTGCCCCTTTTCTGATTGAAAATTCAATAACATGTGTTTTAAACGGAGAGAATCTGAACAATGACAGAAACTTTCAATCTATCAAGGGTAAACTTGAACTCTCAGATTTAAACCTGTATATCAACTTCAGCAAAACAGACATAATTCTGCCGGTGGCTTTAATCTCAGGCAAAAGTCCGCTGTTAAATGACTTGAAAGAATATGCCATCTGGGGCAGATATCAGGTAAACTTTACGAATGACCAAATGGAACTTAATGGAACAGCAGTTGCCTATAACGAAAAACAAAAGCCTGATGCCAACAACACATCAGAAAATTTGCTTTTCAGAAACATTCCAGATAACGCATCATTCGTAAATGTGAGTTTGATCAATATAAACCAAGCAAAGAATACTGGCTCAGTCAATATTGCAGAAAAATATTTCAGTAACTGGCTACTACCGGCCAAGGCATTTGCTGTAATAGAGCCACTGAATGAAAACTACATCAGTCAGAATGTTTTTATCGCTACTATATCGGATAAAAATGCTGCGTTACGAGGGTTAAAAAACTTCATCGCTGCAGATGGCGGCAATCCAATAGCTATTGATACTTTTCGTGACAGTGAAATTTTCAGCCTCCGAAACGGTGGAGTTATCAATCAATTGTATCCAAACAGTCTGGTTTCATTTAATAACTGTTTTGTAGCCGTAACTAAAGAGGTGGCCTTGTTCTGCAACAATTCTGATGTACTCAAACTTTCTTTGGAAAAAATAAGTAATGGAGAGACACTAATTAAGGACAAGACTTTTCTGAATGCCGGCAAGGGTGCTCTAATTTCCAATACCGGGGTTTTATACATTAATACCCAACGAAGCGACTATCTGTTGAAACATCTTATACCGGAGAACTCTTCACTGCATAAGTTTGTAAAATCGTTTAATACCATTCTAACCTTCTCCACTTTTGAAGAGAACAAAATCAACTCCCATGTTTTTCTTAAAGCCGGAGAAGCCAACAACCCTACAGCCGAAATTCTCTGGAAAACAAAACTTCTGTCTGGTAGTAATTTTACCCCGCAGCTAATCACCAACAAACAGAAAAACGATAGGGAGATTTTTGTTCAGGATACTGACAATACCGTTTACCTGGTAAATCAATCGGGCCAAATCCTGTTTTCAAAAAATGTTGAAGCGCCTGTGTTAGGTGAGGTACAACAAATAGACTACTACAACAATAATACGTTCCAACTGGTGTTTAACACCGCCTCGTTTGTTTACATTTTGGATAAAGCCGGAAATGACATTGCATCTTACCCTTTACGTTTAAGTTCAAAAGCATCAGCAGGACTTACTCTGGTAACCGATGTTTCGAAAAAAACAGCATCCATATTTGTTCCGTGCATAAATGGTAACATCTATGGATATGAAGCGAATGGAAAGCCTTTAGCAGGATGGAGTCCGCGCAGTGGTCTGGGTGTTTGCAATTACTCACTACAAGCTCTTAGTTTAAGAACAAACAACTTCCTCCTTTCATTTAGTGAAAACGGCATCGCAACGCTGCTCGATATTAAAGGAAACACCAAATGGAGCATAAGTAACCTGTACACGGGTGGCAATTGTCCGGCAATTGCTCAATGGTCTAATGATTTTAAGGTAATTCATGCATCGGCCAATCAGCTCACAGAAATATCATCGGATGGAAATGATAAAATAATACCACTAATTGATTCTGTGTATTCATTTACAGTAAACGTCAGCTCAGACTCTGCCTTTACTTACTATGCTGCAAACCGAAATCAGATAAGATCTTATAACAATAAACATGCGTTTACAGCCTCCGCCAATCTAAATCAAACTCATATTTCACATATTTCTACAATAGACATTTTCGGGAAAAAATACCTTCGGATAAGAGATGAAGGTAAAAATGAAACGCTCTTATTTTCTTCTGACTTGAAACCATTAGTTCAATTTTCAGCCAGTCCAAAAAGTAAGTTCTTGCTGACAGATCTGCTCAATAGGGGTGAGTTTACAGCCATAAGTGTAGATATGGAAGGAAGTTTAACTTGCCAGAGAATAAAGCGATAGTAATATATCTTCTATCCTGAAAAGCGCTTCAGCTATCAGCCTTTTCTGAATCGGGCAAAGGCACCCAAAGGTAGCTTCTTTTTAAATGTATCTTGAAGATACAGCTCCCCTATTTCCAAATTTTCTGCGTTAAAATTCTGTTGAACTAAGTTCTCCAGTATCATAGAAGAAAAGCCCAGAGAATAGGCATTGAGAATCAAAAAATGCTCTTTATAATCTAACAACTGAAGCACATTTTTCATCATCTCATTAATATTATCTTCAAGCTTCCACTTTTCGCCATCCGGGCCATGTCCAAACGCGGGAGGGTCAAGAATAATTCCCTGATACTTGTTGCCCCGTTTTACCTCACGCTTTGCAAACTTTAAAGCATCCTCTACAATCCACCGGATATTCTCGAGCCGACTTAATTCCATGTTCTCTTTGGCCCATGTGACTACCTGTTTGATAGAATCAAGATGTGAGGTATCGGCCCCTGCAGCCCGGGCAGCAAGAGATGCCGCCCCGGTGTAGGCAAAGAGATTTAGAAACTTAGGCGAAGTGGTTTTCAATTGCTTAACAGAACCGGCAATAAAATCCCAGTTAACGGCTTGCTCGGGAAACACCCCTACATGCTTAAAAGAGGTAAGACCCAAGCGCATTTGTATTTCACTACCACCATTCAGTTTATACTTAACTGCCCATTGATCAGGCATGGCTTTTAATTTTTTCCAATCGCCACTGCTTGAAGATTTAGGAATAAACATTACATGTGCTCTTTTTTCCCATTCAGCCATACTCATTGAACTATCCCAAACGGCTTGAGGCTCAGGTCGAATGGTTAGAAAACTACCAAAGCGCTCCAGCTTTTTGAAATTGCCACAGTCAACCAATTCGTAATCCGTAAAATTTTTCGGGGTAAGTGATAAAATCATGCAGTGAAGATAAAAGTTGATTCTACTTTTCCGGAACAATCACAAAAACATCTTCATTATCGCGCTTCATCCGATAATGTTCACGTGCAAATTTTTCCTGTGTGGCTGGGTTCGAATTCAACTCAGCAAATTCCTTATCAGTCTTCTCTATCTGCTCCTGATAGTACTCTTTCTTCTGAAGTAAATCCGATAATTCGGCATGCTTTCTATACTGGGAAACAAGATTACTGTCATCAAAAAACAACATCCATACTGCAAAAAGCACCGCCCCAATAAAATACGGACTTTTAATGGATGAAGGTAAATCTGAAAGTCTTTTTTGAACATTCTTCCACATAACAATGGCGAAAGTGCAAAGAAAGATTGGTTTGTTTATGAATCAATGTAAACAGCAGTATGGTAAAATAGGCAGCTTCCGTACATTTATCATGTCCTCGATATTTTCTGCGCTGATTGATATCATTTAGACATCTTTACAGAACCTATTTAATTTGTGAGCACATGAATTTGGGAATGAATTTTAAAATACTCAGACGGTATCGAGAAATAGTCGGGATACTGATCAAGTATGGATTTCAGGATATGCTGAATGATGCCGGTGTATCAGTAAGAGCTAAAGTGGTAGAGGCATTCCTTTCACCGGATACAATTGAAAATATTCACAGCCATACCAAATGGGAACGCGTACGTATGGCGGTTGAAGAGTTGGGCACTACTTACATTAAACTGGCACAGATACTTAGTAACCGTCCGGATGTAATTCCTCTTGAGTTGGTTGCAGAGTTTGAAAAGCTGCAAACCAAAGTTCCTCCGTTTTCGTCAGAGCAGGCCAGACAAATTATTGAAGAAGAAATAGGCGCTAACATTGAGGACGTATTTGCGCAATTTGGCGATGAACCCTTTGCCAGCGCGTCCATAGCTCAGGTTCATAAAGCCAAGCTAAAAGATGGCTCTGCTGTTGTTTTAAAAGTAAGAAGACCTGATATTATTGAAAAAATTGAGCTCGACATTATCATTATGAAGTATATCGCTCGTCAAATGGAAGAGCGAAACATCATGAAACTACTTGACCCTGTTGGTATAGTTCGTGCTTTTGATAAAGCCATACACAAAGAGGTTGACCTGACCCATGAGGGCTACAATCTGGCACGCTTTGCCAGTAATTTTGAAAAAAGTGAACTGGTCTATGTTCCCAAATATTATCCACAATATACTACCCGCAAACTGCTAACCATGGAGTTTATTGACGGAGTGCATCCCTATGATGTAAAAGGGCTTGAAAAGATTGGAGCTAATGGTCATGAGTTGGCCAAAAATGGCATGTTCGCACTGTTTCAGCAAATATTTGAACATGGCTTTTTCCATGCCGACCCACATCCGGGAAATTTGTTTGCTATGCCCGGCAACAAAGTTTGCTTTATCGATTTTGGAATGATGGGCACAGTATTAAAACATGACATTGAGTTTTTTGCTGACATAGTTTATGGAGTTACCGCTAAGGATTCAGCTCGTTTAATCTGGGGACTGCAGAATATTGCGGTTAGCCAGCAATTTGAGGGGAACAAGAGTTTTGAGTATGAAGTAGAAGATTTAATCAATGACTATCATGCACTGCCTGCTGAGCAGGTAAGTATGTCGGAGTTGTTTAATCGTTTACTCGACTTAGTGAATAAATACTCCATCAAAATGCCACCCGATTACTTTTTACTTTCTAAGTGTTTTGTAACCATAGAAGGAGTAGGGCATAGACTGGATCCTAGTTTGAACATTATTAAGGAACTTACCCCGCATATCAATAAAACATTGGCAGATGAGTTTAACCCGATAAACCTTTTAAAGCGTGCGTTTGGTTCTGCACGAGATACTTTTTCGCTGATAGAAACTCTGCCACACGATATCCGTGAGATTATTGGCAAGGTTAAGAAAGGGGAAATGAAAGTTTCTATACAACATGAAGGGCTGGATGATGTAACCAGGAAAATTGATTTAGCCAGTAATCGCATTGCCGGAGGTTTTATTATAGGTTGCATATTGATGGCTTCTGCTATTCTTATTGCTGTTAATTTTCCTCCGCTTTATAAACACATATCAATCCCCGGGGGATTAGGATTTGTTCTGTCAAACATACTGGGGATACGTATGCTGTTTACTATCTTCAAAAGCAAGAAGTATTAAACAACCTGCTTTCTACGTAGAAACTCTAATTGATGAGGTAGTTTTTCCGGCTTGACTAAGACAGAAAAAGCATACAGAAAAAAGGGTAATACCGGGGCTTTGTATCGCACCAAGTTTCCCAGTACTGGTGTGGCCATTCCGACCAAAGCAAAATACAGTAGAGAAAAGTTAAACAGAAATAGAAACAGATTTAACTGCTTCTCGTTATTCTTCACTCCGGCCCAGATACAAAGTATGAGCATGAAAAGAATAAATACATTTTCTAAGGCCCCGGCCAGCATCATAACATTTTCAGTTTCCCATACATAAGGTCTGAAAATTACATTCCTAATACCAGCAAGGCCTGCTTTGATAACACTGCTTACATCAGAGTTAACTCGTTCTACATCAATTCGACTTCCAGCCTTGAAATACATCGCCTCTTTGATGGCGTTCATCTGTTTGTTCATAAGCATCTGCTGCAGATTAATACCTGGAACAAACTGATGAATATTGAATGCCAATACAAAAGCAATTGCATTTACAGCAATGTACTTTCCGACAATTGCGGAGACATCTAAATCTCTTTTACAAACAAGAAATGCAGCAATGGGAGGTATCAAACTGGCTAATACGTAAAACTTTGTATGAAGCATAATCAAACATCCTGCTGAAAGCATAGCCGCGTTCTTCCAATTAATTTTACCCGATAGAATGGCCGATACCGTTAACCCTAAACCCAAAACCAATACAGGTTCTTTTAGTATTCCTGATGTCCAAAACAATACGGATGGTAACATCATAACCGGCAGGGAAATGATAGAAGCGGGCCAACCTGTGCGGTAGAAAACAGCATTTGTTAACAGAACCCAACCAATTAGTGAAAAGAAGCAGAAAAACACGACATGAATAAAATACGTTTTGAGTGTAAGAAACATAAGCAGCGCATTCAACTTGATAATAGTCTGATTCTCGTTAAATGGTGATTCATCAAAATTCCTGTACCAATGTGCCATATGCACAGTTGCATCTGAACTGAACGAGTCGTATTTATTAACTAAAATTTTAGCGAATGAAACCGGGTGTTCATGGGCAAGACTATTCAAAACCAACGCATCCTGATAGAATTTATGAATATCACTATGACGATAGTTACTGTAGTAAAATGTATATATCATCCATACCAAGATTCCAACCAGAAACTTGATATTAAAAATCAATACAGTAACAAATGGTTTAAATGCTGAAAACTGTAAGCGCTTAAAACGGAAAATCAGAAGATTAGCAAGTAGGAGATACAAAAGAGTAAGCAGTAGTTCTTTCATGCCACTTAAAGGTAACCGAAATCAGCACTCAAAAAAAGGCATCCTTAAATCGGGATGCCTTTTGTGTAATTAAGTAAGCTATCACTTCTTGTATTTAAAACTTTTACCCGGATAGTAAGCCATAGGGCCTAACTCTTCTTCAATGCGCAATAGTTGATTGTATTTGGCAATTCTGTCGGTACGGGAAGCAGAACCGGTTTTTATTTGTCCGCAATTAAGTGCTACAGCGAGATCTGCAATCGTTACATCCTCCGTTTCGCCACTGCGGTGACTCATAATAGAGGTATAAGAATTTTTAGTAGCCAGATTCACCGCATTAATAGTTTCGGTAAGAGAGCCAATTTGATTCACTTTCACCAGAATTGAGTTGGCTATTTTTGAATCTATTCCCTGTTGCAACCGTTTTACATTGGTAACAAACAAATCATCTCCTACTATCTGAACTTTACTGCCAAGCTTTTGGGTCATCAACTCCCATCCTTTCCAATCATCCTCAGCCATTCCATCTTCGATAGAAACTATAGGATATTTTTTACACCAACTCTCCCAGTAAGCTACCATCTCTTCGCTTTTTAACTTCTTACCGCTGCTTTTATGAAAATGATAAAGTTTGGTTTTCTCATCATAAAACTCTGTTGAAGCGGCATCCATAGCAATAAAAACATCTTTGCCCGGTTTGTAGCCTGCCGCTTCTATAGCTGCCAGTACTGTTTCAATAGCTTCTTCATTGCTTCCAATTTCCGGAGCAAAACCACCTTCATCACCTACGTTTGTTGAATATTTCTTCTTCTTTAGAACGGACTTCAAATGGTGAAACACCTCTACTCCCATTCTAAGCGCCTGACTGAACGAATCAGCACCCGTGGGAACGATCATAAATTCCTGAAAATCTATTTTGTTGTCGGCATGTGAACCTCCGTTCAAAATATTCATTAATGGTATGGGAAGTGTGTTTGCATTTACCCCCCCTACATATCTGTATAAAGGCATTCCTAATTCCTCAGCAGCAGCCTTGGCTGTTGCCAGAGAAACGGCTAAGATGGCATTAGCACCTAATTTAGCTTTGTTAGGAGTGCCGTCTAACAAAATCATTATCTGGTCAATAGCATTTTGTTCAAACACATTAAGGCCTTCAATTTCTCTGGCAAGGGTTGTATTAATGTTATTTACTGCTTTTAGCACCCCTTTACCGAGATACTTCTTCTTATCACTATCTCGAAGCTCCACAGCCTCATGCTTTCCGGTGCTTGCTCCTGAAGGAACAATGGCTCTGCCCAGTGACCCGTTGCTGGTAATTACATCTACTTCAACAGTAGGATTTCCTCTGGAATCAAGAACCTGTCTTGCATGTATTTTTTGTATTTGTGCCATATATTTAGTTTATGTATTTAAATAGATAATCACACACTGACATAAAGTAAGAACCAATCAGCTACTCTCTATTAGTTTCAAAACGTATAATACTCCTGATAGTATCAGTAGCCGGATTTTTAACTTCTATTACCACCTCCATCAAATTATCATGATTCGAATCAGCCAGATATGCACCTGCTATCACACCATTTCGCACACCTTTACTTACAGTATCTGTCTTATTACCTTCCTCTCTTCTCAAAACTGCATATTCCCCTTTCGATGCCGGACCTCCATAGCCAACGATATCGTAAACCAGTTTGTTATTAACCACCAGTGTTTTGTGATACTCATACGAACTTTCAAAACCCAATTGCATTGCTGTATCTAAGGCTATAGCCGCTGAATCTAAATGCCCAAGAACAGGAATCTGGTTTTGATTGCTCTGGCAAGAAACAAGAAACAAGGAACAAGTCACTAACAAAAGTAAACTCTGCATTACTTAATTAGCATTCATATCCTGAATAAACTGATCGAAAAGATAACGTGAATCGTGGGGGCCGGGAGAACTTTCCGGGTGATATTGCACACTAAATGCCCTTTTACCTTTAACACGAATACCTTCAATAGTATTATCATTCAAATTTACGTGAGTAACCTCAACAATAGATGATTTATCAATGGCTTCTTTAGAAACCTGAAACCCGTGATTTTGTGAGGTAATCTCACTAAGTCCTGTGATGAGATTTTTTACCGGATGGTTAGCCCCCCGATGTCCGTGGTGCATCTTCAACGTAGGTATATCATTTGCCAAAGCCAGTAACTGATGCCCTAAACAGATTCCAAAAACTGGTTTGCCCGATGCCTGAATTTCCCTAACCGTTTTGATTGCGTAATCCATGGCCGATGGATCTCCCGGCCCATTGGAAATGAAGTACCCATTGGGCTGAAATGCTTCCATCTCCTGGAAAGATGTTTTGGCGTTAAACACTTTAGCATATATGCCTCGGTCAGTCATGCATTTCAGAATATTTTCTTTGATGCCACAATCCAATACAGCTACTTTTAAATCAGAACTAGCATCCCCATAAAAGTAGGGTTCGGGGGTGGTAACCTGAATAGCTAAATCTAAACCATTCATATCAGGAGCTTCTGATAGTTTCTTCTTCAATACCTCTAGATCTGAAATCTCTGAACTGATAATGCAATTCATCGCTCCCTTTTGCCGAACATGGATGGTTAAAGCCCTGGTGTCTACATCACTGATACCAACCAGATTATTTTTCTCAAAGTACTCTTGTAAGGAACTTTCACCAGATAATCGGGAGTAGATATTACCGGCATATTTTTTTGCAATAAGGCCTGATATTTTCACGCTGTTAGATTCTACTTCATCGGTTTTTACACCATAGTTTCCTATATGGTCATTGGTCATAATAATTATTTGACCATAGTAACTGGGGTCAGTAAATATTTCCTGATAACCGGTCATAGAGGTATTAAAACAAATTTCACCGGTGGTGGTTCCAATTTTACCCAAAGATGTGCCGTGAAAAACGGTTCCGTCTGCTAGCATTAATACAGCTGGAACTGGAGAGAAATTTTTTGTCATCGAATTGTTTTATTCGAGGTGCGAATATAGCTTTTGTATTTGTTTCGGATTTTGTTTCCCTTTATTTGTGTTCACACAATATTCACAATGCAGTTTAAACCCGAAACCTGGAAACAGGAAGCCGCCAAAAAGAAGAAGGAAAACAAGCAGTTTCTGGAAAAGGCTAAACGTATGCGAGGCATAGAAAAACAATTACCGGAACTGCACGATGAAGCCTTTTCTAAGATTGATTGCCTGCAATGTGCCGGTTGCTGCAAAACTATTTCACCTCGTTTTAAATCGCCCGATATTGTTCGAATTTCCAAATATCTGGGTATGAAGCAGGGTGATATGATTGAGAAATACCTCCAACTGGACGAGGATGGCGATTATGTAGTACAAAAGAGCCCTTGCCCTTTTCTGGGCCCCGGCAACTATTGCAGTATTTATGATGCCCGCCCGCGCGATTGCGAAAAATACCCATATACCAACAGCGGTGATTTTTTTGAGTATCCCAACACTACACAGCTCAATTCAACCACTTGCCCCGCTGTTTTTTATGTATTAGAGCGGCTGAAACAGATTGTATAAAAACCTTCTTCTAAAAATGCTGTTAATCATTACCAGGGTTCAGGCAGCCTTATATATTTGCACCCGTTAATCGAATTTATTCATCATTTAAAATATAATCATTATGTCAGTATTAGTTGGAAAAAAGGCCCCATCGTTTAAAGCACAGGCCGTTATTAACGGAGAAGAAATTGTAGAAAATTTCTCTCTCGACCAGTATCTTGGAAAGAAGTATGTTATCTTCTTCTTTTACCCCAAAGATTTCACCTTTGTTTGCCCTACGGAGCTTCATGCTTTTCAGGAGCAATTAGCTGAATTTGAAAAACGCAATGTAGCTGTTGTAGCCTGCTCTACCGATACCGAACAGAGCCACTGGGGTTGGTTACAGTTAGATAAAAAACAAGGGGGTATTAAAGGCATTACTTACCCTGTAGTAGCCGATACCAGCAAAACTATATCTGCTAACTTTGATGTATTGAACGGTGAGTATTTTTTTGATGATAACAACCAAATGCAGGCTACCAGCGAACTAATTGCCTACCGTGGCTTGTTCCTAATTGACCGTGCCGGCATTGTGCAGCACCAATTGGTTAACAACCTGCCTATTGGTCGTAATATTGAAGAAGCTATACGGGTAGTAGATGCCTTACAGTTTTTTGAAGAGAAAGGGGAGGTTTGCCCGGCTAACTGGGTGAAAGGCAAAGAAGGATTAAAAGATACTCATGATGGAGTTGCTTCTTACCTCAGTAACCACTAAAACCTAGTTTTATATTAAACAAGGAAGGCTGCGGGAGAGTTCCTGCAGCCTTTCTTGTTTATACATTACTTGTCATTCTCCCGCTTGTTAATGCGGTAAATGAATACACTTAGACCAATAACTATCAATAAAATTACTACCACTAAAGGATATAAAATAATCATGTTCTAGAATTTAATAGTAGCAAAAGTACTGTACAACTAACCTGTAAGCCTTATACCTTTAATTATCTGAGTAGCAAAGTTTTAAAAATGCGCAAGGCATATTGCTTCAATTTCAAATCGGCCTCTATAATATAAGTAGGGTCTTTGTATTGGTAGGTGATGGTTAGCAAATAGGCTGTCTTTCGCTTGCTGCTGTAGGCTACCAAATCGAACCGACTGAAATTACTCACTTTACTTCTGCGGTAATAATGTGTATTAAAAAGAGTGGCCGTTTCCCCACTCCATATTTGTAATGAATCCGACTCATAATTATAACCTGCCGGGCATAAACGGTCAGGATAAGAAGTGAATTCAGTAATTAGAAAATTCTCCCCCTCGCTCTTTCTTTCACATTCCATTTTACGCAAAATAAAGGTGGCTGTTAAAGGGGTATTATTGTATAAATGCGGAAGGGCCACATCGGTAAACTCGTACTTCTGGTCTTTTGACGAGGCGTCTAACTGGGGAACATTATTCCATTTTTCAGGAATGCTAAGCACGTATTCATTCGTCTCTACTTTTTTGATGTTATTGAATACTGTGGTATCTTTTTGAGCTGATAGATTAGTAATAACAAATAATAGCAGGGCAGTTAAGACAGATTTCATTAAAAAATTTACAAAGGGTTACTAAAAATGGTGCCAAAAATAACGTTTACCTGATTAAAGTAAGATTACCTTTTCTGGAAACCGTATTTCCACTCGCATCTTTTCCACTAATGTAATAAACAAATGTGCCTAGTTCCTGCATTTTACCTTTGTATGTGCCATCCCAGCCTTTGTTGAGGTCGTTCAGTTCATTCGTATCTGATGAAGTATAAACCAACTCTCCCCAGCGATTACAAATTTTAATATCGTATTCACTCAAAGAACCAAAAATGGTGAAGTGGTCGTTCAACCCATCTCCATTTGGGGTAAAGGCCTGAGGAACTTTCAGGTAACAGCTAATGACTTTAATTTTTACGGTATCAGCAGTTTTGCATCCGGCAGCATCAGCCGCTGTCAGCACAAATTCAGCACTATCAGTTCCGTTAAAAGCAGGGTTAAGTATAGTTGCATCACTCAACCCATCAGCCGGAGACCATACAAAGAACTGGGCATTTGACGTGGCAGGCATTACATACACTTCCTCGCTGCATATTTCTTTATCCGGGCCGGCATCAAGATTTGGCAAAACACCTACTCCTATTCGCAATGTATCACGACTAATACAGCCATTTGTGTCTGTAGCAGTGAGTATGTAGGTAGTTGTTTCATTAAAATTGAAAACAGGATTAAACGAGTTCGCGTTATCCAATCCTTGTGCCGGTGACCATACTATATCAGACGAAGAGGATGTCGCGGTAATCAGATATGGTAATCCATCACAAACAGCGGTATCAGGCCCTGCATCAGTTACTGGTAGCTGATTGACAATAACTACTACGGTATCTCTACCTGTGCAGCCATTAGCACCTACCGAACTTAGGGTGTAAGTGGATGTCTGACTGGCTAGAAACAACGGATTAACCTGCGTTGCATCACTCAGACCTGAAGTGGGAGTCCAAACAAAATTATTTTCGTTAGTACTTCCGTTTAGCTGATATGTATCACCGGCACAAATAGAGGTGTCTATACCCGCCCTTACTAATGGAGAAGGTTTTACACTTATCATTACTGAATCTCTATTCTTACAACCGCTGGTGTCATAAACAATCACAGAATATAAACTGCTTTGATTGGGCGATACATTAATAGTGGAAGAAGTGTCTCCGGTGTTCCACGAGTAATACAATCCTCCCTTAGTAGAATAATAAATGCGCACATTCAGCACCCTTGGGTTGCCTACAAACGCACCGAACATGTAATTATTAACCGTTCCCTGAACAAAGTCAACAATGCCGTCAGATTTATAGACTGTACCCTGAAGACCATTGCCGTTCCCATACGCAAAGTTAACCGGTGTAGAATTTACCGAAGTAACATATAGGCCGAACGTATCACCGGCAGCTATGTTCAGATTAAGCGGAATTGGTAATACTGTAAATCCTGTAGCATTAGCTTGAAAATTAAAGTATGATCCCAATTGATTCCATGCCAGTTGATTTTGCTCAAAAGTTTTATACGTACCATTCTTACCCCATATCTCGGCCTGTACTAATTGCGAGGTAGTAAGTACTTTAACGGCTATAGAATCAATGGTAATATCACTATGAGCAATAATATCGAACATACCACCCTGTTTGCCCTGCTTTGCTGTATCTTGGCTGGTAAATACTTTATTTAAACTGGCGGTAACCGCGTCTAGCTTTATCAATTCTCCTGCACAGATAGTGGTGTCGGTACCTGCATTCACATTGTATAATGTAACAACTTTCACCTGATAACTACCACTGTCACCACCGCAATCGTTTAACGAAAAGTTAGAAATATTAAAAGTACCTACAGAATCAAAAATCATAGTTACCTGACTATTCGCTTCGTCAAACACCTTCACTCCGTTTGGAGCATCCCAGTTATAATAGGTCTCTTTTAAGTAACCTACGTTGTATGTTACCGTATCACCTAAACATACCTGCACAGGACCACTAATGGAGACATTAGGCGATCCGATGATAGTTAGTGTAGCTCTGTCTGAATAAGCCCCCAAACAACCATAGTTAATTTCCTGAACATAAAAGATATAATCATTTAAAGGCGCTCCCGTAAAGTCTACCAGTAATGGGTTGTAAGGCCATGTAAAAGGATTACCATTGTTCAGCCCGTTCGATGACCATAGATAATCTGAAGGCGGATGATTGAATGGAGAAACGGCCAAGCTTACTAAACCCAGATTACAGTTTACTGTATCGTCCAATAGAATTACAGGACGCAACGTATCGGGTGCCCCTATGGTAATTCGAATCACCGTACCGTTTTGATTCCAGGACAGACTGGAGCAATCACTCACTATACGAAAATAATAAGCTCCAGGCTGTACGCCCATAGCCAGTAACTGCTGTTCAAAGGGCGGAAAATCAATAATAAAATCTCCGCCTGCTGTATCATGATATACCCCCAGAGCCCCTAAGTTAACAAGACTAAAGTCCATCATGCTCCGCAGCTCTATACGCCAGTCGTTGCAGGTATCATAAACGGCATCATTATTCCAACGGTGAATGGTAATATTCAAATCGGCATCGGCATGTACCGAAGTGTCTACCGGATAAGCAGAAGATCCATTTAAACATACCTGAATATCTTGAATATTATTGGTCAACTCATCACACTGAGTCAAACAGAAAGGACCTATCAAAGAACCTATTGTTGATGGTAAAGTTGAAACTACCCGAATATAGTATCCGCAACCAGGTGGCACATTAGCCGGAATTACTCCACTTACAGTACCTGGCATTCCGGGAAAAGATTCGTCTGATGGGAGCGTGCCTAACTGATAAGGTGAAGCAAAACTTCCATTCATATCCGACAATTGAGCTATATACGTATTACTCTGACTACCTGGGCCAAACACACCAATGGAATTAAATTTTACGTCAATCACACTTTGTATGCAGGTGGTATCGACATCGTTCATGACCGGAGCGTTGTTAGTAAAAATCTGCTCCGGACAGTCTACGATGGCAAAACAGATACTTGTATCACCAATAATCAATGGTTCAGGGCTAATACGGTTAATTCGGATACGAAAACAATTACCGCTTACATTGCCAGGCACCTGAAATCCGATATAGCCATTCGTATCCGGGGCAAATACTGTAAATACACCTCCATCCACCGGGTTGGCAAAGCTGCCACTGGCATTACTCATTTGAATGCGATAAGTACCATCACAAAGAGGAGCACTTAAAGAATATCCTATGGTAATATAATTATCCTGACAAACCGTTGTTGGTGAAATAAGATTAATAGATACATGAACCGGAGTATTCACATTATCATATGTACCTACAGCAATAATATCGTCTATACCAAAAGATACATTTGACGCACCTCCAGTACCGGGGTTAATCCAGCGAAAGCCTAACTGTAAGTTCTGTGTGTTATTAAAAGCAGGATCTTGAATAATTTCATATTTCCACTTGCTTTGATTGTTGTATTTCGTTTGTCCTGTCTTAACCCAAGGACCTCCATCAATACGGTAGTAAACTTCCCCGTAAGCATCGGTATTTCCTTCACAAATCCAGAAAAAGGTGAAAATCACATCCGTCATACCTAAAGTACAGAAAGGGTTTCCGAGATAAGTAAACCTATCGCTGGGTGTAGAGGTGTTCCAGTTGGCATTTGCCACCCCATTGGAAGTAAACCCTGCCTGATCATGAATGTGCAGGTATGTTGAGAAAGGGGCTCCATTGATATTTCCGCTGATAATACTATCCTGAGGCGGTGTGTCATTATACAAAGGCGAGCCAGTGAATTGGTTGTTCAGAGTCCATTGGTTGTTTCCGGTGTTGGCTCCTACCCCTCCGGTGTCGGCAACAAAACTGTTACTGTTGTTTTCAAAAGTTTCAGTTAGCAACAATATCTGCTGCTGCGCATAGGCGGAAGAGAAAAGAGAAGCTGCGAAAAGAAAAGCATAGATTTTTTTCATCCTTTACTGGTAATGAGTTTACAAATTTTACTCTTCATAAATCAACTTGCCATCCAGCTCACCGGTAATCTTAAACTCTGTTCTTCGATTTAACTGATGGCACGGACAATCTCCGCTCTGGTCTTGTGGACATTCAGAGGCTTTTGAACAATCTTCCAGAATTTTGGTTTCGCCATATCCTTTAGCGCTGATTCTCTCTTTGGCAATATGTTTCTCATTTAACAGGTAATTCATACAACTCTCAGCACGCTTTTGAGACAAGTTCAGGTTGTATTCATCCGAACCTCTTACATCGGTATGTGAACTCAACTCAATGATGATGGTAGGGTTTTCTATCAGTATCTGATATAGTGTATCTAATGTTGTCTTCGATTCAGTTCTCAAGTCAGACTTATCAAAATCGTAATAAATATTGTTCAGTCGGTAGGCCTTATTCTTCTCTAGTTTCTTCAAGTAAATATCAACCACCTGTGTATCGCTCTTAGCTATGCCGGTGGTAGCAAAATTTTGTGATGATGCAAAATAACCGTCTTTAGCAGCCGATACCTTGTACTGTTTTTCTGGTTTCAGATTAAAGAAATACGGGGCTTCCTTTCGTGAAGAATCAGATGCAATTACAACATCTTGTTCCGTGATATTGTCGCTTCTTAAAGATAGATTAATCGCAGCTCCGGAGATTGGCTCTTTGGTCGCTTCATCAACTACCCTTCCTTGAACTGCTAGAAATATTCTGCGGTCATACTTGTAACTGAAAATATCAAAACAGCAGGTTTTTCCCCTAACCGAAAAAATTCCAGGACGGTTAGAAACCACATATCCCTCTTCTCCGTTTTTACCGAAACGGAAATAGTTATCATCGCACGAAGAATTGAACGGAGCACCCAGATTTTCGGCATTGTTTACAAATTTCCCGGCTAAGTCACTTTGTGTTTTAAATATGTCGGCTCCTCCCATACTAATCCAGCCGTTGCTACTAAAATAAAGAGTAGATGATTGGGAATCATAAAAAGGAGTTATTTCATCACGATCGGTATTCACCTTGTTACCAAGATTTCGCGGGGTGCCAAACTCTCCTTTTTTATTAACCGTGGAATACCAAACATCCAAACCACCTCTTCCACCTTCACGGTTGCTAACAAAGTACAATACATCGCTACCGCTGCTGCTTTTGGCATAATAAGGCTGTGTGTTAGTAAACCCTTTCAGGTTTATTTCTTCATTCAACGGCTTACCCTCGGTCCAGTTGTTGTCTTTCCAATCGCTTTGATATATCTGACAGTCGGGTTTAAGCAACCCACCATCGCAGATAGTGTAGAAAAATTTATTCCCATCGGCAGTAAAAGCCGGATTAGAAATATGCTTGCCTTCCAGGCTGAATGTTTTTATCTGTTGCTTATCCACATAAGACTCTCCAGTTAATTTACTGGCGTACATCTTCATAAGATTGTTCTCTTTTTTCGCATCGCTCTTATCAGGCTTCATCCACAAAACCGTATCGGAGTTAATGGATGCAAAATACAATACATCCCCTCGTAAAGCTGGCGACATATCGCCATAGTTCGAATTCACCTGCTTATCTAAGTGAGTAAACTTGACAAACGGATCCGGCTTCGCCTCTTTGATGGCAAAATTACAACCATCAATTTCCGTACGACTCCATTTTTTCATTTTAGGAGCATCCTCCTCCTTATACAATTTGATAAACTGCCTAAACAGAGGTATTGCTTCGGTATATTTACCCTGCATTTTAGTGGTTAGGGCTGCATAATATAAAGCCAATAAATTACCTGATGAATCGGCCTGATAAGCCTGATTAAAATAAGCAGCCGCATTTTCATAATCGCGTGCCAGTAGATATGATTGGGCCAAATTGAACAAAACGGATTTCTCTTCCGGATTATTTTTTAATATCTCAAGATATAAATCAGTGGCCGAAAAAATACTTCCTTCCTTAAACGCATCTTGGGCTGCCTTCATATAACGCTTCTTGTTATACTTTTCATCGGCAGGTTTGGCTATCAGATAAATGGTGAAAAACAATAACAAAAACAAAGTGAAATATTTTGTATAAACTTTCATGGATGATAGATAATTATCTGAAATTGCTTATCGAAAAAACTACATAACCGGACAAGGCACCAACACCGGATAACTAACACTCTTCGTCTTGAGAAAACCTGTGTATATCAACCCCAGCTCAAAACCGCCTCGGTTGGTCGTAGCAGTTTTTAAGGTGGAAGCATTTACATCATAAGCAAACATAGCGCGCACTTTATAATATTCTACCGAAGCACTGATAATAGCTGCATCTTTTAGTCGGTACCAGCCGCCAACACTCACCACAGCTTCACTTTTACCGGCTGCCATGTGATACTCAAAAGCTGTTCCCAAATTAATCTCCTGAGCCTTATTTTGATACTGAAAGATGAAATTAGGTGTGATGTAAAAGTTCTTAGCCGCTTTGATTCGCAGGCCTTCATGCACGGTAAATCTAAACGGCAACTTTACTGACTTATCTCCCTGAAAAGATTCTTTAGGTGGCACCAAATGGTATATAGTTAAACCGGTCATCATACCAACTACATCATTAAATGTAGACTGATGAAGCAAGCCAACCTGCATATCGAAATAACCTACATTGGGTTTTGAAATATTTTCACCGCTGGCAGTGTTCAAATCAAAATCGCTTCCGTTGAACTGTGATGGAAAAGCTAACTGCTGCCACTTTAAGCTTTTATTTGTATAGCCCAATTGCAACCCTAGACCAATAAAATGACGATGATTTTTATCCAGGCCCTTGTGATAAGCTACTGAAGCCATACCACTGTTCATAGTCAGCTTACCGTCACCGCTTTTATCTCCTACAAACAAACCACCTACTGCAAACACATCGTTGGGCAACTGAGTTTGCAATAACTTGATATCGAATGAGGCCGAGTAGGTTACAAAAGGGGTAGATATACTGCGCCATTGATTGCGATATATCCCAGCAGCACGATAAGTGCCATCATATACACCGGTTAATGCAGGATTCAAATTAAGCGGACTGGCATAAAACATACTGAAGTGAATATCCTGCGCCTTCAGCGCAGAGTGTAACATAAATACCAGTAACAGGATAAGGGTGCGGGTAAATGTTTTCAAACCGATATATTTTATTTGATTGGTTGAAAATACGAAGTTTTGAATTGAATAAAAACCATAAAGATTGTTTAATAAAATATGGAGGGTCTGGGCATTGTAAACTCAATAAAGCTACCCCATAAAGCAATTTCACCAAAAAACCAGGCTTGTAGCATCAAACAAATGCTGATACCGTAACAAATTAAACAGGAATGAGAATAAGTAACTAAGGTGGTTGTATTTAGAAACACAGAAATTCGTTTAAAAACTATTTAGGAACAAAATTTAGCGAAGTGTATCCTAAATCATTTTGTTGCGCTTGGTCAGGAAAGGCAGCAACACCTGACGAAAATCGAGGTTAATATCGGCCTCAACAAAATCAATTTTATACTGCCCGCATTTCAATTTCAGTTCCTTTTCGAACTTCTGCATCTGCTGCACATAAAACCCTTTTACCTCGTTGCTGTGCAGTTTTACCTGTTCTCCGGTTTCCATATCAATAAACTGATAAGGGCGGTTTTCGAACTCAAACTCCAGTTCTTTGCTCTTATCTACCACATGAAAAAGAATCACTTCATGCTTGTTATATTTTAAATGTTGTAAAGCGGAGAAAAGTTCATCTGCATTCTCCCGATCCATATTGGAAAACATATCGCTGAAGATGATAATCATACTTCGCTTGTGTACAGCCTCGGCTATTTCATTCAAGCACTTAGCCGCATTGGTTTTAATGTTGAGTGGCTTTTGATTTAATAGTTTTTCAAGTTGTGCAAACAATAACTGATGGTGTTTAGTGCTTGATTTTGCATCGGTGTTAACAATTACCTCATCAGTAAATACACTTAAGCCAGCTGCATCTCGCTGGCGCTTCAATAGATTAACTAAGGCAGCAGCCGAAATAATAGAGAACTTCAGCTTGTTAATCTTCGCCTCGGCATCATTCGGAAAATACATTGAGGAAGAGGCATCGATTACAATCTGGCAACGCAGATTGGTTTCTTCTTCGTACCGTTTCACAAACATTTTCCCCGTACGGGCAAATACCTTCCAGTCCAGGTGTTTAGTTGACTCGCCTGGATTGTATAAACGATGCTCGGCAAACTCTACCGAAAAACCATGAAAGGGAGATTTGTGTAGCCCGATAATAAAACCTTCCACCACTTGTTTGACAAGCAGCTCCAGATTTTCTATTTCGGGGAAATGGTTTTGTTCTAACATCTCGGTGCCATCAAAAATAAAAAAGCGCAACAAACAAAATTGCTGCGCTTGATATTTAAATACTCTGATTGGGGAATTAGGTGATTCTTATAAATGTTTGTTTAACATAGCTACCAGATTAGCTTTAGGCACAGCACCAACTTGCTTGTCTACCACCTGTCCATTCTTGATAAAAAGAATGGTAGGAATATTACGGATACCGTATTTCATAGCCGTTTCAGGGTTACTGTCAACATCTACTTTGCCTACAATAGCCTTCCCTTCAAATTCTTTAGAAATTTCTTCAATCATGGGGCCTATTGCTTTGCAAGGGCCACACCATTCTGCCCAAAAATCTACTATTGCTACTTTGCCACTGTCAAGCACAGTTGCCTTGAAATTACTGTCGGTTAATTGAGTCGCCATACTGTTTAAGTTTACTTTGTTTTAATTAAAAAAGGGATACAAATGTAGCCCACCTTGTCAATTCATGTGCCGTTATTCGGTTTACTTTTCAACAGCCTAAGCTTTCAGACATTTTTCGATGGATTCGGATATTTTGTCGCTTTCGGGTGTGGTCCAAGGGGCAAACCAGTCTGCCACATTGCCATTTTTATCAATCACATACTTCTGAAAATTCCATACCGGATAGTTTTTGCGCAGCAGGTTCCCTGTTTCTTTAGCCAGATACTGATATAAAGGCTGAGCATCTTTTCCTTTCACCAAGCCCTTTTCAAAAACCCGAAAGGTTACCCCATAGTTTATTGCACAGAAGTTCTGTATAGCATCATCATTCAGTGGTTCCTGTCCGGCAAATTGATTAGAGGGGAAAGCCAGTATTTCAAAACCCTGAGGCCGATACTTCTTATATATAGCCTGCAAACCGTCCAATTGTGGGGTAAGTCCACATTTAGATGCTATGTTTACAATCATTAACACCTTCCCCTTATAGTCTGCAAGATTCATAGTTTTACCGGTTATATCCTTCACCTCAAAATCATACGTATTCATACTTGGTTTATCTTTTTCTATTGACTAACAGACGTGATAACAAAAAGTTTATTGTGGCAGGTTCCTAAGTTTCAAAAACATATCCCACATCACTATTCCTGCACTAACAGAGATATTCAGTGAATGTTTCATACCAAATTGTGGAATTTCAATCACTATATCTGAACTGCTTACCACATCCTGAGCCACACCATCTACTTCGTTACCAAACACCACCGCATATTTTTCACCTGTTTCCGGTATAAACTCATGTAGCATAACGGCCTTTTCCGCCTGCTCTATTGCAATCACCTTATAACCCATTGCCTTTAACTGCTGGATGGCCTCGGTTGCAGTAAGGAAATACCTCCATGCAACTGTTTCCGTAGCACCTAATGCAGTTTTGTGAATATCGCGATGAGGCGGAGTTCCGGTAATGCCACACAAAAAAATTTCTTCAATCAAAAAGGCATCAGCAGTTCTAAAAACAGAGCCTACATTCAAATGGCTCCGTACGTTATCAAGAACAATAACCAAAGGTGTTTTTTTCTCTGCTTTGAACTCCTCCCGGCTTAGCCGGGGTAATTCTTCATTCAACAACTTACGCATATACCAATATGTTTAAAAAATGAGGAGCACAAAGTAACCACAGTTCTTATTTTCACACCTTTAGTATTTCAACATACTTATTGACACACTTGTTTTTTTATTGGTAATTAGTAATAATAAATGGCGGTCCATAGATCGATGATAAAAAGTGCCATGAGCGAAACGGAAACCCCGTTAATGAAGCAATATAATGCCTTTAAGGCAAAGTATCCGGATGCCATTTTGTTGTTTCGAGTTGGCGACTTTTATGAAACGTTTGGGGAGGATGCCAAGAAGGCATCTTCTGTATTAGGAATAACTCTGACCAAACGAAGTAATGGAAAAGCTAGCGAAATTGAGCTAGCCGGCTTTCCGCATCATGCTGTAGATACTTATCTGCCCAAGCTCGTCAGGGCTGGGTTGCGTGTAGCTGTATGCGACCAGATAGAAGATCCGAAATTTGCCAAGGGCATTGTAAAAAGGGGGGTAACCGAAATGGTCACTCCTGGAGTAGCCCTTAAAGACAATATTCTCAGCACTAAGAGTAATAACTTTCTGGCTTCAGTATATTTTGAGAAAGATGGATTTGGTATTGCCTTTATTGATATTTCTACCGGTGAATTTTTGGTAGGCGAAGGAAACTTTGCATACATCGAAAAAATGGTTCAAACCTTATCACCTTCAGAAGTTCTGTATCCTAAATCAAAACAAAAAGAGTTTCTGCATCTGTTCGGCAACAAACTGTATGCTTACAAATTAGACGATTGGATTTATTCGTACGACAACACACTTGATTTACTACTCAAACTTTTTGAAACAAACTCACTCAAAGGTTTTGGTTTTGAGGAAGAACGTTTATCCGTTATTGCTGCCGGAGCTGCCATACAGTATCTACGTGACACAGAGCACAACAATTTGGCGCATATCACCAAGCTGACCAAACTTACCGATGAAAAAAACGTTTGGCTCGACCGGTTTACCATCCGCAATCTTGAAATCATTCACTCACCGCATCAGGGAAGTAAAACGCTGCTAGATGTTTTGGATAATACCACCTCTCCTATGGGTGCCCGTATGCTCAGACGATGGCTTGTAATGCCCTTGCTGGATATTCAGAAAATTAACGAACGTCAAGGTGCGGTCGAGCACTTTGTAGAGAAATCAACCGAAGCCGAAGAACTGAAAAAACTGATTCGAACTATCGGAGATCTGGAGAGACTGATTTCAAAGGTGTCGTTGGAGCGGGTCAATCCGCGTGAAATGGTACAGCTAAAAAGAGCATTAAATTCTATCCCAGGATTAAAGCAAATTCTATCCGCCTCCCAAAATGCCACTTTGCTTAGCATGGGCGACCGCCTAAACCCTTGCACTTCACTGGCAGAAATTATAGAGAAAGAATTACAGGAAGATGCCGGGCCGGTTATAGCTAAAGGTAATTTTATTAATAGTGGAGTAAATGGCGAACTGGATGATTTACGCTCAGTAAAAAATTCAGGTAAAGAATATATAGCAGGCATACAACAAAAAGAAATTATCAGAACCGGCATCAACTCACTAAAAGTTGGGTTCAATTCTGTTTTCGGCTATTTTTTAGAGGTAACAAACTCGCATAAAAGCAAGGTGCCTACAGACTGGATTCGCAAGCAAACTTTGACCAATGCCGAAAGATACATTACGGAAGAGCTAAAAGAATATGAGCAGAAAGTGCTGGGAGCAGAGGACAAAATTCAATCGCTGGAAGAGCGAATATTTGCCTTGCTCATTCAGTTTGCTAAAGACTATGTGGTAATTGTTCAGCAAAATGCTAACCTCATTGCCCAGATTGATTGTCTTCTCTCCTTTGCAGAAACGGCCTCGGCTAACAACTACGTCAAGCCGGAAATAAATGAGTCGTTGATTATTGACATTCGGGATGGCCGGCATCCGGTTATTGAAAAACAGCTGGATGTAAGTGAGAAGTATGTAGCTAACGATGTTTTGTTAGATAGCGAAACGCAGCAGGTTCTCATTATCACCGGCCCCAACATGAGCGGTAAAAGCGCCCTGCTACGCCAAACTGCATTGATTACTTTGATGGCGCAAATTGGAAGTTTTGTTCCTGCCACAACTGCCAAAATAGGACTAGTTGACAAAATTTTTACCCGGGTAGGTGCCAGCGACAACCTAAGCGCAGGGGAGTCAACTTTCATGGTAGAAATGAATGAAACTGCCAGTATTATGAATAATCTTTCACAGCGAAGTTTGATTCTGCTGGATGAAATAGGAAGAGGAACATCTACATATGATGGAATCTCCATTGCCTGGAGTTTGGCAGAATATCTGCACAATAACCCTGCCGCTAAACCAAGAACTCTTTTTGCTACCCACTATCACGAGTTAAATGAATTAGCCGAAAAGTATAACCGGATTAAAAATTTTCATGTAGCGGTTAAAGAAACCGGAACCAAGGTTATTTTTCTACGCAAACTGGTAGAAGGCGGAACAGAACACAGCTTTGGAATTCACGTGGCAAAAATGGCCGGCATGCCTATACAGATAGTAGAGCGTGCCCAGGAAATGCTGAATGAGTTGGAAAGCCAACGTCAGCAGCATGACGATATTAAACAAACTGTAAAAAAACTACCCGCTCAAAACTATCAACTCAGTTTTTTCGACATGAGCGACCCTAAAATGAAAAGACTTGCGGAGGAAGTTGAAAAGATTGAAATTAACGCCATGACCCCAGTAGAAGCCATCATGAAGCTCCATGAACTGAAAAAGATGTTAGAGAACCGCTAAACATTTTTTCTTAGGAGTTTTGAGAATTTAGAACCGTTTCTATATTTGCAGTCCCCAAAGGGGAATGTTCTTCAAACAAATGCGGGAGTAGCTCAGTTGGTAGAGCGCCACCTTGCCAAGGTGGAGGTCGCGGGTTCGAGCCTCGTCTCCCGCTCAACGGAAAAGTTATTTGTTATCCGTTATTGGTTATTAGTAACACTATTAACGATTAACTATAGCAGATAACTTTTTTTGTTTGCCGTGGTGGTGGAACTGGTAGACACGCAGGACTTAAAATCCTGTTCGCCTCAAAGCGAGTGCGGGTTCGATTCCCGCCCGCGGTACAAATTGATAAAGGGTTCCAAGCGCTTGGAACCCTTTATTTTTGATACAACATGAGAAGCCCCACGAACATTCAGTTTCTAATTCTACTAGCCACTACGAAAACATAGACCAACTTATATCGGTTTGCGAAGTGTTGTATTGCAAATTGACATTCTGTTTGAGCATATTAAAATCAGAATAAAACCGATTTGTTTATCTACCCATTCTCTCAAATCTCTCGTCTGCCTCCAACAGCGTATCAATAACTCTAATAGTTTCAGTTGTACCGGTTATCCATACATCTTCATAAGGCAATTCAACTTTTACCTTAAAATATCCAACCGAGGTTTCTATACCTAATTCCCACACATCACCTAATTTTTCATCCAGCGGTGTAAGCATCTGGCTTTTCGGATTTGTATTTCTGAGTGCGTCTAATAAAATAAAAATAATGTTGTGTTCACCATTAAGCTTCACGTTGATGAAATGAACTCCTGAGTCGGTAGTTAAACAATAGTATTTGAATCGCATGCTATACTTACATTAGCTAAAACTCTAAAAGAAAATGTTCGCTTTGCCTAAACTTCAAAGCGCCACTGGCTTGTCGGTCAGAGTAAACGACTGTAATATTAGTACTCTTGTGTTCCATCACATAACCAATTGTTAACCCTACATAATCAGCGGTTTTCCAATGAAAGGTAGTGGAATCAACAATTTCATTTTTCACCAAATTAAAAAGGTAAAGATTGTTTTCAGGTTCATGGGTTACTACCAGTATGCAATCTTCAACACCACATGCACCCCAAGTTTTTATATCGCTGAAATGTTGTAACAACACATCATGAAGCATAAACCTGTTTTGATTACTGTAATCAATGCAATGAACACCTTTGTAGTCTGAATAGTAAATACAGTCAAAAGAAACAAAATGGCCTACTGAATGATACGCCCCCTCTTCGGTTAATACCTCTTCCTTGCCATTATTTAAGTCAATCAAAATTATCTGCATATGATTTGATGAGTCGGTAGAATTAACTCTTGTCAGAATCATACGATCATACTTATCGCTAACAAAATCTGTTCTAAAAAGGCTATCCAGAAACATCGCATCCCCACCACTCCATACTTGTTGCCCGTCCGTATTTTTAACAGATACTTTGTAAAATTCAGGTGCGTAAAACATGGCGCTATGGAAAACAATTTCCACTACATATTTTCCGACTGTGCAAAGATGATGCGTGTCTGCTCGGATATGAACAGGACGTGAAAATGGAGATGTTACTTTGAAATCAGGAGGAAGAAGGGAAATTTTCATGAATCATTTCATTTGTATGGATGTCTGCCAAAATTTATTCAGCGAAGAACAAAGTAAGGTTGGATCTGTATTTAAAAAACCTCCCCAGAAACTGGATTCGCGACCATCATTAGTTTCAATAATCAGGTCAATTGAAACAGAGCTGGTCATGTTACCCGTGTTAAAAGTGCTGGTTTTTTCTATTCGAATATCTTTTATCTGATTCCACGGAACCAGACTTAGTTTGCTTGTCCAGATACCCTCATTCGTTGCCCGTATAATAACTTTGGTAAAAAATGTTTCTGTCAGCCTATTCATGCTCATTACCGCAATTAATGCCATTGCCATGAAAACATAGTACAGATAAGGGGGTGGAATTTTGATCACAGTATTCATCATACCAAATAGTATAAGAATAGGTAAGAAGATGAAATACTGTAATGAGCCCCCTCGTTTTACTTCAATTTTTTCGGGTGTTTTTTGTAAAGCTTCCATTGATTTTGTCATGCATCTGGGTTTTACCACGTAACGGCCAAACGTGTAGTAAGCACTACCTCGTTAAATGGTAAATCTGTAATATAATAGTTTTGATAACGATTAAAACGAAGGTTAGTAGATAGAGTCAGGTGCTTGAGGAAGAAGTAACTTAAGTCCAGTGTTGTTCCTAACCGATAATCGCGTCCCAAATTTTTTACGCAATCCATATTCAGTCCAGCATTGAAGTTTTTGAAAGGAGTACTCATTACTCCTGCACCAAACTGAACTTGTCGGTTGGCGGCAAGTGTATTTGTCAACTGATTAAAACCAACATTCATTAAAACTGTAATTGGGAACTTAAGCGTGATACTGTGCGATACTATGGTGTTGTGCAGGGTGTAATCGGACAAACTAATGCTATCTGCATTGCTCATCATCCACTGGTAACTGACAGATGTGCGCATATTGGTTTTTGCAATTTTATAACTATAACCTGAAGATGCCGAAATGGAGTGAGTTAACTGATTGGCAAAAGTTCCTTTGCGCAAATTACCGTTATAGTCCAGTTTAAGTGTAGGCAATTTACGCATATTGAAAGTAACACCCGCTCCATAAAAGTGAGTAGTGGTGGCAAAACGCTTCGATTGAATGAGATTGTCTATTTCATAGCGATATTTAGCTGTTGCTTTCAACCTGTTTTTCCAAAACTGTTGTTCTACTCTTCCGCCATAGCGCAACACATCGTTACGTAAAAACGGCACACCAAAACTCTGATAGCCGGGTCCAATAAACTCTGTATAAACGCTTATTATACTTCCTTTCCAGAAATTAAAATCTCCCCGGGCGATGTAAGCATAATCATAAGAAGTAGAGAGGTTGGGCTTTAAAAATGCGGGTACTTTTTCATAGTATGTATTTTCTACTTTAAGTGCGCTATCAGTGCTGTTTCTATTAAAACCGGCACCGGCACCTTCGCCTAAAAGTTTAATTCTTCCTTTCCAGAATGTTAGCTGTAGCTCTACCCCCAACACATCATTTTGAGCAGGCCTAACCGCTGGTATAACATCGGCTGGGAGTGTATTTACTCGATCAAAGGAATGTATGTAGCTAATGAAAAAGTGGGAGCGCTCTACTTTACCTAAACCAATTTTTCCTCCAATCATCCATCGTTGATAGGCCGATTTAAAAATATCGAGAAAATTAGCCGTGCCGATGTGTGTATTGCCTCCGGTAATGTTCAGAAAAAACAAGCCGGGATTTATTTCAATAGCTCCGCCCTGCACCTGAATGCCGTTAAGTATAAGTGGTGAATAATACGGATATACAGTTCCGATACTAAATTGTTTTACCCCAAAGAAAAGTTTGTTGAGGCCTGTAAACATTCCCTGTTCCAAAAGATTTTGCTTTAAAACCGTAGGGTCGTTTAATCGCGACAAATCACCATAGTTGGTTTGTGTAAGGCCACTCAAATTCTTCTGCAAACCTTCTAGATAATTTTTCTTCTCCGTCAATTGCTGAATCTGTTCTGCTGTGGTTTTTAGTTGATTCAGCTGCTGCAACATGGCCTCGGCCTGTTGCTTTTTCTCCAGCAACCCATTCATTTTTTGCTGGTACCCTTCCAGTTTTTTAATCACTGAATCTTTTTTGGCTTCTAAGCGCAGCAGGCGGGCATCAATACTATCGGCCAGCGTTTTCTTTTGCTTCTCTTCCACCGAATCTACCGGCACATAAGCAGCCAATTGGTTTTTAGCATCGGTGTATTTTGCTTTCAGGCTATCGTAGTCAATTTTTTTCAGCGCTTCTATTGCTTGATTGCTTAACACAGAAATAGATTCACCGATGTTGGCATAGTCTCCACTCTTCAACTTCCCTTCCAGTGAGGTAATTTCGGAAGTGTTTACCGACATATCTTTGAGCTTGTCATTAATGTTTCCCAACTCCGCTACCTGTTCATATTGCTTGCTCAAATTACCGGTATTGATTTTGGTTTGCTCCATTATTTTCTGCTCTACCATGCTGCGCAAATTGTCCTTGAACTTCTGCGCATCGAAATTGAACGACACGGCAAACTGGTTAGGGCGGGCATAAGTGCGTTCGGTGGTGTAATACAGATTTAAACTCAACGGCACATTGTAAATACTTACACCCGGCTGCGCCTGTATGCGCACCAAGTGCGGAGGCATTATTTGGTTAGTACCTTGCCGATTACTATAAATGTGCTCCACACTGGCGTTGCCATACAATTGAATTCCTTTCGGTAACTGTATCAGCTTTTTTTCAGCAACTGTATCAGTATTTACCTGTGTAAGCGAAATGCAATCATCGCCCAGTTCTTCACTGTTGCTGAACAGTTTTGCCGTGGTGCAAAACTCATAGCGACCGGGAGGCAGTTGGCCATAACGTTCCAGGTGTCTTTTTACATCATCGCTGTAGAATTTCACCTTATCAGTGCGCACCATGCCGGCATTCAGCGTATTCAAACCATTTTGCAAAAGCAGTTTATCGCTCTCACATTCCAGCAGCACTTTGCCGTTGTCATCTGCTATTTTTCCAAACAACTGAACCCGCTCGCCACCGCTGTTAATCTGAACTTTTACATTCCAGCACACGGATGCATCTAGATGGCGAAAGGCAATGGGTGTGTAGGTGAGTTGGGTATAACCACTTATGAACCACAAACAGCAAACAAAAACAACAGTTACTTTCTTCATACTCTTATCTGCAAATTCTCGAGCGACACAGCCCTCGTTCTAATTGTCTGTAGGAATCCATTTCTCTTCTTAAGTCTTCATCTTCCAGCCTGTATATGCTTGAATAAATTGTTCGCGCAATATCCTGCATAAAATGACCGGAACCCACAACATCTTCCACTACACCTCCAAATTCAATTCCTACAGCACCTGCTAGTCCCATAGTGCTGCTTACAATTTGGTCTAAGGCACGCACACGTGCAGCAAACAAACTGGCTGGGTCGCGTCCGGAACTCTCTGCTCTTGAAAGTGCATCGAAGTTTGCAATGCCATCCAACAGCGTTGCTGTATTTTCAGCTACTCCGTGTGCCGTAATAAGCAGCGTGCCTGCAGTAAGGGCATGTCGGAAGTTTGTAAGACGTTCTATATCTGCTTCACTCAAGTGTGGATCCGGATGTTCCAGATAGTTGTCCAATGTTTCTCCAACGGTGCTCATCCATTGTTCCGCAACATCTAGGGCCATGGATTGCCAGTTCATCATGATGTAAGAATTCCTTTCAGCAGCAATCAAATCAGGGTCTCGGTCATCTGTCAACTGATGGATAAATCCGCCAATAATAGAAGGGTCATATTCACCACTTGTTACACCCTCAGGTAGTGCATCTCCCATTCTATAAGATTCGATTCTTGTTTCGCCATCATGCTCAACGGCAATACTTATCATCACTCCAAATTCAATTCTATGAGAGCGTTCGTAACTTCGCAGGTCATTTATTGTTGGTGGGTCATCGCCTTTCGGATCTGCAACTAGATTTGGGTTATTGAAAAATGAAACATAAGGTGAAAGGGAGGCATATTTATCTGCCTTCGGATCCACACTCATCCATCTTCCCACTCTTGGGTCGTACTGACGAAACTCTGTTGTGTAACTGTTGTTTTCTCCGCGAATATTGTCTTCGCTTTCCATCCCCTGAAAACCATAGTGGTATTCATCATTACCGAAAGTGCGGCCCGGCATAATCATACCAAACGGATAATAATTGTGTGCAGCCTGCACTTCAGCAGCAAGATCATCGGGTGTAGAAACTTTCCTGTCACTTACTACTGCCAGCACATCACCAATGTGGTTGGCTAATTCATAACTCTTGTTGCCGCGAATCAGACTATCGCGCATCATATCACGTGCAGCCAGCACTACATTTGGTTTGTAAACACCCATTCGCTTGCCACCGTAAATTGTAACTTCTCTCCACCGCACCTCACTGCCGTTAATGCTGTAAATAGCCATTGGGTTCCCCAATGCATCGTTTACATACCACTCCGTTGTTCCGTTAACGGTTTTACTTATTCTTCTTCCAAAAGCATCGTAAGCATAACTAGTATTGTTGCCTGGTTTGTTTACTGTAGTTACTTTGCTTTGGTTGTTGTATTGGATGGCAGAAATGCTCTCGGAGTTATCGCTTACCAATCTCCCAATAGCATCGTAGCTGTAGTTGTTAGCATTAGTTTGATTTTTCAAATCAGTGGCACCGGATGAACCTTCATCTGTAATCTGATGTAAGCGATTATTCTGCTCCGGTTGATTGTATTTGTAAGTTAAGTTATCAAAGAGTGTGACACTGTTTCCGCTTCTTGTCAGCGATGTAATGTTTCCGTTTAAATCATAATCAACGCCCATTTTGTATTGCTCACTGAATGCTGATTCAAAACCGGCTTCGCTGCCAAATAGCATTTTGGATTGGCGAATTCTATTTGCCTGGTCGTAGCTATAGGCCTGCGCAAATGTTTTGCGGACATCGCCACTGAAGCCGTGCAACACACTCATCATGCTGTTTTGAATATTGCCATTGTAAAGTGGCTTCGAAAACCCGGAGTTTAAAACTGACGAAGGTGATTCGGGATAAAACTGTGTGCCTTCTACGCCAATTTTTTTGTAATCGTTTGGAAAGTAATTCAGCAATTCAGCGGTAACATCTTTCGGAAAACCTGCCGCATGTAAACCGCCCTCTTCCGTTCCGTCTTTGCCCATATCCAAATCTCCATTACCGGTGGTGTAGCTGTTAATACCTTTCAACCAACCCTGAATGGTATAAGCATAATCCACGCCCTGAATTTTTTCGTTGCCGATTTCAATACGTGCCAACGGACCGTGCTGGTAGTAGTAAAACGCAGCATCGGCATCGCGTAAACGTTCCGGGGTGTATTCAGAGGTGGAAGTATGCACTTTCGTAACACGCTTGTTGGCATCGTAGCTCAGCCAGTGAAAAAACTGGTCTTCCTTACCCTGCTGGTAAATGATGCGTGTAATTTGTCCACTCAACTTATCGAAAGTGTAGTCGGCTGTTTTTACGGCACCAGCACCGCTTAGCCCCAACGAAGGATAATGCTGCACCAATCGTGTAACATTTCCTAAAGCATCGTAATTATATGCTGCCACATAAGCATCGGTGCTGCCGTTCAATTTGTAACTGATTGAAGATGGCCTGTTGCGCAGACGTTTTTGCCCCCCTGTAAAGTATGATACCAACGTAGAAGGCTCATCATAGTTGGTTTGTGTAACTTCTGCACGACCGCTTAATGAGCCGGTGTGTGTGCTATAGGCTTTGAAAGTTTGCCATGCTCCGCTGTAGTTAGTGCGGCCACTTTCTATAAGCCGGTTGTTGGCATCGTAAAGAATATACGAAGCGTGGTTGTTGGCTGCCTGCACAGCATTTCTGCTTAAAATATTGCGACCTGCAAAGTCATAAGCATATTTCACAGTGCCTTCATCGGGTGAAGTTTTTTCAGCTACAGATCCAAAACTGGTGTAGCTGTAGGTAGTTGATAGTTTATGCCGTGGAAATGCTCCCCTTGATATCTCTCCGTTTCTGAAACGTCTGCAGGAATCAATTTGATTTCTGTTCAATTCACGCACTCCTTTTGGCGGAACTGTTTTAACCAAAGTTCCCGACAAATCGTAGTAATACAAAGTGGCCATATACATGGCATCGTTGTAAGAAACGGTGAATTTTTCCTGCACACTGCTAATGCAGTGGCGTATGTATGCGGCACGAACCGAATCGGCTGCTGCGGCTTTTCTTGTTTCAAAATCACGTTCCACTTCTCTGCGGGCAATCAGGCGAAGCGATGTCTCGCAATTGTTTGGCACAGGCCCCATGCGCGGAGTAGTGCTGCAGCACATAGCCGGGCGAGGTGTTGCATTCGTAAGGTCACCAGGGCAGTTGAATAATGCGTAACATGAGTTACTCATTGCGATGTAGAAAACTCGGCCTCCTTTGCTGCGCACCATTAACTCGGCATCGTTTACTAAAGCAGAAGTAGGTAATGTTGCCGGCTTACGAACAGCGATAACAAAACCTACACTATCAAAACTGAAACTGGGAGTAATAACCCGAAAAGTAAAGTTGCATGTAGCGCCTGAAGCTGTTAACGCACCACGCCCTTCGCTTATTCTCAGCTGTGCATTAAAGGAAGTATTGGCGGTGGAAGTAAATCCACCAAAAGCCCATTCCCATGATTGCCCACGCGGATGAGTTGCCCTTAATGCTAAGCCAAAATATGGGGAGTTTGATGCAGCGATATGAACGGTTAGTGCAGTTCGTTTGTATCGGTTTCCTTCAAATAAATACTGCAAAAAGGTAAGCATTTCTCTTCGGGCAGGAGTGGCGGTGCAGGTGCGGTTAAATGTGCAGCCGTTAAGCCGGAAACAGGTGCTGATACCTTGCACAGTATCTGCCTTTCCGTTATTGTCAATAATCCGCAGCGTGAAAGTGTAGTTGCCTGTTGGCTTAAAGCAATCAAGCATAAAAAGGCTGTCCCACTCAATTTCTGCTTTGCGTTTTTGCAGTGTTATTGTGCCCATATCGGCACCACCGGTGGTAATTTTTGCTTTTAGAATATTGGGGTTAGAATCACTTATGCGACTCCAGTTATACTGCAAAGCGGTGTTATTGCTAAAACTGTTTACGATGTTCTTAGTGAGCACCAATGGCGAAAGTCCCGGCAACGCCACGTTGGCCGCTGTCAGTTTCTTTTCATAGTTCAGCGCATTCAGCAGCATCACTAAATCAGAACCAACCGGGCAAACACCGCAATCGGCATATCGCTGTTGCGCTATCCGATTATATAACTCCTGAACTTCTGCTAATGTGGGTTCATCACCGGCAAAATCCAATTCCAGTTCATCGTTTACATCGTCCTCTTCTTTAAAAACCCTTCGCTTACCGGCATATAAACTGTTGGCTGCCACATCGCGTGTGCCGCCAATAGTTCGATTGTTAAACCCACCTCCTGCTGTAATCGCACGACTGCGCTCGTTGCTCAACACACGAAGTTTTGTTTTGCGGTAAAGTCCTTTGTAAACCAGCCATTCTTTGTCCTGCGCACCCGGAGTAGCGTAAAGTGTTTTTGTAGTATAACAATCGCGGAGTTGAGCATCGCTGAAATTCGGATTGCCGCAGTGCACAGAAAGTATAGCCATTTGGGCAGCACTTATCGGTGTGCCGGCAATAGAACTAAAGTTAGTCAGGCGAGTTTCCATATCTGCGCGTAATGTGGGGGCAGAAGCGGGAAAGAGTGGGTCGTTACGGAAATCAGTTAAATTCTGTGCAGCCGCATCGCTGTATTTTTCGGTGGCAACTATCAGCGAATCGAAACGGAAACTTTCATTATTACGCACACACCACTGGTAATACTCATACTCGGGATGATACATGAGCAATGCTTCTGCCCACTGCGGTTCCCACAGCCTTATAAATTCAGTTACATCGTTCAGGTATTTTATCAGCACAAACTGCTTTCCATCGCGCGTAATAATTTCCGATGCGGGAGAACGGTGAGCTGGCAATCCTTCTGCATCAATTTCAACGTAAGCTGTTTCTCCGGTTCTTGTTTGATAATTGAAAGCGGGTGTGCGCCAGGTTGCATTGCGAAGCGGCAACTGGTTCGCATCGTTTAAAACCGATACAGGAAATTTGGAAGGATCTATGACACCTGTGGGGCGGAGCGTTTCATCAGTAGTATCGCGATACTCCGCATACTGACCGCCAGGACTCACTTCGCTCAACATTGTTTGAAATGCCATGGCCACCTCACTCAATCCGGTTTGTGTGCAGGCTAACTGGCACGCGCTGTTGTTGCCGTTTTTGCGCTTGGTGTAACTTATATCGGCACTGCCACCTTCTCTGCGTAAAAATCCGGCACTTAAATTTTCAACATTGCAGGTAATACAATCCGGATTGCATGCAGCATCAATATCAGGTGTAAAGAGCAATGTGTCAGCCCGGCAGGTAAATCTTTCAGTAAAATTATTTACATAGGCTTCTACACTTGCCTCGTTTACTTTCAGTTTTTTGATGATGGTGTAATTGCCCTGCTCTAAGCGAATGGTAGTGGCCGGAGTAGCTTCAAAATTAGAGCAGGTGTTTATGTTATCTAAGTTGCCGATAGTTTGCCGGTGTTCATATCTGGTAGCGCCACAGCCATCAGTTACGGTTATTTCTAAATCATATACACAATCGTAGCAGTAGTTATTTCCATTGCAGTAACGCCCTACATAATCGGGTGTAGAAGTGCGATAGCTGATTTGCACATCTGTTGATGCTGCCAACACCAACCGCTTGGTGCTTACCCAGGCATTCTCAGACGTATTCAGCACATTGTTTTCTGCTATCAAATCAATAGTATCATTTACGGTAGTTACTCCAGTGATGGCCTCCAGATTTTCAGGTTTAGCACCTGCCATGGCGCTTAGCACTAACTTCCCTTTTAAGTTGTGAATGCTAACATGTGCCTGACCATTTTCATCAATCATCAAGGTTTTCTTGTAAAAAGAAGAGCGCCCGGCATCGTTACCGAAATAGCGGTCAAGCTCAGCCTGCGAAGGCGTTCCGTAAAAGTATTTTTGGGTTCTGCCTCCGCCCATACGAAATGCAAAACCGGGCTTACTGCTTTCACGAACTTTCCCTGTTCCATCGTTAGCGTATTTTACCTGTGCATACGGATATCCCTCGGCATCGGGCACATAGGCCTGCCAACGGCTTTGCTCCGGATTTTCAGGTGAGTAATATCGCCCCGCACCGCTTTGTGTGCCGAATGCTACTGAAGTAGAATCGCAGGCTTTGTCTACATCATACTGATTGCGCAGAATGCTTCTGCCTTCTGCATTCACATTAAAGCGAGGCACAAAACCAATACGTGCATTTTGAGACTGATACCAAAACAGGCTTAAAAAATTATTCAGTTCAAAATTGCCCAGATACTGTTGCAGGTTGTTGAGTGCGGTCGGGCTTAAACCGGTGGGGAGCGAGAATCCCGTGTTCAGTGTGTTGCTGAAATTAGTTCCGCTCAAATTGGCCGGTCCGCCCACATTCTGAAACTGATTGATTCTGTTTTGTGTCGTTGGCGCAAACCCGGTTGGGCCACCTATGGAAGTAGATGAACCCATATTGTAAGCAGGTGGGGGAGTAAAAGTGGAGGCGCTTGGCTTAATAGGTGCAGGCAATGTGGTAATAACCGGTCTTCCCTGATGGTCGTAGAATGTTTCTGTTACCAGCAGTTTATTTTCTTCAGGCGAAGCAGCTACTTGCTGACGAGCACGCGATGTGCCATCGGCATACGTAACTGCTTCGCTGCGCAAGCCGCTTTCATTAAACCCCGAAATATATTGCCAGTTAAGCCGGTCAGCTTCGTGTGCTTTGGCGGCAGGAATTTCAAACACACTGTTGCCTGTAGCAGGAATAGTGCCTTCATCGTTTAAACTCCAGTTGCTATATACAGGAATGGAGAAATCGCGACCTTTCAACCCAACTGCCCGCACACGCGCTACTAAATAACCCTGTTCAAATACCAATGGCAGTTCATATTGATTGGTGTTTACCCGCACCCGCACAGCATCAGAGCGAAAATTGTAACGCAAGCTGCTGCGCTCTTTGCGTGTGCCATCAGCTTTGTAATCATCAACATGTAAATATTCCAATTCGTAATACTCGGCCCACTGCAGAGGAGTCCAACTCCAACTGATGTTGCGGGCAGTTGCATCTTCTCTGATTATATTAAATGCCGGAACTGACTCGCCTAAAGAAAGTGACGATGGCGGAGCATATATCAAATCAGCAATTGTGCTCACCTCTACACGGAAGCGATTATCTGCTGTATCGGTTATAGTAATGCCATTTACACTGATAGTAGCTACCACAAGTGCATACACACTGTTATTGATGGAAATGGCATCGCGTTGTTTGTAGTTGGTTCCCGAAGCGGGATTATAGTTTACCTGTAAAGTAAAAGGAACTGAATCGCGCGAACCGGTTTGCGACATCTTTCTACAATAGCCTTTCAGCGTTACATCATAGCTCGTTGTTGCCTGTGTCTCCGAGCTTACAAGCAGAGAAATAGTAGTAACTGACTGGCGAACTCCGGGTTTATCGCTGCGGAAATTTCCCGTAGCAGAATCAGATATAACAGCTGACAAATATGATGTGTGACGGATAGTATCATACACGGTTCCGGAGGCTGGTTTAAACCAGCCTCCGGGAAATACCAGAGTGTTTTCATCTTTTGTGGCAAACAGACTAGTGGTTACCGATAGCAGACAAAGCAGAATAAGTATTGCGCTTCTCATGGTTTACTGATTTTAGAAGTTCCGTTGCGGGCTTCCTGCACGGTAAATATTCCGTTCTCTGTTTCTTTCTTTGTGGCTACCAACTGTTCTTGCTGGTCGTATACATACAAGGTAGCATAGTTGTTTTCATCCAGCGTGGCCATTAATCGTAAGGTTTGCGAATGATATACAAACGTTTTCATTACAGAATTAAAGGGCTGAATGCGTAAATCATCGAACCAGGTTTTTCCGTTCAATGCTTTCAGTTCTACATTGATGGAAACTGCATCGGGCGGCACCAGGAATTTTCCGTTTACCTGATACCAGCCATCAATAGGGTTACCTTCAGCTTTAAAATTTCCGATATTATAACTAGTGCCTGCACTATTACGTGCAGTTACAACCACATCGCTTTGTGTTATAGAGGGTATGATAGAACCAACGCTACCACCTATACCAGGTAAGGAAACTCCACCTCCGGGTAAAATATCTTTACCTAACTGTTGCAGTAAGCCCCCCGCACCTGACGAAGTGCCTTCTGCTGCAGTTTTCTTTACCCAAACACTCAAAAAGAAATCTTTACCGGGAGTGGGTGAAAAGGGAGAAATAATAGTTGAACTATTGGCATTGTATGTTTGTAAAGAAGTGGAAGCAATTGGAAAATCGTAATGCTGCGCATACTTACGTGTAACCGATGTTCCGGTGTTTACCACCAAACTATACATGCCGGTGTGGCTAACGGTGGCATCGCAGGCTTCAAACTCTGTAGGTTTAAAGTGTGCCGGCAATGGGCAACTATTGAAAGGATTGCTTGGTTGGTTTCTGAAATTGTAATCTTCAAATCCATCAAACGCAATTTCACCATGCTGCGCATTAGTAGCGGTGGCTGTTGGCAGTGAGAAACCATAACCGTATAACTCAGCGCTGTAATTGCCGAGTGCATCTTTACTTTCAATTGCCCTACCGAAAACATCGGCAACGGTAAGCATAGACTTTTCTTTCCAGTTGGAAGATGTTATTCCCGAGGCTATGCGCAACGGAAAAGTGTTGGTGAAAAAGTTGCTGAAGTTGTTGTAAGTGCCACTGTTGCGCAGATGCTCTTCCAGGTTGAGTGTGGTAGCAAACACCCAACTCTTGAGTGGTCGCCAGTTGCCTAATACACCACTTACAAATGGGTTGATGGTTGTTCGTCCGCTTGAGAGGCAACGCACTTCACCTCTGCCTGAGGGAACAGTCTGACAGTTAGCCAGCGGCACACAGGATGTAATAGATACTCTTGCTGTTAAGCGCAGGCGAGTAATACCACTGGTTAAACTTTGCGACACAACAGGCGCACCAAGGTAAGTGATAGTGCCGGTGGCGGTATAAATATCGTTACAGTCGCCATCGCCATCATCAAAGCTGCGGCTGTCAATAGTAAACGAAATGATGCTATCAGGGAAGAATGTAGTGCCGTCCTGCATGCGAATGTCCAGCTCGCATTGCTGTTCGGGGTTCATTGAATTATAGCCAACTACGTTGCCTCTGCTCATGCTTCCGCTCAAAAGACCGTTGTAAACAATGGGGCCGCTAAACCTGCCTGCAAACATTGCTACCCCTCCGCTGTAAGTGCTATTCAGGTTGACACCTCTTCTCCTATAGTCGCCACTGGTGAGCAACTTGTTTACCAACTCACCCAGTAAGTCAACCGCATTGCGTTTGGTAATTTGATTATGCGAACAACTGCAGCTATACACCGAAGGTGCTGATTCAAATAAGCCATAGGTTTGCCAATGATTGGTGAATTCAGTGGCTTCCGCACTCAACACGTTACTCTCAGGAACAACTAATCTGTTTTCTGAAATTGGAGAAGCCGTCAGATTGAATTTACCTGCTGGCGCATTGATGATATTGCGGAAACCGGAACGCGCTACACGGATATCGTAGTAGCCGCTCCTCAGTTTACTTCCTTCTCGGTTTATCAAACGCACATATTGGGCATCATCCACATTCATTACCCATGCCGTTGTAAACGTATCGGTGCTCCCATATGTAGTGCCGTCTGTTGAACGTGGTATTGCTGCATCGCGCGAAATGCAAACTACTTCATCGCCTTGATGAAAATATTTATCAGCGTTGGTAAGTGTGGCGGTTCCATCCGTTACATTTAACTGATTGATTTGCACACCCACATTTCTGTATGCGCCATTCATTCCGCTGTTGGCAGCTAACCAACGTGCTGGATAGGTAAGGTTGTATTGTTTATCGCCAAACTCATTTTCTACATCCTGTAAAAACACTTCACCACTTTCGCGGTCGCGGAGTAAATGGTGTGTGCTTATCTGTGCACCATTATCAAAAGATATTGCTTCTCGCAATAAACCACAGCGATAAATCACCTTATTGAATGTAGCTGCGCGTAATCTTCCGAAAAAGTGAGTGTAACCCGGATATACCGATGGGATAACAACCACTGCAGGCCCCCGCACACTGATATCTACATTTACACCTACCTCCGGTAACATGCTGTGCTGCTGATTCTCGCGTGCATCAGCAAAAAAATCGTAGTCAACTCCTACAAGTTCCGTTTGTATGTTTCCTGTAGTGGCATTAACTGTTTGCACTTCGTTACTTAGTTGTGCAGCATTGGCCGGGTTGGTGTTGTAGTTGTATAGCGTTCCTGATATAGGATTGGAGTTGCCCGGAGCGTAACTGTATGTAGCCTTCTGTTTGCCATGCATATCGTTTAGTTCTACCGAAAACCCTTGTGTTGCATTTAAATGTTGTTCGCTATAATAAGGGGGCACCTGAATCTCTCGGCTTCTTATGTGCATCTGAGTGGTCCTCACCAGCGTAGGAAAATCCTTAGCGGTGTAAAACTCATTCACCGCAAAACCTGTGGCAGGCGCTCCTTCGGGTTGTATGTCTTTAACTTTTACACGGCTATAGCCTATCACCGGAGCGGGGAAATAGATTTGTCCTACAGGACCTGTTTGATACAGATTAAAATCTACCGACAGCGGTTTTTCAGACACATATCTGTAAGGTGTAACAAACGGGTTTTCTTCGTTGCCCGATGCCGGTTCATACTGTGCCACACCACTACTGATGGTATCGTTACCCGATGTGGTGGTGTATTCGTATGTTTTCCCGTATGAAAAATTCAGTGAAGGGTCCTGCACCATGTTTCCCCATTCATCGCTAATGGTAATCTTCTTTACACGCGCACCTCCACCAAACTTTATCAGGTCGGGGGAGTTGAGTCTGATTTTTGCTCCCTTTAACTTTGCTGTGTTGGCGTGCTTACCGTTGCGCAAATACAAATTAACTTGAGTAAATATTTCACCCATGGTATTAAAGCAGTTTTCTAAAGCCGTTCCCAATTGGGTTGGGTCACCCGGGTTAGGTTCTTCGTTATACACCAGGTGCATATATTTTTTGCGAATGGTTTCCCAGGCAGATTTTGAAATCGGGTGCACTCCATCGGCATAATCAAGATCGCTACGCGAACTGTTTTGGTCAATCATTCTATCCCCGTTGTTTACTTGTGGTAGCCGAATCCATCCGAAGTTATGGTCATCGCATACACCATAATCAAATCCGGGTTCATTTAGGTATAGTGTGATAAATCCCTCTGCTTTTTCATATACTTCTCTGCGCACCGAGTCGCCATGGCTCATGCGTACATTCATGCTGAAGTAAAGCTCTCGCAAGTTGGCTATGTAGGGTATTACCTCTTCATCGCTTGATACCGGTTTTTTAAGTTTGAACTGTAGATAGTTGTTTACTCTGTTATCTGATTCATACAACTTAGCCACCGGGTCATCGCCCTCAAGTGCATGAGCATTTCGCTTTCCGGTTACGTTTGTGAAGCCTACCACCGGCACCATTTCCATGGCTACTTTATTTTGCACATAGGCGTAGTCGTTGGTTTCATATTGAACATTCATTACGGAACCTGTAGGCATAGTAATGCGTGTAAGCAACCATGCTGATGCAAAATTGTCCGCTGTTGCACGCGGCAATGCCGCATAGCTTTTAATGCCATCTTCACCATCAGCATCAATATAATTTCCCCAACGGTCAAACTTCTTTGGATGATAGTTAGGGTTGGTTTCGCTATAACTAAAAAGATAAGGATTGCGGCTGCCTTTCTCACTACTGCCATATTGAAACCACACTCGCTTCAAAGTGAGTTTGCCCTCACCATTAATATTATTAGGCACCTTTTTGCAAAGTGAGTAGTCGTAAACAAAATGAACGGTTTTGATTGGAACTGCACCTACTTCCAACCGCGATGCTTTGGTATAAAGTTCAATCTTGTCCAGCTTTTTCATTCGTTTGCGTGTATCTAGGCCACCATTTTCGCCTAACACACCAACTGCATCATCACGGTCGCTGTAAGTAAACTCAGCGATGTAGTTTTTGGTTTCAATGCTATGAACATACCAGAGTTCTTTAGTGCCATACGAATAGCTGGCCATATCATCATCGGGGTCGCTTTTTACACCTTCTTTAAATACCGCAGAATCGCGTTGAACAGGTATGCGCCAACGGTAGTTGTCATCTGCTTTCGTGTAATTAAATTTTGTGTAGGAGCCCAAATCATCAGCCGAAGGGCCATTGCCTGTAAGATCCACATAATCGGCACTCAGCATTTCGGTAAGCATCCAGGCATAAGCATGCGCGGGGGTTGTTTCTTTGTCGTATAGGTGATTGTCTCCTCTTACATTCCGTGTGCTATTGTCAACTCCCGGAGTGTAAGCCACCAGTCCGTTCTTTTTGTCTTTTGTGTTCCCTGCAATGCAGAAACTTACATCGCTGCTGGTATTGTTATATGCCGGCACACTAAACACAAATCTTGTTCCATCAGTTCGGGTAACCTTCACTTCAGCAATTTGGTCTTGCGAAATGCCTGCCCTTACGCGATTCTCTTTTGCGATGCGCGATTCATACGAAGAAGATGTGCCATACTGCAAAAATGTATTGATAGGGTAGTTGCTTATCTGTCGGTTAATACCTATCACAGAGGCATCGCGTATGGTTAACCATTGAAAGTTATTTTGCCTGAACTCGCGGTTGCTACGCACGTAAGCAGCGCGGTTATCGGCAATCACATTTCTATTGTTATCCAAGAGTTGTTCGTTGGTGTTGCCATGTTCATCAACCATTGGTGTTACAGCCGCAAAGCCACCTATGGTTTCAAACAACTGCTTATTTGCCATAGCAGTGGCTTCACCCATGCTTTTAAAGTAAACAGCTTCATAAAGTGGATTGTCGGCTATTTGTTTTTTAAAACTGAATGCGCTGTTAAACTGATTTCCGTCTGTCCATTTTGCGGATTGACCATATTCTACCGGCACACGAATGTTTGCTCCCACTTTTACCAAATCGCCAACATTCACTTCCACTCCCACACCGCCTTTGCAGCTTACTTCATTTGTAAAAGGGTCAAACAGCGTTCCTACATCACCTCTGAACGCACGAAATGAACTTTGTATGCCTTGCACGTTTACCTGAAACATATCATGTGTAAACTGTGCCATGGGCAGGTTCGGAATTTCTTTACTCACAGAGTTACCCTTTTCACGAAGCACATCTACCACCTCTCTACCTCCGGTGCTGTTGTGCGCATACATATATCCGTAGGCGGGCACTGCATCATGGTTTTTAGCGTATCGTTTGTTCTCATAGGCAAACTTCAGGTCGCCACTCAAACTCAGCACTCCACCAATTTCGCCTCCTACTTTCAGGTCGCCACTAAAACCATCGGTATACATTGGCCAATCAATGGTGGGAGACATAGTAGGAGAACTGTAACCAATACTAAATTTGCCGCCACCGCCAAACTCACCGGCTTTCATCCCCAATCCCTTTATGCCACCGTAAGCATCGCGTTTACCAAGTGCAGTAGAGTTTTTGTAACCAAAATCTGCCCCGAAAGAATGTTTCTTAATGCCCGCTCTGGAACTCACATCCAGTCCATACCCAAAGCCACCTTTTAAGCCTTCGTCTTCATCAATTTTACTGGCAAAGCCTATGTTGGCGGATGTATTGATACCTGCCCCTTTTTCACTATCAGCAGTTACTCCTAATCCAAGGCCGGCATTGGATTTAAAATTTCCTTTTGAACTTCCTTTTAGTTCAAGACCACCTGAAAATCCTGCACTCCAGCCGTTATAATTATTGTGACTTAGCTCCAATGCAGCGGCTAAGCCAATGCTGCCACTTGCGCCTCCGGTTTCGTTATGCTTTTCTCCACCGGTGTAAGTTTCGTAGCCGGTAATTTCTGCATCGAGCCCTGCTCCTACCGAAATAGTTTCATCGGGATTGGCAGATCTTGTCATACTGATTTTCTCTCCGTTAAAATCATCAGGCAAACCGCGCACATCGCGAGAGATACTACCGGTGTTTATGTTCCACCCCAGCCCCACCATGCTGGCTTCGCTTTCCATGCCCACGTTGCTGCTGTAACTAAGCGTAAGCGGATAGCCGCCCACATCCATCAGCGGAATCTGATAACTGAAATCTCCGGTGAACAAGTTCACCATTTCTGTATTCTCTGCCGGTGAAAACTGCTGCACCTCGGGCACTGATGGACCGCCTGTAAGCGCATATGTGCTTAGGGGCATAAATGCAGGAACCAGTTGTAGCCCAGCCAACACTATGGCCAAAGGTTTTCTGTATCTTCTAAGTTTCTTCATCATCCTACTGTTTAACTTTGAAGCGAAGTTTTTTAATAGCACCGTTCATATCCACTATTTGTAATTCATACAATTCTGCTGCTTGAATTCCCTTGTAATCGGTAAGTGGTGCACTGAAGTAGTTGTTACCGAAACTTACCTCCAACAATTTATTGAACACCATACTTCCTTTCATATCAAGAATGCGCATGCCCACCGTGGGAGTTTTACTGCTATGCACATATAAAAAACTCAGCAGTCCTCGGTCGAGCGTAGAAAAATTGTTGTTGACGGCAGTAGTGGTTTCCAAATAGGGAATGCCCGGCTTAGGCAAATTTTTGACTTCTTTCTTCTTTGTAACCGTATCATTGGTTGTTACATTTTTGCTGTTGCAGTAAACAAAACTCCACACTTCACTGGTGGCCACGGTTTGGTTATTTACCTCAGCAGAAACCTTCCACGCATAGCTATAGCCCGGACGCAGATTGCGGGCATTAATACCGTATTGCGCAATGGTTGTGGCAATTCCTTTACGCTCATAAAAAGCAGGATTAGTTTGCACAGAACTCAAAACCGTCTGCACGTTTTGTAGCTCGTAAAGTGTAAGCGTGTAAGTAAAGTTCTGTCCGTTGTTAGGCACCGGTGGCAGCCAACTGAAAAAAGGATATAGCTCGCAAACAGTATCGCTTTTTTCAGGGGAAATTAATATCGGAGGGGTAAAGTAATCAGCAGAGAAGTTAATACAATTGGTGCCTAACTCCGAAGAGTCTAAAGCTGAATAAGCTGTAATACATACCTCGTAATCACCAGCTGGCAATCCATTCGTTTGTATAGCATATTGACGCAATGTTTGATCCTCATAAAGCGTATTGAAGGGTTCCAGACCTACATAATATTGTGTGCTAAAAGCAGTAGTCCCGGGTGAAAGAGTTCTCGATTTAGAAACGACTTCATACACTTTGCCTCGCTGTGATTCAGTAGCTATTCCTCTAAAAAAAGCAAGCACAGATTGATTGGTGGTATTGTTTACAACTACCTTCCATTCATCACGTCTTGCCATGGTATATTCACTTCCTGGGATGATAGAAATTTGCACGCTTTGTGCTGTTGCCAACATGGAAATGAATCCCATCCAACAGAGAGTCAGCATTCTTACACTTTTCATAGCTTACGTTTATAATACAATCACTTCGCAAAGGGATTCCTTAACCAATCTATTCTGAGTAATAATCACCACTCACATTTCCGCTATAGGTAACAGAACCCGGAACACTAATGGCCGGAGAACCCAGTGTTACCCAGATGCCCCATGCTTCGCTGTTCGTAACGGTGCTGTTAGCAATTGTAAAAGTGCCTGCGCTCCACGCACCTCCATGTAAGTTGGCCCTCTTTTGAGTAGCGCCTGTATAGGAAGAGGAGCCACCATCGCTAATATCCGCATATGAAATTTGATTATTGGCGCTAAGACTCTGGAATGCTATTCCTTTCCAAGCTCCAGCTGAACTCGTTTCGCCTGCGAAAGTGATACGTTCACCTAAAGTGCCGTTTGCTTTAAGCCAAGAGCCGGTAGAGTAGTCTCCGGTACAAAGACCCGCATCTGCGGCAAACTGAACATTTACTCCAGGCTCAATCGTTAGATTACCGTTGTCAGTGTAGTATCCTACCGAAACTATTGATTGAATAAGGTAAGGAACATTCATTTTTTTCCAGGTATGAGCACCATACAACCTGCCGCCTCTCAACAACACCTTGTTGTATGTATTACCTGTGTAGCCTGAACCTGTTCCGTCCAACACATTGCCTATGCTGCCTAAAGCAGAAATTGGATAATTGAGGTTTCCGGAAAAGGTATTGTTAACGAAAAGAGTAATCGGGTTCAGTTCATCGCTATCTAAGCCATCTACCAGTAATCCATCCTTAGCGCTTTTTGAAATGGTGGAATTTTGAATTTTAAGTTTTGCGGTTACAGATACCCTGACATTAGCAAGTTTTGAACTATTGCCATCAAAGCTTGAACTTCCGCCATGTGAAATGCTGCAATAATTCAACTCGTTTAAAACATTGTTGCTTTTGATGTATATGCCCTTCCACATGCCCGGCATATCGCTGTCGTTCTTAAACATTATTTGTTTGGAGCTTGTTCCCGAAGCGATGATTGAACCGGAAGTTTCTACAATGATACCTGCTCCCGGTTCACAGTGTATAACTACACCGGGTTTTATGGTGAGTTTTGCGTTAACAGTTATTATGCAGTTCAAAGTATAATCTGCCGCATCATCTCCGAGGTCTTCCCAAACCACATCGCTGTTAATGTCATTGCAACTAATAGTTTGTGTTAAAGTGGTTTCCGGCCTGCATGCAGAAAGAAATACACTCATTAACAAAAGACACAAAGAAATTTGCGAAATCGATTTAAAGTACGAATGGATAGTTCTCATTTTTTACTGTTTTATGCGCCAAAAATGTTTACAGCGAGCTACAATGGCAAATTGAAATTTGCTCATCTGTGATAAAATTATAGCTTTAGTGAACAAGAAACGACTTTACAATAATGACTAACAGCAAAGCATTTTCCCTCTTGAGTGGTTTAACCGAAAAAGAATTGGCAGCATGTAGTAAAGCTATAAAGATTCATAAGCGCAAGACCCTGCAAAAGCTCTATAAAGTGTTGTTAAGCGAACGAAAAAAGAAAGAGCCGGAACAAACAGTAGTATATCAACAGGTTTTCGGTAAACCATATGCTAAAGGTAAAGATTATATAATACGTAACGAATATCGTTTACTATATGACTGGCTTTTAAATCAAATCTATAGCTACCATACTCAAAAATCAGAAATTAGTACCGACTACATGCTGCAATATTTTCTAAAAAACGGCCTACATGAACTTTTTGAAGAAGAGTTTAAATCTACTTGGAAAACGGCACTAGCAGAAGACAATACTAAAACACTACTTACATTAAGCGATTTGAATTTGAATTATTACCTGACTGCTAAAACTCAGAATTTAGACAATGCCCTAAAAATAACAGAACTGGCACAAAAACGCTTGGCTCTATTGCAGGTTGATTTTTTGCGAAATATGCGTAAAGAGGAAATTCGAATTAAGTTATCGGAGCGAATTATATCGGCTTACAAATTATTACCAGAACCCTATAAAAAACAACAAACTGTTAACCTCACCGCATTGGAGCAAAATGACCTGTATGCGCAATATTTGAGCAAACGTGCCGCCATTAACTTTGCCCGCGGTCAAGATAAAATTCAAATGCTGGAAAATATTATTAGCGAAGAGGATGTAATTCGTAAATATGAACCAGAACCCGATGAGTCTATTTGTCGATTTCTAATTAATTTGGGTCAAGAGCACTACTTAAATTCAAACTTTAGCAAAGCTGTAAAATATTTTGATCTAGCATACCGGCAAATTAATAAGGTATCGCCTGCGGTTGAACAAACTCTAGTTACAAACTATACCCTAGCCCTTATGCGAAATCAGCAATTTTCTAAAGCTGAGTGTTTAGCCAAAGCACACACAGAATTATTACTAAGTAGTGAATTGGTAGGAGGAAGGGCGCCATTTTTACTTTCAGTTTTACATTTATATACCCGCAATGTGCAGGCAGCAGAAAAATATGTTTCGCTCGAGACCAAAAAATATGGCACCGAGTTTTATTATTTTATACGCTTGGTTCTTTCCGCCACTTATTACCTTCGTGGTGATATTGATTTGGCTGTTAGGGAGGCTATTAATATTGAGCAGGCCGTAAATTACGAACTAAACCGCGAGCAAAATTTTCAAACTCAGATAAGCAAACCTATCGTGAGCAACTTTCGAAAATTCTATCAAACAATTAACAAAAAAGCGAAAACCCAAAAAGAAGAACTGAAAAAACTTGGGAAAGAAATAGAAAAGTCAATTGAAATAAAATCTGACCAATCGGGAAATTCTATTCTTAGTCAGTGGCTAATTCATGAAATTCAACAATTAACTATACACTCATCACGCTAGTCCCAATAAAGGGATTACACCAATCATTAAACTATGCCATTACACACCCTGATCAATATACTTGGCCAGGTGTTTACACAAAAGACATAACGAAAATACTTATACTACCTTCAATCTTTTAACTCTTCAAAACATAAACTAAAAATGGCTTCATCTATCTGAAGACCGGAATTGCCATCTCCCCAAACCTGAACTCTGGTTAACTATATTCAGAGCCAGAAACTAAACGATGTATTCATTTCAGCTACTTCACACTTTACTTAAAAAATATTTTTAGTAAAGTGTGAGTGGGTATCAAGAAAGCAAGTAACTCAATCCTCCTTGATATATAATAGAAAAGGCTATCGATTAATCTAGAGCCTTTTTTACTTTTCCTATCATCTTTTATGCCTGTGCTGTAGGCCCAAAATTCATAGGCATCATCGGTTGTTCTTTATCGTTGATAGTTCCAAACTGTGTTTCATATTTCTTTACATTATCAATCAGGGCTTTCATTAATCTTTTGGCGTGTTCAGGAGTTAGCACAATTCTAGACTTTACTTTGGCCTTAGGCACACCGGGCATAATGCGTACAAAGTCAACAACAAACTCTTGTGGTGAGTGTGATATGATAGCCAGATTAGAGTAGGTTCCTTCTGCAATTTCCTCAGGCAATTCAATGTTCAGTTGATTTTCAGGTGTTTGATTTTGGTCGGCCATTATTTTAAATTTTCCGTAAATGTACAAGAATTTCTATTTTACTGATTTCAGCAAAGTTTCATAAAACGCAATGGTTTCCATGTAATCTTTCATTGGTATTCGCTCATTTATGCCATGAATAGTTCCAAGTAAATCATTGTTCATACGAACAGGGAAAAAGCGATAAGTATTATCAGTAATATCCTGAAAATGCTTGGAATCAGTACTTCCTAACATTAAAAAAGGAGTAACAATAGCATCAGGAAAAATTTCGGCACAAGTACGTTGTATTATTTTAAAACCAGCTGAAGATGAATTGGAGTTTTTAGATGCTTCATAAATTTCACCAGCTTTGATTTTAACTAATGTATCACTAATCAGCTGAGTAGCTCTCTGAATTACAGATGCCGAAGTTTCATCGCCCAAGATTCGATAATTTACTTTTGCACTTACTTGTGATGGAATTACGTTCTCTTTCATCCCGGCATTCATCACAGTAGTTACCGTAGTGGTTCTTAACAAAGCTCTGCCCTCATCCGATTTCTCATACTCGTTTAAGATTAGTGGCTTAAACAACCATTTATTTGCAAATACAATTTTTAAAGGCGAAGGCATTTCAGGACCAACAAAATCTAAAAACTCATCCACTGTCTCAGTAATTCTACGTTGCTCTTGATTATCATGCAGCTTCTGAATGGCAGCAGTAAGCACATCCAGTGCACTTGCGCGTGGCGGATGACTGGAGTGTCCACCCTTTACATTCACTGATAATTCTAAGGTCATTACGCCCTTCTCGGCTGTTCCGATTAAAGCAACAGGTCTCTTCACATTCGGAACAATCCCTTCCGATACCATCCCCCCTTCATCCATATAAAAATCAAAATGGATTCTTTTTGCGCGGAAGAATTCAGCAATGGCATGTGCTCCATTGTATCCTCCAATTTCTTCATCGCTGCCGAAAGCAAAATACAAAGTACGCTCCGGAACAAATTTCTGGTTATTCAACCTTTTCAAAGCCTCAAAAATTGAAATCAGACTCCCCTTATCATCCAAAGCTCCACGCCCCCAAATAAATCCATCTGACAACTCTCCACTAAACGGTTCGTGCGTCCATTTATCTTTAGTAGATTCCTCGATTGGAACCACATCTAAATGCGCATATAAAATAACCGGCTTAGCCGATTCATTTGTACCTTTCCAAGTCAGCAATAAGCTCCGCTGATTAATAATAGTATCCTCCAGATTTTCAAAAACAGTAGGATAAGTAGATTTCAGAAAAACAAAGAAAGAATCAAACGCAGCTTGGTTTATAATAGCAGTATCATCGTGCGATACTGTATTAATTTTAATTGCTTCACTCAGATTCTTTACGGATTCATTATCTATCTGATAATCCCTCCGCAAGCCATTAAATGAAACCAGTTGTCTGCTTTCAAATTTTATTGTCTTATAGGTTAGGATGCCGGCCAAAACAGACATAGCAAACAACAGTAGTAGCAGAGCTTTTTTCATATTTTTTAAATTAGTTTTCTAAAATATCATTTTGACACTACTGCTAAAAACATATTCCCTCTCCTGATTAGGGATAAAAAAAAGCGTTCCGATTTCATCGGAACGCTTTTTTTAGTTTGTGTCGATTGAATGAATTATTTCACTTCAACTTCAGCACCTGCTTCTTCTAACTTCTTTTTCAAGTCTTCTGCAGTTGCTTTGTCAACCTTTTCTTTAACTGGTTTTGGAGCACCATCAACTAAATCTTTAGCTTCTTTCAAACCTAGACCAGTAAGATCTTTTACAACCTTAACAACGTTTAATTTCTGCGCGCCTGCACTCTTGAGAATTACGGTGAATTCAGTTTGCTCAGCAGCAGCAGCAGCGCCACCACCTGCAGCACCACCTGCAGCCACAGCTACAGCGGCAGCAGCCGGTTCAATACCGTAGTCTGCTTTCAAAATTGAAGCTAATTCCTGAACGTCTTTTACTGTTAAGCTTACTAATGTTTCAGCTAATGCTTTTAAATCTGCCATGTTTTATAATTTTTTATTTGTTAAACGATATTTGCTCTTTACAGTATTTACATATACCCAAATGTTCTCACACACATCGGTAAGCATAAATCTGAAAAAAACGACCCGTTTTCATCATTGTTGGAAGCACCTTTGAAAACGGACGGCAAATATAAAGTTTGAAATTATTTAAGCAAATATTTGAAACAGAAATTTCTATCAAAAAAAGTAAAAACTAGTCGATAGTTAAGTAGGGCTCTAATTTCAGGTAAATGCTGTCGGGGATAACTCCTAAGCGTTTTACCTCCTCAACAGATTTAAATCCTAAATGTTGTTTTCTGTACGCATCTATCACTTTAGCACCTGCAAAATTGATATAGGGGTGAGTACCTAAAGTCTTAAAATCGGCTGTATTGATATTCACTTTGGTCAGTGCCAGAGAACTGACAATAAACCTGTCCTTCAGGTTTTGATAAGTGCTGTCCGGAAAATTCCATACTTCCTTTATCTGCTCCGGACTGGTAAATCCACCTAACCGGGTGCGGTATTTAATAATGCGGCTGGCCAGCGAAGGACCGATGCCTCTTTGCCTCTCAAATAGAGATGAATCAGCGGTATTTATGTCTACTACGAATTTCTCTTTCGGCCTAATCTCACGCACAATTGGAGGATACTCTTTGCGCTTAAATATGCTCTCGTCTATTCTAACATATCCCTTTAGCCGATTGTAGTTGTCTTCTCCTATCACATAAACTCTTTTCAAGTCCTCCGGTTTATAAAACTTAAACCCCTTCGCTTTCAGTTTTTCAATACTCTCAGCCTGCTTCTCACTAAATCCAAGTAGGACCCAATCGTCAACGCCTATCTTGTTGGGGTCAAAATCAAAATACTCCGGCTCCCTTTTAACGGGTGATTTATAACGTGTGTTTACATCAATGTTATTAAATGGATTAGACGTGTATTCTGCTATGCGATTATCCTCTATACTATCTCTTTTAGCCAGTTGATTTTTTTCGTAATATTCCTTAATAAAAGCTTCTAAATCCGCGTCATACTCATTGTTTACCTCATTTACAGAGGGATAGTAATAAAGATAAGCTTGCGATCCAACGAAAATAAGTAAGCATAAAATGAGTAAAGCAGAAATACCATTCCGTTCGCCACGTGTAAAAGTAAAGTACTGTTCAAGCCACTTCCACATAGCCTAAAAATATAAAAGTCCGTTCAAATAGTGAACGGACTTTAAATATCTTGAAATTTATAAAAAACTAGTTGCTTCTTTCTTCCAATGTCTTCAACAAACCTGCAATCTTCTGTGAAGAAGAACCTTGCAGTGCGCTGATAACATTTTTAGCAGGAGATTGTAACAATCCGATAATATCTCCAAGCAATTCTGCCTTGCTCTTTAATGCGGCCAATACAGCAATCTGATCATCTCCTACAAATACATCACTGTCAATGTAAGCAGCTTTCAATACCGGTTTTTCGTGAGTCTTTCTGAACTCTTTCAAAAGTTTTGCCGGTGAAGCACCGTCAGCCGAAAACATAACACCGGTTGGTCCGTGAAGAACCGGGTATAATGATTCGTAGTTGCCTTCCACCTGCTCTAAAGCTTTGCGGATAAGGGTGTTTTTAGAAACACGATATTCAATACCTGCGTTGAAGCAAAGTCTTCTGAATTTATTGATTTTTTCAACCGATAAAGTAGATGAATCGGTAATGTAGAAGTATTGTGAATTGCTGAACTTCTCTTTTAAGTCAGCTATCTCCTGATTTTTTTGATTCTTTTCCATGATTTCTTTTTCTCTTTAAAAGATGAATAAATTATAAGCCTGAAACGCTTTTGTAGTCAATACCAATACCAGGGCTCATGGTAGATGCCATGCTTATTCCTTTGAAATAAACTCCCTTGGCAGTAGCTGGCTTCAACTTAGCTAATGTCTGCAACAAAGTTTGTGCGTTTTCATTAATCTGAGTGGCACTGAATGATACACGGCCGATAGAGGTGTGTACAATTCCAAATTTATCTACTTTGAAAGCTATCTTACCTTTCTTTACTTCTTCTACTGCTTTACCTACTTCAGGAGTAACTGTCCCTGATTTAGGGTTTGGCATTAAATTTCTTGGGCCTAACACCTTACCAATCTTAGCAATCTTGGCCATTACGTTTGGTGATGCAATTACCACATCAAATTCCATCCATCCCTGCTCAATCTTTTGAACAAACTCATCAAGGCCAACAAAGTCAGCACCTGCTTTTTTAGCTTCTTCTTCTTTGTCTGCAGTGGTTAATACAAGTACTCTTTTAGTTTTTCCAGTTCCATGAGGCAATGCAGTAGTTCCTCTTATCGCCTGATCGGCTTTCTTAGGATCAACCCCAAGAGAAATATGCAAATCAACTGATGCATCAAACTTGCAGGTAGTAACCTCTTTTACAATTTTAGAGGCATCTGCTAAAGTGTAGAGCTTGTTTGAGTCTACCTTACCGGCTACGGCTTTTCTTTTTTTAGAAAGTTTCATTGGTTTAAATTTTTGAGGTCAAAGCGGGACCATGAGACCCTTCCTCGGTTAAATAAAAAAATTATAATGAAGCTACGTTGACCATGAATTGATTTCACTAATCAACAACAGCTATTTTTACTAATATCCTTCAACATTAAATCCTGCACTCTTAGCAGAACCAGCCACCATTGTCATAGCAGATTCAACAGTAAAGCAGTTCAGGTCTGGCATCTTTTCTTCTGCAATTTTGCGAATAATATCCTGGCTCACAGTTCCGATTTTTTTACGATTGGGTTCAGCAGAACCTAATTGTTTCTTGGTGTGCTCCATCAATAGCGCATGAACCGGAGGAGTTTTGATAATGAAGTCAAAACTCTTATCCGTGTAAACGGTAATTACACAAGGTAAAATTTTGCCTTGTTTGTCCTGCGTCTGCGCATTAAATCGCTTGCAGAACTCCATAATGTTTACACCCTTCGAACCAAGTGCCGGTCCAATAGGAGGTGCCGGATTTGCCTGACCACCTTTTACCTGTAACTTGATGAACGTTTGAATTTCCTTTGCCATTGTATTACTATTAACTGTTTATTATCTGAATAAAAATCTTATCTGTAAAATATGTTACGCTATTTTCTCAACCTGCATGAAACTTACCTCGACAGGTGTTTTTCTGCCAAAAATCTTCACCACCACTTTCAACTTCTTCTTCTCATTGTTTATCTCCTCAATGGTTCCTATAAAATCATTAAATGGCCCATCCACTATCTTAACATCTTCATTAATAATAAATGGTTCAGCCATTGTTTCACTTGCATCCATCATCTCATCGGCCTTACCCAGTAACTTATAAACTTCAGCACTTGAAAGAGTTCCCAAAAATCCCAAAATGCCATGTACTTGTCTAACTGATGACCACATTTCCTGAGTCATTTTCTTGTCTTCTACTTCCATGTAAACATATCCGGGGAAAAGTGTCTTTTCTTTAATGGTCTTCTTACCGGCCTTGATGGTATATATCTTTTCAGTAGGAACCAGTATATTCAACACAATCTTATCCCAACCTGAACGATTTACCTCGAGCAAAACATGTTCGCGTATTTTACGTTCTTGTCCGCTAATCACACGCACTACATACCACTTTTTATCTTCTGCCATAATTACCCGATAATGATTTTATAAAGTTCTTGTATGCCGTATTTAAAAACCACATCTATAAATAATACGATCAGCGAAATAATAATAGCCGTAACCAATACAATCACCGAACTCTCCTGCAACTCTGCCCATGTTGGCCAGGTTACCTTGTGCATTAACTCATCGTATGCCTCTTGAAAATACAAAGTGATTTTATCCATGTTTGTTTGTTGTGTACTTCTATAAAAAACGCTTCACTCCTTTTACTTAAAATCTTGCAGGGGCAGCCAGATTCGAACTGACATCAAGGGTTTTGGAGACCCGTATGCTACCATTGCACCATGCCCCTATTCATTAACCCATTCACCTCACCTACCCGCAAAAAATCAATCTCCCTTCCGGTAAAAAGGGACGCAAATATAACCACATAGCCCAATTTTCAAAAAAAATAGCAAAATAAATGCCCTGCTGATACTCCCCTTGATACAAAAAAATTAAAAAATCTATTACGTCTACGAGCATTAAACGCTCATCGTCAGAGTTATTGAGCCAAATCAAGCTCAAATTACAACCTCTTCTAATTCTAATAAGCAACAAACGCTCCATAAAACAGGAGCGTTTGTTGCTTATTACTGTTAAAAGGACTAGTCTTCGAACCCTTCCGAAAAATCAGATGGAGGTGCTGCAGTAGTAGGTGTTATTGAAACATCATCTGCCTTTCTGTGCATTTTAGCTTCAAGACTCAAGGTAGCATGAGGAACCACTCGTAATCGCTCCTTTGGAATCAATTTGCCCGTAACACGGCAAATACCATATGTTTTATTCTCAATTCTAACCAGAGCCAATTCCAGATTTCTGATATACTGATGCTGGCGGGAAATCTGATTCATCAAAGTTTCCATCTCTGAAGTATCTGTTCCTTCCTCCATATTCCAAGCCTTACTACCAGCTTGACTGTCATTATGATTATCCAATGCCTCTTTTAAGTATTTCAACTCCTCACGGGCTGAAAGCATTTTTTTATCAATCAACTCTTTAAACTCTTTCAATTCTTCATCGCTGTAGCGAAGATTTAAGTCTACTGGTATATTATGATGTTCTGACACGGTTGGTTTGGGTAGTTTAATTTCAGTTCTATACAATTGTTTTGGTTCCGGTTTAAGAGCCTCGCGCACAATTTTCTTCTCAACAGGCTTAGCAGGACGTCCTTTTTTCCCTGGAATTTTTACTCCTGTAGGAGCTACTGCTTTAACAACTGTAACGGCCTTAGTCTTCTCTATTTTTTTAGAAGTTTTTACTACAGATACTGCTGCAGGTTTCGCTGCTGCAGGTTTTTTTATCAACTTCTTAGTAACATTTACTTTTTTTGATGGCAATGCTTTTTTTACAAGCTTAGATTTAGCGACTACTATAGCTTTACTGGCACTTTTTTTCACAGTCTTTTTAGTAATCGGTTTTGCCTTTACCTTACTCTTTAAAGCAGTCTTTGCTGCTACCTTTTTCTTAAAAACAGGTTTTACTTTTGCTACTTTTTTACCTGGTTTTGACACCACTTTTTTTACAGGCTTAGCAATCTTTTTAGCCTTTGGTGCCACTTTTTTAACAGGTTTGGAAACCTTTTTTGCCACAGGTTTACTCTTGGCTTTTGCAGCAGGCTTAACGTTCTTTCCTTTAACAGCAGCCTTCTTTACTTTTACTTTAGACTTTGCCATGTTTAAAAATTTAGCCGCGAATTTAACCAAATTCTTTATTGTAGCCATTTCTTATAAATTGAGCGGCAAAATTATAAAAGCAGCTAACACTTTGACCGAATCCTTTTTATTTATTGCGATATCTTAAAAACGTACAAACTTTACAAGTGATAAAAAGTAGTTTCCACCAATATCTCACCAAGTTTCAGTTAAGCGATGGAAGCACAAACACATCTGTTAAATCGCTGGTTTTGTTTGAAAAAGAAATTCCTGTTTTTACCAATGAGTTCTGGACAGCCCGCCAAAGGCAGGCTAATCCAATTCACGAAGTTTCATACCGGGCTTGTTTTAAACCACAACTCCCTCGCTTCTTTATTGAACTTTTTACCAAGCCCGGTGAAATTGTCTATGATCCTTTTAACGGGAGAGGAACTACCGTAATTGAGGCTTCGCTTCTTAACCGCAACGTAATATCGAACGATGTAAATCCACTCAGTTTAATACTAACTGCCCCCAGAATTTCTCCTCCATCCCTTAATCAAATTGAGGCTAGACTGAATGAAATTCCTATAGATTACCATGCCCGAGCAGATATGGATCTTTCTATGTTTTTTGAGAAGAATACACTGGCTGAAATTTTATCTCTCAAATATTACCTGGCAACCAAACACCAAAAAGGAAAAGAGGATATAGTAGATAAATGGATAAGAATGGTAGCAACCAACCGCCTAACTGGACATTCAAATGGTTTCTTCTCGGTATATACACTCCCCCCTAACCAGGCAGTGAGCGCATCAAGACAATTAAAAATTAATGCGAGTAGAAACCAACAACCGGAATATCGTAATACTAAGAAACTGATATTGAAGAAGTCGAAGACATTACTAAGTAAACCGAGCAACACGCAAAATGGAGAGATAAAATTCACTTTACTAAATGGCGATGCCGGTAAAACAGACAACATTAAAAGCAACTCTGTTTCATTAACTGTAACTTCTCCCCCATTTCTAGACATCGTTCAATATGCTGATGACAATTGGATGAGATGCTGGTTCAATGGCATTGATTGGCAGAAGGTTGCGCAACAAATAACGATGAGTAAAACGGTAGAAGATTGGAGTGTAAAAATGCAGGAAGTATTTCACGAACTGTTTCGAGTTACTAAACCAGGAGGTATAGTAGCTTTTGAAGTGGGCGAAGTAAGAAACGGGAAAATAAAACTTGAAAGTGCCGTAATTCCGCTTGGCTTGAGTGCAGGTTTTGACTGTGACTGTATTCTCATTAATGAGCAGGTGTTTACAAAAACAGCTAATATATGGGGAGTTAACAATAACCAATCGGGCACAAACAGTAACCGAATTGTTGTTTTTAGAAAAAAGTAATTCGCTGCTTTTTCTTTCTAAATTCGTAACGGAATAAAAAATACCATAATGAGAACAATATTTAGAATCGGGATCATCTCTGTTCTTCTTTTAACCGCTTCTTCATGCCGCAAAGAACTCACTGAAAGCGTTTTAAGCGCACAAGATAATGCAGCTATGGAAACAGAATATTCAGAAATATATGACGTTGTGTCCGATTATATCTCCAACGACAGCAAAACAGGTAAGACCGATGACTTAGTATTACCTAGCGGAGCTACTGTTACTTTTATTGATTCTCTATTATACGATGGAGATGGAATAGCTTTTACTATTGATTACGGTCCTCTTCAACATGGTGGAAGTAACCAAGGAATTCTTTGCCGAGATGAAAGATATCGTGCTGGGAAGATTCAGGTTGGAATGACTAATCGCTGGAGTCAGACGCCTTGTGTTGTAACTATCGCCATTTCTTCTTCAGACAACTACTATGTAGGAAATGGAACAGAAATGTATAAACTAACCGGATTGAAAACAATAACCCGTACAAGCGGAAGTTCATATTCCGTAGAAGTAACCAATGCTACATTACAAAGAGAAAATGGAGTAGCTAACTGGAACTCGAATAGAATTGTAACCCAAACCTACGATGCCGGGATTGGACCTTGGAACGATGTTTACCAGATTACAGGAACAGCTAGTGGAACTAATAAAAACGGAGAAGCATTTACAGTAGAAATAACCACTCCACTAAAGAAAAAAATTGCAACCAGTTGTCTTTCTACTTTTGTTTCCGGAGAACTGTTACTGACAAACAGCAATGGCAAAGTATTAAGTGTTAACTATGATACTTATGGCAATGAGGCATGTGATAAAACTGCAACTGTCACATTCAACGGACAAAGCAGAGATATTCAGGTTTGGTGATTAAAAAAATACGTTTAAGCTACCTATAGTTACAATTCAGCAGTTTTCATTTTATAACCAGCCTGGCGTTTCTCATTTTTACTGAAAATACAAAGAATGTCTACGGAAATTATTACCTGGCAAGATGTTATTGGAAGATTTACAAAGGCATTCGGGATTATCTCCTTACGTTATCTTTTTTTTGCAGGCACGCTATATTTTATCTTCTATGTTTGGAAGAAGCGTAAGTTCTTTAAAATTAAAATCCAGCAAAAGTATCCGGAGAATAGACATATTATTCGTGAAATAGGATACTCTTTTTTGTCTTTACTCATTTTTGCCAGTGTAGGCACAGGCATGTTTGTGCTAAAAAGTAAAGGTTATACAAAGGTATATTACAACTTTACTGAGCATAGCGTTTTCTATTTCACTTTTTCTGTTATTGCATTTATTGTTATTCACGACACCTATTTTTATTGGTTTCACCGCTTAATGCACTGGAAAAAGATTTATCCCTACGTACACAAAGTTCACCATCTTTCTACCAACCCTACTCCATGGGCTGCATTTGCATTTCATCCCATCGAAGCTTTTATCGAAGTCGGAATAGTACCATTCATGATGTTTCTGATACCATTGCATCCCCTAGCCGTCCTCATCTGGGTATTGTATCAAACCGGAATGAATGTATTGGGGCATTTAGGATTTGAATTATTTCCTTCCGGATTTACCACCGGCACAATAACCAGATGGCATAATACTTCGGTTCATCACAATATGCATCACAAGCATGTAACTTGTAACTATGGGTTGTATTACAATTTTTGGGACAGATTAATGGGAACTAATCATGCTCAATATGATGAGGTGTTTGAAAAGGTAAAAAAAGAATCTCCATCTCTACATCAAGCTACGGAAACAAAACCCGAACTTGAAACAACCCAGATTGGGCTGTAATGCTTTCGAACGTCAAAGTATTTTTATACTTTCGGACTAACTCAGTAATCATGAAAAGAACAATACTCCTCATCATTGCTTTTTCTTCTCTATTAGTTACTAACGCACAGACTGTAAATTGGGCATTAGATATAGCACCAATTCTTTATAGTAATTGTACCAAATGCCACCACCAAGGTGGATTGGCTCCATTTTCCCTGGTAACTTATAATGAGGCCTTTGCTAATCGGTTTAATATCTCGACTGCTGTTTCAGATGGTACAATGCCCCCATGGCCACCTGACAGAAACTATAAGCACTATACAGATGAAAGGTACTTAACCAACGATCAGGTTACAAAAATTAATTCATGGGCCAGCAATGGCGCTCCCGAAGGTAACCCGAACGATGCACCCGCTACCCCTGTTTATTTGAATGGATCCACATTCAACCAGATAGATAAAGTAATTCAAATGCCTACATTCACTGTGCCGGGCAATGTAAATTACGATTTATATCAATGTTTTACTGTGCCAACCGGTTTAACACAAGACGAATTCATTACCGGTTTCGAAGTAATTCCGGGTAACCCTTCCATTGTTCATCACCTGCTTGTTTTTGAAGACACCACCGGTCAATCAGTTACTTTGGATAACAATACCCCAGAACCGGGGTATACCAGTTTTGGAGGGCCTGGTTTTCAGGCTGATTTGGTAGGTGGTTGGGTCCCGGGAACGGTACCCACCGTTTATCCAAATGGCATGGGTGTAAAAATTCATAAAAACAGTCGACTGGTAATGCAGATACATTACCCAGCCGGAAGTCAGGGAAAATCCGATAGCACTAAAATTAATTTAAAGCTCAGTACCGGAAATTTACGAACCATTATGATTCAACCGCCCATTAATCATTCAACTAGTATGACTGATGGACCTTTACATGTCCCTGCCAACTCAACCAAAACATTTCACGCTGAATATACCATACCAACCAATATTCCGATTGCTGGCGTATCCGTATTGAATGTGGCTCCTCATGCACATCTCATTTGTAAAAGCTGGCTGGTATTTGGCAAAACACCTACTGGTGACACAATTCCGTTTGTTAAGATTGACAACTGGGATTTCCACTGGCAGGGTTTCTACACCTTTCAAACACTTCAATTCATGCCTAAAGGAAGCACCTTTTACGGCATAGCTACCTACGACAATACCATCAATAATCCGCACAACCCGAATGCAACACCTCAGGCTATATCGGTTGGCGAATCCACTACCGATGAAATGATGATGTGCTACTTTAGTTACCTCTATTACAAGCCAGGTGACGAAAATTTCATCGTAGATAGCAGCTTATTGAATAATTCCACAGATATTGAAAACCAAATACTGCCAGAAAATTTTGTAACTACTCCACAGCTTTACGATGCCATGCCCAATCCGACATCGGGCATCACTACACTTCAATATTTTTTACCTAACCATACCGACCAAGCCGAGATTAAGATATTTGACTTTAACGGAAAACTTGTTGAAAAAATTAAGGTGCCTGCAACAATCGGCTTCAGTAAAGTAGAATACAATACATCTCTATTACCAACCGGAACCTATATTTTTAGCTTAAATGCTGATGGAAAAACAAAAAGCAAGCAACTGATTGTAACCCGATAGTTCCTAAACAATAAATGCAAATTCTTGTTATTGTGACACGTATATTACCTTGACACAATTGTAGATACTAATTTTTTTTCAACCTTGTACGTCATATCTAATTCATGAGCACTTCTATTTCTTGTCCCTGTTCAGTTACTGAGGAGTGTGAAAGCATCAAAAACTTTACTATATCTGTTCAGGATGACTTACAGCACATTTCAGAAATACAATGGAATAAGCATATTCCAGAATGGAATGTGTTAATGCAGCATGATAGCCTTTGCCTACTTCAGTCCTTGCAAGGTAATTCTATTCAATTTAGATATGCCCAGATTAAGAGAAATGAGCAAGTTGTAGGTGTTATTTACTTCCAGGTGGTGATGTTTCATGCCAACCAGTTAATGAACTACTTTCCAGAAACAAGGGCCGGTAGTTTTTGGTTGAAACCTTTAAGAGCTTTCAGCGAAAAGCTATTGAACCTTATAAACATTAAATTACTGGTAACCGGAAATGTATTCATGACCGGAGAGAACGGATTCTATTTTAATACCGATATTGACAAACCTACACGGGCCAGAATTATACGAAAGACCATTGATGAAATTAGAGTTAAAGATAAGAGTATAGCGGCTACATTAATCTCCGATTTATATGACCCAAAGTCTGATTTTGATTCTGATTTTAGCAAAGTAGGATACCATGAAATAACTGTAGAAAGTGATATGGGAATCAGCTTGAAAAAAGAATGGAAAACTTTTGATGATTACCTTCATTCCCTTTCATCAAAATACCGAGTTAGGACACGCAAGGTATTCAACATGTGCAGCGAAGCCGGAGTTCTTCACCAGGACCTTTCAGCAGATGAGATTAGGATACATCAGGACAGATTATATCAGCTTTACGAGAGAGTCATTTCAAAAGCTGACTTCAAACTAGCCGTTTTAAGCCCCAATTTCTTTTACGAACAGAAAAAACAGATTGGCGCCAATTATCGGGTGATAGCCTATTTCAGGAACGGAGAAATTATTGGATTTATCTCTTCTTATCATTTTGGTAAAAGAATGGAAGTGCATTACACAGGAATGGATCATGACCTATGCAAACCAATTCATCTGTATCAGCATATGATGTATGATATGATTAAATATGGAATAGAAAACCGTGTTGATAGAATTCACTTTGGCAGAACTGCTCCGGAAATAAAAAGCACTATTGGCGCCACCCCAGACAAGATGTACGGATATGTAAAACACTTCAATCCGCTGTTTAATTTTCTCTTTGTTAGGAGTTATACAGCTGGGCTAAAACCCCAGGAATATGTTTTTAGAAATCCGTTCAAAGGCAGCTAGAACTCGTTGCTGCGATATGGAATATTCATTCTGGCCCCAATTGTAAACAAGAAAGTAGACTGGTTGGTTAAAGGATTATTAATTCCCGTTTTGGTCGTTTTTCCACGATACATCAATTCGGCATCTATAAAAATATTATGCCATGGACGGTAAGTAGCCAGAAACTGGAAATAGCTTATAGTTCCCCGTGCACCCTGAGCAATTTTGTTGTTATAAACCTGTGTCACAGATGTACCTCCGGAACCTTGTAATATATCTCCTCCATAATTCGTCATATTCCCGTTTATATCTAGTGTATCATCACCCACTACTGCTACAAAGAACTTCGCATTCAGGGAAAGTTTTGGAACCGGTTGATAATGAAGATTCATGATAAACTCATAAAAATTAGCTCCAAGCGGATGAGCCAGAGGTTGGTTGTAATGAGTAAAATTTATTTCACCGCTATGCGTATAAGTAAACGGTCTGGCAACATTAAATTCTAACTGAGCATCCAGATTTGGAACAATATCTATGCATTTGAGCCCAATCTGCAAAGCCCATTTGTTAGCCCACCACCCATCGCGTTTGGTTACATGAGAAAAATTAAACTCGTCTAACACAAACTGTCCGTATAAGGATAGGTGCTTAAGCATGTTGGCTTTAAAGTCGGCTCCAATCAATACATTGTCCGGACTGCCAATGGCATGCTCCACAGCCCGATAGAAAATAATAGGATTCAGATACTGTAATTCAAAATGATTACTTCGTTTAAAGATAACGCCTTCAAACAATCCGATGTTCAGATAGTGAGTAGCCTGAATACTCAAGTGGTGAACCGCCATATACTTCTTAGGGAGCAGTTTATCTCCACCCCTGAAATATTGGGAGTTCAGTTCAGCAAAAATACTGGTGTAGTTAAACCGCCAAATATTCACGTTGAATTTTAAGAATAAATATGGCGCGCTGAAGTCGGACAAAAGCATAGAACGCTGTCCGTTTCCAATAAAATTCTTGTCTCTTCCGAAGGTTAAATTGATATGTTTGAGAATATGTAGATTGATGTAACCCCTCGCATCAAAATAGTCCACCCCATCGTTAAACTTGAATATTTTAGATGAATATGTTTTATAGTATGATTGCCCCGGTATGTATACATAATCTGAATCGGAGCCTCTGAAAGCCTTATCTGTTACATAGCCAGGTAAGCGCGCTGAATTACCATGAACGTTAAAATAAAAACTGAAAACCCGTTTAATGTTTCCTCTTACCTCTAAGCCCAACACTCGCTGAAAAATAAACCGTCTGTCATCTGACTCTATTCCCATTCTCAAATCAAGAGCCGGATTGAAACGAATATCCCAAAGACCTTTTTTCTTAGAACTTACATGTGCGAAACTTGCCGGCTCTTGATACAATACTTTAAATAACGGTCTCCGTGTTTTACTCTGTAAACTATCCAGCCACTCTGCATTATCATCCAGCAAATATTGAATCTGGTATTGCTGAACCTTGTTGAAACGAAGGTTCGATAGTATAAGTGTCTCCGCAACTTTTGCAACCTGGCCTCGGTGATAAGGTTTGTCACCGGTATGTTCGAGGGGAATAATTTTACCGTACTTAATATCCAGCCTGTCCAGAAACCGATAGGCATCAGAACCCAGATTGATATAAGTTCCTTGCGAAAAGGAAACAACCGAGTAAAGCATAAAAACACAACTGAGAATTACTTTTCGCATAAGAGATTATTCACAATAAAAAAACAATCCGGCCAAACCTATATTAATTTTACGGGGTGAGCAAATCAGATAGAGAAGAAGATGGCTAGTATCTACATTCGAGCTATTGTATTTTTCCCGGATAGCTTGTTATAAACCAAGCACAATAACGCACCAACAATTACCAAAACCTGTAACACTACCAAACTCCACTTGAGTGAAGTAAAAAGAGACGACAGATGAACTTGCCAATCTTCCAGTTGCGGGTAGCCATACATCAGCCATGCAATGTTCAGGTTCTCACCATAATCTACCACAGGAATAACCAACGGCAATAACAAAACGCGTGTGAATTTTATCGGGTCGATAGCTTTAAATATCCAGGCTGTGAGCACAACAAAGAGAAAAGTATAAGAAATAGGATAAAGTGTATCTGCAATCAATCCGAATTGAATCGCATATTTTCTACCGGAATCACCATATTCTGAAATGATGTGACGAGCCATTTCGGGAGAGTAAGAAAACTGCAAATCAAGAATCTCCACTTTCCTCCCGCTTACTTCCGAGATTTTTTTAGCTCCGGCAGGCATCACTACAGCTCCAAAGAATATATAAACAACCAAAGCCGCAAAAAGAGTCTTACCACCGGCAGCTTGCCAAAAAATGTTTAATGTTTTTTGAATCATGCAACAATGTTAGAAGAATTATGTTTAAATATGTCGAAGCGCACAAGTCTTGTTTAATCAAACTTTACAAAGTAATCATGAAGCATTTTTTTCTGTTATTTCTGACCACATCGACCATACTTTCATCATGCGCACAAAAGAATACGAGCAAACAGAGCATTGACAAACCGAATACACTAAATATGAATAACGATACAACCGAAACCGCAAAAAGCGATGAAGAATGGAAAAAATTCCTTACCCCTGAACAATATCATGTCCTTCGCGAAAAAGGAACAGAACGTCCATTTACCGGAAAATATTATCTCAACAAAGAAACCGGCATATACACATGTGCTGCGTGTGGCAATGAACTTTTTACCTCTGAAATGAAATTTAATTCTAACTGTGGCTGGCCAAGCTTTGACAAAGAAATTGCAGGCGGCAAAATAAAAACTCAGGTAGACACCAGCTTTGGTATGATTAGAACTGAAATCACGTGCGCTAAATGTGGAGGCCATCTTGGTCACCTGTTTGATGACGGACCAACCGAAACAGGAGCCAGATATTGTGTCAACTCCTTATCGCTGGATTTTAAAAAGAAATAAGCTAAAAAAGCGAGTGATTTACTTGGCTGTAATAGGTGATTCCTTATCGAAATTCCCTGTCATAAATGGAGTTTGGCTAGAATTCAGTTCCTTCACTTTTAACGATACAAAACTGTCGGCCTCCGCCAGATTCACGATACCGTCCAAATCAAAATCTGCGTGACCATTAACGGCTTCTCGTAGACTATAAGTAAATACTCCATGCCCCAATCGACTGAGCTCCTGCGAAAGCTGGTTCGCTTTACAAGAAAGGAAATAACCGATTTTATCTGTTTTACTATTCATCTGTGAATAATAAAACCGGATGGCATCTTTCATGGAAAGATCAGGCTTACCGGGAATTTCCACACCTTTTCCGGCCATTGAACCGGCATGACATGCATCAATAAAGTAGAGCTTCTTTTTAGCCGGTGAAAGAGATAATATTTTATTCAGTTTTGAATAAGGTAAATCTCCGTTATAGGTCAAGAAGCTACCTACACTTCCGTGACCTGATAAGAACACAATGAGGTTATCATCGGGTGCTGCCTTGGCAAATAATATGTTTGCCTTGGCAAGTATCTTCTCCTTCGTTGCTTTTTCATTTAATAAAATGACTATCTGATCATTGGGAATTTTGCCTCCGGATTTTCCAGTCCAGAACTGATATAAGGAGATGGCGTCATCTACCGTATATTTTAATGGTTTAGGCCCATAGGTATAATCTTCAACGGCTGCCAGTAATATCCAAGTTTTGGGTTTGGATGTTTGTAAAACTTTTTGATAAAAAGAGCTAATTGTTTTTTCAATAGTTGTGTGAAATGTGGCTCTAACTACTTTAAAATTTTTGAAAATATAATTACCCCTGCCGAAACAGATTTGCTCGAGATTCATATCTCCGAAATACTGAAAACTCAGGACCATCATATTATTTACCAGCACTGTCCATGTGTTGGTTTCCTTTCTGATGCGCAATTGGTTTACCTTATTAAGCTGACCTGAATCTCTTAGAAGAACCCATCGACCGTTTAGTTTGAACTTGAAATCCTTTCCGCAATTTTCTGTGCGTGAAAAAGTAGATCTGATTTTATTTCTGTTTCCTGCAATCAGAATCTTTGAATAATCCGGATTCTCACATCCTTTTATCTGGGTGTTTAAATCTCCATCAAAGAAAAAACCTAGTAGAAAAGAATCCGGAAATTGATCAACACTCCACTTAACTTCAAACTCCACGGATGGTTCAGAATTTAAAATAGTTGCGATAGTATCAGGAATCTGTAGCCAGGTTTCATTGTAGGATGCCTTGGAATGTGTTGGAAACACACAATTGAATCGTTCGCCAGAGGTAATAGTAGCACTATAAGGACTTGTCTTATCTGATACTAACTCCCAATCATACCTATTGTCCCTTAGCGAATCGATAAAAAGAAGTTTTCGATCATAATACTGAGTTTTCAACTCCTGCCCTGTTGCATCATCACTGATTGTGTCGCAATATCGTTCAAACTCTTCAGGACTCAGGTGAGCTCTGGCAGAATCTACATTTTCATAAATGGATATCGTATGAGAAGTATCAATTATAGCAACAGGTATTTTCGGGGTATCAATTATAGTAATGGGTGATTTCGGAGTATCATTGACTTTTCCGGCAGGGGTATCATTTGATGGATTAATCGGCTCTGAACCAGTATTAGAACACTGGTAGCCTATGAACATTACCATGACTAATTGAAATGTAGCCAATAAACACTTTCCGGCTCTTTCCATTTTGTTTCCTCTATATTAAGGTTAGCTATTTTGTATTACTTCCGTTTTGTTGAGCTGGTTGCGGCCTACATACTTACCCAACTATAATCTCCTTCAGTTGTAGGAGCTATTTTAGCACAGGTAAAATCACAATTATTTTACCATTACCCTAAACCTGTCCTAAAGTAACAAGTTTATCTTTATCCAACTGTGCAATCATTTTGCCAACAAATCAGCTTCTGAAAAAGACCCGTCCTTCAACTAAATTGAACGCTTCAGCAAGTGTTCCGCCCTATTTTCTTTTGATGGTTACAGATAATGGTGTCTCCGGATTCATCATTCCTTTTATCATAGGATTTTGCTCAGGACTTTTAACGGGAACATTCATTCTCAAATACAAATAGGCCTCTTCCAAAGAAATCAGGCTATTCTTATCCATATCTGCCGCTCCTTTAAGCGCTTCTAAAAGATAATAAGTAAAGACCCCATGACCCAGATCTTTCCTTTCCTGTGAAAGCTCATCAGCTCTGCATGCAAGCAGATAAGTAATTTCGTGAGCACTTTTCCGTATGGCAGAATAAAAAAGCCTAATAGCGTCTTCATCAGACATAACACGTCCACCCTGCAAGTTAAATTTATCACAACTAACAGAGCCCGAATGACAGGCATCTATAATGCATATCTTGCGAAGTGCCTTCGACTTCTTTAAAATTCTTTCCAGATAGGCATATTGCATGTCACCATTAAAAGTGATGAAACTCCCAACATTACCATGTCCGGACAAAAAAGTAATAATCAGATCATTCTTGCCAGCCAATCTGAATAGTTTGTTGGCGGCATTCAATATGTTTTCATGTCGGGCATTGCTATCCAACAACAATACAATCCTTTCTTTGGGTATACGCCCCCCATTCGGACTAATCCAAAAATCATACATAGCCTGAGCATCATCAACCGTGTACCGTAGTGGCTTTTGAAATCGATAATCTTCTATAGCAGCTATCAGAACATAAATTTTAGGCACTGCTGTATCTTCAATCAACTGGGCTTCATACGATATGTTAGTATTCGCTCCTTTAACTGATTCTTCTGAGGAATCCTCCGATTCATAGCTATCACTTGTTTCCTCTATAATTTCAAATCTGTTTTGATTGACCTGAATATTATCGAAAATATAATGGCCTCTTCCGACTACTAAATCACCCGAATTAAACTGGCCCTGATACTGAAAACTCATTACATTCCAATCGTTTACAAAGATAGTCCAGGTGTAATTTTCCTTTACAATTCGAAGTTTATTTACAGACTTAACAGGAACCATATCACCTGTTTGCACAACCTCCTCCTTATCTGACTTGAATACCTTTTGATTGAGGCTGGTCAGAATCATTTTATCATGACCGGAAAAACACAAAGACCTGTAAAAATTAGTATTGCTTCTATCTGATTCATCTTTCAGTATATCAAATAATATGGAGAAACTGAACGAAGGGGTTTCTGATACCGACCATTCCAACTCCAGTGAAGAGTAAGGGTCAGCGTCCATTAATACAGTAATACGTGAAGGAAAGCGCACTACTACCTGATTAAGCTGCTCCTGATTCCTGTCCGGCAGATTAACATGAAATTTCCCATCCTTGATATATGTAGCATACGAACGGGTATCGAATGAATCTATCTTCCAGTGATTGTTATTATTGCCAAAGTTCTCATTAAAAACTGAGGATGGTTTAAAATACTGTGCATTCGCCTGAATGATGGACAACGTAAGAAAGAGGAATAAAAACTTATTCATGGGTGCTCCCTCTTAAGCATTCTCTTCTTCTTCTTTATACCGCATCACCTGGTCCAGAGCATCAGGCACAACATCACTGATAATAGTGATAAAAGCTCCTTTCACCGCATGGCTAATGGCATAATCAATAGCTTCCTGCTCCAGTTTCTTTACCGTCACTTTTTTCTTTGCATCTATGTTGGCTATGCCCTTCTTAAGAAGCGCAATAATTTCATCTTCAGTACGGCCGCGCAAATTCTTATCCTGACGGATAATAATCTCATCAAATACACGTGCAGCTTCCTCCGCCAACTCTACCGTGTCCTCATCACGCCTGTCGCCCACTCCCGCTATTATTCCCACTTTAACCGAAGCATCTACCTTGCCCACATATTTACCAATGGCACGCATGCCATGAGCATTATGAGCATAATCAATCAGTACGTTGAAGTTTTTGAACTGGAATAAATTCATTCTGCCCGGTGTTTGAGCCGGTGACGGAACAAATGTTTCAAGCGCCAGTTTAATATCTTCAATTTTAAAATCGCGGAGATAAGCGGCCAGCACGGCTGCCAGAGCATTTTGAATATTAAACTCTGCCTTACCGCCAAAAGTCATAGGCACATTCGTTACCTTATCGACTCTTATTTTCCAGGCACCTTTCAAAATGGTGATGTATCCGTTTTCGTAAACGCAGGCAATACCATGATTCGCACAGTGTTCCTGAATACGCGGATTATTTTCGCTCATACTGAACAGGGCAATTTTACAATCCAGTTCATCGCGCATTTTATAAACCAAATCATCATCCGCATTCAGAATGGTGTATCCTTCGGGCAAAACTGACTTAGGAACAACGGCCTTTACCCGAGCCAATTGCTCGAGAGTATCTATCCCCTGTAAACCGAGGTGATCGGCAGCTATATTGGTTACCACCGCCATATCGCAATTATGAAAACCTAAGCCGGCTCGCAGAATACCTCCGCGGGCACATTCCAATACAGCAAAATCTACCGTTGGGTCTTTGAGCACAAACTCGGCACTAACCGGCCCGGTGCAATCACCACGCATCATCAACTGGTTTTGAATATAAACACCATCGGTAGTAGTGAAGCCTACTTTATGCCCCATCTGTTTAACGATGTGAGCAATGAGGCGAGTAGTAGTGGTTTTACCATTTGTTCCGGATATGGCAATAATGGGAATGCGGGCAGAAACACCGGGAGGATACAGCATATCAATGACCGGTTCGGCCACGTTTCTTCCAATACCCTCGGTTGGGTCCAGGTGCATTCTGAAACCTGGTGCAGCGTTTACTTCCAGTATAGCACCTCCGTTTTCGGTTAGTGGCTCGGTTAAGTTCTCGGCCATAATATCAATACCGCAAATATCCAGACCAATTATCCGCGCAATTCTCTCCGCCATAAAAATGTTGGATGGATGTACCAAGTCAGTAACATCGGTAGCAGTACCACCGGTAGATAAATTGGCCGTAGGCTTAAGCCAAAGTTCCTCTCCTTTTTTAATTACAGTATCCAATGTGTAGCCTTTCTTTACCAGAATATTTTCGGTCTGGTCATCTATTTTAATGGCAGTAAGCACTTTCTCATGGCCGTAACCTCTCCTCGGGTCCTTATTCACCTCATCTATTAATTGCTGTATAGAACTTATCCCATCGCCAATCACCGATGCCGGTGTGCGCAAGGCGGCAGCAACAAACTTGTAATTAATAACCAGCACGCGGTAGTCGCGACCGGTAATGTATTTCTCGCAAATAACTGCTTTGGAATACTTCTTGGCGGCCATCATACCGGTTACGGCATCTTCCCAGTTACGGAGATTAGTGGTAACGCCTTTTCCATGATTACCATCTAAAGGTTTAGTAATAACCGGATAGCCTATCTTATCAATAGTAGCTTTCAAATCTTCTTCATCATATACCACCAGGCCTTTCGGTACAGGAATTTCGGCTGCACCCAGCAGGTTCTTTGTATCTTCTTTGTCGCAGGCAATTTCTACAGCAATATTAGAAGTGGTGGAAGCCACAGTAGCCTGTATTCTGCGCTGATTTTTTCCGTAACCCAACTGCACTAAAGAATGGCGGTTCAGTCGAATCCATGGAATTTTTCTTTTCACTGCTTCTTCAACAATGGAACCCGTAGAAGGGCCTAATCTCTCTTCCTCCCGTATCTCCCGAAGTTCCTGAATATCTTTGGCCAAATCATACTCTTTATCTTCTATTAAAGCTTCGGCAATACGTACGGCTGATTTGGCAGCATACACACCAGCCTTTTCTTCATAATAAGAGAATACCACGTGATATACTCCCGGTGTACTGGTTTCGCGGGTACGGCCGAAGCCTACATCCATACCGGCCAGGGTTTGTATCTCTAAGGCAATGTGCTCAATGACATGACCCATCCAGGTACCATCTTTCACGCGCCAGAAAAAACCGCCCTCTTTGCCTTCACTGCAGCGGTGTTCAAACATAGTAGGGAACATCTTTTCTATCCGCTCGCTGAAGCCGGCTATTTTGTTGGTAGGTTTTTGTTCCAGGTCTTCCAGGTCTAAGCGCATCACAATCAGTTTGTGGCGTTTACTGCTCCAGTAGTTGGGTCCCTTCATTACCTTGATGTCTAAAATTTTCATGCGTATGTTGTTTGTGGTGTAATCTGTTTATGCAATTTATAATTTTTATTGGCTTTGAAGAGGGGCATAAAAAAGAAACAGCGAATCAAACTGATTCGCTGTTGACTGATTTTTAGCTATACCGCATTACTGTTGCTCTATGCGTATTTCCTGAATAGTGAGACTACCCCCGGAAGGCTTGGCATATACATAGGTTCTGAAATTACCGGTAGAGGCTGAGAAAGTGGCTATAAAATATTTAGAGCCCTCGGGTGAAGTACCCTCATGCGCTACCGTAAATGAAGAAGGCTTGTTGCCGGCAAAAAAATTCTTCAGCAAAATCTCGGCCTGGCTTTTACTGTAACTGTTACCATTATCTTTAATGGTGATTTCTACATTGCTTTCAAAAAAAGAAGCAACGGTAGCTGCATCTCCGTTTTTCATAGCACCGGCTATTTTATCGAAACTCTGCGCCTGCGCAGTACCAGCAAACACCAGCAATGCAGTAAGCGAGGTAACCAAATAATACATTAATTTCTTTTTCATTTTTATTGCTCTGATAGGTTGCTGAGTTTGTGCGAATACCATGCCAACACATAAGTGACTGAATTCATGCGTAAAAATAGTAAACTAGAATAAATTTGCCGCAGTTTGGCATATAAACCGGGCCAAAAACAGATTTTTATGAGTAAAAAAGTAATTCTGATTATTATGGATGGCTGGGGCCATGGCCCCGACCCGAAAAGAAGTGCCCTTGCGCAGGCTCATACACCCTTCATTAACAGCTTATATCAGCAATATGCCAACACCGAGCTGACCACCCACAGCGAATGGGTGGGTTTGCCCGATGGACAAATGGGCAATAGTGAGGTAGGGCACATTAACATAGGTGCCGGGCGTGTGGTGTATCAGGAACTGGTGCGCATTAACCGAGCCATACGCGAAGGTGAGTTAGCTAAAAATAAAAACCTGCTGGCCGCTTTGCAGTATGCCAAACAAAACGCTAAAAAGCTGCATCTGATGGGTTTGGTTTCAGATGGAGGCGTGCACTCTCACCTGAACCACCTCAAAGCTTTGTGCGATATTGCGCTGGCTTATGGCCTTGACAAAAATCAGGTGATTATACATGCGTTTACCGATGGCCGCGACTGTGACCCCAAAAGCGGTTTAGCATTTTTGGCCGATTTACAACATCATCTGCAACATTCGGCCGGACAAATTGCCTCTCTTTGCGGACGCTACTATGCCATGGACCGCGATAACCGCTGGGAACGCGTGAAGCTGGCCTATGATATGTTAACTCAAGGAGCCGGTGAGGCCAGCAACAATTTACTGAAAACCATTGAAGACCACTACACAGCCGGTATTACCGATGAATTTATAAAGCCCGTAATTTCTACCGCTAACTTTGTGGCCATAAAACCCGATGATGCTGTTATCTGCTTTAATTTTCGTACCGACCGCTGCCGCGAAATTACCAAAGCCCTGACCCAGCAGGATTTTTTAGAGTTTGGTATGCATAAAATGAATCTGCATTACACCACCATGACCGTGTACGACCACCACTTTAAAAACGTGGCCAATATTTTTGATAACGATGACCTGAGCATGACGCTGGGCGAAGTGCTGGAGCGCAACGGAAAAACACAGGTTCGCGCAGCCGAAACGGAAAAGTATCCGCATGTTACTTTCTTTTTCAGTGGCGGAAGAGAAAAGGAGTTTGCTGCCGAAACCCGTTTGCTGGCCCCCTCACCCAAAGTGGCTACCTACGACCTGCAACCCGAAATGAGCGCCCGGCCCCTGACCGAACTGGTGCTGAACGAGATAGAGAAAAACAGCCCCGATTTTATTTGCCTGAACTATGCCAATACCGATATGGTAGGCCATACCGGTGTGTTTACTGCGGCCACGAAAGCGGCTGAAACGGTAGATGCCTGCGTACAACGCGTAGTGCAGCTGGCTTTGCAAAAAGATTATTGCCTGCTTATTACGGCCGACCACGGTAATGCCGACTACATGATTAATGATGACGGCACACCCAACACGGCACACACCCTCAACCCGGTTCCTTTATTTGTGGTTGATAAAAGTTTGAAGCCCGCCTTACACCCCGGCAAACTGGCCGACCTGGCACCCACCATCTTAAAAATTATGCAGCTGCCGCAGCCCCCTGAAATGACCGGAGTAAGCCTGTTTTAAGCGGCCGGCATACTACTTATATCTCTACTTTATTTTTAAAAGAGCCGAAACTTACCTTTCGGCTCTTTGGCTTTAGTGCGCTGGGCCGTTGCTATACTTTGCCCCCTTGAAAACTGCCTTAGAAGCCAGCGCGGTTAAGTCCGAAAGGCTATCCTTACTCTCCGATACAAAAGCAACCGGTTCAGCAGACCCAGGCGGGCATTCAGATGCCTCTAAAAGTGATTCGGGTGCGTCAAATAAATGCACCGATGCGTCAACTAAATTTACGGATGCGTTAACTAAATGCACCTATGCGCCATATAAATGGCAGAATGAATAAACTAAAGAAACGTTGCAGCCAAATAAAGACAATGAACACTCATAGAATGAAACTTTACCGTCATATAAAGATACTTTTCGTCTATCGGAAGGTGTTTTGGGGGCTATTTTCTATAATTTTATATCCGTTGATTGATTTTATTTTTCTAAAAACCTAAAAACAACTTTTATGGCTAAGCGACCCCGATTAACTGAAACCATGCCGGGCATTACTAAAGCAAAAGGCGCCAACCATGCCTACAAGCCCCTGTATATTGGCCTGGTTATTAAAGAAACTCTGGCCGAGCAGGGCATTACCCCGGTGCAGTTTGCCGAAAAAATAGGTGTAAACAAGCGTAACATTCACCGCCTGCTGCGGGCTAAATGGCTGAGTATGCCTAAGCTGTTAAAGTACAGCGAAATAATAAACCGCAATTTGCTGCTGGAGTATCACCCGAATATTGAGCCCCTGCCCAATCCCTTATTGGCCGAAAACGAAGCGCTGAAAAAAGAGCTGGCCACGCTTAAAAATTACGAGCAAGAGAACATCATACTAAAAGCCAAACTGGAGGTGCTGGAAAAGGTGATGATGGGGCGGTTGAGAAACGATTAGTGACTCGGTCAGCATTTAATAAACTGTACGGATAGCTAAAGCCTTTACTCTGTTTATCGGTTGATTCAGGCAATGTTTTTACCGACTAATGAAACAGCCTGCTTCACTGAAAAATACACGCTCCTCTTATTTCACTCCATCCATTACAATATTCCATTGGTTTTGACGTAATTTGTGGCGATGAAATTTTACAGCCAATCTATTCTTGCTCTCTGTGTTTTACTATTTGCGTTGGGTGAAAGGGCACAGGCTACACACTACCGGGCCGGTGAAATTTTGTATGAGCTGATTGGTAATTATAAATACCGCGCATCGGTTATTACCTATAGCAAAGTGAGCGGGGTGAGCGCCCAGGCCGACCGCGATTATGTAGAAATTTACTGGGGCGATGGAGCGATGGATACTATCTGGCGGGTAAACGGCCCCGTGGTAGGCGGAGTTCCGAACGGAGAAATACTGGCCAATGACATAAAGAAGAATATTTACGTAGGCGAGCATACTTACCCCGGTGCACCGCCTCCGCCCAACCGGTACTATATCATTTCGTTTTTTGATATGAACCGAATTGATGGTATTGCCAACATTGATGGCGGCAACTCGGTGAATATTCCTTTTTATGTTGAAGATACGCTGAAGTTCCCTACCGATTTGGCCAACATTGGTTTCAACTCTTCTCCTATTCTGCTGTATCCGCCCATTGATTACGCCAACCTGAACGATACGTTTTACCATAACCCGCTGGCCTACGACCCCGATGGCGACAGTCTGGACTTTGTGTTGATTCCCTGCTTACAACAACAGGGGTTGAATGTTCCTATTTACGCCTTCCCCGACCAGTATTGCCAGTCGAACGGGCAGCCGAATAATCTGTTTAAGATTAATCAACATACAGGCGAGTTAATATGGGCCACGCCCTGCCAGGTGGGCATCTTCAACATTGCTATACTTATTCGTGAGTATCGTAATGGAGTGAATCTGGGCACGCTCATCCGCGATATGCAGATTATTGTGTTGAACGAACCGAATAATCCTCCGCAAATTGATGAAGTGGCAGATACCTGTGTGCGGGCGGGCGATCAACTGATTGTTCCGGTGCGGGCTACGGATAATAATCCATCGCAGATAGTGACGCTGAGCGCCAATGGCGGGCCGTTTTTTGTTACTAACTCCCCGGCTACTTTTACCTCTACCCCGGGCAATCCGGTAACGGGCACGTTTAACTGGCAAACCGAGTGCAGCCATATTCAAAAACAGGATTATATCGTGGTGTTCCGCGCGGCCGATAACTACAGCGTGCCGGGTTTCCCCAACCCCACACCGGCTCCATTAGTTGATTTAGAAACCTGGCAGATTCACGTCATTGCTCCGCCACCACTCAACTTAACGGCCACCGCCAACAACCAGCAGGTGGTGCTTAACTGGCAAAATCCTTACCTGTGCGCTTCCTCGCCCGATTTCAGAGGCTTTTCGGTATGGAGAAAAATAGGTTGCGACCCTTTTACCCCCGAATATTGCGAAACCGGGCTGGCCGGCAGAGGCTATACCAAGCTGACCAATGCCAATATTTTTACTTACACCTACACAGATAATGCAACCGTAACCGGACAGCAATACAGTTACCGCATTGTGGCACATTTCTCTAAACTTTCTCCCAATGGTTTATTTCAGTTTGATGCCAATGAAAGTGTGCCGAGCGATGAGGTATGTGTGTTTATGCCCGTAGATGTGCCGGTCATTTTAAATGTAGATGTGCAGACCACCGATGTAGCCAACGGAACCATATTTGTGCGCTGGAGCAAACCTTTGGCCGGAGGAAATAATCTGGATACCATTCAAAATCCACCACCGTACCGGTTTGATTTGTACCGGGGTACCGGGTTCAATTTTGCCAACCCGCAAATGATTTATTCTACCACCGATGCGCCTTCGTTCTCAGCGCTGGTTGATACGTTTTATACCGATAGCGGTTTAGATACCAAAACCACTCCGTGGAGTTATAAAGTGCTGTTCTATTCTAACTTCGATACCGTGGGTGCTACCTCCGTTGCTTCGTCTGTATACCTCAAGGTTCTGTCTTCTGACCAGTCGCTGGTGTTATCGTGGCAGGAAAACGTGCCGTGGAGCAATGATAGTTTTGGCGTTTACAAACTGAACAAGCTGACTTCTTTATACGAAGTGATAGATACCGCCTACACCCACTCTTATGTAGATACGGGGCTGATTAATGACTCTACCTACTGCTATTACATTAAAGCCTACGGGCATTATGCATTGAACAGTTTGCCTCGTCCGCTCATCAATAACTCGCAGGAAGAATGCGGTGTGCCGGTTGATACCGTAGCGCCTTGTCCGCCAACGCTCACCGTGCGTAACGATTGCGATTTATACAACGGCCAGCCTTGGACAGCCGCCCAGTATATCAATTACCTGACCTGGACCAACCGGCAAGCCCCCTGTGCCGATGACATTAACCATTACAACATCTATTACGGCAACGATTCAAGCGGCCTGACTTTACTGGACAGCACGGCCAACAAAGCTGATACTACCTTCCAACATGTGCTGAACGAAAGTCTGGCCGGTTGCTATGCCGTAACCGCTGTTGACCGGGTTGGTAATGAAAGTAGTTTCAGCAATGTGTTTTGTATAGACAATTGCCCGTACTATGTTTTACCGAATGTATTTACGCCTAATGGCGATGGCAAAAACGATTTGTATCATCCGTTTAAACCATATCGCTTTATTGCGAAGATTGAAATGAAAATATTTAACCGTTGGGGCGAAGAAGTATTCAGCACCGAAGACCCGGAAATTGGCTGGGATGGCAGAGACCAGAAAGGAAAGGAACTGAATGAGGGGGTGTATCTCTATGCCGGTTATTACTTTGAACAGCGTCTGAACGGCCTGGTTAAAAAACCTTTAAGCGGACAAAAGAAAGGAGGAGGATTTATTCACTTAATGAGAGGAAAACAATAGGCTGATAGGAGGATATGCGGAGGAGATAACTGAAGAACAGGCCTATTCAATTCAAGACTCGATACCAGCAGGATAAACCCATCAGCACATTAGTTAATCAGCACATCAGCATATCAGAAACCATGTTCACCGGAATCATAGAAACCATTGGAAAAGTAGTAGACCTGAAGAAACAGGAAAGCAATCTTGATTTAGTCATTGCATCGTCTTTTTCTAAAGAGCTGAAAATAGACCAGAGTGTAGCGCACAACGGTGTTTGCTTAACCGTAGTGGATGTAAATGTGGCCGGATGGCATCGCGTAACAGCGATTGATGAAACCTTACAAAAAACCAATCTGGGTTCATTGCAAATTGGCGATGAAGTAAACCTGGAGCGCTGTATGAAAATGGATGGCCGCTTAGACGGACACATTGTGCAGGGGCACGTAGACCAAACCGGTGAGTGCCTGGCAGTAACCGAGCAGGACGGAAGCTGGTTATTTACCTTTCGGTATAAACCCTCTAAAAATAATCTGGTGGTAGAGAAAGGCTCTATCTGTGTAAACGGTACCTCCTTAACCGCCTTTAATGCCGTAGCCGATTTGTTTACCGTAGCAATTATTCCTTACACGTACCAACACACCAATATACATGAAGTAAAGGCGGGCAGTATCGTGAATCTGGAGTTTGATATTATAGGCAAGTATGTGGCCCGCATGGCAGAGTTCAAATTCTAATAAGCGGCACGTTTCAGGCGGTCGTTAATGGCACGACCTAAACCCACATCGGGAAATTTTACCGCCACTATTAATTCCACATCACCGGCATCCAGTTTCCGCATAGCCGCAAAAAGATTCTTAGCCGCCTCATTCAGATTTCCTTCCGGAGAAAGAAGTATCTGCTGCTTAGTATCTACTCCTTCAATATATTGATTGAAAGCAATCACCCCGATATGTTTTCCCTGCAACTCCTTACTCCATTCGCTGGAAGACATAATGATAAGTTTCTTTCGCGGAGCGTAATGGCTCTTCAACATACCCGGAGTTTGCGGGTTCGAACTCTCTACTACATTCATACGAACGCGGCCGGCTACCTGCTCAATCTCCTCTATAGCCAAACCACCCAAACGATACACAATTACTTCACCGTCCTCAAAACCTACAATGGTACTCTCCACTCCTACTGTAGTGGCACCGCCATCGAGTACATAAGGAATTTTTCCGTGCAACTGGTCATATACATGTTGTGCCGTGGTCGGGCTGATATAACCAAACGGATTAGCACTGGGTGCCGCCAGTGGAAATGAAAGTGACCGCAACAACGCTAAGGTAAGCGCATGGTTCGGAATTCGAATAGCCACCGATTCTAAACCGGAGGTTACTAAATCGGGAATGATGCTTTGCTTGTTTAGTAAGACCGTTAAAGGGCCGGGCATAAAAGCATCTATCAGTTTTTCGGCTACTGCGGGAATATGAGTGACATACTTAGCTATTTCTTCACGACTGTGTGTGTGCACAATCAGCGGGTCAAAGTGCGGACGGTTCTTGGCCGTAAATATCTTGAGTACCGCATCCGAATTCAGGGCGTTGGCCGCCAGTCCGTAAACCGTTTCGGTGGGAATACCAACCGTTTCCCTGCCTTCTAAAAAGGATTTTGCCTCATCTAAACTCGTTCCTATGGTGGTATTCATGGGCGCGAAAATAACTATCCGTTAAAAATGATTGGCTAAATGTGTTGCTGCGAAATTAAATAACAACGCTGCCAGACAGGGACAGAAATTAATACCTAACTTTTTATTACAAATCTTATTTACATGAACTATGTATCGGCGGGGAAACACAGTCAAACTGATTAGTAAGTAACGAACGTGTTTCGAGTGGTGCCGCCACTCTAAGCGATTGGTAAATGCCTTAACACAGCGGCACAGTGAATTGAAAAATACAGAAATAACTCACCTGCACACCGAAGGCGATGCTATATGCCCATCCCGATTTAAAGAATCATTCATGTCAATGTCTTTCTTTGTCGGCAAAAATATCCGCCCGTATATCAATCAGAACCACGTGCAATATGCCGGTATTTCACAGGCGAAGTGCCTATGTTGTTTCGCAGCAGTGCTCTGGCTCCCGATGCAGCGTTATTCAGGTGTCTATGCCCGATACCCATGGATTCTGCTCGCTGGGAGTATCGGTAGATGTAACTAAAGCCGCAACCGATGTAGCTAAAACCATTATCGCTTTGGTCAATCCGAATATGCCCCGCTCACTGGGTGACGGACTGATTCACCATTCCCGATTCAGTGCCGCTGTTTATGCTGAAGATATATCTATGAATGTCCGGCTGGCGAACTGAGTGAAGTCGAAATTGCTATCGGCAAACAGGTTGCCGGCTTATTGTAGAAGACGGGGCACCTTACAGATGGGTAGCAGGGGGCATACCCAACTGTGCTGGGTACTCACCAACCACTTAAAAACCTCGCTTATTCATGCGAAAATGTTTTCCGATGGAATACTACGCTGGTTGAAAAAGGGAATAATCAATGGCAGCGAAAAAGAAATTTCCCGGTAAAATTGTTTATTCCCATTTGCCATGGGCACCCACCGTAAATTATACGATTTCATTCATGACAACCCGATGGTAGCCATGCTGGATGTAGCGTATGTAAACGACACCTCTGTTATTCGCAGAAATGATAAGGTAACTGCTATCAACAGCGCTATTGAAATTGATTTAACCGGGCAGATTTGTGCCGACTCAATAGGTCCTTCCATTTACAGCGGTGTAGGCGGACAAATGGATTTCATACGCGGTGCTGCGCTCAGCCAGGGAGGAAAACCGATTATTGCCATTTCATCGGCCACGGCCAAAGGGGTATCTAAAATTGTTCCCGTTTTAAAGGCGGGAGCCGGTGTAGTAACCACCCGTGCCCATGTGCATTATGTAGCTACCGAATACGGAGTGGTGAATCTGTTTGGTAAAAATATTGCCCAGCGGGCTAAGGCATTAATAGAGATAGCTCACCCTAACCACCGGGAAGAACTCGAAAAACAATCGTTTGAATTATATGGAAAAAGCTGGTAACAGTTTTTTAACACCAAGCAGACAACTATGACCAAAAAGAAAGAATCGGTTCCATCAAAAGTGAAATGGCTGCAGCGTTTTTTTGCTGTGGCCGGTAACATTGCACCTGCCACAGCCATCAACATATTGGTAAAAATGGTTTTTGTTCCGCAAAAGCGCGTGCTTCGACCTCCCCATCAGGAGTTGATGAAAAAGGGAAAGAAACATGTTATCAAAGTGAGCGAATTCAGACAGCCAAAGAAACTGCTGAAGATGAAATATTACGAATGGGGAACCGGTGATAAAACTGTATTACTGGTTCACGGTTGGGATGCCATGGCTATGGACTTTTACAAAATGATACCAGCACTGGTAGATAATGGCTATCGGGTTCTGGCTATTGATGGCCCCGCACACGGTGGCTCAGAAGGAAACACCACCAGCTTACTTCACTTTAAAGAGGTAATGGCTGATTTTATTGATAAAACGGGAGTGCCTTATGCTATTATCGGGCACTCCATGGGTGGAGGAGCATCCGCTTATCTGCTGATGGAATATCCTATTCGGGTGAAGCGGTTGATTATGATTGCCATTCCAATTGCCTCCAAACGTTTTTTTGAAGAAGTGTTCACAATGCTGAAGGTGCCTGCAAAAATGCAGAAGGTATTTTTTAAAGGCATGGAAGAACAATTCAATGTGCCAATTGACAGTCTGAATCTGGCCATTCGAAAAGAGAAAATCAAGGCAGATAAAAGCATGTTGATATATGATGAAGATGACGAGGTTGTTTCGCTGAAAGATATTCGGCAATTCCTGGCTGTTAGACCTGAAATCATAAGCCTGAATGCACAAGGCACCGGACACAATAAAATTATAAGAAGTAAGCAGGTAATTGATGCGGTGGTAGATTTTTTAGCCTGATGTCTATAAACATCTAAGCCAGAGAGGTTCATTTCGGTAGCAGAAACAACTGATTGCAAAACTGACTTGAATACATATTTGACTGCCTCTAAACATTGAGGCATCTATCATTCAACAACTAAGGTCTTATATTATATTTACACCCTTATGAAAAGAGCTCTATTCGCCCTTACATTTATTTTGCTGAATGTATCAGCCATAGCGCAGATGCACGTGAAGCAACCGAACTTCACATCGTTTAACACCGATAAAAAACAGGTAACCCCAACGCTACTGCAGAACTCAAGTGCAAAGGCGAAACAGCATCCAGAATTTGGGGTATTACCCTATACCGCGCAATGCCGTGAATGCGTGGAATTGATTGACCAGCGAACCATCAACTCACGCCAGTTTATCAACCCTAATTATGAGGGACAAACCTATTCGCAGAGTTCTTACTTTCCGCTTCACTATCAAAAATTTGAAGGTGATATATGGCATACCATTGACAGCCGTCTGCGTCCCGATGGCCCGAATAAAGGAGTGTATGTGGCGGCAAACCAACCGGTGCCCACTAAGTGTGATTTGAATAAAAAAACAGCCTCCGTTACAGAACGGGGATTTGAATTTGAGTTCAGTAAAAACCTGACTTGCTATTTCTTTGATGAGGCCAGTGTTTATACCAAAGCCGAAATTGGAGACTATACCAACTACACCATTGGCGAAGAAGGCCTGAACGTAAAAAACCTATGGTCCGGCATTGACCTGCAGCAGATATTTACAACCGGAGAAATTAAGACCAACTTTGTTATTTCAGCTCCGCTACAACTTCCCGTCAAAAGTGGTTGGATGGTAATAGAAGACCATTTTACTTTACCTGTTGGTTATACTTTTGAAGAGTCGAAGTATGGAGACCACCTGAAAGATGGAGGATACCGGGGAGATTATTTTTTAAGAAACGAGCAAGGCGATACGCTGATTGTCTACGAAAAGCCGGTTTATCTCGATGCCAAAGCGTTCGGAATGCATGGCATTTACAAACTGCTGAAAAGCGGAAACGATTATACACTTCAAATACTGGTGCCCGTAGACTGGCTTAACAAGAATGACCATACATATCCCATCCTGATTGACCCGATAGTTTATGGACAAACAAAAGTCGGTAACTTCCGATTGAATGGCTTATCTGCCAACATGGGCTTTACCTCCATGGCTTTGGGCAGTTGCGATTACCATTTACCGGTCGTTATTCCCGGACGAAGCCAGATAACCAATACATACACAGATTTAGAATATCAGCTGACATATGATAACACTTGCGGTGTTCCTGCTTTACCCCCTCCATTTTGCACATTCAGCCAGGTGACTATGGAAGTGGTTAGTGATGACTGCAATACAACTACCGGACTACTGGCCTGTAATCCAGCCAGTCCTCCTTATACAGGAACCTGCACAACAGATTCCAATTTAGTGCCGGGAGCCAATGCCATAAAAATCAATTCGTTTGTGCCGAACTATCTGGCTTGCATCCCTCCTCAATGCCCTGACGATACTTTGTATTTCACATTAAGAAACAGAGATTCGGTTTGCTTAGATCAATGCGGCTATTTATGTGCGCGAGGCAATATGTGGCAAATGACGATTGAAGCATGTCGGGTAGAGGGTACGGCCGGCCAGGATAAGTTTCAAATATGTGCCGGAGAACCGGTAACATTTACCGCTCATCCTAAATGCGGAGTACCACCTTATCACTTTATATGGAGCTACGGTAATGCAAAAGATACCGTTTATGGAACTCCCACACTCACTATCTATCCGCAACAAACTATTATCATGAGTTGTGTGATATACGATTCGTGTAATAAAGATTCGGCCATTGCTAACGATATGGATTTAGTGGTAGTGGCATCGCCACCGGCAGCTGCAGGTAATGATGTGCAGTTATGTGAAGGTGGCACGGCCTTTTTAGGAGGCAATCCAACATCGAATTTGAGCGCCACCATACAGTGGACCGGCTCTTCTCCTCTGGTACAAAGCTGGCTCAACAGCACCAGCATTCAAAATCCTACAGGGTTTGTACCGGCTGGAACAATCGACACATTTTTCTACGTAGTTAGAGCATCTGACTTTACCTGCTTCAGAACCGACACGGTATATGTATTCAGTAGTCCTGCTCCCACTGCTGATGCCGGTCCTGATATTAATATTTGTGGAGGTGGCAATATTACCCTGGGAGGCAGCCCGACCAGTAATGCGGGCAGTATTGTGTGGAGTGGCGAAAATAACACCATCAGCACTTGGCTAAACAGCACAACAGCCTCCAATCCATCTGCGAATGTTCCGTCAGGCACAGTCGATACATTCTTTTATGTGGTAAATACTACCACTGCCAATTGTTTTAACTCAGATACTGTGTATGTTTACTCTCAACCATCACCGGTTGCCGATGCAGGGAGTAATATAGTGTTGTGTGAAGGAGGAACTGCTACCTTGGGAGGCAACCCCACAGCTACACCGGGTGCTACTGTTGTATGGAGTGGTGAAAATGCCGCTGCCGATGGATATCTGAGTAACAATATAGTTCCTAATCCAACCATAAATATACCAGCTGGAATAGTAGATACTTTCTTTTATGCTGTAACCGCATCTGACCTTACATGTTCTCGTACGGATACAGTTTATGTGTACTCCACACAAAACCCAACCGTAACCATTGATACCGGAGGGTCTACCAAAATCTGTTCTAATCAAAGTGTCACTTTATTCGTTGCCGGTAGTTTTGCTTCTTATTCCTGGAGTAATGGAAGCACGAGTTCATCTATCAATGTCAATCAGGCAGGGCCATATGCTGTTACAGTAACTGATGCATCGGGTTGCACTGCGGTTAGTAACAGTGTTTCTATAACTACCGTGCCTGTTCCTGCTGTAACCGTTTACCCCGACACCACCATCCTGTATGGCGATAGTATTACGCTCTATACAGATATTAACCTGAGCTCAGCTTCTATTGATTCGTTTATGTGGTATCCGGCTGTAAATATTAATTGCCCTACCTGCAACAATCCAATAGTAATACCTCAAGAGGCTTCGCAATATTATAGTGTAAGTATTTTCTCTTCCGGATGTATTGCCAGTGACTCCGCTTTAATCCGAGTTATCTTCCCAAATAACTTCTATATACCCAATGCCTTTACCCCTAATGGCGATGGAAATAATGATGGATTTTATATCCAGGCTCAAGGAGGCGTTCGGGTTATTCTTTTTCAGATATTCGACCGTTGGGGAGAGAAAATTCACGAGGGCAGTTATCCGTGGGACGGCACCTATAAAGGCAAACCTGTACCGATGGGGGTCTATGTATATATTTTCAAACTCGGCCTGTTTGGTGATGACCAAAGTATTTTCCGTAAAGGAAGTGTAACACTCATTCGATAAACGCATGAATATTTTTTATTGCCCGAATGCGGTGTTAAGTGAATATTGTGAATTGGATGAGACCGAATCCAGGCACCTGGTCACCGTGCTGCGTAAACGGGAAGGGGAAGAGGTAAAAGTGTTTGATGGCAAGGGAAATTTGTTTGGGGCTCGCATAGAAATCATTGGAAAGAAATTAACCACGCTCAACATCATCAAGCTACTGCAGGTAGATAACAAAACACAACCTAAACTCCACATAGCTATTGCCCCGCCCAAAAATATGGAGCGGTTGGAATGGTTTGCCGAAAAGGCAACTGAAATAGGTGTTCATGAAATAACTCCCATTATCTGCAAACATTCTGAACGAAAGGAGTTGCGTACTGATAGAATTGAAAAAGTTCTACTCGGTGCCAGTAAGCAGAGTTTAAAACTAACTATTCCTCGGTTTAATCCTCCGGTATCATTCAACAAGTTTGTAATTCAGAAACGCCAGTTTGAACAACAGTTTATTGCTTATTGCGAGGAAAAACCAATGCATCTGAAAGAAGCTTATCATGGTAAATTTGACGCTGTTATTCTGATAGGCCCCGAAGGTGATTTTACCAAAGAAGAAGTGTTGCTGGCATGCGGAAACAATTTCCAGATAGTATCACTGGGTAAAAGCCGTCTGCGACTGGAAACAGCGGCTATCTATGCCACCACTGTTTTTAATTTGGTAAACGAATCTTAATTTGTAACAATGAAAAAAGCAATTGCACTTATTGCGCTCTATATTCTTATCACAGCTTTTATACCAACTGATAAGCCTCTGAAAATTGCTTTACTCAAATATAATGGAGGAGGAGATTGGTATGCCAATCCCACCTCACTTCCTAATCTCGCTAAATACTGTAATCAGAATCTGAATATGAACATTGAAACTGATATTCCTACAGTTGAAGTTGGCAGTGCCGATTTGTTCAATTATCCGCTAGTGCATATGACAGGACATGGCAATGTGTTGTTCAATGACCAAGAGTTGGACAACTTGCGGGCATATCTTATTAGCGGAAGGGGATTTTTACATACCGATAGTAATTACGGTATGGATAAATTTATCAGACCACAACTGGATAAGTTGTTTGCCAAATGTAAATTGGTAAACTTGCCGTTTTTCTCACCCAGATTTTCACCAAAAGTTTGATTTCAATAATGGCTTACAAAAATTCATGAGCATGACTGAACAGCCCGCAGTCTTTTGGATATTCTACAGAAAACGGGATATGGTTGCTCTCTACACCTATGAGTGCGATTTAGGTGATGGATGGGGAAGATGCTAACGTGCACTAAAGACAGCAACGAAGTCAGGGAAAAAGCACTCAAAATGGGGGCAAATATCATCCGCTACGTATTCAGCAATTAAGATTTATATTTTTCAAAAGAACGCGGTGACTACTACTTATCAATGCAGGTCCTTCGTATATAAACCCTGAATACAATTGAATCAGCTCAGCACCTGCATCTATTTTTTCTAAAGCATCTTTTACATTCATAATACCACCTACACCAATAACAGGAATAGTAGATTTTGAACGTATGTATTTGACTACCTCTGTGAAAAAGACAACTTAGTCAATGGTTTACCGCTTAAATCCCCCTGCTCCATAATTTTCCGCTTCAGCATGCGAGTAGCTAAGTCCACCGGGAAACCGTAGTGTTAGTAGCTACAATACCCTGTATTTTAGTTTGCTGAACAACACCTAATTACATCAATTTTATTCATCGGTTAAATCAGGAGGCAATTTTGAGTAAGATAGGTTTACGGTTTTAACCTGCCTGTTATTATAGTCTTGCAGTGAATTCAAAATAGAGCTAATGAATCCTTATCCTGCAGCGCTCGAAGGCCCGGTGTATTGGGCGAGCTTACATTCACTACAAAGTAGTCAGCATAGATCCGAACAATAACCAGAAACAATATTCGTAATCACGGATAGCATCTTCGTTAGGTGTAATCTTTGTTTTTGCCAATATTGGCACCTACTATTATGTTTGATTTTCTTCGCTTCAATTTCTGAACCGCCACTTCAGCACCTACATTATTAAATCCCATACGATTAATTAAAGCGTCATCCTTAACCAGGCGAAACAATCTAGGTTTATCATTGCCCGGCTGAGGCTTGGGGGTGACTGTTCCTATCTACCTGACAGAATCCCAAAGCACCCATTTCATCAATTACATCCCCGTTTTTATCTAAACCTGCCGCCAGACCTACCGGATTAGGAAAGTCTAATCCAAAAATCTGTCGATGTAGAGAATTGTCTTTTACCCCAGCACCGGCTACTAGCTTAAGCAAGGAAGGAAATCTACCGGCCAATTGCAGGTTATGAATAGTAAAATGATGAGCTTCTTCAGGGTCTAATTGAAACAATAGTTTCTTCAAAAGAGGATATAGGTTCATATGGCAAATATAAAAACCCAGATAAGCAACGGCCGTGAATTATGTATACAGTAAAGAAGATTGCTGCTCTGAATCATTCTTGTATTTTTACAACAAAATCACAACAATATGAAAACCAAAATGCTTTTTATCGCTCTTGCTCTAATAACCTCTCTCTCTTCCTGCAAAAGATTTGGCCAGTGACTGGGTGGGAACGTACGATGGAACAACAGGTTCAGGAAATGTGCAACGTGTGGTAGTTACAAAAGTAAATGACAACACCATTAAGATGGAACTTCAAACTCAGGTATTATTAAGCTATGCCACATTTGCCACCATCGCTAATGCTAAAGTCTCTTCATCAACTTTGGCCACAGTTGATGAGGATGGAACTGTATATGGCTATACCGGAGTTTATCATTTTCCAGGGCCGCTTCACGAGACAGAGGAAGCACACTGACCTCAGCAATGCCATCAGCTGCAGACAGGTGCCACAACCCTGTACTATAACTTTTCAGGAACCCGATAAGGCTTACTTTTTATGAATTATACACTGATAACAGGTGCCAGTAAAGGCATAGGCAAAGCTTTTGCTTACGAATGTGCCAATCGCGGATTGAACCTGATTTTGGTAGCACGCTCTCAACATTTATTGGAAGAAATTGCTGGCGAGCTTTCGAAAAAAGGTGTAACGGTTCATACACATACAGCCGATTTACTGGATCATGCTGTACACAAAAAAATCTTCAGCTGGATAAAAGAGAATGGCTGGAACGTGAATATGCTTATCAATAATGCCGGTATGGGCTACTTTGGTCAGTTCGATAAAAAGCCATTGGAAAAACACCTGGAGGTAATGCATTTAAACATGGACTCAATGATTAAAATGGCACATGAGTTTCTATATTCAACTGATTCCAATCAAAAACGCTACCTGCTTAACACGGCCAGTACCGGAGCCTTTCAACCCACACCATATGTGGCTGTATATTGTGCCACCAAAATCATTTATGCTATCCTTCTTTCGAAGAAGCTATTCGATATGAACTGAGAAATCAGAACGTGAATGTAACAGCCTTATGCCCGGGTGGCACCGAAAGTGAATTCTTTTCACCGGCCGGGATGGAAAAAGTAGTCGAGAAAAATGCCCGATTTATGATGAAAGCAGATGCGGTAGCACGTGTAGGTTTAGAGGGTCTGCTAAAAAACAAATCTGTAGTAGTTCGCTTACTCAACAAGGTGAGGGCTTTTTCCGTCCCCTTACTTCCCAACAGATTAGTGGTGCCAAGTCACAGCTAAATTTTGAACAAATCTTGCTTCCCTTTTTAGCGGGTCGATTATTCTGCCAATCAATGATCTTCTGTGTAAGTTCAGGCTATTCATCTTTTGAACCTAATTTCTCTACAGGTGTTAATGTTTGAGGTGTGAGAAACTGGTAAGAGAATAAGTTAACCATACAATTCAATTTGAAATAAATTACCGCCTTATTCGTGACTATCTAAAAATGATTTAGAAATGTTACAGTCCATTTTGTTTGCCATCATTAGCATCAGTTTATGGAATTATCGAATACTACGGGTATTTGGCAGGCTATACTGCCACCGTTATTAATCCTACCAACATATCGAAAGCTAAAATTATCTATTGGGAGTGTTCAGCGGGCTTGTTACTGATGTTTATGTCTTACCGCCCTTTTCTTTATAAATACATGCCCAAGCAGTTAGGAACATACCTAGCCGTTTTCTTTGTGGTGTTATTGTTGTCTAAATTAGTGGTGCTCTTATTTCTTTTTCCTGAGGACCTTACCCGACTATTCAAATTTACTTTGGCTAAGTTTTCCTCATCCACGTCCACCAGCGGAACAGGTATTACCCGAAGTGAGTTTCTAAGCAAAGCAGCTTTGGTGGCTGCTGCAGTTCCTGCCGGAACGCTGCTCTATGGCGTGGTAGTAAACGCCTATAACTATCAGTTTAGAAAAACAACTATCAAATTCCCCAATCTGCCCGATGCATTTAATGGATTTAAAATTGTGCAGTTATCAGACATACACTCCGGTAGCTTTAATAAAACAGAACCTATTGTGGAGGTAATAAAAAAGATAAATAGTTTGAATGCCGATGTGATTCTGTTCACCGGAGATTTGGTAAATAATACTTCGGATGAGATGGATACTTTCATGGATATATTTAACCAGTTAAAGGCCAAGCATGGAGTATTTTCCATTACCGGCAACCATGATTATGGAGATTATGTACCTTGGGACACCCCGGAAGCCAAAGTGGCCAACTTTGAAAAGTTTAAAGGCATTCATAAAGCCTTGGGTTGGGACTTGCTATTGAATGAAAATCGCCTAATAGAACGCAATGGGGAGAAAATAGCGCTTATTGGAATTGAGAATTGGGGCGGAGGCAGATTTGCTAAATATGGTAAACTGAATAAAGCCTATCAAGGAACGAAAGAAATTCCTTTTAAAATTCTATTGAGTCATGACCCGTCTCACTGGGATGCGCAGGTACGCGGTAATTATCCCGATATTGATTTAACCTTAAGCGGCCACACGCATGGGGCACAGTTTGGCATTGAAAATAAATGGCTTAAGTGGAGTCCCTCGCAATACATTTACAAGCAATGGGCTGGTGTGTATAATGAAGGGAAACAGTTTCTGTATGTGAATCGAGGTTTTGGATTTTTAGGTTACCCCGGAAGAGTCGGTATTCTGCCGGAGGTAGCCGTTCTTACGCTTGAGAAAGCGTAAGAACGTTCATTTATTCCTTGTGAAACTACTTGGCAGCTTTTGTCCCCAATACCTTAGCCATTGTTTCACCAATTGCAGCAGGAGAATCTACAACGGTAATACCACACTCACGCATAATCTGCATTTTAGCAGCAGCTGTATCGTCTTTTCCTCCAATAATGGCTCCGGCATGTCCCATTCTTCTACCGGCAGGAGCAGTTTGCCCGGCAATAAACCCAACTACCGGTTTGGTTCCGTTTGCTTTAATCCATCGAGCAGCATCTGCTTCCAGACTTCCACCAATTTCACCAATCATGATAATACCATCGGTGTCCGGGTCGTTCATAAACAACTCAACGGCTTCTTTGGTAGTAGTTCCGATAATAGGATCCCCACCAATACCGATAGCCGTAGATACCCCCAAGCCTGCTTTAGCAACCTGATCCGCAGCTTCGTATGTCAATGTTCCTGATTTAGAAACAATACCTACTCTTCCTTTTTTGAAAACGAAGCCTGGCATAATTCCCACCTTAGCTTCTTCGGGAGTAATAACTCCGGGACAATTGGGACCTACTAATCTTGTCTTTTTATCACTCAGATATGACTTGGCTTTTACCATATCCTGAACAGGTATACCTTCCGTAATACAAACAATCAACTCCACTCCTGCATCGGCCGCTTCCATAATTGCATCAGCTGCAAAAGCCGGAGGAACAAAAATGATACTTACATTACAACCGGTTGCCTTACGGGCATCGGCTACGGTATTAAACACCGGCTTATCTAAATGAGTTTCTCCGCCTTTACCTGGAGTAACACCTCCAATCACATTGGTTCCGTATTCTATCATTTGTGTAGCGTGAAAAGATCCCTCCTTGCCGGTGAATCCCTGTACTACAATCTTTGAATTTTTGTTTACCAGTACTGACATATCTGTTGTTTTAATTTGAGCAATTAATATTTCGCATGATTCCGAAGGTCTTTCAAAAAATCGGAGGCGAATATAAAATCAAAAAGTTCACCCTCGGTTATTTTCATAATTTCTTTATTGGTGCCCTCCCAGTATTTTTTCCCTTCATGAAGAAACACAACATGATCACCAATACCCATCACAGAATTCATATCGTGGGTGTTAATTACAGTTGTCATATCAAACTCTTGTGTAATTTCTTTGATAAGATGGTCTATGACAATGGAGGTTTTAGGATCGAGGCCTGAGTTAGGTTCATCGCAAAAAAGATACTTTGGATTCATTACTATGGCTCTTGCAATACCGACCCTCTTTTTCATACCACCTGATAGTTCGCCTGGGAATTTCTTATTGGTATTTGGCAAATTTACCCGACCCAGACAGAAGTTAACCCGGTCATTTTTTTCGCCTATACTCATTTCTGTAAACATATCCAGTGGAAAACGTACATTCTCTTCAACGGTTAATGAATCGAACAGCGCTGTGCCCTGAAAAAGCATGCCTATTTCTCTGCGTACTACTTTCCGGTCATCGAACTTCATTCCGGTCAAATTTCTACCATCAAATTCTATAATTCCGGAATCGGGTTCCAGCAAACCTACCATGCATTTAATAGTGACTGTTTTACCTGAACCAGATTTACCTATGACCAAATTACACTTTCCGTTTTCAAAAACGGCAGATATTCCTTTCAACACCTCGTGCTCGCCAAAATTTTTCCGGATGTCTTTAATCTCAATCACAGTAATAGGAAGGCTACAAAAAAGTTAACAATAATCATGATAATAGAACTGAGTACCACAGCCTGGGTTGAAGATTTCCCGATTTCGATGGAGCCACCCTCTACTGTAAACCCTTTGAAGCAGGAAACAGATGTCATGATAAACCCGAACAATACGGACTTAACCAACATGATAAATACATCGTATCCATCAAAGCCATCGGTTACACCTCTGAAATACTCTGTAGTGGAATAAAACCCTCCCATTAAACCAGCAATCCATCCACCAAGTATGCCTAAAAACACAGCTATCACCACCAACATAGGCACCACAAAGATAGACGCGCCTATTTTAGGGCCAATCAAATATGCCGGAGTATTCACACCCATTATTTCGTACGCATCAATTTGTTCTGAAATACGCATGGTTCCCAACTCGGAAGCTATGTTAGAACCAACTTTTCCGGCTAACAAGAGTGCAGAAATGGTTGGTGCCAATTCTAATATCATTCCTTTTCTTACAATAGAACCAATCCACCACATAGGCACCAGACTGATACTACGAAATTGATAAGCAAACTGCACTGCGCTTACCATTCCAATAAAAGTTGATACAATAGCAATAATAGGTAAGGAGCCGATACCTATGTCACGAGCCTGTCGGAAAGTCTCGTTCCAATACATTTGCGCCTTCTCAGGTTTTGAAAAGGACCGGGAAATTAAAGTGAGATAGCTTCCAAGCTGCTCAAAAAATTTTAGCATAAGATAGGGTGCTAAGAAAGGAAAATTTTGACATTTAACTGCTTATAGTCTAAAGTTATAAGTTTACGGTATGAATAAGAAAATTGCCATAACAGGTGCCACGAAAGGAATTGGAAAAGCAATAGCCCAAAAATTTGCAACAGAAGGGTGGGATTTAGCTCTTTGCGCCCGAAATGAAAATGACCTCCTAAGGCTAAAATCTGAACTTCATTCTCCTAAGATTGAAATACTCACACAGACTTGTGATGTTGGCAAAAAAGAGGAAGTAAAGCTATTGGCAGATAAAATACTAGCGCAGTTGGGCCGAGTAGATGTTATTATTAACAACGCAGGTATTTTCATCCCCGGACAAGTGATAAACGAAGCTGAAGGAACACTGGAGAAACTTATAGAAACTAATCTATATAGTGCCTACCACTTCAGCCGAATGTTACTTCCGAAAATGATACAAAACAAAAGCGGTCATATTTTCAATATGTGTTCGGTAGCCAGCATAAACGCCTACCCCAATGGAGGTTCTTACTCAATATCTAAATTCGCCATGTTGGGCCTATCAAAAGCATTGCGTGAAGAATTAAAGCCTCACTCGATAAAAGTAACTTCGATTATACCGGGAGCAACCTTAACGGATTCATGGAGCGGAACCAACCTACCGGAATCAAGATTTATGAAACCCGAAGATATTGCTAATGCTGTTTGGGATATTTACCATTTATCGGAATCTACCGTTGTAGAAGAAATAGTTCTGCGTCCTGTTCTAGGTGACCTGTAATTTAAAAACTTGTTAAGCTGGCAACACAAAATGAAAAAAAACAGGTGGATATGATTCAGCCTCTTATTTTTGAAACATAAATTATAAAGCATGAAAAAAGTATTCTTTCTATTTATCACTCTGGTGTATATAAACAATATGTCAGCACAAACTGCTACTAAAGAAAAAGCCACCACCACGGTAGATCACAGCCACGATCATGACGGACATTCTCACGAAGCAGAACCTTCAAAAACAGAAGGCGGCCCTGTAATCATCAATCCAAACGCAGCAAAAATGTCGTTTAAGGAGGAGACTTACGACTTTAAAGAAATACCGGAAGGTCCACAAGTAACTCATGAGTTTAAATTTACAAATACCGGTAAAGAGCCGTTGGTTTTATCCAATGTTCGCGCCAGTTGCGGATGTACTACTCCTAGTTGGCCCAAAGAGCCCATTCTACCTGGAAAAGATGCGGCTATACTAGTTACCTATAATACGCAAGGTCGCCCGGGCAATTTCAGTAAATCTATCACCATTACTTCCAATTCAGATTCTCCGAACAAGGTTATCTACATTAAAGGTGAAGTAGTAAAAGCAGAACCAGAAAAATCTGTTCCCTTGGAGCAACCGAGTATGCTAAGTCCAAGAAACTAAACCAGATAGGCCCAATAACTAAAACTCCATCACATTTATTTGATGGAGTTTTTTATTTCTTCGCTTCTCAATATTAACTTTTAAGCCATGCCTAATATATCCCGTAAAGGCCTTTCGATGCCCGCCTCACCCATTCGTAAACTGGTTCCGTATGCAGATGCCGCAAAGAAAAGAGGAACAAAGGTTTACCACCTTAATATTGGACAACCGGATATTGATACGCCTGCTCAGTTCTGGAATAAATTAAAAAATCTGGATATCAAAGTTCTGGAGTATTGTCCTAGTAATGGTATAGAAAGTTACCGTAAAAAGTTTGCACAGTATTATAATAATATCGGAATTTCAGTTGATGCATCTAACTTTTTAATTACTGAAGGGGCCAGCGAAGCACTTTCTTTCGGCATGCTTAGTTGTCTGGACGAAGGTGACGAGATTATTATTCCCGAACCGATGTACGCCAACTACATTGGCTTTGCTACAGCAGGAAATATTATAGTAAAACCCATTCCCACTTCTATTGAAAATGGCTTTGCATTGCCACCAATAGAAGATTTTGAAAAAGTCATTTCCACTAAAACGAAAGCCATTCTTATCTGTAACCCTAATAATCCTACCGGTTATTTGTACAGTGCGGAGGAGTTGAACACGCTTAGAAAAATCTGCCTAAAGCATGATCTGTTTCTTTTTGTAGATGAGGTGTATCGCGAGTTCTTATATGGTGGCAATAAGTTTTTCAGCGCTCTTAATCTGGAAGGACTAGAAAAACATGTAGTAATATTCGATTCTATTTCCAAAAGATTTAGTGCCTGCGGTGCCCGTATAGGAGCTATTGTAACCCGTAATCAGGAAGTGTTAAGTGCCGCCTTAAAATTTGGCCAGGCTAGATTAAGCCCTCCTTCTTTAGGTCAAATTGCCGGAGAAAGTTTGTTTGAATTAGGTGAAGAATATTACAACCGCATTGTGGCTGAATATCAGAAACGCAGAGATGTTTTGATTGACGGTTTAAACAAAATTCCGGGCGTAGTTTGTCCCAATCCCGGAGGTGCATTTTATGCGGTAGCCTCGTTACCTGTACAAGATACTGATGTTTTCTGCCAATGGATGCTGGAAGAATTTTCATTCAACGGAGCTACTGTAATGATGGCACCGGCATCAGGATTTTACTCTTCACCAGGCTCCGGGAAAAACCAGGTTCGAATGGCCTATGTATTAAACACCACTGATTTACAAGCGGCCATTAAATGTTTAGAAGAAGGATTGAAAAAATACAACTCCTGATTCACAGAAGATACTTACTGACACAATTGAGCAGCAACCTCCGCTAGTGATTCGCAGTAATAATCAACACATTTCAAGTCTGCTGATTTTAGTTTTGAAACATCACCCACATAGACTGTTTTCATTCCGGCATTTCTTCCAAACTGCATATCGGTGGCCGAATCGCCTATCATAATAGATTTTGTAAAATCAATTTCAGCGAAGTCTTTCCGAGCCTGCGTAGCCATACCGATAGCGGGTTTCCTCATCGCTTTAAGATCATTAGCCACAAGTTCAGTAGCAGCATATATAGCATGAATACGTCCGCCCTGCTTTCTCACCTCTTTAAGCATTTCGGCATGGATTACATCCAGCTCGTATTGCGTCATTAAGCCCTTCCCTACTCCTTGTTGGTTTGTAACAATGAGTATTCGCTTAAACTTATGAGAAAGATCTTTTAAAGCATCCATCACGCCTTCCAGAAAATAAAATTCACTCCACTTTTTTACATAATCATTTGGATAGTGCAGGTTAATGACTCCATCACGGTCCAAAAAGAGTGTCCAGGTTTTATCAATATGAAGGTCTCTTAGATTCATCGTTCTGCAATTCTACATATTATATCTAATGTATGGCCAATATCCTTTCGGGAAATTGAGAAAACAATCACTACAATAAGCGGAGCTTCGTATATTTATTACATCAAATCGTATAGAATTACTTTATAAAGTCCAAATGATACTTGACCGTTTAGAAAAGATCTGGTTCAATATTTCGTATATCGGAATAGATCCGAATTCAGACAATCCGGATAAGCGAAATATCATTCATGGCAACCAGATAGTTTTCATCCTGGAGGTTTCACTCAGCCTACTGGCTGTCGCCTTATATTATATGGGAATCTATAGAGGTGCCTTGTTACTGGCATCATTGGTTGTAACATTTTTACTGCTTACCATAATCATCTACAAAGGATATTTTATGGCAGGGCGTGTAGCGGGCATAACCATGCAAAATCTCAATGTGGTTGTACTAAGTATTTTTCTGGGTTACGAAACCCGCATTATTGACTTCCTTATTATCACAACACTTATCCCCTTACTACTGATTAATATTCAACATAAAAAACTGATAGCGTTCTGTGTAAGCCAAAACCTTTTTCTATATCTCTCTTATCATTTACTTAAAAACGAACTTTCATCTTACGGATTAGGCATAGATGCTCAAATGCTCATTTACAACATGGGTATAGTAATCAAGTTTGTTTTAATACTAATGGTGGTATACCTTATAGTTATTAACAGGGATGCCGAAGAAGATAAGTTAAGAAAAGGTAATCTGGAACTGGAGCGCATAAACACAGGGCTGAAACAATTTGCCTATGTTACATCACACGACTTAAAGACACCACTCAGAAATATCTCTACTTATCTTCAATTACTAAGGAGAAGAAATAAATTGGATGACGAATCGAACCAAATGATTGAAAGTGCTGTCAACTCGGTAAAGCATTTGAACCAACTTATTTCTGACATATTTCTTTACACTACCACAGATTTTAAGAATAAATTGACTGAAAGTGTAGACTTAAACCTTGTAATGGATAACATTAAAGAGGATATAAAAGCTATAGCTACCGAACAGAACGTAGAGTTAAGCATACCTGAAAAAATGCCTACTGTTAAAGTTAATGTAACACAGGCCATGCATGTGTTTTCTAACCTAATTGGGAATGCAATTAAATACAACACAAGCTCAAAGCCGAAAGTATCCGTTTCATTCAGCCGATTGGATGACAAGATTGAATTTACTGTAAAGGATAATGGAATTGGGATTGATAAAAAATACCATGAACAGATATTTGAAATTTTCAAACGGCTGCATACCCAGGAAGAATATGAGGGAACAGGAATAGGATTAGCAATATGTAAAAAAATCATAGAATCGTATGGAGGAGAAATACGGATTGAGAGCGAAACAGGGAAAGGCTCCTGCTTCATTTTTACCTTACCTGCTGCCTAGCAAAAAATTGTATAAAAATCTCTCTGCGATTTCTCGTAATCCTCAGGAATTCCTATATCTATAAAATACCCATCAAAGACGCATCCATTCATTTTTTTATCAGCAACCTGCTTTTCTAGAATATCTTTTTCGAAAGAAAACTTAGTTGCTTCTACTTTACTAAACATAGTCTTACTGAAAAAGTAAACTCCTCCGTTTATCAGTCCTTCTGCCCGAAAAGCCTTTTCTTCAAAGCCGGCTATGCGCTCATTATTCATTTGAACAATTCCGTACCGGTCAAAATTTTTCATGTGCCTTAAAGCCAAGGAAATATCAGCATGCGTTTTGAAGTGAAACTCTGATAAAGTTTGTAGATTAATATCAAAGAAAGTATCTCCGTTCAAAACATACGAGTAATCATCTACAAATTCAAATGCCTTTTTAATGCCTCCTCCTGTACCAAGTGGTTCCTGTTCCCGACAGTACTGAATTTGAACATCAAGATACTTATCACCGAAATAGGCTTCGATAACAGAAGCTTTGTAGCCTACCGATAAAATAGCTTTTTTAATTTTTTGCTGAGTGAGATACAGAAAGAGATAATGTAAAAATGGTTTGCCATTAATCATGGCCATTGGTTTAGGCAGGTCATTAACAACACCTCTTAACCTGGTACCTAAGCCTCCCGCCAGAATGATTACAGGGAAATCAGACTGATTCATATCAGAAAAGTTGCTCTTCTACCAACTGACAGATAATATGGCCTATAAGAATATGGCTCTCCTGAATGCGTGGAGTATCATTACTCGGAACATTAAATAAGTAATCGCAACAGTCTTTCATCTTGCCTCCTGCAGACCCCGTCAATGATATAACGTGCATACCTCGTTGCTTGGCCTCAATTTGAGCTAATAGAATATTTTTAGAGTTTCCGGAAGTGGAGATACCTATCAGTACATCTCCCTTTCTTCCGTGTGCTCTGATAGCTCTTTCATAAATCTGATCGTAGCTATAATCGTTTGCAACCGCTGTAAGAAATGAAGTATTTACATGTAACGCTTCAGCAGGAAGAGGTTCCCGGTCGGAGTAAAATCTACCGGTAAATTCTGCTGCCAAATGCTGAGCATCTGCCGCACTGCCGCCATTACCACAAAGATATAAGCGATGTCCGTTTTCAAATGCATGGGCAATCAGTTTTGAAACTTCTTCAATTCGTTTAATAAAAAACTCATCAGCCAGTATTTTACCCTTTACTTCCATGGAGGAAGATATGATAGACTTAATCTTATTCATAGTGTAAACATACAGAAAAGACCTTGATCAATAATTCTTAATAAAAAAACCCTTTCAACAAAAAGGAGTTACTGAAGTAACAGTCGATACGTTTATATTGTCCACGTAGTCAAACCGTGCGAAGTAAAATTATAGCGCATCACCCGCCCGCCTAACTTATTTAGTGCTTCAATCACTTTAAATTTTGAATTATACGGGGCGTAGAAAATCATGAAACCACCACCACCGGCTCCTGATATTTTCCCACCCGTAGCACCTGCTTTCATTGCTGCTGTATAAATGCTCTCAATATGCGGATTGGAGATACCCTCTGCCATCGCTTTTTTATGCTCCCAACCATAGTGCAGAATTTTACCAATAGCATCAATATCCCCTTTCAGTAAAGACTCTTTCATCCGGACACTTTGTTCTTTTAAACTGTGCATAGCGTCAATGGATTTCACGTTCTTCTTCTTCACATTCTCCGACTGTTTGGCTATTATCGAGGAGGACAGCCTGGACGTTTCGGTAAAAAACAGAATCAGATTATTCTCCAACTCATGAAGCCATTTATCTTTTACTCGCAAAGGGTTTACAATTACTTTATCGTTGGCATAAAACTCCATATAATTTACACCGCCAAAAGTTGCGGCATATTGATCCTGTCGCCCACCATGCATGTGCAAGTCTTCCCGCTCTATCAGGTAGGCTAAATGTGCAATATCGTATTCTCCTAAAGGCAATTTAAGCCACTCTACGAATGCGCCCAAAATGGCTACCACCAAGGTAGAAGAAGAACCAAGACCAGAACCCGGAGGGGCATCTACATAAGTTGTCAATTCAAAAGCTAAAGGCCTTTTTATAAAGTCTTTTACTACGCGATTATATACTCCCTTAGCCAAATCCAGTTGCCCGTTTATAGGCAATTGCTTTTTGCTGTCTAATATGATTTCTTCATTCCTGTCTATTGCCTTTATACGAATTTTGCTGCCGCCTAATGGCTTTATGGTAGCATAGGCATACATACCTATAGTGATGTTTAAAATGGCTCCGCCAAACAAATCGGCATACGGAGAAACATCTGTTCCGCCACCGGCTAACCCTAATCGAAGGGGTGCTTTACTTCTATAAATCATGTTGCTAATTACGGATTAGAATTACAAATTACAAACGCACTTTTTCTGCCACGTCAAATATTTTCTGCAGCATAGTACTCCAGGCATATTTTTTCTTCTCCACCTTAATGTTATCTCGCATAACAAACTCTCTGTGATTGGTATAAAAGTCAACAATGGAATCGGCAATATTCTTCTCATCGGGTTCTACTACATATCCAACTTTACCATGTGGCACAATTTCAGGTAATCCACCAACATTGGTTACCAGCATTGGGCGGTCAAAATGATAGCAGATTTGAGTTACTCCGCTTTGTGTAGCATGTTTGTACGGCTGTACTACTAAATCGGCTGCACAGAAATAATTTCTCACTTCATTGTCGGGTATAAAGTCGGTCTTCAAAATGAGTTTATCTCGTATCCCTAACTCTTTTATTAAATCAGCATAAGGCTTTGCATTGGTATAAAATTCACCGGCAACAATTAGCTTAACATGCATTTTTCTAATGCGTTCATCGGCCATAGCTTTCAATACCAAATCAAGACCTTTATAGTCGCGGATAAAACCAAAGAAAAGAATGTATTCCTCATTAATAGCCAGACCTAGTTTTTCGTAGGCATGTGATTTCTTGATGGCATCTCCAAAATTATCAAACAGTGGATGTGGTGAAAAAAGCTTGGGCTTTGATTTATCAAACTTATTCAGGTCGTCCAGAACAGATTCGCTCATAGCAATGAAACCATCCACACTATTAACAAAATACTTAGCCAATTGAAAATCACCTATGCGCTTTTCATGGGGTATAATATTATCGATGATGGCAATTACTTTGGTTTTCTTGTTCTTTTTAACCAATCGTGAAATTTTGCCAAGGCATGGCGCCATGAATGGTAGCCAGAACTTCACAATCATCAAATCAGGATTCAATTTGGCAATTTCTTTTCCAACCTGTAACCAGTTGAATGGATTGACCGAGTTAACCTTTACTTGAATATTCAAATCATCAGGAGCGGGCTGGTCGCTGAATTGAGAGGTGCCGGGAAAAAGAAACTCCGGATATTGTAAACTGAAAGTATAAATCTGAACACTATGGCCATGACGTAAGAATTCGCGGGCCAATCGCTCATTGTAAGAGGCCAATCCCCCCCTGAGCGGATGTGCACTTCCAAGTATTACAACATTCATTTCTTAATATTCAAAAGCTTGGCAATGTCGTATTGATTTCTGTCGCTGGCAGTGCGTGATATCAGCTCCCCTAAAAAGCCAGCCACAAACAATTGCACTCCTACAATAATAGATACTAACCCTATATAGAACACCGGCCGTTCGGTCATACGATATTGTTCAAAGGCAAATTTGCCAATAGTGAGATAAGTGATGATACAGAAGCCAATAAAGAAGCTTAATACACCGAGACCTCCGAAAATATGCATTGGCCGCTTGGCGAAACGAGTCATGAAGGAAACAGACAGTAGATCTAGAAAGCCGTATAGAAACCGTTCCATGCCAAACTTAGTTACCCCAAATTTTCTTGCCTGATGCTGCACCACCTTCTCGCCTATTTTGGAGTAGCCCGAACGCTTAGCCAGTATAGGAATGTAACGATGCATCTCGCCATATACTTCTACACTTTTCACCACTTCGTTTTTGTATGCTTTTAGTCCACAGTTAAAATCGTGCAGATAAATACCTGACATAAACCTTGCGGCAGCATTATATAGTTTGGTCGGCACCGTTTTAGTAATCGGATCAAAACGCTTTTGTTTCCATCCGCTAACTATATCATATCCCTCTTCCATAATCATTCTATACATAGCAGGAACTTCCTCTGGTGAATCCTGCAAATCAGCATCCATCGTAAAAACAACATCCCCCAGTGCGTGTGTGAACCCAACCTGCAAACCAGCGCTCTTTCCATAATTCTTTCTGAATCTTATTCCTTTGATATTCGGATTCTGCAAAGTAAGGTTCTCAATTACTCTCCAGGAATTATCTTTACTGCCATCGTCAATCATTAGTATTTCGTATGACAAATGATTTTCATCCATGACACGCTTAATCCAAGAGGCTAACTCGGGAAGAGATTCTTCTTCATTAAATAAAGGAATGACAATAGATATCTGCATTACTCTTCAGCTTTAGGTTGTACTGGTTCCGGACGACTTACAAATACAGCAATAATTAAACTTAAAATAACACCCAAACCAACGCTAATTCCATAAGAACGTAGTGAGGCAACAATAGTTGGCTTAAACTGTTCAAGAGTAAACCGTTCAGTAGCTTTATTGATATCTTCATCAGAAGCTCCAAACTTTTCCATGGATTCAATGGTAGTATTTTTCACTTTCTCGTAAATATGCTCTGGATATTCAGTGTCAATTACATTAGGAATCAGATAAGATAGTGCAGTGCTGAAGGCCATAGTAATGGCAATAATAATAACACCAGATAGAAACGCCTGAAAGAATGTAAGTTTTCCCTCTGCTTTTTTTATGGATACGGTACCCCAAATAGGAATGAAGATAATGATACCAAAAGTAACCAGACCAAAAATAGATTGCACCCAAAGTGAACTGAACAGCGAATCGTAAAACATGTAAGTGATTACGCTGATAATGCTCATTACCAGACCACCTGTTAGTCCGTACCGGATAGGCAATTTAAAGTTTGGATTCATGTAATCAGTTTAATTGTAGTTTACCTTTATTAATTACACCCAAGGGTTTACCGGTAAAACTAAACCCTATAAAAGGAGTGTTTTGCGATTTTGAGCGAATATCACCTTCAGTAAATGTCCACTGCATATCTGGATTAAACAAAGTTAAATCAGCCGTACGACCTTCTTCAATTTTGCTCTCCAAACCCAGAATTTTTCGAGGATTGTTTGAAAGGCAGTCAACAATTTTATCCAGAGTCAATTTGTCCTTTAACGAAGTATTAGCTATGGCGAAACAGGTTTCCAAGCCAATCATTCCAAATTCTGCTTTATCAAATTCCAGTTTCTTGCAATCCTGTTCCTGGGGTTGGTGTGCCGAAGTAATCGCATCTATTGTTCCATCAGCAAGACCTTTCACCAGGGCACTGATATCCTCTTTTGTTCGTAGCGGTGGATTCACTTTAGCAAGTGAATTATAGTCACCAACGGAATTTTCGTCCAACAGCAGATTGTATGCATTAACAGATGCTGAAATTCTCAACCCTTTCTTTTTTGCTGATTTAATCAACTCTACCGAACGTTTCACCGAAATGTCCAGCAGATGAAGTTTTGAATCACTATACTCCAGCAAATACAAATCACGATTTACCGCTACCTCCTCTGCCAAAGCCGGCATGGCAGGAAGACCAAGCTTTGTACTGGTCACACCTTCATTCATTACCCCATTTTTGGAGATACTTTTTTCTTCCGGGTGATTCATTATGAGGCCATCAAATGCCTTCACGTATAGCAAGGCACGCTCAGTAAGACCGGCACTAACACTGGGTTTTAACCCATCGCTGAAAGCAATGGCGCCAGCATGTTGCATATCATACACTTCAGCCAAATCCCTCCCATCAGTATTTTGTGATACAGCACCTACCGGATGTACGGAAACTATTTCATCTGATGATTTGCGCAGCACGTATTCAATCTGCGACTTCGTTTGAATCACGGGTTGCGTATTAGGCATGCAGCAAATGTGAGTAAATCCTCCAGCAGCAGCAGCCTTACATCCTGTTTCAATCGTCTCTTTTTGTTCTAAACCCGGGTCTGCCAAAAAAGTATTCAAGTCAACCCAACCGAGTGATACATGGAGATTATCCTGTTTAATTTCCCGGGCTTTGGATGTATTCGGTAGCTTATTTCCTATCTTCTTGATTTTACTCTCTGAAATAAGAATGTCTTTAACCTGATTGTGGAATGGAGAGCCGGTATCAACTATTCGGGCAGAGCGGATGAGTATTTCCATTGATTTGATTTACCGAGGCGTAAATATAGAAAAGGTTAGCGGTTAATCATGGCAGGAGAGTGCCTATCGTATCAATTTATAGTTTTTATACTCGCCTACATTTATCCCCGTTATGCTTTCAATCCATTTTCTGACCCGGTATTTAAACTTCATTTTGCTTTTGCTGATATCAAAATCAAAATTCCAGTTCATTCGGGCTATGCGGTTTTCCATGATAGCGGGATGTGTGCCGTCAATTTTTTTTGTGAGTCTATGGTGCTGTAATCAAACTCGGTTTTATCCTAAAACTTTCCGCTACTTTTTCATCGGGCTGAAACAGGCCGGTGAATGCCTTGGCTTTGTTCAGCATATGGCGGGGGAGTCTTTACAGCGGTATAATGATGAATAACACCGCCCGAGCTTTTCACTGCTAACTTATTATTCGGCCTTTTTCGAAAACCCATGGAGTCTTTATAGCTGAAAATATCTGCATGGTTTCTGATAACTCGTATTTCCTTTCTATGCCAGTTGTAAGAGTCAGCTATGTAACTGTATGAGCCATAGAAGTGAATAAATTCAAAGAGCAGACCTTCCACCCGTTTGTCATCTTTCCATTTCAACATGCTTTCTATGATGGCGTTGAGTGAGTTTTCGTGTACAATTTCATCGGCCTGTATGTAAACACACCAGTCAGCATCTTTCGATATTTCTTTAAATGCCTTATCCGTTTCAAGAGCCAGAACCCGGCCTCCTTCGCGTAAATTTTCATCCCATACGGTTTCAATGATACGCACTTTATCTGACGCAATGTTGCGAACCAGTTGAAGTGTATTATCACGGCTTTTACCAACGGCTACAATCACCTCATCGCACAAGGGCAGAATAGATTGTATGGCTTCGCATATTGGGTAATCGCAAATTTCAGCGTCTTTTATAAAAGTGAAACCACTTACCTTCATGGCTGTTTCAGTTGAATAATAAAAATACTGCCTATCGGTTCGTTGGCTTCAATTTTTATTGATCCGCCCATTTTGCTGACAATATTCTTCACCGTAGAAAGCCCTATACCCGTTCCATCGGCACCGCTTTCATTTTCAACTCTTGAGAACATTTCAAAAACCTTATCTCTTGCTTCTTCGGGAATTCCGACCCCGTTATCAGCAACTGAAACTTCAATCCACCCACCTTCAATCTTTGAAGTGATATGTATTTTCGGAATCGCACTTTTATTATACTTAATGGCATTGGTAACCAGATTTTGGAAAACCTGCAACATCTGAATATCATCAGCCATTACAATTGGTAAATTTGTGAATGTAACTATTGCACTCTTTTCAGTGATCAGTTTAGAAAGATTATTTCGAAGTTGCTCAATAGTTTTATTCAGGTCAACCGCTTTATAAGCGGCATGGTCGCCCTTTGCAGAGTTAAGAATACGTGTAATCATTTCATCCATACGCTTACTACCATCCACCGCAAAGCGTAAAAAAATTTTCTCTTCCTCTGTAAGTTTATCTTTCAACTTAGCCTCTAAAATTGTCATATATGTAGATACCATACGAAGTGGCTCACGCAAATCGTGAGATGTAACATGGGCATAACTCTTCAAATCTTTGTTACTGGATTCCAATTGCCTTGAATATTGCTGCATTTCTGCATTCAGCTCTTTTAACTTCTGTGCTTCATATCTAACTCGCTGTTCTTTCTGTTGCTCAATATCGAAAAGCGTTTCGAGCGTTTTTTCAATGGTAGCGGAATCTCCGGCCGAAATCTCCAGTTGTTTGAAATGCTCATACGATTTTCTATAATCACCCAGTTCACCGTACATTTCAAAAAGCACCTCATTTCGTTGCTGGTTGGTATACTCTTTTTTATGTTTCTCCATGTGTAGCTCCAGAGCACCATAATATTCTTTGGCTTTGGGCATATCACTCAGTAAAACAGAAATACGGCCCAACGACATGTATGAAAACACATAACGCATTTCATTCCCGATTTTTTGGCGAATAGCAAATGCTTTCTCAAACAAACTTCTGGCCTGGTCATAATTACCTTCTTCCTGCTCTATAATACCCATGTAGTGATATATAATAGCAGATGTTTCGTGTAAAGGAAGCTCTGAATGTTCACCATGTAACTCACGGAAAATTTGCCGAGCCTGACCATACTCCTTAATTCTGAACAAATGACTGGCCACTGCTATTCGGGAGCGTCTGATAATGTCGGCATTTCCGGTTCGCATGGCATACTCAAGAGATAAATCGAAATAAGGTTTTGCCAACCGAAACAAACCTATATTTATGTATACGAGGGCAGTGGTGTTAAATACACCCCAACGCAAAGTATCCAGTTGAGAATTATTTTCTTCAAGTTCGCTCAACATTTGTCTGCAAACACTCAGTATTTTCAGTGTTTGTGTATAATCACGTAAGCGAAAACTGGCTTGTGCTAAATGATGCTCGGCCGAAACCTTGGCGAGGCATAACGGAAGTGACTCAGCTACCCCGGCTGCCAGTGTGGCATATTCAAATGACTTTACATTATCAAACTGAATAGAATAGTACACCAAGCTCATGGTGCAGTAGGATAAAGCAATCAGTTCTTTGTTCTGCAAAGCAATAGCTGCTTGCAATGCTTTTCTGGCCTCAACTTCAGCCTCCTTATTCAACTGCGAAATCAATTGGTCACACCTTTTCAGCGTATCATTTATCTCGGCTTCTGTATGTATAGTTGCCTCCATGGTTTATACTTTCCAGAATCTGAGCAGTACAATTTCTATTGCTAAAAACAGAAGCGAGAGAATGAGAGATAATTTCCAAAGCGGAGTTCCGCGATCTAACTCTTTCACTACGCTGGACACCTCGGCATGTGCCCCATCAACCACACTTACATTTGACTGTATATACTTCTCTTTCAATGCAGAAGCATCAAAAAACTTCATATCCGACTCCTTACGATCAAAGTTAAGTGCGATAGTCTCGGAGGTATCTGATTTTTCAAGACCAACCCTATAGAACCCCGGTTTACTTATCTGGCTACTTAAACCCAATAGCATTTTATTCCCTACAGCGAATTGCTCAGGTATAAACTCAACAGCATCACCCTTTATCCGATATACACTTTCCCCCGAAGTTTTAGGCAAAGCCAGTTCCACTCTTGTTTTATCGCCTATAAAATAGGCAATATTTCCGGCTCTCAAATTCAAAGCTGCCATTTTATAAAGCATGGGGACAAAAATAGCATGCACCGGAAGATCACTGAAGTTGGCATCTAGCGGAGCGCCACAGACATAAAGCGAACCAGCGAGATGCGGATACCTACTTAAAAAAGAACTGCCGTCTTTTAGGGAAAGAATAACCTCTTCGTTAGAAGCTGTTGAGCGTGTATACTGATAAAACTTTTTCACTCTGGGCAAATTCATATTCTCCGGTATGCGCTCAAACACATCTTTGAAAATATTCTGCTGCAGGTTGATAGTCGCTAAATCCTGCGGCTGCTCCGAAAATGATGAAATCGAGTTTGCCTGAAGCATATTTAAAAAACGATTGTATGATGGCTGGTCGCATTTATCGGCCGGAAACAATATGGCTGCACCTCCATCGCTTACAAATGAATTAACCAAGGCACTAATTCCGGAAGAAATATTTTTCAAATTATCCAGAATTACCAACTGAGTGCCCTTAAGAACGGTAGCATCAAAAGTTTCGGCAGTAACAGAGATATAATCAAACTCCGGCTGATCTTTGAACAAGGCATCAAGAAACTGATTACGGCTAACTCCACTTAACACAACAACTTTTATTTTTTCAACTACGTGAAAACTGATAAAGTAATTATCATCGTGTGTAATAGGGTAATCCTGTATCTGTAATTCAGCTTGATTGGCACCGGGCTTAGAGAGAACAAAAGCCATAGTATCATAACGAAAAGAACCTGGCTCTACTGAAAAATCTGACATCGACTTAGTTTGTCCGTTAAGCTTTAAAACCAACCGGTTATTCTCAACTGCTTTCTCTCCATTGTTCGAAATTTTCACAATTAACTGTACCGACTGATTAAGTAGCTGTACTGGCTCATTAAACCAAACCGTATCAATGTAAACATTTGCCTGCGCATCGGCTGCCAACGGAATCAGATTGTATGTAACCGCTGAATCAGGAATAAAATCAGTAATATTTTTTTGAAAATCAGATAGCAGATATGCTACCTGATTGGTTCCATTCTCTCGACTCAAGGCATCTTTCTGGCGCTTTACAACTTCTGAAAGATTGCGCACCGCTGGTGATATAGTTAAATCTTTTACCTGACTAACAAACTCATCTTTGCTCATCAACCGTTGATGTTTGCCTTCAAAATCATTGGTCAGTAACTGAAATTGATCATCGGCAGAATAGTTGGCGGAAATTTCAACAGCACTCTGCTTCGCCTTATCAAACAAACTCTTGCCCCCACTTACAGCATTCATCGAAAAAGAATTATCAATAAAAATGCTCACGTATTTCTGACCAGTGGTTACCTGACTGTTTTTACCTGGAATAAAAGGTTGCGCAAAAGCCAGAACCAGAAAAGTAATGGCTAGCAGGCGTGAAGCCAATACCAATAAATGCTTGAGTTTACTGCGAGAAGTAGTTTCTTCTTTTACCTCTTTCAAAAACTTCACATTACTGAAATAAACTGTTTTATACCTTCTGAAACTAAACAGGTGAATAATTACCGGAATAGCCAAAGCAGCCAATGCCAGAAGAAATGAAGGATAAACAAATTGCATGGAACGAAAATATTCTTTTCCGATTCAGCCAAAAATTTAAAAATGATACCCAATCCGGATAAATTCAGAGCGGAGCCTCACTTCTTTTTAATCGCGTTTAATATGTACATAAATCGAAATGTAAGTACATTGTGATATTGTCCGTTAACCTTGCTTCCGGGCTCCGCCCCTCGTAGTTTTAATACAGAATAGGAAAACTTAGCGCCTAATACAAACTGTTGCTTTATTACAAAATAGAAACCACCAAAGGCACTTAAATCAAATTTCTTTGGCTGCCCATATGGGGGATTATCAGTTACTTCATTACCGGTTACACGATCCCATTCTTTATAGCGAACTAACACGGCTGGTGCCAGGCCAGCACTAAACATAACCAGTTTTTTATCATGTACGTTAAACGAAATCGGCACTTCCAGATAATCAAAATTGGTTCTGAAAAAGTTGGCATTTGCCCCTCCCTGAGAGTATCTTGCCTTTGCTCCTTTCATACTATATGTCAGTTCCATGCTTACGGACATGTACTTATGAAAACGAACCATAGCCCCCACACCAACATTGGCACCCAGATATTTATACCCGTACTCATTATCTCCATCAACCTGGCAGGCATTTAAGCCAACACTAAACAAACCTTTGAATAACCCATCGCGCTTAAAATCAAAATCCTCTTTATTATCTGAAGCAGCGGCTTTCTTTTTTTCTCTTTTTTGCCTAGGCGAGTCTTCGTATTCTTCCTCCTCCTCATCGCTCAGATAAACTATTTTTTGAGGCTGCACGGTATCAGCCGGTTCAGTTTTTTTCTTATTCAAATCAAATGTGATGGTGCCGTCTTTGTATTCTGTTTGAGAAAACAACAGCATGGGGAGAAATAATATCAACAATGTTAGTTTCTTATTCATGGATTGCAATTTCAGAAAAATAATTTCGTTACGTTTTTATGAATTGTTGACTTGTTTCATCACAGAAGGGCCAACTGTTTAGTAAACCATTATATCCGAAACATGACGCTCAAATATAACGCTGCTTTATTAAAGAAGATTGAAGATATTTACAAAGAAGGTGGATATTCTATTCGCTATGAAAAGGGGAATTTTCAAAATGGCTATTGTATTCTGGAAAAAAGGCGAGTGGTGGTTATCAATAAATTTCACGAACCCGAAGCCAAAGTAAATTCCATGATTGAGATTCTGTTAAACATTACCGATCTGGAATTGGAAAATCTATCGAGTGAGAGTATCAAGTTATTTCAGCAGATAAAGACCGAGAAAGAGTCTATTTTCGAGAAATAGACTTATTCATCATCATTAACTACTTAGGGCAATGCAGGTAACCTTTCTGGGAACGGGCACATCGGGCGGGGTTCCATTAATTGCCTGCTGTTGTGCCGTATGCCAAAGCACCGATTTACGAGATAAGCGTTTAAGAACATCTATACTGATTGAAACCGATAATCTCACCATATCGGTAGATTGTGGCCCTGACTTTCGCCAACAAATGCTGCGTGAAAAAGTCAAGCATCTGGATGCTATTTTAATGACCCACCAGCATAAAGACCATACAGGAGGACTTGATGATATTCGCTCGTTTAATTTTATCAATAAAAAGCCAATTGATATTTTCTGTGACTATCCAACAGAGCTAGGTATCAAAGAGCAATACGGCTATGTTTTTACCGAAACAGATTATCCATACCTTCCTAAAATGAATTTTCACCGGGTAGCGGACAAAGAGTTTCATATCGGAAGCCTATCGGTTATTCCTATTGAAGTGATGCATGCCAGTATGCCAGTGAAGGGGTATCGTTTCGGCAACTTCACCTACATTACCGATGCTAAAACTATTGCTCCCAAGGAACGTGACAAAATGCGCGGAACCAAAATATTAGTGGTCAATGCACTGCGATATGAAAATCATTACTCCCATTTTACCATTGACGAAGCACTGGAATTGATTGAAGATGTAAACCCAGAGCTCACCTACCTGATACATATGAGTCACCAATTTGGTTTCCATGAAGAGATGGAAGCAAAACTTCCCGCTCATGTCCGGGTATCGTATGATGGTCTCAAAATCAATATTTGAAATTTTCTTCGCTCAAATATTTCCATACATTTACTTGTCACGAAAAACTGAATTGATTTTCAATTTATTGCTAACCGTAATTATTAACTCATAAAAATCGAATTCTCATGGCTGATTTCTTTAAACGAAAAGCTATTTCACAACTCATCAGCGAGTCGCATGATGGAGAGCACTCGTTACACCGAACTCTTACCTCATTCAATCTGGTAACTTTAGGAATAGGTGCTATCATAGGGGCCGGTCTGTTTTCAATTACTGGTGGGGCAGCCGCTAATAATGCAGGCCCTGCCGTAACTATATCATTTGTGGTAGCAGCCATTGGTTGTGCTTTTGCCGGTTTATGTTATGCAGAGTTTGCATCCATGATTCCGGTAGCTGGAAGTGCTTATACTTATGCGTATGCAACCATGGGCGAGCTAATTGCCTGGATCATCGGATGGGATTTAGTATTGGAATATGCAGTTGGAGCGGCTACGGTAGCTATCAGCTGGTCGCGCTACCTCATTAAACTATTAGAGTATTACGAAATTTATCTGCCGGCACAGTTTGTTATGTCACCTTTTGATACTGTCACTAGCGGAGATGGGACCGTAGTGGCCGGATTAATTAATCTCCCAGCAGTGTTAATTGTGGTACTGATGTCATTATTACTCATCAAAGGCACTCGAGAATCGGCTTGGGTTAACAACATTATTGTAGCCCTTAAAGTAACGGTTGTTATTGTATTTATAGCGCTGGGATGGGCTTACATTAATACGGCTAACTACACGCCCTATATTCCTGCAAACACTGGTAGTTTTGGTGAATACGGATGGAGCGGAATCATTCGGGCTGCAGGCATTATCTTTTTTGCCTACATCGGTTTCGATGCGGTTAGCACAGCCGCACAAGAGGCGAAAAACCCTTCGCGCGACATGCCAATAGGAATACTTGTATCGCTCGCTATCTGCACCGTACTCTATATTTTGTTTGCCCATGTTATGACTGGTTTGGCTCACTATACCGAGTTTCAGGGTCAGGACGGAATTGCTCCGGTAGCTGTAGCTATTCGCCATACACCTTATATATGGTTACAGCAGGCTGTAATAATCGCCATTCTGGCTGGCTATTCTTCTGTTATCATGGTCATGCTAATGGGGCAGTCCCGGGTTTTCTTCTCGATGAGCAAAGATGGGTTACTACCAAAAGTATTCTCCGATGTACACGCTTCTTACAAAACACCTTATAAATCAAACCTGTTATTCATGGTGTTTGTTAGCTTGTTCGCAGCCTTCGTTCCTGCGCGTGTGGTTGGTGAAATGACCAGTATCGGAACACTCTTTGCCTTCATTCTGGTATGTGCAGGAGTCATATACATGCGCTATAAAATGCCCGATGCTCCACGCGTTTTCAAAACCCCATTTTCACCGATAGTTCCAATTTTGGGCATTTTAGTTTGCTTTGGTATGATGGCCTTTTTGCCAGGTGATACATGGTTGCGTTTAATTATCTGGATGGCGTTGGGTATCGCCATCTATTTTGGATACAGTGCTAAACGAAGTAAACTAAGAAACCCTAAAGAATAAACATCTCTTTAAACTGCAAAAATCCCCCTTCGACAGAAGAGGGATTTTTTATTTTCAATTAACATTAAAATTCTATGGCCGAAAAAAAATCACTCAATCTGCTCGATGCCACTCTGATTGTATCTGGAAGCATGATTGGTTCGGGAATATTCATAGTCAGTGCCGACATTTCCCGTCAAACAGGAGGTGCCGGATGGTTGCTTTTATCATGGGTAATATCCGGCATTATCACTCTTTTTGCCGCACTAAGTTATGGGGAGTTAGCCGGTATGTTTCCACATGCTGGCGGGCAGTATGTATATCTAAAAAACGCATACAACCCGTTGATTGGATTCTTATATGGCTGGACTATATTTCTGGTGGTTCAATGCGGCACCATTGCTGCCGTAGCGGTGGCTTTTGCCAAATATACAGGGGTGCTCTTTCCTGTACTAAGCGAGAACAATATTATTGTTGATACAGGTAACTTTAAAATTTCTGCAGCTCAGCTATTTGGTATCTTTTCAATTTTCATACTGACTTTAATCAACAGTAGAGGTATTAACTACGGCAAAATAGTTCTAAGGCTTTTCACCTCGGCTAAACTGCTGGCACTTTTCGGCATTATCATATTGGGCATATTCGTTTATGGCAATAGCGAAACTTGGAATCAAAATTGGACCCATGCTTTTAGTTTAACACAATGGGTAAAAAATACGGATGGCAATTGGATTCAAAGTAATCTTTCAGCCATTGCACTAATGTCCGCCATTGGTGTTGGTTTGGTTGGTTCGCTTTTCAGCAGTGATGCATGGAACAATGTTACTTTCATATCTGGAGACATTGAAAACCCCAAACGTAATATCCCCTTAAGCCTTGCTATCGGTACATTCGTAGTGGTTTCGCTTTATCTGCTTGCTAATATTGCCTATCTCTACCTGCTACCTCTCTCCGGAATTCCGGAAGGTGCTTCTGTAATTGAAAGAGGAATTCAGTTTGCCCAAAACGAACGTGTAGGAACTGCCGCAGCACAAATGATGTTTGGCGGTGCTGCAGCAACGGTTATGGCGGTGCTCATTATGATTTCAACTTTTGGTTGTAACAACGGAATTATCCTGGCAAGCGTAAGAGTCTATCAGGCGATGGCTAAAGACGGACTGTTTTTTGAAAAAATGACTCACAATAACGAGAATGGGGTGCCTGGCTTTGCGCTGTGGATTCAATTTATCTGGGCGGCTTTCCTTTGCCTGAGTGGAAAATATGGCGACCTGCTGGATTATGTGATGTTCTCGGTGATGTTATTCTATATTTTGACTATAGCCGGAATTTTCATCCTTCGCAAAAAACAACCTGACACAGACCGCCCATACAAAGCATTTGGATATCCTTTTATACCGGCACTTTACCTGATATTAGCCACCGCGTTTTGCTTCAATTTGCTCTTTGTAAAATTCTCTGCTTGTTGGCCAGGATTACTCATTGTAGCTATTGGAATACCTGTTTATTATTACTGGAAAGGAAAATCAGTTAACCATAGTGTCTAAAAAGTTCCAAACTTTACAGATGTTTGCTGAATGCAAACTTTAATTCAGAAACTTGACAATACCATTCGTAATATTCCCGATTTTCCGAAACCGGGAATCATGTTCAAAGACATAACCCCTATCTTCCTCAATGCATCGCTTTGTGATGAGATTGCTGATAATATTATCAATAACTTTCTCCACAATCATGGCAAGATAGACGCGATTTGCGCCATAGAGGCAAGAGGTTTTTTTATTGGCATTCTCATTGCCAACAAGTTACAGATTCCTCTTTTTCCGGTAAGGAAGAAAGGAAAGTTGCCAGCTAACACCAAGTCATTTACCTATGATTTGGAATACGGCACTTCTACTCTCGAAATTCACACCGGTGTAGTTCAACGCAATTGGAATGTAATGATTCATGACGACATACTAGCTACGGGTGGTACAGCCATGGCAGCAGCGGAACTTGTAAAAGAAGAAGGTGGAAATGTGGCAGGTTTCTCTTTCATTGCAGCGCTTGGTTTTTTAAATGGCCGGGATAAGATACAGCCCTATAGCAACAATATTGTTTCAGCCATCAGTTTTTGAGGCTGTATATGGCGTATATGCAAAGAGAGCTCCCTGACAAGATGATTCAGAGAGCTCTCTTTATTGTTCTGGTTACTTAATACCAGAACTGTAAATCTGCATTATAAATATCGTAAGACACATTGTATTTATTGTCGCATGTTCCGTTTCCGAAATCCACAATAACCGGCTTGGGGTCATTATTACTATGAATAGTCACAGTTCCGCTAACCAGATACTTGCAGGCAAGTTTCCATAGAACATTAGTCGATACCGCATCAAACGATTTGCCATTAAAACCAATACCGCTACTGGTACCACCACCCGTATATTCATCATCGCTAATGGTAAGTGTTGTGCTGAACCCTCCCGTTTGTGTTGAATAGCGGGTGGCATTCCATGTGCAAACTTTATTGTCGGAGGTAGTGATTTTACCATTAGTGATAGTATCTCTGAAAGTACGGGAGGAACTTCCAATGCTCGTATTGGCCAAATCATAAACGCCTTCTACCTTATTCAAATTCACAGAGTAGTTTTGAAAAGTAACGTGTACGTGTGCACCAGGATTGTGCAGATAATCTGTAAATATTGCAGTTACCTGGCCTTTGCGGTAAACACCATATTGATCAGTGCACCCCAAAGTTCCGAAATCTACTACCACTGTTTTAGGGAAAGTGGTTAAATCTGATGGAGTGACAGTAACAGTAGCACAAGTGTTACCGGCTTCGGTTTCATCTGTTTTACCATTCAGATTCTTATCGGCCGCAGCATCATTAATAACCTTGTTTACATCTTTAAACAGGTTATCGGTGGTTGAGTAAGATGTTCCTGAATCAGAATCAAAGGTTCCTTCTTTTTTCGTACAAGAAGAAAAGACTAATGCACAGCCAAGAAACATGGCTAGCATTGTCTGAATTTGTTTTTTGCGAATCATGGGTTTAAATTTTTGTAATGAAATGATGGTCATATAGTAAACGTATGTTTTAAACTTTTTAGTGTACCGTAGGAATAATTGCCTTACAAGTATAAATATTTTCCCATACCTGTAACAATCCTTACTTTATAGCATAGGTGTATCTATAAATATCCGGATGTTTCCATCCGCATCTTTACTCTTACTTTTCATTCGTTCAAACATTTCCGGTTTATCATAAATGGCAAAGTAGAGGAATGGATCGTACACAATACTTTTTTTAATATCAAAGTATGGATCTCCCTCATGCGCATTCAAAATACTTACCTGCACGCCATGTTCTTTCCTGTATTTGTAATTCGCTCCCTTTATCAACTCCCTTACCTTTTTTGGCTCACCTACTAAAAGTGTTGTATAAAGGATTTTATCAGTAATTTTCAAGGAGTCAATTAATCTGAACAAGCCTCTTGGATTCTGCAACTTAAGGTGCAGATAGTCCGCCCAGCAAACGAAGAACCCGGCAGCTTCCATATTTCCATGTTCATCGGCCAGCATATAAAAACGACTGTTTTCCGATGAACCCAGAATTCTGCGCACCATATTGAAAAACTTCTCTTCATTATGCAGTTGATTAAAAACATAGTTTTCACGTTGCTTTAACACTTTATGATAATACTCGGAGAGTCGTTTATGGTCTCTCGAAATATCTATCAGTTTTTTCGCCAGACTGCCACTACCAACTACGCGGCTAATGTGTGTATTATTCCTCATAGGGAACGTTTCATATAATTTGCCTGTACGCTCACTATTCATCTTTAACGCATCGAGAATCCCTTGATTTTCCCGCCCCATATTGGCATAAACAAAGTGTATGTCATTGATAACAGTCAGATCAAGCAATACACTAAAAACCGTGGTAAAAATTCTTTTCCGTCTGTAAATTGCCTCCCCCTGAACTGTGGCTTCGCTCATACGAAGTACGTTGTAATAATATCCCTGCTGCAACTCCCCATCCGCGTCTTTAAAAGTGATAATGTTAGCGTGTATGTATCCTATCATATTATAATCCTGCAGCCCTTCACTACTGACCGAGCCATGAGGGTGCAGTACTACTACAACAATAGCATCATCAAAAAAATGTGCTACGGAATCGGGAAAAGTATGGAAGTAACTCTGAAAAGCCAGTTTACCTTCGCCTTTTTCGTTAATATGTTTTTCGGGAACACTAACAACTTCACGACATTCACTAAAAATATGCTGAATCGTCTCGCAACTTAAAGTTTTTCAAGACTGAGCTGATATCACTCATCATTCCCATTGGGAATGCAAGCATGACTAAATCCTGCTCAAACTTATCATCGCAAACCAACGGACGTTCCCTATAAAGAATATGTCCCGTGGTAGCATCTTTGCCCTCTATATAGTAGTAGTTTCTTTGCTTACTCATAGTTTACATGAAATGGTTTGAGGACAAATATGAAATTATTTAGAGAAAATTTCGCAAAACATAAAACCCTCTAAACTAACGGTAGTTTCTTACCAGTATATATTTCCAATCTCTGTTAACTTGTTGATTTCCATATTAAAACTTTTTCCGCTCTAATTTCAGCGCAAACTTATTTTCGCGCTGCAATTTAAATTCACCATGTCAACTGTAACAGCCCCTATGAACCAACTATCTGACCGCATTAACAACATGCAGGAGTCTGCCACTATTAAAATGAGCAAAATGAGCCGCGAACTGAAAGCACAAGGCCATGATGTAATAGATTTAAGTATAGGTGAGCCTGATTTTGATACCCCTCAATATATTAAGGATGCTGCTAAGAAAGCGATCGATGAAGGTTACACTAAATACACACCTGTACCGGGTTATCCGGAGTTGCGTAAAGCAATTTCGCAGAAGTTTAAACGCGATAACAACTTGGACTATCCTATAGATCAGATTGTTGTCTCCACCGGAGCCAAACAAAGTATTGCCAATGTGGTGTTAAGCCTAATTAATCCTGGTGAGGAAGTTCTCTTGCCGGCACCTTATTGGGTTAGTTATGCCGCCATTGCTGAATTGGCCGAAGGAAAGTGCATTGAAATACCTACTACTATTGACTCTGACTTTAAAGTTACAGCCGATTTGCTGGAACAATACATCACTCCTAAAACCAAATTGATTATTTTTTCTTCTCCTTGTAACCCTACGGGTTCCGTATTTAGCAAAGCAGAATTAGAAGCTATTGCTAATGTTGTAAAAAAACATCCTAACCTGTTTGTGCTTTGCGATGAGATTTACGAATACATCAACTATACGGGTGAAAAGCATACCAGCTTAGCCGAGTTTTCGGATATTAAGGAACAGGTTATTACGGTAAATGGGTTTAGTAAAGGTTTTGCTATGACCGGCTGGCGTTTAGGATACATTGGTGCCCCCACCTGGATTGCCAAGGCCTGCGATAAAATACAAGGTCAGTTTACTTCGGGCACATGTTCCATTGCACAAAAAGCAGGCGAAGCCGCCTTGCTGGGTGATTTAACTCCTAGTTTTGAGATGGTGAAACAGTTTAAGAAACGCAGAGATTTAGTATACGGCCTGCTGAAAGAAATTCCGGGACTGAAAGTGAACTTACCCGATGGAGCGTTCTACTTTTTCTTTGATGTAAGTTCTTACTTCGGTAAAACATTTAATGGGAAAGCACTCAACACACCCGAGGATATTTCACTTTACCTCTTAGCAGAAGCTAAACTTGCTGCTGTAAGCGGAGAGTCGTTTGGCGATAAAAACTGTCTGCGCATATCTTACGCCACCAGTGAAGCTAAACTGACAGAAGCCTGCAAACGAATGAAAGAAGCCTTTGCTAATTTGGTTTAATCCATTAATACCCTTACGTGACTTCAACTCCCAACACCAAACCAAGTTTCTCAAACCTTACAGCACTGATTATAGGCGATGTGATGGTTGACTTTTATTTATTCGGAGAAGTAAACCGTATTTCACCGGAGGCTCCTGTACCTGTGGTGGAAATTGAAAAAAAAGAAGCACGCTTGGGCGGAGCTGCTAATGTTGCTTTAAATATTTCAGAGTTGGGAGCAACGCCCATTCTGCTTTCGATGATAGGTCGTGATAACACTGGCAGTATGTTGATGAAACTCTTAAAAGATGCCGGAGTAAAATCAAATCATGTTTTGCAAAACAAAAACCGCATGACTACCCTGAAGACACGCGTATTTGATGAAGACAAACAGGTGGTTCGTTTTGATGAAGAAGAAGTAGAAGATGTAAATGAAGCACAGGAAACACTTTTGATAAAAGAGTTTAAAAAGATTTTGGCAAACGATAAACCTGATGTCATCATTGTGCAGGACTATAACAAAGGTGTGCTGACCAAATATTTTATCAAACAGATATTATTGCTGGCTACCAAAAGTGGAATACCTGTTGCAGCTGACCCTAAAGAGCGCAACTTCTTCGACTATCAGGCCATCGATTTGTTTAAACCTAATCTTCGTGAGTTCTCTGAGGCCATCGGCTATCGTATTAACCCAAAGAGTATTGATAGCTTAAGAAGCGGAGCCGAAGAATTAAGAAGAAAGAACCGCTTTAAGAACCTGATGGTTACTTTGGGTGCTAACGGTATTTTCTGCTTTACCCGCGAAGGAAACTCCTTCATTGTTCCTGCCAAAGCCATTAAAGCAGCCGATGTATCGGGTGCCGGTGATACAGCTATCAGTATTGCTGCGCTGGCTTTTGCACAGAAATATCCATTAAAAGATATTGCACAGTTTGCCAACAAAGCAGCTGCAGCGGTTTGTAAAAAGGTTGGTGTTACCCCGGTAAGTTTGAAAGACCTTAAATAATAAATGCCGCACATGCGGCATTTATTATTCTTTATCTCGAAGAGCGATTAGTATCTTTTCTTTCCTCCCCAGTTACTTTTCTTTTTATTTCCTCCAAACGAGTTACCCGATTTCTTTTCACCGTATGAACTACCCGATGCTTTCGATTGTCCCGGTTTAGTATGGCTCGACTGCGGTCTTGAAAACTGTTTCTGTACGCGCTTAATGGGTGGCGCTTCCAGTTCAGCTTTACTCATAGGGTAAGGATGTTCAGCGACCAAAGGAATCTGCTTGCCTATCAGTTTATGAATATCCCTTAGTTCCAGCTTTTCCTCCGCATCGCAAAAAGAAATAGCTACTCCGCTGGCTCCTGCCCGTCCGGTTCTTCCTATTCGGTGAACGTATGTTTCCGGCACATTGGGCAACTCATAATTAATAACATGAGTCAGATTATCTACGTCAATACCACGTGCAGCAATATCGGTGGCCACCAATACTCTTGTTTGTCCGGCTTTAAAATCATTCAAAGCATTCTGGCGTGCATTCTGCGATTTATTGCCATGAATAGCCATCGCCTTAATCTCATGCCTGTTAAGCTCTTTGGTAATTTTATCGGCACCATGCTTGGTTCGCGTAAATACCAGCACTCGGCCAATCTTTTTATCCTTCAGTATATGAAGCAACAAATCTTTCTTATTGTTTTTAGAAACGTAGTATAGAGATTGATTAATAGCATCTACCGTAGTAGAAGGAGGTGTAACTGAAACTTCCACCGGCTCAAAAAGAATGGTGTTGGCCAGTTTCAGAATTTCAGGAGCCATAGTTGCTGAGAAGAAAAGAGTTTGCCGCTTGGCCGGTATTTTGGCAATCACCTTTTTTACATCGTTAATAAAACCCATATCCAGCATACGGTCAGCTTCATCCAAAACAAATATTTTGATGTGTTCCAGATGCACAAATCGCTGCTGTATCAAATCAAGCAATCGTCCGGGTGTGGCAATCAGAATATCTACGCCCCTTTTCAATGCTTCTGTCTGCGCATGCTGAGATACACCACCAAATATCACCGTGTGTTTCAGGTTTGTATTTCTTCCGTAAGCAGAAAAACTCTCTCCAATCTGTACGGCTAACTCGCGGGTAGGAGTTAAGATAAGTGAGCGGATAACGCGAGGGACTTTATCATAAGTTGGCGCTGTTTCAAGTATCTGAATAATGGGAATGGCAAAAGCTGCAGTTTTTCCTGTACCTGTTTGGGCACAGCCTAATAAATCTCTATGTTTTAAAATAACCGGTATAGATTGTTCCTGAATGGGTGTTGGTTTGGTATAACCTTCTGTTTTGAGAGCTTTTAGAATCGGCTCAATCAAGTGTAGTTTTTCGAATGACATTTTGTAATTTAAGTGCGCAAGATAAGATAAAAGGCAAGAGTGATTCCGGCAAGCAACGTTTAAGACCACCTGAATAACGTTTCAGGGCGATAATTACACCGGTTAAAAAATGCAGTTTGGTTTCAACAAGGGTTGTTTGTTCCTTTGCGGCAATTGAAATTGTATGAGAAAAAATTATCTAAGCCTGTTCTTCATTGGGGTTGTAATGATTTCTTCCTGTAACCGGAGTAAAACCATTAAACCAGAAAGAAAATCAATCACAGAAGCCGTGTATGCATCTGGATTTCTTGTTCCCAAAAACGAATACAAAGTGTACGCACTTGGCGATGGCTACGTTACAGCCAAGTATAAAGAAGGTGGTGACGATGTCAAAAATGGGGAGAGCATCTATCTGATTCAAAGCGATGCCAGCTTGGCTAAGCTAGGAGCCGCTTCGGCAGCTGTTAATCTGGCCCGGCTAAATACTGGAGAAAACTCACCCGTATTAACCGATATAAAAAACAAAATAAAAAGTGCCGAAGCCAAGTTCAAAAATGATTCTCTCAATTATATCCGCTATAAAAACATGCTGGATGCTAATGCCGTCACTAAATCACAATTTGATCAGGCCGCATTAACTTATGAAATATCGGGCAACGATTTAAAATCAGCTATAGAGTTGTTTACCAAAACAAAAGAACAGTTAACGGTTGAACTGAAAAATGCACAAAGCTCGCTGGCAACTTCCGGTTTGGATTACTCTAACTATAATGTAAAAAGTCTGTTAGATGGTGTTGTTTACGACACCTACAAAGATTTGGGTGAAGCCGTAAGAAGGAATGATCTGGTAGCTCTTGTAGGAGAGAAAGGCACTAAGCTTCTCGAACTTTCTGTCGACCAATCTGACATCAGTAAAATTAAAGTAGGGCAGGAAGTAATAGTTAAGATGGATGTTACCGGAAATAAAATTTATAAAGCCCATGTAAGTAAAATCTATCCAAACATGAATACTAACGACCAAAGTTTTAAAGTGGAAGCAGAGTTTTCTGAAAATTACGATTTCATCTTTGTTCATGCCTCCGTAGAAGCTAATATTATTCTGGCCTCGAAGGAGAATGCACTCATTATTCCCAGAAATTTGATGAATACTGCGGACGAAGTAGAAGTAAAAAGTGTAGGAGTAAATAAGAGAGTAAAAATTAAAAAGGGTTTAGAAAATCTGGAATTTGTTGAAGTTACGGAAGGATTAAGTGTAACCGATGAAGTAGTTATTCCTGAAACTAAATAAACCACCGAGATGAAACTGAGTGTCAATCTGGAGATAGCAAAAACACATTTGCTCGCTAAGCCGAGGCAAACCTTTGTGGCAATGCTAGGTGTAACTTTTGGAATAGGCATGTATATTCTCATGATTAGTTTCATGACCGGATTCAACGAGTATCTGGAAGATTCCATGCTTTCCTCTACTCCCGATTTGAGAGTTTATAACGATATTAAAACCGACTTTTCTCATTCTATACTGGATGAAGTCAGCGATACATCTAAAATGCTGAATGTAGTTTACCATCCTAAACCCAAAGACATTACCCCTAACGTTCGAAACTCTCAAAACATTATTCAAGACATAATTAAAGATAACAGGGTACTGGCAGTTTCACCCCAACTTTCTACGCAAGTATTTTATAACAGCGGTCCGGTGCAGATAAACGGCACATTAAACGGAGTGAATATTTTAGAAGAAACTAAGCTCACCGCACTGAAAGATAAAATGAAAACCGGGCGTATTGAGAACCTGCTGACAATTGATAACGGCATTTTACTTGGCCATGGTCTGGCTAACAAACTGAATGTAAAACTAGGTGACTTAGTTACGCTGGCAACTCCTAACGGAACTTCCATGCGCTACCGGGTAGTAGGCACTTTTCAGTTTGGCATTGGCTCTCTCGATCTGGTAAGAAGTTACGTTTCGCTAGCCAGCGTGCAGCAGCTACTTGGTAAAGATAATCAGTATGTTACCAGTATTAACATGAAGTTGAAAGACATTAATCAGGCAACGCCTATGGTTAAAGAGTTAGAAAGCAGATATGGCTACAAGGTAGATGATTGGGAAACGGCTAATGCCTCCGCTATGGTATCCATCAACATCCGTAATGTAATGACTATCGTAGTTTCATTTACACTTTTGGTAGTTGCAGGTTTTGGTATTTACAATATCATGAACATGACCATTCAGAATAAACTTAAAGATATAGCCATACTCAAAGCACAAGGTTTCTCAGGTAGTGATATACGTCAAATCTTTTTAACCGAGTCGGTCACCATTGGAGTAATTGGTGCCATCATGGGATTATTGCTGGGGTATGTGATGAGTTATGGGGTATGGAGTCTGCCTTTCCCTAAAAATGAGTTCATCAGTATCACTCGTTTTCCGGTTACATTTCACTGGTATCACTATATGTTCGGGGTAGTATTTGGCATTTTCACAACTTTCGTTGCCGGATTGATGCCAAGCATCAAGGCAAGTAATATAGACCCGGTAGCTATTTTAAGAGGATAAACGCTAGCAAGCATAAACAGAGTAACAATGGATGTGGTTTTATCAGCAAAAAAATTGAATAAGTATTTCTATGAGCCTGAAGAATTTCATGTCCTTAAAGATGTATCGTTCAATGTTCAAAGAGGCGAGTTTGTATCCATTGTTGGAAAAAGCGGCTGTGGTAAATCCACTTTACTATACCTCCTTTCCACAATGGATACGGGTTATACCGGCCAGATTTATGTAAATAATGTTTTACTAACTGGTAAAACGCAAAACGAACTGGCCAGATTCAGAAATGAACATATTGGTTTTGTTTTTCAGTTTCACTTTTTACTACCCGAGTTTACTGCACTTAAAAATGTAATGCTCCCCGCAGAAAAATTGGGAAAATACTCTAAAAGCGAATGTGAGGACCGTGCATATGAAAAACTAAAGTGGCTGGATATGGAAAAGTTTGCCAATAAACTTTCTTCCAAACTCTCGGGCGGGCAACAACAGCGGGTAGCTATTGCGAGGGCTCTGGTAAACGACCCTACAATTATCATGGGTGATGAACCTACCGGCAATCTCGATTCGGTGAATACACAAACTGTATTCGATATTTTAAAACGACTGTCGAAAGAAAAGGGCCAAACCATTATATCTGTTACTCATGATAATGAGTTTGCCGCCAACAGTGATAGAATAATTGAAATGAAGGATGGCGAAATTGTGAGGGGATGAAGCTGACTAAAGAAACTAAAATTGCTCTGGGCATTATTGCTTTTATCTACGTAATTTTTACAGTAGTTAAAACCTTCTTCTTTTTAGATCAAAGCATATCCTTTCACCTAATTACCAGCCTGGCCGGTCTGCTGTTTATTGGCGTGTTCGGATACCTTGTTAGGGCCATAGATATTTACCTGGACAGTCTGTACACTTTTGAAAGAAATCCTATTACCAGAATTTTTATTCAGTTTCTGGTCACACTGGCTGTGCTCACCCTTATCAGGGTTGTTCCTTACTTTCTGTTTTATGACAGAATACCTATTCACCCATCACCAGAGATAATTGCAGCCACCTATGCCATTAATATATTTATGGTACTTAGTGTTATTCTATCCATTTTCGGCTACCACTTCTTTGTAAGATGGAAACAGGAGAAAATTGTAGCTGCTGAACTTGAAAAGGAGAAGGCAATGGTGCAATATGACAATCTGAAAAACCAGTTAAACCCTCACTTTCTCTTCAACTCACTCACATCCCTCAACTCGCTGATTTTTGAAAACCCACAATTAGCATCCGATTTTTTACAACAACTATCTAAGGTTTACAGATATGTATTGGAGCATAAAGAAAAAAATCTGGTGACTGTTGAAACCGAAATAAATTTTGTTAGACACTATGTGCAGCTTTTAAAAACACGCTTTGAACAGGGATTAGAAGTAAAATTTGAAATTGAAGAGGTTGCCTTACAAAAAGCTATAGTTCCGGTAACGCTCCAAATCCTTATTGAAAATGCGCTGAAACACAATACTACCGGAAAAGACGCACCGCTGACTATTCGAATTTATAACCATCTTGATTATCTGGTGATAGAAAACAATGTGCAGCTCAAAAACATTATGGAAGATTCTAATCGCCAAGGGTTAGGTAATCTTAAGAATTTATACCGCTACTTATCGGAGAACGAAATTGAGATTACATCCGACAATTTTTTCACAGTAAAAGTACCCTTACTGGAGCCCTAAATAATCATGTATGAAAGTAGTCATCATTGAAGATGAAAACCTGATTGCCAAAAACCTGCAATTACAACTTAAACAAATTGATTCAGGTATTGAGGTGATGGCCGTGCTCGGTTCTGTATCAGCCACTGTAAACTGGGTAAAAAACAATCCGCAGCCCGACTTATATCTAATGGATATTCAACTCAGCGATGGTATCAGTTTTGACATTTTTTCGATGGTAGACATTGAAAAGCCTATCATTTTTACAACAGCTTATAATGAATACGCTATTCGGGCATTTAAAGTGAACAGCATTGATTATCTGCTTAAGCCTATTGACAAGGAATATCTTACCAGGGCCTTGAATAAATACAAAAAGCTCCATGCTGAAAGCATCAGTTTCCTACCCTTGCAAATCAAGGAACTGCTATCCGGTATGGCCCATCAGGATGTGCCCAAATACAAGGAGCGCTTTTTAGCTCATTACAAAGCCGGTATTGTTCCAATACCTGAAAATAGAGTGGCCTACTTTGTTAAAGACACTATCATTTATCTGATAACCACAGACAATGAAAAATTGGTTACAGACTATTATACCATTGATGAAATAGAAGAAGTGGTCAACCCCGCCAGACTATTCCGTGCAAACCGTCAAACAATTATTCACGTGAATCAGGTAGATACTTATAAAAAGCACGATACCGGGAAAATAGAAGTGCACCTGAAATGTGACAAGCTGGTACGTATTGATGTCAGCCGTGAAAAAGCCAATGATTTTGTAAACTGGCTGGACCAGTAAAATCTGTTAAACATTTTCATCAGCATCCTCTTCGCTTGAAAATATGAAAATATGTTCATAATCTTGTTTATTCATTATTAAAAGCACAGTATGTTCAGTAAAGGCGATAAGTTGTATAGTATAGTGGGAATGAAATGTGCCCGTTGCCATGAAGGACCACTTTGGAGAAGTCCGTTGTATAAACTGAAATTATACGACATGCACGAGCATTGCCCCGTTTGTGGTTTAAAATATGAACGGGAAGTAGGGTTTTGGTATGGAGCCATGTATATGGCCTATACCTTTAGTTCCGGAGCCCTGCTGATTGTTATGCTGATAACCATGCTGGTGCTCAAATGGGAGTTGCCGCAGGTCTTTGTGGCCATTGGCATCACAGCTTTAATAGGATTTACCTATAACGCCCGTTTGGCAAGGTCAACGTGGTTAAATATGTGGGTGCCCTACAACCCTGACTGGAAAGTTGAAAATGACCTGATGGAGAAAAAGAAAAAAGAAGATTTGGAATCTGCTGAACCTTCCATAAAAATGACTGAATAAGCTATGCCTGCGGTAAAGTCTAAAGTTAAAATTGATAAAGTTAAACTGGAACGGGTAGCCTTCATCCTCAAAACCATTGCGCACCCTACCCGTTTAGCAATTGTTCAGTTACTTGACCACAAGGAACGGTTAAGTGTCAATGAGTTGATTGAACACACCGGATGCGAACAGTCCCTGCTCTCTCACCATCTGAGCAACATGAAAATAAAAGGATTACTGAGTGCCGAACGCGAAGGTCAAAACATATACTATTCGCTTCGGGAAAAAGATTTAGTCAACATTGTAGATTGTATCGAACATTGTAAATGCAATATGTAAGCTATGGATAAATGCTGTGTAACACCCACCGATAAAGTACTGGACAAGGAGTTTTGGGATATTCAATGGCGAAAGAATGAAACGGGCTGGGATATGGGTCAGGTATCGCCACCGCTCAAAGAATACATTGACCAGCTAAACAATAAAAATCTGAAAATACTGATACCCGGTTGCGGTAATACCTATGAAGCTGAATATCTGTTAGCCAATGGTTTTACCAATGTTACAGTGATAGATATTTCGCCTGCGCTGGCCGATATGCTAAAGGAAAAATTCAGTGCCGAACTAGGCAAACGCATTCATGTAATATGTGGCGATTTTTTTGAATTGACTGACCACTTCGACCTGATACTGGAACAAACTTTTTTCTGTGCTTTGAACCCATCTCTGCGCATCAGGTATGTTTCTAAAATGTATGAGTTACTAAATACCGGTGGCCGACTTGTTGGACTATTGTTTAACCGGATATTCGATTTTGAAGGACCTCCGTTTGGCGGAACACAACAGGAGTATGAAATGCTTTTTTCACCTTATTTCAAACTTCATACTTTTGAGCAGGCACGTAATTCTTTTCACAAGCGGGCCGCAACCGAATTGTTCATTAACTTTATAAAAGCATAATACTCTATATCATGAGCACAAAATCCTTTATTACACTGTTTATGGCTGTCTTCTTTATCACTGCCTGCAGTAGCCAAAACACAACGGTAAAAAATCTGAATGCCACTGATTTTGAAAAGCAGATAACACAAAACAGTGTGCAGCTGGTAGATGTGCGCACCCCCGAAGAGTTTAAAGAAAAACATATTGAAGGAGCCCAAAACATCAACTATAACGATGCTTCTTTTCAGAATAAACTGAGCGGACTGGATAAGTCTAAACCCCTTTATATCTACTGCCTGGCTGGCGGCCGCAGTAAAAAAGCAGCCGATCAGGCGGTAGCTCTTGGTTTCAATCAGGTTTATAATCTGGAGTTTGGTATCAACTCCTGGATTAGCGAAAACAAACCTGTTACCAATTCAACCGGTGAAAAAGTAAATACCTCTTCCATCGGTATGAGTTTTGACGACTACCTCAACCATATTAAACAGAGCCCCAAGTTGGTGATAGTGGATTTTAATGCGGTCTGGTGCGGCCCCTGCAAAATACTAAAGCCGCGGGTGCAGAAAATAGTAAAGAAATATAATGATAAAGTAGAACTGTTCGATATTGATGTAGATAAGAACAGCACGGTGGCCAACACCATGAATGTAAAGGGTATTCCTTTTATTATCTTTTACAAACAAGGCAAAGAAGTATGGCGTAACATGGGATTGATTGAAGAAGAGCTGCTGAACGAAAAAGTAGTAGAGTTTACCAAATAAGTTATGCATTGGCGTTATGAAACCCCGCCTTAGTGCGGGGTTTTTATTTTTACCGTATGAACAGATGTTATCATATTACCGTGCAAGGCAAAGTGCAGGGTGTATTCTTTCGCGCTTCAACCAAACAAATGGCCGATATACTCGGCATCAAGGGTTTTGTTCGTAACGAACCCTCGGGCGATGTATATATCGAAGCCGAAGGTGATGAGGAGATGCTGATACGATTTATACAATGGTGCCATCACGGGCCCGAGAAGGCCACCGTACAAATGGTGTCTGTTTGTGAAGGAACCTGCACCGGTGCCGGCTCTTTTGAAATTAGCCGGCCATAGCCGCGCGTTTTGCTATCTTCGGCACCCAAATTATGGTATGAAAAAACTTCTTCTCCTCACGCTTTCAACTGCTTTCTTCTGCGTTCTTGCCTTGGCTCAAACCGATACCGCTAAAAGCCGCTATGTAAAAGTTGATGATGTAAAAATTCACTACAAAATTTACGGTAAAGGCGACCCTCTTTTATTGCTGCACGGCTCGCTGGAAAGCTTAGATGACTGGGCCAAACAGATACCGGAGTTCAGCAAGCGTTTTCAGGTTATTGCCATTGATAACCGCGGCCACGGCCGCTCTACCTTTACCGATAAAAAAATGGATTACATCCTGCTTAGCGAAGATGTAGTAGCCGTGATGCAGGAACTGAAAATTGACAGCGCTCATATCATTGGTTTTGGCGATGGCGGTATTATTGGTCTGTACCTGGCCATTAACCATCCCGCACGCGTGCGCAAACTGGTAGCCATTGGCGCCAATTACAAGGTTGATACGACAGCCGTTTACTCGCAGATTTTAGATAAGGTTAAAGCCTGGGACGATGATAAAATGTTTCAGTTTGTACGCAACAACTTTAAGGGCTATCAAAACTACGACCAGATAACTCAGTTTACTCACCGCATGAAAACCATGCTGCTCACCGAACCCAATCTGACCCCGGCCGACCTGCAAAAAATAAAATGTTCCGTACTGCTGATGAATGGCGACCACGACATTATTAAACTCAGCCACACAGCCGAAATGTTTGAAAACATACCCGGATGCTACCTGAGTGTAATACCGGGAGCCAAGCACTATCCGCAAAAAGAAAAGCCCCTGTTGGTAAACCCCACTATACTCGACTTTTTAAACAAACGGTTTGCTAAACTAAGCAGGTTTTAAAAGCACATCCCCATTCAGATGCCTCAGTCGGGTCGGGTTGTTCGTTAAAACTGCTTTCCCTCCTCACCGGCTCACCCTTTGCGGGCTCAGGTGTTTCGTTTTTTCCAATCAACCACGCCTGTAGCGGCACTAAATGGCTTTCTGCCCGCCCGGTAAGGGCTTCCGGTAGGTTTTTTTTGCTATCCTTCAAAAGCTCTTTGCTATCCGTCAAAGACTTATTAGTATCCGGCAAAGACTTATTGCTATCCGTCAAAGACTTATTGCTATCCGTCAAAAGCTCTTTGTTATCCTTCGAAATACATTTGCTATGTTTCAAAATCTATTTGCTATACTTCAAAAAGGTTTTTCTATACATAAAAAAGAAATGGCTAAGGGAGTGACATAAATGCCTGCTCGGGCAGATAAATGCTGATTTAAACTCACCGGATGCCCTTTCGGTTTGGCCGGAATGCCTTTACCACTCAAAAAACAGGCAGCGCATGTCCATGGATGACCGTTTACCGGGCAAATATCTGTTAGAAACAACGCTGGATAGTTTTCTGAACGCGATGGATTCCCTATTCAAATCACGGGATGAAACAAAAAGAGGATGGAACGAGGAAGCAATTGTTTGATAGTGCGCAGGCGGTCTGGTAGGTCACCCAAAAACTTCCCCCAAGGCCGGTTGCCCGTCACTACAAGGCCAGGCCCGATGAAAGGGCGCGGTAACAGAAGAACCTTACAAATTGCAGCCCGGGTAGAAATGATTAAGAGGCGGAACGAAACGTATTTAATACCGGTTGAAGGAAGAAAATGCGAAGAGGGATTGAGCCGCCAGGCGGCTCAAACTTCTTTCAGTAAATTAGAGAAAGGCATTTAAAACGTAATAGTAACCGTTGCCAGCTTTTGCTGGTTCATGGTTTGGCACAGCTGGTCGAGTGCCGGGTTTTGAATAGGCACAAAACCCAGCGTAGGCTGCTGCGCGTTCTTCGCCAGCCGGTGATATTTCACTCCTTTACTCAGGTTAATAGGCCCTACTATCAGCATAGCTATGCCTCCGGCTGTAGCTACCAAACCACTGGCCAGCGCAATGCCGGCAAAAGGGTTAAAACCGGAGTAGGGGTCATTGGAGTTTAGATTGCCAACCCCAACCCCGGTTAATACCAAACCGGTAGTAAGCACGGGTACTCCTAAAGCCGTTACCACCGCTCCGCTCACAATCTTTTTAACCGCAAGCCGATGATACTTGCGGTAATTATCGGTGGCAGGTGGAGTAGTTTCGGGGGCGGTATAGTTATCTGCCTTTTCAGTTGCAGTGCTGGCTGGCTCGTTCAGCACATCTTTGGTTCCGTTAGGATATTGAATAAGAAATACTTCGCTTTTACTGATTACATAGGTAGGTCCGGTGAGATTATCTACCTTTTTGTATTTGATTTCGGTAACACCTACTTCTTCTACCTTGGCTTTTATTTCCTGACCGTTGCGCAGAATGATATTATCCTGAGAATAAAGAGTTGATGCGCAAACCAATAACAAACAAAAAGATAGGGTAATGTTTTTCATAGCAATTATGTTTTACGACATAAAATTGAATAAAAAATCACAAATATGAAGCGGCCTTATTCACCCGGATGATAAATTCTCTCGGCATGGCTGTATGCCCATTCCTTTTTCAAACTCTCTTCTTTGGTTTCATGGTTAACATACATCTGCATCTGGTCGGTGTAGTGTTTAGCCCCGGGTGTATTGCTGCTGCCATAAGGCGAAATGGTGCGGTAAACGGGGCCATCTTTAGTAAAGCGCGCCAATAGAATAAAGGTTTCGCCAATGTAAGTTCGCACTCGCCCTTTATTTCCATAAGGCTGACAGTATTTGGCATTCCACATGTCGGGGCCGCCATCGGTGGGTAAATCTACGTCTCCGCGCTGGTGGCGCTGATAATCGCCCAGGGGTATGCTGAGTGAACCGAAGTTGGCCAGCATTTGCTTTTTCACTTCCTGTATAGCCTTTACAAAAAACTCGAACTTGGCTTTTTTATCAGTAGCAAAAAGTTTTTCCTGCTCAGCGTTGGTGTTGTTGTAAACGTAGTAGAGCACCTGATAAACCAGCGCGGCATTCATATTATCCAGTTCACCGCCTTTATTCCAGGCCTTCATAACTTTCAGGGCATCGGCAATATCGGGGTGTTCTATTTCGCTCAGCTCCATAATATCAAAAGCTTCAAACTTTTTGAAGTAAACCGGTTGCTTGGGGTACTTGCTGTCGTATTTAATTTTCAGAAAATCGTCCCAGCTTACTTTGTTGTATGCAGCAATGTTTTCTTCAAAACGCAAACCGCGGTTGGTCATAGTAGTATCATGACACATGGTGGCAATATCTTGGGTGCAAAGCGGATTAGAAGCCGCACAGGTAGAACGGAAACAGGTATTGTTGGCATTAAATACATAACCGCATGGCGGATTGAGCACCTGCGGAATTGCCGTTTCGGGATAAAACTCAGTCCATAAAGTTTTAGTGGTGTTGCCGGGTACGGTCGTAGTCCAGTCGTAATCATCCGAGCGCTTAGGGAATGCTCCGTTACTGATAAAGAAGATGGTATCGTTTTTATCGGCATAGGTGATATTCTGGTTCACGATACCCTGCATATCCAAAGCGTGACGGAACTCGGTAAAGCTTTTTGCCTTATCCATCCAGTACCACTGTTCCGGTGCTTGAATGGTCATGTTAGAAGCCAGGCGTATAGCAAATATTCCTTTCTTGTTTACCACCGTGGCGCCATATTGGCTCCACCATATTTTTTTACCGATGGTGAGTATAAATTTCTTTTTATCCGGATGCTTGGCCAGGTTTACAGAAAGCTTAGCCCTTCCGGTTTCCAGTGGATGCGAAACTCCGTCTATCAGATAGTGATTCTTTTTATCCGGGTCGGGCTGCAACTGAAAAACATCAATAGCATCAAAACCGTTAGTAGTATGAGCCCAGCCCAAATTTTCATTGACCCCGTGAAAAATAGTTACACCTCCGTGAAACGTAGAGCCATGCATATTCCAGCCTTCTTCGCTGCAAACATGAGCTTCATACCAACTGAGCGGACCTTCTAAGGGTTGATGGGAGTTAATGTCCAGATAAACTTGACCATCGGTGGTAATCTTCGAGTTCATAGCCATGGCATTGGAACCGCGCCCCTTATCTGCAAACGAAACCTGAGGGGCTGTGCCATTGACAACACTGCTGAGCGCACCATCCACACCGGTCATTAAAGCCATGGCCAGCATGTAGCCGCCAATAAAATCTTGCGGACGAACCGGAAGAGCTTTTTTCACCAATACTTTATCCGGATGCTGACGGGCGTACAAATTTCCGGCATCAGCAGCAGCCTCCAACAGTTTTTTAAACTTGGGCGATACATCTTTATCGTAATGCTCATTGATAATTTTCTGAATCCGCATGAGTTGCACGGCATAGTCAATGCGCGCTCCATCAATACCCAATATACGACCCAACATTCCTTTAGAAGCCAGCAATCCCCACTGTACGGTACTGAAATCGTCTTCACATTCCGCATATATTAAACCGTAGGCACAGTCCGCATCGGTCTTACCGAATATATGCGGCACACCAAAACTATCTCGTACAATTTCAACGTTGTATTTTTTAGTTGCTTGAGAAAAAAGGAGAGAGTTGCCCAACAGAATCAGGGTTACTGTAAAAAGTTTTTTCATGTCAAAAATCAGATAGGTTGTGATTGGAGTAAATAACCAGAAAGCAATACCGCTGTAAAATGACGAACAGCCATCAAAAAAATTTTGATGGCTGTTCATTCTTTATTCAACTCCGTCAAAGTAGTCTAGACATTATCCCATTATCTCCATCTTTTTCTTACACCGCTCAATAGAATCTTTAGCACTATCCAGCTGTTTATTATCAAAGGTTGCAGCCGCATACTTTTTATACGCATCTATGGCTTCGGAGTATTTTCCCTGTGCCTCATACATAATGGCAAACTCATTTTGAATGGTGCTCTTATTTATCCCGGCAACGGTCAAGGCTTTGTTCAGCAGGGCCGTTAACTCATCCCATTTCTGCAAGGTAGAAAGTACAATAGCATAGTTGTAATAAGCCGCCAGATAATCGGGGGAGTTTTCAATGGCCAGTTTGTAAAACTTCTCGGCATTGGGAAAATCCTTGTATTTGGTTTCGTATATCCAGCCAAGATGATTGTAGGCTTTACCAAAAGTGGGCATCTCTTGAGTGATCCCCGTTAGCTTACTGAACGCCTCCCCTATTTTCTGATCACTGATCAAGCGGTCGGCTTCCATAAAAAGATCCTCCATTCTTACACGCAGATTCTCATTCATAACTTATTTTTTTAGTGTCGCAAACCTACATAAAAAGCCCCGCACAATAAATTCCTGTTATCTACTTTGGTTCGATAAGATGTAAATTTCAAATTCTGTTAATAAATAGTTAATGGGTTTTTAAAATAGGTGTAACTTGGCTTTGCGATGACCTTTTTTTAAAACTAAAACTTAAGCTGTATGAAACAAATGTACAAAGCACTTGTAATTGTGTTGGTGCTGCTCTGCCAGGTGGCGGTAGCGCAACGAACTATTACAGGAACGGTTATTTCTTCCAATGACCGACAGCCGGTAATTGGAGCCAATGTGGTAGTAGAGGGCACCCAGACCGGCTCTGTTACCGATGTGGATGGAAAATTCTCTATCAACGTTACCGAACAGGCTAAAAATCTTACCATCTCCTATGTAGGGATGAAAAAGAAGGTTGTCCCCATCGGTAGTTCCAATGAAGTTAATGTGTCTCTTGAAGCTGACCTGAGCAATTTTGATGAAGTGGTGGTAACCGCCATTGCTATTAAGCGCGAACAGCGTTCGCTTGGTTACTCAACAACTACCGTTAAATCAGATGATTTGAATAAAGCCGCAGACCGCAGCCCTTTAGAAGCATTACGCGGCAAGGTGAGCGGGGTGAATATTACCAGTGCCAATGGTGACCCGGGTTCTTCTACCCGTGTCGTATTGCGCGGAGGTTCTTCCATTTTAGGGAACAATCAGGCGCTGATTGTGGTTGATGGTGTGCCTATTGATAATTCAAGCTTTGCATCGGATGACGTTCTGAATAATAACTACGATGGTGGTAACAGAGCTAATGACCTTAACCCTCAGGATATTGAGTCTATTACAGTATTGAAAGGACCGGCAGCTGCGGCTCTCTACGGTCAGCGTGCTGCCAACGGGGCCTTAATTGTAACTACAAAAAGTGGCAGTAAAACTGCTCAGGAAGGAAGAAAATTCAAGGTATCGTATAATTCGAATTTCACCTTCTCCAACGTTTTAAGGCTACCTAAGTTTCAAAACGAATATGGACAGGGCGGTGGAAAACTGGGCGATACCCGCGAAAACTTTAGTTGGGGACCCAAGTTTGACGGTGTTGTTCGCCCTTGGGGACAAGTAGTAGATGGCAAGCAAAAAGTAAAGCCTTACGCTGCGTTACCTAACAACGTGAAAGAGTTTTTCGATTTGGGAAAAACTTTCAACAACAATATTTCTATTGAAGGCGGTAACAAGAACACGAATTACTATTTATCGTTTAATAATATAAAGACAAATGGTGTAATTCCTAATACCTCTTACAATCGTAATTCAATACGTACTAACTTAACCCATAACTTTAGCGATAAGTTAAGCACTACAGCAACGTTTAATTACACTAAAACACAAGGTGATTACGCTATTCAGGGGCAGGGCGATTTTTCAGTGTATAATCAGATCCTCCAGACTCCAAGAGATATATCATTACTTGAGTTAAAGGACTTAACTGATTCTTTTAATCTGCCGGAAACTTATTATGGTGCTTATACCATAAACCCCTGGTATGCTTTATCCAAGCAAAGTGTTACCAATAATGTAGACCGTTTTAACAGTGTTACCAGTTTAACCTACGCGCCTGTAGAGTGGTTAAGTATGACGGGCCGTTTTGGTGCCGATATTTATACCGATACACGGACTCAGAAACTGGCTAAATACAGTTTCGGTAATCAGGGTGGAGACTTTAATTATGCCGGACGCTATGCCGAGGATATCTATCGTTCTAATATCTATAACTCTGATATCATTATTTCTGCCGGCCATACCTTTAAGAACGGGGTTACGTTCGGAGGCTTGATAGGAAATAACATCTTTGCTAAATCGCTTCGTACTACTTCAGCCGCCACTGCGGGATTGAACATTGAAGGATTGTACACTTTAGGCAATTCTCAGGATAGACCTATTATAAGTAATACTTTACTGCAACGCAGACTTGTTGGTTTATTCGGAGAAGTAAATCTGGATTACAAAAAGTATGTGTTCCTTAACTTCTCTTTCAGGAATGACTGGTCCTCTACTCTGCCAAAAGGCAAAAACAGCTATTTCTACCCGAGTGTGAATGCAGCCTTTGTGTTAACTGAGTTGGTAAAAATAGATCCTAAAATTCTGAGCTATCTTAAAATACGTGCCGGCTTTGCACAGGCAGGAAGCGGTGGTGAAGACCCTTATCTGTTAACTAATGTGTTTGTTGAAAACAGCATTGGTGACGGGTATAACGAATCGGAGGTAAACTCACCCTATCCTTCAGGAGGCACCGGTGAATTAGCCGCAGCCTATACGGTTAGTGATAACCTTCGTAATCCAAATCTGAAGCCTGAGAAAACTACTTCTTGGGAAATCGGAACTGAAATCGGCTTCTGGAACGACCGGGTTAATATTGACTTTACTTACTACCAGGCAAAAAGCAAAGATCTGATTCTGGTGACTGCACCGGTAGCACCGAGTTCCGGATTTACCTCGCAGGTAATAAACGCTGGTACTTCCAGAAATCAGGGTGTTGAGTTGGGTTTACGCTTAACTCCTGTAGTTACAGCCAGTGGATTTAAATGGGAAGTTTTCGGAACCTTTACGAAGAACAACAATAAGGTGTTAGAACTTCCAAATGGTGTTGATCAGATAACTTTAGGAGGTCTTAGTGATATGGCCATAGTAGCCCGGAAGGGAGAAGCTTATGGTTCATTCTACGCTTTAACGGCACAACGCGATCCTCAGGGTCGGGTAGTTGTTGATCCTGTTTCGGGTCAGCCATTGTTGGCCGATGAGGCTCAGATTCTGGGTTCATACCAACCAAACTGGCTGGGAAGTTTAGGAACCAGTCTTTCTTACAAAGGACTAAAGTTCAGTATTCTCTTCGATACCAAGCAAGGCGGAAAAATATATTCCAGAACTATGGATGTTCAGGAGTTTGTAGGTACTTCTCCTAACACGCTGAATAACGACCGTGAGGACTTTATTGTTCCTAACAGTGTGATTGAAACCAGCCCGGGAGTATTTGTTGAAAACACTACTGTATTGGCTAATCATCAGGATTACTGGACCGTTTATAACAATGCAGACCGCGGTGCGCATCTGCTATCGGCATCCTTCACCAAATTGCGTGAAATGTCATTGTCTTATTCTTTACCGGCAAAACTTTTGAAGAAAACCAAATTTATAACCGGTGTTGAAGTGAAGTTTTTCGGCACCAACTTAGCTTTATGGACTCCGAAGGCAAACACCTTCATTGATCCTGAAACAAGTTCTTACGGTGCAGGCAATGCACAGGGTTTTGAGTTTGGAACAACTCCTTCTTTAAGAAATATCGGTTTCGGTTTCAAACTTGATTTTTAATAACCACTAAATTTTTCAGCAATGAGAACAACTATAAAATATAAACTCCTGATAGCAGTAACGCTGATATTATCAGTGATGCAGGGTTGCAAAAAGGATTTTCTGGATGTAAATAACAATCCGAATGATCCTGAAACTGTTGATTTGAAATTCGTATTGCCAAGTGCACAGGCTAATCTGGCTTACACGCTCGGCAATCAGTTACAGGTAGTAGGCGGTTTGTGGGGACAATACTGGACCCAGGGCCCCAACGCTAACCAGTATAATGATTACGATCGTTATTTCTATGCTAATACAGAAGCCGACCGTCCATGGAGAGCGTTGTATTCCGGTTCACTTAAAGACCTGGATGCGTTGTATAAAAAGGCAGAGGCAGAAAAAAAATACAACTATTCTGCTATAGCATTAATACTTCGGGCATATACCTTACAGGTAGTAACCGATGCCTGGGGCGATGCTCCGTTTACGGAGGCGCTTCAGGGCTTTGAGGGAATTACTTCGCCTAAATACGATTCGCAGGAAAGTATTTACGATGCTTTGATTCCGATGCTTGATGATGCTCTTGAAAAGATAGATCCGAATCTGGAAACGCCTTCGTCCGATGACTTGGTTTACCAGGGTGATATGTTGTTGTGGTATAAATTCGCCAACACACTTAAACTGAAAATTTATCTGCGTCAGGTTAAGGTTCGTCCTGCAGTAGCGGCAGCGGGTATTGCCACCATGCCGGCCGACCCAACCGAATATCTGGAAACCGGTGAAGATGCACTGACTCATTACATTGATGAGAAGTTTCGTCAAAATCCGTTGTATACCACGGTTAATGCATTAGCTCCGGGTAAAAACATTTTTGCCAGCAAAACTTCGGTTGATTATCTTACTTCCATCAACGACCCTCGTCTGGAAGACTTTTACGATTCAAATGATGCCGGATTATATGTAGGCATTGAACAGGGTGCTGCGCGTGACGTTACCATGTTCCCTCCACCGGTAAACGATGGTAACTTCTCCATGTTTAACAGCGAGCAGATTATTGAGCCTTCGGTTCCGGTTCGTTTAATGAGTGCTTCGGAAAGTATGTTCTTACAGGCAGAGGCTATTGCCCGCGGTTATATGGCTGGCGATGCACAAGGTATGTATGAATTTGCTGTTGAAGATTCATGGGGTCAGTGGTTTGCCTCATCAGCTCTGATTGGTACCGATTTATCTACCTATCTGGCACAGCCTGCGGTAGCTTATCCGGGTGGCGGAAGTATCAACGACCAGGTGAAGGCCATTATAACTCAAAAGTGGGTGGCTATGAACGGTAACCAGAACTTTGAATCATGGACCGAATGGAGAAGAACCGGTTTCCCTGATTTCTTTGTTCAGTCAGTTACCTCGGTGTTGGGTACCGGTGAGTTTCCGGCACGTATTCTTTACCCCAGCGATGAGTTAACCAGTAATGCCAATGTGCTGACCGGTAAAACCGTAACCGACCATGTTTGGTGGGATATTGACTAATTGTTTACAATAAAAAACATACTGAAATGAAAAAAATAACATTCATTCTGGCTACTTTGGTTCTGCTTGTTTCTTCCTGTAAGAAATCGGAAGACCAGTTTCCTTCTAAAACAAAGGTTGTTTCCAGCCCTACTATTACGTTAAATGGAGACCCTGTAGTTATTCTCAATGTTGGTGATTCTTATACCGAACAGGGGGCTACTTATTACGACTCAACTTATGGCGATAACGGCAGCATTTCTTCCAGCACGGTAGTTAGTACCAATCAGGAAGGTTTCTTTGTTATTACCTACAATGCCGTTAACCAGTATGGCTTTACCAGTTCGGCTGTGCGTTTGGTGGCGGTAACTTCGGCCGATGATGCCCTGGATGTATCGGGTGATTATGCCAGAGTATCGAATGGTTATCCGGTAACGGTTACCAAGGTGGGCCGCGGGGTGTTTCAAACCGGCAATGCCGGGGGTAATGGTTTTGAAGACCCTGTTTACTTTATGTTTACAGGCGACTCTACCATGATTATGCCTGAGCAGTTTTTAATTAACAGCGGAGTGCCTGCCGGTTTTGTTGACCCGGTTTACGACTTTACCGCTTCTCCGCCAAACTACTCGTACGCACTTGATGCATCCGGCTACGGTTCTCAGTTGCGGGTATTTGAGTTGCAGTAATATTAAGCAAGCATTATTTTAAAAAAGCCGCTCCCGAAATGGAGCGGCTTTTTGCTTTTATAGCGGTAATAATGACTTACTGAAATTTGATTTCACAGGCATTTTGGCACAAGGGAGCTAAAAACAACTGCCATTATGTATCAACTCCTACATTGGACAGTATTTTGCGCATAGCGGTCAACCTTTAAAAACAAAAACCGAGAACTATGAATGCAAACAATTTCACCACCAAAGCGCTTGAGGCGCTGAGTCAAGCGCAGCAGGAAGCGTTTAACAACGGCAACCCGCAACTGGAAACTATCCACCTGCTAAAAGGTATGCTGGAAGTAGATCAGGATGCGCTTCCGTTTATTCTTGATAAAGCAGGCGTAAACAAAAACATCCTGCTGGGTAAAGTAGAAGAGAAAATAAAATCGCTGGCCAAAGTATCGGGCGGTAATGCCGATGCAGCTCCTTCATCAGCTTTCGGAAAACTGATTCTGCAGGCCAATAAAGTGATGAAGGATTTTGAAGATACCTATGTGGGTGTTGACATTCTGTTATTGTCTATGATGAACACAGGCGATGACACTACCAAAGCCCTGAAAGAAGCCGGCCTGGAAGAAAAGAAACTGCGTGCAGCCATAACCGAACTACGCAAGGGGACCAAGGTGACTGAACAGGGAGCTGATGCCAAATACAATTCTTTAGAAAAATATGCCATTAACCTGAACGCACAGGCCAAAAGCGGCAAGCTCGATCCGGTGATTGGTCGCGATGAGGAGATACGAAGAGTGATGCATATTCTTACCCGCAAAACCAAAAACAATCCATTGCTGGTAGGCGAACCGGGAGTAGGTAAAACCGCCATTGCTGAAGGTATTGCGCACCGCATTGTTAAAGGCGATGTACCCGAAAACCTGAAGAACAAAGTAATCTTTGCTTTAGATATGGGTGCGCTGATGGCCGGTGCCAAATACCGCGGTGACTTTGAAGAAAGATTGAAGGCCGTGGTGAAAGAAGTGAAGGAAAGCGAAGGGCGCATTATTCTGTTCATTGATGAAATTCATACGCTGATAGGTGCAGGTGCTACCGAAGGAGCTATGGATGCTGCTAACATTATTAAGCCTGAATTAGCGCGCGGTGAGTTACGGGCCGTAGGTGCTACTACACTGAATGAGTATCAGAAATACTTTGAGAAAGATAAGGCGCTGGAGAGACGTTTCCAAAAGGTAATGGTGGATGAACCAAGTATTGAAGATGCCATCTCTATTCTTCGTGGTTTAAAAGAGCGGTATGAAAATCACCACAAGGTGCGTGTTAAAGACGATGCCATAATCAGTGCCGTTACGCTGAGCAGCCGTTATATAACCGAACGCTTTTTACCCGACAAAGCCATTGACCTGATTGATGAAGCGGGAGCAAAACTTCGCCTGGAAATGGATTCAATGCCCGAAGAACTGGATGAAATTGAAAGAAGAATCATGCAGATTGAAATTGAGATTGAAGCCATTAAACGAGAGAACGATAAGAAGAAACTGGATGAGTTGAACGAAGAACTAAGTAACCTGAAAGAGCAGCGCAGCGAGTTCAAAGCCAAGTGGCAGAGTGAAAAAGAAATTGTAGACCAGATTACAGCCCGCAAAGGCGAAATTGAAAACTTTAAACTGGAGGCCGAGCGTTTTGAACGCGAAGGTGACTACGGCAAGGTGGCGGAGATTCGTTATGGTAAAATCAAGTTTACCGAAGATGCCATTAAGAAACTGGAAGAAGAACTGGCTAAAATTTCTTCCGATAAAAGAATGCTGCAGGAAGAAGTAACCAGCGAAGACATAGCCGCCATTGTAGCCAGGTGGACCGGCATACCGGTAACCCGCATGCTGGAAGGCGAAAAAGAAAAACTGCTGCACCTGGAAGACCGTCTGCGGGAGCGCGTAAAAGGACAGGATGAAGCTATTGAAGTAGTGGCCGATGCTATCCGCAGAAGCCGCGCGGGCTTACAGGATGAACGCAAGCCCATCGGCAGCTTCCTGTTTTTAGGAACTACCGGGGTGGGTAAAACTGAACTGAGTAAAGCGCTGAGTTATGTGCTGTTTAACGATGAACACGCCATGATTCGAATTGACATGAGCGAGTATCAGGAGAAACACAGTGTATCCAGATTAGTGGGTTCTCCTCCGGGCTATGTCGGCTACGATGAAGGCGGACAATTAACCGAAGCCGTGCGCAGAAGACCTTACAGTGTCATCTTGTTTGATGAAATTGAAAAGGCGCATCCCGATGTGTTCAACATTCTGTTGCAGGTGTTAGATGACGGACGTTTGACCGATAACAAAGGCCGCACGGTGAACTTCAAAAACACCCTCATCATCATGACCAGCAATATCGGTTCTGATATTATACAGAAGAACTTTGAGAACGTAACCGATAAGAACCTGGTAAGCGTAATTGAAACCACTAAGATTGAAGTGGTGGAAAGATTGAAGCTGAGTGTTCGCCCGGAGTTTATCAATCGTATAGATGAGCTGGTCATGTTCCATCCACTGATGAAAAAACAGATTCGCCAGATTGTAGACTTACAGTTAACCGAACTGAAAAAACTGCTGACGCAAAAGGAAATTACCCTCGAAATTACCGACAAGGCGCTCGACTATCTGGGCGAAGAAGGTTTCGACCCGCAATACGGAGCACGACCGTTGAAACGAGTGATACAAAAAGAAATAGTGAATGTGCTCTCTAAAAAACTACTGGCCGGTGAAGTAGATAAAGGCGGCAAACTGGTGATAGACGAAAAAGCCGGAGCGCTTACTTTTAAAACAGAGAAGTAATTCTTACTTGCCACAAGAAAAAAGCCCTACCAATTGGCGGGGCTTTTTATTGTTAAGCCCTCCTGAAAAATAAGGTTTAGGAGGTGTTTCATTCTTTTGGGCTCACCCGGGCTTTCGGCTTTGCGAAGATTATCATGTGGTCGGCCATTAAATCTCAATCCATATCTCGCGAAATAAATCCAGCTTTTGTCACGTTTTGGCTCAAAAGGGGGTAAATAGTTTCATTTGCTCTACCTCCCTGCAAGGATTTGGGTTAAAAACCTTCCTTTATCGCAACCCGAAGCAAGGAGTTGTAGCAAGTAACTTCTTTCTATGCAACTCCTTGTAAAGTGGTAGGGCAAAAAACTTCATTTACTGCAACCCGAAGGAGGGAGTTGCGGCAAGTAACTTCTTTTCATGGCCCGCCTTGTAAAGGGTTGGGGCAAAAAACTTCATTTACTACAATCCGAAGCAATGGGTTGTGGCAAGTAACTTCTTTCTATCAAACTAATTGCAAAGATGGACAGCAAGTGAAATTTTGCCTGTATAGTTTCTTTCGGATTTGCGAAGACCTTACGCGCAATTGTGTTTTCATTTACAAAAACTTCCTCAATACCTCTTCTTCTTCTGTAAACCGAAGACCGTATTCTTTACTTAGCTGCGCTATCTTCTCTAAATTTTTACGCACAAACTTAGCATGCGCCTCGCTGTTGGGGTTGCGCGGGCGGTGGCGGGCGGCCAGCAGTATCTCATCGGTGTCGTGCATTACCTCCATTGTTTTTTTATCGAGCATACTCTGGCAAAGTTTCTCCCACACATAATCAGTCGCCTGATAATTGGGGTGCAGCATATCTTCGGCAAAAAAGCGGTAGTCGCGCAAATCATCCATCACCAGCTCGTAAGCGGGGAAATAAAAATACTCCGCATGTTGCTGTTGCAACTCATGTATAGCCGAGAACAGATGCGCCTTGCTCACCGTGTTTTCATGATGTCCAAAAGCAAAGTAGCGCACCGGGCTAACTGTGAGTATAACTTTGATATTTGGATTGGCTTTGTGTAACAGCGATAAAGCATCATTCATTACCTGAACAATTTCATCGGGCTTCATGAGCCGCTTATCAAACAGATTACCTGATAGCTTATGGCAGTTGGAAACTATCTTCCCTCCTTCCCGCAAATGAAAAATATGCGAGGTGCCGAAGGTGAGAAACAAGACCGTGGCCTTCTTCAAATCTTCCGAAGCCTGTTCCAGATTCTGATTAATCACCGCTAAGGTATCGAGCGGAGTGCTGCGCGAAAAACTACCGTGATGGTCAAAGCTGTGATACAATTCATCGTGATAAACCAAATCGGTTTCGGTATAAGCATTACCCTGCAGCAAGCGATGAATGGCATACGCCACCGAATACGGATTATACTGCTGCCCGAAGGGATTGATGTTGATGTTGAATTTATAATCGCGAAACTTCTTGCCTATGTTTTCAGAAAAGCAGGAGCCGATACTCAACAGCCGGTCGCTGTGCGAAATACGAAATGGCGATGGCGCGGGTGTAATGACGGTTCGGAAGTTTTTCATCGGGCACAAAGAAAATTATCTTCACGTAAAAATTTCACGAATGCAGTTTCTATACATCCTGAGCCTCCGCTCCCACTTTCAAGATTTAAATAACTGGACCGAAGAAACCAATGCGATTCAGTCGGCTCACTTTAATTATCTGAAAGGTTTGTTTGAACAGGGCATTATGAAACACGTAGGCCGCACCGATATGCCTTTCGACCATGAAGACCTGCATGGCTATGCGGTGTTCGAAGCCGAAACCGAAGAGCAGGCGCAAAGTATTATGCAAAACGACCCCGCTGTAAAAGGGCAGTTAATGACCGCCCGCCTCCTGCCTTACGTGGTCGTGTTTCATGCAGGTTGAGCAAAGTCATTTTTCATTAATTCGAACAATTGTTTGAATTTTATACTTTCGGTTTCAATTCACATGAAAACCGAACTAAACTTTCATCCATCGCACACTAAAAGCAAAGCGCAGCCCTTGCTGTTTATTCACGGCATGGCGCATGCCGCCTGGTGCTGGGAATGGGAATTTGTTCCCTACTTCAACTCCCTGGGTTACGACTGCTATACCCTGAGTCTGCGCGGTCATGGTAAGAGCGAAGGCAAAGCACAGATACGCTGGCACCGAATCAGCGATTACCTCACCGATCTGGAAAATGCTATACAAACCATCGGCACTAAGCCTATCGTTGTGGGTCATTCCATGGGTGGTTTTGTAACGCAGAAATATCTGTTGAAACACGATGACCTGCTCGCTGCCATTACGCTGGCCACCGTGCCTGCCGGTGGAATGATGAAAGGCAGCCTGAAGATAGCGCAACATTTTCCTTTGCAGTTCACCAAAGGCAATTTGATGATGAGCACCGCACCTTTCTCCGAAACCGATGAATTGGTGAAGACTATTGCTTTTTCTGATAACATAAACGCAGCGAGATTAACGGAAGTGCGCAAACACATGGAGCCAGAAAGCTACATGGCTTACATCGATATGCTGCTGCTTGATTTACATAATCCGAAAAAAGTAAAAACACCCTGCCTGTTTCTGTATGCCCAAAACGATTTTATTGTGGACTACGCGGGCTGGAAAAAAACAGCCGATGGTTTTGGTGCAGAGCAGGAAGTGATCAAAGATATAGCGCACGATATGTTTCTGGATACTAACTGGGAACGCACCGCACAAAGCATAGCTAATTGGTTAAACAAACAAGCATTATAAAACATGACCTTCAGTAAAGATTCTAAAATCTGCATTATCGGAGCCGGCTCATCGGGCATAGCGGCTGCCAAAAACTTAATTCAATGTGGTTTTGAAAACATTACTCTCTACGAACAGAGTAATAACATTGGCGGTAACTGGGTATATACTACCGATGTAAAACACAGCAGTGTGTACGAAACCACACACATAATTACCAGTAAAAAACACAGTAACTATCTCGACTTTCCCATGCCCGATAGTTATCCGGATTATCCTTCACACTGGCTCATGGCTGAGTATCTGAAAAATTATGCCGATGCTTTTGGTGTAACCGAAAAAGTAAAGTTCAACACTACGGTTAAAAACGTAACCCGTTTGGAAGATGGCCGCTGGAAAGTAGAAACGGATAAAGGCGAAGATACCTTCGATGTGCTCGTAGTATCAAACGGTCACCACTGGAACCCGCGCTACCCGAACTACCCCGGTAAGTTTGAAGGCGAGATGATTCACTCGCACTATTTCAAAAACAACAAACCGTTCGAAGGCAAACGGGTGCTGGTAATCGGGGCAGGCAACTCTGGTTGCGATGCTGCTGTTGAAGTATGCCGTTTGGCTAAAAAGACTTCAATCAGTATGCGCAGAGGATATCACTTCATTCCCAAGTTTGTTTTTGGTCAGCCGGCCGATGTTATTGCCAACAAATTTCAGTGGGTCCCCGATTTTCTGTTAGACCTGGTGTATGGCCTGGTGCTTCGTTTAGAAAACGGCAACATCACCAGCTTTGGCTTGCAAAAACCCGACCACGGTGTGAGACAGTCGCACCCGGTATCTAACTCAGAGTTGCTTTATTACATCCGCCACGGAGAGATTGAAGCCAAGCCCGATATTGAAAAGTTTGAAGGCAAAACTGTAGTATTTAAGGATGGCAGTCGAGAAGAATATGATGTGATTATTGCAGCTACCGGCTTTAAGGTAACCATGCCGTTTTTCGATAAAAGTTTTATTAACTACGAAGACTCGGATGTGCGTTTATACAAGCGCGTATTTCACCCTGAGTATCGCAACCTGATGTTTATTGGTCTGATACAAGCCAGTGGTTGCTTTTGGAAACTGGCCGATTTTCAATCTAAACTAATGGGCAATTATCTGAACGGTAACTTCAAACTGCCCTCTGATATGAACAACGAAATTGATAAGGAAGTAAAACGCAATCGCGAAGGCTTTACCAAATCGGTTCGCCACCTGATTGAAGTTGACTACTTTAAATATAGTGCCGATGTAATTAAGCACATACCCGGCAATGCACCAGGGTGGAGTAAGGCTTTAAAAACTTCGAAAGCTTCAACTTAAAAACCGAAAAATGAAAACACATTTGCTTCTGGTTTTATCAATGCTGTTGACTGGCTTATTAACCCATGCGCAGTCTGAAACAGTTCCTATGAGTAACAGGCAGGCACTACATCATATTAAGCAGGTATTTGATAATTACATGAAAGACCGGGAACCTGCTGACCCGCAAGTAGACAAAGATTTAATGCGTCAAAGTTTACAGGCTTTAAACAAAGTAAGCGACCCCAATGCATTAGAGTTACTATTAGATGTTTGGTTAGAATACGATCTGCCCGACTTTCCAAACAGAACTTTGGTTTATCGTATTTTTAAAAATAGCCGACCGGAAAGTATAAGAGCCGTGAAGTCTCGGTTAGGCCATAGCAAAGCTTTGAAAAGCGAAGAGAATGCACAATATGGTGAACTGGTTGATTTAATAAAACAGCTGGAAGGCGAGCCGTAAACAACATATAACCGCTGTTGTTATTTATTCTCTAAATGGCTCCCCCAACGTCCGCATTTCCGAAGCCATAGTCGCGTTCTACTTGGCAAATACGGATTTTGTATTGATCATACCATTTCTCTTTCCCTTTTTGTTGGGCCAACTGATGGTCCGCGTTCTGTTTCCAGAGGCGGATACTTTCTAAATCTTTCCAGTAGGAAATAGTAATCCCTATTTCCTCTCGGGCCGATTCCATACCCAGATAGCCGGGCTGCAGTTTAGCCAGTTCATGCATTTTCTCCGCCATTACGATATAACCGTTATCGCCTGGTGTGCGGATAGAAGTAAAGATAACGGCATAATAAGGGGCAGATGGAGTTGGTGCTATCATGATACTGAATTATTCAATGGCGAGTTTACCCGAGGCGGATGGATGGCCGGGAGATATCATACGATAGAGATACATACCCTTGCTAAGGACTGCTAAAGAAATTAGATTGGTTTTATCGATCAGCGCTTGTTGTAAGACCAGTTGTCCGCCTACATCAAATAGTTGAAAGGTAGCAGATGATGGAAAATTGTTCTCACTTTGAAGAGTAATTTGAGTGGTGGCAGGATTGGGCGAAAGATTCAACCGGAAATTATTCTCCACCTCATTAACCGACAGAGGAGAATTGTAAGTACATGTATCATAAAAATCATCATGATACAGTAAAGAAGCGTTTTCAAAATAACAAAGTAAACTCCATTCAGGGCCGTCAACCACCAGCTGTTCCGAGGATGGATGCAGTAGATGAGATGAAACAGAACCGATACCATCTATCCAGACATCGTTGCCGATAACAAAACCACCTTCCCATCCTACGGTCACATACATTCTTTTCCGCCAATGGCCGATGTAAACCGAATCGACCGAATCTACGATAGCGGCATACGCTTGTATCCAGGTATGATTCAGCTGGTGGATAGTATCGCCCGTTGTTTTTCCAAAATCATACAGAAAGTACTCGGAGGTATCTGTATAGTATTGGTAAATACGACTGAACGAATCTTTGCGCAACAAGTAGAGGATTCCATCTCCACTTATGGCCTGATATGAAATACCATTTACTACGGTATCCTTTTTAGCCTGATAAATATAAGTAGTATATAAATCGGGGTAAATAGGAAACCATCCGAATTGATGTTCTAGAATATTCCACTGTGCAGTAGAATCAGCAAAACGAAAATCAGATTGCGTGAAACCCCTTAAGAATAAAATACTCAGCAGAGCAGTGGTCAATAGATATTTTTTCATAACCGAAAAATACAAAGACCATAAAAAAGAAAGTCATGGAAATGTCATTTTCCTATTGGGGGTGTTGCTACATACTTCCTTCTAACTTAGCACCTAAGTGCTAACCCATGTAATCCTATATGAAGATTTGATTTATGGTTAAATTGACACGAATACCGGAAATATTGAAGATTAACTTCGTTCATCAATGCTTGAGATAGGTAAAATTCTTCATGTCTTCAAACTAGCGAATATCAAAATATTGTATTAGAATACCTATTAAAGCATGCTAGAATTTGATTACTATAAGTAGAAATAAAAAACATCTTTCATAGCCAAACTACTCTGAAACAATCCGCACCTCTGTCCTACGATTTTTTTGTTTACCTGTAGTGGTACTGTTGTCTTCCACCGGCTGTGTATCGCCATAACCTTTGGCAGTGATACGCTCCGGAGCAATACCTTTTTTCTGTAAATACTGTTTTACCGCATTGGCGCGCTCTTCCGAAAGCTTCTGATTGGCATCAGGGGCGCCTACGTTATCGGTATGTCCGGCAATTTCGATGAAGATTGTTTTCTTCAGGCTCATATATTCAGCCAACTCATTTAGTTCTTTATTGGATTCAGCACGAAGAGTAGATTTTCCGGAATCGAAAAACACATTATCGAGCGTAAACTGTTTAGGTGGGGTAATGGTGATTTTATATTCGAACGAATAAGCACCATCCACTTTAGGCATGTCAAGCACCAAGTCGCTCTCTAGTGTGGTAAACACCTTGTATTTAACCTGATATTTCTGTGCCGGAGGAATGAGCATAGAGAATTTACCCATAGCATCGGTAGTGCCGGAAAAAGATTTACCGTCTTTGATGGAGGTAAAGGTGATAGACTGTGCGGCTTGGGGCTTTCCTTTATCGTTTACAACTATCACTTTAAGCAAGGCCTGTGCAGGAGTGGGTGTCAGTTCCTGTGCCGAAATCTGTAAAACAACAAATAGGGTGGCAAAGAAGAGTAGTTTTTTCATAAATGTTTGAGTTAAAACAAAAGTGTGCCTATTAAACGTCATTAGGATGTCTAATATTTCATTGAAAAAAAACTACACCTTCAAAACAGACTACCACCAATAGTTGGTGGCGTTTTACCAAGATGTTTATAGGCCAGTTCAGTTACTTCGCGTCCGCGCGGAGTACGTTTGATAAAACCTTCCATAATTAAAAAAGGTTCGTACACCTCTTCGATAGTGCCTGGCTCCTCTCCTACTGCTGTTGCAATAGTAGTTAAGCCCACCGGCCCCCCCTTGAACTTATCGATAATAGCCGAAAGAATACGATTGTCCATTTCATCTAAACCAAACAAATCTACATTGAGTGCTTCCAGTGCATATCTGGTGATAGTCAGTGTAATAGTGCCATCTCCTTTCACCTGAGCAAAATCACGTACCCTACGCAGCAGTAAGTTAGCTATACGCGGAGTTCCCCTACTTCTGCGAGCTATTTCGTAAGCAGCATCTTCATTAATCTCCGTTTTCAAAATTTTGGCACTACGTTTAATAATATTCTTCAGAACATCGGCATCGTAATACTCCATGCGGCAGGTAATACCAAAGCGCGAGCGCAAAGGAGCCGTAAGCAACCCGGAACGGGTGGTAGCCCCGACTAGGGTAAACGGATTAAGACCAATCTGCACAGTACGGGCATTGGGGCCGGTATCAATCATTATATCAATCTTGTAATCTTCCATGGCGCTGTATAAGTATTCCTCTACTACAGGCGATAAGCGATGAATCTCATCAATAAACAGTACGTCATTGACTTCAAGATTAGTGAGCAGACCCGCCAAGTCACCGGGTTTTTCGAGCACAGGACCTGATGTCACTTTGATATTAACGTTCATTTCATTAGCTACAATGTAGCTGAGAGTGGTTTTCCCCAGCCCGGGAGGGCCGTGCAACAACACATGGTCAAGTGCTTCGTTTCGCTGCTTGGCAGCTTCAATAAACACAAAAAGATTATCAACTATTTTCGGCTGACCCATAAAGTCATCAATAGCCTTGGGGCGGAGCGCTCGCTCCACTTCCATCTCAACCGAAGAGAGTTCAGATTTATCGGGATTCAAATTTTTGTTCATGCGCTGTTGAGTAAATACTGAGGTGAAAGTAATCAATTGCTATTTTCATTTGCAGAATGAATCACTTTTTACGCTCTGATAGCCGACTTAGTGTCTTTTTATTTCTGGTTCTGTATCTGTTACATATAACTGCCTGCAAAACCGATGCATTGTTTTCCTGCACACTTCCGTCACCCATTGAACCCACCGGTAATATTACTTCGGTAGCTTTTGGCTCTTGCTCCAGTCAAAACAAAGACCAACCTATTCTGTATGCCATTGCGGCCAAACATCCCAACCTGTTTATTTACTTAGGTGACAATATTTATGGCGATACAGAAAACATGAAAGATCTGCAAAACAAATATGGTCTACTCAGTTGTAAGGCCGAGTTTCTGCATTTGTGGCAAAGCTGCCGTGTATTGGCCACTTGGGACGACCATGACTACGGGGTAAACGATGGAGGCATGGAATACCCCAAGAAGGAAGAATCGAAAAGTATTTTTCTTGATTTTTGGAAAGAACCGGCTGTGTCACAAAGAAGAAATCATAGTGGCATTTATACCTCCTGTTACTATGGCGATTCAGCCCATCGGGTTCAGATAATCCTGCTAGATTGCCGGACATTCCGTACGCCACTTATAGAAAATACAGATGGAGATTATATAGCCAATTACGATTCAGCAGCTACCATGCTGGGTGCTGAACAGTGGAACTGGCTGAAAAATGAATTATTGAACCCGGCACAAATCAGAATTATTGCCAGTAGCACTCAATTCGCGCGTTCACACGATGGCTATGAAGCCTGGGATAATTTCCCTTTAGAGCAGAAAAAGATGTTTGAAACCATTCGCAATACCCAGGCGAATGGTGTTGTCTTTATTTCGGGCGATGTACATTTGGCGGAACTATCGGTTCGTGATGAACCCAATCTTTATCCTCTCTATGATTTAACCTCAAGCGGCCTAACTCAACTGGAAGGAGTAGACATTGCCAATACCAACCGGCTGGGTAATGTGGTGCTGGATTATAATTCGGGGGCAATAGAAATAGACTGGAACGAGCCAGACCCAATAGTGAAATTTAAAATATACGGACTGAATGGCCTGGAGCTGTATCAGCGTGAAATACACTTAAGCGAAATTCATTTTTAAGCCTTTCTTCTTTTCACTTCTTTTTTAATCAGCGATAACTCGCGGGTAGTTTGTCCGGCTACCGAAGTATTTTCCTGCGCTCTGCGAATGAGGTAAGGTATTACTTCCTTAACGGGGCCGTAGGGTAAATACTTAGTGGCCAGTAAACCCAGTTGAGCAAGGTTGAAGGTGATATTATCGCCCATACCATATAGTTGTGAGAACAAGACACCTGGGTGGTTGCGATCAATCTTCTTTTTCTCCATTTGTTGTATGGCCAGCAAATTACTGTGCTCGCTTTGTGAAGCAATACAAAGCGAAACTATGTGTAAATGATCTAAACAGATATTGACAGCCTCATCAAAATCTGCATCGGTGGCTTTTTTAGTTTTGTGTATGGGCGATGGATACTTCATTTCGGCAGCACGTTCCCTTTCTTTTTCCATGTAAGCTCCCCGTACCAGCTTGGCACCTAAATGGTATTTACCAGCCTGTGCTTTTTTAAGCTGAGACTGTAAATATTCCAGTCTATCCCAGCGATACAGTTGAAAGGTATTAAACACAATACACTTCTCCCGATTGTGCTGAGCCATCATTTCTTCCACCACCTCATCAAGCGGGTTCTGTATCCAGCTTTCTTCAGCATCCACATACAAAGGCACTTCGTTTTTTGCCGCTACCTCGCAAAGTTTTTCGAATCGCTTTTTAACGCGGGCAAACTCTTTCTTCTCTTCGGCTGATAGCTTTTCTCCGCTCTGAATCTTTTCGAACAGGCCGAAGCGCCCAAAGCCCGTAATTTTTATGCACAAGGCTTTTACCGAACGATTATTAGAAGCAAACTCCAATGCTTCGATATTCTTCGCTATGGTTTTATCAAAGTCTTCTTCCGTTTCTTTCAGTTCTACCCCGTAATTCAGCAACACTCCTACCCCGCTTTTCTCCAGCTTTTGAATAGTCTTTTTGCATTCGGCAAAAGTTTCGCCTCCGCAAAAATTGTTGTACACAGTATGTCTAAAAAGTGGTGAAACAGGTAAACGAAGTGATAGCGCAAAAGTAGCTAAGGAACTACCCAAAGTAACCAATGAATTATTTGACATTAACTGAAACAATGCTTTGGCTTTGTGCAGGTCCGCATCACTTTTGGTTTGATAGGCTGTTTGAGTATTTTCAAAAATATCGGCTGATATTTTCATAGCTTGAATTTGTGGCACGAAGTTGAAAATATTTTTCACTCGGTCGGCAATCAGCTGTGGACAGTGTTTGTTTATTGGCAGTAAAAAATTTCTATTTTGCCTTTTTAAATTTCCCCTATGTCAAAGCAGCAAAGCAAACCGCAAGCCAAAGCCGAAAAAAAACCGGATACATTGAAAGAAATTGTACTCACCCAATTGATATCTGAGTCGCTTGCTAAAAAAATTTTTCTGGGTTTTGCAGTGGTTTTATTTCTGGTGATGGTTTCTGTCAGTCATCAATATGGTATATCAGGCGATGAAAACTTTCACCGTGTTTATGGCCATCATGTAGTTGACTTTTATAAAACTTTTGGTAAAGATACCACCGCTGCCACCACCAACGGCCCTGATTCGCTGATGGTTTTTTATGGAGGCTTCTATGATGGAACAGCAGCCGTAATCTCCAGAACTTTGCCATCCGTAAATGAATGGGATATACGACATGCTCTAAACTCAATGTTTGGCTTTCTGGCTATGCTTTGTGCCGGTTTGGTTGCGGTTGAAATTGCAGGCTGGCAAGCCGGGCTAATCACACTTATATTTATGGCTTTCTCTCCCCGTTTTTTTGGAGAGAGCATGAATAATCCGAAAGACATTACTATGGCAGCGGGTTATATGCTGGCTTATGTTTTCATTTTAAAGTTCCTGAAACAACTGCCCAAGCCATCTTTAAAAACATCTGTTGCGTTAGGTTTAAGTATTGGGATAGCAATGGGTATTCGTATTGGTGGATTACTGTTGATACCATATATCTTTCTGTTCTACGGCATTTTTATGTTCATACAGTTAGGCATTGGTGGCCTGCTTGATTTCTCCAAATTCAAAGAGAATATTTGGCCCAGTTTCAAATTTGTATTACTCGCAGCAGCTATCGGCTATTTTTCTAGTTTACTGTTTTGGCCATATGGCTTAGTGAGCCCTTTCAGCCATCCGTTAGAAGCACTAAATGTAGCGAAGAAATTCCCTGCCAATATCACCATTTTGTTTGCCGGTGAACATATTAAATCAACCGAAGTGCCCTGGAATTATATTCCTCAGTGGCTCCTTATTTCTACTCCGCTATTTGGTTTAATCGGCCTGTTATTCTCTTTTGCCTTAATTCCTTCGATGAAAAAAAGCGGCAAGTTGTTACTGCTTGGCTTTATGTATTTCAGCATCATTTTTCCCCTCGGCTATGTTATTTATCAAAAGGCGGTATTGTATGATACCATGCGCCACTTCTTCTTTGTGTACCCAAGTATCATTATACTGGCGGGTTTATCTTTCAACTATGTCATAAGCGCTTTGCCCAAAAGTCTGAAGTATGTTTCGGTGGGGGTTACACTTTTATTAGTTGCCCTGCCCGGAAGATTCATGTTTGCCAATCACCCGAACGAGTATGTGTATTTTAATGAACTGATAGGCGGTATACAGGGAGCCTTTGGCAATTACGAAACCGACTACTACATGAACAGCGCCAAGCAGTGTGCCGACTGGATGAAAGAACACGAAAACCTGAAACGAACAGATGGCAGAAAAACAACCGTGTACTCCAATGCGGTAACTCCGGTCGGTTTTTACTTCAAGTCCGATTCGGCTACCGTAGGTGTGGGTTACGCCAGCTACCGTCAGCGTTCAGAGAAAGATGCGGACTATGAAATTATGTATTGCCGCTTTGTTGACCGTGACCTGTTATTGAACGGATGTTTTCCTCCGGAGCAAACTATCTATACCGTTACTGCCGATGGGGTTCCTCTATCGTGTGTTATTCGCAAGGATGATAAAAGTGATTACCTCGCCAACGATTTAATGGCAAAAAATGATTACGAAGGCGCCATGCGTTTATTGGAACCCTACTGCAAGAAGTTCCCTAAGAACGAAATGGTCTTAGCCAATTTGGGACTTTGCTATTTAAACCTGCAACGGTTTGATGATGCACAACGAGTATTAACACAGGCTCTTACGCTCAGTAAAGAAAATACCAATGCAGGTTACTGGCTGGGGCTTTCCTATTTCTATAAGCAGGATTTCACCAATGCGGCAACTATCTTAACCAATGTGGTAAAAGCCAATCCTTATTTCCCGCCACCTTATCGTGTATTAGCGGAATGTATGGCACGCTTGGGAGACCAGAATGGAGCTTCTTACTACGCCAATATTTATCAGCAGTTAACTGGAGGACGATAAACTCAGGCAGTGGCAGCCCTCCCCTCCTTTTCTTCCTCTTCCACGTTTCTGGAAACTGAAAGAATAATACCAAAGGCAATAGAGGTAAAAATAACCGAACTGCCACCCATGCTTACCAGCGGTAAAGTAACACCGGTTACGGGCAGTAAATTCACAGCTACGGCCATGTTAATCATAGCTTGCATCACCAGAGCAATACCCAGACCTACAGCCAGCAACGCCCCAAAAGCCTTAGGGGCCTTAATCACAATGCGTATACATCGAAAAAGAAAGAAGAGATAGAGTGCCACAATAAATGCCCCACCAAACAAACCGTATTCTTCTATAATAATGGCATAAATAAAATCAGAGTAAGGATGCGGCAAAAAGTTCTTCTGGTCGCTACCGCCTGGATTCACTTTAAAAAAGCTGCCCTTCGCAATAGCAATCTTGGCCTGCTGCACCTGATAATCCTCATCCATGTTCTCTTTAGGATGTACAAAATTTTCTATCCGGTGTTTCCATGTCAGTGTACGACCCTTCAGCATCGTATCAGGCAACAGAAATAGAAGGGCAAAAAATATTCCGCCCACTAGCAGGCTCACTCCAAACAGCAAAGCAATATGCTTTAACGCAATGCGGCCTATAAACATCACAAACACTGCAGTAAAAAATAAAATCATAGCCGTAGAAAGATTCTCCGGAGCAATCAGCATACAGGTAATAACTATTGGAATAAGTATAGGCACAAAGGCCTCCTTAAAATCCGAAATCTGATCCTGCTTCAATGATAACTGCCGGGCCAGAAACATAATCAGCGCCAGCTTCGCCATATCCGATGTCTGAAATGTAAGCCCCACCACAGGCAAAGTAATCCAACGGTTGGCATCATTCAGTTCAGTGCCAAAAAACATCGTGTAAATCAACATAGGTATAGACACTATCCAAAGCAACTGCGCAATGCGCGAATAGTATTTATAATCTACCATGTGCGTTACGAACATCAGCAGCAAACCCGTCAGAGCCATCACAATCTGCTTCATCAAATACTTCTCATTACCCACCTGCATTTTAAAAGCCAGCGTACCGGTAGCACTATAAACAGCCAGCATGGAAAAAATAAACAGGATGATAACCACCAGCCAAATCATTTTGTCTCCCCGCAGATACTGCCAACCTTTTTCAATTGCCATTTCCATTCGTATGAATTGCTGTTATCGCTCCAGAGTATTAAAGGTTTGCATCAACTCCTCCTTATCATCAAAATGAGTCTTTACTCCCTGTATGTCCTGATACTTTTCGTGTCCCTTGCCGGCCAGCAAAATAATATCCTGCTTCCTGGCCAAAGTAACCGCTGTTTTAATAGCCTCTCGCCTGTCAGCTATGGTAAGCACCTTCCGCTTATCAGTAACCGGTACTCCTTCATTCATTTGTCGTAAAATCTCATTCGGATCCTCGCTTCGGGGGTTATCAGAGGTCAAAATCACCTGGTTGGAGAATTTACAGGCAATCTCTGCCATGATAGGTCTCTTCGCAGCATCTCTATCGCCTCCGCATCCTACAATCGTTATCACATGTTCATTGCCAGTACGTACTGTCTGAATGGTTTGCAGAACGTTTTTTAATGCATCGGGGGTGTGTGCATAATCTACTATACCTACAATTTTATCGTTACTAGAAACCAATTGATCAAAGCGACCTTCTGGAGGAGTTAGTGAACTTAATTCTGTCAATGCCTCCAGCTTATCAACACCCAGCAATTCCGCTACACCATAAACAGCTGTCAGATTATATGCATTAAAATCACCTATCAAACGCGTGTGCATTTCTACACCATCTAAACTCAGTTGTAAACCCGCTACACTGTTTTCAATCACCTTACATTTAAAATCACTTGGTGCTTTCAGGCTGTATGTTTTCCTTTTGGCCTTGGTATTCTGCAACATCACACTCCCGTTTCGGTCATCGGCATTGGTTAGTGCAAAAGCCGATGCAGGCAACTCATCAAAGAATCGCTTTTTAGCTTTCAGGTAATTCTCAAATGTCTTATGATAATCCAGATGATCGTGAGTAATATTGGTAAAAACAGCTCCGGTAAAGTGCAAACCTTCAATTCGATTTTGTTCCACAGCATGAGAACTCACTTCCATAAAGCAATACTCGCAACCTTCATCCGCCATCTGCCTCATCAACCTGTTCAGATTAATTGCATCGGGTGTGGTATGGGTTGAAGGAATAACAGTTTCATTTATCTGATTCTGCACAGTACTTAATAGTCCCGCATTCGCACCCAACTTTCTGAATAACCTGAAAAGCAGGGTAACGGTTGAAGTTTTTCCGTTTGTACCGGTTACACCAATCACCTTCATTTCACCCGATGGATTATCGTAAAAGTTACTTGCCATCAAGCCTAATACCTTCGAAGAGTTTTTTACCAGTACATAAGTTACGGAATCAATGACCGAAACCGGAAGCATTTCACATACAACTACACAGGCTCCTTGTTCAATACACTTGTCAATATATTGGTGCCCATCGGTGGCCGTTCCTTTAACGGCAATGAAACAATCACCGGATGCTACTTTTCTTGAATCAATCTGAAGTTGATTAATTTCTATATCCGCATTACCCACCACCTGAATGACAGGAACGGATTGAAGTATATCTGAAAGAATTTTCATTTTGAATATCGTGCAGCAGATTCATCATTTGCTACAACCATGTATTATCGATTAACGAATTTTCAACGTCACTACCGTCAATATCGCCAGTAAAATTCCCACAATCCAGAATCTGGAAACGATCTTACTTTCATGCCAGCCCAACTTCTGATAGTGATGGTGAAGCGGACTCATCAGAAAAATTCTGCGCCCTTCACCAAATTTCTTCTTGGTGTATTTAAAGTAACTCACCTGCATCATTACACTTAAGTTCTCTACCAGAAAAATACCGCACATGACTGGTATTAATAACTCTTTACGAATAATGATAGCCAGCGTAGCGATAATACCACCCAAAGCCAGAGAGCCCGTATCACCCATAAACACCTGAGCCGGATATGAGTTGTACCACAAAAAACCTATACAGGCACCCACAAAAGCGGCTATAAAAATTACCAACTCTCCGGCATTGGGTATATACATGATATCCAGATAATCGGCAAAAATGATGTTACCCGATACATAAGCAAAAACCAGCAAGGTAACACCAATTATAGCACTTGTGCCGGTAGCAAGACCGTCAATTCCATCCGTTAAATTAGCCCCGTTACTGACTGCAGTAATAATAAATATCACCACCGGAATAAAGATTAGCCAGGAATAACTGCGCCATTCCTTGTTGATAGCGCAAAGTACAACTGAATAATCTATCTCATGACTTTTCAGAAATGGAATAGTTGTAGTTGGAGCTTTCTCTGTAACCATATAGTGCACCTTAGCGTTATCATCCGTTACTTTGGTAATCTGCTCACTACTGTATTTATAAACCTCACCTGGAGGAATTTCTTCTTTAGTTACCACACCTTCATTAAAATAAAGTGTAGTACCTACGATGATGCCCAAGCCCACCTGTCCTATTATCTTAAATGTACCAGCTAAGCCTTTCTTATCTTTCTTAAACACCTTAATGTAGTCATCGGCAAAACCAATTAAACCTAGCCACACAGTAGTGATAAGCATTAATATGATGTAAACGTTCTCTAGCTTGGCAAATAATAAGGTAGGAATAAGAATGGACCCCAGAATTATCAACCCACCCATAGTAGGAGTTCCCTTTTTGGTATTCTCCCCATCCAAACCCAGCTCGCGAATAGTTTCGCCTATTTGCCTCCTTCTCAGCAGAGCTATCAAATTACCGCCATAAACCATAGAAATGAGCAACGATAATATAACAGCAGCCGCAGCACGGAACGAGATAAAGTTGAATAAACCCGCTCCGGGAAAATTATACTGCCAATCAAGGAAACGAAATAGATAATAGAGCATTGGGGATGGTTATTTTATAGTTGAATAACAGTCTCCTTAAACTTTTTACCCCTATCCTCATAGTTTTCAAACAAATCGAATGATGCACAGGCCGGTGAAAGCAATACCACATCACCCGGATTTCCTAAACTGTACGCCATACGAACTGCATCATTCATACTCGTTACATTCACCATAATATCTACCATTTTACCGAAGGCTGAGTGTAGCTTGGTGTTATCTACCCCCAGACAAATCAGTCCTTTTACTTTCTTTTTTACCAAGGGCTCCAGAACACTATAATCGTTCCCTTTATCTATACCACCGGCAATCCAGATGATTGGTTTGCTCATAGACTCTAAGGCGTACCATGTACTATTTACGTTAGTTGCCTTACTGTCATTAATAAATTCAATGTTACGCACTTTAGCCACGCTTTCCATGCGGTGCTCCAGCGATTTCATGTCCGACAAACTTTCACGAATCTGCTCCTTCCGCAGTCCGTAAACATTAGCTACTATCCCAGCGGCCAATGAATTGTAGACGTTGTGACGTCCGCTTAGTCCTAGTTCCTGAATACTCATAGTGAATTGGTTTTGTTTATGGTTAATTATTATGTGGTCATCTTTTACATAGCCTCCCTCGGTAAACTCCTGATCGTATCCAAAGGGAATTTTCTGTGCCCGGGTTAGATATTTATCCATATTACCCATCGTTATTTCATCGTCCGCGCAATAGATGAAATAGTCTGCTTCGGTTTGATTTTTTGCAATCTTGAACTTAGCGGTTACATAGTTTTGTAACTCATAGTTGTATCGGTCTAAATGGTCGGGAGTAATGTTTGTCAACACGGCTACATCCGGACGGAATTTTTCTATATCATCCAGTTGAAAACTTGAAATTTCAAGAACATAGTATTCGAAGTCTTCAGTGGCTACCTGATAGGCAAAACTCTTTCCGATATTACCACCTAATCCTACATTCATACCGGCTTGTTTAAGCAGGTGATAGGTAAGAGCTGTAGTAGTTGTTTTTCCGTTAGAACCGGTAATTGCAATAATTTTAGCTTTGGTAAACCACGAGGCAAACTCTATTTCACTAACAATTTTAATTCCTGCCTCACGTATCTTCTTGACCAACTCTGCCTTTTCCGGAATTCCGGGACTCTTCATCACTATATCTGCGTTCAGAATTTTTTCTTCAGTATGCATTCCTGCTTCATACTCAATCTTCCATTCCTCCAGTTGCTTCTTATAGTTATCTTTAATAACACCGCCATCACTTAAAAACACATCATAACCCTGCTGAATACCCAGCACAGCGGTACCAAAACCACTTTCTCCACCACCAAGAATGACCAGACGCTGTTTCATTTCAGTTCTATAGCAATTGATAATCCTTTAGTAATTTTTATTCCTGTTATACTTTGCCTAACTACATTTCCATTTCCGCTCACCGATACTTTCAACCCTAGGTTTTCCAGAATATAAAGTGCGTCTTTCATACTCATACCGGTTACATCAGGCACCACATCCGTGTCCAATTCAGTTTCATTTAAAGAAATCCGGCTACCGTTAGTTGTGGCCATAGCCCATTCTGTACTCACCTCGTTAACCGGTGTCTGTAAAAAACCATAAATACTCTTCAGGTCTTTGGCAGATGCCTTGGCTATCCTGGGAATTTTATTCTCTGCCGCCTGTTTGTTTACTGCCGGATGCATATCCAGTGACAACGAGTAAACCTTATCAGCCACCTCCTTAAAAATGGATCCTGCCACAACATTTCCGTAATACCCATTTTGAGAAGGCGAGTTAATTACTACTATCATGGAATACTCAGGGGTTTCAGCCGGGAAGTAACCGCAAAAGCTGGCTTGATATATTTTACGACCAATGTTTTCACCGGTCTTTGTTTTGGCTATTACAGCTGTTCCGGTTTTTCCGGCTACGTGCAGATAGTCTGTTTTCAGATTGGTAGCTGTTCCGTTTTCTACTACCCCTACCAAAATTTCCTGCAATTGCTTAATGGTCTTTTCGCTGCAAATCCGTTCATTTAAAACAGTTGTAACTGTAGAGTCTATAGTAGTATTATATTCTCTTACCTTTTCAACCAAATATGGTTTTACCATAGTTCCGTTATTGGCAATGGCATTGTAAAATGTAAGAACATGTAGAGGCGTTATCAGTAGCTCATAACCATGAGCAAGATATGCTGCCGACACACCACTCCACTTTTTAGGTTCTGCCAAGATAGGCATGGCTGTTCCTGGCAATTCAATATCAATAGGCCGGGTAAATCCAAAGTCAACCAAATGATTATAAAATTTCTGACGGGCTGAATTGTAATACGTATTGGCTAAACTGGCTACTGCTACGTTAGAAGAAACCTCAATAGCCCTTTTCACAGTCAGTTCAGGGGTTTCGGGTTTGTCGTGATCAACAATTGCTTTACCTGTTTTGGCATCAATCACTAAACGGCCCTCACCCACAAAAACTTTAGTATTGCCGGCAACAATACCGTCTTCAATCAATGCGGCTGCAGTTGCCAGTTTAAAAGTTGAGCCCGGATAAGTTACCTCTCCGGCAGCATAATTATAGTTTTCTGTGTAAGTCGAATCTTTTGAAACACCCAGATTAGCAATCGCTTTTATCCGCCCGGTCTTAACCTCCATCAATACAACACAGCCATGTTCCGCACCATGATGCCTCAAGGCACCCAACAAAGCATCTTCCGCTACATCTTGCAACTCTACATCAATAGTGGTATATACATCATGTCCGGGTTGTGGTGCAATTTCCTCCTTACTTTCAATGGGAATGGTAACGCCTCCCGAAATTTTCTGTACCATAACCTGGCCCTGAGTCCCTCTTAACGATTCGTCAAATTTGCCTTCCAAACCCACCAATCGTCCATCTTTATTGGTAAAGCCGATAGTACGCTGTGCCAGTAAGCCAAAAGGCATTAGCCGCTTATCATTTTGAACGCTGAGCATACCGCTTTTATAAGCCCCCTCTCGAAACAAGGGCCACTGCTTCATTTCGGTCAACTGATTGTAACTTACATTTCTCTTCAACAGATAATAACGACTGTTCTTTCTGCGCTCACGCATCATAACAGCCTTGTATTGTTTGGCGGACTTGTCACCAAACATCTGACTGAGCAACAACGAAACCGAATCTATATGCTCATTGAAAAGTCTCGTATGGTTATACGTTGTTTTAAAATCGATACGAATGTCAAAAGTAGGTAAAGTAGTCGCCAGCAACCTTCCGTCCGAGCTGTAAATATTACCCCGCTCTGCCATCAGCTTTTTAGGATAAATAGTCAGCGAGTCGGCCAAACTGCGATAGTATTTCCCTTCAGCTGTTTGTATATAAAACGCACGACTGATGATAGCTATGCCTAAAAGACAAACCATCAAAAAACCCAAATAAGCCCGTAAGAGGATTTCTCTCTTTTTATTTACCATAGTACGACCAACCGTGCACAAGCACGCCAGTTTTGTTTGCTGAATTTTGGTGGAGACTCATCCGTTCCGGTTGACCGGTTACTTTTATCAGGAGATGAAACTTCACTTGGTTCAGCATCTTTAATTTTTTGCTACTTCTATTTTGTATGGGGGAATTCGCAGTTCCTTCAATCCCTGTGTGCCAACTATTTTTGCTACTTCACTTTGTTTACTCTTCAACATTAACCCGCTGGTGGTGGTCATATACTGCCAGCGTAACTCCTTAACTTCTTTCTCGGTTTTTGTAATTCTGCGGGCATACGTTTCTGCCAAGTGATTATTGGCTATGTGTAACGCAGCCAGGAGAACCAGAAAAAAAACAAAACCCATATTGGTCAGCAGCTTACGCATACCGGTCTCACCAGCGCTGTCAATCTTGCCCAGCACATAGGCAATACCCCCGCTCTTTTTATCCAAAGAGGGTATGGATTCCAGGTTTTGCTCAGTTGAAAGATCTGCCATACTAAAATCTTACGCTTAGTTTCTTTTCTTCCGCATACTGTAATAAAACAGAGATATAGAGGGCAATCCGCTCGCGGTCATACCTCCTACCACTTCCCATCCTTCATTCTGCATTTTATTCACCGCCTTAATCAGCGGGTTCATACTTACCCCCCAAAGTTTACCTTCCAGTTGGTCTCTTTCTACATCATACTGCTCAGATTTTTCACCGTTCACAGAAATATAAATCTGACTTTTGGGAGTATCGTACCGATAGCCTACCACAGCTAAATCATACTTGTCCTGCGCCATTAATCCGGTTACCGAACCGATAAACAGAGCCAATACCATTAAAATTGTTTTCGTTTTCATATATATTGTTTTGGTTTTTAAATCTTTTCCGCCACTCGAAGTTTGGCACTTCTGGAGCGACTGTTTTCTCTTTGCTCCTGTACACCTGCTTCAATTGGTTTCTTATTTATCTGCTTAAACTTCTTCTCGTAGTTGCCATAAAAATCCTTCACCGGCTCATCTTCAAAATTTCCATGCTTCATAAAATTCTTCACCAGCCTGTCCTCCAGTGAGTGAAAGGTGATTACTGCCAGCCGCCCTCCTTGGCCCAATACCTCAGCGCTTTGTTCCAGCAAACTTTTCAAAGCACCCAGCTCATCATTTACTTTTATCCGGATGGCCTGAAAAACCTGCGCCAGATATTTATGCCGCTCTCCTATCCGGTTCGCTTCGCACACACTCATCAGGTCAGCTATGGTATCAAACGCTTTCCGGCCTCTTGCTTCTACTATGGCAACCGCCAGTGTTTTGGCATTTCTTACTTCACCATACGAGCTGAACATCTGCTGCAAGTCATCGGCACTCATTTCGTTCATTAAATCGGCTGCAGTCTTTTCTGCCTGCCGGTTCATCCGCATATCCAGCGGACCGTCAAAACGATAACTGAACCCTCGCTCGGCTGTATCAAACTGCCAGCTCGAAACACCCAAATCTGCCAGTATGCCATCTACCGGTAAGGCATCGTGCAAGCGCAGAAACCTTTTCAGTTCTACAAAATTTGCCTGCACCAGCGTAAACCGCTCATCGTTTAAAGCATTGCGCCCGGCATCTTCATCCTGATCAAAGGCAATCAACCGCCCATGCTCACCCAATTGCTTCAAAATCTCCTTCGAATGCCCTCCGCCTCCGAAGGTGGCATCTACATAAACCCCATCGGGCTTTATGTTCAATGCTTCTATACATTCATGTAAAAGAACAGACGTGTGATAGCCGGAATTCAGATTTTCCTTATACGGGTTATCCTGCTTCATCACTACTTCTTATACTTCTCTTCGTTCAACCCATCCAGATAGGCCGCTGCTTCATCGGCCAGTGACTGAATGTTAGAGATATTACCCTGCGTATACTGCTCGTATTTATTCGCATCCCAAATCTGTATGCGGTCAAACTTGCCCTTCAGCACAATATCTTTACTGTTACCCAGATATTTTTTCAGGGTGGTACTTATCAGAAAACGATCGGCACTGTCAATCTCCACTTCGGTTAGTCCGGTAGTAATGGAGTTGATAAACTTCTGATGATTGGTATTAAAGGGATTCAGCTTGCGCAGTAACTCTTCCTGCTTAGCCCAACTACCCATCGGGTATATCACCAGACAATCTTCAATGTCTTTAGCCAGCATGAACTTACCTTCCTTACTCTCGGCAAATTGCTTGCGCAGAACCGAAGGCAGTTTTACCCTGCCTTTGTCATCCATGGTGCAATCAAACTGTCCTAGAAAATTCATTCCGTGCTGTTTTTAAATACTGTGCAAATGAAAAGTTATTCCCACAAAATTCCACTACCTACCACTAAAATAGTCATTTATATTTTTCCACAAACAAAAAATCAAACAAAAGCTAGTATCAGCCTATGTTTTAAGGGTGGTAAAAAGTGGTAATATTTTAAAAAAATACGTCCGATGTGGACAATTGTTTCGTTTTCCACAGCCTATTCACAGCTATCCACAGCTTAATAACATGGCAAACTCATAAAACTGGCAGAAAGTGGGACGTCCGGGAAGGATATATAGACGGAAATAAAAAAGCCGCACCATTTCTGGTGCGGCTCTAAAAAAATGTGATTGATAATACGTTTACTGAGAAACGTTCTCCATCAATGCCTTAAACTCATCCAGAGAAACCTCTTTATCGCTTAAGTTTACTTTACTCTTTATATAGTTAAGAACCTTGTCTTCTAACAGTTGCTCACGGGTTTGCGATACCGTCTTCTTATCCGCCAGCTGTTTCTGCACAAACTGCTCTACCCACTCTTCGCCAATGTTCTTCAAGCCATAGCCGTATAACTGCTGTATCACATTCATACGAACTTTATCGGTTACTTCCTCCGGAGTAATTTCTATACCTTGATCGGTAACCACCCTACGTTGAACCAGGTTCCAACGCAGCGATTTGGCAAATTGGGGATATTCTTTCTCTACATCTTCAGCCGAAATAGGATTCTCGTTCGTTACATCAATCCAACGCTTCAGAAACTCATCAGGCAACGGAAAATTGGCGTTTTCAATAATCGCTTTGTAAATGTCATTCACCAGATAGCTGTCGGTCTGTCCGTCAAAATACGACTCTAAATCACCTTTAATACTGGCTCGCATTTCTGCTTCTGTTTTAGGACCGTTTTCTCCGTATACCTTCACAAAAAACTCTTCATTAATGGCAGCCGGTACCGAACGCGTAATATTGTTCAGGGTTAATTTAAACTTGTCACCAACCGCATCCAGCTTGCTCAAATCATTCATGTTCAGAATATTCTTCGCCATACTCTCACGGTCTCGGTCCATTAGATCAAATACGTTGTATTCAAAGCTTTCCTGTTTCTTCAAAGGTAATACCTGACTTTTGGCATCATCTTTCAATAAATCAGCTGAGATAGTAGTAACCGTGCTTACTCCGCCTTCACGTAAAGACCCATCTGCATTTATTTCCTCTACGGTAAATGTCAACACATCGCTTTCACCAATGCTTTCAGGATATTCATATACGGCAAAACGTTTTTGAACACGAAGCATCTCTTCATCTACCATCTTTTCATCAGCCTTAATTCTATACTTACTGAAAGCCGGTGCCTTTTCTATAAACGACAAATCAATAGCCGGTAATAAAGCTAGCTCATAAGAGAAGTCGATATCCTTCAGGGTATTAATATCAATATCCAGTTTCTGATCAACAGCCGGAATAGGAGAAGCGATAATGTCAATTTTATTCTCGCTGATATACTTATGAACCTCATCGTTCAGCAGTTTATTCAACTCTTCAACCAACACACCATTGCCATACATTTTCTTCACCATATCCATTGGTACCATTCCCGGACGGAAACCTTTGATCTGAACCTGTTTAGCCAGTTTTTTTATCTGTGCCTTTACAGTAGGCTCATAGTCTTCTTTCTTAAGACTAACGTGAAGTTTAGATAGAAGATTGTCTACTTTTTCCTGTGTAACTGTCATGATTGAAATTTATTTGTAGGGATATTTTTGTGCTTGTAAAAAGCGGAAAACAAACTGCTTTGTTTTCCGCTTTATGTTTTTTATGTGCGGGCGGAGGGACTTGAACCCCCATGCCGTGAGGCGCTAGATCCTAAGTCTAGTGCGTCTGCCAATTTCGCCACGCCCGCATTCAATGAACTCCCTTTTTTGAAAAGGACTGCAAAACTAAAAATTCAACCCAAAAATAAAAGTGGATAGTTAAAACTGTTTTATACCGCCACCTCGCCTGCAATATGCGGGTGCGGATTATAGTCTGTCAGCGTAAAGTCTTCGTATTTAAAATCGAAAATTCCCTGCACCTCTTTATTAATGTTCATGGTAGGCAATGGCCGGCAATCGCGGCTCAATTGAAGTTTAGCCTGCTCCACATGGTTGCTGTACAAATGCACATCGCCAAACGTATGTACAAAATCGCCCAGCCCTAAACCGCAAACCTGGGCTACCATCATAGTGAGCAGAGCATACGAGGCAATATTAAACGGAACGCCCAGAAACACATCGGCACTGCGCTGATACAGTTGACAACTTAATTTACCATCACTTACATAAAACTGAAACATAGTGTGGCAGGGTGGCAAAGCCATCGAATCTATATAGGGAACATTCCAGGCGCTTACAATCAACCTGCGCGAATCCGGATTCTTTTTAATCTGTGCAATTAAATTAGAAATCTGGTCAACGCTCTTTCCATCCGGAGCTGGCCAACTTCTCCACTGGTAACCATACACCGGGCCCAGCTCCCCCCATTTTTGGGCAAAATCATCATCGCTGGCAATTCGCTGCGCAAAGGCTTTAATGTCTTCACCGGCAAAATCGGCACTCTGCTTATACTTGGCGTAAGGCCAGTCATCCCAGATACGCACTCCGTTTTTACACAAATACTGAATGTTTGAATCGCCATTCAAAAACCACAGTAACTCCTGAATAATAGCCTTGGTAAAAAGTTTCTTGGTAGTCAGCAACGGAAAACCATCCTGCAAATTAAATCGCATCTGGTATCCGAACACACTGTAAGTGCCCGTGCCCGTACGGTCATCTTTCCAAACTCCTTGATCTATAATATGCTGTAGTAAATCGTGGTATTGCTGCATGAGGTAACAAAAATAAAAATATCGTCCCGATACTTCGAGACGATATTCACCGCTTGTGGAAAGGCCCCGTCTACTTCTTCTTCATATATCTTCTGTAAACAAACACCATCCCTATTCCCCAAATTATCAGAAACGGCCAAACGCGCACCAGCACAATCAGTAAATCTACAAGGCTTCTCCAGCCTCTTACAAAAGCCTCTTTCAGGTTCGAGAAAAATCCGGTTTCCGGCTCGGGGGTGTAATCCAGTTTCTGATACATGTTCAGCGTAATGGTTGAATAGCCCACCTGGTCTTTCAATAACTTGAGACGACCTTCTGCGGCTTCAATCTCTTCGCGTATCACGCGCAACTTATCTTCCACTTCCAGTATATCGGCTACCTTGTTCGACTGCTTGAGCAGTGCAATGTAACGCTGCTCCACTTCCTTTTTGGTTTTGAGCCGGGCCTGTATATCTACAAACTGTGCCGTTACATCTTCGGCTGTAATATTCATGTAATTAGTGTAGATAGATTCGCGCATCAACTCTTCCATCAGCTTATCAAACTGAGCAGCGGGCACACGAATCACCAGATTGCTTTCTATCTGATACGATGAAGTGGCTTTATTGTCACTGCCAAAATAAGCGGCATACTGTTTCACCAGCGCAGCTATCCTTTCATGGCTCCGCTCCAGCTCCTTCACCTGAAACTGCACATTGGCATTTTTAATAATCTGCGTAGCCGTCTTTACGGATGTAGACTCCTGCGCGGCTATCGGCAGGTCTTGTCCGGGTGTGGTCGCTGACTCATCGCGCTTATAATTTCCCGATGGCTCTTCAACAGCTACCGAGGACATCACAGAACTTTTCTGCTCAACGCTGGCTTCTGCAGGCAATTGAGCCTTGTTCTGGCATCCGAAAAAAATGAGTGTAAATAAAAGCAGGGGCAGGCGTTTCATAGCTGTAGTTTTAGTTTTAACCATGATGTATAAACGAAAACATTCCATAAAATGGTATAAAGCCAAATTGTAAGTCCTCCGAAATGCCGTATCAAAAAAACAACAGCTTATCTAATCAAACTTACATTCCCCACAACCTTCTTCATTGCTTCAGAACATTCGTTGTAATATTCGATATAGTAAACAAATACACTGACTGGTTGAGCGGTGTTTCTGTACGTACCATTCCAACCCTCTGATATAGTAGTGGACTCAAAGACAAGTTCTCCCCAGCGATTATATACACGCATCAAAAACCTACCTGTAGAACAATAGGAAATAGCCCTGAAGACATCATTTTTACCATCACCATTCGGTGAAAAAGCCGTAGGTATTGCCAGAGCGCACTCATCACTATGTACCTCAACATTGATTTGATCGGTAGAGCTTCCGCAGGAATTACTAGCAGTAACAGAATAAACTCCGCTGCCGCTTACAAAATAAAAGCTATCGATGGAATTATCCTGCCATACATACTGAGCATTCGTATTCGAAAGGGTAAGCAAAAGGCCATTTCCGCAAACACTTGTATCACTTCCTAAATTTAATACTGGAGGTATTCCGGAATTGATGACTACCGTATCTCTGCTTCTGCAATTTACTGTATCCCATACCTCTACCCAATAAACACCAGGAGCAGAAGCATAAATAGTATTAGTGATTTGACCCGTACTCCATAATAAATTAGAAGCTGTAGTAACTGGTTGCAATAAAGTGGAATCCCCGTTACAAATGGAAGAACCGACACCCAATTCAACTGCGGGAGGCACTATTTGACTAAGAACAATTGAATCCCGAAAAGCTCCGCAAGCGTTCGAATTCTCGGCCCAGTACACACCCGGATTGTTCACCACAATCTGATAGCCCGAAACACCAGTACTCCATAGAGCATTTTGCCCACCTGCATCAATTGTTCTGGAAAAAATACCGCAATAAGCAGTATCACCCCCAAGAGTAAAGGAAGGAGCGCTAGCCGTATAACCAATCGTCACACTATCTTTTCCCACACATCCATTGCTGCTCGTAACAGTAACAGAATATACTCCGGCACTGGTCACATTATAGGTAGCGGAGGTAGTGGCATCCTGCCACAAATAGTTGCTGTTAATTTGGGTGGCATCAAGCTGAATACTTTGCCCGTTGCACAAAACAGAATCCGGTCCTAAATTGACCCCTAAAAGATTATTCGTAGCAATTGAAATTGAATCGCTCACTGTACCGCATACGTTACTCACACTCGCCCAATAAGTACCTGCAGTATTGACGGTAATCTGCCCCGAAGTAACACCCGTGCTCCATATGGCGTTGGGATTTCCCGTGCTAAGCACTTGTGAAAAACTTCCACAATAGGCGGTGTCATTACCTAATGAGAAAGTTGGTGGAGGTGAAATTTGATAAATATTGATTGTATCATTTACTACACCACATCCACTGCTGTAGGATGCGGAATAAGTTCCGGGCGTGGTTACAGTAATTTGTGACCCTGTTGTTCCAGTACTCCAAACGGTGCTTGCGTCTCCTGTAACTAAAGTTCTGCTAAAGTTACCACAATAGGTAGTATCATTTCCTAAAGATAATGGAGTGGTAGTTGGGGTTACTGAAATGTCATCAAAGAAATAATAGGCATAAGGCCGATTGCTTCCAAATGTTTGAATTTGTGTATTGGCATCGGTTCTGAAATTACCTATCGACATGTAAGTATATGCTTGAGTAGGTGTAAAACTGAAAGTATAATATGTCCAGGCAGAATTTGAAATTACAGAGGTTAACTCGAGTTGTGGTGTTATTCCCGATATAATATTATAACCTGATTGAGTTAAGGCTGAAGTGGAAAAATAGATTCCCATATTATTGGAATGATAAATATACTGAACAGGACTGCCTCCTGTAGTCCAGAAAGAAATATTGTAGGTGGTTCCCGGTGTTAATGGGCAATTAAATTGAGTCATTAAATATTCCCGATACTCTGCAAGTTGGAGATGATAAGTTACTAAGCCGGCACAACGATCTCCCGTATGAGGCTGTGTAGTTCCCATAAATGAATTTGGGAGTATAGCTTGACCTGTTGAAAAATAGCTGAAAAGATCAGGCGTGGCCATAAGGTTTGCAGGGCAGGGTGAACCGGCAGGATTCAGCCAACCGGTAGCATTGGTAATTTCACAACCCCAATAGGGTTCTGCTGAAACAGTTTCAAAGCTCGGGTTTGTAACTAGATTCTGTGCAATGGAAGGGCTGTAAAGACTAAATGATATAAACGTTATAAACGTTATCTTTTTCAATATTGATATTATCATACGATTTGGAATAATCAATACAAAATAAGAAATGTATCTAGAATGGAAACAATTTTCGGGTGGTTCCTATAATTCCTTTTAACTCTGGAGCTAACCTTAAAAAGTATATACCCATCAAATAAAGGGTAGTGATTATAGCAGTCCTCAGGGCAATATTAATTAAAGCCGAATTCAAGATAGGTATCAGCCAGTTAACCAGTAAACAAGATATAATCAATGAAATAATATAGAAGGTCTGCCGATTATAAGGCTGTAAATTAAAGTTTCGGTATACAATCAAATATTTGGATACAAAATAGAGAAAAGCTGAGATTGCAGTGGCCATTGCAGCCCCATTAATTCCATAAATTGGAACTAGAGCTACGTTCATAGCAAAGGAGAAAAGGACCACCCCAATTAATAGAATCCCTCCTTTCCAAAAATTTTTAGAGCTAAAAATAATTTGACTGTTAGCCCCTCCTGCAATATTAAATAAGGCGCCAATACTTATTATATAAACCACCTCCAATCCACCCGAATACTTAGGCGGTAGAAACTGTAGCAAAAATTGAATATTCGTAACAATTCCTGCAAAAATCAATCCTCCTATCAGCAAAAGGTATTTTGCCGACTGGTAGTATATCTTCTTAACCTCGTCCAGTTCATCATGTGCTAAAGCGTGCGATATTTTAGTTCCGGCAATTCTATCCAGGGCGTTCATTGGTGCCTCAATAATATTCGGTATAAAAGCCGCTATAGTATAAATACCAACTAACTCAAGTTTAAAATACTTCGCTATTACCAGTGAATCAATAAACTTGATTCCTAAAGATGCCACAGAAACAAAACTCATCCACAAACCAAAAGTGAACATCTCACGAAAAGCACCGTTAGCCAGCAACTTGTAGTTAATTCGAATACTGGGGCGGTCAACATAAAAAACATAGGCTAGCAAACAGAAAAATTGTATTCCATAAACGCCAACAAACAGAAATACAAATAATCCTATGCTTATGAACTTGATGAAATAAAGAGTGAATAAGATAATTGAGAGTATCCGAATTAGTATCTCATTAAAAAGTGCGGGGAATGTGCTTTTAAAAAGGGAATTGCAGTATAAAGTCAATACGGCATTAAATCCTATAATAAAACTAAGTGGTAGTACATATAGGTAATACTCCGTAAATAGTTTCGATTGTTGTTGATAGGTTTGTATAAAGTATCCTTTAGCAAGTAGTAGAATAGTAAACATGACCACCATACCGGTAAGCATAAACAAGAGTATGAGGCCGAAAAAACCATTATGACCGTTTTTTTCATTTCTGAAAACAGGAAAATAACGAACGGTTATGGTGCCAATTCCTAATGGGAGAAACACACCTACCAAAGAAGACAAACTGAACAAAACTCTGGTTAATCCAATTTCCTCCGCACTGAGAAAGTGCGGTTGTATGTATAGTAAGCTGGCAAAACCGAGCAACAACCCGGCAAAAGTTACAATGGTGTTTTTTAAGCCTTGCCTTTGTATAATTCCCATTGCCACAAATCTAAGAAGCAACGCCAAAATACCGCATTAGAATCTTGTACAATTTCATTTTGACATTAATTATCCTTTTCATATACTTGTATAAACAAAAAAAGCACCATGAAAAAACATTACTTCACCCAGTTATTGATTCTACTATTCTTTACTGCTTCCGCCCAATATGCTTGGGTAAACAAAAATCCTTTTTCAGGTACACCTCGCTTTAAATCCGCTGAGTTCTCTGTAAATGGAAAAGGCTATGTGGTTGGAGGAAGAACTGTTAGTTCACCCTTAACATACATACGTGATACATGGGAGTATGACCCTACAACAGACACATGGACTCAGAAAAGCAATTTCCCATACAGCATGGTACAACCTGCCAGTTTTACTATTGGTAATAAAGGATACATAGTAGGTGGGCAGAATTCAAGCTTTACTTATGTTAACTCTACTTATGAGTACGACCCTATCAATGATACATGGACTTCAAAAGCTGCTTTTCCTGAAAGCGGTGTTGGTGGTTGTTTTGAATTTGTAATCAATGGTAAAGCCTACGTAGGTGGTGGTGCACGTAATTCCAGCCAACCTAGCACTACTATGTATGAATACAACGCTGCTACCGACACTTGGACATCAAAAGCAAGCTATCCGGGCAATGCAAGCGTTAATCCGGTAGGTTTCTCAATTGGCAATTTTGGCTATGCTGGTTCTGGTACAACAGGTGCAGGTACTCTCTTTAAAGATTTCTATAAATATAACCCGTCAACAGATACTTGGACACCAATTGCTGCTTTCCCTGGCAAAGTGAGATTTGAAGCAATGGTATTTGTAATTGACGGAAAGGCTTATCTGGGCGGTGGTGCTCGTAATTTCGGAAGTAATTACTTCGCATTAAATGATATGTATGTATATGACCCGGTAGCGGATACTTGGTCCCCGGCACCAAGCTTACCTGGTTTACCAACCGCTCACTCAGCTAATTTCGTTATAAACAATGTAGGCTACCTGGTTAACGGGTACGACTATGATGGTGACTCCTACTACAAAACCGTTAGCGCTTTTGGTTCATGTACAACAATCTCTGGTTTAGAAGAAAATCCGGGTATAGAAGGTACGCAGTTAGCAGTTTACCCTAACCCGGCTACCAATCAATTAAATGTAAATATTCAAGGAGATTTAGTTTCTCAGATTCAGTTTGATGTTTACTCCGTTGATGGCAAGTTGATTAAGACCGGCAACTCCTCTCAAAATAAATTTGACCTGAACACAGCAACTTTTTCAAACGGAGTTTACATATTAAGTGTTAAGGACAAGAGCGGACAAATGTCCTCTACGCGTTTTGAAATATTACGCTAAACTTGCTGCGTAGTATTTTAAAATTGATCAATTGTCCTTAGTAAAAAGTATAGCAAGAAAAATAGTTTTTCCGGCAGTGGTAACACTGAATCTGGAAAAACTATTTTCTTTTTTTGCCCACCACAATAAACTGATTCTGGTATACCACGGGGTGGTTGAAAACCCTGACCATGAAGTTAGCCTTGGCCCTATCGGGCTAAAACAGTTTGAACAGCACCTTCAATATTTCCAACAGAACTTTGATGTAGTTTGTCAGGATGAAATATTCCGAATGTATCGCACAGGGTTTGTTCCAAAACGAAAAACCATTGCCCTCACCTTCGATGATGGGTACGAGAATAACTACACCCGGGTATTCCCCTTACTGCGCAAATACAACTTTCCGGCTACCATGTATATTATTAGTCAGGCCATAGAAAACGAAGATCTGATAACCTGGTACGATATAATCGACTTTGTAAAAACTGATTTAAATCCCGGTAAGATTGATGTGAGTATGTTTAACAGGCCTCCGTTAAGTAGTATTGACGACCTGAAAGTTTTCGCAAAGTCCCTGAATATCGAAAACAGAAATCGATTGTACGTTGAAATTCGTAAACAGGTAAAGATAGAAGATTACATACCCCAGTTTCCTCGCGAATACTGGAAATTAATGAACCGTCAGCAATTGAAAGAATTGTCCGATTCAGGCTTGGTTGAAATAGCCGCTCATTCACACCACCATCCTAATCTTGGACTTATCTCCTTAGCAGATGCTGGAAAAGAAATTACTCAAAGTAAGAAGACACTGGAAGATTTAATTCAAAAGGAGGTTTACTCCTTAGCATTTCCGGATGGTAGCTATACCGAAGATGTCAAAAAGATATGTTTAGAAGCGGGCTATAGAAATTTACTGGCGGTAGACCCCCAATGTGATTCCGATAAAAACGACTTATCTATTTTACCCCGATGCTGCATTAGCTCTACTACCACTTTCGAATCGTGTATGATACACGTTAACCGGGAGTTCAACCGACTTGGCTTTTAAAAAGTGTCGTAATCAGCCATAATGTATTTCATATTCTCCAGCGGTAATCCGGATTGTAAGTCTAAATAGCCAACGGGTATTCCTTCCATGTTTTCATATTTGCCTTTTAAAAGCAAATCCCAGTTGGTGTCTTTACCTACCGCAAACAGTATTTTATTGCAGCCTAACCAGAAGGCAAGTTTTTTAATTTTCCGTATCACGGTAGTAACGTGAGCAGCATCCTGTAATTCAATATCTCCAATGGCAAGCGAACCGTCTACTTTAACCCAAGCAGTACATCCGCCTAAGTCAACCAGATAATTATCGTAATATGATTTATACCGATGAAACTCCTCATTTCGTATCACTCCCCCATACTGTAGATTGATAACTGAACTGGCTAGAAAAATCTTTTTGCTTGGGTAAAAACCTGCAACAAAACGAACATAACGCTTATGTAGCGGCAGCAAAAAGGGAACCTTTTTGGCAATAGCAGCACAGGGAAAAGTGACCACGTTTATCACATAATTCGTCATATTCTCCCGGTGTGTCCAACTCAGTTTTTTTACAAACCCGGGGTAGGAGTTCTGGTTAGGGTAACCAAAAATAAATTGAATGCCCTCTTCTTTGGCAAGTTGGTAAGTCATTTTAGCAAGTGTGGTAAACAAACCCTTTCCGGTATGGCTAGGGTGCGTCATCGTATCTCCCGACTGTGCGGCTAGATATTCCTTGCCCTTATATTCAGTTTTATAAGGATACACACCATAAAATGCTGCCGGCTTCATACTTTCATCATACGCAACATATCCTAAATGTCTTACACCAAGGTATCCGGTATCCATTTTATGACGGTAATAATTAATGTCTGTTTTTGTGTTAAAAGCAGCTTCAAATAAATAAACAAGGTCTTTGTAGCAACTTTCGTCCACTCTCTTGTAAAAATAATCGCTCATACCTTCTTTTAAAAAAATGACATTTTAACAAAAAATCTATCGTGCTTTTCTCTTCCCTCTTCACACTTTTCTTCTCTTCAACCATTCATTTCCCCTCCCCTATGGTTCTTTTCCCAATCAAACAGCAATTTTAACACAAAAAAACGTGGCTTTTGCCTCTACCTATACAGCTTTTACCTTTTTCTGCTTAGCTTTTGTCTCCACCTGAACAGCTTTTGCTTTTTCCAGCTCAGCTATTGTCTTTTCCAGTTCAGCTTTTGCCTCTACCTATACAGCTTTTACCTTTTTCTGCTTAGCTTTTGTCTCCACCTGAACAGCTTTTGTCCTTACCTGAACAGCTTTTGATTTTTTCTGAACAGCTTTTGTCCTTACCTGAACAGCTTTTACTTTTTTCTGAACAGCTTTTGTCTCTACCTATTCAGCTTTTACCTTTTTCTGCTTAGCTTTTGACTCCACCTGAACAGCTTTTGTCTAAACCTAAACAGCTTTTGATTTTTCCTGAACAGCTTTTGTCTTTACCTGAACAGCTTTTGCTCTTTCCTGAACTGCTTTGGACTTCACCCAAATGACCTCTGCCTCTAAATAATTATCCTATCAGCCTATCAGCACATCATCCCAGCCTATTTCTTCAAAACCCCTGCCTCCTTAAAATACGATTCAAAAACCTTATAGCGGATACCGAAATAAAACTCTGTATACGCCTCATCCCACGAGTCTTTCAAGAGCAGTTTCTTTTTCCATTGCCCGTAGGTATAAGGCCGCCCGGTAATATCAGCTGGCGGATTGGGCTGATAGGTAGGGCTCACCTCCAGACAAATAGGTTCGGTTTCCAAATCATCGTTCTCCCAGGCATAATCGTAGCCTCCGCTTTTCAAATTCAGCTTTCGGTTCACCTCCATAAAATAACTGCGCCATTTCTCGGGGAAGGTGACAAAGTCAACGCCACTTCCATGGCTGGTGCTGGTGGGTTTCCATTCATCGCTGGGGTTCGTGCGCCAGTAATGCAGCACAATTTCATCGCCCAGCACCGTTACGCGCAGGTCCTTCCGCATGTTCAGCAATTGCTGCGCAATGATAACCCGGTTGTTGCTCATAAACTTCTCGCTGGTCAGCAGGCGCTCGGCATCTTCAGGCGTGTTCACCTTGTAAACTCCCTCAGCCGCATGGGAGTGTGCCTCCTTAATCAGCAAAGGAAACTTGAGCTTGGCCTGCTTAAACTCTTCGTACGAATGGAACATCGATGTATCGGGATGCTTAATGCCCAGCTCCTTAAACTTCGCATACATGTATTCTTTGTTCTCCCAGTAAACAATCTCATCGGCTCGCGGAAACACGCGGTTGCCCTGATACTCCAGCTGCTGCATCACATACGTTTGAAAAGCACTGTAGTTCTGAAACCCGTGCTCGTTCATGAAATAGCTGGCATTGTAAATTATGGTCTTGTTTTGAAACTGCCCGTATTCACTGCCACGGTATACGCGAAACCTGAGCCCCATCTTCACCAGCACGCCCATGAGAATAATATCGGGTTCAAACGTATCTTTAAAAATACTGCTGAACTGCGGACGCATCAGCAACACCACATCGGCATCCTTATCATGCAGTTGAAAAAACTTTATCCAGTTAACGGTTCTGAAAGTAAAATAGAGGCGGATAGCCCGCTTAATGTTTCGATTAATAAATCCTGCCACTTGCTATAGTTTCGATTGATGACGATGAATGGTTTGGTAGCCGATATAACGCACCGGAAGTTTCGAAAGTAGTTGAATTTCCGTTTCGTAAAACTTCATCTCCCCTTTTTCGTGGTTCCAGGTCATATCATCTATCAGGTAAACGGTCTTGTTTCTTGGCAGAATCTTTTGCAGCAGCTCAATTTTATCCATCGGCTTTTGCACTATCACAATATTGCACAGCGAAGCATCGATACCGTTTTGCTGTAACCATTGCTGCGTGGTAAACCATACTTTATAACTGCGCGCAGTCAAAAAAACAACCTGCCGGCTTGGCGACTGCATCAGCATCTGCACAACTCTCTTAAGCTTCGGAAAAACAGGAATAGAAAGCAGCCTTTCTTTTTCAGATGAATAGGTTTTGGTAAGGGTAGGAAAAGTATCGCCCAGCGTATTATCCAAATCAAACACATACAATGATTGATGCTTGCTAAGCTTCGACTTCAATACAAACAGCGTGGCGAAAAAAAATTGACAAACCCGATTGAATATCGCCCGCCCCATGGTTAAGCAAGCAGTTGTTCAAAAGCCTTCACCATAAAGTCGTTCTCTTCTTTATTGCGCGATGCCACACGAATGTATTGTCCTTCTAAACCAATCTTATCGTTAGCCGTGCGCACATAAATGCCATGCTTAATCAGCAGCGCAGTAACAAAGTCCATACTCTTTACACCATCTAATATTTCTACCAGCACAAAGTTGGCTTTACTCGGCAGTACCTTAATCCCTTTCAGTTTCGATAACTGCTGAATAAACTCAATGGTTTCCGCAATATATCTCTTGCGCACCAGTTCATAATCTTTAGCAAAGTCATCGCGCACATACAAACGGAAAAAGAATTCACTCAAGCCGTTCGAGTTCCATAAATAACCGTTCTTAATCAGCTTATGCACCCGCTCCTTGCTCATTACTCCGTAACCCGCGCGCACTCCGGCAATACCAAAGTCTTTGCTCATACTTTTTATAATCACCAGGTTCGGATATTTATCAATCAGCGAAAGGGTACTCACCGGGTCCAGCGAGGAGTTCTCATAAGCAAAATGAATAAAGCTTTCATCCAGCATAATGGTATCTACCGCTGTCAGCTCTTTCAAAATATTCTCCAGCTCCGAAAACGAAATATATCCCCCATCCGGATTGTTCGGATTAATAATCACCACCGTATCGGGCTGTTCTTCTTTCACCTTGGCCAGAAAGTTGGCTGCGTTCAGCTGATAGTTTTCTTCCTTCTTCAGGTTGTTATAAACTACTTCAATGTCATCTTTGGCAAATTCGTAGTAACTCGAAAACGTAGGAATATTAATCAGTATCTTCTTTTTGGTGAAGTTGTGAATTACGGCCTGTATTACTTCAATAGCTCCGTTACCGACAAATACCTGCTCGGGTGCTACTTTCAAAAAGTTACCCAGCAGTTCGGCTATCACCTGGTTTTGCGAGGGGTAAAACTCCAGCAACTCCCGAATTTTACCGGTGCTCATCACCTCGCGGTTAAAGTATTCCAGAAACAAATCGGTAGCGTAAGGGTTCGAAAGAAAACACGCATCTATCTTAATATCCAGTTCGGGAAGCTTCTGCTTAAAGGTGAAAATACTGGGCGAGTGCGACCCTGCTTCCTCCTTCAAACGGCTGAATTTCGCGGCCAGGGCTTTTTCCTCTGCATTTAATTCAATCATATTGTTCTAAATCACGAATATTGCGTTACAAAATCAATTCGCAAGTATAAGATTATTATGACAAAGCAGCCGAACGCCACCGCTACCGATGTAGCCAATTTCTACGATAAAGAATGGGCCGAATACGAAGCCAAAGGACTATCCAAACCCAACAGCAGACACCGCACTATTTTAAAAAATCTGAAAAAAGCCGGGCTTCAACCCAACTCGTCTATTCTGGAAATAGGTTGCGGAATCGGTTCTCTCTCCGGCCTGCTGATTAACTACTTAACCAACGGTTTCTTTGCCGGTGCCGATATCAGTCCGCAAACCATCGGCTTCTTACGCAACAAATACACCGCAGTAAAAAACCGCGTTGACTTTGTAATTACCGACATGACCGATTTCAGCTATGCCAAGAAGTTTGACTTTGTTGTTTTCCCCGATGTGCTGGAACACATTCCGGTTGAAACGCATCCCAAAATATTCAGCACGCTGAAAAACTTAGTGCACGAAAACTCCGTGATACTCATCAACAATCCCGAGCCTTTAGCGCTGGAGTGGATACATAAACACCGCCCCGATTTGCTGCAGATAATTGACCAGCCGCTGCACCTGAACCACTTCACCAAACTGGCTTACGATAACGGCTTCTATATCGAATGTGTTGAGCCGTATGCGCTGCACACCGAGCAATACGATTACCAGAACATCGTGATTAAACCTTTGCGCCCTTTAAAAGAAGTAGTGCAAAAGTCTAAGCAGGATTTGGTAATGACCAACCTTAAAAGCAGACTTTGAGCAAAAAGAAGAACATTCTTTTATGCTATAACTATCTCGCCTCTTTCGTGAAGAAAGATGTAGAGATTATCTCTTCCGCTTACCACATTACTTCGCATGATTTTCATGCAAAGAAAAAATCGGATACGCCCTTTCGTTTTCTTTCTCAATTGATTTTCCTGATAAAGAATATCGGTAAAACTGATTTGATAATTTGCGAATTTGCCAGCTATCATTCCTTACTGCCTGCCCTTTTTGGTCGCCTGTTTCGCAAACCTTGTTTAGTGATTGTGGGTGGCACCGATGCACATTACTTTCCGGCTTTGCAGTATGGCAACTGGCAAAAACGCTTTTTAAACAAAGCTACCGCGCTTACCTTTCAATGGTGTTCGCATATCGCTCCAAAGCATCATTCGCTGATGAAATCAGAATATACCTATGATGCCACCGAACCAACACCACAGGGAATCTATGCCCGCTTACCTCAATTAAAAACTCCCTTTACCGAAATAACCAATGGTTACGATGCTGTAAAATGGCACTGCACAAAACCGAAAAAGAAGAACTCATTCATCACGGTTTGCAGTGGTTGGGAATTCCCTTTCCAATATCAACTAAAAGGCGTTGACCTGATAGTGGAAATGGCGCCTTTATTTCCTCATTGTGAGTTTACCATACTGGGAGTTCCCGATGAATCGCTGATTCCCCAAAGATATCCGAACCTGAAGATTCTTCCACCGGTAAAAAATGAGTTACTGTCCGATGTATTAAGTCAGCATGAATTTTATCTGCAACTTTCCATAGCTGAAGGCTTTCCTAATTCATTATGCGAGGCCATGCTCTGCGAATGTGTTCCTATCGGCTCCAATGTTTTTTCCATCCCTGAAATAATCGGCAACAGCGGCTTTGTGTTGAACAAACGAAATGCGGATGAACTAAAACAGTTGATTGAAACAGCGATACAATCCGATACTGCTTCATTAGGCAAAGCCGCCAGAAAAAGAATTGCCGATAACTATACTTTGGAGATGAGAAGAAAGAATTTGCTGCAATTTTGTGAGCGGCTTTTATCGGGCAATACGGTTTAACTCAGCCACTAACTTCTCCGTCAGTTTCTTCCGTTCATACTGCTCCACGTTTTGTGAAGAAACATTCAAGGTTCCTTTCTCATAAGCATCAAACAAATGACTAAGCATTTTTTTAATAGCCGCTTTATCGCTGGGAGAAACTACTTCGCCACCTTTAGTATCTATGACAATTTGTGCAGAATCATTTTGAATTGGCGCTACGCATAGAATAGGTTTCTTTGTCGCCAAGTATTCAAACAACTTACCCGGAATAATGTATCTAAACTCATCACCGGCCGGGGTAAACAGCAAAAGAACATCAGCTGCTTTTTCATAACTAACGGCAGTGAGGTGGTTTACATAACCGGTAAAAACCGACTGCTTCATTAGCCCATGCAATTCCAGATCATTCATGGCTGCCTGCTTCACATTACCTACAAAAAACAGTTGCAGTTTTTGTTTAAAAGCATGATTCTCTGCTGCAAGTTCAGCTATGGCCTGCCAAAACGGTGAAGAGTTGAGGGCATCGTATAAAATACCGATGAACACCAGATTAAACTTCGCCTTGTCTAAATCAACAACGGGACATTGCTCCATGTCTTTGGTATCGTATCCATTGGTAATTACTTCTACGGGTGTAGATGTCAACTTTTTAAAGTTCGGCTTCACACTCGGGTGAGCCACAATAATGCTATCCGAAGTTTTCAATACCTGATTAAAAAGCTTTTGATGACGATCCATTGCTAAAGCTGAAATATTAAAGTCATGAAACTTCAGCACTTCCATCCACGGGTCACGAAAATCTGCCAGCCAGGGAATACCGGTTTTCTTCTTTACCTCGGCTGCAATAACATGCATGCTGTTAGGCGGACCGGTAGAAACAATAGCGTCCACTTTATTCTTTTCCAGATAAGCTGTTAGAAATCGCACCGATGGAGACACCCAGGTTACCCGCGGGTCGGGAATAAAGAAATTACCCCGAACAAAACTGCCAACCGATTTTTTAAGCTGACCAAACAGCGATGGCGTACTAGAAGCGGAAGTATTTGAAACAGTAGGTGCACTAAAGTATTTCGTTATCTCAAATACAGGAACCTTCAGCACTTCTACTCCTTCCGGAATTTCTTTCAGCAACGATTCATCATGCTCGGTAACAAATGGATTTTCGGGAGTATAGATAACAGGCTCCCAACCATAATTTCGAAGATGTTTGACAAACTTGACCCATCGCTGCACGCCTGAGCCACCACTGGGTGGCCAATAATAGGCTATGATGAGTACGCGCTTCATCCTATTTTTTCCAGCAGATAATTTTCAATCGCCAGATAGTTGAGGCTCGAATTTTCTATCAGGTAAAAAGCATCTTCAGGAGTATGCACTAAGGGTAATCCGTGCAGATTAAGTGAAGTGTTCAGCACTCCGCCAATACCCGTCAGCTTGCTGAACTCTTTAATCAGGTAATGATACTTTTCGTTATGCCCGGCTGTTACCAATTGTGGACGAACCGTGCCGTCATACGGATGCACACCGGCCTTTATTTTTACAGCTTCAGGCTTGGTATCAAACGTCATAATCATGTAATACGGATGATTCTTTCCGTAATCTACCACATACTTATCGTAGTATTCATCCAGCACCGAACAGGCAAATGGCATCCAGAAATCACGGCTCTTAATCATCTCGTTAATCTCCTTTATCACATCCGCATTCGATGGATTGGCAATTAAAGCACGGTTACCCAAACTACGCGCACCAAATTCTTCGCGCCCGCTGAAACGACCCACCACATGGCCTTCACTTAACAGCTTGGCAGCGGTATGTTCAATATCATCTTTACGGGTCAGCGTGTATTTCTTTTTAAAGTTATAATTCTCATAAGCGCGAAGCACCTCGGCATCGTTGTATTCAATACCCCAGTAAACATTCTTCAGCTCAAAGTTTTTCAAAAACTTCTCCTGTTGTAAATGCCAGCAAATACCAACCGGGTTCGATTCATCGCCACAGGAAGGGAAAACAAAAATAGATTCAACTTCTGGCAACTCCATGATACGCTTGTTGGCTTTCACATTCATGAAGGTTCCACCAGCAAGAGCAATTTTTTTGATGCCTGTTTTCTTAATACAGGCTCTTACCCAGTCAACCAGAAAATCTTCGGCAAACATTTGCAGGCCTCCCATCAGATAATCAAAGCGTTTCAAAAACATGAACTCTTGCAGAAACTTAGCAGCATCGTTTACCGAGTTGCCTCTATTAAAAGCCCAGGTAACTCCATCGCTGCTTACATCAAACATGGCGCGAAACTCATCGGCAATCTTTTTAGAGCCTGCTTTAGAAGCATAAGGAGCCATGCCCATTATCTTGTATTCATGCTCTAATGGAACCATGCCGGTTAAGAAAGTATAATAAGCATACAGCGAACCAATCGAATGCTTTTCGCTTACCTCGGCTATGCGCTTCAAAGTTCCCTTGGAGCCAATATTTACAGTAGCACAAAGGCCGTCACCCGAACCATCGTTAGTTAACACCAATACATCTTCATTAAAATTGCCATTGCCATAGTAGGCTGAAGCAGCATGTGTCAGGTGATGTTCAACAAACTTAATTTTACTTCGGTCGGTAAAGCCGGCCTTAGCCAGATTCTCGAAACGCATTTTCTGATTCTTCTTCAGATATTGACTATAGATAAAAGGAATCTGTTGCAACTTTTTTTTCAGGCTTAGTTCCGAACCGGTATGCAGATAGCTTTCATATTGTTTCAGAATTCCCTTGCGGTCTCTCGGTCGTGCAATGGCATAACCATTCATGCCTACTTCATCAATATCAGTCGGTTTGAACCCTGTTTTCTTAAACAGAAGTTCCAGTGCCGCAAAGGGAAAATCATGGCGATTTTTTTCTTTGGTTGGGCGTTCCTCCTGAATCACGTGTATAATCTTCCCGTCCTGCATCAAACAAACCGATGCATTGTGCCCGTCATGTATTCCCAGTGTTAGCATTCTTTCTAGTAGATATTTTCTGTTTACTTTTTCTTCTTAGCAGCGGGAGCCGGGTCCGCTTTTTTCTTCACTTCCTCTTGCGGTTCGGCTTCCATTTCTTTCATCTTTTTGTAGCCGGCAAAACCCAGTGTGCCAAATACAAAAGCAAATAACAGGAACGAACCGGCATAGGCAATCTTGTTTCCGGTAACAAAACTCTTGGGTTCAAATTTGAACTCAATTTTGTGCGAGCCGGCCGGCAACACCATGCCTCTTAACACATAGTTGCAACGGAAGTGAGGAACCAACTGACCATCGAGATAGGCATGCCAGCCTTTTTCTTCGTTGTAATAGATTTCAGAGAACACCGCCAGTTGTGGAGATGATGCTTTAGAAGAATACGTTAAGCGGTTAGGCGTATACTCATCTAATCGGATGGTGGCACTGCTATCAGTTGCGGCCTGCCAGTTGCCTACTAAGCTTTTATAGCGCTCATCAATTACCACGGTATTCTTCGGATCAAAGTCGGTTAATGATGCCATTTCTTCATCAGCATTCTTAGCCCACTTAATTTCCTTGACAAACCAAACGTGGCCACAGGCCGTTTGATTAAACTGCGACATCGGCTCTTTAGTTTGAGGATTCTGCCCGATAATGTATTTCGTATTCAACATATTCAGCACATTGATGTTGTTTTTCGAAATCTGATTTTCAATCAAATCCTGATAGCGAAAAAGTTTGGCTGGGTGATAACCTCCCACTGCCTTGTGGTAATACGAAGTCATAGCATCGTTGAACGGATCACGCGTTACATTGAATACACGAAAATCAGGGTCAGTATCTTTCAGAATATCCAGGTCGGCCTGAGAGGGTGCGTGAGCGTTTTGTTGTTCTGTAGTATCTTTAAAGTTATCGGAGTTTAAGAAACGTTTATCAACTAACCAGCCGTCTATGAAAAACACAGCCACAAGTCCGGCTATGAAAATCTGTTTCGAAAACTTCTTTTGCAGGTAGAACCAGATTAAACCAAATGCCGCGGCTATAAAAAACAATGAGCGGAGAGCATCGGTGCGCAGTAAACTGGCGCGGTCAACTTTAATGGCATCTATCAGCCAGCCATTGTTATTATCATAATACTGTTTATCTCCATCACCGGAGAAGTTGAAAAACATACCTCCCAATACGCCAAACAAAACTACAATACCAGCCGTTACCCCTGCGGCAATTTTCAATCTCTTCAGTAAATCTTCATTCGAATTTTTACCATTCACAATTTCATTCAAGCCTAAAATAGCTAATAAGGGAACGGTGAGTTCAGCAATAACCAAAGCCATAGAAGGCGTACGGAACTTGTTGAAGAATGGCAGCAAATCAAACATCCATTTAAAGAATGGTGTATTGTGGCCAAATGAGAGTAGCATGGAGAAGATGGTCAAAGCAAGCAGAGCCCATTTGATGTTGTTTCTTACAATCAGCAAGGAGAATACGAACAGAAAAACAATAGCCGCACCAAAATACACCGGCCCCGAAGTGAACGGTTGAGCACCCCAGTAGAGCGGCATCTGCTTGATGTATTGCAAGGCGGTGTTTTCAGGCACCCCTTTATTCAACATTTCCTTGTAAGTATTCGAACTCTCACTCAACTCGCCACCGCTGCTGCCGCCTTTCATGTTAGGAATCAGCACCGAAAGAATTTCTCCATCCGTAAACCCATAACTCCACCGGCTGGCGTATTCAAAATCTAATCCGCCATCGGTAGTTTGTTTCTTTTTAGTTAACTCTGATGAACCTCCGCGAATGGTATCTTTGGCATATTCCTGCGTACTCCACAAGTTGGCTGTGTTGGGTAATACAGCAAGTAAAGCTGCCACAATTAATGCTCCGGTAGCTTTAGCAAAGTGAGCAAGCTGTTTTTCAAGAATACTGTTGATGAGATAATATAAACCTATCACCCCTACCACCATCATCAGGTAATAGGTTACCTGCAAGTGGTTTGAATCAATAGCCATAGAAAGAAACAAGGCCGTAACAGCCGCACCTATCAGAATATTTTTCCGATAGGCCAGTATAATTCCTCCCAGCACAGGAGCCATCAAACTCATCACCTGCACTTTAGTGTTGTGTCCCGCCTCTATGGAAATGATAATGAAAGACGAAAGCCCGTAAGCCAATGCACCCGCCAAAGCCAGCCAGGCTTCTACCCCCATACAAAGCAGCAGAATATAAAACCCGGCAAACATCATAAAGAGCAACACCGTAGCCTCCGGAAAAAATACCTGCAACGCTCGCACAATCTTGTTCACAAAGTTGCCCGGATAGTTTTGCGAAATCTGTACCGCAGGCATACCGCCAAACATGCGGTTGGTCCACAAAGCCGGTTCATCCGGATGCGCCTTGTTCCAATCGGTAATTTCTTTACTCATGCCTTCCCACTGGGTAATATCCCCCTGACTGAGCGACTTGCCCTGATAAGCCGGAATGAAATAAGCAATGGTTAACAGCGCGAATGTGAGCACGGCAACAACGTGTGGCAAAATTCTTTTTTGCATAGCAGATATTTTGGTGATGCCCTTCGGTAAATCGGGCGGTGGCGAAAATAGGAAAATGCGGTAATGTGCCCATAGTGGCGGATGCTTAATTCATGCCACTCTGAGAGCCCTATTCAGCATATCTAATGAACTTCTTAACTGCAGAAATTCCCTGATGAATTATCCTGAGCCTTATTCTTTGACTATCCTTTTAGCGATTTTTCGTCCGGTATAATCAGTAATAGTAAGCAGGTAAATACCAGCCTGCAAATGATGTAATGGTATTTGAACCTGAGTTTGAACCAGGCTAAGAGTTTGTTCATGAAGAATGCGACCCGGTAGGTCATATAGCGCTAAGTGGCTAAACATATCCGGAGTAAAATGAACTGCAACCCAACCAACTGCCGGATTAGGGAACACGTGCCAGTCATTAGAAGTAACTGCTTCCGAAATAGAAGAATAAACACAATCACTTAATGCAAGTGTGGTATCGATGATAGCAGCATTGCGCATGGCCATGCAATATTGTCCCTTTGCCGCTCCAGACACCGTAATATAACCTTTCTTATCCGAAGCATTAACTCCCTTATTCACCGTATAGGAAGAAACAACCACCCACTCGCTGTCAGCATTTGCACGATACATCATCACCAGACTGTCTTCCGCGTTGGTAAAAAAAGTCTTGTCGAGCGATATATCCGTTCCATCATAATCAAATCTTGCATCGGCCAACCAGTTGGGTTGAAAAACTCCATCTATGGTCCAGTATCGCTTGTCGTGCAGATGCAATCCGACTATTTTATTTTTCATCGGCTCAGGGCGTATCCAGTTATGCTCCACCCTTACCAGGTTTGTATTTGAAACATTATTTACATTCAGCACCAGTTTGGCGGTACCAAAATCGTAACTCCCTGCACTGTCAATCATTTTCCATTCATCGGTGATGGCATCCTGAAGTTTTTCATCCATATCAAGAGCCATATAAACCGGCTCATAAGGTGTCATGGACTGAACCACATGATGCGTGCATTCACCGCTTACCATCACGGTTTCGGTGGTGCTATTACCATGCGCATCGAAATAACGGATTTGCAAAGGCACATTATTATAATAATGTGGTGCCTGATGCAATTGCTGACGGATGGTAAATTCAACGGTATAATTCTGAATAGAGGGCGTGTATTGAATTTGCCTATTTTCTATGGAGAAATGCGGAAAACCGGGAGCATATACCCAGTCAGCAAAATAATCATTCAGGCTGATGCCCGAACACTGTGAAAGATAATCGCGTAACTGAGCCGTACTGGCATTCTTCCACGAAAAGTCAGTGATATAGTTTTTTACGCAATGAAAGAAAATTGAGTCGCCCAGGTAACTACGCATCGTATGTATCACATCGCTTCCCTTGTCATACACCGTACTTCCGTAGGTGTTTAAAGTAGGTACACCACTCACCGGTAAATAGCCTCCATCACGAATATGTGACTGATGCAGTACATACTCATGTTTCTCGCGCACTTTAAAACGATAATCATCGGCTCCGTAATAGTGTTCATGGAAAAGCATTTCATTATAGCGTGCCCAGCCTTCGTTCAGCCACATTTCGGAGGCTGAATCGCAGGTAACCAAATTACCAAACCAGTGATGACTTAACTCATGAACCATCGCGTCCTCACAATCGTCTGAGAGTTGATTGAGATAATAGTTCATGAAAAAAATATTGGTGGCATGCTCCATGGCACCGGCAGTAAATGGCACTATGCAATAACCAACCCGGTCCCATTTGTACTCGCCCCATAACCCTTCCTGAATATGGAAAGCATCGGGCAGATGCACAAACAAATTACGCATGGAAGCGGTATCAATATTCCTGGCCGCCAGCTCAATAGGTTTCACACCACCAATTCCCTGCACCGTGTCATACAGGGTTTGGTATGCGGCTACTGCTATAGATGCCAGATAAGATGGAATTTCCTGATGAAGTTGCCAGTTCCATGTTTTGGTATTTCCCTGAGTGGTTACCCCCTGAAACAAACCATTGCAAAATGCTTTATGAAAATCTTTAGTGGTAATATGAAAACTAAACAGACTGCGCTCTCTGAAGTTGTCAAAGCAGGGAAACCATACTCGCCCGTAATTGTGCGGGTCTGAAATAAAACTTACGCCAATATTGAAAGCGTGAGATGTATTCCAGAAAAATCCACCAAAATCACCGGCTTCCTGTAAGGGTGTACCGTGATAAAATACCTCCACGGTGGTAGAATCAAACTGATGGAGAATGGGAGAGAGAGGAATTTGCAAGGTAGAGTCGTTATACAAAAACGAAGTAGTCACCCCGCTGCGCTTCACTGAGTCCACGGTCAGTTTCAATAAATCCAGCCGAATGGAATTAACTCCATTGACAAGACCCTTTATCTTTATGGAGGCGTCTCCTTTCAGATTTCTACCCGCAAAATCGGTAACATCTATTTTTAAATCAACAGAAACAATGTCTATGGAATCGCTGCGCAAATCGGAGGCAGTTGTTATGGAGCAGGTTGCTGTAAGCAAAAACAGGAATAGAAAAATCTTTCTCATACGTTCAGTGGAATGAGCGAATATAAAAGGATAGCCCTTTTCAACAGAATGATTATGCTGAGTTGCTGTTACCAACAAAAAATATTGGTTAACACATATACCCTCCTACATCTTTACCCAACGCTTTCTTACGCTACCCTGTTGGGTTTTTATCTCGGCTATATAAATACCGGGGACTAAGGCCTCGGTATTAAGCAGATAGTATTTATTATTTAGATGAACAGCCATCATTAAACTGCCGGTGGCATTGTAAATGTTAACCTCAGTTATTTCTAAGTCCTGGCTTTCTATAATCAGTTGGGTGGTGGCGGGGTTGGGGTATAATAATAACTCGGCAGCAGTTGTAGCTACTACTTCCGTCTGCTCTGAAACATTAATAACCAGATGTAATGTATCGTTCCAGGCATCGTTTGTGGTAAGGCAAGCACTATCGGTTGAGTTTAGTGCATAGCGGGCTACAACAAAAACATCATGCTCACCAATTGAAAGTTTGCCTAAGCTTAATGTGTCATATACATAAGAATATGACTGGCCAAATCCGGGGTTGAAATAGCACCCATGATAGACAATGGTATCCGCAACATTGCAATTGCCTGAAATTTTTCTTGCGTTATATTGAGGAAACTCTATTACAAAATATACATACACGGAATCATTCACTGTAGGCGCGGTAGGCGATACATTATGCGAGTAGAAATAATAAGTATTGACTTCTGAACTCCCCTGAGCCCTCGCATTCGCACAAGAGCTAACAAGTAATATGACACCAAGAAAAAAGCGATTCATCATTTAGTATTACTCCTGTTTTTCAAATCTATCACCCCACTAATATAGGGTTTAAAGTCTTTTAGCTGTTCTATTTCTCAAACTGACCCGAAAATTTGGGTTGGCTAGGCCCCTGCCCGGACTAAGCATTCACGGAAACATGAACAGGACTCCTAAGCTTAGGAGGTGTCTTTCCGAAAAAGAAAACAGGGCTTCTAAGCTTAGGAGGTGCCTTTCCGTAAAAGAAAACAGGGCTTCTAAGCTTAGGAGGTGCCTTTCCAAAAAAGAAAACAGGGCTTCTAAGCTTAGGAGGTGCCTTTCCGTAAAAGAAAACAGGGCTTCTAAGCTTAGGAGGTGCCTTTCCGTAAAAGAAAACAGGGCTTCTAAGCTTAGGAGATGCCTTTCCGAAAAAGGAAACAGAGCTCCTAAGATTAGGAGTAATTTGCAATAACACCCGGCTCGAAGGGGGCGACCGCTTAAGATGTTAAAAGGCGGCTGTTCAACTGAAAACCGGAAACCCGGATTTGCATTCGTAAACCGCATATTACCCCCTTCATCTGTTTTTTCTGTTTTATCATTGCACCGCTTTAATAAAGACATGAAACAGAAACTCGCCAAATACTTTTCACTCGCCCTCATTATTTTAGTTCCCATTTTCGGAGTGGTGTTTTCCAGTTGGTATATACCGCAGTTATTTAATCCGAAATTGAAAATGCCCTTTACTGAATATATGAGTAAATGGTTCTCGGGCGAAATGAATTATACCGCCCGTAAAAACAGACCTCATGCCCCATATAAAATGTTTGCCGAAGGAGTGACCGAAGTAACCAACCTGAAAGGCGAAAAGGTGATGGATTCTGTTTACCATGTTATACCCAATGCAAAATTTGAAACCCAGAGCGGAGACTCGCTGGAACTGGATTCGCTGCGGGGCAACATTTATGTAGCTGATTTCTTCTTTGCTTCCTGCCCCGGTATTTGTCCCAAAATGAGCAATAGTCTGGAACGGGTGCAGAAAGGGTTTATTAAGGATGATAACTTCAAAATTGTATCGTTTACGGTTGACCCCGAAAAAGACACCATCAATGTACTACGCAGATATGCTGATGACCACGATGCCATACCCGGTAAATGGTATTTTTTGCGAAACAACAAGCAAACTATTTTCAAGCTGGCGAGTGAAGGGTTTCGAATAACAGCACGCGATGATGATGGCGGAGGGCCGGAGGCATTTATACACAGCGAAAAATTGGTACTGGTAGACCCTCAGGGAAATATACGAGGCTATTACAGCGGGGTAGACAGCAACCGGGTAAATCAATTGATGGGAGATATTGTATTACTGCTACGCGAAAGTGAAAACAGCTTCAGCTTTTCTAAACAAAAAGAGACCACCAAAAAACTATTTGACAAATGATAAAGGCATCTATTCAAAAAAATGACAAACTTGCTTACGGTATTATTACCACTCTTTCTGTTGTGGTGTTTTTGGTAGTGGCCACACTACCCAAAATACATCTGAATATTCAGCTCCCTTTTAATCCGCATATTTTCGCCACTGTTAATGCGATAATCAACTCTACTGTATCACTCCTTCTGGTAGCAGCCATAATCATGGTAAAGCAAAAGAAATACGAGGTTCACCGCCTGTTAATGTTATCGGCAATTGTTTTGTCATCCTTGTTTTTGATATCTTACATAGCTCATCATCTTTTTGCCGGTGAAACCAAGTTTGGAGGTGAGGGAGTATTAAGAAGTTTCTATTTTTTTATCCTTATTACCCATATCATTCTGGCAGCCATAATACTGCCGTTTATATTATTTACAGCTTATCGAAGCTTAACTGCAGAGTTTGGTAAGCATAAAAAATGGGCCAGATACACCTTCCCTTTGTGGTTATACGTTTCCCTTACAGGAGTTTTAGTTTACCTGTTAATTTCACCATACTATTCATAACCCTTCATACATTTATGCCATGAGCCGTTTTATCAAGTACATTCCTTTCTTTCTCATAGCAGTTATTATTCTGCTTTCCATATTCTCTGCACAGGCGCAGTGCTCTATGTGTCAGGCTACAGCCGAAAGTTCACGCGATGCGGGGTCAACTAATTCAGATGGTATCAACAAAGGTGTGATGTATCTTTTTTTTACCCCCTATCTGATTATAGGAACCATCGGTTATTTCTGGTGGAGGTCTAAAAAGAGAGCAGAAAAGCAATAGTCACAAATCTCCGGCATGAAATTCAAAGCACCGCTCGATAATTTAGTTCTGATTATTTCCGCAGCATGCTTTCTGCTTTTTATAGCTATCAGTTATTTTGTTTTTACCAATGAGCAGCTAACGCTTGTTGCCGTGATTGCTATTACTTCATCATTGTGGCTCACTTTCATTTTTTGTTATTTATACCACCCAACGGCCTATTCAGTAAGCAGAGATGTTATCACCATTCACAGGCCATTATCATCTGTAATTATTTCCAGATCCGATATCCTTGAAATTCGCATACCTACCCAAGCTGAAATGCGCTGGAGTATTCGTACTTTCGGTGTTGGTGGCTTGTTTGGCTACTTTGGAAAATTCACCAATACACAATTGGGCAACATGACATGGTATGCAACTCAACGCAGCAATTATGTGTTGCTAATAACAAATACGAATCGAATTATACTAACCCCGGATAATCCGAAAAATTTTCTTGCTGCGCTTTTGTAGTCACAATATCCACACTCTGTACAACGAGCTTAGTGCCTTAATTTTATATTCGCGTATTACACTTTTTTTATTTTATGAGTAAGCACGCGAATACCAAAATGAATTTCGAAGATTTTAAAAATGAGGTACTGAATGATTTTCGGATTGCCTGCATCAGCCGTGAAACCAGTCTGATGGGTCGGAAGGAAGTGCTTACAGGAAAAGCCAAGTTTGGTATTTTTGGTGACGGGAAAGAACTGGCTCAGATAGCTTTGGCCAAGGCGTTTGAACCAGGCGATTGGCGAAGTGGTTATTACCGCGATCAAACCTGGATGATGGCCTTGGGAGAAATAACTGTGGAGCAGTTTTTTGCTCAACTATACGCCAATCCTGACCATAAAGAAGAACCCATGAGCAGTGGCCGGCAAATGAACGGTCATTACGCCACCAGAATACAGGATGATAATGGCAATTGGCTTGACCAAACTGCCAGACACAACTCCTCTGCCGATGGCTCTCCAACAGCCGGTCAAATGCCTCGCTCTTTAGGTCTTGCGCTGGCATCTAAACTATATCGCAAGAATCACGAACTGGAAAACTTCACTATGTTCAGTAATAGAGGAAATGAGGTATCTTTTGTTTCTATTGGCGATGCATCAACCAGCGAAGGTTTGTTCTGGGAAACTCTTAATGCAGCTGGAGTACAACAGGTTCCATTGGCTGTTTCGGTATGGGATGACGGTTATGGCATTTCTGTTCCTAAAAAATATCAAACAACAAAAGAAAGTATCAGTGAAATTACCAAAGGTTTTCAGACCGATGAGTTGGGACGAGGTTTTGATATTTATGTATGTGAGGGTTGGAATTACCCCAAACTGGTAGAGACCTATAAGCAAGGCATTGAAAAAGTTCGGAAGACACATATACCTGCTTTGTTTCATATCATACAAGTAACTCAACCACAGGGGCATTCCACCTCAGGCTCTCATGAGCGCTATAAAAGTGCAGAGCGCATGCAGTGGGAAAAAGATTTCGATTGCATAAAAAAAATGAGTGAGTGGATTGTACAAAGTAAAATTGCCACGATTGATGAACTGACAGATATTCAAAATGAAGCACGCGCTCAGGTTTTAGAAAGCAAATCACTAGCCTGGAAAACTTTCAGCCAACCTTTAAAGAGCGAGATAAGTGAAGCTATTGAATTGCTTACTAGGCTAGGTGAAGAATTCGGAGATTCGGAGTTTACCGATTCTGTAATCCATCAAATTCAAACTGCCATCGATCCGGTTCGCAAAGACATTATCAAAGCGAGCAAGAAAGTTCTTCGGCATTTTAGAGGAGAATACTTTATAACTCTGAATGAGCTCAGAGATTGGCTAAAGGATTTTCAGCAAAAGTATCAGCACACCTATAGTTCGCACCTGCATAGTGAAAGTAGTTTGAACGCTTTGAAGGTAGATGTAGTACCTGCAGAATATTCTCAAGATTCTAAAACCCTTAATGGTTTCGAAATTCTCAATCATGCCTTTGATGGCATTTTCAAAAAATATCCCAATGTGGTAGCCTTTGGTGAAGACGTAGGTAAAATTGGGGATGTGAACCAGGGCTTCAATGGCATACAAGACAAGTTTGGTGATAACAGAATATTTGACACAGGGATACGGGAAGCTACCATTATGGGCCAGGGTATTGGGCTCGCATTAAGAGGATTCCGCCCAATTGCAGAGATTCAATATCTGGACTATCTGTATTATGGACTGCAACCACTTGCCGATGATTTAAGTTGTTTGCAGTATCGCACTCGAGGCATTCAAAAAGCCCCTCTCATTGTCCGTACTCGCGGACATAGGCTGGAAGGAATATGGCATACAGGTTCTCCCATGGGAATGATTATAAACTCCTTACGAGGTATGTATGTTTGTGTTCCCCGTAACATGGTACAGGCGGCCGGCATGTATAATACACTCTTGCAGAGTGATGAACCGGCATTAGTAATAGAATGTTTGAACGGTTACCGTTTAAAAGAAATGCTACCCGATAATTTGACCAATTTTACAGTACCGCTCGGTATCCCTGAAGTATTAAAACAGGGTGATGATGTTACCTTAGTAACCTATGGAAGTTGTGTACGGATCGCGGAAGAAGCGATAGAACAACTTGAAGAGGTAGGTATTTCCGTTGAACTTATTGACGTACAAACATTACTACCGTTCGATCTACATCACCGCATTATTGAATCTGTAAAGAAAACTAACCGCATTGTGTTTCTAGATGAAGATGTACCAGGCGGTGCTTCGGCCTTTATGTTTCAGAAAGTGTTTGAAGAACAGCAGGCCTTTCGCTGGCTAGATAGCGAGCCTCGAACAATCACGGCTAAAGCGCATCGTGCTGCATACGGCACAGATGGTGATTATTTTAGCAAACCCAATGCAGAAGATGTATTTGAGGTGATTTATGACGTGATGAGCGAAGTTGATACGGAAAGTTATCCTACACTTTAATGATGTCGAGTCGTTATGAAGCAGGTCAGTTTCTTTAAGAAATACTATTTCTAACTCGTTGGGAGTAGTTGCGAAGGGCAGTCCTGAGGTCAACACTATTGTTTTTCATATCATATAGTATATCTATAGCTGCTAAAATATGAGTTAGCTGTTCGCCTTCATCTTTACCATGAACGTCAATATCCGGTTTAGCCTCATTCATAATGGCATCTTCAGCCTTTTTAAGTTCCTCCGTGGTGTAAGTTTCACTCAGTCTTTTTATTTCGGGTAACTGCATAGATATCTGTTTAACTAGAGTATTTCTTCAATCACGGCAATAACGTATTCTTCTTTCGAACTAGCAGAACCTTTAACAAGCACCCCATTCTTAAATGAGGCTATGAATGGTAAATTATCTACCCCACCTGCTTGCCGCGCTTCAGGATTTTCCTCGGCATTCACCTCCAGAAATTCTACGCCAACATACTTTTCGTCATTTGAAAGTCTTCTAAACTTAGGGGCAAATAGTTTGCATGAACCGCACCAGTCGGCATAGTATTTAACAATTACTCTAGAGTTTTCAGACAACTTTTGTTTAAAGTTTGCATCCGTTGCTACATTTACCATAATATGGATATTTCAATCAAATATAAATCTAAGCTCTAAACAAAAAACCCATCACAAGGTTGCGATGGGTTTTTTGTTTAGAGTAAAAAAAATTACTCTTCAGTTGTATCTTCTTTAGCATCTGTGGCTTTCTTAGCACTCTTTTTAGGAGCCGCTTTTTTAGTTCCACCAGCTCTTCTGGTCTTTTTCTTAGGCTCGGCTGTTTTACCTGCATTTTTATTTTGAGTATAGACCTCATTAAAATCCACTAACTCAATCATCGCCATTTCAGCTGCATCACCAGGACGGAAACCAGTCTTGATAATACGGGTATATCCACCCGGACGATCACCAACTTTCCCTCCCACAACATTGAATAGCTCATTAATACTTTCTTTGTCGCGAAGTAAACTAAACACATGTCGTCTGTTATGAGTTGTGTTATCCTTGCTTCTGTTGATGATTGGCTCTACATAGCCTCTAAGCGCTTTTGCCTTGGCTACAGTAGTGAAAATTCTCTTATAACGAATAAGCGATATGGCAAGGTTCATCATCAACGCGTGACGGTGAGCGGTCTTTCTTCCTAAATTATTTACTTTATCTCCGTGTCTCATGACTTTTTATTCTTTGTTCTAAAAAATGCTAATTAAATATTCTTACTCGTCTAATTTGTATTTACTCAATTCCATACCAAAACTTAATCCCTTTTCAATCAATAGAGCTTCAATTTCCACCAGAGATTTTTTACCGAAATTACGGAACTTCAGTAAGTCATTAGTGTTAAACTGAACTAATTCTTCTAGCGAATTAATCTTAGCCGCTTTTAGACAGTTGAAAGCACGCACCGAAAGATCCATATCTTCCAAAGGAGTTTTCAAAAGTTTACGCATATGCAATACATGTTCATCAACCATTTCTGTTTCAGTAGTAGCTGGACTATCGAAAGAAATATGTTCGTCAGTAATCAACATTAGGTGCTGAATCAAAACACGTGAGGCTTCTTTAACAGCTTCTTCCGGGTGAATAGTACCGTCTGTAGTAACGTCCAAAACTAATTTTTCGAAGTCAACGCGTTGCTCAACACGATATGGTTCAACAGCGTATTTCACATTCTTAATAGGTGTATAAATAGCATCCACAGGAATAAAGCCAATAGCATGTTCTTTAGAATTTTCATCGGCAGGTACATAACCACGGCCTTTAGTGATAGTTAACTCAATTTCCAAATTTACGTTGCCGTCCATGTTGCAGATAACTAAATCAGGATTCATAACCTGATAAACATTGGTATGCTTTTCAATATGCTCAGCTTTAAACTGACTTTGATTCTTCAGAGCCAGATAAATCTTATCTCCCGAGGTATCATCATCCATTACTTTCTTCAAGCGAACTTGTTTCAAGTTAAGAACCATTTCCGTTACATCTTCTAAAACACCTTTGATAGTGGAAAATTCATGATCAACACCTGAAATTTTTATTCCACTGATAGCAAAACCTTCTAAGGAAGAAAGAAGAACTCTGCGTAGGGCATTACCGATGGTTACACCAAAACCAGGTTCCAAAGGTTTGAATTCAAAGGTTCCCTCGAAATCGGTTGCTTTCTGAAGAGTAATCTTATCCGGCTTTTGAAAGGTTAACATTGACATAGTGTTATTTTAGATTTATTTTTATGAAAATTATCTGTCGAACAACCAAAGTGAAATCGACAAACTTTTATTTAGAATACAACTCTACAATTAACTGCTCATTAATATTCTCAGGGATTTGGTCTCTCTCCGGAAAATCAACAAAAGTTCCTTCAACATTCTTTTCGTCAATCACCAACCAATTAAACTTTTTGCCTTTTCTTCCAATCGAGTCTTGAACCACTGAAAGGTTCTTAGAGCGTTCACGCAAACCAACTTTATCTCCGGCTTTAAGTGTAAACGAAGGAACATTTACAATATCACCGTTCACGGAAATATGCTTATGAATCACTAATTGACGAGCTTGGGCACGTGAAGCTGCGAAGCCTAAACGGTAAAGGGTATTATCCAGTCTCGCTTCTAAAAGTTTTAATAAGTTTTCACCAGTTACACCTTTTTTCCGAGCAGCCTTCTCAAAAAGATTTCTAAACTGGCGCTCTAACAAACCATATGTATACTTTGCTTTTTGTTTCTCCTGCAACTGTATAGCGTACTCAGAAGGAGTTTTTCTCTTCTTACTTACTCCATGTTGTCCTGGGGGATAACTTCTTTTATCAAAGTATTTGTCTGGTCCAAAAATAGCATCACCAAATTTTCTCGCAATCTTAGTGGTAGGTCCTGTATATCTTGCCATATTTATTCTTCTTAATTCGTATTTCTAATTTCTACTTACCTATTTGATTAAACTCTTCTCTTCTTTGGAGGACGACAACCATTGTGAGGAATTGGGGTAGTATCATTTATGATAGTTACCTCTATACCACTGGCGTATATAGTTCTGATTGCAGATTCACGACCCGCACCAGGTCCCTTCACAAACACTTCAACCTTTCTCAAACCTGCCTCATGTGCAACTTTCCCAGCTTCTGCGGAAGCTAACTGAGCTGCATATGGAGTGTTCTTCTTAGAACCTCTGAACCCAACACGACCCGCTGAACTCCAACTGATGACCTGACCAGCTAGATTCGTGTAAGAAATGATAATGTTATTGAAAGTAGCATTGATAAATACTTTCCCTTCAGAGTCAACTTTTACTACTCTTTTTTTTGCCTTTGCTTTAGCTACGGCTGAAGGTTGCTGTTGTTGTTTTGCCATGGTATATTCTTAATCTTAAACTTTTTTATCTGTTACTATTTAGTTACCATTTTCTTATTGGCAACTGTTTTACGCTTACCTTTTCTTGTTCTGGAGTTAGTCTTGGTTCTCTGGCCACGCAAAGGCAATCCTTTACGATGACGGACCCCACGGTAGCATCCAATATCCTGTAACCGCTTGATGTTTTGTTGCACTTCTCCGCGCAATTCACCTTCTACTTTGAGGGTGTCTGCCATATAACGCAGAATACCGTTTATCTGCTCATCATTCCAGTCCTTAACCTTAGTACTAAGGTCAATGTTGGCAGAAGAAAGAATTTTTGCTGCTGTGGTTCTTCCGATACCATATATGTATGTAAGGGCGATTACACCTCTTTTGTTTTTTGGAAGATCTATACCTGCTATACGTGCCATGCTTTATTTAGAAGTTTTTTGATTGTTGGCTTAAATAATGATTACCCCTGACGCTGTTTAAACTTTGGGTTCTTTTTATTGATAATAAAAATAACACCCTTGCGTCTTACAATTTTGCAATCCACGCTTCTTTTTTTAACTGATGCTCTTACTTTCATAACTAATGTTTGTCTTTATCCTGATCGTTATTTATTTATATCTGAATGTTATTCTGCCTTTGTTCAAATCGTATGGACTCATTTCTAATTGAACCCTGTCACCGGGCAAAATTTTAATGTAATTCATTCTCATTTTACCCGATATGTGAGCAATTAACTCGTGACCGTTCTCTAATTTCACTCTAAACATGGCATTGCTCAGCGCTTCAATTATTGTTCCGTCTTGCTTTATCAGATCTTGTTTTGCCATTCAATTTGGTCGAATTCTACACACTACTCCTTAAAAAGGGACTGCAAAAGTAAAAACTGTGGACAGAGTTCCAAATATTTGGTCAAGAAATTTCTATATGTTTGGTTTGAGGGCATTTGCACCTATTTATGCCCTTGACAAGGGCCTACTTTACGAAGAATATCAACTAAACAGAAGCCCGAAACCCTTCGAAAATTAAAAAAGCTCATTCCGAAAGCAGAATGAGCTCAATATATTGGGGGGGGAAGAAACTAGCCTTCAGCTTCTCTCTTCAGTGTTTCAATGTATCCTGCGCGAAGAACGGTCTGTCTTCTTTTAATGCTCGGCTTTGTAAATGTCTGACGTTCACGCAACTGACGAAGCATACCTGATTTTTCAAATTTCTTCTTATACTTTTTCAGGGCTTTATCCAGTGTATCGGATTCTCTTGCGTCTATTATTAACATGCTTATTAAATTTTGGGATGGCAAAAATAAAAACTACTTCTAATTATCCAAACTATATGTTGCCTTTCATTATTTCTCGAGAAATAACGAGCTTCTGAATCTCTGAGGTACCCTCACCTATAGTGCAAAGTTTGGAGTCACGGTAGAACTTTTCCACTGGAAAATCTTTAGTATAACCATACCCCCCAAAAATCTGAACAGCATCAGTAGATACCTGAACAGCAACCTCAGAAGTATAGTATTTGGCAAAAGCCGACTCCTTACTCATTTTTTTATGCTCGTTCTTTAAGTAGGCCGCCTGCATAGTAAGTAACTCTCCAGCTTCTATCTTAGTGGCCATGTCTGCCAGCTTAAAAGCTATTGCCTGAAAGTTAGCAATTGGTTGCCCGAATTGCTGTCGCTCCTTGGCATATTTCACTGATGCTTCATAAGCACCTTTGGCAATACCTAAGCCTAGTGCCGCAATGGAAATTCTACCTCCATCCAATATCTGCATAGCCTGCTGAAAACCACTTCCTATTTTTGACTCACCTCCACAAACATTTTCATCCGGAACAAAGCAATCTTCAAAAATCACTTCTGCTGTTTCGCTGGCACGCATTCCAAGTTTATTCTCCTTTTTGCCGGCTTTGAGTCCTTTAGTTCCTCTCTCTACAATAAAGGCCGTCATACCATGGCTATCTAATAGCTCCCCGGTACGGGCAATAACTAACACTACATCACTGCTGATACCATGAGTTATCCAGTTTTTATTGCCATTTAAAACCCAACCGCCATCGACCTTCTTAGCCGTTACTTTCATCCGCATAGCATCACTGCCGGTATTAGCTTCCGTTAATGCCCAGGCACCTACCCATTCTCCGGTGGCTAGTTTGGGTAAATATTTTTTCTTCTGCTCCTCCGTACCATGGTAATAAATGTGGCCGGTGCAAAGTGAGTTGTGTGCCGCTACACTTAATCCTATGGAGCCACAAACTTTAGCTATTTCTGATACCACAGTTACATACTCAAAATAACTAAGACCAGAGCCGCTGTATTTTTCAGGGATATAAACACCCATGAAACCTAGTTCTCCCATTTTATGAAATAGGTCTTTGGGGAAAAATTGCTCTTCATCCCATTTCATAAAACTTGGTCTAATTTCACGCTCGGTAAAATCTTTTACCGACTGAATTATCATTTTTTGATTTTCGTTGTAATCGAAGTTCATACCTGTAACGGCTGCATTTGCACTCATGTTATATCTTTTAATTTGCCGGGCGAAAATATGTATTTTAGGAGGAGTTGCAAGAGACAATAACTATTGATTTATCACCCTATAAACATACCTAACCGTATCAGATGATAAAAGATAGCTCTTGCTAAAAAAGAAAAAGCCCTCTTACAAACTGCAAGAGGGCTTTCCTAAGTATTCGAGTTCTAAGAACTATTTCAAGATCTCAGTAACCTGACCGGCACCTACTGTTCTACCACCTTCACGGATAGCGAAACGAAGACCTTTCTCCATCGCAATTGGGTAAATCAATTTCACAGTCAAAGTTACGTTATCCCCAGGCATAATCATTTCAACTCCTGCCGGCATGGTGATTTCACCAGTTACGTCAGTTGTTCTGAAATAGAATTGCGGACGATATTTATCGAAGAATGGAGTGTGACGTCCACCTTCTTCTTTGCTCAGTACGTAAACTTCGCATTTGAACTCAGTGTGAGGTGTAACCGAACCTGGCTTAACGATAACCATACCACGCTTAATCATTTCTTTTTCGATACCACGAAGAAGAAGACCTACGTTGTCACCAGCTTCGCCTCTGTCAAGAATTTTGCGAAACATTTCAACACCAGTAACAGTAGAAGTAAGAGCTTTCTCTCCTTCTTTCTGTAAACCAACAATTTCTACCGGATCGTTAGAGTTAATTACACCTCTTTCGATACGACCAGTTGCTACTGTTCCACGACCAGTGATAGAAAATACATCCTCACAAGGCATCAAGAATGGAAGTTCTGTAGCGCGAGGAGGAACTGGGATGAAGTTATCAACTGCTTCCATTAACTCATCAATTTTAGCAACCCATTTTGGTTCTCCGTTCAATGCACCAAGTGCAGATCCTTGGATAACCGGAATATTGGCGCCATCATATTTGTAGAAAGTCAAAAGATCACGAATTTCCATTTCTCCTAATTCAAGGAACTCAGGATCTTCAACCAAGTCAACTTTATTCATGAATACTACAATTTGAGGAACACCTACCTGACGAGCCAAAAGGATGTGCTCACGGGTTTGAGGCATAGGGCCATCAGTTGCAGCAACGACAAGGATGGCACCGTCCATTTGAGCGGCACCAGTAACCATGTTCTTAATGTAATCCGCGTGACCAGGGCAGTCAACGTGTGCATAGTGACGGTTAGCCGTTTGATACTCCACATGTGCTGTGTTAATAGTAATACCTCTTTCCTTCTCTTCAGGAGCGTTGTCAATTGAAGAGTAGTCGCGCACTTCTGCAAGACCTTTCTTTGAAAGCACTGTAGTGATAGCAGCCGTCAAAGTGGTTTTACCGTGATCCACGTGTCCGATTGTTCCGATGTTCACATGCGGCTTGTCTTTTACGAATTTTTCTTTAGCCATTGTTATTGTTTTTAAATTGTTGTTTTAAATATTTATCTAAATTCTTTACTATCACTACTTGAGCCGTTGATGAGAATCGAACTCGCGACCTCTTCCTTACCAAGGAAGTGCTCTACCACTGAGCTACAACGGCATTGCTCAGTTATTAGTTACCGGTAACAGTATTTTCACTATCCATCGTTAACCTTTAACTACGTTGAGCGGGAGACGAGGCTCGAACCCGCGACCTACAGCTTGGAAGGCTGTCGCTCTACCAACTGAGCTACTCCCGCATAAAACTAAAATTCCCTTTTCTATTTAATCTTCTCTTAAGAGGAGATTAGTGGGGAGATCAGGATTCGAACCTGAGAACTCGTAAGAGGACAGATTTACAGTCTGTTGTCGTTGGCCACTTGACTATCTCCCCTATTGAAAGGTGAATTTAAAAAAAATTGAGCCCGAGGATGGATTCGAACCTCCGACCTGCTGATTACAAATCAGCTGCTCTACCAACTGAGCTACTCGGGCAATTTTTTATACAAAATGCAATGAACACACTCCGCCTCTAAAAACGGAGCGCAAATCTAATCAGTTAATTGAATTTACAAAAAGGTGGGAAAAATATTTATGTAGCAGGTATGCCGAAGTGCTGGGTAGATAAAAAAGAAGCGGAGGTTACGGCCTCCGCTTCAGGTTGAATACTAATATTCTTTTACTTTATCCTTCTGTTTTTTGAGTTGTCCGGCAAGGGTTTGCATTGCCAAATCTGTGCTTTCTTCAAATGTTTTTGCGGTTTTAGCTACAAACAATGTTTTGCCTGGCACGTGAATTTTAATTTCTACAATTTTATCCTTTACATTTTGCTTTGATTCAAGTTTTAAAAAGACTTCTGCTTCCACTATTCGGTCAAAAAAAGTCTCGAGTTTTGAAAGTTTCTTATTGATAAACTCAACGAGTTGATTGGATGCATCAAAATGCACCGGATGGATTACAACATTCATAAGAACAATTTAATTTAGGTTAGATAATCAATTCCTGAAACTAAGTAACGAAATTTTATAGATACATATACATTCGGTTAACGATTTTTTCAATAAAATGTTTTTATCAATCTAAGTTATTCAGACATTCAAAACGAGCTGTGAAATGACGTAAAAAAGGAGGCTCGGAAACTATTTTAAATCCGTTAGAATTCCTGCTATCCTGTAAAATATCGTCAAAAACATCAATTACATATTCAATATGGCTTTGTGTGTAAACTCTGCGGGGTATGGCCAGCCTAACCAACTCAGATTTAGCAGGGATCAGATTACCTGACTCATCATACTTCCCGAACATTACCGAACCAACCTCCACAGAGCGTATTCCTCCCTTCACGTATAAGTTGCATACCAATGCCTGTCCTGGATACTGATGGGTCGGAATATGGGAATAGAGAGATTTCGCATCCACATACACCGCATGCCCACCAAACGGCCTAACAACAGGAATACCCTTTTCATGTAAATGCCTCCCCAGATACTCTGTGCTCTTGATACGATAATGTAAGTAGTCAGGGTCAAATACCTCTTCTAAACCAATAGCTATAGCTTCCATATCTCTACCGGAAAGTCCTCCATAGGTGGCGAAACCTTCAGATATAATAAGCAGATTAGTGCACTGTTGTGCTAACTTCTCATCTTTAAGAGTTAGCAATCCTCCCATATTTACCAGAGCATCTTTTTTGGCGCTCATGATGAATGCATCAGCAAGAGAAAGCATTTGCCGAGCTATCTCTTTATAGGTCATATGCTCAAAACCAATCTCCCTGTGTTTAATGAAATAGCTGTTTTCCGCAATTCGGCAGCCGTCAAGAACAAACAAAACATTAAACTCCTTACACAGAGCCTGCAGCTGTTGAGCATTTTGCATACTAACCGGCTGACCTCCTGCTGAGTTATTCGTAACGGTAAGTATCACAGCTCCAATATTTTCAGCACCATATTTCTCAATAATGTTTCTCGTGCTCTGTATATCTATGTTTCCTTTAAATGGCATAGCAGATGATGTCTCGAAGTCGTAATCTGGCATACAATCAAAAGCTTCGGCACCTGTGAACTCAATATTGGCCCTGGTTGTATCAAAATGTGTATTACTGATAAATACCTTACCCTTACCACCTAATATACCATATAATATTCTCTCAGCAGCCCGACCTTGATGTGTTGGTAGTATATATGGCATTCCGGAAAGTTCTTTTACAACACGCTCCAGATGTTCCCAACTGCGGGCACCGGCATAGCTTTCGTCTCCCATCATCATACCTGCCCACTGCCTGTCACTCATAGCGGAGGTTCCACTATCCGTAAGTAGATCGATATATACATCATCGCTGTGCAGTAAAAATGGGTTGTAACCTGCTTTTCGAAGCGCTTCGGCTCTATACTTTTCTGTAGTAATACGTAATGGTTCGACCATTTTTATCTTAAATGGTTCAGCGAGAGTTCTTTCTTTTCTCATAGACTGATGCTTTTTATAAGAGCGAAAGTTGAAGGAGAAATGGGAATAGCGGGTATGATGTTTATCAGCTGGAAAACACATATCGCTTTCCATGTATTCACATAGACTACAAAAAAATGAGCCGAAGCAATTTATGCTTCGGCTCATTTCGAATAATTATAATCAGTCTTTAGAACTTGAGAATCTTAAACTCTGTTCTTCTGTTTTCCTGATGTTCAGTATCGGTACAAGGAACCACCATTGTTCCTTCGCACTGACATTTATTTACTAGTCTGCTTTCTCCATAGCCAGCTGCAATCATACGTCTGGCCTCTACACCCTGAGAAGCTATATAATTTACAGAACTTTCAGCACGCTTACTGGATAGTTGCATGTTATATTTAGCAGTAGCTCGACAATCCGTATGTGAACTTAATTCAATTTCCATAGTAGGATTATCTTTCATAACCTTAACCAGCTTATCCAGTTCCTTGGCTGCATCTGGGCGTATAAACCACTTGTCTAAGTCATAGTAGATGTTTTCAATTTTTATAGCTACACCTTTCTTTACTTTCTCTAATTCTAAAACTGAGTAAATAGTTGATGGTGCTTTTTTCCCAATGGTTGATTGAGTAGCTGTTACTGTCAAATATTTTGTGTCTGGCTCACCGGTCTCTTTTGAAGCCTCCAGACGATAGTTTGTGTTAGGCTCGAGCGTAAAGACACATTTACCATCTTTATTGGTAGAACACAATTCGTCTTTATTCGTTGTCAGGTTAGTTACTTTCACTTTAGACGCCTCCAATGGGTCGCGAGTACGTTTATCCAATACTGTAACCTCTAAATTAATACCACCCTCAGCTACCATTGGAATCTTTACTAATTCAGGTTTCTCTTTTACATCAAAAACTAACTCTGCAGGGAGATAACCAGGTTTAGTAGCGTAGAATTTATATTTCTTGTTTGGTGTTGCGGCAAAGGAAAAATCGCCCTCTTTTCCAGATTTAAGTTTTCCTTTCTCAACCTCTTCATCTTTCATAACAACCTGCGCATCTGTAATTGGCAGACCAGTAGCTGCATCAAATACAATTCCATTCAGGATAACTCCTTTTTTAGTGAAACTGTATATATCATCATCTCCTTTTCCACCTTCTCTGTTAGAGCAGAAATAGCCTTTCTTGTTGTCCTTGTTGATTACATAACCAAAGTCATCAGCATTTGTATTGATTGGATATCCTAAATTCTCTGCATCAGTCCAATTGGTGATTTTGTTGCCTGTTTTAATTAATGTAGAAGAAAATACATCTAAACCACCTAACCCAGTGTGACCACTGGAAGCAAAATAAAGTGTACCATCTTCAGCAATATTCGGGAACATTTCATCGCCTGAAGTATTAATTTTAGGACCCAAGTTTACCGGAGTACCCCATTGTCCTCCAATTTCTCTTGTAGATACGTAAATATCTACACCACCATATCCCCCTGGCTTATCGCTTGCGAAATAGATTGTTTTACCGTCTTTGGTTAATGAAGGATGCCCTACAGAATATTCTTTATCATTAAAAGGAACCGCTTCAATTAACTCATCGCCCCAACGGTTTTGATCAGGCAACCAAACAACTCTATAAATTTTCAACTTAACTGTTTTGTCAGCAGATGGAAATGCGCGTTTACCATTATAATTGCTTCTGTCAATGTATAATTCCTGCATTTTATCATTGTAACAGGTTGTTCCTTCATGATACTTCTTATTTGGCTGATGGCCACGCATGATTTCACAAGAAGTAATATCACCGGCAGTGTCACTTTTAAACGCTTGATAGATTTGCAGGAAGTTACTATGAGTCCAATTATCCTTATATACAAGATAGGCATCTGGCATACGATTAGAACAAAAATAAATCCCCGTATCCTTATAAAGTGTTACTCCAAAATCTGAATTAGCTGAGTTGATAGCCTCCACATTTTTAACATCATAAAAACCTCTGTCTTTACTCAACTCCTCAACTTTATCAATACCGTTCAATCTCTCCTTAACACTGTTATCTGCAGGAACTACATCCAAATACTGCTTATAATATACCTTAGCGTCAGCATATCTCTGGTTAGATCTTAAAGCCTCTGCATAGTAGAGCTTGTTGATTACATTGGCATTCTCATTCTTCGCTAATTCAGCGTAATATTTTTCAGCGTTAGGGCCGTCATTAATTAATCGATAACTATCAGCTATCTTTTGAAGCACTGATACGTTAGCATTGTCCTTTTTAAGCGCACGCTCGTAAAACATAATCGCCTTACGATAGTCAAACTGTTTGTAATACCAGTCTCCAACTTTTACAATTGGCTTTTCTGCCAAGGCTGTACCCGCAAAGAGCAGGCAAGCGGCAAATAAGGTCAGGGGAGTCTTCAAATTCATAGTCTTATAATTTAGGTGTTACCTTGAAGTCTTTTTAGAAATACTTAATAAATCGAGGAGTTACAAATCGTTTCTTGTTGTAGAAGAAATCATAGCCAATCATAATTTCGTGGGTTCCGGTAGTGAACTTTCTCAAAGCTGTAATCTCCGCATCATAACAATACCCTATCTGTAGCTGCGGTGTGGCTTTAAACTGTATAAATGCATTAGCTGATTGGCCCACATACTTCCTGCTTTGTTGACCATCTCCGGCTGTTCTATATCCAACTCCTAACCAAACTCTATCTATAAATAATAAAGCAACGTTGATATCAAACTGAGGTATGTTCTTAGGTAAACCTTTCTGCCATTTCATTAAGAAAGAAGGACGAACCTTTACTACAGAAGCCTCTTTTCCAAATACATAACCGGCTGTAAACAAATAATGGTTGTATTGACGGGCAATAGATGTTCCATAATCTGAAACACCCGTCTTGTCTCTAAGTTTGGAAGGCAGTAAGTGAGGAACGGATGCTCCAACAAAGTATCTCTTACCATACCAATAAATACCAAATCCGATGTTAGGAACAAAGAGATTTTCATTCAAGGAGAAAGCATTGTCCGGGTTGGTCACATCACCCAACTTAGCACTTCCGTTGTTCTGATAGTAATATGAAAATGAAGCTTGTATACCAAAACATAAGCGAGATTGCTTAATTCTTAAACGATATGAGAATGCCGGAGTAACTGAAAAATTATTAGACAAACCTAATTTGTCGTTTGATATCGTTAACCCGACAGCGTATTGATCTCTGCGAAAGGGGGTATGAACGCTTATATTAGCGGTTTTAGGAGCTCCTTCCAAACCTGCCCATTGATGTCGGTAAATTCCCATTACGCTAATAGCTTCACTGCTACCAGCATAAGCCGGATTCAGGAATAATCCATTAAACATATACATACTGTAGGCTGCATCTTGCTGAGCGTATGCACCAGTGAAAACTGCAACAAGCATCAGGGTTGATATTACTAACTTCTTCATAGACTAAATTTTACGGTTAAATGTTTTAAAAATGGTCTTCGCGAATGTTATCGCGAAGACCACATTGTTTTTATCTGTGAATTACAACAAACTTCGCTTCACGCTTACCACTGCCATCGTTGTATTCGTAAATCAGGTAATAAGTTCCATCAGGAAGTACAACTCCCTGCATGTTTCGGCCATCCCAGTTATTGGTGTAAGGTCCTTCGCTGAACCAAACCTCAACACCCCAACGGTCGAATATGCGTAAAGTTGCATCCGGATAATTGCTGTTACATGGTATCAGGTACTCATCGTTTACGCCATCACCGTTTGGAGAGAATCCATTAGGGATATAACAATCAACAGTAGTATCAACCACCGTAATACAAATTGTAGCTGTATCACAGTAGCTATAGTTTCCACTTACAGCACAAACCAGATAAGAGAACAGTTCTCCGCCCTCGAAATTATTGTTAGGCGTGTAGGTCACAGAGTTATCTGGATTGACAACTGCCGTTCCGTTTACAGGAAGTGTAATTAAACTAACTGTTGTATCCGCAGCTACTGGAAGGATATCATTATCCAATACACGAATCGTAATTGGTGAATTCAGATATGCTGTATCTAGATCACAAGGTTCATCCACAGCTTGAATTAATGGATCAACAACAGTGATAATCACTACAGATGTGTCGCAGTAGCCCAGAGTATCACAAGCGATAATACAGAAGGTATCATTGCCAATAAAGCTTTGGTTTGGAGTATATACGAAACACAAACTATCGCTCAATATCTCTACTGTTCCGTTTTGCGGATCACACAGACTTGTAATGGTTGGGTTGTTATTTCCAACAATCACACCATCCAGACAAATGGTATCCGGACACATTACGCATGTTGTGTCATAGATAGTATCCAACTGAGTAGGAATACATGCCAATACCTGAACTACTATGACGTTAGTGTCACACTTGCTAGGCAAGCCGTTATCACAAGTGTAATATCTGAGTGAGAATGCCCCTGCAGTTCCATTCGACTGGAAGGTTACATTACATCCATCTACTGCTACTACTTGACCAAGATTATTTGGTATAGCTGTACCAAAGCCCGAAATGCTTAATGTGTTACCGTCCGGATCCGTATCATTAGCCAATACGCAGATAGTAGCCGTATCGTTTATACACATACTCAAGAAGTCTTTTTGAGCATCTGGTTTCTGGTTGCAATTAACCAGTACTATCAACAAACCGGTATCTGCACCACAATAGCTTGATATTGCGTATTGAACAGTATCCAATCCACAATGGTTAGCATTTGGTGTGTAAGTAACGGTGCTTCCATTTAGAACGGCAGATCCATGTGTCGGGCCTGAAAGTATGGTTGTTGAAGCTGTAACACCATAGGTAACATCATTATTCTGAACGTCTATAATCAGCACATCGCCAGGTATGATTGTTGAACTATCAGTGTTGGCAACTGGTTTTCTACAGCAGTCAATATATATACATACATCTACTGTGTCTGTAGCACCATGAATATCCTCTATTACATAGCTGATTGTATCTGTGTAATCACAGGTGTCATTAGCTGGAATATAATGTAAAGAGCCATCTGCATTGACGGTAGCTGTTCCATGTGTAGTTCCTGTAATAGGTAATACTGTGCTCACCCAGAAAGAATCCAATTCAGGATCAAAGTCGTTAGCTAACACGTTAATATCAATTGGATTCTCTCTTCCGGTCACATTGTTTCCGCAATCTGCTACACCTTGAACGGAGTTATTGATATAAACCACCACATTTGCTGTATCACATGAATTAGGATTAGCCACTTCACAGATTACATAACAGAATGTATCCGGATTTAATGCATTTGCGTTAGGTCCAGGAATATATGTTATAGTGTTTCCATTAGAAGTTACCGTAGCTACACCATCCGAAGCAGGACAAGGTATTACAGTAACAAGAATTGGGTTTCCATCTGGATCATGATCGTTACCTAATACATTTACAACGACAGGAGTTCCATAATCTGTAGTTTCAAAATCATCTACAGCTACAGGTGGATGGTTGCTATTAGTCGTAGAATCAACATAAATAGTAATCACAGCTGTGTCACAGGCGTTATACGGATCGCATATAATATATGTGATTTGATCAATACCAATCACAGGTGAATTGTAACTTATCGTTCCATTAGGATTAACATTTGCTGTTGCTCCAACTAAAAGAGGACCACTTAGTATAGTTACATTTAGAGGATCTCCATCCGGATCAAAGTCATTGGCCAATTCGTTAATAGTTGTTCCTGTAGAGACTGTTGTAATGACATTATCATCGTTAGCAACAGGTGGCTCGTTTAATGAATCACATACTATAACCCTTACTGTAATCAAGTTGGTATCACACAACGAGAACGGAGGGATTCCACTTTGATCACATACATAGTAAGGGATAAAGTAATTGCCTGGCAGGTCTGCACTGAATACAACTGCGCCATTACCGGTAACATTAAATGCCCACGTAGAACCAACAGGTCCTGTAACCGAACCGTAACTGAAACTAAGCGGATCTCCATCCGGATCAACAACAGCTGAGGATACGTTGATACCGATCGAAGTGCTGTTACAAACAGTAACATTTATCTTTTCGGCAATCGGTGCATTATTAGTAGGTAATACTACAATTGTCACAGTGCCTGTATCACAAGCTCCCGATGTGTCACACACCGAAACACATATCACCTGCGTACCTGTCCAGTTAAGTGTTGGTGTATAGATTACGCATCCATTTTCAACTGAAACTGTTCCATTCAATGACTGACAAGCATATGCATTAACTGTTAATGTAGAAGATGCATCATCCACATCAACTATAATTGGACATACCGTATCAATTGTATTTTCATAGATAGTGTCAGTAATATCTGTAATAACAGGAGGATCGTTTATAGGACAGATATTGACTAATACCGTGCCTGTATCACAAGCATTCGGGCAATTTGTATTGCACAAAATATACGTAACTACATCAACTCCGTTATAGTTGAGGTTCGGTGTATAAGTTACACTACCACCGTTCACCGATGTAACACCATTAGGAGAAGAAAGAACGGTAACTGTATTATTGTTTCCTTCCGGATCAGTATCATTACCAGTAACATCAACCACTACAAACTCTTCTTCACATGTGTTAGCGGTATCCGAATTAGCAACCGGGTTCTGGTTTACATGTATGCAAATAGTATCACGAGAGATACAACCGTTCGGTGTATTAATCGCTGTCCCAATGATGCAATAATCAACACCCGTAGGACTTACGGTAATTGGATTCAAACCAGATCCAATGTTAGATCCTCCTAATACAGACCATGCAATATTAAATACATCGAAACTGTATGTAGGCGTTACTACAGCAGTAGCACCGGCACAAACGGTGTTAGATGATACTGACAGATCTAATACCGGAACATCCTTCACATTGACAGTGAATGTTGCTGTATTCGAACAACCAGTTTGAGGATCAGTATATGAATACGTAATTACACTATTTCCAAGTGCAGCTGCGGAAGGGCAGAAAGTATTGCCTGAAATTCCGCTACCACTGAAAGTTCCTCCAGCCGGAGTACCTGTAAGAGTAGCGCATGTATCTGCCCGGCAATAGTTAGCATTTAATCCGCTAAATGATACAACCGGTAGAGGATTTACCGTAATACAAACAGTTGTATCATCTGTGCAACCTGTCGCTGGATTGGTGTATTCATAAGTAATGCACCAGTTACCTACTGAAATAGGTTGGAACACATTACCTGTAACAAATGGTCCTGTAAAGGTACCTCCGGCCGGAACACCTGCCAATAAGACATTAGGACTACCCACACAATATTGAGGTAATAATGGAGTAGTTGCACCAACAATACTTACTTCTGTTGGTGTATTAACAACCACAAGAACGGTATCAGAAGCCTGACAGCCATCCTGGTCAGTTACAACGACAGTGTAGGTGGTTGTTCCGGTAGGACAGGCTTGAGGGTGAGCAGATGTAGGGTCGGTTACTCCAGTTCCTATCCAGTTGAATACATAAGGGCCAACACCTCCCGAAACTGTAGGTGAACCACCCAATGTTACACAACCCGAAACATTAGAACACAGACTGCCAACATTTACACCAGCTTCTACAAACAAGGTATTTGGAAGAACTGTTACCTGAACTTCGTCATTTGCACGGCATCCAAAACTGTCTATGACAGTTACAGTATATAGAGTAGTAAATCCTAAGTTTCGGACTGTTGGATTAGAAGCCGCTATATTGCTGAGAGCAACTGGTGGGTTCCACAGGTAGGTGTAAGGTGACTGACCTCCCGATCCTGTAGGTGAACCACCTAATACTGCACTATCAGCACTACAAGCTGTGATAGTGGCATCAGGTCCGGCACTTGCTGTTGGATTAGTTCTCAGATTAATATTAACAATATCTGAAGCAGAACATCCTAATGAATCGGTCACTGTTAGTGTATAAGATGTATTGGACAGAGGAGTAGCTGTTGGATGATCTGTATTGCTAGGGAAAGCACCTGCACTCCACTGATATGTGTAAGGCAATGTACCGCCTACAGCAACCGGATTACCACCCAACACGATAGATGTAGCTCCGCATATCAGAGTGTCAATACCTGCATTTACTGCAATCAGAGGACTTACATTAACGACCACAGAGTCCGTAATGAAACAGCCCAATTGATCGGTTACTGTTAAGTAATATGTAGTTGTATTAAGAGGCGAAGCGCAAGGATTAGCAATAGATGCATCTGAAAGACCGGCTATAGGTGCCCACTGATAGATGTAAGGTGTAACACCTCCGGTTGCAGTAGGATTACCACCAATTTGAACGCAACTTGTACTGTTAGCGCAGAACACTTTGTTAGTTCCAGCATCAACATCCAAAGTTGTTGGATTTACTGTAACTGTTATTAGATCTACGGATGAACAACCTGTGGCATTATCAGTTACCGATAGTGTATAAGTAGTTGTAACTGTAATATTAGATACAATTGGATTAGGAATTGTTGTTCCGTTTAATCCTGTAGAAGGAGACCATGCGTACGAGTAGTTTCCGGATCCTCCTGTAGCAACCGGTGACCCACCAATTACAACAAAGGCACCAGGGCAACTGGTAATTGTCTTATCCTGGCCTGCATCAGCAAAAACACCTGCGTTTACATTAACATTCTGACAGGTTGATGAAGAACATCCAACAGCATCAGTAACAGTTACACAGTAAGCAGTCGTAACTAGAGGTGTAGCCACTGGGTTACCGGATGTTGTGCTTGACAAGCCCGTTCCAGGACTCCAGGAGTAAGTATAGTTCGGTGTTCCACCGCTACCCGTTGGGTTACTTCCAAGTAATGCACTTCCTCCCTGACAAATTGCTGTATCAGGGGAAACTGAAGCGGTTACAGCTGGGTTAGCGTAAACAACCATTGAGTCAATAGCAACACAACCCAGAGCATCTGTAACTAACAATATGTATGTAGTAGTATCAGTTGGATTAACATCTGGATTGGCAATGTTGTTAGCATTACATATACCTGCTACTGGAGACCACTCAATTAAGTATGGTGTTGAGCCACCAGTCACCGCATTAGTTCCACCAATAGTAATACAGGTTGGTTGACCTGCACAGATACTCTTATCATTACCCGCATCCGCAGTAAGCGTTGATTGAACAACATTAATAAGTGTTTGATCTATAGCAGTACATCCATTGGCATCAGTCACTGTTAAATTATATGTAACAGATTGAGCCAGGTTGCATACTGAAGGGTTAGCCAGTCCAGTGTTATTTAATCCAGCAGAAGGCGCCCATGCATATAAGTAACCACCACCTCCACCGGTTGCCGTTGGAGTACCTCCTATAGTGATGCAAGCATCAGGACATGCCACCAGAGTTTTATCAACGCCTGCATTAGCTGTAGGATTTTGATTGACACGAATGGTCACACTGGCGTTGTTGCTGCAACCTAAAGAGTCGGTTGCGGTAACTACATACGTTACGTTATTGGTTGGGCATACAGTAGGATTAGCTACCGTTGTTGGAGTAGAGAAGAAGAATGTCGGAGTCCAGTTATACGTGTATGAGCCGGTTCCGCCAGAGGCTGTAGGGGCTCCTCCTAATTCAACACAAACACCTGAACAGATTGTGTCAGGAACACCAGCATTCACAACAGGGCGAGGATTTATAGTAATTCTTACTGTGTCCTCTGCTATACATCCAGTTGCATCCTTAACAGCAACGGAATATGTAGTTGATGTAAGTGGTGTAGCTACCGGATTAGCCAAAGTACTATCGTTCAATCCGGCAAGCGGTGTCCATGTATATGTGTAAGAAGGAGTTCCTCCAACTGCTGTTGGTGAACCACCTAAAGTTACAGAAACAGAAGCTCCCTGACAGAATGCTACGTTATTTCCAGCCTCGGCAACTAAAGAAGGATTATTAACTATTACAGCTACCTGATCGGTTGCTGAACAACCAAACTGATCAGTTACAGTAACTGTATAATTCGAAGATGAGCCTATATGGCTAACATATGGATTAGCAATTACATCTGAACTCAGACCCAATGCAGGACTCCATGTATATGTGTAAGTTCCACCTCCGCCTGTTGCAGTTGGAGAACCTCCAATTTGAACACTATCAGCAGAACAAGCAACCAGAGTTTTATCCAAACCGGCATTGGCAACAGGATTTGAACGAACTGCTACTGCTATGTTATCAGTTGCGGAACAACCATTGGCATCAGTTACTACTAACACATAAGTAGTGGTGATTACCGGATTAGCTGTAGGATTAGAAGCTGAAGAGCTACTCAATCCTACACCTGGTGTCCAGCTATAAGTATAACCAGATGTTCCACCTGAAGCGGCAGGAGTACCCCCTAAGTTAACAGAAGAGCCCAAGCATATAGCTGTATCATTACCAGCATTTGCTGCCGGTGCTGGATTAACTATAACTGTAGCTGAATCTATAGCTAAACAACCCTTAGAATCTGTAATGGTAACATAGTATTTAGTGGTAGAAGATGGTGAGGCTAACGGGTTGGCAACAGAAGCCAATCCACCAGACCATGAATAACTGTAAGCAGGCGAACCACCTACGGCTGTCGGTGAACTACCTAAGGTAACACTTCCTCCACTTCCAGCGCAATATGAACCTCCGTTTCCTGCATCGGCACTTAGGTTACTTGGAACAACATTAACCAAAACTGCATCTTCAGCAGTACAACCATTTGCATCGGTTACTACCAAAGTATACAATTGTGATGCGTTAATTCCCTTAACCCAAGGATTGGTTACTGTAGTATTTCCATTAAGTCCGGTTGAAGGGCTCCAGCTATAAGTATAATTTGGAGTTCCACCCGAACCTGATGGAGAACCACCAATTTGTACGCTATCTCCGCCACATGATGTAAGAGTTTTATCAACTCCTGCATTAGCAACAGGATTAGGACGAACTGTAACCGTTACGGCATCCGTTGTGATACATCCATTAGAGTCGGTTAATTGAACCGTATATGTGGTTGTAATCAGCGGGCAAGCCAATGGATTAGCTGTATTATTAGCATTTAACCCTAGTGTAGGAGTCCATGAATATTGGTATGGTGTAGTCCCCGCGCTACCTGTTGGAATACCTCCAATAGTAACACAGAAACCAGAACATATCGTTGTATCCAAACCGGCATTAACTGCTGGTGCAGGATTTACATTAACAGATACTGAATCAAACGACTGACAGCCCTTAGCATCAGTTACTGTTACATAATATTTAGTAGTGCCGTTAGGAGTAACAACAGGATTTGATAATGAACTTGCAAATCCTGCTGGAGCAGATGCCCATGTATAAACATAAGGTGATGTTCCTCCAACAGCTGTCGGATTACCACCTATAGCAAGTGAGGCTCCTGCGTTAGCACATAATGTTCCAGCATTTCCAGCATCAGCTTGTAATGTACTAGGGGTAACATTTACAGTTACAAAATCACTTCCTATACATCCATAAACATCTGTAACCTGTAATTGGTAGGAAGTTGTAGTCGTAATACCGGTAACACAAGTGTTAGCTGTAGTGGTGCTAGTTAATCCGGTAGATGGAGTCCACACGTATGTATATGGAGTAGTTCCACTCGTAATGTTCGCAACAACACAAGCAGTATCCGCTGCGCAATTGACTAAAGTCAGGTCTGAACCAGCGTCAACAATCGGATTATTTCTTGGTGTTACAGTTACCTCATCTAAAGTTGAACATCCTTTGCTGTCAATAACAATTAACTGATAAGTGGTTACAACTGCCGGTGAAGCCAGCGGATTGGCAACATTTGGTAAAGATAATCCGGTAGTAGGTTGCCATGAATAACTATATCCAGGGGTTCCACCGGAAGCGGATGGGCTGCCACCGATAGTAATAGTGCTTCCAATACATACTGTTGTATCTGGCCCTGCGCTAGTTACCGGGGTAGGATTAACCGTCACAACAATAGCATCAGTTGCTGAACAACCCCTGCTGTCAGTGACAGTTACACTAAATGTAGAAGTAGCTGAAGGGCAACCAAGAGGATTACTTGCTGCTGCATTTGATAATGACCCAGCATTTGACCAGGCATAGGTATAAGGAGAATTACCTCCGACTGCTGTTGGCAATCCACCTATCTGAACGCAGTTATTATTGCTACAAACAGAAGCATCGTTACCAGCCTTCGCCTGTAATGTATTTGGTGTAACCGTTACAATAACGTTATCAGTAGCTGAACATCCGTTAGCGTCCGTAACATTCAAAGTATAGGTAGTAGTTGCTGAAAGATTCTTTACAACAGGATTAGGAATATTAGATGCTCCGGTAAATCCTGTTGATGGAGACCAGCTATATGTATATGATGGTGTACCACCAACTACAGGAGGATTATCACCAAGTATAACACTATCTCCTGGACAAACAGACAAAGATTTATCTGGACCAGCCAATGCTGTAGGCACAGGACGTATAACTACCTGCACAGTATCAGACTTACGACATCCGTTTCCGTCAGTTACTGTAACAACATAGGAGGTAGTTACAGGAGGAGTGGCTGTTGGATTAGCAACAGTAATATTACTTACACCTACACTAGGGGCCCAAGAATAAGAATAACCGCTACCACTACCACCACTGGCTGTAGGTAAACCTCCCAAGTTAGCCGGGAAGCCTAAACATACCGCAGTATCTAAACCAGCGTCCGCTGTCAAAGATGGATATACAATAACGGTACTTGAATCGATACTGACACAACCCAGAGCGTCAGTTACTGTCAGATAGTATTTAGTAGTAGTTGCAGGGAAAGCGTATGGATTAGCAGGATTTGTAAGATTCAATCCCGAAGGGGCCCATGTATAGCTATATGGAGGCACTCCACCAACAGCTGTTGGGAATCCACCTAACATAACACTGTCACCAGAGCCTGAACACAATGCTCCACCTGTTCCTGCTTCAGCAGTTAATGAACTAGGAGTGATGGTAACGACCATCGCATCAGTTGCCGAACAATTGCTTGCATCTGAAACAACAACAGTATAAGTTGTGGTTGACGATAAATTACATGCATTAGGATTTGGAGATGTTGTACTACTTAACCCTGTAACTGGTGTCCAGTTGTATGTTAAACTGCCAGTTCCTCCTGAACCGGTAGGAGAACCTCCAATTTGAACACAACTACCAGAGCAAGAAGTGGCGCTCTTATCCTGACCAGCATCTGCTACTACGCGAGGTCTAACGACTACCGTAGAGAACACTGTGTTGGCTGCACATCCGTTGAAAGAACCATTTATAGTATAGGTAACTGTCAAATTGGATGTACCAATGTTAACTGGGCTATCATTAATTGTAAATGAATTACCACTATTACCATTACTTCCAAACCAGTTTACAGTTGTGCCGGACACTGTTGACGCAATGTCGATTGATATAGCAGTACCACTACATACTGTTTGGGTAGAAGGTGTTACAGTAAGTACCGGTTTAGGTTTAACAGTTACAGGTACTTGCAGCGTATCTCCACTACATCCGTTAGAAGTTCCTACAATAGAATAGGTAACTATAATAGATGACGTTCCTGAATTAACAGGGTTATCGCTGATAACGTTACCTGTTCCTGATGTTCCGTTAGATCCGCTCCAAGTATAAGTGCTTCCAGAAATGTTAGAAGAAATATTGATTACAACATTATCCCCCGAACAGAATGTTGTAGCATTAACTGTTGCGGTAGCCGTTGGACGTGGCTTAACGGTAACAGGAATAGTTAATGTAGTACTTCCGCAACCACCAGCAGATGTAGCGAGTACAGAATAGGTGACAATCTGATTAGAAGAAGTATTGTTAGTTAAAACAGTATGAATGTCTCCTGCTCCGTTCGTTCCGTTGCTGGCCGACCAAGTAATTACAGAGCCGGAAATACTTGAAGTGAATGTAATATTCACACTATCATTACTGCAATTTGTCAACGAAGAAACAGATGGTGTAATAACTGGATTACCAAATACTCTAATCACAGCTACCGCAGTATCACATAGAGAAGGGCTACCGTTATCACAAATACGATAAACTAAAGTATCGAATCCATTAAATCCTGCGCTCGGATCATAAAGATAAATACCCAATGAACCAGCTGTGAGTGTACCATTATTTACGTTATCTATAATAATCACAGATGTAATTGCATCACCATTAGGGTCACTATCATTATTTAAAAGACTAAGGGTTACAGTAGCATCGCTGCAAATTGTAGCAAAGTCATCTACAGCTACAGGGGCATCGTTTACATTCGCTGTAGAGTCCTTGGAAACATAAATAACAATAATAGCATTGTCACATAAAGGTTTCGGATTATTAGCCGCTGTCGGATCGCAAACAGTGTAGCCGATGGTATCAAAACCAAAGAACCCAGTATTTGGGGTATAGTTAATTGTTCCCCCTGCATTAACTGTATAAGAACCATTGTTTGGAGTATTTGTTACGGTAACCTGCAAAACATCCCCATCCGGATCATAATCGTTTGCCAATTCGTTAACTACAATACCGGTATTAAATGGTGTGGTTACATAGTCGTTGTTGGCAACAGGAGAATGATTAACCAACGTATCCCCCGATGGTAATACAGTCACAACAATGGCTGCACCATCACAGAGTATGTTCACAACATATGGACTCAGGTCACAAACCGTGTAAGGAATTGCAAAAGTGCCTGCAAAACCTGTATTAGGAGTTACTACCACAGCACCGTTTCCGGTAATTGCATAAGTGCCATTGTTCGGTGTAACTGCTCCGTAAGTATATGTTAGCGGATTTCCTTCAACGTCACCTGTAGCAGATGAAACATTTACACCTATTGGCTGATTTTCATATGTAACTACATAAATAGTATCTGCATACGGAGGGTCGTTAACCGGTGTAACCAAAATTGTAATTGTAGAAGTATCACAACGTTGAGGTACTCCATTATCGCAAACTACTACACATACTGAATCTGTTCCATTCAAATTCTGGTAAGAAACATAGTTAAAACAAATCGTGTTAGTAGATTGATTTACTGTGATACCACTTACAGTTCCATTCTGTCCTGGGCACAACAAAGTAGTCGTGTGTATATCTGCTGTATCCGCATCAGTGTATGGAACGCATATATTAATTGGACAATCTTCACATGTTGTAACCGTAGTATCCGGTATGTGTGGAGGATCATTTACCTGATTAATTGTAATGGTAACGCAGGCTGTATCCGCCAAACCAGGTCCCGGAGTACCGGCATCAATAATTCTATAGCAGAATACATCAACTCCATTATATCCCGAATTAGGGATGTAAGTGAATGATCCATTCGCATTGAGGGTTACCGAACCGTTGCTTGGGCCACTGGTTACGTTAGTTACACTTACAGGTGTGCCATCAACCGGGTCACTGTCATTACTCAATACACCTGGTGCGGATACAGTGAGCGGTGTGTCTTCATTAGTGGAATAGGAGTCATCATTTGCAACCGGAGGGTCATTAACCGGGGTTACGTTAATTCGGATAACTGCATTATCACACAAGAATGGGATACCGTTATCACAAATAGTTAAACATATCGAATCTAAACCATTGAAATTGGCCGTAGGTACGTATGTTACACAAACAGTGTGAGGAAGACCTATGTTATTTACCACAGGCCCGGATGTAATACTTCCATTATTTGGTGCATCACAAATACTTACAGTATGCTGCTGACTGGCAGAATCTCCATCGGCAATTGGAAGGCAAACTGTAATTGACCCATCTTCAGGTATTGTTACCGTAGAATCATTAACTACAGGCGCATCGTTTACTGAATTAATTGTAATTGTAACACAAGCAGTATCCGCCAAAGCCGGTAGAGGTGTTCCATTATCTATTATTCTGTAGCAGAACACATCTGTACCACTATAATTAGAGTTAGGTGTATACGTAAATGAACCATTAGCATTCAAAGTTACAGTTCCGTTACTTGGACCGCTAACTACGTTGGTCACTGTGACAGTGGTGCCATCGGCAGCATCGTTATCATTTGCCAACACACCAGGTGCACTAATGTTTAATGGAGTATCTTCGTTAGTTGAGTAAGTATCGTTATTGGCTACCGGAGGATCATTAACCGGAGTAACAGTTATTCTGATTTTAGTAGTATCACAAAGTATTGGTGATCCGTTATCACAAACTACTACACAAATACTGTCGTTACCATTAAAATTATTGTTGGAAGTATAAGTAACACACAAAGTGTTTACCACTAAACTAGTTGAATATGTACCACTGTTAGGTCCACATAATACAGCAGCTACATTCAAGGACTGTCCAGCGTCCGGATTAGATACAGGTAAGCAAACTGTAATAGGGCCACAATCTTCACACTGGGTGATAACTGTATCATTAACAACGGGTGGATCATTAACCGGATTTACTGTTATAGTTACGCAGGCAGTATCCGCTAAAGCGGGTAGTGGTGTACCATTATCAATTATTCTGTAACAGAATATATCAGTGCCGGTGAAATTGGATGAAGGCGTGTAACTGAAAGAACCATTTGCATTTAAAGTCAGTGTTCCGTTGCTAGGTCCGCTAACAACCCCTGTTACGGTTACAGTTGTACCATCGGCAGGGTCACTATCGTTAGAAAGAACGCCTGGTGCGATAATGATAAGTGGTGTATCTTCATTTGTAGCATAGGCATCATCATTTGCTACCGGTTTATCATTTACAGGTGTTACAGTAATTGGTATTCTAATTGTATCACAAAGATTTGGAATTCCATTATCGCACAGTATTACACAAACTGAATCAACTCCGTTAAAATTTAAGTTTGATGTGTAAGTAACACAAAGTGTATTAGATGTGTTGTTTACACTTGTAGATACGGTTCCTGAATTGGGACCGCACAATAATCCAGATACGTAGTAGTCCTGATCTGTTTCTACATCAGTGATGCTACGACAAACAGTTATCGGTCCACAATCTTCACAAGTTACAATAACAGTATCTGTAACGGTAGGGTTATCATTCACCGGATTTACAGTAATAAACACTGAACCTGTATCACATTTAACTGGTACGTCCGTATCACAAATTACATACTGGAAAGTATCCAATCCATAATAGTTAGCAGTAGGGGTATAAACAAAAGATCCATTAGCATTCAGAGTAAGTGAACCATGAGAAGGGCCGCTAAGTTGCGGAGTATTTAATGTTATAGCACCACCATCCTGGTCAAAATCATTCGCAAGAATACCAGGTGCTGAAATTGTAAGAACCTGATCTTCATTTACGTTATAATTATCATTAACCGCTACAGGTGGAACATTTACACAGCTGTAATCAAGTATTGCCGTTGCTGTATCACACAAATTAGGAGTTCCACCATCACAAATTACGTAAGTAAACGAGTCTAATCCGTTAAACAGAGGAGAAACCGGAGTATATGTAAATGAACCGGTTCCCGATAAAGAAAGAGAACCTCCGGAGAAAGGTCCGGTAAGAGGTCCCAACAAAGTAACAAAAGGACCATCTACATCATTATCGTTTGACATTACATTGTTAGCTATTGCAGTTCCTGTGCAATTGGTATAATAATCATCGTTAGCTACCGGTCTATCATTGACAGGCGTAACGGTGATGTTAACAGTAGCTGTATCACAACCACCCGCATTGTCACATACAATTAAGCAAACTTGATCTGGACCGTTGTAGTTCAAATTAGGTGTGTATGTAAAGCACACAGTGTGCGGAGCTGTTCCGTTATTTACACTTAATGTTCCGTTTAAAGACCCATTAGCAGGACCTCCGCATAAAGTAACTGTATGAGGTTGAACAGGTACATCCAGATCGGATATTGGTAAACAAACTGTTACAGGTACATCTTCCGGTGTAGTAATGATGGAGTCATTTACAACCGGTTTGTCGTTAACCGGATTTACAGTAATGGTGACACATGCTGTATCACATGCAACTGGGCTTTCATTATCACAGACACGATAACAGAATACATCTGTACCATTGTAGTTCGTGTTAGGAGTATAAGTGAATGAACCATTTGAGTTAAGGGTAAGAGAACCGTTAGATGGACCAGAAATCGGAGTGGTAGTAACCGTTAATGGTTGACCTGCCGGATCATTATCGTTTGTAAGAACTCCAGGAGCAGCAATTGTCAATGGAGTATCTTCGTTTGTTGAATAAGAATCGTCAATAGCAACTGGAGGGCATGATGTAACAGTTGCTGTAACTGTAGCTGAGTTAGTATTTGAGCACCCATTAACAGTAACTGTAACTGAATAAACACCGCTCATTAAAGGAGTTGCGTTGGTACGCGTAGGGTTTTGCAATGAAGAAGTAAACCCTGGTCCGGACCATGAATATGTAGCACCAGGAATAGTTGACTCAAACAAGTTTAAAGTTCCACCGTAGCAAACAGGGCTGTTAGAAGTCGGAGTAGCTGCGGTTGGAGTTTGGTTAACAGTCAAGGTTACAGGAGCTGAAGCACTTGACGTGCATCCTGTAACGGTTTGTGTAACTGTGTAATTGCCGGCATTAGTTAATGCTGCACTGGCTATTGTAACAGGATTACCTGATTGAGAGAAACTGTTTGGTCCTGTCCAACTGAAAGTTGCACCGCCAGCGCCAGATGCGGTAAAGGTTACACTTTGCCCTGTACAAACTGGATTTGGCACTACAGTAGTAATAACAGGAGCTGCCGGTGTAGAGTTAACTGTTACAGTAACAGTAGCAGTATCTGATGAGCAGCCACTTAAAGTTTGATAAAGAGAGTAGGTGCCGGCTGCTGCCAAGGTAACACCTGCAATACTAGGATTTTGATTTGTTGAAGCAAAGCTATTAGGTCCGTACCAATTCCACGTAGACGCTCCACTACCGGTTCCGCTCAAAGAAAGTGTTTGACCTGTACAAACCGGATTTGGTGAAGCACCAGCAGTAGGAGCTCCTGGTTTAGGTAATACACTGATTGTGGTACTTGCTGATGCAGTACAGTTGTTACCATCGGTTATCGTCAAATTATATGCTCCGCCATAAGAGCTGATAGCATTAGTACGAGTTGGGTTCTGAGTATTCGCTGAAAACGCTACTGGACCTGACCATAAATATGTGTATGAACCATTTCCTCCACTAGGTGTAGATGTTAAACTAATTGTTCTGGTTTCACAAACTGGGCTATTGCTTGAATTTGAAACAGTAGGTGAAGGATTAACTGTAACGGATGTTGCAGTAGTTGCTGAGCAACCATTTCCATCGGTAACTGTTAAACTGTATGAACCTGTAAAAGTAGTAAGAGCACCTGACCTTGTCGGATTTTGTGTATTAGCTGTATAAGATACAGGGCCTGACCATGCATAACCATAAGAACCATTTCCTCCGCTTGGATTAGATGTAAGATTAATAGTGGCACCGGAACAAACTGGAGTATTACTGCCTGCTGTTACAGATGGTGTAAGATTTATAAGAACGTTCGTAGTTGAAGTAGCCGAACAGAAATTGGCATCTGTAATTGTTACATTATACGCCCCCCCGTAAGTTGTTTGTGCATTGGTTCTGGTTGGACTCTGAGTGCCTGAACTAAAGGAAGCAGGACCATTCCATGAGTAACCAAAAGGAGAAGTTCCTCCAGCAGATGTTGCGTTCAAACTCAACGTACTGCCAACACATACCGGACTGTTCCTTGATGCTGTTACACTAACCCCCTGGTTAACTACAACATTAGTTGCGGCAGAACCAGAACATCCGTTAGCATCCGTAACTGTAACATTATAAGTTCCTTGGTATGCGGAAGTAGCTCCTGGCCTAGATGGATTCTGAACGCTTGCTGCATAAGCAGAAGGACCACTCCATACATATGTATATGAACCCGAAAGAGATGAAGTTAAATTTAAAGTTCCGCCTGTACAAACGGGAGAGTTACTTCCTGCGGTAACCGAAAGATTGGGATTAATAGTAATTTGCTTAGTAGTTGATACTGTTCCACATGAACCACCTATTGAAGTTAAGGTAAGAGTAATTGGAGATACTGCATTAGTTGCTGCAGTATATGTAGCTGTTCCGGGTGTAGAACCTCCATTGTTAGCAAAGGTACCACTAGGTGCTGACCAAACAGCCCCAGTAGCTCCTCCACCGAATGAACCGCCCAAAGCTATTGTCGTACTACCTTGACATATTCCTGGTATAGCTGGACCTGCATTTACTGTAGGATTCGGGTTAACTGTAATTTGTTTAGTAGCAGTTGCAGTTCCACATCCCCCACCACTGGTTGTCAGTGTCAGTGTCACTGGAGAAGTTGAATTAGCAGCTGCGGTATAGGTGGTTGTGTTAGGAGTTGAGCCAGTGTTGTTATTAAAAGTGCCTCCGGCACCTCCATCCGACCAAATTGCCGAAGTAGCTCCGCCTCCAAAAGAACCACCCAAAGCCACAGATGTTCCTCCCTGGCATATTGCAGCTACAGCTCCGCCAGCATTTGCCGTTGGGCTAGGATTTACCTGTATTGTTTTGCTGGCATTGGCGGTACCACAAGGACCACCGGTAGTTGTTAATACTAGTGTTGCAGTTCCTGAAAATCCTGACGGAGGTGTCCATGTTGCCGTTAGCGTATTAGCGTTCGGATTAAACGTACCGCCACTTACGGTAGACCAAGTTCCACCTGTAGCACTTCCACCTACGCTTCCATTTAAAGGAGCTGAAGTACTACCTTGGCAGATTGCTGCCATTGCAGCACCAGCATTAGCTGTTGGGCTTGGATTTACTACGATAGTTTTGCTGGCTGTAGTAGTACCGCAAGAACCACCTGATGTTGTTAGGGTTAATGTGGCAGTGCCGAAATATCCTGACGGAGGAGACCATGTTGCGTTCAGGTTTGTTGCGCTAGGGTTGAAGGTCCCCCCAGCTGAGCTTGACCAAGTACCCCCTGTAGCTCCTCCCCCTACTGAACCACCTAATGCTGCAGAAGTTGCTGCCTGACAAATATCTGCCATAGCAGCTCCGGCATTGGCTGTAGGGTTTGGATTAACTACAATTTGCTTAGTTGCAGTAACTGTACCACAACTTCCACCGGTACTGGTGATTGTTAATGTAATTGGTGTTGTTGAATTAGCTGCTGCAGTAAATGTAGCCGTGCCAGGTGTAGCACCCGTATTATTAGAGAATGAACCACTTGGTGCAGACCAAACCGCACCGGTAGCTCCTCCACCGAATGAACCGCCCAAAGCAACAGAAGTTCCTCCCTGACAAATAGCCGCTACAGCACCACCGGCATTAACCGTTGGATTTAGATTGACAGCAATTGTTACGGATGAAGCTAGTGATGTACAGCCTGCAACCGTCTGCGTAACCGTATAGGTGCCTGCCATATTAGTTTGAGCGTTCGTCAAAACTGCTGGATTGCCTGTAAATGTATAACCATTAGGTCCAGCCCAATTATAGGTTGGACTTGCTTGGCTACTACTAGCAGTTAATGTAAACGACCCACCCACGCACACTGCAGTAGAGGATGGATTCAAACCGGGAGCTGGCGGAGTGGCTGGATCTGTAATTACATAAGAACCCGGCAATGTGAAACCGCAAGCAGGATTTGTTGGGTGGAATACCTGAACAGCTGTATAAGTACCGGCAGTTAAACCAGATATAGTCAATGTACCTGCTATTCCACTTCCGGTAGTAGTATAATAGAATGGTCCTTGAAGTGGTCCGCCATTCTTACTATAATATACACCATACTGCACACCAGCGATAATCGTATCGTTGGTGATTACAATAGAACCTGTTGCAGAACCACATGTACTTGTACCATTGGTATCAATTGTAGCTGAAGTTAAATTAACACAATGGAAGCGAAGCACCATATAATCTTCTACTTCACCGTTGTTCGCACTAATAGTTGGCGATGGATTGGTAACGAAAAACGAGGCCTGTGTGGTCAGACGCAGACGCAAATAGGTAGTATCGTTCGTTAAATTAAAAAATGGGGAACCTCCAACATTATAGCCCGTCCATCTTAAGGTGGCAGTTGTTGCTGATGCTGGTACTAGAACAGTATCTACTTCATTCGCATCCAAGAAATCGCCATCTCTATTAAAATCTATCCAACCACAAAGTATTGCTGTTGTTCCTGTATTATTGGTAACATTCACAACCTGACTGAATCTAGTCGAAGTATCCTGTACATTCACTATAGTAAAATAAGGACTTCCCGTACCAGTTATACCGTCTTCATCATCGGGAGTTGTTCCTAGTGAATCATCTTTAAAAGCCTTATAGGAAGGTTGAGCAAAGTCTTCTTTGTCAATATTTGAACCGATTTTCAATGCATTAAACACAATGTGGTTAGGCGTTCCGTAGCTAGCAGGAGCATCAGCGTAATCAAAGTTCAAAAGAATGCCGATTCGCCATTTGAAAATGAGGTGAATATCATCACCTGCGGTGTTATTAGTTAAGTCAAAACTATTCGCAATAACATTCGGGTTTAAAGCAGTGCTATGCACTGTCGTTCCCAATACGACCAAAGAATCTCCTTCTACAACAAAATGATTACTACCGCTTGGCACTCCGGTTTCACCTAAATAGTCATTTCCTGTCCCGCCCAGATAGGTACCGAAATACTGTGTTTTTAAATCTGTTCCAATAACGAACCAGAATATGTCCCAAGTTCCGCCATTGTGTGTACTATCATAGAAGGTACCCCCATCCTGTAAGTTTTGAACCGGGAAGCGAGATGCTGCAGCAGTAGAGTTAGATGCTGTTTCACCAAAAATAGTTACAGCATAAGGTGTATAAGTTTTTAAGCAGTTAGCCCTATCATCACCAGTACCTCCGAAATAAGTCGCTTGCCAAGGATTGGTGCCTGTTCCATTCCAACCGGCTCTGGGGGCTTTACCAATTATTGCATCCTGTGCACCTTTGTTAACTGTACTAAAACGATTTCCAGCAGAGTTAGGCCCTAACCAAAAATCAGTACTGCTGGTAAAACCAGTAACAAATAATGTGTCAAATACACCAATTGCTAAGCCAAAAAACTCATCTGCTCCAGTACCACCGATTCTACTAAGCATTTGTGCAGATTGTCCATTTGAATTTAAAACGCCTAGGATACCATCGGCAGAACCTGTAGATCCACCAGCACCAAGGTTATTAACAAGAGCTGGGAAACTTGTTGCGGATGTAGATGAACCTGAGAAAGCTATAGAACCATCATCCAAAATATCCAAATCATTCAACTTATCAGATCCTGTACCTCCTACATAAGTACCAAAAGCTAATGTTCTGTAACCGGTGAATTTAGCAATATACATTTCATTATCCCCCGAGTAAGTTGCATCCATCGCACTTGCTGAGATATATGTTGCAGTGGAACCTGCTAAATCCGCGTTTACAACTCCACCTACAATAAAGTCTGTATTATTAATTGCATGAATGGTATACATGTTATCTCCTGCACCGGTATGTCCCAAATAAGTCGAATAGTTTAATGCATTTAAGGTAGGTGCACTAAACGCAGCCACAAAACCTTCACGGCCTGTGTTGAAGGTGCCATCAAAAGGGGTATTTACCAATGGGAAAGTAGTTGCATTACTGCTAGTGTAACCACAAACAAATACAGTACTTTTATCTGGTGATAGTGAAAGTCCATAAATTCCATCCAAACCAGATCCACCAAAATAGGTTACGGCTAAAAGCTGTGCTCCATTAGAACTAATCTTATAGAGAATTGCATCTCGGTTACCACCATTGCCACCTGTTCCGGCATCATTGTATGTAGCATCATATCCAAATGTTTGCCCGGCATAAGTTCCTGCAGGTAACTGCATATTGGCAATACCTCCACAATAAACATTTCCGGAATTATCAATATCTACGGCAAATAGATATTCGTCAAATGTGTCACTGTTGCAGTCAAACCAAGTCCCCCATTTAACACTCGGGTCTATTACTAATGCATACCTATTATCAACTTTACCTAAAGCCCTAAAAGTAGCAACGTCACCTTTTATACTAAAAGCCATTTTAACTGCTACTTTCTTGCCATCTATAATCTGATACGCCTCAGGTATATCAAATTTAACTTCATCAAAGTGAAGCTTTACAGCCAGACTTCCCTTTTCATCAATTCTCAATCCCTCTTGTCCTTTAAAACGCATTTTAATATTATTAAAATCTGCACCGGCATTAACTAACCAGTCAAACTCCATAACATTATCTCCCTGACTATATATACGCAAATCAACACCATCGTAAATATTCCCCATGGTAACTTCACCGAAACTTCTGATATCAGTAGAATGTTGGTCGGCATTACCAAAGAAATAGTTATACGTTGTTGGCATAACTTTATCTTTTCTCAATTGATAGTTCGGATTAGAACCATCTAAGAAAATTCCCCATCCGTGTGCTTCCCGAGTATGAATTTCATCTGCTTCCGCAGTCTCTTCCTCCTGATGTTCTTCTTCTTTTGTAGAAAGGAAGTGTATATGATCATTCATCACATACATACTACCAACATTGGTATGGCCGGCTACTCTTACGTTCTGTCCCCACTGTCCCTTATTCTCGATAAAGGATATTGTGTTTTCAGTTTTCTTCAGAACCTCCAACATTTGGGTGTTAGACATAGGTTGGCTTTTTGATTGCCCGAACAGTATGTTTACAGACAATACAATAGCTGCGGTAAGCAAATACATTTTGCCATTGGTAGAAATTCTTTTTTTCATAAAACTATACTTTGAAATTGATGAGAGAGAGAAAGTAGAAATACCCATATAATTATTTATAGAAATTGAAACTTATCTAATACTAACTTCGTTACTACAGAAATACAACTACTAAAAAACACAGGTCTCTTGCTTTTGTAACAACAGTCAAATACACATTCTTAACAAACGCATTTTACCCCGAAGGGCAAATGTATATTACAAAATGAACCTTGTCAAGTTTTTTTGATTAAAAAATTATTAGTTCCTCTAAATAATTTACACTCGTAAGATATTGATAACTAAAGGGTTGATTTAAATGCAATACATAAAGGAAAATTTCGAATATAAATAGCATAAAAAAAGCAGGTCAACGGTATGCTGATGACCTGCTTTCTAAAACAAACAGAAAACTATTTTTTCTTTGAACTGAATCCAGGACCTGTTTTAACTTCCTTCACAACTTCACCATAGCTCTCAAACTCAGGTGCATCGTCTGGCTTATCTGTAACAATTTTAAATTCCACCCTTCTATTTCTCGCCCTTCCTTCTGGGTCATCTTCTCCATTTGGAAGTTCGTTAGGAACTGCCTGCATTTTCTCTCCAAACGTTTTAACTACAATACGGTTTTCTGCAATGCCTTTCTTCTTAACCAAAAACGTTTTAACCTCATTTGCTCTACGCAATGAAAGTTTATCGTTGTATTCGTCAGTGCCTTTACTATCTGTGTGCCCTTGCACTTCAACAGAATAACCCGGATGATCGGTGAGAACCTTAACCACTGAATCAATTTGTCCCTTATAAAAATCAATTACGTTAGACTTATCAAATGCAAAGTAGACGTTTGGTATTTTGATATGAATTTTAATGATTGGATCAATGTAGAATATCTGAGATATAGTATCACGCTCTTCGTCTTCATTGATAGTTAAGTTGTCAATACTAGGCCAGTATCCTTCTTTGTTTCCATTAATTTTGTATGAGGTATTTCTCTTAACAGGAAAGAGAAATGGTTCAGACGAGGTAATATTATTACCTACAAATTCGAAATTATTACCGCTTACTTTGTATAGAGAAGCATCAACACCCTGAACCGGGGTATTAGTCGGATCTCCTCTCTTCACATAAATACCTTTCAGTGTAATATCACGTTGAACAATTACTGTCCATATATCATCGCAACAAGTTGCGCCCCTAGGAGAAGTTGTGCCGATACGGTTTGATACCATAAATCCTTTAGCAGCTTTATCATCTAAAGCGAGATATAAATCATCGGCTCCGGAGTTAATGGGCACACCAGCATTAACAACCGTTCCCCAGTTTCCTGGTGTTCCAGATACTTTGAACACGTCTAGACCTCCAATTGAAGCATGACCATCGGAAGAGAAGTAAAGAACTTTATTTTTCTTATCATAAAACGGAGTAATCTCATCCCCTGCTGTATTCACTTCTGGACCCGCATTTTGGGGGGCACCAAAAGTTCCATCTGTATTAGCTTTTGCATAAAATAAATCTAAACCGCCTTTACCGCCTCTATTGGAAGAAAAATAAAGGATGCTGTTACCATCTGCGTCTACTCCCCATGCCGGATGAGTTGTATTTGCAGTTGGCAAGTTTAGTCCGCTAAGTTCCTCAGCGTTACTCCAATCATTCCCTTCCTTTTTAGAGCGGAACAACTTACAGTTCATTCTTATTAATGGCTGTTGATCGCACTTGGTGAATATGATTGTCTTCTCATCGTCTGACAAAACTGCATTTCCAGTGTGTGTTTTTGAATCATTTGGCGGAACAGGTAATGTTGCACGGTTACTGTAAGAATTACCTGATTTTTCCGCTAAGAATATTGCTGAATAATGATCTGCAGTGGTGGTGCTTACATTAACAGCTGTATCAGTCTTTTGTGATGAAAACAAAACTCTATTCCCTTTCAAAGGTTTTGGAGAATAATCCTGAATTGCAGTATTAACAGCCCCTTCTGTCTTTTCAACTTTAATTTTAGTTGGTGTCTTCAACAAAGCCAAAGCAGTGTCACATCCATCTATCTCTATTTTAGCAAGGCCCTTAAAATTCTCATCGCCTTTTCCTAAAGATACTTTCAAATATTCTCTGAACGTTTTCTGCGCATCTTCATATCTTCCATTCATTTTTTGCATTTGACCTAAATAAAATTGGTCATTTACATAGGCCTCTGGATCTTTGGCAATTACTGCTTTGTAATACTTTTCAGATGCTTCATAATCACGCAAAACTCTGTTCACCTGACCCAATAAATGAGCAACTTCTATTTTATCCGACTTCTCTTTATACACATCTTCAAGATATTGAGCAGCATTGTAGTAGCTACCCTCTTGAATTTTCTTCTTGGCGATTTTGAATTTCTTACGCCATTTAACTTTCGGATACTTCTCTACATTTTTCAGCTTTGATCCATCTTGTGCATTAGCAAACAAAACCAGTGGAATCATCAGCGCTAAAAGGAAATACTTCATAATGAGTGCTTAATTTTCGTGGGTTATTAAATTCTTCTATCTCTCTGAAACAGTATTAGTATCTTGGGTTAAACAAGTAGTTATCTTCTTTAGGAACAAAGATATTACCGATATAGCTTAAGGTAATTTCAAATCCCTGTGGCATAGAACCACCTATATTTTTATGGTCTTTATATTGTTGTAACAGGTGAGCATCGTATGCAAAACCAGCACGGAACCCTTTCCACTCAAATCCGATTTTAGGAATAATAGTATAGTTACCTGTGTTTAATCTGTTCCATAAGCCTAGGTAAAGTGTTGCTCTCTTTGCAGGATCCTTCACAACATGTATACCGGCCGTTAAACCAAAATTAGTTTCTCTGGCTTTAGCCTGAGATTGGAAAAGGAACCCTGGTATTAAAACTGCTGCATCCTTAATATCGAACTCAAAACCACCGTGTAAAGTATAACGGAATGGCAAGCGGTAAACAGCACTGTTCTTCAGGAAGTCCTGTTTATAGTTTGTTGCGTTATTGAATGAGAAGCCCATGTAGTAACGCATATTTTTAATAAACTCAAATTTGGTAAAAATACCGGCATTGAAAACACCTTTTACTCTATTTCCACTATTGAAAGTCTCACCGTTGTAACTTGAATTGTATGATAAATCCGGATTAAAACCATCAGCAAACTGGAAGTTTGCAAAATCCATTTTAGTCATTGCTACTCCACCTTGAAAACCCAACCCTAATTGGAATTGCTGTTTTGAGCCAAATGCCATATTGTATGCAACTGAAGCAAGTATCTGATTCTGGTTGAAAGTTTTCCCGTTTTGTTGATCGTTGAAAAATACTAAACCCACACCCAAGGAACCATGTTTAATTTTTTCACGAAGCAGTGAAAAGTCAAGTGCAACAGACGGTGTAGAAAATGCAGGCTTGTTCTGTGTGAGGCCTGGATATTGGTTTCTATAAATACCGGAAATGCGGTAAAAGCCATTGAAATTTCCTGTCAAAGCAGGATTTAGTGTTAGAGGAGAAGCATAAAACTGAGAAAAGTGAATGTCCTGTGCATTCGAAACTAAACCTCCCAGTAAGCAAAACAAAATGGCGTAAAATCTAACTTTCATGTGCTTAATTGATTTATTAGGGTTCAAAGAAAATAATTTTTGTAATACCAACATGATTTTGTTCTGGTTTTTGAAAAAAATCATGTTGGTAAGTTTTGTCATATAATTTATATGCGTCCAGTTTCAAGTTCTTAATGTAAGAGGGTAAATGAGCCGGTAAGATTATATTGAACAATAGCGCCTGCGTTATTCTGATCAGGTCCTTGTATGGTGATGTAGTATATATACGTATCTGCTGGCTGAAGGCTGCCTGCAAAAGTCCCATCCCAATAACCGTTATTATTATAGACCAATTGTCCCCATCTGTTGTAAATCCGCATATTCACTATTGTATAAACTCCCTGCAATGCAGATGGTATGTAAGGACCATAAACATCATTTGCCCCATCTCCGTTAGGTGAGAATGCATTGGGCATGGGAGGAACACCTGGCGGGACTACTGCTAAACGAACAGTATCTGAGGCCGTGCAACCATTTACTAAGTCAGTTACGAATACCTGATAAGTTGTCGTTGTTTGTGGTGATTGTACATAAGGCTGACTCTTGGTGGAGTCATCTAAATAAGTAGCAGGAGTCCATAGATAACCGAAATTGCTTGAGTAGCTGGTTGTGCTACTCAACGTAGCATTGTTACCTTGAAAAACTGTTGCGGTAGGTGGATCTGCAACAAAAGCATCTACCGTTAAACAACGAATAGTCACATCAACATTATCATTTGCCGTGCAATTATTACTATCTGTTACGGTGAGAGAGTATGTTCCGGTGCTGGATACTGAAATACTTGGACTAGTTGCTGAGTTAGACCAAATATAAGTTCCTAAAATTGTTGTTGAGAGAACAACCTGAGTATCACAAGCACATAAGTTCTGGTTTGCGCCTAAATCAACCACAGGAGCCTGAGTGCTCGATATAACTACTGTGTCGAAACTATTACAACCGTTATCGCTTGCAACTAGAGTATATATCCCTGCAGTGCTAACAACTATACTATCACTAATAATGAAGCCTGGGTTCCAAGTATAAACAATGCCAGTAACCGGACTAACAGACAAGACAGCTGTAGTTTGATCTTCACAAATGTTATCATCGCTAACTAAAATATCTGCCACTGGATGCTGTGCAGCAATTACATTGGCAGTATCTAATGATTGTAAAATACATCCATTATTATCTGTAGCTGTATATGAATATTGACCAGCTTGAGTAATTGTAACAACTTGTGTATTAGCACCATTACTCCAAATATAGTTGGAGTAACCGGGATCTGCAGAAAGCACTATAGATTCGCCAACACATACTGCAGTATCTCCAGATGGCTGAACAACAATTGGATTTAATACTCTTTCAGAAATAGTTACTGTATCTGATGAAAACAAACAGGTTCCATCGCTTACTATCACGTAATAATCCTGCGTAATAGCAGTTTGATTGGCTGTAGTGATAGTTGGTGTAACAGCAGTAGTGGACCAATTATAAGAAACATAAGGTGCTCCACTTGGTGATAGTACAACTGAATCGTACGGACAAACGGTTTGGTCATTTCCCAATGTTATAGGAGAATGAGACCTGACATTAACTATAACTGAATCGTTGATTACACAACCGGTAGCATTGGTGGCAGATAAATAAAACGCAGTTGTTGAAAAAGGTGATGCAAGCGGATTATTTATGGTGCTTGAAGACAAAAATTGCGCTGGAGTCCAATTATAAGCTACCCCATTTCCAGTGAATAACAACTGAGATGAGTCTCCAGGACAAATAGTATCAGGTGTGGCACTGAGGGTATAAGGGAAAGTTCCCAATGAAACGGTAACTGTATCATGTGTAACGCAGCCATTAAAGAAAGTGGCATCCACAACATAGGTAGTGTTACTTAAAGGATTGGCAATAGGATTCAAAATGGTATCGTTTGACAATCCTAAAGAAGGTGTCCACTGAACACCCGTGAGTGAATTGCCTGCGAATTGTGGTGTAAATCTGAACGCGACTGGAGCACCGGCATTTACCGTCCAAGCAGCAGCGTTATAGCCAAGAGGAGAATAAGCAACTGTGCCACTACTGTTTTCAATTCCCAAGGTATTGGTTTGCCCTGCTGTAGTAGCTCCATTAATGTGAATTTCAATAATGTTTGAGGTTTCGTATAGCTGTATTTGTCCATTTACAAATCCCCCCACACTATAAAAAGCCACATTATTCCAACGAACCACCATAACTCTGTTAGGTGCAGTGCCAGAAACAAAATAATCAATAGTGCCTCCGGAATTGGTATTCAAATCTTCCCAACATAAAGCTACTAAGTCATTTGCACTGGTTGCATTAGGAATGGCCTGCCCGGCACAACAACCTGAGCCTTGACCAGCACTGAATGAAAGAAACCCGTTAGTAGAAATAAACATCTGCGTTTTGGAAGCACAGAAAAAATCAAACCCAAAAGGTATAGTTATTCCCGAGCTCACTGCATCGTCACCCACCGGTCCAGCAGTTGTAGCGCCAACAGGTGCAATTACTGAATAAGGGATGGAAGTTAATGCGTATGTAGGTGTACAATAAGTAGTTGCCGGATTTAATACTACCGCGTTTAACTGAGCACCGGTACTACTACAAATAGTGGTATCATTTCCAGCAGAGATAAGAACAGCTGTGTCAACAAACAAACTGATAGTAGAATCTCCCTGGCAAGTTCCATCATCAACAACCAAAGTATAATCAACATTATGGAAAACCGGAACGCTAACCTCTGATGTGTCTGGCAAAGTAGAGCCGTCAGATCCGGTCCATGTAAAAGAATAATTGTTTAACGGAGCTTTGCACATAATGAATCTTGTGTTCGGACGATCCTGACCTAGAGTAGGGGTATTTAAAGCCGTACAACCAGATTGAGTAGTCAAATCAGCATTATCAAACAATACAGAGCCGGTAAAGGCGGTAGTTGTGAAATACACATTATCATACCCTGAATAAGAACTATTGTTAAAACAAACTTCAATTATCAAATTAGAAAATCCATCCCAATTATATGGAGCGTCCAATGTGTGGGTATTCCAACCGGCAACTGATGAATATGATTGAGGATTTACAACCGTGCTCAAACCGGCAGTTACGTAACTGGTTGGTAGCTGAGATAAAGAGGTACATCCCATCTTTACTGTAAACTCGTTATAAGGTTGGGTACTAGCCTTTGTGGCTACGTTAAAACCGATATCAGTAATTGTTCCGGCAGTTAAACCCATTGCCTGAAGTTCTGAAGCGCGGAAAAGATACTGAACTCGACCATCGTCCCAGAGACCAATATAAGGTGTAGTATTAGCCCCAGCATTTGTAGTAGCGGTACCGATATCCTGTAAAGCAAAAGTGCTGTTTGGCAAACATGGATTAAGTGGATCCGGATTTAAACCACACTCCAGAGCACTAACGGTAGCGGTTAAATTAACCGGACTACCGGGGCATACATAATTAGCAGAAGGATACACAGAAACCTTTGGTCCGATACCCTGAATAACTACCTGGAAACTATCTTTGATAGCGCAACCTGCTGCAGATGTAACTGTTACCTGATATTGTGTGGTATTACCCGGTCTTACTTCAGTTGTTTGGCTTGTAGGATCCAAAACGCCCAGATTCGTAGGTCCCCACTGATACGTGAAAGGCCCCTGATTAAGAGGAGTTGGGTTCACCGTGATTGTAGTACTTGAATTTAAACAAATAGTATCGTCCGGGCTTGTAAATGAAATTCCAAAAGGCATTACATTAAACACAGTAACAGTATCTCGGTTTTTACAACCACCCAATAAATCACTGGTTACATAGTAAGTAGTATTAGTGGTTGGCGCAAAAAGAACAACTGAACTATCAGGATTGGCACTAACCATACCCGTTGTTTGTGACCAACTAAAATGATTTCCGCCATATACATTTACCTGAACAGGACCGCCTCCAGGGCAATAATATTTATCGGGACCAGCATCTATTCCATCTAACACCGTAATATCGTAGGTAAACAGTTGCAAGCCTGTAATAGGACAGGCATTGTCTTCAAATTGAACAGTGAAATATCTAAATCCCGTATCGATGCCAGATGGTGTCCAAGAAAAAACAACTACTACCGAGTCTGGTCCTCCAACTTGGGTGGTAGTGAGTGTTGCGCCAGGAATAGACGTAGCTATATTCGATGTTACCGTTACAGCCTGAGCATCTGCATCATAACCTGAAATAGTGAAAGATACATTCTGCCCAGGACAAACCCCCAAAGAATTACAGTCAGTAACCACAGCACCAGTTACGTTTGATAAGGATAAGCAATTATTTACAGTTGGAGCGTTATTCGAACAGTTAATAATGATTATCTGAATATCGCGCATAGTAGTTCCTATCAAAACACCATTTCTGTATTCACTAACTAATACATCTACAACATACGCACCCCGTTGAGTTGAGCAAAGGTCATTTGACCGGTTTGCGGCTCAAAACCAAAACCCCGAGGTAGTTAGTGGATTGCTAGGTGAGAACGGACATTATACGCAAGGCCAAGGCCCCCGATCTAAAGGCGAGGCTAACGTATAAACCAAAGAATCACCATCCGTATCAATAGCACCATGCGAATAATTTACAGGCTGATTGGCGCAAAAGTAAGGAACGGGCAAAGATGTAAAGGCTGGAGCATCATTACAACTAACCAGGTTACTATTTAAAGTTGCCTCTACTCTAAAACCTAAACTGGGGGGAGCAGGGTCGGCCAGGTTGGTTACTGTATTTCTGCAACAGTCATCATAGCTAAAAGTATACAAACCGCAGTTAGGTTGAACAGTAACTGTTCCCAAATATGTGTAAACCTGAACCCCGGGCAAACTACCACCCTGGCAAGTAGATACGGCTGTTGGACACAGTTGTGAAACCTCTATGCTGCTGGTAGCCTGATCTTGTGCACAGGTTACTGTAGATGTGCCGCAAGAAGAGTTTACATCTACTGTGATAGAGGCCAGCATCGCAACACCACTACAATCACGGTAAACCGCAACTACAATTTGATATTGATTACCCCCTAAGCAACGGTACGAAATATCGGAGCCCACAATGTGGGTGGCATTCAAATGTTGTAGTGATGCGATGATAATAAAGAAACATAGCGTCAAAAAGTGCCTAGCAGAAGGTGTCATATAATATATGATTAGTGCGATGTAATCTGGCAAAAGTAAAATATTGTGAAAATAAATGCAGTAAAGACGTAAATATTTGCATTTTCTGAAGCAGTTAATCCGCTTGGTTTATAGAGAATTTGCCTCGGTTTTGGAAACTCTTTTAGATTTGCATTTAATTAACTAACCAAAAAACAAAAAACATGAAAATATTTTCAAATCATTTGTAGCTGTAATAGCTATTGCCGGCATCGTATCTGTTTCATCTACCAAAACTTGCGACCCGGGTTATGAAGGGAAGTGACTGCAAAACAGAATGGAGAGCTAAATTTGTAGGAACTTACCAATTTGCTGATGTTTCGTCCATCAGGAAATTATACAGTACTTGCCACTATAAGTGTATCGCAAGTGATGTAGTAAAAGTATTGATAACTAATTATGAAGAACCAGCGCCGCTACCTTAACCGGAACATTATCGGAAAGCAACAAAAATTGAGATTGTAAGTGGTTCTTGCCGCAGGTTAGCACGATCACAAACGCTACAGGAACACTAACTAATAATATCATTAACTGGACTTACACTATCAATGATGGCATTGCTACTGGAACATGCATGTCTACATGGACCAAGCAGTAATCTTATAGTTTTTAGAAATAAAAAAGCCATCTGGTTCCAGATGGCTTTTTTATTTCTAACTAATTTTCTCGATTGCACCAGTGCCACAAAAGATAAAAGGCAGCCAATAATCGGCTGCCTTTTATCTTTTGTGGATAACGAAATAAACTAGTTACCGCCTGTTTTGGTTGCTCCTGGACGGCTCTTAATTGTGTTGGTCTTGTTTTGTTCGCTTTCGTTTGACCCCGGACGATTATTAATAGTTCCACCATTACTATTTTCATTTGATCCCGGACGATTATTAATAGTATTTGGTTTAGGCTCTGGCTTCTTAGGCTCTACTGGTTTGGGCTTAGGCTTAACCGTTGGTTTTTTGCCGGACTTGGCCAATTTAGCAGCTTCCTCTTGATAGGCAGCAAAAGCTACATTGGCTAGCGAATCAACCTTCGCAGCGCACTCTGTATTTACCTGCTCTTGCAAAGCATTCAGTTTTTCGTCAACTGCAGTTTGTATGGCAGCGTTTTGAGCTTCTACCTGTTTTTTTACTTCTTCTGCGTTATTGCAACTATTTAAAGCAATGGCCAAAGCTAAAGTGGCGCTTGCTGAAAGGGTCATGAATATTCTTTTCATTTTCTATTATATTTTTTAGTTAACCAAATTATTGAGCAGCCTCAGCTGTTTCAGCAGTTTTTAAAGCCTCTACTTTTGCATTTACCTGTGCTTCTAAACCGCTTTCGCAGGCAGCACGTAGTTCAGCAAGTTTAGCTTCTGACTGAGCGTTAACTAATGAGCCACCTGAGTTACTGATTTGCTCTTGAGTGAGCGGAGTAAATTTCTCGCCAAGCAACTCATAGTAGTGAGGGCGAAGAATCCTCCAACTGCAAGCGTTAGGATTATTCCTTTTTTCATAATTCGTTTTTTTAAAATTGTTACACGGCATAAAAGTAAATTTCTATGGAATTATCGTGCCAATTTTTTGGTTAGCGCGAATTGTTGTTGTAATCAAACAAATGAGGAACTTTGCAGGGAAGCAAAAAATCGGTATGCCATTTGGCTATATCCGTACTAAAATGAATTAAGGAAAACTAGAAGATAATACTGGGTTTGTGGTTGACTGTGTGGTCTCTTCATTTGCACAAACCACGCCTAACAGTAAAACTAAGAAGTGTGGGGCTAAGATGGAAGATACGGTTGAAGTAAAATATTTACTGATGCCGGGTACTTTTCCGAATGATTCGATACCAACCATTAATATTCGCGATGTAAATATTGTAGCATTTAAATCGAAAGAAGATTGGATGACATATTACAAGTACAAGAGCCGTATACAAAAAGTAATGCCTTATGTAAAAATTGCCAATCAACTTTATGCGGAGTTAAAAGCTGAAAAGGAGAAGGACAAAAAGCGCGAATTCAGACACTACCGAAAAGATTTGGAGAAAGAAATGCGCTCCAAGTTTGAAAAGGAACTGAAAGACTTAACTGTTGGCCAAGGGGAAATGCTGTTTAAACTGATTAACCGAGAAACAGGCAATAATGCATATTCCATGTTAAAGGAAATTAAAGGCCCTTTCAATGCCTGGTTCTACCAATTAGTTGGTAAACGGTGGGGATATGACTTAAAAGAAAACTATGACCCGCAGAAAGAGAAAATGATTGAGTTGATTATTCGTGAATTAGGGCCGAGTTATAACGTAAAATCTTAGAAACTTCTTAAGCTCGTTCATATCCTGCATTAATGGTTGCCGCTAAAAAAGTTTCATCATGTAATTGCATACAAGAGAAGTGTTTTTGGGGGCATTCAGCGTAGCCCAGCTTAGAGCAAGGCCTGCAGGATAAACCTTTCACTTCAACAATGGAATTTTCTGTCTTATACGAACTCATCCTGAATCTGGGAATGGTATTACCCTAAACAGAAATGGTTGTTTTTTACAGGCAGCTGCAATATGCATTAAACCCGTATCGTTTGTAACTACAAGACGGGATTGCTGAATAATTGAAGCTGACTGGTTCAGTGAATATCTGCCGGCTGAAGCTAATAAATACCTGAACAATTCATCCTGCTTCTGGAAGTTTGCTGTATTTTTGTTTCCTTCTTCTTCATCTTCTCCCTAATAACACGAAAGGATGTTTCAAATGCTTACCGGTTTGTATAATCTTATTAACCGGAAATTTTTTGTATTCTGTTTTACTCCTATCACCTGCCATATAACTGATGGAAAGTCGCTTCAGGCATTTCTTTTATATCCACAACATCGTCCTCTGAAATAAAGTAATCCAATCCCTTACCATCATTCATCACATCCAGAGGGTAGCATGTTTCCAAATACCTGTGTACAATATGCTTTTGCGGTAGGCGGTTAACTTTAAAATTAACCATCAACCATTTTTCAGTATTCAGCTTATCAAACGAAAACGACCGGACACCCAGCAACAATTTAATGAGTAGAGTGCGTTGATTATGATGCAGATCAATCACATAATCAAACTGCTGCTTTCTCAACTTATCAATTAAATCGAAAACAGAGTTTTGAAGCAAATGAATTTGATTGATATATGGATTATGCTCCAGAATGGAAGAATAAGCCTGTTTGGTGGCATAATGAATTTCAGCTTGAGGAAATTTGTTTCTAAGACAGCGTATCAACGGAGTGGTTAACACAATGTCTCCGATAGAAGAGAACCGAAGAATGAGAATTTTCATTGAAACGAAAATAAAACGATTCACGAATCACTGGTACGAATGTTTAATATTGCATTATGTCTGAATTAAGATGGAATCCGCTGCTTGATACCTGGACGATGGTAGCCACCAATCGTCAGCACCGACCTCATTTGCCTAAAGACTATTGCCCGTTCTGTCCTTCACACAACAGAGCATTGCCAATGTTTGATGTTTTGGCTTACAACAACGATTTTCCAGCCTTGTCGCCTGAAACAGATTTAAATGAAGCCACCATAGGGAAAGGAGTCTTTAAGAAAAGAGATGCTATAGGGAAATGCGAAGTGATTCTTTATTCACCGGAACATGACAAAAGGCTGTATGAACTAAGTGATCTGCACGTTCTCAAAATTATAGAGTTATGGAATAGCCGGTTCAAAGAGTTATCCAAAGATGAGCGAATCAAGTACATTTTTGAGTTTGAAAACAGAGGTGAGGAAGTGGGCGTTACTATTCATCACCCGCACGGACAGCTCTATGCTTACTCCTTTATTCCTGCAAAGATTCGAGAAGAATTAAAAAACTGTAAAAGTTATTACAAGAAGAACGGCAGAAATCTGTTTGCTGACTTAAATGCTGCGGAAAAGAAAAACAAAACCCGGATTGTGTGTGAGAATAAAAGTTTCATTGCCTTTATCCCCTATTTCACCGATTACCCGTTTGGTGTTTTTGTAGTGAACAAAAAACTTAAAGGCAACATCACTCAGTTTACATTGAAGGAAAGAAAAGATTTAGCCGATATACTCAAAAAAATCACCAAAGGGTTTGATAAAATCTATGACCGCGAGTTCCCCTATATGATGTGTTTACATCAAACACCTGTAAATGATAAAAAATATGCTGATGCTGAAAGTTATTACGCTTTCCATATTGAGTTTTATCCTCCGCTTAGAGCGAAAGACAAAATCAAATATTATGCAGGAAGCGAGATGGGAGCCGGTGCTGCAGCTAATCCATTAGATGTAGATGAGTGTGCTGCTGTTTTGCGAAAACTAATTCAGAAGTAATGAAAAAATATTTTGCGCCTGGTCGCGTGAATTTAATTGGCGAACATCTTGACTACAATGGTGGACTTGTTTTTCCGGCTGCCATCAACTTAGGTATTACCGCCACTTACATTCCCCGAAACGACAACAAAGTTATTTTCCGTTCTATTACTCACTCTCTTCACAAAGAATTTGAATTGGATGGCGAGCTTTCATTTAACCCTTCTAACGATTGGACCAATTATCCGTTGGGTATTATTGCTCAGTTAAAGAAAGAAAACCATTCTGTTTCTGGATTTGAAATCACTTTCGAAAGTAATTTACCCGAAGGCTCAGGTCTTTCATCCTCCGCGGCAGTTGAAGTACTCACTGCATTCACGGTTGTTTCACAAAGTGAAGCGAACATCAACTTGGTATGGCTGGCTAATTTATGTAAGCAGGTAGAGAATGAATTTATTGGGGTGAAGTGCGGTATCATGGATCAGTATTCGGTGGCATTAGGTAAAAAAGATCATGCCCTTCTTCTCGACTGTAATCGGATACATCATGAATATATTCCCTTTGAGCTGGGTGACTACCGTCTGGTAATTATGAATACTAAAAAGCCACGCTCACTCATTCACTCCAAATACAATGAACGTAAAGAGGAATGTGAGCAAGCTTTGCATCTATTGCAAAATGCTAAACATGAATTGAATAACCTTTGTGAAGCCGATATATCCTTTCTGAATTTACTACAGAATGAAACGCTGTACAAAAGAGCCCGACATGTAATTTCAGAAAACCTGAGAGTGAATGAGTCTGTCAAAGTGCTGGAGATGAATGACCTTTCAACTTTCGGAAGATTGATGAATGCTTCACATGCCTCCCTGAAGAATGATTATGAAGTAACCGGCATTGAACTGGATACACTGGCAGAAACAGCGCAGGAAGTAAAAGGCTGTTTAGGTGCGCGCATGACCGGTGCCGGTTTTGGCGGCTGTGCCATCGCTCTTGTTCATAGAACTGCCGTAGAGGAGTTAACGAATCAGGTAGGTGAACGATATCATACAGTAACCGGATTGAATTGTGAAATTTACGAAACACAAATCGGTGACGGTGTTCACCAACTCAGTTAAGAATCATGCTAGGATTAAAATTACCCACTGACCCTCGTTGGGCCGATCTGGCCGGAAAATCTATTGAAGAGATTTTGACAGACCATGCGTATTGCGAGCAGAAAGCAACTTCCACGGCCATCTCTCTGATTCAAAACTATCCCGATTACCCATCGCTGGTAGAACAACTTTCTCCGATTGTAAAAGAAGAATGGGGACATTTTGAACTGGTAGTAGACCATTTAAAAAAACGAGGACTGAAGCTGGGTCTTCAACGGAAAGATGCTTACGTGAATGAACTGAATAAATTTATTCGTCACGGTGGCTCACGAACTTCATCGCTGATTGAAAAACTTTTATTCTCTGCTTTAATAGAAGCACGAAGCTGCGAACGGTTTAAGTTACTCTCCCAAAAAATTGAAGACAAAGACCTTCAGTCTTTTTATCGTAATCTGATGGTGAGTGAAGCCGGTCACTACCGATTGTTTTTAGATATGGCATGTGAATTGGGCGGCAAAGAAACCGTACTCAAACGCTGGGACGAATGGCTGGTGTATGAAGCTGGCATTATGCGTAACCTAAGTGTAAGAGGAGACCGTGTTCATTGATTGTATCAGCACTCAAAAACTGCCAGTTATTAATGAAAAAATATACCGCATATCTCATGGGAAGCCTTTATGTGCTTGCCGGATTTAACCACATCATTCACCCAGATTTCTATGTAAAAATGCTCAACGGATTTTTACCCTATCCGAAAGCACTAAATATTATCAGCGGATTAGCTGAAATTATACTGGGTATCGGTGTCTGTATTCCGGTTAGCCGGAAGATAGCGGCTTGGGGAATTATTCTTTTACTGATTGCCGTGTTTCCGGCTAATATTAACATGGCCATACACTGGCCAGATTGGGGCAGCTCTGCTACTCCATTTCTGATTCGATTACCAGTTCAGATTCTTTTAGTCTGGTGGGCTTATGTATACACCAAAGCCGAGTCAAATCTCGGCTAACTGCACCTGGTTATCGTTGGCAATTAATTGAAAGGAGCGAACGTGCTTATCGCGTTCTTCGATCGTAATGATGCAGTTATCATCATCCGTCCATTTGAACTGAACGTTTTCTTTATTCAAATCATCTGCCACTATCTCGAAGATTAATTTCCCTTCTTTAAAGTCGTAGGCCTTCACCGACATCTCGGTTTTAAAAGCATCGAAAACATTATTTCTATGTGCATCAATTTTCACTTTCACTTTGCCGTTAGCCGATGTGCTCTCTAAAGCAGCAGACGTTTTGCCGTTACAGGATACCAGCGTAATCACAGTTGTAAGAATAAAAACAGCGAATAGATTTTTCATGGTTGTTGTTTATTTTATAACGAAATGAAACAGCTAAAAGTATCAATCGAGAAAACCGATGTTTCTCTTCAACCCCTTAAACTTAGTTCTTTTAACCGGTGAGTGCCTAAATAGTTTTCGAAAGGCTTCTTCGCTCAGGCTTTGCCAGTCATTACGGCCCATACTCATCAGCTCCGGTAAAGGCTCAAACTGCGGCTCGTTATGCGGGCTAGCCTGGGAGTTAATCGGGCATACCTGCTGACAGATATCGCACCCAAACATCCAGTTCTCGAACTTGCCTTTCATTTCTGCCGGCATCACTTCATCTTTTAACTCGATGGTGAAGTAGGAAATACACTTACTGCCATCCACCTTGTAGGGCTCGTAAATAGCCTCGGTGGGGCAGGCATCAATACATTTGGTGCAACTGCCGCAGTAATCCCTTACCGGTGAATCATACTCGAGTTCAACATCCACTATAATTTCGGCCAGAAAAAAGAATGAACCGCGCTGTTTGGTCAGCAGGTTAGTGTTCTTTCCCACCCAGCCCACACCGCTGCGGGCCGCCCAGGCACGCTCCAGAACCGGTGCCGAATCGACAAAACAACGACCGTTGACTGCACCTGCCTTTTCCCGAATAAAGCTCAGCAAACCTTCCAGCTTAGCTTTCACCACCTCGTGGTAATCGGTACCATAGGCATACATAGCCAGTTGTGGGGCATCGTTAGGCTGCTTTTTATCAGTGTAATAGTTATACGCAAAGCTGATAACACTCCGGGCTCCGTCTACTAGTAAGCGCGGGTCAATCCGTTTATCAAAGTAGTTAGCCATATAGGCCATTTTACCATGTCTGTTTTGGTTGAGCCAGGCTTCCAGTATCACGGCTTCGGCATCCAGTTTTTCAGCCTTGGATATACCGCACGAATCGAAACCTAAACGCCTCGCTTCACGTTTAATTTCAGTAGTCAGTTGATGCTTGTTCATCGCGGAAACTTCGCTCTAAGAAATAAAAAAATATTCTTAGCGTTTGTTTAATAATTACGGAACCATTCAATTACTTTGGGCAATCAATTTTGTAAAAACAATTCAACGCATGAAATTTATCCGCTCCATTGCCCTGCTTACTCTTTCCATGCTGTTGTTTTTTCACGATGTAGCCACGGCCGTTCCGGAAGGCATTACTATTAAAAAAGATGAATGCAATGATGAAGAAAGAAATCTGAAAGTTCTTTCGTGGAATATCTATATGCTGCCAGCTATTGTGCCCGGCACACACAAACGCGAACGCGCGTATGCCATAGTTGAAGAGCTGAAAAAGTCTGACTTTGATGTAATTGTGTTTCAGGAAGCTTTTTTACCTGCTGCCCGTAAAATTATCAGTGATGGTTTGAGTACTTTGTATCCGTTTCAGTTTGGTCCTGCTAATAACGCTGGCTTTACTATTAAGACCAATAGCGGAGTATGGGTATTGAGCAAAATAAAACTGGAATTACTGAATACTATTCAGTTTAGAAATTGTACCGGTAACGATTGCTTCGCACGCAAAGGTGCTATGTTGCTGGAAGGTGTTTGGAACAATAAACCGTTTCAGATTTTAGGAACGCATTTGCAGGCCGATGGTTTTAACCGTATCCGCGAAAAGCAAATGGATCAGATATATACTGAGTTGTTAGCCGAGAATAAAAAAGAAGGCGTGCCGCAAATTATTTGCGGGGATATGAACACCGAGAATGAAATTAAAGAGCACTACTGCGAAATGCTGGCCTGCTTAGATGCGGAGGACGGAGAAATTACCGGCATTGAAAAGTGCAGCTATGATGGAGTGAACAATAACTACGCGCAATCTTTTGGCGTAAAGAACAAAACCAACCTCGATTATATTTTGGTACGCAACAACGGCATCAAAATGAAAACCACCAAACGCTTTGTGAGCATTCTTAAAAAGGGTAAAAAGTTTCTATCAGACCACTACGGTGTGGTATGTGAGTTAAAGTTTTAGAACCCCTAAATCCCCTAAAGGGGACTTTAAATACAGCCTACTGCTTAACGAAATGTGACCGCATTTATCACTTTCAGCTTGTTGTGCTTAGCGGCCAAAGTTTCAAGCATTTTCGGTTAACCGTTATTGCCACTCATTCTTTCTAAAATCTGCCGGTGTATTTCTATCACCACACCATCTATATCTTTCGCTACTTGCTCGTTGGTAAATCTTATTACCCGCAACCCGAATTGTTGTAGTTCGTTGGTGCGAAGCAAATCGCTGTTGTTGGCTTGCTCTGAAAAATGAGAAGTGCCATCTATTTCAATAACAAGCATAGCCCGGTGACAATAAAAATCAACCACAAAACGGGCAATAGGGTGTTGCGGTTTAATGCGGACTCCCATTTTATTTTTTTGCAGCCGCAACCACAACTTTTTTTCGGCAGCCGTCATGTTGTTGCGCAACATACGTGCATGTTCGAAAGTAATTGTATCGGCCCCATAAAACATATTGTGCGCTATAGCAATGCCTATTGAATAACAGGGAAGTCCCCTTTAGGGGATTTAGGGGTTGTATTTAAACTTAGGTCGCCAATTGTTATCGCGGTTGGGCAGCAAATCGAATAAATGAAAAGGTGAGCAGTAAAAATCACCGGGGCCAAAAAAGTCGTAAGACGCACGATAAATTTTACCCTCTTTCATAATCAATGCAGATACACCCGGCCAATATTTGCCCGGCTCGGGTTCAAAACCCAAATCTTTTATAAACGAAGTGCCTTGGGCTGACAGCATTTTAAATTTCCATCCGCGGCTTTCGGCAAACGCTTGTTGCTCATCGGGTGTATCGGGCGATACTACTACAAAGGGCACACGGTCGTTAATAGGCAAGTAAAATCCGTTAAACCCATCGGCCCACAGCGTGCAATAAGCGCAGCGCTTGCCCATGTTGTGTATTACCAACAGTTCGTTTCGCTCATCGAACAACGAAGAAAGGCTTACCGCGCTGTTACCCTTGCCCAACAAGGTGTAATCGCTTACAGGCTCGGGTTGCAACTGTGCGCGCAGTTCAAGTATGCTGTTGCGGTGCGCTTCAATTTGTTTTTGCAAATCGTGAATTTGTTGGTAGATGGGGTTTTGCATGGCTATAATTTTAAAACCAAGTTAGCGTTATTTACATGGTATGAAAACAATGCTTTGGTTACTGCTTTTTTTACTGCTGCCCGATGGCGAAAAATGGCTGCGCGAAATAGCGCTTTACGAACGCAGCAGTTATTTTAAAACAACGGTGTATGCCGAGCACACGCCTCAAAGTTTTTTTGCGCTGAAAGAAGTGAACCAGCCCATAGACTACCGCACCTACGATATGCACCTGCTAAACGCGGCTGTGTTTTTTGCCACCAACCAATTGCGCGAGCGCAAAAAACTGCCGCCCTTGGTGTTTAATGCCGGCTTGCGCAATGCCGCGGTGGTACACACCAACCAAATGATTGACAAACGTTTTTTTGACCACATGAATAATAAAACCCGCGCACTGCGCACACCCGATGACCGTTTAGCTTTATTTGTGCCTACATACACAGCCGGTGGCGAAAACATAGACTACAACCACGTAGGCCTGCAGGCAAAGCCCACCTATGCCGATGTAGCCAAGTTGATAGTAGATGATTTTTTTGAATCGGCACCGCATAAGAAAAACATGCTGAGCAAAAACTTTAACGCGCTGGGTTGTGGGGCTATGTTGGAGCTAAAGCCCGAGGGCGACCAAATTTACTTTAAGGCCACGCAAAACTTTGGCCGCGTGCAGTAGCCGCAGCTTGGCAGGCTATTAACTATGCTTGCTAAGGTTTAGCGTATGCCCAGCAACTCGTTGCGCTGCTCCTGCACTTTATCGCTGTTGATGTAGGTGTCAAAATCCATTTCTTTATCGAGCATGCCTTTAGGGGCAATTTCAATAACGCGGGTGGCAATGGTTTCTACCAACTCGTGGTCGCGCGAGGCAAACAAAATGGTGCCTCTAAAATCTTGCATGCCGTTGTTAAGTGCAGTAATCGATTCGAGGTCTAAGTGGTTGGTAGGTTCATCGAACAACAACACATTGCCGCGCATTAACATCATGCGCGAAAACATACAGCGCATCTTCTCTCCTCCCGACAGCACGGTGCATTTTTTCAATACCTCTTCGCCCGAAAACAACATGCGGCCCAAAAACGAACGAATAAATGTTTCGTCTTTTTCTTCGGGACTGTATTGGCGCAGCCAGTCAATCAGGTTTAGGTCTACGCCTTCAAAGTATTTAGTGTTGTCGTTGGGTATGCCTGCGCGCACAGTGGTAACACCCCACTGAAACGAACCTTTGTAGTCGGTATCTTCACCCATTAAAATGTTGAAGAAAGCCGATACCGCCAAGCTGTTGCCCAGCACTGCAATTTTATCGCCCTTTTTAACCGTAAAGGTTACGTTGCTAAACAGCGTTTCGCCATTTACCACTTTGGTTAGGTTGCGCACTTCCAGTATTTCGTTGCCGGCTTCGCGTAGTACGTTGTTAAACACAATGCCCGGATATTTGCGGCTGGATGGCTTAATATCTTCCAGATTAATTTTTTCCAATGCCTTTTTACGGCTGGTGGCCTGGCGCGATTTAGAGGCGTTGGCCGAGAAACGTCTGATAAACTCTTGCAACTCCTTAATGCGGTCTTCGGCTTTTTTGTTGGCATCGGCTTTTTGGCGCGCCACTAACTGTGAGCTTTGATACCAGAAACTGTAGTTACCGCTGTAAATGGTCATTTTGCCAAAGTCAATATCTACAATGTTGGTGCACACCGCATCCAGAAAGTGACGGTCGTGGCTCACCACCAAAATAATACCCTGATAATCGGCTAAAAAATCTTCGAGCCAGTTAATGGTTTGCACATCCAAATCGTTGGTAGGCTCATCGAGGAAAAGAATATCGGGGTTGCCAAAAAGAGCCTGCGCCAATAGCACGCGCACTTTTTGGTTACCGTCCAGCTCTTTTACCAGTTTATAGTGCAGCTCTTCTTTAATGCCCAGGTGGCTTAGCAGTTCGGCAGCGCTGCTCTCGGCATTCCAACCGTCCATTTCGTTAAAGGTGTTTTCCAGTTCGCCTGCGCGGTGGCCGTCTTCTTCGGTAAAATCGGCCTTGGCATACAGTTGCTCTTTTTCTTGCATAACGGCCCACAGGGTTTTGTGGCCCATTAGCACCGTTTGCATTACGGGTGTTTCGTCAAACTCGTAGTGGTTTTGCTTAAGTACCGCCACGCGCATGCCTTTGGTAAAAGCAATTTGGCCGGTAGTAGGGTCAACATCGCCTTGCAGTATTTTCAAAAAAGTGGATTTACCGGCCCCGTTGGCGCCAATAATACCATAGCAATTGCCGCTGGTAAATTTAAGGTTTACATCTTCGAATAATACTCGCTTGCCATAGCGAAGCGACAGGTTAGAAACTGTAATCATACGTGGGTATTAATAAAAAGGCCGTTGGTTAAAGGCCGGCCTTTATTTAAAGGGTGCGAAAGTAAAATTTTGATGCAAAGGCAAAAGCAGAATAGTGAGCCGCGGCAGAATTAGGCAAAAAGACAACGACCTTACCCCGCCCTTTAACTTTCAAAAAATTGTGCTTTCTTTTGTAGAGCAGCGGGCTAAGCACCGGGCCTTAAAAGCAAGGCTTGGCGGCATAAAAGGAAGTGGCCAAGGTTTGTGGCCATGTGGCCAAGATTTGTGGCCATGCGGCCAAGGTTTGTGACCACGCGGCCAAGGTGCAACAAGCAGTGGTATTGAAGCTAAAAAAGAGGATAAATACATAAAAAACAGGCTTTTTAGGTAAAAATCATTTTCGGCACACTTAAAACCAGTACTATGAGCAACTCCCGAATTTCGCCCAAACCGGCTGTGTTTAACAGCTACCTCAACAACACCGATGATTACTTGCAAGCCACTGCCCCCGGCAGCAGCAGCAAAAACTGGGAGCGCCTGGGGCTATCGGCCACACAAGCCGCGCAGTGGCAGCAGCAGCGCCAATACTGGCGCAACACGCTTTACCCAGCGTATAGCAGCCCCGACCAATGCACCAAAACGGTGCGCAAAGAAGTAGTGCAGTTTATTAAGCAGTTTTCGGCCTTTGCCTTGCCGCTGCTGAACCTTATGGCGGCCTGCCCCGCGGTAAATGCACAAGATAGCCTTACGTTCAACTTTGCGCTTAAGCGCAAGGCGCCTACCCACCACCGGGTGCCGGTTACTGAGCTATGCTATGGCTCGTTTACCCCGCAGGGCAGCGGGCGCATAAAGGCGGGGTTTAGAACCCTGCAAAACAGCGGCAGACCTGCCTTGGCCCAAGGGGCTAATTGTGTGCAAATAGCGTATAGCATAGGCGAACCCGCCCCGACCCATGCTGGCGAGGCAGCCCGGCTGGATATTGTGCCGCGGGCATCGTATGTAATAGAAACCAGCCCCGCCCACGCAGGTAAGTGGTTATATATTTTTAGCCGGTGGTATAACAGTAAACATCCGCAACTGGCCGGGCCCTGGAGCCAGGCCATGCAGGTGATGGTGTTGTAGAGAAGGGCCTATTTCAACTTAGCTGCCAAGCTGCCGCTTAAAGCCGCAAAGCCGCTTACCAGGCCGCCTATAAAGCCCGTAAGCACATACAAGCCGGCAAGGCTGCCTTGCGTAAGGGCTTTTAGCAGTTCGGTAATTTTGTAAGCCAGCAAATGTTCATTAGCCGATGATACCACATAGGCATACACTACCCACAACACAAACACGCCCACAAAACCCGCTGCAAATGCCAAGCCTGCTTTTTGCTTTACAAAATAGCCCACTACAAACGAGGCTACGGCAATGGTCCACCAAGGCAAAAATGATTGTAATAAAGCGCAGAGCGCTACGATAAGTATTACCGACAGTAAAAAAGACTTCATTATTTCTTAGGATTAAAAGTTGACTTAAATAGTTTCTGACTTTCGAATTGCGCAGCAGACGATATAAACTTCGCTTCGTAATACTCGCCCTTTGCCCAGGTGCTTACCATATTGTTGTAAAAACGGCTGCCCGGGTTGCCCGACTGTCCGCCCGGATACACCACATAGGCTTTCATAGCGCCTTCGTCTACAATCATACGCCAACTTGGGCCATTGGTGCTGTTGGTGGCATTTACCACACCCAGATTGCCGCCATTATAAACGTTGAGCGAACTGAACGGGTCCAGACCTGCGAGGTGAGAAATTTTAGTGGCTTTGTAAGTGCCCCAATCGTGCGGGTTTAAATCGGCTTTTGTCAAAGTTTCATCATCGCCATACGGTTCGCTTACTTCGGTAAACTGCTTGGCCGCTATGGTATCTTTAATACGGTGGAAAGAAGAAAGCACAATATCGCTGCGGGTTTCTTTAGCGGCAGTAGCTTGGTTATCGTAAAAAGCCGAAGTGCTATCTGCCTTTAAAAACTGCACCGTTACATAAAAGTTGGGCTGCTTCATAGGCACCGTTTTATCCAGCATTTCGTCCCACAGCAGCTTGCGCAATTCGTTCCACCATATTTCGAAATAAACCGGAGCCACGGCCTCGGCATTGTTGAAGAAATCCCACTTAGCTATCGCTTCCGCCATTTTCACCTCTTCGGCACTCAGCTTGCTTTTATCTAACAAGGCCAGCAACACCGGCACCGCCTCTTTGGCATGCAGGTTAAAATTATCGTTCTGCATTTTTTGCATAAACGCCACATCTATGTCTTTGCCCTCGGTAAGCAATTGATTAATGCGCCTGTTGCGGTAGTTTTCATACACACCCACTCCCGGAAAATAATACGGGTAAGTAGAATCGGTTGGATGTTGATTGGCGCTGCTCACAAAACCACGCTCCGGATTTTTGATAGTAGGGTTTGCCTCATCAGGAATAAAGGTTTTCCAGTCATCATTATCCTTACTGCCATCGCTCAGATACTTGCCCTGTTCAGTCGCCTTGCTGCGGATGGGGAAACGGCCCTGTTCCTTGATAGCAATATCACCGCTGCGCGAAGCAAAAACAAAGTTCTGTGCCGGACACTGATAGTTCTTCAGCGCATTAATATAATCGTCATAATTCTTTCCCTGATTCATTTGATAAAACGTCTTGAATTCGTTCGATGGCAAATGAGCCGTCCAGCTCATGGCCAGATTCTTTTTACTATCGGCTGTGCCGAAGTTTTGGTCAAACACCACGGGGCCGTGCTTGGTGTAAATAACCGTATCTAACACCTCGCCCTTGCCGCGCACCGTGTATTTTTCAATGCGCTTTTCGGTTTTAAGCCATTGGCCGTTGTATTCATATTCGCTGCGCGAAGCATCTTTAAATTTAATGGTGTACCAATCGCGCACATCTCTTCCGCCATTGGTAACGCCCCACGAAATAGAATCGTTAAAGCCGATAATGACGGCCGGTGAACCCGGCAATGTAGCTCCGTAAACATTCATAGAAGGCGATACCAGATGCATTTCGTACCAGATAGAAGGCAGCGACAGCCGAAGGTGCGGGTCGTTACAAAGAATAGGCTTGCCGCTTTTGGTTTTGCTGCCGCTCACGGCCCAGTTGTTCGAGCCGGTTATTTCATCGGGCTTTTGAATAATGGTGGCAAATGTTTGGTTTACACCACGCTTCACCGAAGTGTGCTGCGTGTTGGCCTCAATACCATCTCTCACCTGTTCAAACGGAGTACCTATGGGCACAATAGGGTCTTCATCGGCAATAAAATCGGGATACAGTTTGCGAAACTCGGCTAAGCCATACTTAGCCACAAAGTTGCTGTTCTCAATATCGTATTCAAACACCGAAAGCATGTTGGCCATGTTTTTAAGCAGCAAAGCCACCTTAATGGGTGTCCAAGCTTCGGGTTTATAATCCAGTAGTTTGTATTCAACGGGGTAATCTTTGGCGCTAAGCGACCGGATGTAGGCATTTACCCCATCGCAATAGGCGTGCAGCAATTGGCGGCTGCCGCTATCGGCTTTTATAAATTCTTCGGCCCGCTCGGCCCCATAGCCCATGCCTATTCTGCGCTGCAGGCGGTCGCTCTCCAGCGCCTTCTCTCCTACTATTTCGCTCACGCGCCCGGCTGCGTTGTGGGTTTGCACTTCCATTTGCCACAAGCGGTATTTTGCCGTGATATATCCCTGCATGTAATACAGGTCTTCATCGTTGGCCGCAAACACGTGGGGCACCAGGCGCTCATCAAAATAAACTTTCACCTCTTCCTTCAGGCCTGGCAAATCGTATTCATTATCTTTCATAGGTTTCACATTCTCGGCATTCTGCCAGAAACCGGTAAACGGATTCAGAAACTTGGCAAAAGGAGGCGCCTGCCCCAGTTTACTGTTCAGCACATAAATAAGCGCCAGCGTAACCAGCAGCGACAAAGTGACTTTAAGGTATTTCACAACTTTAGTTTTGCGTGAAAATATTTATTAAATGATTTACTTCGATACATGGCTAAAGAAAAAAGCAGCTTTACCGGCAGCCTGCTCATTGCATTCGGATTGATAGCCGTGCTCTGGGTGGTGTATGTGCTGCAGTTTTACGAGGTAATTCATACCGAGGCCTACGGCAACTGGCCGCAGCACCGGGAAGGGTTGAAGGGAATTATCTTCTCCCCCTTCATTCACGGAAGTTTCGAGCATTTAATTTCAAACACCGTTCCCATGCTCATTCTGCTCACGGTGCTGCTCAATGCCTATCCCAAAGCAGCTTTGACTGCTCTGGTCTTCATTCATGTTGTCAGCGGCACGCTGGTGTGGCTACTGGCACCCGACACCGGGCTGCACGTGGGTATCAGCGGAATCATATACGGCATTGCGGCTTTTCTGGTGGCCTCGGGTATTTTTCGTAAAGACCGCACCTCGGTTACCATTGCGGGGTTTGTGGTTTTCATTTACGGAAGCTTAGTTCTCGGCTTTGTGCCGGAGCATGGTGTGTCGTGGCAATCGCATTTGTATGGCGCGCTGAGCGGTGTAATCATTGCATGGTTGCTCCGCAAGTTGGATATGCCCCCTCCGCACGAGTTTGAACTGGAAGAAATAGAAGAGGAAAAACACTTTTTCGACCCCGATAACCATCGCACCGAAAAGGTTTCTGAAAACGATATGGCGCAATAGTTGCAAGTGTCGGTTTCTCTTTGCAAACTTTGCGCTGCAGGTATTGCAATACTCTTCAATCTGAATGACTATGAACATACATGTTCCCGAAGTAAAAGTTCCGCGCATTGTTATTATCGGTTGTGGTTTTGGCGGTTTAGAACTGGCCAAGAAACTGGCAGATGCCGATGTGCAGATTGTTTTGATTGACAAAAACAATTATCACACCTTTCAGCCACTGCTATATCAGGTAGCCACAGCCGGATTGGAAGCCGATTCCATTGCCTACCCTATTCGAAAAATATTTAAAGGGCAAAAGAACTTTCATTTCCGCATGGGCGAGGTGCAGCAGATAGTGGCCGATGAAAACAAAATACTCACCAGCATTGGCGAGTTAAAGTATGACCATCTGATAATAGCCACGGGCAGCACCACCAATTATTTCGGCAATAAAGAATTTGAGGTCAACGCCATGCCCATGAAAAGCGTGACCGAAGCTTTGAATCTGCGCAGTCTGATTCTGCAAAATTTTGAACAGGCTCTGCTCACTACCAACGTACACCAGCAGGTAGCCTTGATGACTTTTGTGATTGTAGGCGGTGGCCCTACCGGAGTGGAACTGGCCGGTGCGCTCTGCGAACTGAAAAAACACGTTTTACCCAACGACTATCCCGAGCTGGATTTCAGAAAAATGCGTGTTATTCTGGTAGAGAGCGGACAGGAGTTACTGCAAATGATGAATGAAGAAAATCAGGAGAAAGCGAAAAAGTACTTACAAGAACTGGGTGGCGAAGTATGGCTTAACACAAGAGTTATGAAATACGATGGCACAACCGCTGAGACTGCTACAGGCAAAACGCTGCTTACCTCTAACTTGGTTTGGGCAGCCGGTATAAAAGGCGTGTTGCTAAATGGATTAAAACCCGAGAGCATCCACCCGCGCGGCAGAATTCTGATAGATGAATTTTGCCGCGTGAATGGTTACGATAATGTTTATGCGCTGGGAGATGTGGCCTGTATGATTCAGGAAAAATATCCGAACGGACATGCGCAGGTGGCACCGGTGGCTATTCAGCAGGCTCAGCTGTTAGCTGCTAATTTTAAAAACATACTCAGCGGGCAGGCTGCCGATAAGTTTAGCTACCGGGATAAAGGCAGTATGGCAACAGTAGGAAGAAACCGGGCCGTAGTAGAGTCGGGCAGACTAAAATTTGGAGGGGCTTTCGGCTGGTTGGCCTGGATGGCGCTGCATTTGATGTTACTGGTAGGCTTCCGCAATAAAATCGTAGTGTTTATTAACTGGGTATGGAACTATATCAACTACGACAGAAATATCCGGCTAATCATTCGTCCGTTTAAACGCAGTTAACCCTCCTGGTCGGCTACCTCGTAAATGAGCCGGATAACACGCACCAGTGTGCTGATGATAAAAAAGAAGATAGTAACGGAGGTAAGCATCATGCGGTAGATAGGGAGATTCCAGATACTGATACCGGAAAGCAACCGCGCGCTGATAAACAGCAAGGCCACCAAAGCGATGTAGATATAATATGACGGCAGCGTATAACGGGCAAAGCTGGAGTGGTTTAAGGAAACAACGGTGTTGATGATGGTGAACAGGATAATGCCAATCATAGCGGCAAAATATTCGGAGCCGGGGTCTATGTGAATTGCCGTGGCAACTGCCATGCAGATAAGCCCGATAATTAAAGCAGCAATGGCCTGATTAAGGGGTGTTGCTTTTTGTTTAGCCAGTGTGAGGTTTACTACCATAATGCAAACGAAAGTAGATAATTACAGAAACAAACGAATGACAGGAATCATGAAACAGGTGAAGACCGGTTATGTTTTCTGTTTCTTTTTCCGCGCAGCGGGAAACAACACATTGTTCAGAATTAAGCGGTAACCCGGTGAGTTGGGATGCAGATCTAAATTAGTTGGCGGGTCGCCTACCATGTGCTGATAATCTTCGGGGTCGTGGCCGCTGTACCAGGTCCAGAGGCCTTTACCAAACTCTCCGTGAATGTATCGCGCTTCACCGGCCGATTTATTCTGCCCCATCACCAGCACACTGCTTTTAATAAAGTTCTTTTTGAAAGCCGTGGTCTGTCCTAAAAAGCCTTTGACCGTTTTAGTGTGGTTTTGGCAAAGCATAGTAGGCACGGGGTCCCACTTGGCACTGAAATCAAAGAGCGTGAAATAATCTAAGTCTTTAGGCACCGTGCGCCCCATGGTGGCATCAATGTCACTGTATTCGTATTCATACGGGTTGGTGCGCAGATGAAAGTTTTCGAAAGCAAAACACTGATTGTAATCGAGTTTAGATTGTGCATTGGGGTCCTGCGCATCGCCATCAAACATTACATCGCAGATGTCGGTATTCTCGGCAGCTACGGCAATATCCCACGAATCGGTGGCGCTGCACATGGCGAACATGAAACCTCCGCCAAAAACAAAGTCTTTAATGGTTTTAGCCACCGCCAGTTTCATTTGCGACACTTTGGCAAAACCTCTTCGCTTGGCGCGAGCCTCCTGGTCGGCTACTTCATCCTGATACCACTGGGCACCGGAATAGGAAGCGTAGAATTTTCCGTACTGGCCGGTAAAATCCTCGTGGTGCAGGTGCAGCCAGTCATACATCAGCAATTTGCCATCGAGTATTTCATCATCATACACTACCTCGTAAGGAATTTCGGCATAGGTGAGCACCATGGTTACGGCATCATCCCAGGGTTGTTTGGTTTTAGGAGAATATACGGCCACCTTGGGGGCTTTCTCCAGTTTCATCAAATCCATATTCTGCTCCGGATTGGCTATGTCGGTTAGTATGGCGTTGTATTGAGAGTTGGTGAGCACTTCGTAGCTAACGCCCCGTATTTTACATTCATTCTCGATAGCGGTGGCGTAAGGAATGGCAAAACTGCCCCCTTCGTAATTCAGCAACCAGTCTACCGTTACATTCTGTTTCAGCGCCCAGTAAGCAATACCGTAGGCCTTCAAATGATTCGACTGCGACTGGTTCATGGGAATGAGCAGCTGCGAGGCATACGAGCTTACACTGAGCGTAATGAACAGAAACAGAAAATGTATTTTACGAAGCATGTTTGGTTGAATGATACTACTACAAATAAATGCTTTTTATATAAACCTGTGCAGGGTATTGATAAGTATTAACAGCAAGTTGCGCTTAGCGCTATTTGGTTTTAATGAGCAGATGTGAAAACTTTTTATTCCCATCTAAACGCAGCACATACTTGCCGGCAGCCAGTTGCTGAATGCCATCGAGCTTAACCATTTCAAATGTTTGGTTGCGCAGATAGATATCGGCACTGTAAACTTTGCTGCCCTGCAAATCGAAAATTTCAATTTTATGCGTTGCAGCTTCCTCGCTGAACAAAGAGATATTCAACTGGTTGGTGAAGGGATTGGGATAGACTATGACGTTATTGTCTATCTGTAAAAGATTGGCGTTGTAATTGGTTTTAAGCAGTAAAAATGCGTTGTAGAAATTGGGGATGCCATAGCCGTGATTGTTATCGGGAGTCCAGAAGTGGTCGGCACTGATAACGATAGCGTCATAAATTTCGCGGGCAGATTTATCGGGAAAGGCTCCCCACAAACAGGCTGCAGCACCCGCCATAATGGGGCAACTGAAGGAAGTTCCTGCACTGTAACCTACATAGCCATCGGTGCCTACCACCGCGCTTTTAGCACCCTGTGAGCAGATATCCGGCTTGATACGGCCAGCGGCATTAGGTCCGCGGCTGCTGAAGTCTGTTACTATTTCTGCCGAATCAACTGCTCCAATAGCGAGCACACTATCTCCATCGGCCGGTGCGGCTATGTAGTGCCATGATTTGGCACCTTCGTTTCCAGCACTGTTCAACACCAGAATACCTTTACCAAAAGCATAGTTGGATGCGTTGGTAATAACGGTGCTGTGCCCGTTCAAATCGCTGTAAGTGTGACTGCCAATGCCTCCATCAAAAGTGGTATAGCCCAGCGAGGTAGAGAATATTTGTGCCCCTGCACTATCGGCTACTTCTGCGGCAGCGGCCCAGTTGTATTCTTCCATCACCCACTCGGCACCGTCATCTTCGGTGGTAAATAAAAAGAAATTGGCATCAGGGGCTGTGCCTAAAAATTTGTTGGGAAGATTAGCTGCAATACACGAGAAGGTATTCTCTCCGTGGCCACCATCATTGTAAACATCCGGTTCGTTGTTCACAAAATCCCAGGTGTTTAATATTCGCGGGCGAACAGAATCGTAAGCGGCTATGATGTTCGCATTGCTATAGCCGTTATCCATCATAGAGATAGTTACCCCTGCACCGCGATAGCCCATTTGATGAAGCAAATCTACATTGAGCATGTTGGTCTGACGGTAAGCGGCACCATATTGATTGGGATAAATAATCTGCTGATTGACCGGAGATACCGATTCGAACTTATTCTGTTTTTGTTCTGAGCGGGATGGATTGAATTCGATTTTTGCCACACTATCTACAAAGCTGAATTGTTTGATAGAGTCGAGTAAGGTTTCATCGTCTATCTGCACCACTACCAGATTAAACCATTTAAGCCGGTGAATGAGTTGCGTAATATAAGGCGAGATATTATCTACATAAACTGTAGAGAGAGGCAAATCACTTTCGTTAATACTTATGTTCTGTTTAGTTCTTCGCTCGATAGATTGCGCGGATAAAAACTGCTGCGGGTTAGAAACGGAGAATGCATTGTTGTTTTTATCGGTAAAACGAATCCAGTATTTATTGTTTTGCGCAAACAACTGAATACACCAAAGAAAAAGCGCAACAAGTAAATATTTCCTCATGATAAATTCTCAACAACAATTTTCAAGTATAGTTCAGGCTTGCCATTTCTATGGAATAACAACGCAAATGGGTTGCTTTAATTGTGGTCCCGAACCTTCATTCGTATTCGGAAACCACTCTTGGGTCCGGTAACCCAGTCGGTAGTCACTTCTTTGGTCAGCGATTCCCATTCCTGATAAATCAAGCCAACCCCTTTAGCATAAACTTCTTTTCGCCATGTTTTTTCAATCAGATTTTCATCGTCCACTTCCAAAACAGTCAGGGTGCTGTCGAAACTTAAACTGCCGATAGTGTAAGGTGCATTTACTTCGGTATACTGATAATTCCAGTTGCGGTAAATTTTGAAAGGATCTACCGTAGGTACATACAAATTACCATTCCATTCTTCATCCTGAGCAGGGGGGAAAACCAACTTAATAAACTTGATATCATCTTCTACTTTCTGAAAGTTAGTAGCGGTTCTTTTAGTGTACCAAACACGGTCGATACTCCAGGGCGAATTTTCATCGGCTCTTCTATATCGCTCTAAACGATAGGCCAGTTCATTCAGGTTATCGTAAAACGTATCGGCTACAATTTCCATCAACTGATAACTGGCGGTGTCACGCGAGGTGCCGTAAACAATGGAGTCTACGTCATAAATAACGTAGTGTCCCGAATCTACCGGGGCATAGTCGTATTGATAGTTAACTATAAGAGTATCACTTTTGTCTTTACAGGAAAAAACAGAAAGTATAATAGCCAAGGGCAACAGAAAGAACGAGATAATATTTCTGATTAAACTGTATTTACTCTTTCTCATTTCTAATTGGATTCAATATTGAAATTAGAAAAAATATTTCCACCGCCAATCATATCGTTGCCTTCATAAAAAACAGCGCTCTGTCCGGGAGCAATGGCCGATACCTTCGACACAAATTCGACTTTGATTCTGTCGCCTATCTGTGTAATAGTGCTCGATTCGCCATCATGTTTGTAACGCACTTTAGTAATCACATTCATAGGCTCAGCTATCTTTTCATATTTCTGAAGATTCAACCGACCAACCCACATGCCGTTGCGCTCCAGATCTGCTTCTTCGCCCAGCACCACGGTATTGGTATCGGGCAATATCTCGGTTACAAACATGGGTTTGCCAAAAGCAACTCCCAAACCTTTACGCTGCCCAATCGTGTAGAAAGGATAACCATGATGCTTGCCTATCACCTGACCATGGGTATCTACAAAATTTCCTCCATCAACAGTTGTTTCCAGATCGGGAATTCTTCTTTTTAAAAAGCCGCGATAATCGTTATCGGGCACAAAACAGATTTCGTAACTCTCCGCTTTATTAGCCAAATCGATATAGCCCATATCTCGCGCCATTTGCTTGATGTCGGGTTTATGAAACTTGCCTACCGGAAACATGGTTCTGCTTAAGCACTGTTGACTAACTCCCCACAACACATAGCTCTGGTCTTTGTTATCGTCCAACCCTTTTGATATGACATAGCGCCCGTTTTCCTGACGAACCTGCGCATAGTGACCGGTGGCAATAAATTCACAGTCCATCATGTCTGCTCGTTTCAGTAAAGCCTCCCACTTGATGTGCGTATTGCACAACACGCATGGGTTAGGGGTGCGGCCGGCCATATATTCCTCCACAAAGTTGTTGATGACATAATCACCAAACTCATCGCGTATATCAATAATGAAATGACTGAAGCCTAAATCAACCGCCACCTGACGCGCATCATTAATGGAATCGAGCGAGCAGCAACCCGTTTCTTTTTTGCTTCCTCCGCTGGTAGCATAATCCCATGTTTTCATGGTAATGCCTACTACCTCATAACCCTGCTCATGCAGCATCACAGCGGTAACGGTAGAATCTATTCCACCGCTCATGGCCACCAATACTTTTCCTTTTTTACTCATAATTCGCGTGCAAGATAGGCAAACGTCAGATTACTTATTCAGCCACCAAAGTGCCCCATTCAATACAAAGGCGAAACTTACCCAAAGCAGATACGGAATTTGCAGATAGGCTGCAATCGGTTTCAGTTTTTTAAAGGAGAAAATCATGTATGCAATAGAAACCCACAACAGCGCAATTTCAGCTAAAGCAATATCGGGGCGCTGAAATGAAAAGAAGAAAATGCTCCACCAAAAATTAAGGAATAGCTGAATGAAGAAAACCAGCAAGGCATTGGAACGTGCCTCACTTTTCCCGGTGTTCCATATCATGTAGAGCGATACCCCCATCAGTAAATACAGCAGGGTCCATACGGGCCCGAACAAATAGTTAGGCGGATTGAAAGAAGGCTTTTGCAGATTGATAAACCAATCGCCCGTTACTGCACCGGCCGTAGCAACACCCGATAAACCACCAATAACCAACGGAAATACCAGGCAAACTGCCAGTTGAAAAATAGTTTTTGCTTTCATGCTGTAAATAACGCACAATAAGCCCAATTGTTGATTATTGTTCACAATTGTTCCGAAATGAGCAAAGCTACTTTTCGCGCACCAGACTCATTGAAGTGGCAGTCATCGTAAAAAACCGAAGTATCACGGGGAAGCGCAGTTGCAATATCAATCAGCTTCACATCTTTTTTCTGCGCACAAAATGCAGCTAAGCGCTGATTATACAAACTCAGCGCCTGACTTAATGCTTTAACCGAGTAATAAGCATGACCGGTCGATTTTTGAAAATCGCCTACCCCACCCATCCACAGCAGGTTGTTTTCATAGGCTGTTAAAGAATCTTTGTACAGCGCTGATTGATTAATCAGTATAAGATTAGAACCCTGGCGCTTAGTTTCAGCATAAATTAATTCCAGATTGCGTTCATACTCGGCTAATGCATAACTTAAATCGGGCAGGGAGTCAATGATGGTAACTGCCTGAGTTCGATAGGTGCGCCAGGTTTTAAAAATCTCTCCGCGGTCATCCTGCAATTTCCAGTTGACCTCGCTTTGTTGCTTATGCGTTACCTTTTTGAACAACTGAAACAACGCTGTTTTTCTCCACCATTTTTTTTCATGGCGGTTTGAAAGCAGAATCGCGCTGACTAAAGAGTCTTCTATTGATTGTGTAAGCTGAAAATTATTATCGAACAAAGAGTCCTGACTCAGGCGTTTCATCATATCATTCAGGCCGACCATCAGAATGATACCACTTAACTTGCCTAATTGAGGCGCATAGTATTTCAACTGGATGTAATGTTCGCGGGTGGTACAGCCGCTTTTGCCTATACTTCCAAAGTTTGATTCAGGCTGTAGCTGACCTAACTGATGAAACCAGGTTTCGCTGTTATCCAGATACAGACATTCGGTCGTGCTGCCGCCTAAGCACAAATAGTTTTTCTCCGAGTCTTTGAACTCCTTTCCTCTAAAGCCATCGGGATTTATACTAAACTCCGAAGGGCCGTTGATACCATCAAACACAGCGGAGTCGGGATGAAACACATAGTGCAGGTTGGGTTGCCACACCCAATATTTATCCCGGGCCGGCATGGCTGCGCGTAGTATCAGCTCAGCCGCAAAAAGAGAAAGCAGCACCGATATAAATATCAAGGCTGCTTTCTGTAAAAATGATTTAGATGTCATTCGCTGAATTACAGGTTTCCTCTCAGTTCCTGCTCACGCTCTATTGATTCAAACAAAGCTTTGAAGTTACCTTTGCCGAAACTCTTGGCACCTACCCGCTGAATAATTTCGTAGAAAACCGTTGGGCGGTCCTGAACCGGTTTAGTGAACAGTTGCAGCAGATATCCTTCATCATCCCGGTCTACCAGAATGTTTAGTTTCTTAATAGCCTCGTGGTCTTCGTTGATATGGCCTACCCGTCCCCAAACTTCCTCATAGTAAGTATCGGGCACGTATAAGAAATCAACCCCGCGGGCGCGCAACTCAGTTACGGTTTCAATAATATTATCGGTTGCTACGGCAATGTGCTGACAGCCCGCGCCTTTATAAAACTCTATGTATTCTTCAATCTGCGATTTCTTTTTGCCTTCGGCAGGTTCGTTAATAGGAAACTTGATGTATCCGTTTCCATTGCTTACCACCTTGCTCATCAGCGCAGAGTATTCGGTAGAAATATCCTTGTCATCAAAGGTGAGCAATAATTTAAAGCCCATCACGTCTTCGTAAAATTTCACCCACTCATTCATGTGACCTAACTCTACATTCCCTACGCAGTGGTCAACATACTTTAAACCGACCGGTTTTACCGGAACGGTTGACTGACGGGCCTGATAACCGGGCAGGAAAGCACCTTTATAATTTTTGCGCTCCACAAACTTATGAATGGTTTCGCCATAAGTCTGAATGGCACTGATGACCACCTCGCCATGTTCATCTTTAAACACCGTGGGTTCCATCACTCCTTTAGCTCCCCGCTGCGTGGTGGCTTCATAACTTTTACGCGCATCATCTACCCACAATGCCAGCACCTTTACGCCATCACCATGTTTTTCATGATGTCTTGAAATTTCGGTGTCGGTATGAATAGAAGAAGTAAGTATTAAAACAATTTTACCCTGACGCAATACATAGCTGGCGCGGTCGCGCACTCCCGTTTCGGGGCCGGCATAGGCTATCAGTTCATAGCCCCAGGCACTTTGGTAATAGTAGGCGCTTTGTTTGGCATTGCCTACGTAAAACTCTACGTGGTCGGTGCCGTTGAGGGGTAGAAAATCTTGTGTTGCTTTTAGGGTTTCTTTTTCAACTGTCAATGTATCCATGATTTTTGTTTTTGATTGTTCACAATTGGATTAAGTGATTCATAACGGGAAACTCTCACATCCAGCTTTTATAATACTCCGGATCTTCGAGCGCAAGGGCATCTTCGGTAATCCAGAGTGGTTTAAAGGTATCGACCATGACGGCCAGCTCTTTGGTTTCTGACTTGCCTATTGACCGCTCCACAGCTCCCGGATGAGGACCATGCGGAATACCGATGGGATGCAGCGTAATCATACCCCGCTCTACATGTTTGCGGCTCATAAAGTCGCCATCTACATAATACAGCACTTCATCGCTGTCTACATTACTGTGGTTATAAGGAGCCGGTATAGCCTGCGGATGGTAATCATACAACCGCGGCACAAAAGAGCAGATAACAAAGTTATGTGCTACAAAAGTAAGGTGAATTGGCGGAGGCAAATGCACGCGGCCGGTAATAGGCTCAAAGTTATGGATAGAGAAAATGAACGGATAGTGATTGCCATCCCAGCCCACGGCATCAAAAGGATGAAACTGATAGTGATACGGATATAGCAAGCCCTGTTTCTTGATATAGATTAAGAAGTCGCCTTTTTCATCGTGGGTCTGCAGGTTTTCCGGCTGACGGATATCGCGCTCGCAGAAAGGTGAATGTTCCAGCAGCTGACCGGCACCGTTGGTGTAATGGTTCGGATACTGAATAGGAGTAAACGATTCTACAATGAAGAGGCGGTTGTTTTCGCCATCAAATTCTATCTGATAAATAGTGCCGCGGGGAATCACCACATAATCGCCATAGCTGAAGGTCAGTTCACCAAAAACGGTTTTTACTTTGCCGGTGCCTTCGTGCACAAAAATAACTTCATCGGCATCGCTGTTTTTGTAGAAATAATCCTTCATTGATTTTTTAGGCGCACTCAACACCACATGGCAATCGTTATTCACCAGCACGGGCTTGCGCGATTTCAGAAAATCATCTTCGGGTTTCACCTTAAAGCCCAGATAGCAACGGTTCTGCATATTCTTGGCAGCTGCAATTTTAGGGCTTACATCGGTTGGCTCATCAATCTGAGTTACCACCGTTGGGGGATGGCAGTGATATATAGTAGAGTAGATACTCGAAAAGCCTTCGGTAGATACCAGCTGCTCGCTGTATAAACTGCCATCGGGCTTGCGAAACTGTATATGTCTTTTATGCGGCACCTGACCGCGGAGGCAATAATGTGGCATGAATTGTATTTACACTTCAAAACTATTCACATTTCCAAAGCCGCCAAATTGATTTTGGTCAGCAGTTGGCAGATATGGACAGAACCGTTTGTGTAAGAAATTTAATAGTAGTGAGTAACCTCGGTGCGAATGGCAGAGTCGAACGTATAGGTGCGTACCGTACTATCTGAAAGCACCCGGCCATTGGTATCCAGCTGATAGTAGTGCTGATAAAAACTGGAATCGGTTCCGGAAACTACCGTTTCGCGGTTGAGCAAGTGACGCGATAAATTGCCGTACAGCGGCCGGCCGAAACACCTCCGGTCCGTATCATTCCGGTAATCCAGATAGGATGTATAACCCGAAAAATACCGGCTTATCAGGTTGCCGTTCACAACTACGGGGTGATACTCCACCCACTCATGCCCCGAAAATCCGTTCACCTCTTCTTTCATTAAAAAACCATCGGCCGTGTAGAAATAAAAATGCTGTTCCACCCCGGCAAACCATTCGGAGTAATTGTTACCCGTGCTGTAGCTGGTGTAATACACGCTGTCTGTAGCGGTTTCTACAAAACCCGAAACACCCAGCCGCATCATTCGTTTGATTTTTTTGCGGTAGCCGCTGGATGGAAAATCTTCCACAGCAAAAACGGTATCGCCCGAGTAGGCATAAGCCTTGTCTGTCTGCGCTACGTTCCAGCAATTGCTCCGGAGGAGTCTGTTCAGTGAGTCGTATTCAAAACTGCCGTACTGATTGCCACCCACCGAACTCACCAAATCAAGACACTCCCATGAGTGCAGCCTGTCAGGAAGGCTGCCCGGCTCTCTTTTTTGGCAGGAAAAAAGAAGCAGGGAAAGAACCAGAAAGCCAAGCGTATGTTTCATGCCTAGATAAAACGGGGAGTTAAAGATTTATTGCCGCGAACTCAACCTCCTACTTTAGCTTGCCTAAAGCAATAGATAACTTGGATAAGAAAATTTGTTGTCTGTTAGGCTCAAATTGCTTCATTTAACACCAAAACAGCTCCTTTTAGAACAATATAGAGGCATTTTGATGTATTTATACCTACACTGAACAGTTAGCTTTTTTACCACGGAGGGGTATAATTAGATTTAAGTAAAAGCCTCCGTGGTCACGGAAGAGTACAATCAGATTTAAGTAAAGACCTCCGTGGTCACGGAAGGCTATAGTTTGATTTAAGTATAAGCCACCGTGGTCACGGATGGGTATAATTAAATTGAAGTGTAGGCTTCTGTGGTCACGGAGGGGTATGATTAGATTTTAGAGAAGGTCTCCGTGGTCAAGCGGGAGTGAAATTAAATTCAAATGATAGCCTCCGTGGTTACTAAACAACATTTTTGAATCTATGATCAGCTCATACAACCATGCAACCCGCCTGCCAAATCTCAGCGAGAGACTGCATGGTTTAGCAAGGACAAAAAAACAAAATCGGGTATTGGGTTGAATGGTTTAGAATGAGTCAAACGAAACCAAATAGTTTACCTGATAACCAGTATGTATCCGGTATGTTTTTTACTTCACCGTAATCTCCAAAAGCTTCACTTCGCGGGCTACATCGCCATAGTCTACCAGCTTCATTTCGCTGAACATAAACTTGTTGGCCGCACCGGGGTAAATGGCCTGCATACCGGTAAAGAAATCGCCCGAGGTGTTCACTATCTTGGTGGTGGCGGCCGCTCCTCCATCGGCCGGCAGACGGGTGAGCATCAGATTCATGCTATGCTCGCCATCTTCCTCCCAATCGGCATTGTAAAACAGATACACCTCGTTGCCCCTGCGCCCCGCCTGTGCCGAGAAAGCATAATCCACCGTGCTGCTCAGCTGCTTCTTGTAAATAACATGCTGCGCTTTGGCCGAGAGGCTTTCGTCTATGCGGCAGGTGAGCAGATAGCCCCGCTCCTTCACGCAAGGCAAACCCTTCTGATTGTTCACAGCCGTGTCGCGATACTCGGTGAGCAGCATGAAGTTTGCGCCCTCCAGCGGCAGCAGTTTCACCGTTTGCAGATGCGCAAACTCCTGTCCTTTTTTTACGGGGCGGTAGGCCGTTACATCGGGCAGAAACTTTGCATCGGGGGTTACATCGCGCTTGGCGGTGGCGCTGAGCGCCTCGTTATACCGCGTGAGTGATACACCCTGAAAGTTCTGCCGTTTTTCATCGGCATAATAATCGTTGCTGAGCAGCATTTCTCCGTTGTTGAGTATGGTCATGAGCGGGTCGCTCAGATACTTGCCCTTGGTAACAGGCGAATGAATTTCGGTTTGCACCGGCTCGGTGCTTTCTTTATTGAAGCTGAACAGGTAATAGATGTTCTGCGGTTTATCTTTGCGCGTTGGCGCCAGACTAATCACATCATCGCGCACACGTGCCGCCAGAAACACCTGCCCGTTATTATTAACCGATAGCTGTAAAAACTTCAGATACTCTTTCAGCAGTTTAAAGTCGAAAGTCTTTTCGCTCGATACACCGGTGTTGTTATCGGTTATCACCACTTTATACTTCAGCAGTTTATACCAGGGCTTAATCAGCACGGCTGTTTTAGAACGGTCGGGGCTCTCGGCAATCTCTATACCCGAGCTGCTGAAATACGATTCTTTTTCATCAAAAATCAGCTGGGCTTCGCCTGCAGGCTCCAGGGTGTTCAGGTCATAGTCCTGCCGGTAAATCATGGGCATTACTTGATGTCCATCGCGGTTATCGAGCATGCTCTCTTCATCGGTGCGCTTTTCGCAGCGCGCATAAAACAGCGATAACTTACCCCCCACAAAACCCGCCCGTATGTAATAGGTTTTCTCCCCAAAAGAAGGATACAGCACAGAGGTTTTACCCGAGCCGAAACCCGCTGCGTATTTGTATATCTTATAGCGGGGCGGTTTGTTCAGATTGCCCGGCAGCTCGAAGCCGATGGCATACCACGAGCCTTTGTAATGACCCAGCACGGTTACATCGGGCTGGTCCATAATAGTGCTGGTTTTTATTTCAAAGCCTCCGCAAAATGCAGCGAGCGCCAAGAGCAGATTAAGACAGACGAGCGGGAGTTTTTTTATCATATATCAGGGCAGCAGTTTATACCTTACAGGCAATGACATTTCTTTTACGAAAAAAAGCGAAACCGGTTTATGCTGTCGGCACTTTTCTAAATTAGCGCTGTTAATAAGTCAACATAAGCATACACTATCATGAAAATTGCACTCATCGGCTACGGCAAAATGGGAAAAGAAATAGAACAGGTTTTTAAAGACCAGAACCCAAACGATGAAATAGTGCTGAAAATAACAGCCGATAATCTGCACGAGCTAACGATAGAGAATCTGAAAAAATGTGATGTGGCTATTGAGTTCACTCAACCCGATTCGGCAGTGGAGAATATCTATCTGTGCTTAGAAGCGGGCGTTCCGGTAGTAGTAGGTACCACAGCCTGGCTGAACCGTTTAGAGGAAGTAAGGAAGCGATGTGAAGAAAAGAACGGCACCATCTTCTTCTCGCCCAACTACAGCATTGGGGTGAATATTTTCTGGGAGGTAAGCCGCAGGCTGGCGCAGCTGATGAATAAGCAGCCGCAATATGAAATTACGATGGAGGAGATACACCATACCGAAAAAAAGGACGCCCCCAGCGGCACAGCCGTGAAGACAGCCGAGGTGATGCTGAGCGAGCTAAGCCACAAAAAGCAGTGGAAACTGGCTGACGGAAGTTCGGTTACAACCGAAGATTTGTTAATCGTTGCAAAAAGAGAACCGAATGTTCCGGGCACACATATCGTTACCTGCACCAGCAGCGTTGACTACCTCGAAATGAAACACGAAGCTAAAAGTCGCAGAGGATTTGCCGAAGGGGCCGTACTGGCCGCCCGCTTTGTCAACGGTAAAAAAGGCCTGTTTGAAATGAAAGATTTATTAGGTATCGGATAAACCCCAACCCCTTCCGCTTCAATTGAAATTCTATTTTAGCCACCGCATACAATTCATTCAACACCAAACAACATCATGATACTAATCGGCCTCATTCTTTTTTACATGCTCGGTATACGGGTAGGCACCTATGGCATTTTCAAAAAAATGGGCGTAGCGCCCTGGAAGGCCTTTGTGCCGGTGCTGTGCTCTATGGAGTGGCAGAAATTAATTAAGCAACCCACCTGGTGGACCTGGATGCTGTTCATACCGGGTGTAAACCTGTTTTACGTAGCCAGCCAGCTCACCGAAATGAGCACCGCATTCAAGCGTTACAGTTTTGGTGAGCACTTTGCCGCCATCATGCTGTCGTTTGCCTATTTCCCTTTTCTGGGTTTTGCCTCTAATGAAAAATTTATCGGTGCCGGTGGTATTAAAGAAGGACAACCACCTATTCAGCGCTCCGCCTTCCGCGAGTGGGCCGATGCCATTGTATTTGCGGTAGTTGCCGCTACCCTCATTCGTATTTTTGTGGCCGAAGCCTATATGATTCCCACCCCATCTATGGAAAAGACCTTGCTGGTAGGCGATTTTCTGTTTGTATCTAAGTTTCACTATGGCGCACGGGTGCCTAACACTCCGCTGGCCTTACCTTTTGTACACCACACGATACCTGTACTGAACACCAAATCATATGTAGAGTGGTTAAAATTCCCATACAAAACACTACCCGGTTTTCAGCAGGTGAAGCGCAATGATATGGTAGTATTCAACTTCCCGGCCGGTGATACAGTGGTGTTGGAAAATCAAGGTCCATCGTACTACGACATTGTGCGCTATACCGCTGCCGGTAACCGCACAGATTACGCTACTGCCCGCCAAATGCTGTGGAGCGACCCCAATACCCATATCACCGCCCGCCCGGTAGATAAGCGGGAGAATTATATTAAACGCTGTGTGGGTATACCCGGTGATAAACTGGAAGTAAAAGACGGGGTATTGTATATTAACAACAACCCGGCTTATCGTCCCGAAAATCTGTATACTCCTTACCTGATTGTGTTTAAAGATGGCATGATACCTACCCAGGAGCAGATTGCCGAGTTGGAAATGGAAAATATCAGTAACCGGATGGGCGCTCTGCCATCGAACCATTTTGTAGTGCTGATGACTCAGGAGCATGCCGAAACACTGAAAGCTGCCAACATAACTACAACGCTGGAGCCCTTCTACTATCGCAAAGGCGAGTTGCAGGAACCTATCGAGAACATCTTCCCGAACGATACACTGCATTACCACTGGAACGTAGATAATTTCGGTCCGGTTACGCTACCCAGCCGGGGCATGACCATTCCGTTGAATGATTCTATCTACCCACAGTATGAGCGCGCTATTCATGTATATGAAGGCAATGACGTGCAGCGCAAAGACGGTAAATTCTTTATTAACGGTATTGAAACCACCTCCTACACCTTTAAGCTCAATTACTACTGGATGATGGGCGATAACCGCCACAATTCTCAGGACAGCCGCTACTGGGGTTTTGTGCCCGAAGACCACATTGTAGGCAAAGCTTGGTTTATCTGGATGAGCTACGCTAAAGATGCCGATAACCTGCTGAAGAAAATACGCTGGAGTCGCCTGTTCTCTTCCATTCACGGAAGATGGGCCCCGGATGACAAGAAGTTTACAGAGTAATTGATTATCTTTATAGAGAGATGATACAATGGAAAAGACAGTGAAAATAACAACCCTTAAAGACCAGCCTTCCGATTTGGAATACTGGTTAAGCAGACCTGCCGAAGAACGGTTTGAAGCAGTGAAGCTGTTATGGACACAGTATGTAAACTTCAAGAAAGATGTTCCACAAAGACTACAAAGAGTTTATACAATTACTCATCGAAAAAGACGCTGAGTATCTCATTGTTGGAGGACATGCGGTTATTCTATATGGTTATCCGCGCTTCACCAACGATTTGGATGTTTGGATTAATCCAACCGAAGAGAATGCCGCTAAAGTGATTGACTGTCTGAAAGAGTTTGGTATGGCATCGCTGGGCATTCAATCAAAAGACCTAACCAAAAAAGGCAACATCATTCAACTGGGTCATATTCCCGTAAGAATTGATTTACTCAATGAAATTGACGGAGTTAAATTCGATTCTTGTTACAAGAACAAAGAAGTAGTTGAAGTGTATGGGATGAAAGTAAATTTCCTGCACCTGACCGACTTGGAAAAAAACAAGTTAGCCAGTGGGAGAAAAAAAGACTTAGCCGATCTGGAAGAAATAAAGCGAAAGGTTAAGAAGACTAAAAAATAACGAGCCTTACTGTTTCAGTGTATTCACATATTGCACCACCGCATCTACATCTGCGTCAGTCAATACATCTTCTTTAAAGCCCGGCATGGCATTCTTACCATTTCTGATTAGCAGCTTTTTCTCATCATCGGTTAACTGTGTCAGCGATAAATCCTTCGCTCCGCTTACTCCTCCGTTACCTATTTCACCATGGCACTGAGCACATTTGTTGACGTAAATCATTTTACCGGCAGCAATCGGGTCTGCGATAGTAGTGGTGTCAATTTTAGCACCGGTCTTGGCTTTCTTATTCATCTCGGCTAAACCGTAGCTCATGATAATCAGAAACACGGCAATAAAAGCCAATATCTTATTTCCTTTCTTAAAGCCGATAACCGCTAAAGGAATAGAAGCAAACACACAGATAAGCTTAATGACAATAAAGTTAGAGAAGATGGCACCCTTAATCAGCATCCAGCCTCCGGTTACCAGAAACCCAACACTGATAACCATTTCGGGTATACGGGTTACTTTGGTGTATTTGGCCAGCATTTCCTTCTTATCCAGAAGAAGCATAACCAGTTTAAACACATAGTGAAGCACGAAAAGAAGAACAAATAGTTTGTGGCTGTGGAGTAAACCTGTATACATGAATAGTAGTTTTTTGTAGGGACGAATATAGAAGTAAAACTTTGGTATGAGCAAAGTCATATCGTACCTACCAATAAACCGTATGCACTTTCAGATCGGCAAATTTCTTTACCATCGCGCTCACCCCGCAATATTTTTCCTGCGATAGATTGACAGCTTTCTCCATTTTGCTTTTATCCTCCTCATCATGCAGCCGGATATAATAGGTCAGTGTAACGGTGTGATAAATCTTCGGATGCTCCTCACTCAGTTCACCTTCCACATCAATCTTAAAATCTGAAAACTCCACCCGCATCTTCTTCAGCAAATCCACCACATCTATAGCGGTACAGCCCGCCAGTGCAGAGAGAATAAGCGCCTTAGGGCGCACACCGGTAGACACACTTTCCTCGGCTGTATCAATGCGAATAGTTTTGCCATTTTGAAGAATATCAAACTGTTGTTCACCAATTTGAGAGAGAGAGATTTTTGCATTCATGATTTATCCTTTTGTGGTTTGTTACAGCACTTTCTTCACGTTAATATACATCCAATCATCATTCACCTGAAAGTCTGCTTCTTTCCTCAGCTTGATAGATATAGTTTTAAACTCGTTCGTAGCCTCCAGTCTTCGGTTAAAGACTTTATCTGATGAAACATAAACCGGCATGTTAAAGTTCCTGACATCAGTTTGCCAGCGGTATCTCAGCTCGTATTCTCCTTTCTTCAGTTTCTTTAAACCATACTCCAGTGTAGGAATGGAGGGATATTTATAATACTGTTCAAAAACAGCCGATAAATCCTTTCCGGTTTGGCGGCTAAAATAATTCACAACATCCTGATATCCGATGTTCTTCATTTTGAAAGCGGTATCGCTCATACACTTAATAATACTCCACCAAAGTTCATCCTTATTCAGCGCATGTCGAAGCGTATTAAGAAACAATGCTCCCTTGCTGTACATGTCGCCATCCCCTTCTTCGTTTACATCATATTTGCCCACCATCGGGAACTTATTCTCTACATGTGGCTTTTTGGCATTGATATACTTCTGTGCCGTAGCAGAATCATACATACACTCCACGTAAATGGATTCGGTATACGTGCAGAAACTTTCATGAATCCACATATCGGCAATGTCTTTACAGCTAACGCTGTTACCCCACCATTCATGTCCGCTTTCGTGAATAATGATATAGTCAAACGTGAGACCAATTCGCGAGTAATCGCTGCCGGCATAACCCGTTAAATATTTGTTGCCATAAGCAATGGCTCCCTGATGCTCCATACCCAGATAAGGTGTTTCAACCAACGCATAGCCATCATTCCAGAAAGGATATTTACCTAAATACTTTTCGTAACAACGCAGCATGGGTTTTACCTGATCAAACTGAATTTTTGCTTTATCCATATTATAGCGCATCACGTAATAATCGAGCGATAGGGTGCTTTCATCGGCAGCGGTATATTCATCATGCAGGTGCTCATAATCACCCACATTCAGCGTAACGTTGTAAGTATTAATAGGATAGCTCACCAACCAGTTGAAGGTGCTGGCTCCATCGGCATGGCGCTTCTCCGATTCCAGATTACCATTGCTGATACATTTTAAACCAGATGGAATAGTGCAGGATATCCGCATACTATCGGGCTCATCACCTAAATAGTCTTTACAGGGCCACCATAAACTGGCTCCTATACCTTCGCACGAAACCGCCATCCAGAGTTTACCGTTATTATCTTTGGTCCAGGTAAACCCACCATCCCAAGGTGCCCGCTTAGCAATTTGCGGTTTGCCATAGTAGTTAACAGTGAGCGAGCCCGATGTTCCCTGCTTCACTACGTCATTCATCTCTACAAACACCGCATTAAACTCTCTTCGGTAACGTAACTCTTTACCCGCGGCAGTAACATTCACAATCTTCATATTGTCGAACAAATCAAGCTGAAGAGTTTGGAAATCGTTTTGCGCCCGAAAGTAAACGGTATTGCTCCCGCTGATTGTTTTTTCAGCCGTATCAATACGAATATTTAAATCGTAATAGGTGACATCAAAACAAGTACGTTCCGGTCGAAGAGCTCCCCGCAATGTATCGGCCCGGGTATACTCCTTTTTTTGCGAAATCAATTGTGCTTTAGTAGGTTGGGTAAGCACAGACAGAAAGAATACTAAGATAAACGGATAGAATTTCATGCAGTGTAGATATTAATTCAGGCAATCAAAGGTTTACTAAATCCGGCAGTTATTGAAAATTAAATCGCTGCAAAATATATCCGGGCGCTAAGCTAAAAAGGAAATATGTTAATTTGAGAAAGAGCGATATTCTTCAATCCGATTTTACAATTCTTGCCGGGTCGTATAAATTTCCGTGTGCATATCCCGGTATACAAAACACTGGTTTGTTCCGCTAACTTTAAAGGGTTGTCAATTATAAATTACAATCCACAAAGGTTCTTGTAAATCATTTATCAGGCATTGGAGGGCTATTGATTAGGTGCCTTTACATTCGTTGTATGGCAAAAGTTGTTCGCATTGGTGTTTTCGGGGTTGGGCATCTGGGAAAAATTCATCTCCGGCTGTTAAAGGAGATTGCAGGTTTCGACATAGTTGGGTTTTATGACCCGGATGATAAAAATGCGACTCTCGTAGAGAAGGAGTTTAACCTGAAGCGTTTTGAAACACACAAAAAACTGATTGAAAGCTGCGATGCACTGGATATTGTTTCCCCCACCACCTCCCATTTTGAAATTGCCCACGACTGTATAAAAAAAGCTAAACACATTTTCATAGAAAAACCGCTGGCCTCTACTATTAAAGAAGCCAAACAACTGGTAGAACTGGTAGATGAGGCTCGTGTAAAAGCAATGGTAGGCCATGTGGAGCGTTTCAACCCGGCCATTCTAAGTCTGAATAAGAAGAATATCAAACCCATGTTTATTGAAGTACACCGGCTGGCGGAGTTTAACCCACGGGGCACCGATGTAAGCGTAGTGCTCGATCTGATGATTCACGATTTAGATATCATACTGAGTTTGGTTAAAGGGAATGTAAAAAAGGTGAGCGCCAGTGGAGTAGCCATTCTGTCTAAAACACCCGATATTGCCAACGCACGAATTGAATTTGATAACGGTTGTGTGGCCAATGTTACAGCCAGTCGGGTATCTGTCAAGAACATGCGTAAAATGCGCATCTTTCAGCCCGGGGCCTATATCAGTATGGATTTTTTAAAAAAGAAGAGCGACCTGTTCCGCATTGAAGACACAGCTCCTCCGGCCAATACCGAAACCAATCATTTTGAAATTGACCTGCCCGACAACTCTAAAAAATATATCACGTTTGAAACTGCTGAAAAGAAAGATATAAATGCCATCCAAATGGAACTCGAACTGTTTCATAAAAGCATTACGCAGAATAAACCGGTACCGGTTAGTGTGCTGGATGGATACAATGCCATGCACCTGGCGCAGCAAATTCTGGATAAGATTAATACCCAGTTGGTCGTAAAGAAAGGCTAAGGTATCAACACCCCTGTAAGGATTTTCTAAGTCAAAACAATAAGCCGACATCTGGCAACTGAAAGACACGAACTACACCGGATTAACTTTTTCTCTTTTCTTCGCAATCTTAAAAGATTTACAACGTTAAGTGCACACAATTTTTAGCATGAAATTTTCTATCAGCAGCCTGATAATTTTTATGAGTGTATTCTGTATCACTTCTTGTAAAAAAATGCCCAACGATGGTATCCCTTTTTACATGCAGATAGATACCGCAGTGGTTATTACAAACAATTCAACCGAAGGGGCCAATTCTCATAACATCACTGATGTATGGGTAGAAGCTAATACCGATAACCTGGGTGCCTATAAAATGCCCTGTAACTTTCCGGTTTTACAGGAAAACTCCACGCGATTTACCATTAGTGCCGGTATTGCAGAAAGCGGACAATCTGGGGTAAGAGTTATCTACCCCTTTTATACGGTAGATACCTTTAGCATCAACACCTCTCGTCAGGGGCAATACATGCATGTACCAACATTCAGATACAAGCCAGGAACCCAGTTTAGTTTTACACCGCAGGATTTTGAATTAGGCAATGGGTTTAACGGATTAACTTTGGTTGCCGATACCAATGCCAAATATGGCAACCGTTGTGGTGCCATAACAGTTTCTGGTGCCACTGATTCTAATATAACAGCTACACAAATCAATAAATACGATTTACCCGAAGGTTTAGAAATATGGCTGGAAGTGGACTACAAAAGCGAAGTTCCTTTCTTTGTCGGCTTTTACGGAAACTATATTTCCGGAGAAGTGGTAAGAACTCCAGTAGTGTTTGTTACAGCTAAACCATACTGGAATAAAATCTACGTTAAGCTCAGCAACTATGTGGGTGCAGCACGTGCCGACACCTACAATATTTACTTCGAAGCTCTTCGTCCGATCGATTCCAATGGAGGAACAGTTTATATTGATAATGTTAAGCTACTCCACTTTTAGAAGTCTGATATCTGCCGTATGAAAAACAGGAAATCAATCATTGGTTGGTATGTTATTAGCGACTATCTCGCTACCGTGCTTGCCTGGTATTTCCTTTATCTGTTTCGCAGAGTAGTAATTGAATCAGCCCCCTTTCATCTATCACTACCCTTAAAAGACAATAATTTCTGGGTAGCTATGATGATTGTGCCTGAGCTATGGCTTCTTTTCCATTACCTCACAGGCACTTATGTAGATCTGTATAAAAAGTCTCGATTGCAGGAACTGGGCAAAACTTTTATCGTCAGTTTCTTTGGAAGCATTATCATCTTCTTTCTTCTGCTTCTGGATGACAACGTAAGAAGATATTCAGATTATTATTTGACTTTTTTCGTACTGCTTTCCCTCCAGTTCTTTTTTACTTTTCTGGGCAGATACATCATACTTCGGCAAGCCAAAAAAAATATCCGCAAAGGAGTTGTTGGTTTCGGCACTCTGTTAATTGGTAGCAGTAGTAAAGCCAATGAATTGTACGAAGAACTAAAAAAAGAACAAGACTCATTCGGATTTCGGTTTATCGGCTATCTCGATTTGAATGGTAAAGAAACAAACACCCTTACAAGCGAACTGAACGAGTTGGGTAGATTGTCTGAATTGGAAATGATTGTTGATAGCCATTCGGAAATTGAAGAGGTGATTATTGCGATTGAATCATCTGAACATCATCAACTGAATGACATCATCAACCGTCTTGCTGACCGCAATGTTACTATCCGTATTATTCCGGATATGTATGATATTCTTTCCGGAACTGTAAAAATGAATCATGCAATTGGAGAGGCTTTTATTGAAATACCACCACACCTGCTGAATGAGTGGGAAAGAATCACCAAACGCTGGTTTGATGTACTGGCCTCTCTTATTGCCCTGCTGCTTACTCTTCCGCTTACTATTCCGGTTGCTATCAAAATATGGCTGACTGATAGAAAATCTATTTTCTATACACAGGAAAGATTAGGCCACTACGGTAAACCATTTCGTATTTACAAGTTTCGCTCTATGTATGTTGATGCAGAAAACTCGGGACCTCAACTAACTACTTCAAATGACAATAGAATTACCCCGATTGGCAAAGTAATACGCAAATATCGCATTGATGAGCTGCCACAATTTATCAATGTTATAAAAGGTGAAATGAGTATTGTTGGCCCCCGAGCCGAAAGAAAATTTTTTGCCGATCAGATAGTCCACTTTGCTCCATATTATCGCCATGTTTTCCGTGTTCAACCTGGCATTACTTCTTTAGGCATGGTAAAGTACGGCTATGCATCCACGGTCCAAGAAATGGTAAAACGTTTAAAATATGACATCATCTATATTGAAAACATGAGCCTGATGATGGATTTCAAAATCATGGTATACACAGTACTGACCGTAGTAAAAGGGCGGGGCAAGTAATCAACGCTACCATTATAGGTTAAGTTTAAAAATGTATTGCTGGGTAAAAAAAATCCCGACTTAATAAGTCGGGACCTTTCACTTTCCTTTATCGGGATTTCTGAATTACTTCAGAACCTACCCTTCAATAATTACATATGAACCGATAGCACCTGGCACGGAACCTTTAATCAAAATCAGATTTTGATCTCCCAATACCTTTACTACTTTCAGGTTCAGCGTTTCAACACGCTCACCGCCAGTTCTACCCGCCATACGCATCCCCTTGAAAACGTGCGATGGATCAGAAGAAGCGCCCAATGAACCGGGAGCTCTTTGACGATCGTGCTGACCGTGAGTTCCCATACCTACACCGGAAAATCCATGACGTTTTACAACCCCCTGAAAACCTTTTCCTTTAGAGGTTCCTATTACGTTTACAAAATCGCCCTCTTCAAACGTAGTTGCCGCAACCACATCGCCTACATTTTTCTCAAATTCATAGTCGCGAAACTCTACTACTTTCCTTTTAGGAGTAGTCCCTGCTTTTTTGAAATGTCCTTGAAGAGCTTTAGGCGTTTGCTTTTCTTTCTTGTCGTCAAATGCTAATTGAATAGCAGAATAACCATCAATTTCCTGAGTTTTAATTTGTGTTACAACGCAAGGCCCAGCCTCAATAACGGTGACAGCGGTGTGTTTCCCGTCATCAAATACACTGGTCATTCCTACTTTTTTTCCGATAATTCCTTTCATTACTTTTTGGTTTTAGAGGAGCCCAAGAGGCTCATAAATGATTAAATATTTACTTGTACTTATGCTTTTATTTCAACTTCCACACCACTTGGCAACTCCAATTTCATCAGGGCATCAATAGTTTTAGATGTAGATGAATAGATATCCAAAATTCTCTTGTAAGTACAAAGCTGAAATTGCTCTTTAGAATTTGCATTTACGTGAGGTGAGCGAAGAACTGTAAACACTTTACGATGTGTTGGGAGAGGTACGGGTCCGCTAACGATAGCTCCTGTATTCTTCACTGTCTTTACAATTTTCTCAGCACTCTTGTCTACAAGATTGTGATCGTAGCTTTTAAGCTTAATTCTGATTCTTTGGCTCATTTTAAAAGAACGTTTATGGGTTATGATTTAATTAAATTATTCTCCTACAGCACTACTTCTAAGTTTACCTTGATTCTTGGCAATTACAGCAGCAGCAACGTTTTCTGGTGCCGGTTGGAAACTGTGGAACTCCATTACAGAAGTAGCACGACCAGAGGTTAAGGTTCTTAACTGAGTAACGTATCCGAACATTTCACTTAAAGGCACTTTGGCTCTAACGACCTGTGCATTTACTTTAGCTTCCATACCTTCCAAGATACCTCTTCTGCGGTTCAAATCACCCACTACATCTCCGGTATTTTCATCTGGGGTAATAACTTCTACCTTCATGATGGGCTCAAGTAATACTGGCTTGCACATCTTGGCAGCCGTACGGAAAGCCATTTTAGCACAAAGCTCAAACGAAAGAGCATCGGAGTCAACCTGGTGGAATGAACCATCAAAAAGACGAACCTTTAAGCTATCTAATTCGTAGCCAGCTAATACACCAGTCTTCATAGCCTCTTTGAAGCCTTTTTCTACAGGTGGTATAAATTCACGAGGAATAGAACCTCCAAAAATATCGTTTACAAACTGTAGGCCTAAAACACCCTCATCGGCAGGACCTATTTCTATTTTAATATCAGCAAACTTACCTCTACCACCCGATTGCTTTTTGTATTGCTCACGGTGTTCAATAGTTTTTGTAACACTTTCTTTATAGTTAACCTGCGGTGCACCTTGGTTACACTCAACATTGAACTCTCTGCGTAAACGGTCAACCAAAATCTCCAGGTGTAACTCTCCCATTCCGGCAATGATGGTTTGGCCGGTTTGTTCATCAAATGACACCTTGAATGTTGGATCCTCTTCGGCAAGTTTACCTAAAGCCATACCCAACTTGTCCAGATCTTTCTGTGCCTTGGGCTCAATAGCCAAAGAGATAACCGGCTCAGGGAATTTCATACTTTCTAATACAACCGGATTTTTTTCCTCGCATAAAGTATCTCCAGTACGGATGTCCTTAAATCCAACCGCTGCCGCAATATCACCGGCTTCTACTCTTTCCACCGCATTTTGCTTATTGGCATGCATCTGAAACAAGCGAGAGATACGCTCTTTCTTTCCAGTTCTGGTATTCAAAATATACGAACCTGCAACTAGAGAACCCTGATACACTCTGAAATATGCCAAACGACCAACATAAGGGTCAGTAGCAATTTTAAAAGCTAATGCACAGAAAGGAGCATCGGTATCTGGGTGAATTTCAATTTCCACATCCGTGTCAGGATTAGTTGCCTTTATATTTGCCTTATCCTGAGGGGAAGGAAGAATAGCACAAACTGCATCTAATACAGCCTGAACACCCTTATTCTTAAAAGCAGAGCCGCAATACATTGGCACCACTTTTTGTGCAATTACTGCCTTACGAACAGCTGCACGAATTTCATCGGCAGAAATAGAATTAGGGTCGGCAAAATATTTTTCCATCAATTGATCATCAAATTCCGCTACCTGCTCAAGCATTTTCTCACGGTATTCTTTAACCTCTTCAACTAAATCGGCAGGAATATCAACCACCTTTGAAGTCATTCCTTTATCATCTTCACTCCAAAGAATAGCCTCGTTTGTAATCAAATCAACTACGCCTTTAAAATTTTCTTCGTTGCCGATTGGAATCTGCATCACCATTGGAGTTGAGCCCAACATGGTATTCACTTGCTTTACCACGTTGAAAAAATCAGCCCCGGAGCGATCCATTTTGTTTACAAACCCTAAGCGGGCAACTCCATAGTTATCAGCCAAACGCCAGTTTGTTTCTGATTGAGGTTCAACACCATCTACTGCTGAAAACAAGAAAACCAAGCCATCCAAAACACGAAGTGAACGATTTACCTCTACAGTAAAATCTACGTGTCCGGGGGTATCAATAATATTAATGTCGTATTTCTTATCTTTCCAAGTCCAGGCGCAACGGGTGGCAGCAGATGTAATGGTAATACCACGCTCCTGCTCCTGTTCCATCCAGTCCATAGTAGCTGCACCTTCGTGCACCTCACCAATTTTATAGTTTACTCCTGTATAGTACAAAATACGCTCGGTAGTAGTTGTTTTTCCGGCATCAATGTGAGCGGCAATTCCAATATTTCTTGTATAACTGAGGTCTTTTCCCATTTTGTTTATAGTATTCTCTGATAATATATTTTAAATTGAAATTCCCTTCCAAGTGGTGGAAGGGATTTTCGTTGCTATTTAGAACTTGAAGTGGGCAAAAGCCTTATTTGCTTCAGCCATTCTTTGTGTATCCTCTTTCTTTTTAAAAGCACCACCTTCACCTTTGGAGGCAGCTACTATTTCAGAAGCCAGCTTATCAGCCATTGATTTTCCGTTCCTGTCGCGGCTATACTGAATAATCCATTTCATAGCCATAGAAATTTTTCTATCCCCTTTCACTTCGGTAGGAATCTGGAAGTTTGCACCACCAATTCTTCTTGACTTAACTTCTACTGAAGGTCCAACGTTTTGAAGAGCTTTTTTCCAAATCTCCAAACCGTTTTCTTTTGTTCTTTCCTCTACTAAATCAAGCGCTCCGTAAAATACGGTGTAGGCAGTAGATTTCTTCCCTTCGTACATGATACGGTTTACAAACTGGGTAACCATTACATCACTGAACTTAGGATCTGGCTGAACGTAACGTTTGGGGGCTTTTTTCTTTCTCATTGCTTTAAATTTCTATTTCTTGTTACTTATTGCTGTAATTACTTCTTTTTTGCCGGAGCAGCCACTGCACCTGCCTTAGGACGCTTAGTTCCATATTTAGAACGGCTCTTCTTTCTGTTTTCAACACCCGCGGTATCTAATGAACCACGAACAATGTGATAACGAACACCCGGAAGATCTTTAACCCGACCACCTCTGATCAATACAATAGAGTGCTCTTGAAGATTGTGACCTTCACCCGGTATGTAGGCAATAATTTCAATGGCGTTGGTTAAACGAACCTTGGCTACTTTGCGCAAAGCCGAGTTTGGCTTCTTAGGAGTAGTTGTGTATACACGGGTACAAACTCCGCGCTTTTGGGGGCAGGAATCAAGGGCACGGCTCTTCGATTTAGCACGAATAATAGAACGTGACTTTCTAACTAACTGTTGAATTGTAGGCATTCGTCTTTTTATTTTGGGACGGCAAAAGTAGATTTATATTTCGAATTTCAAAATCCGTTTGACAGAAATAAATAGCCCAGGGTTAACCACCAGAAAATGTATCAACATTTCAGTATGAAGATGTCTGAAAATGGCAATAAAGAGCCCTACTGGCTAGGTTATTGTATCGTTTTTAGCCGAAAGTGGCAGGCATAGGCTCTTTTAACCTGGTCTTCTTCTACCAACCATTGCATACTCATTTGGTAGGGAACACTGACCTGCTCTACTCGCTTAAAAGTGCCAAAAACCCTATCCCAAAAACGGGTGGTGACCCCATGGTTAGTTTTGGGATTATGAAAATGGTGGTAAAAATGATGCTTGCGCAAAATGATAAATGGTTTGGCAATCGGTTCTTTACGATGGAAGCGGGCATGGGTAGCTTCGTAAAGGCCATACATAGAAGCGAAGCCAATTACAAAAGCAACCGCAACAGAAAGGGAGGTAAAGAGCTCGATAAACAAAACAAGCAAGGCTGAAACAAGCAACGCCAACATTAGCTTTTTATAGGCAGGGGCAAAATAGTTGGCCTTACTATGGTGCAACAGGTGCTCCGATTTAAAAAAATTTTGTCCTTTATGTACATGGCCCAAAAAACGATGTAAAAGATATTCTGTTAGTGTCCAGATAGCTACTCCGGCAAGAAAAACAAGAAAGAGCATAGAAGAAGTTTGTTCAGTAGGTTAATGATACACTTCCGAGGACGCAAAACAGACAATTATATTTTATCGATTTGCAATAAAACACCAATCAGAAATGGATAGGCGTATAATAGATAGGCTCTACTCGTTAAAAAACTTACGAATATCAGGAGTTAACAACTCAGGAACCTCAATCATAGGACAGTGACCGCAGGGATCATAAATAATGACTTGGCTGTTTTTAATGTCCCGGTGAAACTTTTCGGCATGTGCAAGTGGAATAATTTCATCCTGTTTCCCCCATACAATTAGCGTAGGACAAGTAATACTAGTGATGCGGGAAGAATCGGGGAATGTCTTAGAACTAGCCATAGCAAAGGCTGCGGCTATATTTCCTTCACGGTTCCACAACTCGTTGTTAACAGCAGCTTCGGCCAAATTGATTTTACTATCATCTGCATAACATGTTTTGGCTCCGCCCTGACTGAACTTAAGTGGCATACCTTTCCTAAACATAAATTGACCAACTGTCGATGTAAGAAAACCTGTAGCTCCTTTGGCAACCTTATCTAATTCGTAACCGGCTGCATTGAGCAAAACCAGTTTTTTTACTCTCCACGGACTGTGCTCGGCCATTCCCCAGGCCATCATTCCGCCCATGCTATTACCCACCACATACACCGAATCCAGGTGCAGCGTATCCACAAAGAAGGTCATGAAATCATGATAGAGGTCAACGAAGTTTGTTTTGCTGTCGGTAGCAGGTTGGTCACTTAAGCCAAAGCCCGGCAGGTCTACCCGCACTACTCGGTACTCATTTTTCAGACTATCGTTCAGTTTTTGAAAATTTCGGAAAGAGCCGCCAAAGCCATGCACTAACAACACAGGTTGGCCGGTGCCTTCTTCGGTATAATGAATCTCAGCACCACGCCAGTTAATAAAGTGTGAAGAAGGCTGTGCTAAATCAGCCTTGGCTTTTTCTTTAGATACGATCAGATTAGGACGAAATGTGAAAAATGCCGTAAGCCCCACCACCGCCAAGACCACCAACAGAAGCAGACCGATAAATATTTTTTTAACCATAACAAGAACAAGTTTTAATAATGAAACGAGAAAACAACAAACGCTTTGTTTTGCTGTGCGATAATACGCATTTACAATTCATTTACTACCTCGTAAATGATCTTCCATCATAAGCATGAGTGCCAGATCGGCTTCTTTAGGATTGTAGCGTAGCTGACGTAGCTTATCCAGATTAAGTCGTTTTAACTCAGTTTCATTTCTTCCGTGCTTGGTTTTGAGAGCATCTTTCAAATAACCAATAACAAACAAATGAACGGGGCTGGTATACAATGAGTGCGAGAAAAATCGGTACGTATTCTTGAGCAGGTTGGTAAGATACATATAGTCTTCCATCTCGTAGCGCAACATCACATTTATCAATTTCACATGTCCTACATAATCTTTGCGGGTTTCGGTACCCGTAAGACTCAATAGTTCATTTATCTCATCCATACATTTATCAAAATCCTTCAATTTCAGATAGGCATAGGCCACTGTAGAACGGAGGGTATAAACAAAACCGGTGCGAATGAATGCTGCATGATGTTGTATACCGGACAGCGAATAAGTCACATAGTGACGAATCTTGACTTCATCATTTATCTTGATAGAGTAAAGTAAGCCATACATACTCACCGCCTGAAATCTGTCTGCATCGTGAAAATGGCTATGCAGTTCCATTCCTTCTAAAAAGTGCAGGCGTTGCTCCATATCTCCCAATTCATTTGACAGCAGCGAAGCACTCAAACAATGATTATATGCCAGAATCAACCAATTTGAAACTGTAGGTGGAAGTTTTTCATGCCGCACAAACTCCAGTTTCTTGTTTGCATACTCTAGATATTTGGGGTAGTTCCCCAGAGCACAATGATACAAGGTGTGAAACTGCAAATACGAATGTTTGGCTTTAGCCGATTGCAGTTCATCAAAATGTTCCTCACCTTCCATCTGACCTAAGGCTTCAATTTCCTTAGTTACTTTATCCGGATTCTCACCCAACTCATAATTCATTAAACCGAAGAGTTTGATAGAAGAGTTCATCAGGTTACGCAATTGCTTAATCTTTTCAAATAGCAGCTCTTCCTCTTTATCTAAAGCATCCAAATTGATTTCGGGCTGACCTTTATAATATCCCATGGATATTAAACCCCGTTGCATGGCAATAGTATTAATCACATCCAGAAACTTTTCATCATTGTAGGCATCGGCTTTCAGTTTTTCAATCATCTTTTTGGCCATACCAAAAAGTCCTTTGGCCATTAAGCGTTTGATGTCCACTAAGTATACAGTCAAATCCCTATCCTCTCTAAATGTAAGTTCACTATGTCGCAGTGTTTTAATAATCAGGTTCTTCAAATAATGCTTGGTAACCGAATAGTTTTTCCTGAATTGGGGGTCCCGAAACTTTTTGAATACCCTTTCTTCACTGTAACTGTCCTCATTATTCAAAAAGTCGAACAATAAACTGTAGGTATGGCTTGAGCTTTTTTCATACAGATTGACATACTGAGAAAAGAACTTCTTTTCTCCTTTGGTGAGTGACTTAATCAATAAGTAAAGTTCGTCTTGATGTTCCATATAATGCTGGTTTTACAACAGAAGTAAATGTAGAATTAACTATCATAAATCGTAAAATCCCCGATAAGCCACAAACTAAACATAAGTGCTTGAAAATAATCTTATTATGTATACATTTAGCTTTGATAACCTAAACAATGTAGTAAGCATGTTTTAGCCGGTAATATGGAACACAAAACCGAAATCAATAAATTAATAATCAATGAACTATAAAGAGTTAAATGTTTAATGAGCTAATGAATTATAGCTATTTGTAAAAACTATAGCAAAATCGCTTCGTAACTTTAATCCACTAAATCAAATTGCTATGGATAATCCAGCTGTTAAACACTTAGTATTGTTAGGTTTCGGGCTTTTCTATATGGCTTGCTTAGTTGTTGCTATTATAGCATTGCTCTACTATGGCGGGCATTGACATTTAAGCTACTTGATACGTTTAGGATTTTTTTTCAAAAAGTCCTCCCATCCCGAAACTTTCCCTATGCCAATGGCAGGAATGCCGTTTTGAAAATGATGGCACACGGCTGCTGCCAGCCCGTCAGTGGCGTCTAAAAATTTAGGCTGAAATTCAAACTTAATCAGTTGCTGGAGCATGGAGGCCACTTGCTCTTTTGAGGCATTACCATTACCAGTAACCGACTGTTTTATTTTTTTAGGAGAGTATTCAAATACATCCACATTTTTTGTCAGTGCCGCAGCAATAGCTACTCCCTGAGCCCTGCCCAATTTGAGCATACTCTGTACATTTTTACCAAAGAAAGGGGCTTCAATGGCACATGCCTCCGGTTGATAGTTGTCAATCAACCCTTGAATTTTTTCGTAAATAATCTTAAGTTTTTGGAGGTGATCTTCATATTTGGATAAATGAATGACTCCCATACTTAGCAATGTTACTTTCTGCCGCTCTACTTCAATAATTCCATAGCCCAATACTATAGTGCCAGGATCAATGCCCAAAATAACTTGTTTCTTGCTGCTCATGATGGGGTAAAAGTAAAATACTAAGTTTAGCCCGTGAACATTTTTAATCATCCCAGAGCATTGTTTATACTCAAAGCGGCTGTATTTGTGATTATGGCCTGGTACATTGCCGACCGCCTTTTTATAAACGATGACTTTAACGCTCAATTGAATTTGTTTAAGCAGGGTTTGCAATCTGCAAACGTTGTTTATGTTCTAGTTGCTTTCTTGCTATTGCCTTTAAACTGGGGTATTGAAAGCCTGAAATGGAAATGGCTGATTAACTCTGAAGCCCCGTTTGTCAACCTTCTTCAATCCGTCATAACTGGAGTTACTTTCGGATTTATATCCCCAGCCCGAAGTGGAGAATTTATAGGTCGCATAATGTATTTAAACCATGCAGATAAAACCAGAGTTTTTTACCTGAGCAGCATTGGAGGTATTGCACAAACAGCAGCAACTCTAGTAGCTGGAGTTTTCTGCGTCATGCTTTGGAGTAGTGATTCTCTTCTCAATGGCCTCATGGTAGGAATTACTGTAGCCTTCCTTTTCATCTTTTTCCGTTTTGATTTATTTAACCGGCTTATTTCCACAAACGATTTTCTACATCGTAAAGGTCTTCTTATTTCAGGTAATGAGTTGCCTGCTGTTGTGACACAAATAAAAGTGCTTATTGCATCCTTTATTCGATACATGGTCTATTTGATTCAATATGTTTTGATACTACGGTTTTTTGAAGTAAGCGACAGCCTGTTGATGCTTACCATTTACAGCGGAGTATTTCTGGTGGCCCAAACCTTTTCTCCACTTATGCCATTTTTTGATATCAGCTACCGAGGAGGTAGTATACTCTATGTGTTCAAGGAGACAGGAAGTAATTCTATTGCCTTGGTAAGTGCCGTAACTTTGGTTTGGTTTATCAATTTATTGATACCAGCCCTGATTGGGTATTTTTTTATTTTACGGAAAAAAGATAATCCTCTATCTGTATGATTTTTTCTGATGAATACTTTATGAAACTGGCTTTGAAGGAAGCCACCTGTGCTTTTGAAGAGGATGAAGTTCCAGTAGGAGCCATTATTGTAGCCAACAACAAAATAATAGGTAAGGGGCATAACCAGACGGAAAGGTTGAAGGATGTAACCGCTCACGCTGAAATGATTGCGCTGACAGCCGCATCCAATTATCTTGCCAGCAAGTTTTTGGAAGAATGTACTTTGTATGTTACTCTAGAGCCTTGTCTAATGTGTGCATCGGCTCTAAAATGGGCACGAATCTCTCGAGTTGTGTTTGGAGCTAGTGACATTAAAGCAGGCTATACACTTACCGAAAGTTTAGTTCTTCATCCTAAAACTGAAGTAACTAAAGGTATCCTTGAGGCTGAATGTGGTAACCTGCTTACAGAGTTTTTTAGACAAAAAAGAAAGAGGTAATTTTTAATGACAGAACTCCGACCCTCTGTTTTTAGAAAACACTTACATTCGCCTCTCATTTAATTCAATCATCTAAAATAATTTTTCAATTATGGCATTTACACTACCAGCTTTACCCTATGCCTTCGATGCGCTTGAACCGCACATTGATGCCCGCACTATGGAAATTCACCATGGTAAACATCACAACGCTTATGTAACCAATTTGAACTCGGCAGTAGCCGGTACGGAGTGGGAAAACAAAACGTTAGAAGAAATTTTATCTAATATATCTAAACTCTCACCTGCTGTTCGTAATAATGGCGGAGGACACTGGAACCACAGTTTCTTCTGGCAGGTAATGGGACCGCATGCAGAGTCAACAGGCTCACCGGCAGGAGCGCTGGGCGATGCTATAAACAGCACATTTGGTTCATTTGATAAATTCAAAGAAGAATTTTCTAAAGCCGGAGCTACCCGTTTTGGATCCGGATGGGCTTGGTTAGTAGTAAGTGGAGGTAAACTTGTAGTCACTTCTACCCCCAATCAAGATAACCCATTGATGGACATTGCCGATGTGAAAGGGACTCCTATTTTAGGTGTTGATGTGTGGGAGCACGCATACTATCTGCACTACCAAAACCGGAGACCAGACTATCTTTCGGCATTTTATAATGTAATTAACTGGGCTGAGGTAGCAAAAAGGTTTGCTGCTGCTAAATAGATTTTGTTGAGTACATAAAAAAGCTCCTTCAAAAATGAAGGAGCTTTTTTATGTACTAATTGTAGCAATTACTTGCTTACAACAAACTTCAGTGTTTGAACAGCTTTACCATTCTCTTTCAAAACAATAAAGTAGATTCCATTTGTATAATCGGAAGTATTTAAACGGGTAGTATAGTTACCCTCTCCCAAATTTGCATGAGGGAAAGTAGTGGTCACCTGTCCTACCAGATTGTAAACTTCCATACTAAAATCAGCTTCCTTGTTTAGAGAATATTCAACCGTCACAAAATCATTAGCTGGGTTAGGATATAATCCTGCAGTTTGAAGGGCATTTCCGGAATTCTCTACAATTGAACTAACCACACCACCTGTATTACCGGAACTATTCAGGTCAAATTCCATGGCATTTAATATTTCGCGATCATACTTATTGGTAACATTATAGTGTTGAACCAAAGCAACTAATTTAATTCGTGAATCATTCCATCCTGCAGGTAAAGTATAAGTGTATTGTTTAGTATAAGGAACTCCATCTGCGGTAGTTGTTGGCACTACAGCAGCTGATCCCCAAGCTCCTCCCATCATATAGCGGGTCACATGGCGATGTTTGTAACCAACAATTGGATTTCCTTTCTGATACCATTCGCTGGTATTGTCACCATTAGAACCATTAACCTGATTGTAGCCACTGCCTGTACCTGAAACACTATCTTCAATTATGTAACAGTTAACTCTGAATGGACTGTTTATTACTCCATAAAAGGTAGCTGAAACATCAACAGTTAGTGTACGAGTGCCACTATTGTAAGTGTTACTTGCTTCGATGGATACTGGTGTAATAGTGCCCTTACGTGTTTGAGCATACGGCTCCCATCTATCGTATGGGTCATTGTAATAGCCGATATTTGTCCCTGTCTCTGACTCATAGTAAACCCTATCAATCATTAAAGCAGGTGCAAAATCCGAATACTGCCCAGCAAGTGTGGAATGATCAGTGGTTGTCATACCATCCGTACCAAATCCGGCATGAAGAGCCGCACCTATCATACGAGTGTTATTATCCAGAATATGATTTAGACGAGTAGATCCATCCGGACAAAATTGGCAGGGCGCTGTGGTAAATTCTTCAAGTAATACATTTTTAACTGGAAATGCTGATAATACTACGGACTGACCGGATGCAGTATTATTTCCACTGACTAAGTCACTTCCACCGTTTGGAGCAGATGCTGTAACTACTACATCATACGAGTTCACAGATAAAAAATCTGCTGGGGTACTAAATGTTAAAGTGGTTTTTTGAAATGGTTCTAAAGAGAGTGAATTAAAAGTTTGTGATACCGGGCTACCGCCATTAATAGTATATGCTAAGGTAACTATATTGACAGGTGAGCTTCCTTGATTGGAAACAACAGCGGTAATAGTCTGAGATGTTGCGTGTATATATTTTTCTAGAGGTACAGCATCTACAGCAACATCCAAAACTGCTGGCTCAATAATCTTAACATCGTCAACGGCCCAAAATCCATCCCAATCTCCGGTAAACTTAAATCGAATGTATACGGTTGCCTGGTTAGCTGCATATTGTGTCAAATCAATATTAACAATTTCAGGATTCGCACTTGTTTGAATTACCGAATAGATTTCAGTCCAATTAGTTCCATCGTTACTTACAAATACTTTGCCTTCGCTATTGGTGTTATTGGTGAAGTAGGTGGAAAAATAATGTTGAAACTGCAGAAATACCTTAGCGTTTGAAGAGCAGTTAATTGGCCCAGAAGTTAACGAGGCATCTTCATGAAGATTGTCATTCGAATTACCATCAGATAAGAAAAGCCAGTAGCCGTTAGCATAAGTGGTTGACTGGAAGGTTGCAGAGGTATATCGCTTCCAGATTCCATTGGTGGGGTTGGTGCCGGTATTATCTACGTTAGTCCATCCGGAAGGCAACGAATTGGATGAAAAATCCTGTGAGTAAATAGTTGTTTGCGCGTATGTTTCAGAAACGATAGCAAGCAACACGAATAATGCAAAGGCGAATTGTTTCATGTTAAAAAAATTAATTGAGTTTTATGATATGAACGTGAATGTAAAAACAATTCAAAATTAGCCGCAAAAAAAATACTCGGTGAACACTTTACATTTTTAATTTTGCGTGATATATTACATAAAACAAGATAAAACAGGAATGAAAAAAACAACTACCCTTCTGCTATTACTGTTGACATTTGGCTTCATTAAGGCTCAGTATTTAAGTGTCACTCCGAATGATTCAGTTACGGTGAGCACGAATGTGGCGGACGAATTTGATTTGGCAGAAGCCCATATACACATCATCAATAATTTGAAAGGCGATGTCACCTATACATGGAAAATGGTGAACTATGTGGCTCCCCCAGCTTGGGAACTAAAACTATGTGATAATAATAACTGCTATGACCTGATACTGAACAATCAACTTCGAGAATCTTTAGTTGTACCAGCTGGAGATAGTATGGATATGAAATTTCAGTTCTCACCTCACTGTGTAGCAGGAATGGCCAGTGTGAATGTGGTTGTTTTTGTAAGTGGAGACAGTGTAAACTCTGCAACTATAATCAACTATCGAGCAGATCTTACCACTAGTTGCATAAATGCTATTGGCAAAGTTGAAAACACAAACATTAAGTTGTATCCTAACCCGGTTAAAAGCTCATTTACAGTTTCAGGTCTTGAGAATACCGGCAATTTGTCTTTTGAAGTTTATGATATAAAAGGGTCGGTGGTGAAAAGTGAGATAGTAAGCACCACCAACAATGGCATTGAAATCTCCATCGCTCATGTGGCAGCGGGAGACTACCTATTAAAAGCATTTGACTCCCTAGGAGTGGTAATTGCCACCGCAAAACTCCAAAAAGTAGATTAAAATTTTATCAGAAGCAGTAAAACAAAAGGCCTCAAAAAATTTGAGGCCTTTTGTTTTACTGCTTATTCAATTTTTGAAGTTCTTCTTCCAGTATGTATTCATCTCCATCTACATATCCAGAATGGGTATAAACTATTTTACCTTTAGAGTCTACTAAAACAGTAAAAGGAACACTTTGAATATTCATCTGACGTTTCAGGTCCTGATTAACATCTAAAAGCACTTCATATTCCCAACGCTGCCCTTCAACTGTGGGCTTCACCTTGGTTGAACTTCTGGAGTCATCAATAGAAACAGCAACCATTTGCATATTGTATTTCTTAGCCCATTCTTCATACAGGTCAGCCACATTGGTCAATTCTTTCTTGCATGGCACACACCATGTGGCCCAAAAACTAAGCACAGTTACTTTACCACTTTTGCCGTAATCGGCCACATTTACCTGCTTGCCATTCATATCATTTAAAATAACTGACGGCAGAGTCTTTTCTCCAATTACCTTCTCAATACCCTTTTTTTCATCCTGTGCTGAAACGGCAAAAAGTATGGCGAGAAAAGCAATAGCTAAAACTGATTTTTTCATGATTTATGTGTTTTTGAAGTGTTCGTTGCAATGCACGTGCCAAGATACAACCAAAACTAATCGGATTTCTGAATAATAGTTATTCGTTTAAATTTACGCTTCTTCTTTACAATATGTTGCATGAGAAAACTTAACATACTTTCCACATTTCTTTTTTTGCTCGTATTCTCTTCTTGTTTTTCCCAGTGGGGATATTTTTCCGGATCTTTCCAGAACGGAACAAACTTTTTTATCCGCGATCCTAAAATAGGTGCCTTTAATCTGCCTCATTATGATAACTTAAAAGTAGGCACCGATAACTGGCTTGAACTGCGTTACACAAATGATAAGTTTGAACTTCAAACGGGAGTCAGAATAGATTTTTTCTACAACTCTATTCTCCGCGTTCCAACCTCACCATACAGCGGTGTGGGGGTAGGAAATTTCTTCATTAAGAAGAAATTAAAAGACCTAACTATAACAGGCGGATATATCTACGACCAGATTGGCAGTGGTATTATCTATCGAAGTTTTGAAGAAAGGGCATTGGGGATAGATAATCCTTTACTGGGTGCCCGATTGGAATATGATATTAAGAGCAGAGTAAAACTGAAAGCATTTGCCGGTGCTCAAAAATTGAAATTCAGCATTCAAAAACCACTGATTCTCGGATTTAATGCCGATGGCAACTTCAGCACTAAAAACAACAAGGTAACCTTTCAACCAGGTGTGGGTTTTATCAACCGAAGTATGGATAAAGAGAACATAGACAAATTAGTAACTACCATTGAAAGCTATGATACCACCGGAAGATTTGTCCCTAAATACAACACATACGCAGTTACCGTCTATAACACATTAACTGCAGGAAATTTCAGTTGGTATGCAGAAGGCGCATACAAAACTGCAGAAGCTATCAAGAAAGATCAAATTCGTGATGCGAAAGACTCTTTGATTAATTCACCTGGCAACTGTGTATTTACCACTGTTAACTACTCCACTAAAGGCTTGGGAATTACATTGCAGTTTAAGCGGACAGAAAATTTCTATCTCCATACTTCACCCAATGCTACAGAAGCTTTATTTGACGGGCTACTAAACTTCCTTCCACCCGTTTCGAAACAAAATTCGCTTCGCTTACCAGCCCGTTATTTTGCCCCATCGCTTGAAAACAGAGAATTGGCTTTTGGCGCTGAAATAACTTATTCCCCTAACCGCAAAATGACATTCACGGTACAGGGGTCTTATATCCGTGACTTTCTTCTTAAAAAATATAACCCAACCGATACCGCGTTTTTTGGAGAAGGATACGTTGCCGGAATTTTCAAACCCACTAAAAGTTTAGAAATGGAATTCGGGTTTATGTACGCCCGTTATAACAAATTCCTTTACCGGAAGGAAGGTGACCACGAGGTGGATGCATACACTCCTTTTGCCGAGTTCAGTTATAAGGTAAATAAGAAACATTCACTCCGATTAGAGGTACAATATCAGCATGTGTTGAAAGATTATGGACAATGGATTTACGGTCTGCTCGAGTATAGCTTTGCACCTCATTTCTCTTTCGCAGTATCTGATATGTGGAACTTTAAACCAAACCCGGATGTTAATCCCAACGCAAATCACTATTACTCGGTTTTTGCCGGCTATACCATAGGACCACATCGCTTCACACTTAGCTATGTAAAACAGGTAGAGGGGATTGTTTGCACCGGAGGAGTTTGCCGATTAGAACCAGCCTTTAGTGGGGTGAAGCTAGGAGTTAACTCAACTTTTTAAAAAACTATTCAGTCATCATATCATGCGTAATACATCTATCATACAATTGTTTTCAGCCGCTTGCGGAGTGCTGTTGTTATTGGATTCATGCCAGGAGGTAGGCCCAAACATTAACCTGCATGGCAATCAAAATTCAGTTTCAGATACCACTTATATTGAAAGCCCTGTAGCAAGTGCTGAGACTAAAAACGTTGTAATTGAGGAGTTCACAGGAGTACGCTGCCCCAATTGTCCCCAAGGACATGTGTTAATAGCCAACATCAAAGCAGCAAATCCGAATAGAGTTATTTCTGTTAGCCTCCATCCAATCAATTCGCTGGGTGCGCCTTATGCATTCAGTGTCCAGGATTTTCGCAGTCAGAAAGCCCAAACACTATTTGACTATCTGGGACAAATTGGTCTGGAACCCGCAGCAGGAATTGACCGGCACCAGTTTTCAGGGCAAAGTAATATACTGTTGGATAAAAACGCATGGTCTAACTATGTAACGCAACAGCGGAGCATTACCACTCCTGTCAATATTTTGCTCGATAATTCATACGACTCAACCAATCGTGAGCTGACTGTTGTTGCAGAGTTGCATTATACACAGACAGTGAACGAGGAGAATAAATTGACTATTCTTCTTACAGAAAGTGACATTATCACTTCTCAACTAGACGGCTCCGTAATTGATACATTCTATTCACATAAAGATGTGATGCGCGATTTCATTACCGATACACAGGGAGATGCTATTACGCCAACCCGCGAGGCCGGAAGAGTGGTGCGCAAGGTATATAAGAAGATTTTAGATGCCGCCTGGAAACCAGAGAATTTGTCTATCATAGGTTATGTGCACGAGTTCCAGAATTCCAAAATTATATACCAAGGGAAGGAGATAGAAATACAATAAGTATTTGCCACACCCGTTTAGGGTGCAAATATTTACATGAAAAATATATGGCTGCTTACCATGCCTTTTCTTTTATTTCTCGTAGCCTGCAAGAAAGAATTGCGCACCAAAATTTATCCTCTCCGGGCCTACAATAATTCCGGAATGACCGGTCAGGTTTCGTTTATTGAAACTACGGATAAAAGCTCAGTAACCGTTCGCCTGGAGGCTGATGGGTTGCAACCTAATACCATGTATCTCTCGCATTTGCATACTGGCACACCGGGGAATTTAACCGGCACGCTGATATATTTTAACCATGTTGAATCGACCAGTAGCAGGGCGGTAATTGAAGAAGCCTGGGCTCTCACTTTTGATGAAGCTCTTCAATCCAACACCTGCTTCACCGTACATAATCCTGCATTTTTTTCAAATGACACCATAGGATATGTATTAGCCGGTAATACGGGAGCCAACGCACAGTAATGCCTCTGTATCTTCCACATTTTTATAGATTTGACGCATGAAATTGTTTGGTGTTTATATACTATACTCTGCCATTTCTATCTTTCACATAAACTGAATTTCCTGTATGAAAATCTCTTATAACTGGCTGAAAAATTATGTTGACTTTAACCTGACACCTACTGACCTGGGGGAGGTTCTGACCGGTGTTGGCCTGGAGGTAGAAGACGTTACCTTATTCGAAACTATTACCGGAGGGCTGGAAGGTGTAGTGACAGGTCTGGTTGTAGAGTGCGCCAAGCACCCCGATGCTGATAAACTTTCAGTTACTAAAGTAGATGTAGGAAACGGAGATCTGCTGCAAATAGTTTGCGGAGCACCCAATGTAGCAGCAGGGCAGAAAGTAGTGGTGGCCTTGGTTGGTGCAACGCTGTATCCGGCTACGGGGGAAAAACTGTTGATAAAAAAAGCGAAGATTCGCGGGGTTGAAAGTTTCGGGATGATTTGTGCTGAAGATGAAATTGGCTTAAGTGATAGCCATGCAGGTATAATGGTGTTACCGCCAGATACTGCCATTGGCACTAAAGCCTCTGACTATTTTAAACTGGAGAAAGATTACGTACTGGAGATTGGCTTAACGCCTAATAGAGGAGACGCCAACTCACACATAGGTGTAGCACGCGATTTAGCTGCAGCCCTGAATGTTGCATATAAAGCCAAAGTAAATTTCTGTAAGCCGGATACTTCAGCTTTCAAAGCAGCAGGTGTAAAATCTAAAATCGAGGTATCTGTACTTGATGAATCCGCCTGTAGAAGATATTCTGGATTGATAATTTCTAATATAACTGTTCAGGATTCACCGGAATGGCTGAAGAACAAATTGAAAGCTATAGGTTTGCGTTCCATCAACAATATTGTAGATATTACCAACTATGTACTGCATGAATACGGCCAGCCGTTACATGCATTTGATGCTGATAAAATTCACGGTGGACAGGTGATAGTAAAGAAGTTAAGCGAAGGAACAGTTTTCAAAACCCTGGATGAAAAAGAGATAAAGCTTAACGCAGAGGACTTGATGATTTGCGATGCAGAAGGCGGTATGTGCATTGCCGGAGTTTTTGGTGGTGCTGATAGCGGAGTATCTTCATCTACCACCAACATCTTTTTAGAAAGTGCCTGCTTCTCTCCTACCGGTATCCGAAAAACCGGAACTCGTCATAATCTGAGAACCGATGCTGCCATGCATTTTGAAAAAGGGAGTGACCCTAACATTACTATCGAAGCCTTAAAAAGAGCTGCATTACTGATTCAGGAAATTTGTGGCGGGGAAGTTTCCTCACCGGTTATCGATATCTATCCGAATCCTGTAGAGGGCTGGCGATTCCCAGTTTCCTTCGAGCGAATCATTAAACTGGCAGGCTTCCCGATAGAAAAAGAGGTGATTAAAAGTATTCTTCACAACCTGGAAATTAAAATTGAAAAAGAAACAGCCAATGAATTGCAATTGCTGGTTCCTGCATTCAAAACCGAAGTAAAACGAGAAGCTGATATTGTAGAAGAGATTATCCGCATACTGGGTTACAATAGCTTCACTTTACCTAAGTCACTTAAGTCCAGCCTGTCTTATAGCGCACCGGTAAATGCGCAGAAATTGGAAAACCTTGTAGCCGACATGTTAAGCGGGGCAGGGTTTAACGAGATTTGGACCAATTCAGTAACCCAATCAAAGTTTGAGGCCGATGAGTTTTTAAAACAACAGCAGGTAAAATTGCTCAATAGTCAGTCTGCCGATTTAGATTCTCTGCGAACTTCCATGTTATATTCTGGGTTAGAGGTTATTGCCTACAACCAAAACAGAAAAGCAGCAGACCTGAGTTTATATGAGTTTGGAAGAACCTACCACCAAGTACATGGCCAATACGAACAACGTCACCACCTCCAGATTTTACTCTCCGGCAAAAATACCGATGACAACTGGTTAGATAAAGGTAAGACCTACAACTTTTATCATTTAAAAAGCACGGTGTTTAATATTTTGAAGCGTTTAGGCCATACGCATTTTGATAAACAAGTTGTTGAAACAAGCCCATTCACATTTGCTTTGGTTCTTAAAAACGAAGGCATTGAAGTTGCCCACTTAGGGAGTATTTCTAAACAAGTAACTACCACCTTCGATATTAAGAGCGAAGTATTTTATGCCGATATAAACTGGGGCTATCTTTTAGAAAAATCACAGTTTGGTAAAGTATCATTTACAGAATTACCCAAGTATCCATCTGTAAAGCGTGATTTAGCGATGGTTTTGAAAGAAGAATTGCCTTTTGAAGCTATTGAGAAAATAGCAGCGGTTGAATCGAAAAAACTATTAAAGGAGGTATCGCTGTTTGACGTTTACAAAGGTGATAAAATGGAGAAAGGTAAGAAAAGCTATGCCGTAAGCTTCATTTTTCAACATCCAGATAAAACATTAACTGACCAGGAGATAGAAAAACTAATGAACCGTCTGATGAACAAGTTCGAATCTGAGTTGGGTGCGGTTATTCGGAAAGGATAAACATTTAAAATAGAAGGGCGAACACCCCGTCATTTGTATATTTACCAAAACAAGTTCATTTTAGAACCTTAATCAAACAACATGAATATTAAAGAAGCAAAGGATTTTAAGAATTATGCGGTGAAGCACCACGGTATCAGCAGTATGCATTTGGAGAATTATGCCAACAAATTATATAGCGGAGGAAACGTTCAGAACCTTACCCGTACAGTAATTGAAGAACGTCAGATGCCTTTCAGAGAGGTAGATGTATTTTCAAGATTAATGATGGACCGCATTATTTTTTTGGGCACACCTATTGATGATTATATCGCAGCTATTATACAGGCGCAGTTACTGTTTCTAGAATCGAGCGATTCACGAAGCGATGTACAGATTTACATTCATAGCCCCGGAGGTGAAGTATATAGCGGTATGGGTATTTACGATACCATGCAATATGTCTCAATGGACGTAGCTACTATCTGCACTGGTATGGCCGCTTCTATGGCAGCAGTATTGCTTTGTGCGGGTGAAAAAGGAAAAAGAACTGCTCTTAAACATGCCCGGGTAATGATTCATCAGCCACTGGGTGGTATAGGCGGAAAGGCTAGCGAAATTGAAATTTCAGTAAACGAAATCAGAAAGATTAAGGAAGAGTTGTACACCATCATCAGCGAGCACAGCGGTCAGCCTCTCGAAAAAGTGGCTCAGGACAGTGACCGCGATTACTGGTTACGTGCTCAGGAAGCCAAAGAATATGGCATGATTGATGAAGTGTTAATCCGAACACCTAAAAAAGATTAATACTCCCGGTAGTTGTACCGGTTAATTTGAATAGACATCTTGTAATATACAACCATGTCTTTGAAACAGCTTTATTAACTGAACGTTGAATCAAGTATGAAAAAAGAAGCAGAACCACTTTGTTCTTTTTGCGGCCGCAAGAAGAAAGAGACTCAGATACTGATTTCGGGTATTGAAGGACATATTTGCGAGAACTGTGTGCATCAAGCGCAGCAAATTATTGATGAAGAATTGTTTCAAAAAAACAAGAAATTCCAGTTTAACCTGCCTGCTAATGTGAAACCTCAAGACATCAAAAAGTTTCTTGATGGCTATGTTATAGGTCAGGATGAAGCCAAGAAGTACATCTCTGTAGCCGTGTATAATCACTACAAGCGCCTAAACCAAAGTAAGGCCGATGAGGTAGAAATTGAAAAGAGCAATATCTTAATGGTGGGTCAAACCGGAACAGGGAAAACTCTCCTGGCTAAAACCATTGCCAAATTTTTAAATGTTCCTTTTGCAATTGTAGATGCTACTGTTTTTACCGAAGCCGGTTATGTGGGCGAAGATGTGGAAAGTATCCTTTCGCGCCTGTTGCAGGCCTGCAACTACGATATTCAGGCGGCACAACACGGCATTATTTACATTGATGAAATTGATAAAATTGCCCGCAAAGGCGATAACCCATCCATAACCCGCGATGTAAGTGGAGAAGGGGTACAACAAGCCATGCTCAAGTTGCTGGAAGGCAGCGAAGTGCTGGTTCCCCCACAAGGAGGTCGCAAACACCCTGAACAAAAATTAGTAAAAGTAGATACAGCCAATATTCTGTTCATATGCGGAGGTGCTTTTGAAGGGCTGGACAAAGTGATTGCCAGTCGACTGAACCAAAGCAAGGTGGGTTTCAAAAAAGGAAAAGATAAACAGGATTTAGACAAGGATAACTTCCTGCAATATGTGTCGCAACTAGATATGCGTTCGTTTGGTTTAATACCCGAACTGATTGGCCGTTTACCAGTGCTGGTACATCTAGACCCCCTGGATAAAGCGACTCTCAGTTCTATTCTTACCGAGCCTAAAAATGCACTGCTGAAACAATACAAAAAGATATTCAAGGCCGATGGCATTGCCCTTTCTTTTGAAGACAGTGCTATTGATTACATTGTAGAAAAAGCCCTGGAATACAAACTTGGAGCACGAGGGCTGCGTTCCATCTGCGAAGCAATTATGACAGATGCTATGTTTGAGCTACCCTCGCAGAAAGACATCAAATCGTTTGTGGTTACCCGCCATTTTGTTGAAGAAAAAATGGAGCAAACCAAAATAAGTAAACTTCGGGCGGCATAACCACACAACTCACACACAATCTTCCAAATAAACTTACCGCTGAATGATCACTTTTTCAGTTTGTAGTAATTTACCTTGGTCAGATATTTGAAGGAAATAAACACCCGGGCCTAAGTACTGAGTGTTAAAAGAGAAAACACTGGAACCTCCCTTCATTCTGTCTTCGAGTAATACTCGTACAGTTTGTCCGTTGGCATCTAACAAGGTAAAGCGAGTGAAATTATCGGTAGGTAAGTCAAAACGAACCGAAAATTTTTCGGTAGTAGGATTAGGGAAAACCGTAGCCGGCTTATTTACTGCCACAGGTTGTACTCCCGAAATGACACTGGAATCAGTGTTCACTATCTTGGCAATCCAGGTGCGGTAAGCCTGAGTTGGAAAAACAAAGGAACCAGCCAGCCAAGCAGTATTCGGCTCGTTGTATTTTTTTTGAATCCCGGTGTAATCGCCCCAGCGCTCTACACTGTCCTGCAACACATCTACCGCTCTTTCACCCTTCTTTACAATCAGCATATCTGAAATATTTCCAGTTCCATCCTTATAAAAAGCAGCAGTGCCAGGAAAAGTATCGGGAGAAGAATAGGAGCAGGTAATGAAAGCTCGGTTATCATAGGGGCCGTTTCCGGCATAAGCTATACTCGCATAGCCAAAGTCAACTGAATCGTTACTGATTAGCTGTGCGCTAGCCTGTGGTTGTGCCGAAGCAGGATGGTCTATTTCACCTACATAGATGGCACTCGTTATCGTCTGCGGGTTAATACAATTTTGCACATACTGTATTTTATCGTTTTCTATAAAGGCACTAAGAACACGGGCATCATTGGAAGCAAGGTACTGCCCGCCCCGCTGTTTCGCATTAGGTGGTAAGCCATAGCTTAGACTGGATTTCAATACCTTGGTGCTGAACTGCGCATTACCCGATTGGTACGAATCGGACAGGACATGTAAAAACACCGTATCGTTATTCAAATCACTAGGTCGCACAGATAAGAAATAAGTTTCGGGGCCGCTTAAGGTAGAGCCTCCTTGTACCGGACAAACATTCCAAACGGGCTTACCGTTATAATCTATATTATGCCAATAATCATACTTCAGGGTATCTCCGGCATATCCTTTAGCCTTATCTACCTGCCAAATAGCAGAGTAGCGGAAACCTGTTTTCCAGTCCTCTCCATCTTTCAATTGGTTAAAGGTGAATAACAAATCATCCTGAGAAAGTACTACAATGGGGTAATCACTCCAAGTAGTATCATTTAACGGATTACCACTCAACTTGTATAAATTCCAAACACCAGCCGGATTATTGGTTTGCGAAAAACCGACAATGATAGAGGATGCAGCACTGGTTGAGCCCGCAAAAAACATCACTACAAAGCGGTCTTCAATGGGATCGTACACCACCCGAGGATCGCTGATGTTTTGTATAAACCCCAAGGCGTTGGCAAAACTGGATAACGATTTAGACTGAATCTGCAAGCCGTTTTCATCGTACACTTTGTAGTTGGTATTTACTACACTTACAATTTTCCCTTCATTGCTGATGGCTATGTGATTATCGTTGGGAGTGCCTTGTGCAGTATTAGCGGTAAAGTTATTTAACATAACCGGAGGGGCTGGTGCCAAGCCCCGTGAACTGCTGTTGCTTGGTTGAGGGGAGCCGCTTTTCTGAGTGCGTAATGCTTTCAACAACTCCTTTTTGTTTCCATAATCCGAAGCCGGTTTACGTTTTTCGTGAATAGTGAAAACTACCGGGTCCCAATCCTGAATAGTAGGGTCCGATAAATCGATAGTTCGTGCCAAAGATACCTGTTGATTTCGCTCTACTAATGCCTGACTTTGCACAAGACTTATAGCATTGAAAATTATAAACAGCGATAAGAGTAGTTTCTTCATGATCCTAAAATAGATATTCGACAAGAATAATGAGCGGATGAAAGCGGTTTTTTTAATTTGCGTAAAAATTTAGCTCATGAAGAAATTGTTTTTAGCACTTACCTGTTTCATTTCTATTTCATCTTGCGATAAAAAATATCCCATAGATCAACTACCTGATGATACCTCCCTGCCCACCCTGACTTACCCATTGGCCAGTTTTTCCTCTGCTAATAAGTTTATCGCTTTTGGAGACACACTGCCTTCTTCTTCTCAAAGCAAAGGCTATGACATTTTTTTGGCTGATACCAACCAATATGTGGCATCGGCCTGCTCCGGTATTGTTACTTCCGTAACTGCCGATGCAGCTGGTAACAACTCCATTGTGGTGCGCTATAAACCAAACAGCATTTACTCTTTTCTGTATTCGGGTATAAACCACGTAATGGTACAGGTAAGCGATACCTTAACACCTGGTACCTTGTTGGGAAAAGTAGGATCTAACCACGAAATTTATTTTGCGGTGGTAAAGAATAATACCGAAGTTATTTGCCCGCAAAACATTGGTTCTCCAAGTTTTAATACGGCTATTCAACTAGCCATTGATAAGCACAACAGTTTTAATACCACCGATTCTGTTTTTGACGCTTGTCTATTTGAAACACTACCGAAGTAGAAGAATAAAATTAATGCAAAACCAAAACGCCACTGGAATTTCCAGTGGCGTTTTGGTTTTGCTGTAGCATCCGTTTTTTAGTAACCAAACAGTTCCTTTGTGCTCAGCTCCTGAACAGGCCCTATTTCTTTCAGTACATCCAGATTAACATCTTCCTTTTTACCGATAACCAGGTAGGTGTATTTTTTACCCTTTACATGCTCATCAAAAAATTTGTGCACGTCAGTAATATTGGTGGTTTTAGCTTTTTCATAAACCACTTTTCTAACATCATAATTCAATCCGCGTTTTTGAGCACGTTCATAAGCAGCGTAAATTGCATCGCGGGTAGTCCAGTCGCTTTCCAGTGTTTTAATTACACTGGAACGAGCTCCTTCAAACTGCTGTGGTACTTCAGGCATATCGTTGAGCAATTTGCTCATTTCCGCCAAGGCCGTTTTCATTTTATCACTCTGTGTTCCTACATATGATGTTACATAATGCGATTCGTAGGAATACTGTGGCACTCCGAAACTGCTATATACAGAATAGGCCAGTGCCATCTTCTCCCGTATCTCTTGAAACATGATAGATGACAAACCGGAGCCATAATAGTCATTGTATAGGAAAATATTCGGGTATAAACTTTCATTAAACAGCTGGTCTTTACCCAACATAATAATTTCCGTTTGCTTCATCGGATAGTAACATAGATAAACTTTGGTTTCACCAAGTGGTTGCTCTACATACTTGCGGGCTGCCGGATATTCCTTTAAAGCAGTAGTTGGAAGTCTGTGCAAGCTATTAGCTATTTTCAATGCATCCTGAGGATTGAAGCTTCCATAGTAGAATATTTTATGCTTGTATGAAGTAAGTGACTTGATTAAATCTACCAGATGATTTACGTCCGCTTTTTTCAACTCATCTTCACTCAACACATTATTAAAAGGATTAGATGGCCCGTATTTGGCATAGTTTACCAACCCGTTATACAAAATGGCGCCCTTATTTTTCTTGGCATTTTCACGGCCTTGCAGAATATCGGATACCATTGATTCATATACTTCTTTATCCGGCTTTACACCTGCCAGAATACTTTCGAAAAGTGACAATCCGTTTTCCAAATTTTCTTCCAACCCGGATAAGGAGATAGTAGCTCGATCTCTGCCGCTATTTACACTAAAGCTTAAGCCATATTTATAGAATTCCTTTTTCAGATCCTCCGCAGAATATTTATCTGTGCCCAGGTATTCGAGATAGTTAATCGCCAGACCCAGATCACGGATGTTATCGGTACCCATATCAAAGATGTAGGTCAGTGAAAATGTTCGGTTCACATCATTTTTGATATAGTCGAAAGGCACATCACCGTTACTCAGTTTCAGATGGGTAATGTCTTTATTAAAGTCGATAAACTTAGGTGTAATAGAAGGTTGCGGCAGGTTATCCCAACTCTTTTTAAAAGCAGAAATATCTTCCTTGTTCATCACCACCGAAGTAATTTTCGGTTTTTCAACTTTGTGCAAATTGGCATCACCCTGGCGCTTATAGCAAACAGCATAATTGTTTTTGTAAAACTGGTTGGCAAACTTTACTATATCCTCCTTGGTTACCTTTTCCATCAGGTTAATCTCATTCACCCAGTCTTTCCATTCTATATTGTGAACAAAGGTGCCCATCATATTATAGGCACGACCGTCATTAGTTTCGGCCTGTTTCATGCGCTGCAACTTCAAGTTTTGAATAATAGCCGGTAATATCCAATCACCAAAATCACCCCGTTTTACTTTTTCAACTTCTTCCAACAATAACTTTTTGACCTCTTCCAATTTCTGACCTTGCTTTGGCTCGCCATAAAATTTATGAAAACAGTAATCTGTATTTTCATCTACAAATGAATATCCCTGGAGTATTTTCTGCTGCTGAACCAAGTCGAGATCAATCAATCCTGCTTCACCATTGGCCAGAATATTATCTACCAGTTTCACCATCATGGCATCGTGGGTATTAGCGCCATCAAACAGATATCCAATGTAAACATGTTCAGGCTGTGGTCCTTTATATTCACGTTCTATTGGAGTGGTAATAGCCGGTTCGGATTGCTTTACAAACGGTTTAATATCGCCAGATTTCCAATCTCCAAAATACTTCTCTATCAAAGCTACAGCTGCAACAGGATCTAGATCTCCTGAAAGGATTATAGCAACGTTGTTAGGTCTATAATATGTATTGAAGTAATTGTGAATATTAACCATGGATGGATTTTTCAGATGCTCCCCCTCACCAATAGTCGTTTGAGTTCCATAAGGATGATTAGGTAACAGAGCATTTTCTATTGCATGGTCACTCCATACCCGGTCATTATCCTGATTACGATTAAACTCTTCGTAAACCGTTTCAAGCTCTGTATGAAACAGGCGAAGTACCAATGTTTTGAAGCGGTTAGCTTCCAGATAGAGAAACTTATCCAACGCGTTTGATGGAATATCATTTACATAAACAGTCATATCGGTTGAGGTAAATGCATTGGTTCCCTGTGCTCCAATAGAGGTGGTCATCTTATCATATTCATTTGCAATAGCCCACTTGGATGCTTCATAACTGAAAGAATCAATCTTAGCGTAAAGTAATCTCTTTCTGGCTTCGTCTTTTTCGTTTTTGTGGTACTCGAAATAAGCTGAAACCGAGTCCAACAAAATACTCTCCTTAGCCCAGTCTTTCGACCCGAAATCATGCGAGCCTTTAAACACCATATGTTCCAGGTAATGAGCCAGACCTGTCGTTTGAGGCGGATCAAACTTAGAACCTGCTTTTACTGCAGTGAGCGTTTGAATACGCGGTGCGTCTTTGTTTACAGAGATATAAACTTTTAGTCCGTTTTTAAGGGTATATATCTGAGTATTGAACGGGTCATTGGGTACTGTTTCAGGTGCTTGACTGGCAGTAATTTTTTCGCCCCTAACACCAGGTGTTTCTACCGGGCTGTTTTTAGCGACCAGAGCTGGAGAAATTTCAGGATGCGTTGTGTTTTGCGGAGCCATCTTTTGCACGGGTAGATTTCCCGGAGTGCGCTGTGCGTTTCCTGACACATTCTGCTCCGTTTTTTTATAATGCGGAGTTGTTAATTGCTTAGGTTGGGCGGTTTCATATTGCTGAGCAAACAGAAAATGAAGTGCACAAACAGACACCAATAGTAAAATTGCCTTTTTTTTCATGTATTGAGCTTTGTAATTTTAGAATGCTTGAATGTTTAATCGTAATCTAATTCCAGACCGAACTGTTGCTGCATCTTTTTGATCTCCGGATTTTTCTCCATCAATCTTTCCAACTTCTCCTTCGGGGTATAAGGTTTGGTTCCTGTTTCAATTTTTTTGTCTGCTATCACTTCCATCTCCAGCAAAGCACCAACCCTTTTTGAAATAAAATTCTGTACTCCCAACCTCACTTCATCAAACTGCTTTTTCTGAATATCGCTTTGCACTTTAAGTGTAAGTTTACTCAAAGTAGCCTCATCTAAACTCGGTAAAAAATTATTGAAGCTTATTTTTAGTCCCTTTTTCTCTTCTGGGATTCCTGCCGCATACTCATTCCATAGCCTGATAATATTTTCATAATTGAGCAGCAATATTTCCCCCTCAAAAACTTCATCAGATGTTTCTTTCAGCAACTGCTTTTCCGCATTTGCTTCTAAATCATTAATAGAATCAATAGTCAGTATTTTTTTGCTCTTAGCAAGTATCACCGGCTGGCTACGGGTAACAGGAGTTGCTGTGCTATTGGTTGTTTTTGCCGCTTGAGGTTCTAGATCCGTAACTGGACTTTTTATCTCAACCTTTTCAGTTGTCTTTTCAGGTTTTTCATCCTTTAAAGAAGGTGTATCACTTATGTCAAGGAGTTTTTTTTTACTTACATCCGCATTAACGCTGACTACCGAATTGATGTAACACATCTTAATGAGCGTTAACTCTACCGTAAGTCGCTTATTTTTAGATGCTTTGTATTGTACATCACATTGATTTCCTAATTGCAAACAGTTTACCAGGAAATCGGCTGAGGCCATCGATGACTGGTCGGTATATTTTTGTTTCAGATTACCACTCACCTCCAGCATTTGCAGGGTCTGGTTGTCTTTACAGAAAAGCAGGTTCCGGAAGTGTTCACATAGGCCTAGTATAAAATCATCTCCCTCAAACCCTTTTTTCAATATCTGATCAAGTAACAAAAGACTACCGGATAGATTTTCCGTAAGCAAACAGTCGGTTACCTTAAAAAAGTAATCATAGTCAAGTACATTCAGATTTTCCAGAACCGATTCATAGCTCAACTTGCCACCACTAAAACTTGACAGACGATCAAACATAGAAAGCGCATCGCGCATACCGCCATCAGCTTTCTGGGCTATAATATGCAGAGCATCTTCGGCAGCTTCTATCTTCTCTACTTCACAAATATGTTTCAGGTGTTTGACAATGGTTTCTATACCAATACGCTTGAAATCGAAAATCTGGCAACGAGAAAGAATAGTTGGCAGAATCTTATGCTTCTCCGTTGTTGCTAAAATAAATTTGCAATAAGAAGGTGGCTCTTCCAGCGTTTTAAGAAACGCATTGAACGCACTCAATGAAAGCATGTGAACCTCATCTATAATATAGATTTTGTATTTACCGCTTTGCGGTGGAAACCGAACTTGGTCAACCAAGGCTCTGATATCTTCTACCGAGTTATTGGAGGCTGCATCTAATTCATGAATATTAAAAGATGAATTCTGTTGAAATGAGACACATGAATTACATTGACCACAAGCTTCAAAATCATCTGTTTGGTTCTCGCAGTTAATTGTTTTAGCAAGAATACGAGCGGCTGTAGTTTTACCAACACCTCGCGGACCACAAAACAAAAACGAATGAGCAAGATGCCCGGTGCGTATAGCATTCTTTAATGTAGTGGCAACCTGTTCCTGACCAACCATTTCATTGAATCGGGAGGGACGATACTTTCTTGCACTTACAATATACTCTGCCATAGCGGTGGTAAAAATAGAAACCTGAACGATTCTTTATAAAGTAATTTAAGGTCTGAAATCCGGATTGGCCGAACTCTTACTTCTCTTCAACTTTTCATATAAAAAAGATACCGGGTTGGTAAACTTAGCTTTGGGAATTTTAGTGCCGAACTTAGGTGGTGCAATGCCTGGCAAAACAACTTTATTCACGTCCCTGGCATCTACAAAAGCCTGTTTAAATTCTTCGAGATTGTGATACGGATAAATAGTGACCTCTTTCAATTTTACAAAATCATGTATCAACTGAATTTCGAGAGTATAATATTTAGTAGTATCCAAATCAGAAACGTGAACTATTTTGGAAATATAGCCGGTAGAAGAAAATTTAAGTGTGTCACTTTTTCGAACATAAAAAGCAAAGTTCCCTTCGGCATCGCAGCTAAATCCCTTGTTGGTTCCGTTCACACGAATATTTGCATTGCCTATGTTTCTTTTCGTTTGCACATCAATCACTTTGCCTTTTATCAGAAACTTTCCTTCTGTAAAATCAAAATTCAATTGAGCACCAGCCTGGAAAAAGGAGAAACACGCCACCACAAAAATTAGCACCAGTTTAGCTGATATAGGCTTACTTGTATGTTGGTTCAATGTCATTTAGTTGTTGCGGTTTCTGTATGATGCGGTATCGTAAAAATAAAATCCCTGCCGTAATTAACGACAGGGATATATCCTTGTTGTGAATCTTTAGCTTTATTCAGCTACAACCTCAAAAGCAACAGTTACCTTGTGGCTTGATCCTAAACCAACTTCGGCTGTATAGTTGCCCAAGCTCTTTACCTCACCTTCCACGATAGTTATTTTTCTGCGGTCAACCTCTACCTGAAGTTGATTTTTGATAGCCTCAGCTACATGGTAGGCAGAAACACTTCCAAAAATTTTTCCTGTGGTTCCAACCTTAGCACTAATCTTTACCGGTGCCGACTGTAGGCGCTCAGAAATAACATTGAATTGTTCCAGTAATTTAGCTTCGCGTTTTTCGCGACCTTTCAATCTGCCGGCCAGTTGAGCCAGTGTTCCGTTATTTTTTACTACGGCAAAGCCCTGTGGTATCAGATAGTTTAACCCGTAGCCAGGACGAACGTTTACCACGTCATCGGCAAAGCCCAGTTTTTCCACATCTTTTATAAGTATAAGTTCCATTGTTTAATCTTTAATTGGTTCAACCATTTATTTCAAAAGATCTGCTACGTATGGCAGAATGGCAATGTGGCGGGCACGTTTTACAGCCTGAGCCACCTTGCGCTGATATTTTAGCGAGTTACCACTCAATCTGCGCGGAAGAATTTTTCCTTGCTCATTGATAAACGTCAACAAATATTCAGGGTCCTTATAGTCAATATACTTAATACCGTTTTTCTTAAAACGGCAGTATTTTTTCTTAATCAAACCAATTTTAGTAGCTGTTAAGTATTTAATTTTGTCGTTAGGTGCTGCCATAATTATACCTCCGCTTTTTGAGTAACGTTAACTTTTTTGTTTCTGCCTACTAAACCGGCACGTTTGTCGTCATTGTATTTAACGGCATACTTGTCAAGTTTAATGGTTAGGTAACGTAACACATTTTCATCGCGTCTGAACGCAATTTCAAGTGTGTCCACTGCCTTACCACCACCGCGATATTCTACCAAATGATAGATACCTGTGGTTTTTTTACCGATAGGGTAACGTAAATTCTTCAGTCCCCAGTGTTCCTGGTGAACGATCTCAGCTCCCTGGGACTTAAGTAGCTCAACAAAATTGTTGATGCTCTTTTTGGCGTCATCTTCCGATAACACGGGAGTGAGAATAAATACTGTTTCGTACTGTGTCAGCATGTTTCTCTGCTTTTAGGGTTTTAAAAAATGGACGGCAAAGTTATCCTTATATCTATGATTTCCAAACGGAGGGCAAAATATGGTCTCAAAACTCCCCAAAACCTCTTGCAGACAACCGAAGAACGGTTAGTTGGAGTTCCCCCAAGCAAATCTGTAACTGATTTTCAATCCCAGAAAGTGTTTCGGGAAAAATGTAATTAAAAGGACATTCCCTATAATTCAGTTTTTCTCAATATACCTTATAACCTGAAAAAACACTTTCTAATTGATTGAGGTCGATAGACTGTGTTGCTCCGGTAGCTTGCTGTACTACCACATCCACCACATCGCCAGCGTATAACCTAAGATTACTTTGGAGAGATTGACTGGATGCTCCAGAACCAGAAGTAACTGTTTGTCGAGCCTGTTCAGTGATTAATCCATTTACCCGAATCGCAAGTATTGCATCGCCCGAAGAACTGAAAGCAGACCAGTTAACGCGAACATCAAAATGATACATACCTTCGCTATAAATATTAAATGTACCAAAAGAAGGGTCGTAGTAATTACCGTCATTAAAAGTCACATTATCAAAGATAAGCTGCGTAGTTACGGCATCGGCTATGCCAAATAGCCCGATTATGCTATAAGCGCTGAAAGCTTTCTTGGGATTATCTTCACCCCAAGAGGCCAAGCCAGTAGCATCAGAAATCAATACTTTACCCTGACCAGGTCCGCCTCCTGTAATCTTCACCTGCCCGTTTACCTCCAGTTTAGCAGCAGGGGAAGGTGTTCCTATACCTATATTATCGGTAGCAAAATCAATGGTAAGCGCATCATTGCCTGTGCCAAAATTAAATATTCGATAACTGCTGTTGTTGAGAGTTCCTGCCAGCCATTGTGGAGTGTCGTTCAAAGAATACTGCACAGCAGCCTGGTCGGTAGATACATCGGATTTATCCAAAATCAAAAGTGATCTATTAAAACTTCCACCCTGACCTTTTAAGCGCAAAGCAGCATCTGTATTGAAAGCAATATCGATATTATAGACGGGTGAAGTGGAAATTAAACCAATGCCGATTTTACCATCATTGGTTAGGCGCATCCGCTCGGTAGAAGCAGTACCAAATGCCACCGGTTCATTCTCGTAGTTAGTAATAAAAGCAGCTCCGGCAACTGTAGAATGACCAATTACCAAACCATCAATCGGTCCGTCACCGGTATTAGCTGAAGTAATCTGAAAACGGGTAGGTGCCGATAATGCACTTTTTACTACTAAATCATTTACTGGTGCATTTACATTGACACCAACTTGTCCATCTTGAGATATGATGACCCTCGGCTTTGCACTGGTTCCTATACGTACCTCTTCAGATTCATAATTCATTAACTGAATATCACCTGTATTACTCATTTGACCAATTACAAATCCATCTGTTTTAGTGTTACCGGTAACCGAGGAAGTAAGTTGTATGGCAGCGGTATCAAAACCTGCCGAAACAACTAATTCGCGTTGTGGGGTAATGGTTCCTATACCTACCTTACCGGTTTCACTAATCCGCATTCTTTCAAGAGCATTCGTTCCCAAAAGCAAAGGTTTATTTTCCTGATTCATGACCATAGCAGTACCAAACACTTCGCTTTGACCAACCAACAAACCATCTGTCGCAAATTGACCTGTGAGAACTGAAGCAATCTGAAGGCTGGTAGGCAGACCGCTTTGACTAACCAGAACTAGGTCGCGTGCAGGAAAGGCAGTTCCGATACCAACTAATCCATCTCGAGTAAACCGGATACGTTCATTTCCGGAGGTTCCCAAATACAAATCCTGCACCTCCTGATTAACAATACTTAATACCCCAGAGTCTGATTGAAGAATAAGGAATCCATCGGTTGCACCATTACCGGTATTGTTATTTGTTAGCAGAACTCCTGTAGTTGTATCCCCGTGTATATGCAAGGATTGCGCAGGAATGGAGGTATTAACACCTAAAAAATTTCCATCATCATAAACACGAGAATTACCAATAGAAATAGAGTCGGGAGTAAATTTTGCAATAAAATTGAGGGTGCCTGAAGCAGCCCCCGGACCGGTAGGTCCCGTACTACCTGTAGCACCAGTTAATCCATTTATACCCGTTGCCCCTGTTACTCCGGGTATTCCCTGCAATCCGGTAGCACCTGTTGCACCGGTTACTCCTTGCGCACCTGTAGATCCCGTTATACCAGTGGCACCGGTTACTCCGCTAATACCTTGTGAACCCGTAGGCCCAACAGCGCCTGTTCCACCAGTTATTCCCTGCGGGCCTTGTGGGCCAGTATTGCCAGTTATACCTTGAGCACCAGTGGCACCGGTCGCCCCGGTTACACCGTTAGCGCCTGTAGAACCTGTTGCTCCAGTAACACCCTGCACACCTTGGGCACCAGCAATCCCCTGCAGGCCTTGCCCCCCCGTAACACCAGTTAAGCCTTGGGGACCTTGAGCACCAGTCGCTCCGGCTATACCGTTGGCACCAGTGGCACCTGTTGCTCCGGTATTTCCTGCGACACCGGTTGCACCAGTAGCCCCTGTTACGCCTGTGGCTCCTGTTGGTCCTGTAGCTCCACCTCCTGAACCTGAAGGTCCTGTAGGGCCTGTAGCTCCATTTGTACCAGGCAAACCTTGTAATCCGGTTGGTCCGGTAATACCTGTTGGCCCCATTGAGCCTGTTGGTCCAGTTGCACCATTTATACCATTAGCACCAGTAGGCCCTGTAGCACCTCCACCTCCGTTGCCGGCAGTTTCAGCATAAAGTGCATAAGCAACACTGACCAATTGAGTAGAACCAACTACGAGATAATTGTTTCCGCCTGCAGGGTCATATTCAACTTGTAAGTATTTTGCTCCTGCACCCCAATTAATTGCAGAGAAATTTCCTAGCGATATGGTTCCATTTCCAACCAGTGCTGTGAACAGACCAAATTGATTGGTTTGAAGGTTTTGACTCTCTTGGTAGAGAATAGGCCCTGTCACTGAGATATCACGGATTGTGAAACGGCAGTTTACCTGCTGATTGGTCAATACAGATCCCGCTGCATCACGAGCTACTGCCTGATAATTGAACTTTTGTGGCGCCTGGGAAAAAGATAGTAAGGCGGAAGCAAAAAAAACAGTAAGTGTTAATATCCTTTTCATCTATGACATATGGTTTGATGAATGGTTACTCATTCAAATTATACGCATAAAGGTAAACAGAGTTCATCACATACCATTTGTTCGCCAAACTCTTTCTTTTCTGTTTGTGTTGTTAGCTGTATAGAAAACAAGAAGAACAGTTACAAAACGGGGATGATAAAAGCCCGTTGCCTATCATTATGCAACAAAAAAATATATGCTATGCTAAAACAGGTTGCCCTTTAGTTTATCAATAGCTAAAATCATTAGTCATATACCAATCAGAAGCATATGTGTTTTTATGTCATTAGTCCTTTGTACCGGTAAAATCAAAATTGTGCGGAAGTGTAGGGCCTCCTCCTCCAACATTCTCTGTGTAAGATACATTGCAACTGATGTAAGTTCCGGTTATAGTAAGGGAACTGCTTGTAACGGTTATATGAGTTGCATCGGCACAAAATTCAACAAAACCATTACCGCTAACTATACCGGAACTGTTCTTTGAAGCAGATAAACACCAGTAATAATTATACTGGGATTGACAATATAGTTTAGATGCTTCAAAAACACATTTCAACTTCGTAGTATCTCCTGTAATAGTATCTAATGTTACTGTCATACTATTCGTGTTGTCGCATACATCGGTAGGTGGAGGCGCTCCGGGCACAGTTGAATGATCGTGATAAGTAACCGAGTAGGTTCCAACAAATGCTTTCAGTGGATGCTCTGTAATGTTATTCTTGTCATCGCTTTTTTTACATCCTGCAGTTGCTACTAGCGTAACCAGTACCACAATAACTGCATTGAAAAAAAATCCTCTTCTTATCATATCGGTTCTGTTTGTATGTATGCTTAAGGGTTTTCCATTATTTCCGGAATCTTAAAAGTTTAACAACGCACTGATATCAAGGCCGCTATTGGTACTAATAAGTAACGATAAAACATACGACTGTGCTTTTCAGCATTCAAATTCTACTTACCCACCATTTGGTTGACAGCCTCATCTACTGTTTGATTAATGCCAGGAACCACCGGTAATTGCTGCTGCTCTTCGTTAATATATAACTGTAAATCAAATTTGTATGGCATAAAATAATACATCATACTCTTGGCAACAGCTACTTTGGCTGCTTTTTGATTGCTTTTGTTTCTCTCTAGAAGAGGAATAAAATACGCATACATCTTTTGCTTTAGCAAGGTAGAATTTCCTTTTTGAAAGAGTGTGCCAGAGGGTATTGCATCTAAAAGCATCTGGTCAAATTTCAATTCACAATAAAGTAACCGGGTAGCAGGCATCCAAACCTGCACTGTTTCCCCATCACGAAAAACACGGAAGTTTCTAACCGATAAATCAATGCCATATCTACCATAATAGGGAATACTAATTACGAGTGTATCATTCCCGCTAGTCGTATTAAGTAAATTAAAAAGCTCGCTATTATCCTGTTTGGTTAAGGTAATTACCGAAACAGAATCAACCTCAACAGATGCACCTTGCACCAAGTTTTTCACCGTTGGATAATTGGCAATCAGACCATCTCTTACTTTATCTGCGCCTTTATAAAAACCGATTACTGCAGCCATGGCTATAAATAGCGTTAGTAATGCAAGAAGAAAAATCCTTTTCATGGAAGAGTTTTTGTAGCCACGAGCAGAATCGAACTGCTATTTAGAGTTTAGGAAACCCTCGTTCTATCCATTGAACTACGCGGCCGCTTGTTGGGGGTGAAAATAAAAATTCTGATATCTGAAAGGTTGAATTTTCACTGCTGATTACTTTTTGTAATATCGCTAACACAAAAAATCATTCTATGAAAAAACATTTATCAATTCTGATACTGCTCACAGCAATGACTACACAATCAGTCCGGGCACAGTATTTTACACTTCGAGCATCGGGAGGGTATGCCTTTCCGGGGTTTATAAAAAGTGAGCCGATTATCGGACCCAAAATTGACCCGTTCTCTCCCGATAAGGATGGCCTCGTTCCAATGGCTAATATCAATGATTCTGTTCCCTACACACAATCTGTTTATGGATCGTACGGAAAGGGTGGGAATTTCACCTTCGCTTTCGGCTACATGATAAATCCATACATAGGCGTAGAGATGGGCGTTTCCTATTTAAAAAGTGCCACTATTACTGCGGATCAAACCAAGGGATTAACCATCCAAACAGGATTTGGAAACCCTCCGCAATTTTCATTTGTAGGATCCTATATGAAAGCACATATAGAAACGAATGCCTTTGGGGTTTCGCTTATGCCTTCAATTATTTTACAGGGTGCAAAACCCGGCTGGAAAGTATATCCGTATGGCCGTTTCGGTATATCTATGCCGGTATTTGGCGGACTTACCCACACCGTATCGATAGATGTTCCGGATACTACTTTTCTTCAACTTATTAAAGGAGACCCATACTATTTGGGAAAACATGTTGATGTTGAACTTAAAACCGAAGGCACCGTTTCTGTTGGCTTTAACGGAGCTTTAGGTGTTGCATACAAACCGCTGCCTTATCTAGCAATTACCGCTGAAGTGAATGGCCAGTATCTGGTTACAAGAGCTAAATCTGCCGAAATTACCAAATGGGAAACAGATGGCAAAGACCGTCTTGCCGACCGAGGGGTTTACAGAACACACTTCAACTTTGTAGATAAGCTGGATGAAAATTCTAACAATGAAGATTACAACAAAACAGGAACCGATAAAACAAAAGCAAAAGATGATTTAAGGCCAAGCGGTCCTTTCAATAATATTGGGTTTAATATTGGTGTTACTTTTATGCTGAGCAAAGAAATATTGGGCAAAAAGAAAGAGGACAAGAAGAAATAAAACCACCTTAAATAAAAAAGCCGCTCTGAGATCAGAGCGGCTTTTTTATTTAAATGTATTCTCAATTTACTGAACAACTACCTTTCTAACTACGGTAGTCGCATCGTGTTTAAGAATTCGAATCAAGTACAAGCCGGAAGAAAGACTATTTTTATCAAATGTGATAGTATTGGTTGATACGAATTTCTCTTCAATCATCTTACCTGTTTCATCAAACAACTGAACGGACTTGTAAGCAGCAATTTGAGGAACCGAGATATTGATTACAGAAGAAGTTGGATTGGGATAGATAAGAATATCTTTATCTAAACTAACCTCATTTACCCCTACCGAACCGGTACATTGTAAATTGTAAAGGAAGTTTGCGGTAGTAGTATCTACTTCTGTAAACATAGTTTGGTTAGACTGCCATGGCACATGACCCTCTCCGGGATAAACAATACTTACGTGATTAACTCCATATTGCTGGTAGAGAGGTTCTGCAGCACCTAATCCGCACAAACGAACCTGAATACTAGCATTAACCGCATAAGCACAATTATAAGGCACAGTAGCATCCTGATCTCCCTGGAAATTAGCCGAAGGTTTGCTATTAGGCCCAATAAAGTAAGGGTTATTTAAACCGCCTGCGCAGTTAATCAGACCCTGAAGTTCCGAAGAATATCCGTCATTTCCACTGTTCCCTTCAAACCCTCCATTGGCATTAATAATGCTTTGTAACAAAGGAGTTAGCTCCCCAACACTATCAACATAAATAGAATGCATATAAAGAACCGCGCCAGCCGAATTACCACCTGCAAAAATGATGTTTGGATTTATGCGGTAGGTATTGGTTGTTGCTGCATCTTTTCTGAAAAACCTTATCGCTGATTTACCATCGCTCAATGCTTTTAATACCGTAGTAATGGCATACTGAGAATCTAAATACATCTGAATAGCATTACCCAGACGGTAATCTATAGATGCAGTAACGTATCCTCTTTTGGCAAAATTAGTGCAAAGCTGAGTTACAACGTTGTCGTTTGTTTTGTCGCCAGAGATGAAACTTCCGCCATGGGCCAGAATGATCAATGGTCTTTGTGCGGCAGTGTCACCGGTTGGTTCATAAACATCCAGCTTAAGGGTTGTGCTGTTAGCTGTTGAATAGGTGATATTTGAAGTTACAGTAACATTAGAAAAAACCATATCCTTATATCTGGCTCCACACTGCGCATTTACGTTAAATGCAAGTAATGTTGCCGCACATAAAAGAATGAACGGGTAAATTTTTGTTTTCATTGAATTGTTGATTTATTGTTTTTAAATAGTTACCGAATGTAAAAATGTTTTATCGAATGATACTGCCATTTGGCGTTAAATCTTTTGGAGACACAAAATGCAACTTGCCTGAATCATCCTCTGCTAACAAAATCATTCCTCTCGATTCAATACCCCGTAACTTACGAGGGGCGAGATTCGCCACTACAGATACCTGAAGCCCAATCAAATCTTCGGGTTTAAAAAACTCAGCTATACCAGAAACAATGGTTCTTGTTTCAAAACCCAAATCTACTGTGAGTTTTAAGAGCTTATCCGCTTTTTCCACTTTTTCGGCTGCCAGGATGGTGCCCACACGAAGGTCTATTTTGGTAAAATCATCGTAAACTATTTCTCCCTTTGCCGATGCTGCTGTTTCCGGTTTTGATTCTTTACTTTTTCCTGCTTCCTGTTTGCTCACACCGGCTGTAGCTTTCGATTTTAGTTTTTGCAATTCTATCTCCATCGTTTCATCCTCAATTTTCTGGTAAAGTAAACTTGCCTTACCTAACACATGACCTACCTTCAGCAAATCCTGCCGACCTGCATCTTTCCACGAAAAATTCCTTTCATCAACATTTAACATGGTGAATAGTTTTTGCGATGTGAAGGGCAAAAACGGCTCGCATAGAATAGCCAAGTTGGCAATTATCTGTAAACAGTCGTATAACACAATTCCGGTAGCCTCAGGGTCTGTTTTAAATGTTTTCCATGGCTCCTTTTCGGTTAACAGCTTATTTCCATGTCTTGCAATGTTCATCATCTCTGCCAGAGCATCGCGAAATTTAAAATGCTCCAGAGCATCGGAAATTTTATCGCGCTGCGCGCCCACATATGTTCTCAACTCACCGCACTCACCTGCCTTCGGAACTATTCCCTCAAAATACTTATCGGTAAGTACCAATACCCGGTTCACCAAATTTCCGAAAATGGCAACCAATTCACTGTTCACGCGGGTCTGATAATCTTTCCATAAAAACTCTGAATCTTTCGTTTCGGGTGCAATAGATGTCAGTACGTAGCGTAACTCATCTACTTTATCCGGAAACGTTTCAAGATACTCATGCATTTCCACGCTCCATTTACGGCTAGTACTCATTTTGTCTCCTTCTAAATTCAAAAACTCGTTGGCAGGAACATTGTCGGGTACAATATAATCGCCATGCATATGCAGCATTACCGGAAATATAATGCAGTGAAAAACAATATTGTCTTTCCCTACAAAATGAATGAGTCGTGTGTCACTATCTTTCCAATATAATTCCCAGCTGGTGTTGTTTTCTTTAGCCCATTGTTTAGTTGCAGAGATGTACCCGATAGGTGCATCGAACCAAACATACAGCACCTTACTATCGGCATCTTTCACAGGAACCTTTACCCCCCATTCACCATCGCGAGTCATTGCGCGGGGTTGCAAACCTGCATCAATCCAACTTTTCGATTGACCATAAACATTCTGTTTCCAGTCTTTCGCGTGGTCGCGTATCAGCCAGCGCTTCAACCAAGGTTCATATTCATTAAGAGGTAAATACCAATGCTTGGTTGGCCGGAGTACTGGTGCAGCTCCGCTTAAAGTAGAGCGTGGAGTTATCAACTCATTAGGAGAAAGTGCTTTACCGCATTTTTCACATTGGTCGCCAAATGCACTTTCGTACCCGCAATTGGGGCAGGTTCCAACTATATATCGGTCAGCTAGAAAAACTTTCTTCTCTTCATCAAAATATTGCTCACTGGTAACTTCCTTAAACAACCCTTTGTTATAGAAATCAAGAAAAAACTCTTGTGCGGTTTCGTGGTGTAAGGGTTCTGAAGTACGGTGATAAATATCAAATGAGATACCCAACTTTTCAAAACTGTTCTTGATCAGTACATGATATTTATCAATGATAGCGCGAGGGGTTGTATTTTCCTGCAAAGCCTGAATAGTAATAGCCGTACCATGTTCATCACTTCCGCAAACAAAAACCACATCTCGTTTTTGTGCTCGTAAATAGCGTACGTATGTATCTGCCGGTAAATAAGCACCGGCCAAATGTCCGATATGCTTAGAGCCGTTAGCATAAGGTAAGGCGGCAGTAATGGTGTATCTTTTCCAGTTGTTCATTGCTGGCGAAGTTGAAAATTTCACTCAAAGGCACAAAGACGTGAAGAGTTTTATTTTCGCTCTTATGTTATTAAAACCACCGTCATTACAGAAAGGAGATACCGTTTATATACTCAGTACGGCCAAAAAAATTTCGCTAGAAGAAATTGATTGTGCTGTCAGAACATTTGAAAGCTGGGGATTAAAAGTTGTAGTTGGAAAATCGATTGGAGCTGAATACAACCAGTTTGCAGGCAACGACCAATTGCGTTTAACAGATTTTCAAACCGCTTTAGACGACACCGATATAAAAGCTGTTATTTGTGCAAGGGGGGGCTATGGTACTGTACGCATGTTAGATGAAATCAATTTTGATGTTTTTACTAAGCGCCCAAAATGGATTGTTGGGTTTAGTGACATTACTTTTCTGCATACCCATATTTCGAACAATATCGGCATTCAATGTCTGCATGCTCAAATGCCCATCCAATTTGAAAAAGGGACAAATGAATCTTTAGAAACTTTACGCAGGGAACTTTTTGGAGAAAAGAATGAATACAATTTTGATACTCACATACTGAACCGTACAGGTGATACCAAAGGAATTTTGATTGGGGGAAACCTTTCTATACTTTACTCCATTACCGGAACAAAAAGTGGAATGAATACGGATCGTAAGATTCTCTTTTTGGAAGATCTGGATGAATACCTCTATCACATTGACCGGATGATGATGAACCTGAAACGTTCCGGCAAACTTCAGAATCTGGCCGGTTTAATCGTTGGCGGGTTCACCGATATGCACGATAACAAAATTCCTTATGGCAAAAACGCTTATGAGATAATTCTGGAGCATGTAAATGAGTATTCTTATCCGGTTTGTTTCAACTTTCCTGCCGGCCATATTGAAGACAATCGCGCACTGGTGATTGGAAGAACTTATACCATGATAGTTCATGAAGATTCAGTTAAAGTATTTTGATGGAAAATTACTTAGAGTACCTAGCCGTAGCAACCGGAGTAATTTATGTTTTACTCGCCTCTAAAAACAATATTTGGTGTTGGTTGGCTGGAATTATCAGTTCTACGTTGTATGTATATATCAATATTAATCACCAACTGTATCAGGATGCCATTTTGCAGAGCTACTATATAGTAGCCGGCTTTTATGGTTGGTGGCTATGGAGTAAAAATAATCAAGAGCAAAATACCGGTTTCATCTCATTCAGTTTGAAACAAAACCTTCGACTAATATTCATTGGCGGAGCGTTAACTCCCGTTTTCGGATTCGCCTTTTCCAAACTAGGCAATTCTCTTTCCTACTTTGATTCAGCGGTAACCATTTTCAGCTTTATTGCTACCTGGATGACGGCTAAAAAAGTTCATGAAAACTGGTTATACTGGATAGCCATAGATTTACTGGCTGCTGTAATGTACTACTTAAAAAACCTACAACCGACTGTCATTCTTTATATTTTTTTTGCGGCAATTGCGCTATATGGTTACTTTGAGTGGAAGAAAAAAATGTTGCAATATGAACATTAGAATTACAATTACCGGGACTGAATCTACTGGTAAATCAACCCTTTCGGAAAGACTTTCACTTCATTACAAAACAACCTATGTACCCGATTATTCGAGGTATTACATTGATCAACTGAATCACCCTTATAATGAAATTGACGTGTTATCTATTGCCAGAGGCATCATAGAACAAGAAGATAACATGATTCATAGTGCTAACAGGATAATTTTTAGTGACAATGACCTAATCAACATAAAAATCTGGCTCCAGTATTATAAGTGGCAGGTGCCAAACTGGCTGGAAAATGAAATCATTAAACGAAAAAGCGACTTGTATCTTTTGTGTGACATTGACTTACCTTGGATAGCGGATAATCAGCGTAAGAATGCGAACGATCGAATAGAATTATTCTCCAAGTTCGGTGAAGAGCTATCTTTTTACAGAACCAATTTCAAATATGTTACCGGAAGTCTTCATGAACGAACGGAGCTAGCCATCGCCCATATTGACACTTATCTTAACAGGTGAAATTGAGCCGAGATAACAAAAACGGATTGTTTGCGTAATAAAGAGAGTCGAAAAACAAAAAATGCACGAGTGTTCTGTCATCAATCAACCGTTACTGGAAAAAATTGAACTGCTTTTGACCGAGTTTGAGGATCGGAAAAAACAACGTGATAAGTCTTGTTCTAAACTAGGCTTGGAAGCATATCAATTAGCCAAAGAATGTGGCATAAAAGAGCCATTGATTAATACTGCCACCGCCCTTACTCATTACTATACAGATATTACCAGCCAATTCGATAAAGCTGTCATTTATCTAAAGGAGATTATTTCACATTTGGATGATGTGGAGGATGCTGCCGATAAAGCCGAATTTTATCGGAGGTTGGGTTTGAACTACGATTTTTTAGGTGAGCTCATCAGCTCAAAACAAGCATACGATAACTCTGTAAGACTTCTGGAAAGTAAAACTGATTTAGGTGAAAATGAGTTTCTGATTCTTGCGCGCTCCCTCTTTAATGAGTCTATCATTTACGGACGTTTAAGCTTAAATTCTCTCTCCAAAAGTTATCTCCACAGAGCATTTGAGTACTTTGAAAAAGCTAACTATTTGCCGGGAATAGCCAGATGCTATATCTCATTTGGGGTAGATGCTTATGACGAAAAAGACAACCTTAAAGCACTGGAATATTATGAAAAGGCAAGTGTAATAGCCGAGGAAATTAATGACATTCCTCCGTATTGCATTTCCATCGGAAACTCAGGCATTGTATATGCCGAACTTGACGAAAAAGAAAAAGCGATTGCCTTTACTGAGAAAGCCATAGAAAAAGTAAAAAATCAGGCTAACAAACATTTTGAGCTTAGTATATACCAAATGGCCGGCAGGGTATATCAACTGCTTAAAGATTTTTCTAGAGCCGATAAGTGGTTTTCAGAAGCCGATAAACTACACATTGAAACAGGTAGAGTTTTAGACAATTATGAATTATATAAAAATTGGGCAGAAACACTTCAGCATTTAGGAAGACATCAGGAGGGATATGAAAAATTGGCTCTGTTTGTTAAACATCAGGAAGATATTCATGCGGTTAGTAAAGAGGCCGAGCTAAGTGATGCGATGCTGAAGTTTAAATATGAAGAAGGTAAAAAAGAACAGGAGTTGCTCAGAAAGAAAAACAGTGAGATAGAGGAATATACACATCAGCTTGAAATGTCTAATTACGAATTAAATCAGTTTGCTCATGTGGCCTCTCATGATATGAAAGAGCCCTTACGAATGATTTCAAACTACACTCAACTGCTCAGCAAGAGCTTAAATGGTCATCTCACTATTGATCAGAAAGATTACTTGTATTATATCAACGATGGGGCTAAGCGGATGATGGGTGTTATACAAAGCCTGTTGCAGTTATCTAAAATTAACTCTACGTTGAAAAAGGAAGTTGTTGAGCTAGATGACATCTTAAACGAGGTGAAGACCTCATTGCATTTAGATATCATAGAAAAACGGGTAAAAATAGATTCCGTAAAACTGCCTCAAATTCATGCCGACAAAGTTCATATAACGCAATTAATGCAGAATTTTATCAGCAACGCTATAAAATACAACGATAGCGGTGAGCCGATAATAACAATTGGCTACGAAGATAGAGGTCACTATAATTATTTCGAAATTTCAGATAACGGCATTGGTATTTCACCCGAGTACAGAGAGAAAGTATTTATTCTGTTTCAACGTTTGCACGATCGCCATAAATATGATGGAACGGGTATAGGTTTAGCCATTTGCAAAAAAATCATTGATTCTCTACATGGTAAAATATGGATTGAGGATTCAAATCTGGGAGGTTCTCGTTTCTGCTTTACCATACCCAAGTAAACTCAAAAAGTATTTTTTACATTCGTGCCAGCTTTCTGGGGGCGTTTCCGTTTTATATCGGAATCTGAGAAGAACCCTTCGAACCTGAACACGGTAATGCGTGCGTATGGGAAGAAAGAACAGATTTTATCTGCTCTCTCGCTCGAATTTCCTCTACTCTTAGAAAGAATAATTCTTCACTCTCCAACTATGTTGTTATGAAAAAGACTTTATTCTTTCTGTTTATCACCAACGTAACATTGGCACAAACAGATTCTTCATCTTTAAGAACAGACTCTTTAAAAACTGTTTTAAAAGATGATGTTGTCATCTCAGCCACTCGCGCTGGAGCCAACACACCTACTACATTTCAGATCATTAGCAAAGAAGACTTAAGTAAAAGTAATCTTGGGCAAGATTTACCTATTTTGCTTGACAATACCCCATCGGTAGTTACTACTTCCGATGCCGGTGCAGGCATTGGTTATGCCGGAATCAGAATTAGAGGCAGCGATGCAACCAGAGTAAACGTTACATTGAATGGTATTCCTGTTAATGATGCAGAGTCGCAGGGAACTTTTTGGGTTGATTTGCCGGATATAGTCTCATCAGCTCAAAGTATTCAGTTGCAAAGAGGCATTGGTTCATCCAGTAATGGAGGAAGTTCTTTTGGCGGCAGCTTAAGTATGCAGACTCAGTCACCGTCAGAAAAGCCCTTTGTAGAAGCCAATGTATCCGGTGGCTCTTTTAACACGTTTAAAGTTAATGCCAAAGCCGGTGCTGGTACACATAAAGGATTTTTCTTAGAAGGTTCTGCATCCTGGATAACATCAGACGGATATATACAACGGGCCTCCTCTAACCTTACCTCTTATTTCGCGCAAATAGGCTACTTACGAAATAACACACTTCTTAAACTAGTATACTTTGCCGGTCAGGAAAAAACATACCAAGCCTGGAATGGTGTGCCGCAGGATTCGTTAAAAACCAATCGCACTTTCAATGATTTGGGTACTGATTACGGACAACGCTTGCCACCTTACAAAAACCAAACGGACAATTACAGCCAGGATTACTTTCAACTGCTTTTTGCCCAGTATCTTCCACACCACTTAAATCTGAATGCAGGTCTCTTTGCAACCCTGGGCCGAGGCTATTACGAAGAGTATAAGGTTGGAAAAACGTTCAACGATTATTTCGAAAATCATGACACAACTAATTTGGTCACTGATTTAGTTCGTCAAAAATGGTTGAAGAATGTTTTTTACGGAGGAACATTTGCCCTTAATTACGATTACAAGAATATATCGGCTACCTTGGGTGGGCTTGTGGGGCAGTACCGAGGGCAGAATTTCGGCAAAGTAGTCTGGGCACAGAACATTTCAGACTATGACAAAAACAGAAAATACTACGATGGAAGCTCTATTAAAAATGACTTTAACACTTACCTGAAACTGAATTACCTGTTACTACAAAAACTAAATCTGTATGTAGATGTACAATATCGTTTTGTGAGACATTCAGCGTCCGGTATAACTGATGACAAAAACAAGTATTCATTTGCCAATCAGTGGCATTTTTTCAATCCCAAAGCAGGAATATTGTATAAGATAAACCCTCAGCATCATCTGTATATCTCATATGCAATGAGTAATCGAGAACCCAACCGAGATGATATAATGGCTGCGCTGATTACCGGAAAGAAGATAAAGCCTGAAACCATGCATAATGTTGAAGCCGGGTATAAATTTCAAAATCTAAAATTTCCATTTGTAATTAATTACTATTTAATGCATTATAAAGACCAGCTGGTACTTACAGGTAAATTAAATGATGTGGGAAATCCGATTAAAGAAAATGTTTCGTCAAGTTACAGGACTGGACTGGAACTAAATGGAAGTATCCTTTTCTTTACGAAAAAGGAAAGTCTGAGAGTATTTGCCATCAACTACTCTTTTACTTATTCTGTTAACAGAATAAAATCATTCGATGAATACATCTATACCTATGATGATAACTATACACCGATAGATTCCCTCACACAGATAATCGCACATAATGAATCCGACATCTCATTTTCTCCAAGCATTATCGCTTCACTTGAGTTAGCTGCATATCCGGTTACCGGACTTGAGATTAGCTTACAGAATAAGGCGGTAAGCAAACAATACCTAGACAACACAGCTAATGAAAGCAGAATATTGAAACCGTTTTTTTATTCAAACCTTAGGTTCAGTTATAAACTCCCTTTGTATAAAGAAGATAAGGAGATAAGGTTCACCGTATTACTCAATAACATTTTCAACCGTTTTTACGAAAGCAACGGTTATACATACAGCGAACGTTATTATTCCGGAGGTGTAAAAACAGATACCTATACTTATAACTACTATTACCCGCAGGCTGGATTTAATGTATTGGCTGGTATAAGTATACGATTTTAAACACTTTCTACCGTTGTAATATCCTCCCCCTTAAATGCCGAGGCAATTTTAAAGGAGTTGCTCATTAGCAATATTTTGGGATTACCGTTGCGCTCAACAAAATAGTATAGTTGACTTATTACTGCTGAGATAGCGCCAAGCTGTTCTACATTTAATTTAGCACTTAAACCGGCTGCAAATTTCAACTCATCACCGTCTAGTTTTTCGCTTTTCTCTAAATTTGATATCAATGCACACTCCCTCAAGAAAAAGAGGGCGTACTTCAGAAATATCTTCTGATTTTCTCTGCCCATTTTAGCAAAATCCTCAATCCAATCTAACAGTTGTGATACATTAGTTGAATTATTTTTCTGTTTGAGGTTAAAACAACAAATCAACCAACGATGTAGCAATTTATCATTCGCATTTTCATCTCCGGTAGTATAGTTCAAGGCTGCATTGTAGTTGCCTTCGCTGATTCTGGCAATGCGTTTGGCCGAACCTTCATCCATTTCAAAACGACTTAACAGAACATTCACAATATCCACATCTTCTATGGCGTTAATCTTGATTAGTTGAGTTCGTGAAACAATAGTATTAAGCAGCATTTCCACATTCTCTACAATCAGAATAAAAATGGTGTTGACCGGTGGCTCTTCTATAACTTTTAGCAGAGTGTTACCAGCCTCCTTTAGAAATTCCGCCAGCCATATAATATGAATTTTGTAAGCAGATTCATATGTCTTCATACTCACCCCTTTGATTATCTCGTGACACTCCCGTACTGTAATATTTCCCTGTTTGTTTTCAGCTTCGATACTCTGCAGCCAGTCGTTTACATTCATGTACGGGCTGCTGTTCAAAGCACTCCTCCACTCTGCTATATAGTCCTGGCTGATGGGAGCCTCTCCGCTTTTTTTGGTGATTACCGGAAAAGTAAAATGCACATCGGGATGAATATATTTTTGATTTTTCGTGCATGAAGAACATTGTCCGCAACTATCATTTCCTTGCTTGTTCTCGCACTGAACATACTGAGCAAAAGCGAGTGCCATTGGCAAACTACCATTTCCTTCCGGCCCCATAAACATCATAGCATGAGGTATTCTTCCGGAATCAACCATGCCGATTAACTTTTGCTTTACAGATTCCTGACCTACAACTTCTTTAAACTGCATTAGTTATCAATATCATTGATTATTTCATCCGATAGGGGCTCCGTCAACGGAGAATATACATGAGTAAGGTAGCCAGATTCATTTATCAGATATTTCTGAAAATTCCATTTAACCTCGCTATTCAAACAGCCATTTAGTTTCTTCTGAGTAAGAAATTGATACAGTGGATGCTGTTGCCCACCCAATACTTTTATCTTGGACATAAGCGGGAAACTAACCTGGAAATTCATCTCACAGAACCGAGCTATCTCCTCTTCTGAGCCAGGCTCCTGAGCTCCAAAATCGTTGCAAGGCAGCCCTATAACTACCAACTTATCCTTAAAATTCTGCTGTAACTCCTCCAACTGTTTGTATTGCGGGGTTAAGCCACATGCCGAAGCAGTGTTTACTAGTAATATTTTCTTGCCCTTGTACTTAGAAAAATCAAACTGATTTCCATGAATGTCTGCTACCGGAAAATCGTAAACTGTTTTATCCATGGCGTGAAAATAGAAATGATTTCTTACCTGTTAATTATAAATTAGCATCGCTATTATATGAAAATTGCCCATATCATTAATCCAGTAAAAGTTACACCTTCATCTGAGTTATATACAGCTCAACCCATAACTTTTGAAAGTATCCGATTGGCAAAACAATTTGCATCAGGTAAAGTAGATATAGATTTATTTGCCATTTGCTATAGTGAAGACAAGGAGATTATTCCGGATTACTTCAATCTACTTCCCACCTTATCACGTTCTGTTCTGGATTTCGGAAATTTTGCACAGCAAAGGAAATATCCAATATTCAATGATGTATTGCAAGCGCTGTATCGGTCCAGCAATGCTGATTATCTGATCTATACCAATATGGACATTTCTCTAATGCCGCAATTCTATTTGGTCGTTGCCAAGTTAATTGAGGCAGGCAGTGATGCTATTCTAATAAACCGAAGAGGAATTGCTGCCAGTTATAAAAATGTTAGCGATTTGCCGCTCATGTATTCTGAGTTTGGAAAGCCTCACCCAGGTTTTGATTGTTTCGTTTTTCGAAGAGATATTTTGCCAAAAATTATTTTAGAAAATATTTGCCTGGGGGTCTCTTTCAGTGAGGTAGCATTGGTTCATAACTTAATAGCCTTTGCGCAAAATCTTAAGCTGGTAGATGACCTGCATCTGACATTCCATATTGGAAGTGAAGTAATGCCGCCTTTAAATCAGGAATATTATACCCACAATAGAAGCGAATACGAAGACAAAATATATCCGAAACTAAAACCATACCTGGATATTGGTAAATTCCCATATTCTCAACTGTATCTTCATAAACGAATATTAAAATGGGTGTTAAATCCGGTATTCAGAACTCATCAGGTTAGCGAAATGGAGGGAAAGAGTTTGATGAGAAAGATTAAACATCAATTTGATTCTATCCGTTTTAGTTTACTCGATAAAATCAGATAATTACCACCTCCAGATTTTTCAAAACTTCTTTTTTTACCGACTTTAATCGTTTCCTAAGCCATTCATCAATGGTAGAAGCTTCTTTTAATTCAATGAGCGTACTATTTCCTCTTAGACGTATAGCTGCATTGCGTAGTTTCTGGGTCTCCAGCAGATAAATCTCTTTCTGCAGCATGTATTCGTATCCCAAACCATATTCAATCTTTTTGGTGCGGGTAAAACCGAGGGATGAATTATAATTATGTGCCGCTTTATTATTCCCTTTCACCTTAGCATATACACTCTGAATGTCGAACATTAAAAAGAAAACATCGAGCATGGCCAAAGAAGCCATCACGGGGATATCGGAGGAAAGAAATGTGTCATCGTAAATATACAATCCTGTATATGCAGTTTTGTTTTCCCAATCGATGGAAGAAATATTAATAAGCCCAACCGGATTGTTATTATAATAGATGAGGAAAAAGAAGTTCTGTTCATTATCAATTGACTCGAACCACTCCTGTTGCATACGTTGAGTAATTTCGCCCTTATAAAACATAAATCGGGAGATTTTCTGGTCATTTCGCCATTGTCGAACTAACTCGGAATGCTCTGCATTTAACCGTTCAAGAATAACTCCGTATCTACTGATTCTCATTTTAAAATCTCCTGAATGAGGTAAGGCGGTTTTTTATGCTGTAAGGCAAAAAGACGGTTCAGATACTCTCCAATAATTCCTAAAGAAAAGAGAATAAGTCCGGAGGACATGAATATAGATACAATCAAAGCAGTAAAACCCAAAGGGGCGCCCTGAGCAATTTTCAGATAAATGAAATACAAAACAATAACCAGGCATATCCAGAATGATGCCAGCCCAAACCAAGTCATAAACCGAAGAGGTATAGTCGTGTAAGCAAAAATCAGATTGAGCGTTAACAAAATAAGCTTAGGTATACTATAACCTGAAACTCCTTCTTTACGGGCTGCATGTCTTACTTCCTGCCATTCAATTTTGGTTGTATGCCAGGATAGAATTTCGTCAACAAATGTGAATGAGTGGTTGTAATCTTTAATCTTGTCAATGATACTGCGGTGAATAATCTTGAAACTGGATCCTTGCCCGACAGTGTTACCAAACTTTTCAAAAATTATAGATACAAAATTGCTTCCCCATTTGCGTACAGGAGCATGTTGCCTTTCGTCCTGATAGGTACCATAAACCAGATCTGCAGAAGTAGACTTTGCTTTGGCAATAAGCAATCCTATATCTTCGGGAAAAAACTGTAAATCATCATCTATGGTAATGATATATTCACCTTTAGCAAATTGAAAGCCGCAGAGAAGAGCTTTATGCTGTCCAAAATTTTTCCGAAAATGAATTGCAGTAAGTTGGTGAAGAAACTTCTGCTTTAACTCGCGAATCACCCTCCAACTTCCATCGGTGCTGAAATCGTTGACAAGAATTATTTCAAAATCTGAATCTATTGTAGCAAATGAAGTCTGTATGCGGGTGCATAACTCTGCGAGTGTTTTTTCACTGTTGTAAACCGGTACGACTACCGAATATGCAGGTGTATTAGTCATTTTATACTTCAATCAAATCGGAACATACAATATTTCTTGTTTCAACATAAGCACTACCCCATGAAAGACCAACTCCAAAACCGGCCAGTAACAATTTTAAATCTCCATTACACAACTGCTCCTTTAGTCTGACAACCATGGTTAGTGGTATTGTTGCAGAACTGGTGTTGCCATAATCGTATAAGCTGTAAGGAACCTTTTCGGGTTCAACCTTTAATTTTTTGCGAACATTTTCCAGCATAAGCAAGTTAGCCTGATGAAAGATAAAATAATCTACAGTTGACTTATCGATCGCTTTCGCTTCGAGCAAAGCATGAATATTAGGCGCTATTTCACGTAGAGAGAAATTAAAAATTTTTACACCATCCAGCTTCATATGAAGATTACTTCGCGTTACTCCCTTCTCAAACTCTGTTTCTATAAATGATTGGTCTGTAACCTGATTTCTGAATCCCCCATCTGGTATCATTATATCCTGATATCCTTTCCCATCAGTTTGCAGATTAAAATACATCTCATGGCTTGGTGAATGCTCTAAAGCTGTAGCTGTTCCGGCATCAGAAAAAAGTGAGGCGGTACTTTTGTCTTTTTTCGAAATCGTTTTGGTAGAAATATCACCTACCAATAACAGAGCTTTTCCACCGGTCATATTCTGCAACAAACTTCCAATCACCGACAAACCATATACATAACCCGAACACCCTAAATTTATGTCAAATGCCAAACAACTTTTAGGCAACTGCAGTCTTTCCTGTAATAGGGAAGATGTATTAGGAATCAGATAGTCGGGTGTTTGAGTAATAAAAACTAATGCCTTTATTTCCTGTCTATCCCAGTTTAAATCATTCAACAACTTATCAGCAGCAGTCAAACATAAATCAGAAGCTGTAACACCATCTTCCGCAATCCTTCTGTAACGAATACCAACGGTGTCAATAAATGGCTTCCGATCAACTTCCGGAATAAGAGACAACTCCATATTATCCTCAAATTGCCGGGGAACACAGGCTGCAATACCACTTATCTTAACATTAGGTACCGTAAATACAGCCATTCTATTTACTTTTTACTATTTCAAAAAGATCCGCAATAGTATTTGCCTTCTTCAAATCCTCTGAGGTAATGGTTTTCTCATAATCAGAATCAATCATGGCAATTACAATCAGTGTCATCATACTTCCCCATTCATCCAATTCATTAAATCTAGTTTCTGAACCAATGGAAGTGCGATTCGTATGATGAAAACAATCGGCAAATTTTTCGACAAATTCTTGTAGTTGCATAAAAGCGCAAGTTAGAAAAGGTTACTTGCCTTGCAAAGCTTTTTCACCCCTATGTCAAAACATACCACACCGAACAATATCCACAGGCGTAAAATACGCAGGTGAAATATTTCTTTATTTTGCGCCCGTTATTGAAGAACTCAACGTGAAAATTATGCGTAAGCTGTTGCTATATTCATTTCTAAGCTCTTTTCTGTTTAGCACAACGATTGCTCAAACAGCTACAGTAAAGGGCATTATCAGAGATGGAAAAACCGGTGAATTACTGGAGAGTGCTAATGTGGTTCAGCCACCCTCTAACGGAACTACCACCGATGAGAAAGGTAATTATGAATTGAAGGTTATACCTGGAGAGGTGGTACTGGTTATTTCTTATATAGGAATGAGCCCAGACACACAACGACTTAAAATAAGCGAGGGAGAAATAAAAACATTGAATGTTTCTTTAGGGGGAACACCACTTGAACTTCAAACTGTAGTTATTGGAGAGAACAAGATTGGAGTTAAGCTTCAAAAGATAACTCAGTCCGTTGACGTGATGAAGCCGCGCATGTTGGAGAGCAACAATATTACCAATATGCAGCAAGCGGTTTCTAAAATTCCCGGAGTTACTGTGTTAGATGGCCAAATGAGTATCCGTGGAGGAAGTGGCTATTCGTACGGTTCAGGAAGCCGTGTTATGCTGGTAATTGATGAAATGCCCTTAATGACAGCTGACCGAGGAGAAATTAAATGGCCCTTTATTCCTATTGAAAACGTAGAACAAATGGAGGTCATAAAAGGTGCTTCTACGGTTCAGTATGGATCTTCGGCATTAAACGGGGTCATTAATGTAACCACTGCGTATGCACGTGATACGCCAAGTACGCATTTTTCATTTTTTTACGAGGGTTTTGGCAAACCACCGGTTGATTCTTTCCAATGGTGGAAACGTGATGGAAAGGTTTTTGAGAACCCGAACATGATGGGGATGAATTTTCTCCATAAACAGAAATTCGGAGATGTTGACTTTGTGTTCGGGGGAATGATGCAGGGTTACAAAAGTTTTTTAAATGAAGAGTATGATCATTTTGTTCGTTTCAATAACAAGCTGCGCTGGCAGCCCCATAACCTGAAACGTTTAACCATAGAGCTTTCAACTAATATACTTTACCGCAAAAGTGGCTTCCAGTTTTTCTGGAAAGATGCGGGTCATCCATATCTGGCAGCCGATGGAGTTGATTTAGATGAAAAGTATTTCTACGCATACATTGACCCTAAAATCAGGTATGTAGACAAGAAAAATAACCAACACAAAATTTACACCCGCGTTTATCGGCAAAAGAATTTAGATGGATTAACCAACTTTTGGATTTTCCGAACCGAGTATCAGTTTCGCCATGATTTCGGTAAGCTAGCGCGAATACTTTGCGGTGTAAACAATGAACACTGGATGGTTGAAGATGGTACATTAGGAAAGCACAAGGCCGATTTTGGAGGAGGTTTTATTCAAACCGAAATCAATTGGAAGTGGCTCACATTTAATGCAGGCGTGAGGGAAGAATTTGTTCGTTTAGATAGTGCTATTACTCCTACAATTCCTGTGTTTAGAGCAGGGTTTAACTTTGAGATAAGAAAGTACAACTATATCCGTGCTTCGTTTGGTCAGGCGTTTCGAGTACCAAGTATTGCCGAACGTTTTGTTACCTATGAACTTGCCGGTATCCGTATTCTGCCCAACTATAACGTAAAACCTGAAAGCGGATTCACGGCTGAACTAGGTTATAAACGAAGTCTAAAAATCGGGAATTGGCTTGGCTATTTAGATGCAGTATTGTTTTGGACTGAATTTAAAGACATGATTGAGTTTTCATTCGGTTTAGGTACCGACAATGGAGCCCCTTTCCCATATTTCCAATCTAAAAATGTAAGTAAAGCGCGAATTTTTGGTTGGGAACTTTCCGCTTATGGTGAAGGAAAAATTGGACCTGTTGATTTTACCACAATGCTCGGCTATACCTATTTTTATGGGGTGGATTTGAATGACACCACCTCCCCTAACCGAAATGTAGGAACCTTTCTGAAGAATGCTTTTGTCAAGTTTGCGCTACCCACCGCTAAAGATGATTACACTTGGGATTCATTGACAAATGGTATGCTTAAGTACAGGAATCCGCATACCTTTAAAGCAGACTTTGATTTCATTATTTACAACAAATACCACCTGGGAACATCTTTGCAATACTATGGATACATGACCAAGGTTGATAAGGTTTTTGAGATTTTTATTAAGGATGTAAAAACCATCCGAAGAGAAGATCGGAACAAGGGTGATTTTGTTTGGGACTTACGCGCAGGGTACGACATTAACAAGAACATATCTTTCAACTTTATTGTCAAGAATGTTCTGAATGAAAACTATGCTATACGTATTGCGAAGCCTGATAAACCCCGCACTTTTACGGCTCAGCTAATTGTGAATTTTGGCGGTGCAAACAACTCTGCGAACAGCAGTAGTACAAGGCGTTTAACTTCTCTATAAGAAAGATTTTTTCAGGTATCTGAGTGCCGGATTGTTTCATCCGGCACTTTTATATATTTACTGTCCTGACACAAAAAAAACAGAACCAAATCATGAAAGATTTTACAAGACTATTCGACATTGTTCATTATCAGAAAGCAAACTTTGAGCAAGCTGATGCATTTGCATACAAAACCGGTGGACAATGGCGAAAAACTTCGACCAATGATATTATTGAGCAAGGGAATAAGGTTAGTTTGTCACTGTTGAAATTAGGTGTAAAGCCAGATGACAAAATAGCTTTGGTATCTAACAACCGGCCGGAATGGAATATTGTTGACTTGGGAATTCTTCAAATAGGGGCAGTAAACGTTCCCGTTTATCCAACCATTACTGAACACGAATACAAATTCATTTTTAATGATGCGCAGATTAAATATGCATTTGTATCGGATAAAAACCTATTTACCAAAATAAACCATATTAAGAATGAAATACCTACTTTAAAGGAGATTTTCAGTTTTGAGAAGGTTGAAGGATGCCGCCACTTTAGCGAGTTTCTTGAACTTGGCGCTACAGAAAACCTATTGGAAGTTGAAAAAATCAAGGAGGGTGTAAAGCCCGATACACTTGCCACCATTATCTACACATCGGGTACCACCGGTAATCCGAAAGGGGTCATGCTTTCGCATAACAATATTGTAAGCAATGTAAAGGCTGTTTTGCCCGTTTTGCCACTCGATCAAACCAAACGTGTTTTAAGCTTTTTACCGCTCTGTCACATTTTTGAACGCGTGGTGGTGTATGTATATATTGCCCGGGGTGTTTCCGTTTACTATGCAGAAAGCATGGAAACCATTGCCGATAACCTTAAAGAAGTAAAGCCTAATTTTTTTACTTCTGTTCCACGCTTGCTGGAGAAAGTTTATATCAAACTTCAGGGAGCTGCAGCATCGCTGGACGGGTGGAAAAAAAATCTGTACAACAGTGCACTTGACTTTGCACAAAACTTTGACGTAGAAAAAGAATATGGCTTAGTTGACAATATCAAACGTGCTGTTTACGATAAACTTATCTATAAAAAGTGGCGTGAAGCTTTGGGTGGCAATTGCGAAGGAATAGTAACTGGTGCCGCTGCATTAAACCCTCTTCTTGCTCGTGTATTTACCTGCGCAGGAATCCCGATTATGGAAGGATACGGCCAAACAGAGTCTTCTCCTGTTATTTCTATCAATCCTTTTGCCCTCGACCGCATTAAGTTCGGTACAGTAGGAGTGCCGATAGAAGGAGTTGAAGTCAGGTTAGAAAACCGTGAAGGCATGGCCGAAGGAGAAGGAGAAATTTTAGCCAAGGGACCTAATATTATGCTCGGCTACTTTAATCGACCCGATATTACTGCAGAAACCGTTGTTAACGGATGGCTTCGCACCGGAGACGTGGGTCGTTGGGTAGAATATAAAGGAGCTAAGTACATCAAAATAACCGATCGCGTAAAGGAGCTTTTCAAAACTTCGGGAGGTAAATACATAGCACCTCAGCAGCTGGAAAACAAGATGAAGGAAATTCCTTACATAGAGCAGATTATGGCTGTGGGAGAAAACCGAAACTTTGTATCGGCTCTTATTGTTCCTAACTTTTTAAACTTAAGTGAGTGGTGTCTAAAGAATGGAGTGAATGCTAAAACACCAGCTGAAATAGTAAAAAAGCCTGAAGTACTCAAGCTTTTCAGAGATGCCATAGACGAAAAAAACAAGAATTTCGGTCAGTGGGAAACCATCAAAAAATTTGAATTGATGGAAAAGGAATGGAGTATTGAAGATGGAGAACTTACTCCCACTATGAAGGTAAAACGTAAAGTGGTTCTTGAAAAATATAAAGACCTGATTGAAAAAATATACGCATAGTAACAAAAGCCCGAACAAAAAATGTTCGGGCTTTTTTATTCTCAATAAAAGCTAGTATCATAGAATCATGAATTTGCGGAATCCTTATTGGGCACGAAAAAAAATAGCACAACTTGATGCGGAGCTCAATGCGCAACAAATAGCTCATCTGGCTTTTGAGGTTCGATACGGCACCAAGCTTTTTACACACTCCATTTTTTCAGTGGCCTTTGCCAGGCAGGCTGCTGTGCCATCCATTGCTAAAGTATTATATCGCGGAGGCAAAGGCAGCATTATTACCAATACCCGTAAACGAAATAATGATACGCTACTATTCTTTGGCGAGTTTTATAAACATGGTGACAGTGAGCAAGGCAAAGAGGCTATTGATTTACTTAATTTCATTCACAGCCATTTCAATATAACCAACGAAGAGAATCTTTACACACTGGCCACAATAGTATGTGAGCCCAAAAGGATGGGTTTTTTTCTTGCCAATAAAAATTTATTCTCTCAAAAAGAGTTCAGAGCGCTTTACAATTTCTGGAAGTGCATTTGTGAGCGGATGAACATCGAGCAAATTCCGGAAAATGAGGACAAAATGTATAACTGGTTTCTGGATTTCGAACAGAAAAACTATCAATATTCTGACGAAGGAAGAAGAATTGTAGAGGCTCTTGCTGATGAGTTTGCAGAGCGGTGGTATCCTGCATCCATGAAATTTCAGGGTACACAATACTTTTACAGCTTATTTGACAATCACTTGCTATCCACTTTTCAAATACCCAAGCCGAACGCCTATTATCGTTACTCAGTTAAATTATTTATGTGGCTAAAATTACGAGTATTCCTGCCACTGCTTCCCGATCCTGATGACAGAAACGTTATTGATTACTTCAAAGAAGACTACCTGCCCGATTACCACATTCGTAAAGTTGGGCCGTTTCCCGCCCAAACAACCACATCTTAGTTATTCCCTTAGTTTAACCTCTCAAACACTATTATGAAATTTGAAGAATATCGGAAACACGATGCCACATCACTGGCAGAGCTGGTAAAAAAGAAAGAAGTAAGTGCTGAAGAACTTTTGGAAACTGCTATTTCCCGTACGGAAGAGATTAATCCTAAGATAAACGCGGTAGTTACTAAACTATATGATTGGGGTAAGTTGCAATTGAGAAAAGCGGATAACAACGCTCCGTTTTATGGGGTCCCCTACTTGCTGAAAGACTTAGGACCGCAATTAAAAGGAACGCGCTATACTGCTGGGTCTCGTATATTGAAAGACTTTGTGTCTCCGCAAAACTCATTTGTAACGGACAGAATGATTGCTGCCGGGTTAATCATTTTCGGCAAAACGAACACCCCTGAATTTGGACTTACTCCCTGGACAGAGCCTGAACTTTTTGGAGCCGCACATAACCCGTGGAATCTGGAGTATACCACTGGCGGAAGTAGCGGTGGAAGTTCTGCGGCTGTGGCAGCGGGAATAGTACCGATGGCTAGTGCGAATGATGGAGGAGGTTCTATTCGTATTCCGGCAAGTTGCAATGGAATTTTCTCAATGAAACCCAGCCGAGGGAGAGTAACATTAGGTCCTTATTTAGGCGAAGGTTGGGGAGGTGCAGTAAATGAAGGAGTAGTATCGCGAAGTGTGAGAGATAGTGCCTTGTACTATGATTTAGTGTTAGGAGCCAGTGAAGGTGATCCATATTATATTAAACCTCCCGAATATCCCTTTGTTCATGAAATTAAGCGCACACCTCGTAAGCTTAAAATAGGCTATTCCACTCAGATGCCTGCAGGTTTAAATACTCCGGTAGATGAAGAAAATATCAAAGCAGTAAATCATACAGTGGCAATTTTACGAAATCATGGTCATGAGGTAACCGAGGTTGAACTTCCATATCGAAAAGAAGTAATGACAGAACTGCTTTATGCTATGGTTTACGGAGAGACTTCCGCTACTCTGGATTATATAGGAGAACAACGGGGTCGAAAACCTCACCGTACTGAGGTGGAGCCGAATACATGGTTGTTGTATAAACTAGGAAAATCGTTCAGCGCTAACTCTTTTGCTTTGGCCAAACTGAAATGGAACGAAGTGAATCGTAAAATGGCTGAGTATCATAAACAATACGATTTATTGCTTACACCCACACTCGGCCGAAGACCCTTTAAGATAGGCAGCATGAATACTTCCCAAGCCGAAGATACATTACTAAGGATTATGAATGCTTTAGGCATTTCATCCATAGTTCGCTACACGGGCTTAATTGAAAAAATATCTGAGCAAACTTTCAGCTGGATTCCGTACGCACCTCTAGCCAACATTACCGGACAACCAGCCATGACAGTTCCTTTATACTGGACCGCAGAAAATCTACCTGTAGGAGTCATGTTTACTGCACCTTGGAACGATGAAGGAACTTTGTTTCAGTTGGCATCACAACTGGAAAATGCGCAGCCCTGGTTTAATCGAGTCCCGTCTATCTAATTCATATTGAAATTTTCCGGAGGCAAACAAAAAAAGCGACCCGAACACAATAGTTGTATTCGGGCCGATTTTACTTAATCCTTATTTATTTGACGGGTGCTACAGGTTTTTCTGTATTCTTTTTTGTCGGCTTTTTGGGAGATTCTTCTGCTGTTTTCTGTTCCAGTTCAGCAGGGGTAAGCTGACCCACCACCTTAAATTCTGTTCGTCTGTTTTTTGTTCTTCCCTCCGGGTTATCCGTTCCTTCCGGATCTTCGTTTAAGAATACGGGAAACGCTTCGCCATAAGCTTTACTTTGTAGCCTGTATTTCTGAATTTTTTTACTGAGTAAATATTTCAAAACAGCATCGCTTCTTCTTTGTGAGAGTTTTAAATTGTATTCCTCAGTTCCTTTACCATCAGTGTGTGATCCAACCTCTAGAACATAGTCCGGATTTCCCATCATAAATGCAACAACTTGATTCAGTGTATCGGCCGCACCTTTCATCAGATTGTCCTTATCAAATTCCCAATAAACAACTCCAATTGTTTGACCAACATTGTTTTTAGATCCGGGAATTTCTTTCATAGCAAAATCAACCATAACCGTATCACTTTGACGTTTCCCAACGGTTGAAACTGAAAGTATCATGTCTTCAAAATCCTTTTTGCGGGCAATAATTTTGTATTCCTTTTCAGGCTCTAAATCGAAAAAATAATTCCCGTCTTTAGAATAAAAAGTTTTTATCTGCTCACCGCTCGCATTGTCATAAAGTGTTACTAAACCATTATCAATATATTTGAATGAGCTATCAGCATTTTTCATAGTTCCAACAACACCAAAATATAGTCGGGTCTTTCCTACTTCATAAATATCGTCACAGCAGGTTTCACTTTTCAATCCAAATCCTCCTGGCCGGTTGCTTACCACAAAGCCTGTAGATTCATTTTCATTCCATACATAATACATATCGTCTACACTTGAGTTTATCGGCATGCCCATATTTTGAGGCTCAGCCCATTCTCCCCTGTCAACCATCGTTTTGAAAATGTCTGTTCCTCCAATATTTACATGTCCATTAGAACAGAAGTATAAAATACCTGTCTTGTTTTCATAGTAAGGAGTCATCTCATCACCACGAGTATTAATGGTAGGACCAACGCTTTTAGCTTTAGCTATGCTACCGTCTGCATTAATTTTTGCATAAAACAAATCCATCCCTTTTCCCGGATTTCTGTCTGATGAAAAATAGAGCACATCTTCACCGGCTTCATTTTTGCCTAGTGCGGGCTGTGTGGTGGTAAACCCTTCGGCATTTACGTTGGCATCTAATTTTTCGCCAGCATTCCATCCATTGGCAGAGGCGCTGCTTTTGTAAATACTACAGCGGATACGTTGAATATCATCTTGAAAGCATTGTGTGAAATATATCGTTTTGCCGTCAGCAGTGATAGCCGGATTGCCTGTGTGAAATTTGGCATCATTAATTCCTCCACTAACAACCTCGCCTTTTGACCAGGAGTTTCCACTTTTTGAAGCCATGTATAATCTTGAAAAAGTGGCATACTTCTCCACCTTATTTTCAAAAACCACATCATCGGCAGTCCATGACCCATAATAAAGGGTATTTGCATCTTTTAATACAGGTGAAAAATCAGTAAGTGGCTGATTGATATTTTCATTTAAATGAGTCACCTTAAACTCAGGTAGATCAGTTTTGCTTCGCAACGAAATAGCCAAATCACACCCCTGAAGTTCTTTAGATGCAGATTTTCTAAGGTCAGAGAGCGCGTCTACATCCTTTGCCAGTTTAATGAATTTACTGAAAGATGCTTTTGACTGTTCATAGTTTCCAAGATATTTATCCGTTAAGGCATATTGATAGAGGCTATTCAGATTTTTGTGTTTTACTGAATCCAGATCTACCAATGTCTTGTAATAGCTGTTAGCTGTGCGGTAATCGCGTATTCTAAAATTTCCATCTGCAATGTTCTGATTCAGAAATGTTTTTTTAGGCTTTTGAGAAATAGCCGATTCATAATAGCTAAGCGCTTTATAGATGCTTCCTCGCTGGATTAGCTTATCCGCTATCTTCTTATTTTTTCTCCAGCTTATTTTTTGAGGGTCTGGCAGTTCCTTAACTTTCTCTTCCTTTTTAGGGGTTTCCGATTTTGCAGGAGTCGAATTCTTCAACTCATTTAACTCCTCTTTGGTTTGAGCGGCTGCTTTCTCAGATACTGAAAGCATTATCAAAGCGGCTAAGACATAGGTAAATGAAAAATTAAATTTCATTGTCAGGGTTTGTGGTTTGAACAAATAATGCAATTTAAGCAAGGTCTAAAATACCAGAAACTGAATAGGTAGTTTAAAGAGTGTTTATGCGGGTATTGTGGATAATAGAAAAACCGATTACAAGCGAGGACATATCGGACTGTTTCGGTAATTGAAATCTTTAGATTTTATGGTATATCCCAGCATTAGTTCCAAGGCGCCTACACCACTTCCGGCATTTTTCAATTTAGAAATTGTAGCATCGTATGAAAAACCAACTTTAAAGCCGCTACCCTCGTACGATACATAGGTAATAATTGCATCCGATGTAACACCCGAAGTCAAATTATGTATTCGGTTAAAAACACCTAAAGTCATGGCCATACCATTATTAGTTCTGCGCGTATCAAAGTCAACTCCAAATGCCAAACCGGTATTCAACTGGTCGTTAACACCCTGGCGCATAAACATCCCTGATGGTAAAATATGATACTTTTTACCCAGAAAGATATCTAAACCTCCATGAGCATTCCAGCGCCAGTATAAGTCACGTTTTTGGTTAGGTAGAATATTGTGTGATGGAGTGGTTACATTATAAAAAGAACCGCCAGTATACATGGCAAATTTATCGCTCAGTTTGCTATACCACAACATCCCGAAATTCAGATTCAGATATCCAATATTTCCTCGGCCAATATTCTCCGGGTTATAGGAAGTCTGAGCAGGATTAAATTCGTTGTTATCATCAAACTGACTGGCAAATTGAAAATTTTCAACCTTAATTGACTGATAAGTATATCCGATTTGAAATCCGGCTGCTAAGCGGTGATTATTTTTTTTACCCAGAGTTTTGATATAAGAAACGGATGCCTGGGTAATAACGGTTGAAAATGTATTTGCACCAGCCTGATCACTGGCAATAAACAAACCCGCTCCAAGAATATCATTCTTGATTTTAAATGGGGCATCTACGCTGGCACTTGTAGTCATATAAGGGGACTTGAAGAATCCATTATTAGTAGCGCTGAACCACTGATTACGGTGTTGAATATTGATTCGCGTAATACCTTGAGTAAACCCGGTAAAAGCCGGATTTAATAATAGGGGAGCATTGTAATATTGAGAAAAGTGGACATCCTGACCCATACTGCACTGAATGCAGATATTGGTAAAAAGCAGTAGAACTATTCGTTTAAAATTACTCATCAGCATTTACCAAAGTAAAGAAAGATTTCCCGATGCAGGTTTAATTTCACCGGTTGAATTAATTTTCACATTGGCCATGTATACATAATTGGCCATTGGCTGTAGCTTGCCCTGATAATAACCATTCCAGCAATAACTGTTAATAGTGCCATCAAAACAGGTAGTGCCGTCCCGCTCACTGTCAAAAACAGGTTCACCCCAACGGTTGAAAATCTTCAAATCAATCAAAGTGACCAAGCCTGCATTGTTAATAATGTGAAAACCGCTATTCAATTGATCGGTACTGATAGGATTAAATACGTTAGGAAAATTATAAAGCACCTCAATCTCTTTGGTATTGATAAGAATATGCGGTTCCTGACCATTATCCATCCACATAGCTTTAGTTCTGTGTGAAAGTGGACTGCCTGCAGTGAAAATAGTAGGGGCAGGAGCTAAATCTTCCCACTGGGGAACAGTTTGCCAACGCCCAATGGAGCCCCAGGTACTATCAGCCTGTGTGTTATAGTAGATAGAAAGGTCTGAAGGAGTGCTAGAGCCAACCTGCTTGAGCAAATGGAAAAATTTATAATTGAGCGAAGTAACATTCCCAGCCTTAATATTCAGGTCATATCCTTCCAGTGTTGCATCGCCAAATCCCATCCGGGCTTCAAAAGATTGTGGATCGGTTACAGATGGCTTAATGACTGCCGGGCGATATAAAATACTGCCGTTATCATTCCATCCGGTTGGAAAAAGATACTCATTGGTTGAGTTGGTTGCTCTTACAAACCGGCCCGGACCAGTACTGCTAACAAATCCATTACTTCTAATTACAGACGCGGTGACTGGATTAGTTACAGTCATTCTAAAGTCTTGAGTAGCTAACTCACAATCATTAAAGTTTAACTGGTGATTGGTGAAAGCATCTAGAGTTTGTGTCTTTACAGAATTTGCCGTTTCGAGAGATAAATCGTGAAAAGTGGTAACCGAACTTCCGGTAATCAGTTGAGCGTATCCTCTTAACCGAACCATACTCTGGTCTGCAGTAAAGGTTTGGTTATTTTCCCAATCGCCATAAACTATATACTCACCAGCTGCGTTTCCGCCTGTGGCTAAGCTTCCGTTTCTGAAATATCCTTTTATGGTTGTTTGACCTGCATTACTAAAAAGTCCGCTGGCATTTTCCGTTGCTCCATCAATGTATACAATACCACCACCCATTACAGCCACATCTGCTCCGTTATTATAAAACAACTGCGCAAACAGAGATTGTATATGAAAGCTAAAAAGGATAACTAACGTAAAATTCTTAACCATACGATTATTGGCTACAACTTGTCTCAAATATAACAATTGAACTCAAATAGAAAACCCAATACTTTAAAGGATTGTTTACAAAACTATACTTCCACAAAATTAGGTTAGGTAGTAGCATTATCAGGCAGCTACACGCGCATACTTTCGTGAGGTAAATAATTAAGAATATGAACTCAAAACTTTATCTGATAATAGCTATCCTCATTACCCTTTCTCTATCTTCCTGCCTGGTTTCTAAAAAGAAATACGATGAGCAGGTGGCACTGGCAGATAAGTATCTGGCAGAGAAAAATAACTGCAACGAAAATCTGAATAAGGCAAATGCTACCATTGAAGACTTAAATAAACAGATAGTTTCTTTAAGCAATGAGATACAAAAACTGAAAGACAGTAATGCCTCATTAGAAGAAAAAAATAAAAAACTGAACTCGCTGAAGAATGAGAGCGATGCCATTTGTGAGAGAGTCAGGCAGCAACTGGATGCATTAACCAATTCGACAGCGGCCGAAAAGGATAAACTATTAAAACAACTGGCCGAAAAGGAGAGAGATTTGATGGCTAAGGCTGCCGAATTAGACAAAATAGGTAGAGAACTGAATGAAAGAGACGCTAAAGTCCGAGAACTGGAGTCACTTATTGCCCGTAAAGATTCTGCAGTTCAAGCCTTAAAAAATAAAATGCTGGAGGCACTCAAAGGATTTAATGCCGGTGACTTATCCGTTTATGAAAAAGATGGTAAGATATATGTAGCACTTAGCGATAAGTTACTTTTTACAACCGGAAGCTATACTGTTGAACCAAGAGGCAAAGAGGCTCTGAAGAAAATTGCGGAAGTACTAAACAAACAAACGGACATTTCAATAATGGTTGAAGGTCATACAGATAACAAACCCTATGTAAATACGGCAAGTCCTATTAATAGCAACTGGGACCTAAGCGTAATGCGCGCTTCGAGTGTTACCAAAATTTTTACGGATGAGAATAAAGTAGATGCCAAGCGAGTAACACCAGCCGGCAGAGGACAATATTTCCCTGTAGAAACGAATGATACACCTGAAGGTAGAAGTAAAAACAGAAGAATTGAAATTGTACTAACACCCGATATGAAAGGCATTTTCGATATTCTTAACTCTGCCAATTAAACTATAGTAAAGTTTAGGGGTCAGATAGTTGAATCAACTATCTGACCCCTATCCATTTTCTGAATGCCTCACCCCAACGAACTAATAAAACTTACAGGACTAGGAGACAAATCAGCATTTCACCAACTGTTTGGTTTGTTTAAAGATCGGGTTTATAACTTATCACTAAGTTACTTACAAGACAAGCACGAGGCAGAAGAAACTACACAAGATGTTTTTGTCGAGATTTATCAATCTGCTATTCGTTTTGAAGGGAATTCTTCGGCAAGCACCTGGATTTATCGGATAGCTATAAACAAGAGTTTAGATAAGCTGAGATACCGAAAAAGAAAAAAACGCTTCGCTTACATCACATCGATATTCCATACTAATTCAGGTGAGTTAAAACATAAAAGTCCTCAATTTGAACATCCCGGAGCTCTGTTAGAAAACAAAGAGAATAGCAAGATTCTTTTTGTAGCAATACAAAAATTACCTGAGCAACAGAAAACTGCTTTCCTGCTTTCTTACATAGAAGACATTCCCAGAAAAGAGGTTGCTGAAATAATGGCCACCAGTCTAAAGTCGGTAGAATCATTACTACAGCGGGCAAAGGCTAACTTGAGAACAGATTTGAGAGACTTTTATGAGCAAACGAAGGATTAATGAATTATGAGCGTCAAATACGGCATGACCCCCAATAAGGAATATTGGATAACTGAGGTAATTACCTGTGCCGGCAAGATTAAACGTGCCGGAGCCCCTCCATTTTTATTTACCCGAATTGAAGAACGGATAAATAAAAGAGTTATTGAACTGGTTCGATGGCCTACTATCAGTTTTATATTGGCTGGCTTAGCACTTTTGCTGGTTTTGAACCTGACCATATTGATACAGTTTCACTCAAAAAATGTCGAAACAGAAAGCCCCTCATCATCCAGCTACTCCCTTACCACTACCGACTACAATATTTACTAAATGAAAAAAGAAACGCTGCTCACTGTGTCGGTTATCATACTCTTACTCCTTAATTTAGGGACTCTAAGCTTTTTGCTCTTCTCGGGGCGACCTCCACATTTTCCACATAATGGACCTCAGCCACCCAATGAATTAATTGTCAATAAATTAAAATTGGATGACACCCAGCAAGCCCAATTTGACAAAATGCGTCAAGAACATCATGAAGCAATGATATCTCTGGATGAAGCGAACAGGTATTGGGTGGAGCAGTATTTTGTACTGACAAATGTTTCAAATCCAGATACTACTTTGAAAGATTCCATTGAAAAGCAAATCAGTTCTATTCAGTTAAAAAAAGCTGCTATAACTTTTAATCACTTTTCTGAATTGAAAAAGATTTGTACCGAAGAACAAAGAAGAAGTTTCGATACTCTGTTGCCCAGACTTATTTTCATGCTTACTGCCCCTCCACCCAATGGCAGGCCTTTTCATGAGCACTGATTTGCCCTAATCTCCTAAAATTCGTAAAAGTCAGCTACAGAATCATTATCAGTAAAACAATTTCACTGCAGTCTCATTGGTCAATTACCAATAACTCTTCTACTTTCGCGGCATGTTCAAAAAGGGTGCTACAGAAAATCCGGAGGCCGAAATGGGTTTTTTTGACCATGTAGAGGCTTTAAGGTGGCATTTCATTCGCTCGGCCATAGCTATTGTTTTGTGCGCCTCTCTGATAGGTATTTATTACGATTTTGTGTTTGACAAAGTAATACTTGGTATTACATCGAAAGACTTTCCCACCTACAAAATAATGTGTGCTGTTGGCGAGGCATTGAATCTGAAAGAAAGTATTTGTATCGAAAATGACATACCCATTTTGTTGCAGAACACATCCATGTTCGGACAAATTACCCTGTTGTTTCAGTATTCATTAATCATTGGTTTTGTGCTAGCCTTTCCTTATGTCGTTTTTGAATTGTGGCGTTTTGTAGCTCCGGCCTTGAGTGAACAACAGCAGAAGAAAACTTCACAAATCATCTTAGCCTGCTCTCTGTTCTTCTTTGTAGGAGTAGCATTTTGTTATTTCATTATTATTCCTTTCTCCGTCAATTTTGCCGTTAACTTTTCCATAAGCAGTAAAATCAAAAACAACTTTACCATTGAGAATTATATTGATTTTTTCACGGTTATGCTGTTGGCTATAGGAGCTGTATTTGAGTTACCTATGGTGGTTTATTTTCTTTCTAAACTGGGTATTTTGGGAGCTAAAACCATGCGCAATGTTCGCAGATATGCCATTGTTGTTATTCTTATAATAGCTGGTGTAATCACCCCTTCACCCGATGTATTTACACAGGGCCTAGTTGCAGTACCTATTTATCTTCTTTACGAGTTGAGTATCTTTATTGCTGCCCGAAATGACCGTAAACGTGAGAGCGAACTGGTTATTGAAGCCTAAACAATATAATTATGTATAAAATAGCCATTGGAGGAGACCATGCCGGATTTGAATATAAAACCGAGTTGATAAAATTTCTAATTGAAAAAAATTATGTGACCAGAGATTTTGGTCCATTTAGTGCAGAAAGTGTAGACTACCCCGATTATGTTCATCCGGTAGCGCTGGCTGTTGAAAATGGTGAATTTGATTTTGGCATTTTGATTTGTGGAAGTGCCAATGGTGTGGCCATGACGGCTAATAAACATAAAGATATCCGTGCTGGAATAGCCTGGGCTCCTGAACTGGCCATGTTAACCCGTCAACATAATAATGCTAACATTTTATGCCTGCCGGCACGTTTCATAACCCTATCAGCAGCCAAAGAATGTGTTACAGCGTTTCTTGAAACTCCATTTGAAGGTGGTCGTCATCAAAACAGAGTGAAAAAAATAGCCTGCTAACTCACTAACCATTACCCCATCGCTTCCAGCTTGCCTCTCTTAACTACTCAGTTATCGGATATTACCTGATAAAGATAAACCACCAAAACAGCCCATGAAACGTCCGCTGTAAACTTTTTTGCATTGCCTAATGGTAAATCCATAACTACTTACCAGATTAAACCGATAAGAACAAGTTTGTTATGCGATAAAAAGAACCTGACATTTTACAAAAACAAAAAAAGGCAACCTTTTCAGGTTGCCTTATACACCAATTAAAAACCCATTACTTTTTAGCGGTCAACTCAACAGCCAGTTCAATGTCGTTGGATATCACCATGTCTTTCATAGGCATATCAAATGCTACATCATATTTTTTTCTATCAAATTTCAAGTTTCCGTTTGCTTTTAATGAACCCTCTGTTTCACTGATGACAATATTGGTCAATGTCTCCTCATTTGATTTACCTCTTACTGTCAAGGTGCCGACAGCTGAATTTCCGTTTACAGATTTTATTACAAAAGTAGCAGTGGGATTATTGGCAACATCAAAGAAGTCAGGTGAAGACAAATGGCCTACTAATTTCTCTTTTGTAGAGCCTTTTTTCTCATCGTAAGTAGCATCTAACGGAAGAATAGTTGACATATCCACAGTAAAAGAGCCACCAGTAAGTTGTCCGCCTTTTGTTGACAGGCTACCCTCTTTAAAAGAAATTTTTCCGAAATGCTCTTTTACACCCAGCATAACACCTTTCCAGTTGACAAAACTGGTGCTGTCTGCATTTAATGTGTAAGTAGTTTCCGCAGCTGTAGTATCAACCGTTGCATTGGTTACTTCTTCAGTAGCTGGTTTGTTGTTGCACGAGGCAAGGAATGCAACTGCAACTATCAGTGCAGGCATCCAAAGTTTCATTTTTTTCATGTTTAATTTTATTTGTTGTCACAATAATAGTTGTTTATACAACAATTCAAAAACAAAGGCAGAATTTTTTTGCAATTCACTTTTCTATTTTAGCCTCATGAATTTTGAAAGAAAGAATTTAAGCAACGAAGAGCTCATTAGCCTTTACAAACTTATTCTCAAACCAAGGGTGATTGAGGAGAGAATGCTTAAACTGCTGCGGCAGGGTAGAGTAAGTAAATGGTTTAGTGGAATCGGACAGGAAGCAATTGCCGTAGGAGTAACAGCCGCATTGGATGAAGATGAATACGTTTGTCCGCTCCACAGAAATCTGGGCGTATTCACTACCCGAAATTGTAATTTACAGCAGATGTTTGAACAGTTTCAGGGAAAACAGGACGGATTTAGTCAGGGAAGAGAGAGAAGTTTTCACTTTGGCACGAACGAACATCATATAGTGGGTATGATATCGCATTTGGGACCTCAACTTTGTGTTGGTGATGGAATTGCTTTGGCATCTAAACTAAAAAACGAAAAAAAAATAACCGTTGCCTTTACCGGTGATGGAGGAACCAGCGAAGGAGATTTTCATGAAGCGTGCAACATTGCCGCAGTTTGGGATTTACCGGTTATTATTCTAATAGAAAATAACGGATATGGCCTTTCTACCCCCACCAACGAGCAGTTTCGCTGCAAATATTTAGCGGAACGAGCTATTGGATATGGTATGAAAGGATTGACTATTGATGGTAATAATATTCTGGAAGTATACCACACTATTAAGAGGCTCCGGGAAGAAATGATTCAAAATCCACACCCGGTGCTATTGGAGTGTATGACCTTCCGTATGCGAGGGCATGAGGAGGCAAGCGGTGTAAAATATGTTCCCAAGGAATTGTTTGAGATATGGGAGAAAAAAGACCCCGTACTCAACTATGAAAACTGGTTGATAGAAGAGGGTATAATTTCTCCCGACTATCCCGATATGTTGAAAAGCGAATTTGACAAAGAAGTACGTACCGCTTTTGATGAGGCAGACAATAAATCTGCGATAAATCCGGATACTGTAAAAGAAGAAACACAGGTTTATGCCCCGTTTAATTTCTTACCAATAAATGCTGTGTCTACAGGTAGAAGTTTGCGTTTTGTGGATGCGGTTTCAGAAGGACTAAGACAAAGTATGGAAAAGTACAATGACTTAGTTATTATGGGGCAGGATGTAGCAGAGTACGGTGGTGTTTTCAAAATAACAGAGGGATTTGTTGAGCAGTTTGGGAAAGATAGGGTTCGAAATACGCCAATTTGCGAGAGCGGGGTTCTGAGTGCAGCTCTCGGTTTAAGTGTGAAAGGAATGAAAGCTGTAGTAGAAATGCAGTTTGCAGATTTTGTTTCAACCGGCTTTAATCCCATTGTCAATAATCTGGCGAAAAGCTATTGGCGATGGGGGCAGCATGCCGATGTAGTAGTTCGCATGCCTACCGGTGCTGGTGTTGGAGCCGGGCCTTTTCATTCGCAAAGCAATGAGGCATGGTTCTTTCACGTACCTGGTCTAAAAATTGTTTACCCGAGCTCTTCCTATGACGCAAAGGGGTTACTATGCACAGCCATTGAAGACCCGAACCCCGTGATGTATTTTGAACACAAAGCACTTTATAGAAGTGTGGATGGAGAAGTGCCTGAGGATTATTACACACTCGAAATCGGCAAAGCAAATCTGGTGAGTAAAGGTGAAGAGCTTTCCATCATCACATATGGCGCAGGCGTTCATTGGGCTACAGAAGCTATTGCCACTGATAACAGGATTAATGCCGATATTCTTGATTTAAGAACCTTGCTTCCCTTTGATAAAGAAGCCATAGCTGAAACGGTAAAAAAGACAGGCAAGGTTTTAATTCTTCATGAAGATACTTTGATTGGAGGAATTGGCGCAGAAATTTCTGCTTACATCAACGAGCATTTGTTTGAATACTTAGATGCACCTGTCATGCGCTGTGCATCGCTGGATACTCCTGTACCGTTTGCTGTTAACTTAGAAAAGAACTTTCTTGCAAAAAATCGATTGAAAAAAAAGCTGGAGGAACTCCTGACTTACTAAATAAATACGTTTGAAACTTTCGTCCGTATTGCTCTGCGCAATTTTCTTATGTAACAACGTTTTTGCTGAACAAAGTATTTCACTGATATATCCGGCTTCTCTTGCAGACACTGACATTACCAGGATAAGCATTCAGGATGTTCAACAGTTGCTTCATACGGCCTGTAATTGCGATGTGACGCTTAATAATCCGGAAGCTGATGTATTATTTCAACTCCCCGAAATTCACCGAGAAGAAGCAGCGCAACTCAATCATTTTGCTCGTGAAGCAAAATTTTCTTACAAGAATTTTCCTGAACATGATTACACATGGACACTTACCGAAAAGAACTCACAAACTGTGCTGGAGCTGAAAGCAATATCGTGGCAAGGTGTAAGCTTTGGCCTTTATGGCTTACTACAGGAAAAACTCGGATTTGAATTTTATCACCCCAGACAAACGCTTATTCCTCACTGGAGGCAGTTTCCATTGCAACAAAATTTCACCTGGGAGGCTAAATCTTTGTTTGATAAGAAAGGATTTCACCTACACACACAGCATCCGTTGGAGTTAACTGAGCAATTGCATGATGGCAAATTGCCGCATGCAATAGATGATGTGAAAGAATACATCAACTGGCTGGTACGCAACGGGCAAAACTATTTTGAATTCTGCCTACTCGAAAACGTTGACCGTGAAGAATGGCCAACGCATGCAAAAGCTATAGTTAACTATTGTCATAAACGCGGAATAATTGCAGCAGTTGATCTATCGCTACACATGATTCAGCAAAAAACATTTCAGTTGTATAAAGGGCCGATGGCAAAACAAAAACAAGTGGAGAAAAATCTCAATTGGCTTATGCAAGCCAATTGGGATTTTATCAATATGGAATTTTCGACTGCGGAATTTATTTCCGGCAATAAAAACAAAAAGGAACAACTGCGCCTCTTTATTATTGATTGGCTGAAGAAAAACACCTCCACAAAATTGATGGGTCGTCAGCATGTGGTGCGTCATGAAAACGAGGCGGGACACAAGCGAAAAAATTTTGAATGGGATTCTTCTTTATTGGCACTAGATAAAGAACGAGGTGTGCTCTCGCATACGGTTATGTTTTACAACATGACAGAACCTAAAGCACCAGTATATGAAAACAAGAACCAGCGACATCAATTTGAGTTTTTGCTTAGCCAAATGAAGCAAAGAGAAACCTGGTATTATCCTGAAAGTGCTTATTGGGTAACATTCGATCTTTCGGTACCTATGCTTTTACTTCCATATCTAAGCGCACGCCTCTCAGATATTGATACTTGTGTGGCTTTCAAGATACCCGGCCACATCACTTTTTCTTCAGGTTGGGAGTGGGGTTATTGGCTTATTGATTGGAGTATAGCGCGCTGGAGTTGGCAATATACAACCGATGGCTTGACTCAAAAACGTTATCCTGAAATGTATGCGCATGAAATGCTTAAAACGCAACATGAGAAAGACTTTTTCAGTGAATCCATGCACCTGCAGCAGCAATATCTGAAAGATAGTTCGCTTATGCAATGGATGACTGCTATGACCATCACCGATGAAATCGGAATCAAGGCATTGAACGATGCCTATCATCCTCGCCCGGAACTGAGTTATAAATTTTTACAGCGCAAAGCAAACTTGCAGCAACTAGAAACCGTGCGTAAGGAGGCTGTTGAGCCGCTTAAGAATTTTGCCAGACAAACCCAGCTGGCAATAAATGAATACGATACCATCGCGTTGCATAAAACCAATTCAATTTTAAGGGAGTTTAAGGACGGTATACAAATAACCGGTTTGCGTGCTAATCACCGTGTAGCCGTTCTTCAATATATAATATGTACGCGCATAGCAAAACTTAAAAAAGAAAAATGCGATTGCGATTCCTATTTAAAGGATGCAGCCTTTGTTCGTGATGACGCGCAAAAAACTGTTGCCCATCGCGAACTTAACTATCGCTACCCGCTTTCATCTATTGCCGCAAAACGGTGGGACCATACATCTTATCACTTCGGTTATTTATATCCCGTAAGCAAGCTTCATTTCTGGAATCGTGAGGAAGAAGAAGCCCGCAAAAACAAATACAGTCCATTGTTTATGAATATCTGGAACATGTGGCGGATAGCCGGCATTATCAACTAAAGATGTTGACAAACCGAATTTCTTTTAGAATAAAGAATTTACCTTCGAGATAACCAAAAACAAAAAATTATGCAACCTAACATGCTCATCAGTGCCCTGGCGGCACTATTTCCATTATTACTGGGATTTATGTGGTACAATCCGAAAACATTCGGTCCTGCCTGGCTAGCGGGTGCAGGTTTAACACAGGAAGCTGCACAAAAGGATTTTAATATGCCCCTTGTATTCGGAGTCAATTACGTATGTAGTTTTTTCATTGCGGTTTCACTTCACTTTATGACTATTCACCAGTTCGGTTTGCAGTCACTTATTTTACCGCAGCACGGTCATGAAATGTCACCGGAAATAGCTGCACAGGGGGCAGAAGTATTGAAAGCTTATATGGGAAGTTATCGCTCATTCGGTCACGGAGCATTACATGGAGCTATAACAGCCATATTTTTCGTATTCCCTCTATTGACAGGAGGTGCTTTATTTGAGCGCAGAGGCTGGAAATACATCCTTATCAATGCCGGCTACTGGATTATTTCACTGGCTGTTATGGGTGGCATTGTTTGCCAGTTTGCGTAGAATTCTATTAATATGAATATGAAAACGCTCTGCCTTAAACTGCAGGGCGTTTTACGTTTTTCCAGATTACAACAGCCGCCAGAGGCAGAATAAAAATTACAAGAAAACAGATGCTGTTGAATTTACTCTGATAGACAATTTGGGAAAGAAAACACTTGGCATGGTATGCCACTGGATAAACTGCTCCAAAGAAATAAAGAATCAAGCGGTATTTAACCGGATACAAAAAGGTGAAAAGACATACGCTGTAGCTTAAGGTATGTACTATGTGAGAGAGTACACTTTCATCATTAAAGCGTGTCAACAAACCATATACATGCACAGCTATACAGATTACAAGAAAAAGTGAAAACAAAACTTTGAAACTAATGTTTTGATACTTCATTGGTTGAAAATAGGAATTTCTGATTTTAATCAATATCCGTTGAAGGTTTCAAATATTCAATCACTTTTGCACCAATAAACAATATGAGCCGAAAGCACATTAAGTTATACCTCCTAATTGTTTTGCCTTTAATCGCCATTATCCTGCTTTTGCTTTGGATAGGGAAAGGGCTGGAAGCAAATATTTTTTCTTTACCGGTTCCCTCCAATAATAATCAGAGTCATTTGAACGAAAGCCTTACACATCCTTTAGCCATTATGCTGATGCAGATTATAGTCATTCTTTCGGTTGCTAGATCTGTAGGCTACCTTTTTTCTAAAATTGGTCAACAATCAGTTATAGGAGAAATTACAGCCGGTATCATCCTGGGTCCATCACTGTTGGGCTGGGTGGCACCCGGAATTTTCTCTTTTCTTTTTCCGGCAGCATCACTTCCTAATCTGCAGTTACTCAGTCAAATCGGTTTAGTGTTGTTCATGTTTATCATCGGTTTAGAACTGGATATTGATACTATCCGAAAACGTGCCGGTGAAGCCATTCTCGTCAGCCATGTGAGTATAGTATTCCCTTATTTTTTAGGTGTTATGCTGGCGTATTTCCTATATCAATCCTACGCACCTGCCCATATCTCTTTTATAGCTTTTGCCCTGTTTATGGGTATAGCCATGAGTATTACTGCATTTCCGGTACTTGCCCGAATTTTAAAAGAGCGAAATATGACCAAAACTCCTGTGGGCAGCATGGCTATTATTAGTGCGGCCATTGGTGATGTAACCGCCTGGTGTATTCTACCCTTTGTTATAGCTATTGCAAGAGCGGGCGATATTTCAAATGCTTGGTTCAGCATTTTTATGGCAGCTATTTACGTAATAGTTATGCTAATGGTCATCAAACCCTTGTTGCAGAAATTGAGCGAGCGCTTTTTTTCAGATGGGAATATTCATTCCAACTTTACAGCAGTTGTCTTTCTCATGCTTCTTGTATCGGCATATACGGCCGAGGTGATAGGAATACACGCCTTGTTCGGTGCTTTTTTGGCGGGCGCGGTGATGCCTGCCAATTTCTCTTTGCGTAACCTATTCACAGAAAGAATTGAAGATGTCAGTACTTTTTTACTAATGCCATTATTCTTTGCTTTTACTGGCTTACGTACGCAAATAGGTTTATTGAACGAACCGCATCTTTGGGCCGTTTGTGCAGTAATTATATTAATGGCTGTTGCCGGTAAGTTTTGGGGAAGTGCGGTATCGGCCAGGTTAATTGGTCAATCTTGGAAAGACTCACTGAGTATTGGCATATTGATGAATACAAGAGGACTGATGGAATTAATTGTGCTGAATATCGGTTACGACTTAGGTATTTTGAAACCGGAAGTTTTCACCATCATGGTATTCATGGCTCTGGCAACAACTTTTATGACAGCTCCTGCATTAAATCTGATTGAGCGCTTTTTTGCCAAAGGGAAACTATCGCATTAGTAATCTTCGAAATTCCTCCTCGTTGCCGGTAAAAATATTGGCATCAGCATTCCCGTTTATACCCAGTAAATCTGACCGGTCGCTATGCTGCCAGAAAAGAAAATTAATACTATCAATGGGTGTAAACTCCTCGTGGTAATAATGGGCAATCCAGAATGGATAATTTTTAAAATCATCTGCCAGATAATCTTCTATGAAATTGTAGTTGGAATAAATGATTGGCTTAGTCTTATAATGAGATTCAATTTCGGCAAGAAAAATTTTTAGTTGAGCTACTATTTCAGCTTTGCTCTTGTTTTTAGTCTCCTCTATATCAACAACCGGAGGTAAATCGCCTTTTTTCAAACTGACACTGGTTATAAAATTAGCGGCCTGAAGTTTAGGACTTCTGTCGGCTAGAAAATAATGATAGGCCCCTCGTGTAATCTGATGGTCTTTCGCATCTTCCCAATGCTCATCAAACATGTCATCTTCTATCAATAGTCCTTCTGTGGCTTTGATAAATGCAAAACGAAATTGAATCGTATCTCCCAGCTGATCAACAGCTCTCAGTCTATCCCAATCTACGTTGCTTTGGTAGTGAGACAAATCAATTCCATGAATATCATATCCAAGCGGAAAGTCGGTGGGACTTACAGCCGTTTTAATATAGCGCTGTGATAGGTAGCGGTAGGCCCTGCGTATGTATTTCTTGTTTTCATACAAGGTCAGTAATAGCGTTGACACCAAAACAAAACCTATAAGATACTTTGTCCAACGCGGAAAGTTAGATCTTGACTTTTTCTTCGCCATCTGTTATTAAACGGTGGCAATCACTTTTAATTCTATGGCAATAGAAGAGGGAAGTGCATTCACCTGAACGGTTGTACGGCAGGGTTGATTCTCCTTAAAATATTCTGCGTAAATGCGATTGTAGGTTTGAAAATCGCGTTTCATATCTACCAGAAAAACGGTTACATCCACAATGTTATTCCAAGTGCTGCCGGCTTCTTCCAGTGCAGTTTTTACATTTTTGAAAACTGAATGCACCTGGGCGGCAAAATCAAACTCCAAATAGTTGCCATGCTTATCCAGTTTGAGTCCTGGAATGTTATCGGTGTTGGCTTCGCGTGGACCCATACCACTTACAAAAAGAAGATTGCCCACCTGGCGTGTCATCGGATAAAGCCCCATTGGTTTTGGAAGATTGCTGCTCATGATTTTATAAATACGTTTTTAGGTTCAGTAAAAAACTTCATAGCCTCCCAACCGCCTTCGCGACCTACTCCGCTGGCTTTTACACCACCAAAAGGAGTTCTTAAATCGCGCACCAGCCAACTATTTATCCATACAATGCCTGCCTCAATATTTTCAGCTATACGATGGGCGCGTTTTAAGTCATTGGTCCAGATAGTAGACGACAGCCCGTATTTGACGCTGTTGGCCATCATCAAAACATCTTCTTCGTTTTCAAACGGAGTCAACGTAACTACCGGCCCGAAAATTTCTTCCTGATTGGTTCGGCAGCTAAAGCTTAATCCGTCAACAACAGTTGGTGCAACAAAATATCCGTTGGCGCATCGGCCCTCTATCTGCAACGCTTTACCTCCGCATAATACATTGCCTCCTTCCTCCTGCGCCAGCTTAATGTATGAAAGTATTTTCTCCTTATGCTGAAGAGAAACTATAGCGCCCATGTTCGATGTATCGTCATTCGGGTCACCAACCTTTAAACCACTTACGCGAGTTACAAATGCTTCTTTAAATTTTGGGTAGATAGATTTTTCAATAAAAATTCGTGAGCCGCATAAACATATTTCACCCTGATTACTGAACGATGCTGTAACTACCTGTTTCGCGGTTTCTTCAAAATCACAATCGGCAAAAATGATGGTTGGGTTTTTTCCGCCCAGTTCCAGCGAAAGCTTTTTAAACATGGGTCCACCCGTGGCCGCAATTCTTTTTCCTGTTTCTGTTCCACCGGTAAACGAGATAGCTTTAATGTTTTCATGCTCCACTATAGCTTGTCCCACTTTGTTTCCTAAGCCATGCACAATATTTAAAACTCCTTTTGGCAAACCCGCTTCGATACAAACTTGAGAAAGTAGATAAGCGGTATAAGGAGTAATCTCACTTGGTTTTGCCACTACGCAATTTCCGGTAGCCAGCGCAGGAGCAATTTTCCAACTGAAAAGATAAATAGGAAGGTTCCAGGGTGAAATACAGCCCACCACCCCAATAGGCTGCCGAAGGGTGTAGTTAATACCCATCCCCGGCATCTGGTGACTCTCTGATGCAAAGTGCTGAACTGCTGAAGCATAAAAACGAAAGTTGGAAATAGCCCTTGGAATATCTACTGCCCTTGCCAGCTTTTGCGGCTTACCGTTATCCTTACTCTCAGCTATTACAAATTCCTCTATGTGATTTTGAATGCCATCGGCAATTTTCATCAGCATCATCATTCGCTCTTCTAAGGGCGTTTTGCTCCAGGCGGTAAAAGCATTTTTAGCGGCATCATAAGCCCGCTGAACGTCTCTTTCATCACTGTCTGGAATCAGCGAATACACTTCACCGGTAGCCGGCTCATAGTTATCCAGATAACTTTTTGAAATTGGTTCAACTAGTTCTCCGTTGATATAGTTGTTGATTCTTTCCATAGTAATAATGCGAATGTAATCACTCAAATTGATTACAATTATATTTCACAAAACAAAAAACTGAATGCAAAAGCAATCTACTTTCTATGCAGTTATATCCATCTTTTTCTTTTGGGGATTTATGGCTGCCAGTAACGGAATTTTTATTCCTTTTTGTAAAGAGCATTTTCAACTATCGCAGTTTCAGAGCCAGTTAATTGATTCTACATTTTATGGCGGATACTTTATCGGCTCGCTTTTGTTATTTCTATACACCGCATTTCGCAAAAAAGATTTTGTGAATGAGCATGGATACGCCAAATCATTTTCCATCGGTTTAATTATTTCTGCAATCGGGGCCTTGTGTATGATTCCTTCACTTCACGTAGGCAGCTATGAACTTATTCTTACTTCCTTTTTCATTATTGCACTCGGCTTTTGTTTGCAGCAAACGGCCGCTAACCCTTTTGTTATTCTTTTGGGCGATGAACGCACAGGTGCTCACCGTCTGAATCTGGCCGGGGGTATAAACTCCTTCGGAACAACCATCGGCCCTTTGATTGTAGCATATTTTCTTTTTGGGGGTATCTCTGTGGCTAATACTCAAAATACGGTAGACCTCAAGAATGTAGACACTCTGTATGGGATTCTCATTGTATTGTTTCTGGCACTTGCGTTTGTATTACGCGCTATAAAAATTGAAAAAACAAAAGCAGAAGAAACTACCGGTGAGTTTTCAATTGCGGCTTTAAAATATCCGCAATTGGTAATGGGCATGGTAGCCATTTTTGTTTATGTGGGCGTAGAGGTTACCATTCAAAGTAATATGGGGGCCTTACTTAAAACCCCTGAATATGGCAGCATACCCAGCGAACTGATTTTTCCATTTATATCTCTCTACTGGGGCAGTTTAATGATGGGCCGCTGGACGGGTGCCAGCGAATCACTTTCAGAAAATAAAAATACCCGAAAAATTCTTCAGGCTATTCTGCCCTTTATTGCTTTTGCCGTAGTGTATGTGGTAAATTATATGAAAGCAAGCGGAGTAGAAAACATTCATCTAAATGAAGTGTTTTTACCTTACATTGGTTTTGTTGCACTGATGGTGGTGGTTTCTTATTTCAGCATAGAAAACTCCGCTAAAATGCTGCTGGCTTTTTCAGTAGCTGCAGCGCTTTGTATGGTGGGCGGTATGTTAACTACCGGCAACACATCCTTGCTTTTTTTTCTAAGTGGAGGTTTGTGGTGCTCGGTGATGTGGCCTTGCATCTTTGCACAGGCTATTAAAAACTTAGGTCAATACACTTCGCAGGCATCCTCATTTTTAATTATGATGATATTGGGCGGTGCAGTTATCCCTCCTTTTCAGGGTTGGCTGGCCGATGCCACCAGTATTAAAGCTTCGTACATCATTACTCCGCTTTGTTTTACCTATCTGGCTTATTACGGCTGGTGGGCTTTAAAAAACAATCAGGGTGAAGAGGTGAAGGTAAGTCACTAAACTTTCTTGCTATGCGAATAAAGTACACTGCGCTGCTTGTTTCAATTATAGTTTCTGTCCGATTGTTTTCTTCAACAGGAGAAATAACCGATGTATCGGCCAAATCAATTCCCATGCAGGGTATTACCGATAGTTTTGTGAAGAATAACCGGTGCCTTTACAACCCGGCCACGGCTGTAAGTATCAAGGATAATTTTGGACGCACCCTGATTCTTCACGGATTAAATACGGCCGGAGGCGCCAAGCATAGCCCCGACCACCAGCCTTGGATAAAAGAAAAGGATATAGCGCGTGAGGATTCGGAATTTTGCTTCAATGCCGTGCGCTACCTGATTTTTTGGGGAGCTATTGAGCCTGAGAAAGACGTGTACGATGAAGCCTATCTGCAGCAGGTGAAAGAGCGGGTTGAGTGGTATACCAGCCGTCACATGTATGTGATATTGGATATGCATCAGGATATTTACGGATATGGTGTAGGAGGCAACGGAGCTCCTGTATGGGCCAGTACCCTTACACCTGTTAAAAATTTAATTTCCGACAAATGGGCCTGGTGGTTACAAAACCTGGAACCCAAAGTAAAACGTTCCTATGTTGAGTTCTTCAAGTATAAAAAGAAGAAAGAGTTGCAGCTACATTACATAGCTGCCTGGAAAAAGGTAATCGATATTTTTAAAAACAATCCCTATGTGATTGGCTATGACCTGATGAATGAGCCGCATGGCGGCAACCTGACCAAAACACTATTTGGTTTTTTTGAAAAACGATGGCTTACCCGTTTCTACAAAAGACTGATTCCGGCCATTCGTTCGGTAGATACGGAGCGGTACATCTTTTTTGAACCGCGTTCTTTCGGAGTCAACTTTGGTATGAAATCTTACTTGAAAAAAGTGGAAGATGCCAACACGGCCAATCCTAAACTGGTTTATGCTCCGCACTGCTATCCAAGATTTGTAGATGTAGGCAAAGCCTATAACAAGAAAGCCAAAAAGGAACTATCTAAATGGTTCAGAAAAAGACGCGATGAAATAGAAATGCATCAAACACCTGCTCTACTGGGTGAGTTCGGACTTTCTCCGGGGCGTAAAGACTACGACCTGTTTTTGTATGACCTGTTTCGCAAAACCGAAGAGGCACACATGTCGTGGACATACTGGTCAGGCGACCCAGGTGGATGGGGACCACTGAATGCAGACTTGACCCCTTCTCCTATTTTAGATAAGCTGCTGCGCATTTATCCCAAAGCTACTGCCGGAATACTGAACAACTATTCGTTTAATGAAACAACGAGAGAATTTGTCATGAACTACACACACTTGCCTGCCATTGCGCAGCCAACAGAAATAGGCATTCCGCGGTATCTGTTTCCGAATGGTTATGATGTGATAGTAGAAGGAACTACTCAATATACCTTACAAACAAACCCTGTGAACAACACCGTAAGCGTATTGGTTCAGGATGGCCAGGTAGATATTACCGTTACGGTAAAGCCCCGATAATTTTTACTGTTTGTTTCTTCTGTTCAGCTTATACTCTCTGAACGAAACCATTTTCTGAAGTTGCGTATCCCATAAGTTTGCCTGTACGGTTTTAAGACTTTGCCAGAAGGTAATAGTAGTAGCATGTTTCTGAAACAAGGGATTTTCCTGATGACACTTTGGTAAATTATAATTAGGAATAGCCGGACTGAGATGATGGATATGGTGATAACCGATATTACCGGTCAGCCAATGCCCAATCCATGGAAGTTTGTAATAAGTGCTGCCTTTCATAGCGGCTATCACATAATTCCAGTTCTCTTTTCCGCTTTTGTATATGTGCTCATACTGGTGCTGAATATAGAAGAACCACAAAGCGTAGGTGCCGAAGAAAAGCAGATTAATAAACTGCACGATTAAAAAACGACCGGGGCCAATCAGATAAGCGAGCAAAGCATATACCCCCACAAACAGTAAATTGCTGATAGTTACACTGCCTCTTACTTTTTTAAAGTAATCTGTCTTCAAAAATGCAAAGCGGTTATAAATCACCACGTAAATAAACCCGCCAATAGTAAATAAGTAAAATGGGTTACGGTAAATACGGTACCAAATTTTCTGTTTTAGGTTAAGGGCGGCATACTGCTCGGTTGAAAGACATTCAATATCACCGATATCACTGTATTCCAGCTGGGCGTTGTGGGCATGATGAAAACTGTGGTTCTTGGCCCAGTACTGATAAGGTATAAGTGTGCAGATACTGCATACAGTTCCAATAATATCGTTGGCCGTACGGCTTTTAGTAAAAGAACTGTGACCACAGTCATGCTGAATAATGAAGATACGACCCAGAATAAATCCATTCAGTACAGCCACAACTGCCGATAACCAGACAGATTTATCGTACAGATAAAACTGCAGAACAAGTAACGCCACATAAAAAGTAAAACTGTTAGCTATCTGAATAATGGCATCTTTCGTGCTGGGTATCTGATATTTCTTCAGTATTTGATTCCAGTTTTTTAAATCGGCCAGTACCTGCTCTTTGTTGAATGAACCCATAATATATTTTAGAGCACAATAATAAGCATTGTTCGCAGGGGGCCGTTAAAGAAATTGTTACACAAAGTACTTCTTATAAAACTGCATGGCGTTTTGGTGCATTATTTTACGCACCAACTCGGTGGGGGTATAGCCGTACCACAACTCTTCCTGATACCGGTTTTCTTCGAGGTAGCTTATCAGGTCGCTTTGCAGCAGTGGAAATTTAGCTGATGATTCATAAGGATCCATGTGAGTAATGGTGCCGTCAAAGTCGGTACCTATGGCTACCACATCCCAACCCGATTTTTCACCAATGGCTTTAACCATCTGAAAAGCATTGTCCCAAAACAGACGGGTGAATTCTTTGCGCTGTTTGCCGCTGTCGGTTATCTCTGTAATTTTTTTAATTGTATCTAAACCTCCCAGCATTCCTTTATCCATCATCAGGCCAATTAAGCCACCCGATTGATGAATGATTCTGATTTCCTCATTCGACACATTAATACTCCAGCGGTAAAAGCGATGCTTCCGCGCCTTGGCCATGATGTCGGCATCTTTGACAGAGCTGTCCATGGTGTTAAAGCCATTTACCCCCGCATGGCTGCTCACAATCGGAATCATATCGTTCGGGTTCACATAGTTGTAGTTGCTGACAAAAGCATAATATTCTTTGCGTGCAGCCAGACTCATGTGTTTGGTATCTATCAATATCCGCTTGCCGTTTTCGCGGCTTAGTAATTCACGTATTACATGCCAGCCGGCTTCGGTAATACCTTTATTTTTTCCCTTATTCTGATTCACTAATCCGTTAATCGGTCGCTTAAAACTGGTGGCATGCCCGCTCAGATGATTCCAGAAATGATGTGCCAGATTAATCATAAACGGAGGATACTCCCAGCGCTTAATGGCCAGTATATTTTCAGTCAGTTGCTGTTTCAGTTCTTCGGCACTCAGTTCTTCAGTTTGCGGAGCACCAGTGCCTAATACGTGGGCACCTTCTATAGTAACAATACCAATCAGTGTGTTTTTCTTTTGCAGAGCCTGTTGCAGTTCGGTATAATTATTCACCAGCACGAACTCGCTTTTGCCATCGGGGCTTTTACCCTGCTGGCCAAACACATAAGCATACTCTGCTTCTAAATCGGTAAAATAATTATAGTGTTTGCGGTATTGGCGAATACATTCCGCATCGTACCCGGTTACCACTTCCTGCAAAATATCTATCCGGTTTTTGCCAATGAGCCATTGGGGTACGTTGCGCAGGTGCAGAAATCCCCGCTCGGTGGGATAGAGCGATAACTGAAACACGCGAACATTACCGGCAGTGAGCGAGTCTAAATTACTCTGCGATTCTTTCAGCACATGCTGCGATATACCGTTTACCGAATGCGCAAACCTGGAGTCTATTTTATGATGAATATTATCCCACATGTTGCTGGTGGGGGCCGGATAGCCACTGTTGAAGGCTTTCAGATTAGGATGACAATGAAGGTCGACAACAAAAATTTCTGCGCTCATGGTTTTTACTTGGTTCAATAGTATGACTTGTTTGCTGCGCGGATATTGTATCCAGCTTCCTTTTTTTCCAATAATTGTTTTAAACGTTGGGGAGGCACTTACTTTTTCGAAACCATGAGTTCTCTCAACATGGGACCGAAGCGATAACCTTTTTGAAAAGCAGTGATGGCTATAGCCAGCCGGGTGGTTTTGGTCGGTTCAGTTTTGGCGCTTTCTATCCAGTTAGAAAAATACGTCTGCTCTCCTTTGGGCAAACTATTAAAATGCTGCAGTGCTTGGGGTTCATCGGCTAAGCAGGCCAGCAGGTCTTCCGATATCTTCCGTTCAGATTTATCTACTGTCAGCTGCACTGTGATGGTGGAGCCCTTGCGCGCTCCGGTATTTTTGCGCATTTCTGCATTGAGCGGTAAAATAAATTCGCCTTCACCCATCGGTACCAGAGCTACTTGTTTAATGGCCACACCAGCCAGTTTGCCTTTTACGCGGTACGACTTCTTCACTCCGGGGTTTATCTGCCCGGCAATTTCAGCAGGCACTATCAGATAGGTCCAGCCGGTCTTCTCCCCTTTCTTTTCAAACTTATCTACGTATGCTTTAAATGTAATCATGCTGCTGATGCGTATTGGTATGACCAATTTACACAGGAATTTATTTTCAGCGCGCCTTTTTTATTTTCGCCCTGTTTTTTTGTAAACATCATCCACTAAATCACACTTATGGGTCGCGCGTTTGAATTCCGGAAAGAAAGAAAATTTAAGAGATGGGGAGCTATGGCCAAGGCCTTTACCCGCATTGGAAAAGATATTGCTATTGCCGTAAAAGCCGCAGGCCCCGACCCCGATACCAATGCCCGCCTCCGCGCTTTAATCAACAACGCCAAAGCGGCTAACATGCCTAAGGCTACCGTTGAGGCTGCTATTAAAAAAGCAAGCTCGAAAGATACGGCCGGTTATGAGGAGCATACCTACGAAGGTTACGGCCCGCACGGAGTAGCTATTGTGGTAGATACTGCTACCGATAATACTACCCGCACCATTGCCAACCTCCGCTCTATTTTCAATAAAAACGGAGGAGTGGTAGGCACACAGGGCTCGGTAGAATATATGTTTAAGAAGAAAGCTATGTTTAAATTCAACAAAGGCAACTGGAATGTAGAAGAACTGGAACTGGATTTAATTGATGGCGGACTGATTGAAATTACCGAAGAAGAAGGATTGGTAACCGCTTATGCCGAGTTTACTGACTTTGGCAACCTGGCCAAAGCACTGGAGGCTAAAAATATTGAGGTGATAGAGAGCGGCTACGACAAAACTCCCGACTTTTATAAAGAGCTGGACGATGCCGGTGCCGAAGAAGTGATTAAGCTGATTGAAAAGTTAGAAGAAGACGATGATGTGCAGCAGGTGTTTCATAATATGAAATAGACCTTTATCTTCCTTTATTCTTTATTCATCTCCGTTAGCTAAGCATTTGATGATACTTCTTCTTTTGCTTTTTGCTTTCAATAAATACGCGGAAGATATCGTGCATGGTTCGGTTGCGGCTTAATACATCGCCTTGTTTCAGCGTATTTAGTTCATGCAGGGTTTCTTCAAATACTTTTTCGGTTAGTGATTTAGACGAGGTGAGCTTACCGAAAAATGATAACACCACTCTTTCAAACTTACTTTGCTGACCCACTTTGCGGATAAACCTTGAAATATTAGGAACAATATTTTTTACCAGCAGCAGGTTGTTCAGTTCGTAGTGGGCAATCAGTTGAAGCATCATTAAAATAATCTGCACATCAAAACGGGCTTCATCTTCTTTTTTGCCCTGCCGGTATAGTTCAATCCAGTCCAAAGCCCGGGTGTATTCTCCCATTTCTATCAGCGCACTGCTGTAGGTAACCATGGTGCTCACCCGTATGTGATAGGGAATCTTCTTTTCAAACCGCTGAATGTTTTTCCATGATTCGTCAATCAAAGCACGTTTGGCCTTCTCATTTTTCTGCTGGTCGAAATAAATCAAACCGAAGCGTGAGTAATAAATAAACTGAGCCATTTTATCACGGTCCGTTTTGACGGGGAGCTCTTTGAGTTTTTTTAGTGCCTCATTCATTGTTTTCCAGTCTGCACTAAAGTAGGAAGCCTCCAGTAAAAGATTGAGGGCATTCATATACCCGCGCAAATCGTATACCTTAAAATGCCGGGAATTGAAACAAACCGAAACGAGCTTTTGGGTTTCGCTCAAAAAATCTTTGCGTCTGTCGGTTACCGAAAAATGGAGTGAGCGGATGAAATGAAAGCAATAAAGCGCGCGTGAAGACAACGCTTGCCGCGGGTGGTTCAGTATTGGATTATTGAAAATGGCATTATACTGTTCCAGTTGCTTTTCATCACGCAACTGGTAAACAGCTTTATTAAGCCGGTGTTGCTGCTGATAAAGATTTTCAAACTCTACCAGGTTCTGATTTTTCAGGCCTGTTTCCCGATGCTCTTTGATGATGAGCTCCACCGTTCGCGTTCTTCCGGCCGGCTCATAATTGTTCATCAGCAGATACAACTCGGCTGCGAGAAACTCATTCAGGTCGCTGAACATTTCAAATTCTTTGGCCAGCACTACTCCGCGCTGAATTACTTTATGCGCCTGCGTGTAAATTCCCCTATCCATCAAAACGGATAACTCCAGCTGCAGATTTTTTAACTGTGAAAGTATGTTGCTCTCTTCGTAAAAATTACGGAGTGCTTTAATGATGGTTTTATACAGATACGTTTTGGCCACACTGAACTGACGCACAAATTTTTCTTTGGCAAACTTTTTCCTGAGTGCTGCTTCTTGATATTCTTCCTGCAAAGCAATGGCATCAAACAGCTGTATATAATTAGTCGAAGAGTCATCGCGCAGCTTGGAAGCGTAGCGTTTGAAATAGCTTCGCTCGGCCATACTCATACTGCGTATCAGTTCGTGTAATACATCCATTTGGCCAATATAAAACCAAAACCTAAGAAACAGCTCTTTTTTGCTTTGACCAGAGTTTTGAGCCTCACCACATTTGCAGAATGAAAAACACCAGTATGAAAAACACCAGTATGAAAAAAATGTACCTAACGTGGAGTATTCTACTTCCCCTCTTTTTGTTTACGTTAGCCATCCATGCGCAATGGAGCGAACCTGGCGCGGGCACCAGCCCTTTAAATGCTGACAATACCATATATGCCGTGCATGTAACCTCTGCAGGAATGGTGTTGGCCGGTGGGGCTTTTAGAAACGACAGCAGCCATACGTATGTAGCTGCCTGGAGCAACGGCACCTGGAAGGAATTAGGCGGAGATAACAGTTTGCAAGGCGATAACACGATTTACACCATTGCTTCAGATACGGCAGGTAACATGTATGCAGCCGGTATGATGACAGAAGGGGGGCAATACGTAATCGGGCACTTTAATGCCGGCAGTGGTTGGAGTTTACTGGGGAATGTGGGTTTCAACGGCTACATCCGTTCACTGGTTACTGATGCTTCAGGAAACTTGTATGCAGCCGGTTCGTTCAAGAACGACTCTAACCAATACTATGTTGCCAAGTGGGATGGTAGTTCATTCAGCGAGTTAGGAACAGGAGTGAATGCCCTGAAACCGAATGGTGAGATAAAATGTTTAACCACCGACCAGGCGGGAAACGTTTACGCAGCCGGATTTTTTACCAGTGGCGGAAAATACTATGTGGCTAAATGGAACGGCAGCAGTTGGGAGGAAGCCGGAACGTTAAATGCCGATAACTACATCAACGATATTGTTACAGATGCTAACGGTCATTTGTTTGCTGCCGGTGGGTTTACTGCACCCAACAACATTAGTTATATAGCTAAGTGGAATGGCAGCACATGGAATGCTCCCGGTAACCTTAGTACGAACAACTACATTTTTGATTTAGCGGCTGATGCTTCAGGTAATGTGTACGCTGCGGGTTCATTTACTAATAACAGCAACAAACCTTATGTGGCAAAATGGGATGGCAATACATGGAATGAAGTAGGAGCACCCACCGGCTTAAACCCCAACGATGATATTTTATCGGTGGCCATTGCGCCTTCGGGTAATGTGTATGGTGCGGGCTATTTTACAAATGCGGGCAACTACAACTATGTGGCTGAGTTTACCCCAACAGTAAGCAACATTAGTCAGGCAAATTCAGATTTTAAGGTTTCCGTTTATCCTAATCCTTTTGCGAATCAACTCACCTTACAAGCACTACAATTGCCGGCTACCGATATGCAGGTATATGATGTAGCCGGAAGAAAAATTTATGAAGGAAAAACAACTTCCTGCAACTATACACTTATCACTACCGATTGGAATTTGGGAGTTTACTGGTTAAAAATTTCCTCACCCGACAATTCATCTTCTCAAACTATTCGCCTTATCAAATCAAACTAATCACTCAAAAATAACTTGTATGAAAAAGTTCTGCTTTCTGCTGTTCAGCATTATTGTTTCGCCCACGGTATTTGCACAAACAATGCTCGACAATACTTTTAGTGCGGATGGCAAAGTAAACACCGCCATTGGTTTGTATGGAGATATGGTTTCGGGCGGCACCTTACAACCCGATGGAAAAATTTTGGTGGTGGGCAATGGCAACGATGATGCCTACCAGTTTTACCGTCCGGTCATATCGCGCTATAATACGGACGGCACTTTAGACAACACGTTTTACGGTACAGGAAAACATGCTTACGAATTGCCTTTCTACGGGCATGAATATGCCTATTCGCCCGTGGTATTAGACAGTGGAAAAATTCTGCTGCCCTTTTCAAAGCCCGCAGGTTTTTGGGGGTTTATGCTAACTCGTTTGAACAGCAATGGGACGATAGACAGCTCCTTCGGCACGGATGGTATTGCACGCAACGAAGTTCAGCGCAATGTGCGCGAAGTTGCCTGTGCCGTTCAAACGGATGGAAAAATAGTTTTAGCCGGCTCGTTAGATAATTTGTTTCCGGCTACTGGTACCGGTTTTTTTGCCGCCCGCTTTAATGCTGACGGCACCGTTGACTCAACATTCAACGGCACGGGTTACATGGAGAATGACCTGAACAGTTCACCAGGTTCGTACCTGCGCGATTTGCTGATAGATGGAAACGGAAACATTTTTCTGATAGGAAGCAGCATTCAAACGATTAATAAAGGTGTTGTCATGAGTGTGGCCTCTAACGGCAGCTTGAACAACAACTTTGACACGGATGGCATACTTTACTACGACCACAATAATGTGTTTACCACTTTTAATGGTGCCACTTTATACAGCGGAGATATACTTATTGCCGGCATCACCAATTACTCTGGCACGAATGATTCGCTCATGGGGTTGGTTGTGCGTTTAAATACCGATGGCACTTTTGACAATACCTTAAATGGAACCGGCAAAAAGGAAATAAACACACAAAACTTTGATGTTACCTATGGTATAACCTCAGATGCAGATAATAAAATTGTTTTAGGCGGAAGTTCGGGACCGGACTATTTAAACGAAGGCATTACCTTTTACCGATTGAATGCCGATGGCACTTTCGACAATTCATTTAATGGCAGTGGAACATTTCGTTTTTTGTGGGGTAGTGCATCAAACCTGAGTGATGTAGTGGTGCAACCCGATGGAAAAATTGTAGGCATAGGGCAGGTGAGCGGAGTAAACAACAGCTATTACGAATTGGCGGCTGTGCGCATCCATGCATCGGGGGCCTCAACATCTATAGCCGACAACAGCAAATTGAAAAACATCAGCGTTTATCCCAATCCTTTTTCCGGTTCTATTGCCATTTCAAACTTAACACCGGCAACATCAAACACAATGGTTGAAATTTTTGATGCAACAGGGAAGAGAATTTGCGAAAAAATGCCGGTATCGGCACATTCGATAATTGAAACTGATAACTGGCAGAATGGGCTTTACTTTCTACACATCAAAACTGAAACGGAGGAACAAACCATCAAGCTGATTAAAACTAATTGAAAAGCCGGATGAAGATGACGATATGAAGCAGGTGTTTCACAACAGGATATAAACTGCGTGAAAGAACAAAATAAAAACAGGAACCCCACTGGGTTCCTGTTTTTATTATACGGTGGTTTGGTTGTAGGTGAGCTGCCATGTGCCATTAGCCCATTTCACTTACATTCGCTGCATGAAATTTCAAAACCAAACGGTGGTTATAACCGGAGGCGCCTCGGGCATAGGCGCGGCAGCCGTTCACACCTTTGCACTGCAAGGCGCAGCCGTAGCCATTTGGGATGTAAACGAGGTGCCCGGCAAGGAGCTGGAGTTGCTGTTGCTGAACGAAGGCCTGGTGGCGCGCTTTATAAAAGTAAACACCGCCAGCTTAGCCGAAGTGGAAGCAGCTACCCGAACCGTGATTCAGCAGTTTGGCAAAATTGATGTGCTGGTCAATAATGCCGGCATAACCCGCGATGCCAGTTTGCAGAAAATGACCAGCGAGCAATGGCAGCAGGTGCTCGATGTAAACCTTACAGGGGTGTTTAACTGCTGCAAGGCGGTTTCGCCCAATATGATTGAGCATAACTTCGGGCGTATTATTAATACCTCTTCTATTGTCGGTTTGTACGGTAATTACGGGCAGGCGAATTATGCGGCCAGCAAAGCGGGCGTTATTGCGTTTACCCAAACGCTGGCGCGCGAACTGGGCAAGCATAACATAACGGTGAATGCCGTGGCCCCGGGTTTTATTGCTACCGATATGATTCAAACCATACCCGCCAAGGTAATTGATATGATGAAAGAAAAAGTGCCTTTAAAAAAACTGGGCACGCCCGAAGATGTGGCGAATGTATACGCCTTTTTAGCCAGCCCCGAAGCGCAGTTTATTTCGGGCACCGTGATTAGTGTAGACGGGGGATTAACCATTTAAACCTTTCAGGAATTACTGCTGCCGTGACAACTATCAAACAACAACTCTTTCACCTTTGTGTAGAATTTATGGATGCGCGCATAGCCAATTGCGAAAACGCCATAGCCGTAGCCAATACTTCCATTAACGAAGAAACCAAGAGCAGCGCGGGCGATAAATACGAAACCAGCCGCGAGATGATGACGCAGGAAATTAAAAACAACAGCACCCAACTGGCCGAAGCCATTCGGCAAAAACAATTGCTGCTGCTCATTCATCCCGATAAAAAATCAACCACCGTGCAGCCGGGCAGTGTGGTGATTACCAACCAGGCTAACTTCTTTATAGCCATCAGTGCAGGTACGCTGAAAGTAGACGGACAGGCTTTTTTCGCACTGTCACCTTCTTCGCCTCTGGGCGGTCAGTTAATTGATAAGCGGAAGGGCGATACGGTGCAGGTTAACGGCAAGGCCTATGTGATACAGGATGTAGAATAATCTGCACCTGTTGCAGAAACCATTTTAATTCTATCTTCCGTTTCAATCATGAAACATTTATCTACTTCGTACAAACAGCAAAAGCCAAGCGGCCAGTTTGATGTTATTGTTATCGGTTCGGGCATTGGCGGATTAACCACCGCTGCCTTTTTAGCTAAAGAGAAAAAGAAAGTGCTGGTGCTGGAGCGCCATTATACGCCCGGTGGCTTTACCCATGTGTTTAAGCGCAACAAATACGAATGGGATGTGGGCGTGCATTACATTGGCGAGGCCCACCGCGAACATACCGAGGTAAGCAAGATGTTTCGATACATTACCGATGGCAAATTGAAGTTTGAAGAAATGGGCGAGGTGTATGACCGCATGTATTTCGGCAACAAGACTTATGATTTTGTAAAAGGCCCCGATGAGTTTAAGGCCCAAATGAAAACGTATTTCCCTAACGAAGCCAAAGCTATAGATGCCTATGTGGAGTTGATTTACGAAACACAAAAAAGTCAGCGCTTGTTTTTTGCCGAGAAGATGTTGCCTCCGTTCTGGAGCAAATTGTTTGGCAAGCTGCTGCGCAGAAAAGCCCTGAAAGCCAACCGCACTACATACGAAGTTTTATCCGAGCTTACTTCCAATCAGGAACTGATAGCGGTGCTTACCGGTCAGTTTGGCGATTATGGTTTGGCTCCGCACCGCAGCAGCTTTATGATGCATGCCGTACTGGCCAAGCATTATATGAAAGGCGCCTGCTACCCTATAGGCGGCTCCGAGCAGTTTTTTCAAACCATTGCCCCAACCATCATGGCGGCAGGCGGAGAAATATATACCAATGCCGAAGTGAAAGAAGTAATTGTAGAAAACAACCAAGCCGTGGGCGTAACCATGTTTGACGGCACGCAGCTATTCGCTCCTGTTGTAGTGAGCGATGCGGGTATCTACACCACTTACAAAACCCTGTTGCCGCAAAAACAGAAACAGGACATGCAGGTAGATAAGTTTCTGAACACGCTGAAGCCTTCTATCGGCCATGTGTGTTTATACATTGGTATAGATGAACCTAACGCACAGTTGAAACTGGGCAAAACCAATTACTGGGTGTTTCCGGATAATTACAATCATGATAAGAATATTGAGAACTACACGCATAACCCCGAGGCGGAGTTTCCGGTGGTGTATATCTCTTTCCCTTCCTCTAAAGACCCCGACTGGGAGAACCGTTATCCGGGTAAAACCACTATTGAAATTGTGGCCCCAACCCCTTACGGCTGGTTTGAAGAATGGAAAGATAAACGCTGGATGAAACGCGGAGAAGAGTATAACGCGATGAAGGAAAAAATTTCTCAACGGCTGCTCGAAGCCTTGTATAAAATTCATCCGGAGCTGCGCGGTAAAATTGATTATTACGAACTCTCCACGCCACTCAGCACGCAGCACTTTGCCAACTATCAGTATGGCGAGTTGTATGGCATTGACCACGACACCGAGCGCTATGCGCAGACATTCCTGAAACCGCAAACGCCTCTCAAAAACTTTTATCTCACCGGTCAGGATATTGTGAGTTGCGGAGTGGGCGGGGCCTTGTTCAGCGGAGTGCTGACGGCCGGTGCCATTGAACGGAAAAATTTACTGAACAGAATTTAAGCCATGAATTCGGAACTGTTTTGCAAAAACTGGTTAGATGCCTGGACAGGAAATAAGCCGGAAGAGTTGCTGAAGTTTTATCACAGTCAGGCTTTTTACTCCGACCCTTCCAAACGAAGCGGACTGCATGGTCATGCTGAATTGCTGCCTTACTTCACCAGATTATTATCACTCAATCCAAACTGGAAATGGGAGGCTGTAGAAATTCATTCTACGGCCAAAGGTTTTACATTAAAATGGAAAGCGGTGATTCCGGTAGGTGATACTTGTATAGAAGAAACCGGATTGGATATAGTGGAGATACAGGATCAGCTGATTACCCGGAATGAAGTTTACTTTGACCGTATCCGGTGGATGGCCGCTCTTAAAACAACTTAATAAAGCATAAGCGTATGAACTTTGAACATTCCTCTAAGGCCCAAGAAATGATGAGCCGCGTTTGGCAATTTATGAACGAGCATATTCTGCCGCTCGAAAATGAATATCTGAAAGTGCCGCACCACGGCAACCCCGACTGGAAAACCTGGGAACTTGACCCGCGCATAGAAGCCCTGAAAGAAAAAGCCAAAGCGCAAGGACTGTGGAATCTGTTTCTGCCGCCCATCAGCGGACTGAGCAATCTGGAGTATGCCCCGCTGGCCGAAATTACCGGACACTCCCTGCTGGCTCCCGAAATATTTAACTGCAATGCACCCGATACCGGCAACATGGAAGTGCTGTGGAAATACGGCAGCAAAGAACAGAAAGAGACCTGGCTGAAACCGCTGCTGGAAGGGAAGATACGTTCGGCCTTTTGTATGACCGAACCCGATGTAGCCAGCAGCGATGCCACCAACATGCAGGCCACCATTACCGAGGAGGGCGATGCGGTGATACTGAACGGCACCAAATGGTGGAGCACCGGTATTGGTCACCCGAATTGTAAGGTGGCTATTTTTATGGGACTGAGTGACCCTGACGGACATAAGTATCTGCGCCACTCCATGGTGCTGGTGCCGCTCGATACCGAAGGCGTAACCATTGAACGCATGTTGCCCGTATATGGCGGCTACGACCCTCCTTACGGACATGGCGAGGTAACGTTTAAGAATGTGCGCCTGCCCAAGACTGCGGTTATTTCGGGTTTGGGTAAGGGCTTCGAAATTGCGCAGGGGCGTTTGGGCCCGGGGCGTATACATCATTGTATGCGGCAACTGGGTGTAGCCGAGCGCGCACTGAAACTGATGATTGAACGCGGCAGCAAGCGCGTAGCCTTCGGCAAGCCGCTGATTAATCTGGGCGGCAACCGCGATATTATTGCCAATGCAAGAATTGATATTGAAATGGCGCGTCTGCTGGTTTTAAAAACCGCTTACCTGATAGATACCGTAGGTGTAATGGGCGCCATGAGTGAAGTGAGCCAGATAAAAGTAGTAGCCCCTACGCTGGCCTGCCGCATTTTAGACCAGGCCATTCAACTGCATGGCGGACAGGGTATGAGTAACGATACCCCGCTGGCCGCTATGTATGCCTACGCCCGCATCCTCCGCCTGGCCGATGGCCCCGATGAAGTGCACCGAGGGGTAGTTGCCAAGCTGGAATTGATGAAGTATAAGTAAGCTAGATGATAGAAACGAAGAAGCCCCTTGCTATGCGAGGGGCTTCTTCGTTTTTGTGAGAGATTCTAAATATTAAACTCTGCCCAAACGGCCGCATGGTCTGAGGCCTGGTTGGCTTTGGCAGTAACGGTATCAAACTTTACACCGCGGGCGGAGAAGATACCTCTGCGCTCAATATCGCCTTTTACAAACTTTGCGGCCAGTGCTTTTGATACCCACAGATAGTCGAACTGCTTTTTACCGGTATCGAAAGTGCCTGTATGGGGCAGGCCGAATTTTTCGACAATGTTTACCAGCTTAGTATTGTTGCGCAATGCTTTTAGCGGAGCGTTATCGGGTTCATCGTTTAAGTCACCGGCAATAACCACATAATCTGTATCGAGGTTATATCGTTTAATAATACCTGCTACGGCCTCGGCCTGCTTGCTGCGTTTATAGTCGTTGGCGGCCGGTGTGCCATAGCCCTGACTCTTGAAGTGATTACAGAGCATGTGTATCTCTACGTCTCCCTTTTTGATAGTATAAACTGCACAGTCGCGACTGAAGGTTTGCTGGGCTTTGCCTTGTTCATCTTTGTAGGTGTCGTAAATATGCGTTTCAAGACGGGTGATGGTATAGTTAGATAAAATACCTACGTCAATTCCACGGTCGTCATTGCCATCTATGAGCATGGTGTATTTATACTGTTTGTCCAGCAGGTATTTGTTGAAGTTATTTAAGGCTATACGGCTATCTACTTCGATTACGCACATGACATCGGCATTTACTTCTTTTACCACGCGGGCCGTGTTTTGCGTAGCCAGCTCGTTGACAGTGCTGCGCTTCAGTTCTACCCAGCCCAGCCAGTCGGCACGGCCTGCGGGGCGCAATACTAATTTGCCGGCACTTACCCCGGTAAGCTTGTTTTTAATTTCGTTGATAAAAAAGTAAGGGTTCTCTTTTTTGCCGGTAGCACCAAAGTATTTTTTAATAATAGTTAGAATAGAGGTGCCCGTGGCCCCTGCATAGCTATCTTTAGCCAGCAGGGCATTTAGCTTGCTGATATCGTTTAGCACTTCGCGAGAGGTGGCCGAAAAGCCTTCGAGTTCGAGAATGGTAGCCCGGTCGAAAAGATTGTTGAGGTTGTAGGTAGAGATGCGCATAGGGTTGGGTTTTAATAGCTTTCAGAATTATTGCAAAGCTTATATTGATTATTATAAAAGTTATCCCAAAGTAATGAAAATTCAAACTTTTTTCTCACACAAGCATAGGTAGTGAAGGATATAAAAACCAAAAAGACCGCATCTAATATTAAAGCTCTGATTGTTGCATCTGAGTTCAAATCCATTCCGGCTTTTCTAGTTTGAAGGTCAAACAGGAATATAGTTGCCTGCGCAATAAGGGGTGACAACCAAATTACATACGTGCTAAGTTTTCGAATTGCTGAAGGCTTATAGTTGTTGGATAATGTAGGAAGTGTGAATATTTCGTTCATTGAAAGATAGTTATAATGATGCTTTCTACGAGTATAGTTTATCGCCTTTACAAAGGAGCTAAGCTGTTCATGATGCTGTTCAATTTGGCTAGTTTCTATAAATGCTCCGGCCTCCCCTTTTTGACTAATTTCATCAAACAGCCCTTTAAAGTACTTCGCATCACAAGTATCAGAATACCGTTCTGTAATGGACAAAAACGCAATTTTCAGATTGTTCTACTCTCTACCCAGAGTAAAGAGTAGAATAAACATTAGAATAGAAAGAGCGATACCAGCTGTAATGCCTAAGTCGTTAACATCTGTTGAAGTGCCAAATACCGGAATGTGAAATCGAGTACTGTTCTCTGCCTCTACTTTCAATAATTTATCCAGTTGCATTTGAAGATCTATAATACGGTACCTGAGTTTTTTATAGCCATGTTCAAACTTTGCCATTGCTGCAGTTTCCTGACAACAGGTATCGTCAACAAACTGACACTTAATCATGGCGACCGTTCTTGCTGAATCCAGAAGGCTGTCAATGGCTAAGGCCTTTTGCTCGGAGATATACTTTATTCTCAGATTTAGCCAGCTTTCCTGGCGTGAGTTCCACAATGCGATAATAGAAAGCACACTGGTAAACACGATGGCATAGAGTACCGACCGAGTAAGTCCTGTTGATTCATTCGCTACTCTGCATGTTTCTTGAATAGCCCCGTCTGTTCGTAAATCAAATCCTTTTATGTCAATCATGAGTTATAAAATTTACAGTTTAAATTATGCTCCTTTTGAGAAAAAAAAATTATTCCGAAAGAATCTGGTCTATCTGATTTTTGAGATTGATTTTTTGTGTGATTTTTTCTTGGGTTATCTTGTTCTTATCTATGGGTTCTACCTTCATATTCAACTTTAATTCATTTACATCTTTTTCGATTTTCAGTTTGTCCTGATTATACTTTTCTATTACCTTCTGTATCTCCGGGCTCTTGCCATCTTTTTCTACCCTCAATAAAAATTGTGCTGCGGTTGTATCTGCAAGTAATTTGCTCTCATAAGAAAAAGATACCAGCGTATTTTCATAAAAGAATCTTTTGGTTTCTCCCTTCTCTATCGTTACTGAGTCAATTATTTTCTTCGTCATAGTATCTATAAACAGTATTTGATATGCGCTTTTTGCAACATCCACTCCAATTACATCAGCCTTAATGTTTTCAAGAACTATGTACTTAGAAGTTTCTATATCCGCTTTTACCTCTTTTTGTGAGGGAAATTTTACAATATTCCCCATGGCTGTGGGCACACCAATGGATCCCTGAAAACGATATTCTGAAATAACATACGATTCTAAGAGCACAGTAGGCAAGTCATCTTCCTTGATGTAAAGAAAGCCCTTATCATAGTGATCATTACCCCATGAATTCATTATGGTAAACAGCTTTGTGATATTATTATAACCACAGATAACCATTGCGTGAGTATTCTTAGCATTACATGAGCCGCAATCGGGCTTCCAAATATAGGATTGGCCACCTCCATTTTGGCGGTACATGTCAATGAAGCTATTATCAACATATACAATAATAAAAACAGGGTTATGGCTATAGAGCTCTCTCTTAATCTCACGCAAATTTGTTAGTAGTGGTGTTTGAGATAAAACTACACGATGTGACCAAGCTGCGTTCCTAATTTCCGTTGTGTTACAATTGGTGTTGCATCCATTTGAATTGTATGGGGCGTAACCACATTCAGCTAGTAAGGGGACTCCGGTTTGCTCCATTATATCAAAAGCATTGTAAAAAGTCATTCCTGTTGTGCACTGATCTGCAGTATATTGCCCAAATCCGTTTTTAAAATTATTATAGATATACGTGGGACTAAAAACTCGACTATCGTTACGTTGAGCATTTGAGTTATAGTATGACCAGTTACCTTTTTTCCATTCGAGATTGCTACGCAAGGCATAGGCTAATGCCCAAGCTACACAAGAACCCTGATAACCCTGATTGTCTGCTGGGGGTAATTCACTCCGCAAATCTATAGGGTTCGTGTACTGCGGCTCAACAGGAATGGATGATGATGCAAGAAAGGCGTTACGTTTCAGCTCTGATATGGTGCTCGGCTTTGCACCAAATGCAGGATGGTCGTTACTTGGTTGTGCGATAGCAGCAATACATATCGCAATGCTTAGTAAAAGTGAAATAATTTTTTTCATGCGTTTGGCTTATTTGATGTTGGTATTGATTTGACTAACCAACTACTTAGTCTTTTTTTCATCTTTATCGGCCTTATTAGCAGGGGCTACAGTGGCAAAATTAAAGGAGATGCCTGCGAACCAACTTGGCTTCCATTTATCTATGAGTGGCAGTTGTGCCGTAGAGTCGTAAAAATGAGGCAGGTCATATGAATTGGGATGTACTGTGTTGGCCGTGTTCGTGCTTTCCTCGGCTGTATGTCCTTTTGCCAATTCCTTTGTTTTGCCAACCGCCAATCCTGTTTGAAAGGAAATACGGGATTTTTTTACATTGAACATTAGTGACCCGCCCAATAAAAATGAAACATTGGTATTATTATCCAGCATAAGCCCGACTGCCCCACCAAAATTTACAAACGTGCCTGTTCTGGAATAGAAATGTGCAAATACACCAAAACCATAATTAACCGGTTTATTCTCCTTTTCCTGATGACGCAATATGGTGCCCACGGTATCAATGATGCGATTTACGGGCACTCCGCTACTATCTACCGTACGATAGAAACGATAAACGCTTGTTTCAAATTTATAGTTTGGTATGCTTAAGCCGTGAAGATAGAACCCTGCACTGAAGTCTATTTTGAAACCTCCTCTTACCATAAAATCGCGGCTTAGCAGGGTGGCAATATCCTTATCTTTTTCTTTTCCTTTCAGATCGAAAGAAAACTCATCGTTATTTGGTACTCGAATTTGTTTGCTGAATACCACCGCATCCGATTTTTTCGAAACTGCGGTGTTATAAGATAAATATACTTCATCAATCAGTTTGCATAAATCATCAATGTACTCAACATATTCTTTATTCGTAGTAAGTACTGCAAATTTTTCTTCTGTATTTTTAGTTAATGCCGCTTTAAACAAATCGGCATTAACCGATACTTCTATGTTTAGCAATTTTGCAATTTGCTGGCGAAGGCGAAATAAATCTCTGAAATATTCTTGTTCTCTGAAATCGATCACTGCATTGCAGAGATTAAATTCATCTATACCATTTTTTACACCCAGCAGGTTGGCTTTGTGTTGTTTCAGTTTTTCGATTGCATCTGTTTCTTGGAGTAGTGGTGTGGCCGCTACGTTAGGCGAGTCTGTATTGCTTTTTTCAGGTGCTGCGGTGGTAAGAAACTTTTCGATTACTCCGGCAAACTTGTCCTGATATTCCATGTAATTATCTTCTCCGTTAGCTTCAACGGAGTATGTTACATCCTTTTTACCGATGATATCCACCTGCATTTCAGCTCCGGCACGGGGCATTAATTGTTTTTTAACCTTATAGTATTCATAAGGGTATTCAATACTCGTAATGGTTTGTGCTATAGCTGCGTCTTTTACCTTACTATTGGTTGAGTGATTAAGTATGGTTTGTAACATTTTAAAATCAGCCAATAGGCGACAATTGCGCATACTGCTGCATGGCAAGGATTCCAAATCGGATATGATTCCATCTAACTTGGTTGCAGCATTTGTGTCCTCCCCTTTTATTTCTGTTTTCAATAACTGGATATATGCATTCTCTTTAGGGCAAACTATATATCGTTTTAGCTTAAGATAAGTGAGACTGCCATTTCGCTGGTCATACACTACCCGATAGCGGATGGTTTTACTATTGTTTTCTCCACCTACTTTGCAAATAGGTAAGATAGCGCAATAGCTATTAGATGCTCCACAGCAGGTAGATGGTTCATTGCAAGTGATATGAATAGGATCCGTGTTAGTTGAGGGTAGCGGCAATATCTTTTGTTCGCCCTCTGCCTTATCGCAAAACTGCGAAGATTCGTTTTGCCCTTCTGTCTTTACGGATTCTTTCTTTTTATTGAGTATTAGTTTAAGGTAAAGCGCTTCCTTATCTATTTTACGCTCTTTCACTTCCACACTTCCCACTTTTTTTACGTTGCCGTCCTTATCTATTTCAATGGTTATTTTACCTTTTTGAAAATCGTCTTTCTTGGGGAAAATGTAATTTTTTTCATCATCCCCTTTTAGCATGGCACTTTTATCGGCAGCTACATAAAAGATACGATTGCCTTCTTTGTTTACCTGAATACGAAGACTATTCCAATTGTCATCTGTAAACTGAATATTTACTTTTTGAGGCACAAAGGGCAGAGTAATTTCGTCTTTATCCTGTAGATGTAAGTAAACTTCTTTGGTAGAAGTGTTCAAAGTAATTTCGTTTGCCAGCTGTGCCTTTAGCAATACGGTAAGCACTACCATTAAAAAGTAAATCTTTTTCATGTTGTTTTTTATTTAGGGGTGGTTAATAAAGTTTTAAGGGCAGCTGATTGGTTTGTACTTTCAGCAATGCCCTTTTTATTTTATGGTTGTTTGCTTTGTTAAGTAATCTTGGTTCGGGTATATGCCTGCTACTCTAATTTGGCGTTGTGGCGGTATTACAAACTCGCTTAACCCTCTATGGTTTTTGCTACCAGCCGACCAATCGTACGTATAGCCAAGCCTGGTCCAGGGATATTTATTATACAGAATACTGTCAGCAAAACTGTTGGTCTGTTTATTCAAAAACCAGTCTTTGTAAACAGAGTCTGTGTAAGGAGGAAAACATAAATCACATTCCTTATCAGTAACTTCTTTATCGGGACAAGGGCGGAATAAATCTGATGGCTTTACCCAAAATTCTACAAAAAGGGTCTTGTTTGCGGTGGGCGGAAGACCCAATAGTTGTTTGATACGCAAACAGGATTGAGCCGTATCTTTTAGTGTTATTTTTTGCAATAGTTCGGGGCATAAGGTGACCCATATTTCTCTATTAGTAGTAGTTGTATCTACTTTATATTTCGTATAATTTGTCCAGGTTACCACCAGCACAGAATCGGCCTTAGGGTCTATAAACAGCAAGTTGTGATTTACCTCCTTAGGCTTAGCTTTTTGTGCATCGGCCACCGCCCTTCGGTATAACTTTTCGTTGCTCACCGTGCAGGCGCATAGCAACAGCAGCAGCAGACTAACCATGAACAGCTTATAATTTTTCATTTCCCTTTTTTAAAATTCATTCAATAATCTTCCGGCCTACCCCAGCGCCTGCCTCAGAAACCACCCGGCCAGCACGATAGCTGCCAGTATGATAACCAGCGGTAACCAGGTAACAGCCCGGGCTAAATCTTCTTTCAACTTCCTTTTGCGGTTCATGTCAGGTGTTCTGCAGGTTCCACAGCCAGAGCAAACCAATGAGTAAGGCTCCCAGTAAAATGACCAGCCAATCGCTTTTGCGCATGGTTTAGCCTATTTTTTCCAGCGCTATGTTCCATACCATATTTTCACCCTCGGTTAATTTGAGGCTGGCGGCATAGTGGGCATAAGTGGCCAGCTTGGCGGTTATTATCTGGTCGTCCATCAGTGTAGTGTTGAGGCTGTATTGCCCGTTGGCTGCCGTGATTACTGTTTTAATACCATTCTCAAATTTTACCGATACCCCTTCCAGCGGCAGGCCGGTAGCCAGGTCGGTAACCGTGCCGGTAATTACTTTTTCGCCACCTACGCGGTTGTAAACCACGCCCCACTCGCGGGCATTAGCGCGCATACTTTCGGGTTCTTCCTCGTTATAAAATGTTTCTACTTCATCCCATACTTTTTTAATCACCTTATCGGCTTCGGTGTTCAGAGCATCCAGCTCTTCCTGAGCGGTATCCAGCAAATCGGAAGCCGTGCTGTGGTGATTAAAATCGAGTTTAAAATCGGTGTAAACGGCATCTACCTCGGCTGCCGAAGGGTTAATCATGGCGGTGCCGCCAGCGGCTATCCGGTCGGCTTCGCCCTTCACCACATTATAGGCCCAGTTTTTTACATCATCATCGCTGCTAAGTGGCGGCACGGCATTGCTGCTTACATCTAATTTATAGTAGGCGCGGTCGGCCTTATCCCAAACACCCCGCCTGATGGCCAGATTGAAGACCTGAATAAAATGAGAGGTATAAGTGGCGCACTCTTCGCGCGTTTGCGATTTTTTTTCGGTCAGCACACTCAGCGCATGCGTGGCCGGGTAAATAGCATCGTATTTAAGTAAGTAGCTGGCTTGTATGGCCGTTAAGCGGCTAAGGGTAGAGGGGGTTAAAAAGTTACCCGCACCCATCAGGTCGCTTTTGTTTTTAGCATTATTCAGGGCCGTTAAACGGCCAATATTGCTACTTGGCAGCACTCTGTTTTCGCTTGACATAATAGTTTTGTTTTTGTGTTAAAATTTATGTTTTCTATTCCTTTTAGTCATTCCTGTTCGTTTCTGTTACCACGGAACCCCGTCCGGAAATCTAATTATGCCCCTCCGTGGTCACGGAACCCACATCTGAAATCTATTTTCATCCCTCCATGGTCACTGAACCAACTCCCGAAATCTAATTTTACCCCTGCGTGGTCAGGCAACCCACGGCCGAAATTTCATTACAACCCTCCGTGGTCACGGAACCTGCTTCCAAAATCTAATTACGCTCCTCCGTGGTCATGGAACTCACTTCAGAAATCTAATTACACCCCTCCGTGGTCATTTTTCGGCCTCCGGTTTTGAGCCTCCAAACACTATTTATTGAAAGAATTATCGGCCACAGGCCCCTGCTTTGATTTTTTTAAATGAGGAAGGCTTACGCTTGGTTTACCTTCCTCTGCTGTCAATCATACCCTCCTTAACTGCTCCCTTGTTGCGCACCTTTCAGCGGCCGCGGTATGCCCGCTGCGGCTCATCGCTTTATTTAATCCAGCCCTTGCGCAGCGCTTCGGCTACCAGGGCCGTGCTGTTAAGCACACTGTTTTTTTTCACCATGGCCTTTTTATGCGTTTCAATCGTATCTTTAGCCAGATACAACCGGCTGGCAATTTCTTTGCTGGTATAGCCCTGGGCCACCAGTTGAAGTATTTCTGCCTCGCGGGCCGATAAACCGGCATTTGTTCTGTTACCTGCTGTTTCCATCACTGCTTTCGCTTTTTTTGACAGGGCAAACATAGGCTGCCCGCCAGCCCCTCTAAAACCAAAATGCATAGCATTATAGGAAGTCTGACAGGGGGGCATCCATGGTCTATTAGCAGTTACTTTTCAATTTCTGTTATATTTAAACCGCTATGACCCCCAGCCACGACCTGTTTCTGTTAATCAAAAATCTCTCGGGTGCCGAGAAGCGATATTTCAAGGTATGGGCACAGCGCCATGTAATTGGAGAGAAGAATAAATACGAGCAGTTGTTTGATTTAATAGATGCCCTGCCCGACCACGAGCCCTATAACGAAACCAATCTGAAACAGCAGCTAACCGATGAGCAGATGCTGAAAAATTTTGCCGATGAAAAGAAAAATCTGCATGAACTGGTGATGAAAGCCATGCGCTCTTTTTACCATGATAAAACCATCGATCATCAAATAGATAATCTGTTGCTGGATGAAGAATTTTACCGGCAAAAACGATTGAATAACCTGCGCCAGAAGGCCATTGACAAAGGCAAAAAACTGGCTGTTAAGTACGATAAATTACCCGCCCTGCTTACTCTTATAGAGCGCGAAATGACCTTGCAGATAGAGTGGCAGCAAGATGAATTAAAAACTCTCTCGGACCGTATTAACCTGCAGGAACAGCAGGCCCTGAACCAGTTGCAGATACTGGCTTCGCTGCGGTATTTCAGCAACCGGTTGTTTATACAGGTACGCATCAGTACCGCTCAAAGCAGCGAACTGCTGCGCAAAGAAAGCAGCCGTATACTGCAAGAACCTATTGTAAAAAACTATCAACCCGGTAATAATTTTCATGCCGACCGGCACTATTACCGCATACATGCCATGCATCATCGCATACACCGCCACATGGACCAGCACCAGCACTACACCAAACTGGTTTTTGAGTTATACGACATTCACTTTCCGCATCAGCAGCAAAACAGTCCGTCTTCGTACAAAATATCGCTCTTCAATTACCTCAATGCCTGCTTTGCAGCCGGTGACCTAAAACCCTTCCCCGCTCTGCTTAAAAAAGCCCGCGCCATACCGGCCACCAACCGCGATGAAGAAGGCGAAGACTGGCAAAATCTTATTCATCTGGAATTGATTTACCTGAGCAACATGGGTTTGCTGAACCAAGCCACCCAAATGGCTACCGATATAGAAACCGGGCTGAAAAAATATGCCCATAAAGTAAATATGGCCCGTCAGCTGGCCATTTGTTACAATCTGGCTGCCGCCTTTTTTGTCAGTGGCCAGTGGAACCGCGCCCTCGATTACTACCTTAAAATACTGCAAGATAAAACCGATGCCCGCCAGGACCTTAAAACCAACAGCGAGCTGCTGCAGCTAGCCATACAATACGAACTAAAAAACTACGACCTGGCCGAATACCAGCTGCGCAACATAGAGCGCAGGTTTGCCAAGCAACCCGACAAGGAAGATTACAAACTGTTTTTCAAATACCTGCGCCAGCTAATTAAAGACCCCGCTGCCACACACAGCCCCGACCAGGAAAAACTAAACGCCTCCCTCGCCCGCCAAGCCGAGCTACTTTGCTGGGTGCAGGCCAAACAGCAAAAAAAGAAAATAGAAGAAGTGTTCCGGCAAACTACTTTAACTGCGTTGTAAAACAGCGGCAATGCAGTGAAGGGATTGATTAATCCCATCATTTGCACAGCGTGATGTATCTACAGGCTTTACACAAAACCCGGAATGCTCAATAACAGAAAATGCAATTTTGTAATACCTGTCAACTAAATCCTGAACAATTGCAGAGGTTCCTCCTACGCTAACATAGTTTTCATTAATTCCTGTATAATGTGGTATAATGTAGTTGCCGATAGCACCCTTGCGCTCCACTAAGGCGTTGTTAAACGTATAAATAAACCGCCCATCCACCACCAATGGTATCTTTTTGATAATAAATCTTTCTTCATCTATTTTACAAAACATCTCATACATATCATTTAAATACGTCTGTTTTAAACGTATAGAATGCAATGCTTCCTGATTGTTTGCGTAAAGTAAATTTATTACCTCTTCGGGTATGTATCCGCAAAAGAACAAATGTCTGTTACGGCCCACCTCTCCTGCATAATTAAAAAACAAATCTAAGTGATAAAAACTGTCGTCCTCCATTTGTTCCGGCTTACCAACAACGTAAATATCCGGTGGAGATTCATTTTTGTAATAGGCTTTAACTAATGTAGTTTTAAAATCCTCAATACTTGCATCGGGGTTACCTATACGGTAGTTCCTGAAAAAACTTGCTATACCCACAAAAACAAAACCATCGCCTACCATTATATCACCATTCTCAATAAAAAAAGCCGGTGCTACCGGGTCTATTTTAAAGCCATGTTTTGATAAAAAATTCTTTATGGCCGCATGATCACCTTTTATTTTAACAGGATGTGTATCTGTGGTAATAATCAGTATGTCATCTCCAATAGAAGTCAATAGGGACATGCCCTTATCCATTGCACCACTTGAGCTCTCTTCGACTGCAAAAGTATGATGACTCCAATCAAACTCAATTACTAATTGCTTTCCTGATGTATCTTTAGGCCTGATGGTTTGAATGAGTTGATACCAGTTCTTTGGGTAATCAGGATTATCCCCTCGAAGTAAAAGAATAAACTCACTTTTGTTTAGATGGGTATTAAAAGGAGCCACCCGTTGATTGGTGTTACTCCCTGTATAAAGTTTATACAAAACTTCGGCTGCCGGGTCTAAATTAGGTTTAAGAAGCACAAATAGTTTACACGGACTATCTAATGCTTCAAAGAGTTGAAAAATGGTCTCAATAGTCTCCCCGCTAATCTCAGACACAAAAGCATTGGTAATGCAACCCATGCCACTATTTAGTAGTGCCATAGGTACTAATGCGCTTTATAACAGGCAGTGTCAGGTGCAGAACCTCCGCTACACTGATTTAATGTAGTAGGCTGGTTAGAATTATGCATGATAGTGAAAGAATAATTCGCCAGGCCCGAAGTGGCTTGCATAACCACATGAACACTTTTAGTATTTACATCTGTAGCATTGTGTATGTTAAATACATGATCATTCAAATCAGTTGAGATCCCATTTCTATAATCATCTGTTCCAATAAAAATAACCACGGGAATCGTATCTGTGCTCTTATCTAATTTTAATGCAAATTTATCTTCGTGGTTAGTATAAGCCAAACAAAAACGAGGTCCGCTACAAGGGGTAAGTGTTGCGGTCGACAACGCATCTTTAAAATACCATTTGCTATTTCTTGAGTTATAATACACTTTCCAGAGGCGTTTATTTCCTGCTGGTATACATTGTACCTCTGTGCCATTATGGAATATTTTTACATACGGGTAGGGATCGAGTGTTTCTTTTACTACCGCAAAAGTTATTTTGCTTGGGTCGGGATTTCCGTTGGCATCGGTAATATCCCATTGACTAGTTCCGGAAATAAAATTACAAGTTGTAGTAAATGTTACCGAGAGGTCCTTCTTCTTTTTCAATGTCTTGATGCTACTGCCAGTTGTTTTTTTCAGAGCTAAAGCTACAATAGTAGTTGATGGAAAGAGTTTGTTTTTCATAGTATGTATTGTTTTTAGTTACTCAAACCTAAGCAGCTATAAGCATATTAAAAAGCACAACAGTCACTTTCACCATTTTCGGTAGATGCCAAAATTTTAATGCCCGACAACATGGGTGTTATAATTTATGTTTTTGAATCAATTCACGGGTTCTGCACACGCCTCATTACATAAATCTCATCCGGCCGGGTTTCTTACAAAACGGCCTGTATCAGCTTGAGCAACAGCCATAAAAAACCAACTACCACCGCTCCGCAGGGCAACAGCAGCAGCAACACTTTAATCGGGTTGCTTTTTATGTTTTGTTTCTTGTCCATGATTTCTCACTTTATACATTCGTTCAAGGGGTATATTATCTTTGTTTGGCGCTCCGTTGGCCGGGGGTAAAAAAGGGGGAAGGCGTTCAAATGTTACCTTCCCCGCTATCAATCAAAACCCAAATCAACTGATAGAACGCTCTTATTATTTAGGCCACCATTTGCAGGCGGGGCTGTTTTTTTATCAATAACCCGTTGCGCAGGGTTTGAGCCAGCAGCACGGTAATACCGGGTACGCGCATTTTAATTACCATTCGTTTTTTGTAAAACTCTATGCTGTCGGCATCCATGCACAGCACTTCGGCTATCTCCTGATTGTTCAGCCCCTGTGCAATCATTTCCAGAATGTCAGTTTCCAGGGCAGTGAGGCAGGGCTCTTGGTGATTCACTATACTTTCCATGTTTTTTATGTTTTAGCGGGTTCGTTTTTTATGTTCTGCTCCAATTCCAGAGTATAACCAGGGTTATCAGTGCCATCCCCAGTATAATAACGAGGGCATCGCTGGGTTTCATGGTCTTCACGGTATAAACTCAAAAGCTTTATAAACGCCTAATAAACTCGGGTCGCTGGCTATTCCACTCAGTTCGCGCGCTGCGGGTATGTGCATATCGCACCAATCACTGGCACCGGTCAGGCTGCCAAGGGGGCGGTTAAGCGGCATAGCTAAAGGGCATTCGGTAAAACTATCGGTCTTGCTTAGCCGAGGTGCTTCCGGGTCGTTTAAAACAGCGTGGTGTGTCATACTTTTTTTAGTGTTTCCACAAACGTATGCAGAGCATTCCATTTTTTTTCAGGAATTATCCCGTTGACCGGTTTTCAAGGACGGTTGACGTGTTTTCAAGGACGGTTGACATTTTTGGGCTTGTAAAAAACAGCCATTTTTGACCAAACGCTCATTTTTAAAACCCGCTTTTTAGCACAAAAAAAGACCGCCCAAAAGAGCGGTCTTATACTTTTCATATAAAACTTAAATGCCTAAGGGCAGGTAAAAGTTACTACATCGCTGCAGTGAACATTGTCCTGCACTTTGGCACATCCGGCAGTTTGCACCCCAGCTCTGAACTTGGTGCAAGGGCAATTGCCCACACCGCTGTATTTAGCAATACCTAAAGAATCGGTATTAATTGAAGAATCGAAACGGCAACTGGTATCACCCACCATGTTCTTTAAGCGGGTCAGTGCTCCTACAACCGGCACATGGGCTGCTGATTCAACTTTAATAATAACAGTCCATTCCGTGCTGCTGAAAGACGGCATGGCCTTGGCACTGTCGGTTACCTCGGTGGTGGTGAGAGTGCTGTCGGTAGTAGTGGTTTCGGTATTACCGGCCGGTTTGTTCTGGCAACTGTTTAAAACAAACACAGAGGCAAAAACCAGGAAAAACGAGATTTTGGTGAAGATTTTTCTCATAGGTTGGGGTTTAAAATTTTGATTAGATAATAGGTTAAAGGTAGAGAAACGAATATGGAATACGAGAATCCCGATCAGATTTACTGAACAGCGCATACTGCTTTGTTTAATTCATCATACAGTTCTGAACAGATATCCGTACATTTTAGCCAAATTGAAAAAATCCTTACCATGGGGGTACAATAGAAAGTTTATTTAGCATATTAGCATCAATCAGTTATGCCTAAATCAACTAAAGCCCAGCAAGTTTACGAGCAAACCAAACCGCTTTATGAGGCCGGTGATTATAAACGTTGCATTACGGTATTAAAACGAATTTTCAGGCGGGAACAGCCAGAAGAGAATCCTACTCTATATCATTCTATAGCTAACCGTTTGGGCAATTGTTATACTTCTTTGGGCGATGTTACCAATGCCGAATTTTGGTACAAGGAAGCTCTATTGCAGGCCGAGAAAACCAAAACACCTCAACAATTGTATGCAGGGCTTAACAATCTGGCCACTGTGTATCTGCATACCAATCAATATCGCTCAGCCATTGAATATTTACAAAAAAGTATTGATATAAAGGAACAGTGTGGCAATAAAGCAGATACCAGTACCGGACTACTTCAAATAGCCGGTTTGTTTTTTAAACTGGAAAACATGGAGGCTGGCAAAAAAGCCTTAAAACAGGCTTATACACTTATACGCCAGCACAAACAGTTACCCTTATATGCCCATCTGCATTTCACCACCGGTATGATGCTAAAAAGGGAGCAGCAACATAAGCAGGCCTGCAGGCAATATGATTTGGCTGCCCGGTATGCACTGCAACATAAAGACACTGTATTAGCCTCCCGCTGCCACAGTAATAAAGCCGGAATATTATTAGAAGCTAAAGAATGGAAGAAAGCCAAAAAGAGCCTGAAGCTGGCTCTGGAACTCACCCGTAAGCATGGCGTATCGGTAGATGAACTGAATCTCTGCAATCAACTGGCCCTGGTTGCTCTGGAGTTGAAGAAGTATAAACAATGTGGTGAATTGCTGGCATATATCCGCAGCAAAGCTCCGGGTGTTGCCAACGATATGGTGTACGAAGGTTTGGAGGAGCTTTCTTCACGTTACTACGAAACTATCGGTCAACCCGCCCAGGCATTGAAACATTACAAATACTATTTGGAGTATTACAAAAAGGAATACGACCACGAGATGAGCCGAAGTATTACCGATATGCAGGCAAAATATGAAAATGAAAAGAAGGAGCGGGAACTACAGGAAGCCAAACTGCAACAGGCGGAGAGCGAACTGAAGGCTTTACGTACACAAATGAATCCGCATTTCATTTTTAATGCACTAAGCGGCATCCGTCAATCTATGCTCGAAGAAAACACCGAATTGGCCGATCGCCTGATTATGCGTTTCTCGCGCCTGCTGCGGTTAATTTTAGATACCAGCCGCAAACCCGTTATGCCGCTCAGTCAGAATATTGAATTGCTTCATTTGTATATTCAGATTGAACAAAGCCGGCAGAATAATCGCTTTAGCTATCAAATTGAAGTGGACGAAGAAATTAATCCCGAGGCTACTTTTGTTCATGGGCTTATACTGCAGCCACTGGTGGAAAATAGCATCCTCCACGGGCTTTTTCATAAAACCGAAGGCGGAGGTCAACTCCGGATATCGTTCTCCAAGGTTAAAAACAAGTTATCTATTGCCATAGCCGATAACGGGATTGGTCGAGAAAAAGCAGCACAGTTTCGCAAAAAAGAACATCAGTCGCACGCCACCGGCATGATACACGAAACGCTGCAATTGCTCTGGAAAACTACCGACACCAAACCTTATTTTTCGGTTACTGACCTAATGGATGAAAAAAAGCAGCCGGCCGGTACTTTGGTCAAAGTTTGTCTGCCGCTTTCGTACACTGCTACTGCTTTCAGCGAATAAATTCTATTTTTCGCTCCCAGATAGTTGGCTATGGATAAATTAAATGTTGCCTTGGTAGATGATGAACCTGCCAGTTTAAAAACACTGCAATTGCTGCTGAAAAAATATTTCAGTGATATTGAGGTAATAGCCAGTTTCAGCGACCCCACCCAAGCCCTGAAAGAATTACCCGGCCTTCCGGTTGATTTACTTTTTCTGGACATTGAAATGCCGGTGATGACGGGTTTTGACTTACTAAGTCAGCTCACCGGTTACAAAGGCGGAGTTATCTTTGCCACAGCCCACAGCAGTTATGCCATCCGGGCATTTAAATTCAGCGCAGTTGACTACTTATTAAAGCCGATAGAAACGGATGATTTAAAACTGGCAATAGAAAAGTTTATTCTAAACAGAAAGCCGAAGCCCGATAATTCCTTGCTCAGACAATTAGCCGACAACATGGAGCATTTATCGCAACCGATGGCGAAAAAAATAGTTTTAACTACCGGAAATAATACAGAGGTAATACAGAACAATGACATAGAATACATTCAATCCGACAGAAACTATGTCTTGATTAAGCGTATCAATAAAAGTGACCTCACCATCATTAAACCATTAAAAAGTTTTGAAGAGATATTGCCCGCCAGTCTTTTTATACGTATTCACAGTTCATGTATTGTAAACATGAATATGGTAGAACGCTATATCAAATCTGAAGTAGGTACCGTGGTAATGCAAAGCGGTGCTAAACTACCGTTAAGCCGCACCTACCGCGATAATTTTCTTGCGCGGTTAAAGGGTTAAAGCAATTCATACATTTGCCCCTTTCGCTCAATCTATAAACCTTGCGCTACTTTCTTCACCTTTCTTACGATGGCACTAACTACTGCGGCTGGCAAGTGCAAAGCAATGCGCCCAGTGTGCAGCAAACTATTAACGAAGCTTTAGAAAAACTGCTGGGCCACCACATTGCCAGCATGGGCTGCGGCCGAACCGATACGGGCGTGCATGCCAAAGATTTTTACATGCATTTTGATACGCTGAAAGAAATAGAAGACCCGGTTAACTTTCTGTTTCGACTCAACTGTGTATTACCAGCCGACATTACTATCTTTAAAATCATTCCGCTTCACGATAAAGCACACACCCGTTTTGATGCCACCGAGCGCACCTACGAGTATTATGTGCATTTTGATAAGTCTTCGTTCTTAAAACCCTACAGTTTTTTTCAGGGCTTTTATCAAATTGACTGGCAAAAAGTAACCGAGGCAACTGAGTTTTTAAAAGGTGTTCAGGATTTTACCTCGCTTTGCTTACTCAGCGAAGATTTTAAAACCAATATCTGCTTAATTAAAGAAGCTAAATGGGAAGTGTTGCCTTCGCAACATCTGATACTAAAACCTTACAACTACCCCGATACCGCCACTCCACTGTCTTTTCCATACCAGCGCAAACATGGTGATGTATTGCGTTTCACCGTTACCTCCAACCGGTTTCTTCGTGGCATGATACGCAAGATTGTTGGAACAGTATTAATGGTAGGGAAGGGCAAAATTTCAGTAGATGAATTCAAATCTACCGTGGCCGATAAAAGAGAGTTCAGCATTCATTATCTGGCACCACCCAATGGTCTGTTCCTTTCTAAAATCCGGTATCCGTATATCAATTAGAAAATTGAACCAATAAATAAATTGGACAAATGAATAATTACACAAAAGAGAATAATCCTGTTTTGAAGCTCACGTTTGAGTTTACTCTCGAAATAATTAACTATTGCTCCAAGTTAGATGAGTTAAAAAAATATCCGCTGTCCAATCAGCTTTTCAAATGCGGCACTTCAATAGGCGCTAATGCAAGCGAAGCCCAACATGCAGAAAGCAAGGCCGACTTTATTCATAAATTTAAAATTGCAGCCAAAGAAATGAACGAAACAGCTTACTGGCTTTCCTTGTGCAAGCACTCAAATCACTTTCCCGATTGCGACCATCTGATAGCTCGTCTTGACGAGATACAGCGGGTAATAAATAAAATCATCTCAACATCAAAGCGAGCCTCCTAGATTAGTCTCCATTTCTGATTTGTTCAATTTGTCAATTCGTCCAATTCTCTATTACATTCGCCCCTTCATGTCTGAAAAGAAAAAGCCACTTATTGATTTTGACCTCCTTAAAAGGATAGTGCTTCTCACCAATCCTTATCAGGTGGTTTTTTATTCGTCAATCTTCCTTTCCATTATACTGGCTATCTTATCTATCGGTCGTCCGCTCATTATCATTTACACAACCGACCACTTTATTAGCAAAGAGTCGTTCGATCTGGCTAAACTGCAACAGGCCACTTGGTGGATGATTAGTATACTGATAAGCGAGTCGCTGCTGCGTTACCTGTTTAATTACGTAACCGCCTGGCTGGGTCAAAGCATTGTGAAAGACATGCGTGTTCGGGTATATCGTCACATTATCAACTCCCGGTTAAAGTATTTTGACCATACCCCTATCGGCACTTCCACTACCCGTACCATCACTGATATAGAGGCCATCAACGATACATTCAGCGAAGGTCTTATCAGCATTGTGGCTGACATACTGACCATCATAGCGGTAGTTACCGCAATGTTTTATGTCAACTGGAAAGTAGCAGTGGCTAGTTTACTGGTGCTACCCTTGTTACTCTGGTTTACCCGCTGGTTTCAGGAGGGTGTAAAAAAATCTTTTCAGGAGGAGCGTTTACAAATTGGACGTCTGAATGCCTTTTTACAGGAACATATTACCGGTATGCGGATTATTCAGATTTTTAATGTGGAAGAGAAGGAGAAGAAAAAATTTGAACTCATCAACAGCGCACTTCGCGATGCTAATATTAGCGGCATCTGGTATTACTCATTGTTTTTTCCGGCTGTGGAAGTTTGCCTGGCAATAGCTATCGGATGTATGATATGGATGGCTTCCAATCAGATTTTAAGTGGCAGTGCGTTCAATCAAAATTTACTCGATATTAAGGGCATAGGAGTTATTTCCGGCTTTCTACTGCTCATTAACATGTTGTTTCGTCCACTGCGTTTTATTGCTGATAAGGTAAACATTATTCAGCGGGGCATTGTAGCTGCAGAACGGGTTTTCAAACTGTTAGATACCGATGAGTTTATTCCCAACTACGGAAAACTATCACCCGCTTCAATTCAAGGAAAAGTAGCTTTTGAACAGGTATGGTTCGCATACAATCACGAAGACTATGTTTTAAAAAATGTTTCTTTTCAATTACCTGCCGGAGAGACATTAGCGATTGTGGGTGCCACCGGCTCCGGAAAATCATCTACAATCTCCATCCTTGGTCGTTTTTATGATATCAATAAAGGATCGATTAAAGTTGATGATAAAGATATCCGTGATTACGAGCTGTCTTCGCTGCGCTCAAAAATGAGTGTCGTGTTGCAGGATGTCTTTTTATTTGCCGGAAGTGTTTACGAAAATATTACGCTTCGCAACGAAAGTGTTACACAGGATCAGGTAATACGGGCGGCTAAACTGGTAGGGGCTCATAACTTTATTCAAAAACTTCCGGGTGGGTATGATTATCTGGTGATGGAGCGTGGTGCAACCCTCTCGATGGGTCAGCGACAACTGATTTCATTTGTAAGAGCACTGGTATATAGCCCAAGCATACTGATTTTAGATGAAGCAACATCCTCGATTGATAGTGAGAGTGAGGAATTAATTCAGCATGCTATAGAAACACTGGTCAAAGGCCGTACATCCATTGTTATCGCCCACAGGCTTTCTACTATCCGAAGTGCACATAAAATTATGGTGCTGGATAAAGGGGAGATAAAAGAATTTGGCTCACACGAAGAATTGCTGGCACTCAACGGTTACTATAAACGTTTGTACGATATGCAGTTCATCACCCAGCAATCAACCGACTAGCTAGTTCGTTCAAACTCTTTCATAGCTTCTATCAATACATTTACTCCGCTTTCGGGCATCGCATTATAGATTGATGCCCTGAATCCGCCAACCGTTCTGTATCCTTTTATACCTACTGCTCCCTGCTGGTGGGCAAAAGCCAGAAATTTTTCTTCCAGCGTTTTATCCTTCATTACAAAACAAACATTCATTAAAGAACGGTCGTCTTTAGCTACCGTGCCTTGAAACAGGTTGCTGTTATCAATCGCTGCATAAAGTTTATTCGCTTTTCTCACATTGATTTCTTCCAGCGTTTTCAGGCCCTGTTTTTTTATCCATTGCAAGGTAAGATAGGATATGTAAACAGAAAAAACTGAAGGTGTGTTATGCATGCTCTGCTTATCAATATGAACTCGGTAATCAAGCATCTTGGGCAGTTTTTTATTTACAGTGCCTAACATATTTTTATTGACCACCACCAGCGTACTACCTGCACAACCAAAGTTTTTCTGTGCCCCGGCATAAATCAGATCAAAGCTGTTAAAGTCCAGTTGGCGCGAAAAAATGTCTGAACTCATATCAGCTACCACACTTGGAGCCTTCTTAGCAATATCCGCCAGCAGTGCCGAAGAGATTTGCGTTCCGTAGATTGTATTGTTGGTGGTAAGGTGAAGGTATTTTGTATTCTCCGGCAGAGATAAATCTTTAGGAATAAATGAGTAATTCGCATCTCTGGAAGAACCAGCCACGTGTATTTGACCGAAACTTTTAGCTTCTTCCATAGCACTATGAGCCCACTGACCTGTATCGAGATACGAAGCCGTTTCGTTTTCATTTAGTAAATTCATGGGCACCATAAAAAACTGTGAAGAGGCTCCTCCCTGAAGAAACATTACCTCGTACGAATCGCCTAAATGCATCAACTCCTTGACCAATGCAATCGACTCGTCCATTACCCGAACAAACTCTTTACTGCGGTGTGAAATTTCCAGTATGCTCAATCCGGTTCCGGCAAAACTTTGTATGGCCTCCTGTGCCTGTAGTAACACCTCCTCGGGTAAAATAGCCGGACCGCTATAGAAATTAATCTTTTTCATACCGCAAACTTAAAGTATTAATTGACTGAAAAACCTGTTCCGCTTAGATTTCCCACCATGGTTAGAAACTTTTTAAGGCCTCCTATTTTGTGGCTTATATTTTAGCACAAAATCTAATACACATGGCGGATATTCAGAAGCTTCAAAAAATTTCATCGCAGGTACGCAGAGATATTTTACGCATGGTTAATGCAGTAAACTCCGGTCATCCGGGTGGTTCTTTAGGTTGCACAGAGTTTATGGTTGCCTTATACTTTGATGCCATGAAACACCACAAAGATTTTAACATGGACGGCAAAGGCGAAGACATATTCTTTTTATCTAACGGCCACATATGCCCGGTTTGGTACAGTGTGTTAGCTCGCGCAGGTTATTTTGATATTAAAGAATTAGGCACCTTCCGTAAACTGAATTCCAGAGTACAGGGCCATCCGGCAACCAAAGAGCATTTGCCGGGCATACGTGCCGCTTCGGGGTCACTGGGTCAAGGGTTAAGTTTGGCTATTGGTACTGCGCTGGCCAAAAAGATGAATAAAGATACCTCTTTAGTTTATACCCTGCATGGCGATGGAGAATTCCAGGAGGGACAGATTTGGGAAGCATTAATGAGTGCTCCGCATCACAAACTGGATAACATCATTGCTACCATAGATTATAACGGCAAGCAGATTGATGGAGATACGAAAGATGTACTCTCCCTTGGAAATTTAGAAGAGAAAATTAGATCGTTTGGGTGGGACGTTGTACATATGGAAGGCAATGATATGGCTAAAGTAGTAGCCGGTCTAAACGAAGCCAAATCAAAAACAGGAAAAGGCAAACCAGTATTTATCATCATGACGACTGAAATGGGGCATGGTGTTGACTTTATGATAGGTGACCATAAATGGCATGGAGTAGCACCTAATAATGAACAACTTGCCAAGGCATTGGCGCAACTGGAAGAATCGCTGGGCGATTACTAACGTTTCGGTTAAATAGCAAATACGTATCTACCCAAGTCGTCTTTGTAAACGTAGTTAACCACTCGTGGCCAAAGCGGCTTTATCATTTCGCTTTCCCAGCTATCTAAATTTGTTTGAAGTTGTTTTGCTATCTCCGGCTTTTGCAAAAATAGGTTATGGTGTTCAATGCTATCTGTCCGAATATTGTAAAGCTGATTCGTATTGTCATATTCATTCACAATCAGTTTCCAGTCGCCCTCTATTATCGCTTTATTAAAATCACTTCGCCAGCAAAGCCGGTCGTGTGGTATAACCGTCTTTTCTCCGTTCACAAAAGGAATCAGGTTAACTCCGTCATAAGTTCTGTCAACAGGCAAATCAATGCCCATAATACCGGCAATAGTTGTAAAAACATCCAATGAAATAACCGGGTTAGTGTAAACAGTTCCAGGTTTAATTTTCTTGTCCCACTTCATCATGAATGGCACCCGAATACCTCCTTCAAAATTGGTTAACTTACCACCTCTGTAGGGCGCATTATCTGTAGTTCCGTTATATACCGCTCCACCATTATCGCTTAAAAAAACTATCACGGTGTTGTCAGTCAATCCTAAACTGTCTACATGATTCAGTAAACGTCCAACCTGATCATCCATACTTTTTATCATGGCTGCGTAAACTCTCTTTACAGGGTCTTTGATATGAGCAAACTGCTCATAATACTTCCGGGGTGCCTGTAATGGTGCGTGCGGTGCATTATATGGCAGATACAGAAAGAAAGGCTTTTTTTGATTAGCATCAACAAATGATATAGCCTCATCAGTCAGTTTATCAGTTAAGTATTTATTTTCCTTCTGGCGCTCACAGCAATTACGGAGTATAGCACAGTTTCCGGTTCGGCCTTCAGCAGTTTCCCATTCATGCTTATCCATATAATCGCCTTTTACAGGTTGATTAACTATAGAGGTATCTTTCTTCTCGGCATATAAAGTAAACGCCTCATAAAACCCATATTGGTAATCAAACCCACGGGCACACGGTTTGGCAAAGTCTGCAGCACCTAAATGCCACTTACCAATAACTGCAGTAGAGTAATCGTATTTCTTCAAAAGCTCAGCCAATGTGATTTCGGATGGAGCTAGCCCCTGACGTAACCGTTCTTCAGTTGGCGGAACTTCCAGCGATTTAATAGGAGACAATGGCTTGAATCGCGGCATCATCTTAAAGCCATAATACTCCAGCATATTCTTAAGGTAACGATGATTGGGCTGAAATTCATGTCCAAATCTTTGCTGGTATCGCCCGGTTAGTAAGCCGGCACGAGATGGAGAACAAATAGGTGAGGATATGTATCCTTGTGTGAAAGTTACACCGCTTTTGCCAATACGATCAATATTCGGAGTTGCAATAGTTTTATTGCCATACAGAGAGATATCAGTTTGGCCCAAGTCATCTGCCAGAATAACAATAATATTGGGCCGGTTGATTTGCGAAAGACTCCCTACCGGTTTAGATAAATACTCCTGCTTTCCTTTTATCAGTTTTTCGTCAAAGTAGATTCTGAACTTATCGCTTTCAAAAGATTTTAAAAGAAAGGAAGAACAAGCTGCTGCCAAACCTATTAACAAACTCAGTAACCATACTTTACTTTTTGCACTCATTACGTGATATTACAACTTTTTTACGACTGAAGCTTCTCACACTGATTTGAAATAATCCTTTTTACTTTCGGTTCTGATAAAATGAAAGCTTTGATTCGCATTGGTATAATAACTTACTGTTGCTTTCTCTACAGCCAATTGTTGCTGTCGCAACAAACACAGGTATATAAACCAAGCGTAAATAGGGTTTTGTTTGTGCTCGATGTTTCAGGAAGCATGAAAGAAACCTGGAACGGCAGACAGAAATACGAAACTGCTAAAGAATTACTTTATAAGCTGATTGACTCGGTAGAAAAGAAAAATCCGAATGTGGAATTTGGCGTTCGTGCCTTTGGATACCAATCGCCCAGATCCGAAAAAAATTGTAAAGACAGCAAACTGCTGATTACTTTTGCCAAGAACAATGCAGAGAGAATAAAGACATCACTTGAGAATATATCTCCTCAGGGCATGACCCCTATTGCCTATTCATTAGCGCAAGCCGCCAACGATTTCCCCGTTGACCTAAAAAGTCTGAACTCTATAATTGTTATCACCGATGGAAATGAAAATTGCGATGGAAATCCATGTGTGGCATCACAAAAACTACTGGACAAACGTATTTCACTCCGTCCATTTATAGTAGGTTTAAACGGAGGTCAGAGTTTTATAGAAAAACTAAAGTGTATCGGCACCGTTCTGGATACAAAAGATGAACCCTCGCTGTATAATACGGTTGGTATCATTATCAGACAAACCTTAAATACCACCACCGCACAGGTTAATCTGCTCAATGCAAATGGCAACCCAACAGTAACCAATATTCCATTTACACTATACGACCATGCTAGTGGTAAAACACTATACAACTTTGTTCACACACTCAACGAAAAAGGTAATCCCGACACGCTTTACCTGGACCCTGTAGGAGTATATGATTTAGAGTTACACACTTATCCATCTGTCAAAAAAGAAAACATAGAGTTGGTCCCCGGCAAGCATAATATTATAGCACTGGATGTCCCTGCCGGTAATTTTACAACCGAGTGTCTGAATGCGACTATCGCAAACAACAACGCACAAGTAATTATTCGACCGAAAAAAAATCCTAATGACATACTGAATGTACAGGATCTGAATGAGCAGGAAATGTACCTGACAGCCAACTACCATCTGGAGATATTGACAACACCCGAAATAATTTCTGATACCATGATTGTTCCTTTCTCTGAAAACGTGATGCCCCTATCAAATTATGGAACACTCTCTATAATGACAGAAGATAAGTTGCTGGCAAGTATCTACAGAACCCATCAGGGCATTCTTGAAATGGTAGATAGGTTTGAAATCAATACCAAAACAGGCAACAGGAAATTGCAACCCGGAGAGTATTGGCTGGTCTATAAATCAAAAGCAAGTTATGATAGCGAGAGTACCAGAACCAAACAATTTACTGTTAACGAAGGGCAAACCATTGTTTTAAACCTCCACGAATAACAGGTGATGAAAAAAGAGTTTTTCGGTTTTTATACAAAAGATTGGTGTGGAGGACTCATCACAACCTTGCTATTGTTATACTCCTTGCAATCTTTTTCGCAAGAGAAAACCAGAATTTTGTTTCTTCTGGATGCTTCTCTAAGTATGAAAAATGAATGGAAAGGAGGAAGTAAATGGGATGTGGCGCGGACTGCACTGGCAGATATTGCCGATAGTATTTCTATAACCCCCAACTGTGAAATGGGATTGAGAGTGTTTGGTCATTTGTATCCTGAACCCGATAAAAATTGTCATGATTCCAAACTTGAAGTGAGGATTGATACCGGGAATGCGCGTTTAATTAAACGCAAGCTGGACGAAATAAAACCCAAAGGAATTACACCACTGGTTTACTCTATCGAAAAAGCCGTTCCCGACTTTGGAGGCAGTGTGGCGAAAAACATTATCATCATTATTACAGACGGAGAAGATGCCTGCAACCGCGACCCTTGTTCGGTGGCTTTGCTGTTGCAGAAAAACAATATATTGCTAAAGCCTTTTATAATAGGAATGGCCCTGCAGGCAAAAAATGTAGAGGAGATGAATTGTATGGGCAAGTTGTATAACACCAATTCTGCAACAGAATTTTCTGAAGTGCTGAAAACTGTTGTAACTGAATCAGTAGCCCAAACTTCTTTACAGGTCAATCTGAACGACCAGAGAGGTCAGCCTACTGAAAGTGATGTCAACATGACTTTTTATGACCTGGAAACCGGTTTACCTAAATACAATTTTTATCACTCTATGAACGCCCGGGGGGTGCCCGACACAATGGTAGTGTCTCCGATGTTTAGATATAAACTACAGATACACACCATTCCGCCCGTAATGGTTGATTCTATCTCGCTACGAAGAAATGTTCATAACACTATTTCGGTTAAGGTGTCACAAGGTTATCTCAATTTTTCGCTGCAAGGCACCATTTCTAAAACTGCTGCGGTGGAGCGAATCAAATGCTTGGTACATCAACCGGGAGATATTGAAACCGTCAACATTCAAAGTATGAACAGCCGGGAAAAATACCTTTGCGGCACCTACGATCTGGAAATACTGACCTTGCCACGAACCTTCATAAAAGGGGTGAAAGTTGAACAAAGTAAAACCACCGATGTGATGGTTCCCTCTCCTGGAATATTGACCATCAATAAGGGTTTTGAAGCCTATGGAGCCATTTTTATAGTAGAAGATGGACGCATGAAAAAAATATATGAACTACACATAAAAGATCGACAAGAAACCATTGCACTTCAGCCCGGGCGTTACAGAATGGTATACCGCTCCAAGTTCGCTCGCACTATCCACACCTCCGTTGATAAAGAGTTTGACATTGCAAGTGGCGGAAGTTTAAGTTTGAAGCTGTAAAAAAAGCTTCAATTTTCTATGCTAGCAGATTACACATCTACAGGAAATAAGGACACCCGCAGCGGCTTCGGTGCTGGGATTTTAGAACTGGGTAAAACCAATCCGGATGTTGTAGCACTTTGCGCTGACTTGGCAGGTTCATTAAAGCTTGATGCGTTTATTAAAGAATTTCCGGAGCGTTTTATTCAATGTGGCATTGCCGAAGCCAACATGATTGGTGTAGCAGCAGGCTTAACCATAGGCGGTAAAATACCTTTTGCTACCACCTTTGCTAATTTTGCAACCGGGCGTGTATATGACCAAATTCGCCAAAGTGTAGCCTATAGCGGAAAAAATGTAAAAATAGCGGCCTCCCATGCCGGTGTCACATTAGGCGAGGATGGTGCCACACACCAGATATTGGAAGATATTGGCTTAATGCAAATGCTGCCGGGCATGGTGGTTATAAATCCTTGTGATTATAATCAGACCAAAGAAGCAACCATTGCATCTGCTGCGCATGTGGGTCCTGTTTACCTGCGCTTTGGTCGCCCTGTATGGCCCATATTTATGCCCGAGGGAAGTTTTAGACTAGGTAAGGCTATTGTGATGAACGAAGGTAAAGATGTAACCATTTTCGCAACCGGTCATCTTGTTTGGAAAGCTGTAGAGGCTGCTCGTCAATTGGAATCTGAAGGGCTTTCGGTGGAGCTAATAAACATACATACCATCAAACCGCTCGATGAAGATGCCATTTTGAAATCGGTAGCAAAAACTAAATGTGCGGTGGTTTGTGAAGAGCATAATCGAATTGGAGGACTTGGTTCTTCAGTAGCCTTATTATTAGCTAAAGAATATCCTACTCCGCTTGAATACGTAGCCGTGAATGATTCATTCGGACAAAGCGGAACTCCTGACCAACTAATGGCTAAGTACGGGCTAGATACCTCAGATGTAATGGCTGCTGTTAAGCGAGTAATTGCACGCAAAAAGTAATTTGGTTTTAAACCTTTCATTATTTTTTGGGTCGTAAAGGCAACCCCAAAGCTATGACCGACAGAGAAATTCTTGATCTTTTTCATTCCGGCTCCGGCAAAGAGCGGGCGTTCACTTTACTGATTGAGCAATATCAGCAGAAGGTGTACTGGCATATACGCAGAATGGTCAAAGACCATGACGATGCGAATGATGTCATGCAAAATACTTTTTTGAAGGTCTGGAAAGGCTTAGAAAATTTCAGAGCCGACTCACAGCTTTTTACCTGGCTATACCGCATTGCTACTAATGAGACTATTACGTTTATCAACATAAGAACCAAGAAAGCAACTATTTCATTTGACTCAAATAATGTTGGTGATGAAGAGAATGATTATTCTCCTTCAAACTATTTAAAAGGTGATGCTAATCCGATTGATGGCGAAGATATACAGGCACGTTTACAAAAAGCAATTGACAGCCTGCCCGACAAGCAAAAAATGGTATTTAATCTTCGTTACTACGATGAAATGCCCTACGAGCAGATGAGTGAAATTTTAGGGACCACCGAAGGAGCCTTAAAAGCCAGCTATCATCATGCGGCTCAAAAAATTGAAAAATATTTGCTGGCAGGTCATTAAACCTTTTGAGAACTGATTAGTCACACTCAGCAAAATGAAACGGAACGCAGAAATATTAAAGGAACTGAATACGGTAGCCCCCGTATTGGCCGCTATAGAAAGAAAGAACTTCTATTCAGTTCCTGAAGGGTATTTCGATACATTCAAATTGAATCTGCTTGATCTGATAGATAATCAAACTTTTCAGGAAGAACTAAAAACAATAGCGCCTGATTTATTGAAACTTGATAGAGTTAACTCACTCGAAGTTCCTTCACCATACTTTCATACTTTTTCTGCTAAGCTGCTGAAGAAAATTCGTCACGAAGAATTAGCTGAGATAGCTCCGCAACTTGCCGGTCTGCAAAAAAACTACAAAACTGATGTGCCCGCCAACTATTTTGCCTCATTTCCCCAAAGAATGATAGCCCGTATTAACGCAGAACAAAAGACCACTGAGTTATCGGGAACTCCTGTATGGCTGATTCAGATAAATGCAATGGTGGAAGATGTATTCAGTGTATTTTTTAAACCAAAATATGCTATAGCATTTGCAGGGTTGGCTTCTACCATTCTGGTTGCCGTTATGTTTTTTACTCAGGTAGAACAGCAATGCAGTGATTTAGATTGCAAAATGGCGAAGTTGAGTGATCAGGAACTGAGTACTTATTTAGATGCCCATACCGATGAGGTTTTAGACGAAGTTTTTGAAAATACCGACCTGAACGAGTTTACTAATGAACAAAGTTCAGATGGAATAAAAGAAGCTCTGTCAAATTTGACAGATGAAGAATTAAACAATGCTATACTAGATTAAACCGATTTAAATTACAATACAATGAAAACGATGAAGACGAATTTGAAAAACCTGGCACTAGTGCTTATAACCACTGTTTGGGGAGTATCAGCTTTTGCACAAGGGCCACAGGAACCGCCAAAAGGCAATAAAGCTGACCGGATAGAAGCACTTCGCATTGCATTTATCAGTGAAAAACTAAATCTAACTCCTGCGGAAGCACAGAATTTCTGGCCTGTTTATAATCAGTATAGAAACGATATGGAAACACTTCGTAAAAACTTTAAACAAGGGCCGGATATACAACCTACTGCAGAACAGCAACTGGATATGGAGCAGAAAAAACTGGACTTGAAAAAGAAATATAAAAATCAGTTTGAAGGAGCGTTGGGAAAAACCAAGTTGAATCAACTGTATAATCTGGAACATGAGTTTCACGAAAAATTGAAAGAAATGCGCGACCAGCGCCAACAGCAAAAAGGTAACAATCCTGGCCCTGGACCAAATGGAGGAGGAAGACCTGGAGGAAGATTTTGATATCTTGAATATATTACTGAAAAAGCACTTCGGGGATCCCTCGAAGTGCTTTTTTTTATTGCTAACCTGCACCTTGATTAAATCATTTATTTTTCGCCTCAAACAAAATGGAATGAAAAAGGTATTTCTGTTAGCATTGGCAATCAATCTTATAACTGCAAAGTTAACTGCGCAGCAACCATTGAAATATTGCGGGACAGATGAAGTGTCCTGGGAGTTTTATCAAAACCATCCTGACTTGCAATCTCTAATGCTGGCAAACCGGGCTGAACTAAAAAGTTTTACGCAGAATTATATTTCCTCTTTATCCGGAAGAGCCAATCCCGATTCATTGTATATTATTCCCGTAGTTTTTCATGTTATTCATACCTATGGGACTGAAAACATTTCTGATGCTCAGATAATGAGCGGCCTGAAAGTGCTAAACTGGAATTTCAGAAAACAAAATCCGGATACATCGTCTATAGTATCAGCATTTCAATCTATTGCAGCCGACTGTGAAATTGAATTCCGACTTGCTCATTTAGACCCTAATGGAAATTGTACAAGTGGCATTAACCGTATTGCATCACCTGCAACCTCTATAGGCGACCATCGAGTAAAAGACTTTATTCACTGGGATCCGTCCAAATATCTCAATATATATGTTGTAAAGAGTATTGCCAATTTAGCCGGGCATTGCCTTATGCCTGATCAGGCAGCTGCAAAACCGGAATGGGACGGCATGGTAGTGGCCAATGACTATGTCGGAGATATTGGAACTTCCAGCGATTTGAGTTCGGTGGTTTTGGCTCATGAAGCAGGACATTACCTCAATCTGTTTCACATTTGGGGAGGAAACAACGTGCCCTATTATTACTATCTACCTGTGGGTCAGGCAAGCAATTGCAATGTAGGTGATGATGTAGATGATACTCCGCCTACTCAGGGTTGGGGCACTTGCAATCTGAACGCAGCTTCATGCGGCAATACGGTAGATAATGTTCAGAATGCAATGGACTACAGCTATTGCAATTTTATGTTTACACAGGGGCAACGCCAGCGAATGCGTGCAACTCTAAACTCGACAATGGCAGGCCGAAATAATCTGATAACAGCGCAGAATCTGTCAACCACAGGAGTAAACCTGACCAGTCTTTGCAAGGCTAATTTTAATATAGAACAGCGGGTGGCCTGCGTAGGAGACTCCATTCAGTTTTCAGATCAGAGTATAGCAACCCCGGATAGCTGGCTATGGAACTTTGGTGACGGCAACACTTCTACCGAACAGAATCCGAAATATGCTTATGCCGCAGATGGAGATTACACAGTAACCCTTATGGCAACCAAAGGTGGAACAACATTAACCAGCGACCCTGTTCTTGTTCATATAAACTACTCTATTTCAGGCACCCCTTATTATGTGCAGGATTTTGAAACTATCAGCAATATTGGCACATCACAGTTGTTCCCAACTACAGATAACGGACAGCTTGTATTCAATCTTTCAGCGCTTTCACAGGGATATAAAAGCACACGCTCTGCAGTATTGCGGATTCCGGATACAACTGTTGTTTACGCAGGTAGAACCACTCTGATTTCACCGACAATCAATTTGAACAACACACTACTACCCAACTTTTCTTTCCGCTATGCTTGTACCCAAAAGATGTTGAACAGTAATGACCAGCTGGAAGTATTTATATCGAATGATTGCGGAAAAACATGGATTTCAAAAGGCAAAAAAAATAGCTCTTCTTTACGAACTACTTTGTCGGTTGAAACTGATCCGGATTGGGCCCCCTTGGATTCCACCCAATGGAAACCATTTACATTTTCAATACCAGCCTCACACAGCGTTTCCGGATTTATGTTTAAAATAGAACTAACTAATTACTCAGGCAATGCATACTACCTTGATAATATCAATGTGAACGCATCAGCTTACAACGGCATACAAAAAGTTATTTCTGACGAGGTGGATTTAGTTCCTAATCCATCCTCAGATTTGATAGTATTGAACGGATTGCCGGAAACTATGACCTACCAGATAACGGATGTAAACGGAAATGTATATTCCGATAATCAAACTATTCGTGACTTGCAGATGGTGGATGTAACCCAATTACCGACAGGCATCTACCTGATTAAACTTGAAAATGAAACTTCTTTTTGTGTAAAGCGGTTCTTAAAATACTAAATCAGTTAAAGAGATATCTTTAAGAGAAACAATTTCTCACATACGGTTTGTCGTGTAGTCGGATTCAAAAATTTACCGTTCAATCTAGAAATTGGGAAACTGATTCTTTCTTGAATAATCTCTAAAGGAATTTTCTCAGCCCGAATACTGGACAAACCTTCCGGGCCGGTGATAACGAATAGTTTTTGTTTTTTATCTAGATACTTTTTCAAATCTTCAGGTTTCCAAAACTCTGCGGCTTGCATTTGTTGCGCATAAAAAACCGTTGAAAAAGCTATCGTTGATTTATAGGCTATGTAACTGATATTTTCGTCACTGTGCTGCCTCATGTATTTGCCAAAATCTGCCTGTGGCTGATACTTTAATATCTCCGGATAGTAAAATCCGCTCAGCAATATATTGAAACAGACAATTGCAAAACCGGAAGTATAAATCCAGTTTTTTGTTTTTAAGAAAACTACGCACGTGAGTAATACCGCAATCACCAAAAATGAAAGCGATAACAAATCAAAACCCATAAAAGCATACTGGCAAAACAACGCCCCAGGCAACAATGCAATAATCAAAATACCCTGAAGAGCGTACATATATTTACCCAACTTTGCATCCAACGGTAGCTCGTGATAATAAACTGATGCGATTACTGCTGCCAATGGGAAAACAACAAAAATATAATGCGGTAACTGGTATTGGGATAAAGAGAGAGCCAGCAACATCAAACTAAAACCGCTTATTGAAGCAATTTCAGTATTCAATACTTGAGAGAATCGTGTTTTCAGTAAGTTTCCTATTGACCTCATCCAGCCAATAAACAAGAAAACGCTCCAAGGTAAAAAAGCCCAAGCCATGCTGTGTACTAGAAAAAATGTATCCGGGTGATTGTTCCATTCATTCTCCCCGGTTATACGTCCGAAACTTTGTGTCCAGAAATAGAATTTAAGTCCCCTTACACCAAACTGATTATATAGACCTACACACATAGGTATAAGCAATAGAGCGATAATTATAAACGCCAATATGATGCGTGAATCAAACAACTTATTCAGTTTTTGTTTCCAAAGTAATTGTGGCATCAGAGCCGCCCCCGTAGCAATAATTGCAACCGGACCTTTTGCTAACAACGCTAAAGAAAGCCCTAAACTACCCCAATACAGGTTCCTTGTCTTTGAGGTTTCGAAAAACTCAGTCCATTGCCAAACAGACCACATGACGGCACCCATTAAGATGGTGTCGGTCCGTACATCGTTCGTAATTAAAAAGAGTGCCTGAGAGGTTGCCAGCATGATAGCCGCAGTTTGTGCTACTCGCTGACTATAATAAATGAGAGTGAAACGATAAGTAGAATAAATTCCAATTAAAGCGAACAGTATGGATGGAAGTTTGTAAGAGAAATTGCTGATACCTAACAAATAGAAACTAAGCGAGTTGAGCCAGAAAAGTAAAGGTGGCTTATCCAGATAATCGTGATTACTACAATATAACTGCAGCAAATGATTGCTGCTTAACATTTCCCAGCTCATTTGTGCGTATTGGGCAGCATCAACATCCATAACATCCAATCGCATACTTAGCGCGTACGCTAGAAAAGTGAAGCTTAGTAAAAGGTAAAAACCGGTTTTAGACAAATAAGTTTGATTAAATTATTCAATATGATACTAGCCTTGATTTTTTCTAAATCTACTTTGTCTAGTCTCCTTTATCTCTCTAATTATTTCGGGGATCGGAATTTGAAATCCAACTAGTCCGTAGTACTCAAAAAAACCAAAGTCGTGGTTGGCCCGAATAGGTTGTTCATTATGAATAAGGACATCAGGCAGTCCTATATAGCCGCCTTTAACTTCAAATCCAACAAAACCCCATTTCCAAAATTCAAATCGAGGTCCTGTGTGTGCCGCAATACAATAACCTGATAGATGGAACTTGTTGTCTGTACGATCATTTAATATGGTAACATCAGTTTTGGTAATTACAAAAAAACCACCCAAACCGAAATTCCATTTTAACCAAACCTTTTTCTTGTAAATATTAAGACAAGGCAGAAGGTAACCAACATCGAGTGATACTAAATTTAACCCATTAGTGTGTTCAAAGCGGAGAAGGTCAGAAGAAACTACAACCGTATCGTGTAAATAACTCCCACCATACTTTGCCGAAACAGCGGGATTGATTACACCAGATAGAACTGCACGCTGATTAGCATCCATTACATACTTGAGATGGTCAATGCCAAGAGAAAAATGTAACCTGCCTGTAACAAAATAACCAGCTCGAAAACAATATTGAGGGATAGATATATTAACTGGATTAAAGTAAGTATTAAAGGTAAACTTTGACGGTCGGTCGTGTGCCGTAATATTGTAAAAGGTTAAATCATAATCTGCTCCTTTAAAATGTATACTACTTCGTGAAAAATACTCTCGATTATAGCCCCATTGTATGTATAAAGAACCTTTGTTTGAAGATTCTTTTCGCCATGCTATTCTATTCTCACTTTTTAAAGAATCCGATGGCTCTCTTGCGGGAAGTAGATTAATGAAACATACTAAGGAAAAAAGAATCAGATTTTTTAGCATTATAGAAAATGATAGCCAAATATATTCCATTAAAGCACACCAGGGATTACCGCCATTCGATCCTTTGGATAATCTGAAAACTTTTGACGATACCATTTGTGATGGTCAAGAGTACGGGGCACCAGATTTACAAAAGTCCATAGAGCAAAACTATAAGCAGGCAGAGTACCTATGAGGAAGGCAAAGCCAAACCACTCTACAATTTCGCCAAAATGATTGGGGCATGACACATATTTAAACAGAAAACCGGATGGTATTTTGTATCCTGTTTCGCCTGGCTTACGAAGGTTGATTAGCATATTGTCACTTTTTACATTGATAAACACTCCGGTAAAAAACAAGACTATGCCAATAAAAAAACGCGGGGTTAAAAAGTAAGTATCAATGTAATTGCCATTAATGTTACCTAGGTAATAACCGATAATAAACGTGTTGCAGAAATTAAAGAGGACGGCCGAGGTGCAGATAACCAAAGGCATTTTTTTCCCCTGCGTGCGTGTGCGAAACGGAAATATATATGACCGGTATATATAGTGGGCCATATACAAACCATAGAACAGGTAGCTGGCATTGGTCTTAATCAAAATGCCGGTAAAAAACCAGTAGCTGATAAAGAACGGAGCAACACCTTCCTGAATCATCCAGCCTAATTGATTCGATATCATAGGCCCCCAACCAGCAGTTGAATGGCGGCCATAAGGAGCAGTTTTTTTTAGCAGAAAAGGAAACGCAATAAAGCCAAGTGCTATCCAGAAGTAAAGTATATACGTGTAAAATTGAGTTGTTATAAATGGCATAGATGTATAAGAAAATTAACTACCTCTTAATAAATGCAATTCTGAATAACTACGTATCAACACGTTTTATCTCTTCTTTTTAAAGGGAGGTTTACCACCTTTCCCTCTCCGTTGTTGTGGTTTGTCGAACCTCTTCTCTGGCTCATAGGCTGGTCCCTCACCTAATTCTACAGGTAGTGGTATTTTCTTGATTTCGTCTCCAATTAAATCTTCAATACTTTTAAACTTACGCATATCTTCCGGATTAATAAGTGTCAATGCTACACCTGTTGTTTCCGCGCGGGCGGTTCTACCAACCCGGTGGATATAATCTTCCGCATCTCGGGGAACATCGTAATTAATTACCAGGCCAATTGAATCAATATCAATACCTCTTGAAAGTACATCGGTAGCCACTAAAATTTGTAATGTCTTATTCTTAAACTGGCGTAGTGTTTCGGTTCTTTGATCCTGTTCTAAATCAGAGTGAATTGCTGCAATGTTGAATTTCTGGCGAAGTAGTTCACGCTCCAATTCCTTTACTTTATCTTTAGTAGAAGAGAAAATCAATATGCTTGAAAGGTTCTTGCCGGTCAACAAGCTTTTTAGCAATGTCATTTTCTGCGTATTATAAACGAGATAGGCAGCTTGTAAAACTCCTGCAGCCGGTTTTGAAACTGCAATATTTACCTGCTCAGGGTTATTCAAAATTTTCTTGGCTAGTTCCCGTATTTTAGGAGCCATGGTGGCCGAAAACATAATAGTCTGCTTAGTCTTAGGTAAAAAGCTGATGATTTTGTTAAGGTCATCGCTAAAACCCATATCAAGCATCCGGTCTGCTTCATCTAAAACTAAGTGCTGGATGTGCTCAAATTTCACATAACCCATGTTGAGGTGGGCAATCAAACGGCCCGGAGTGGCTATGATAATGTTAGCTCCTTCGGTTAAAGCACGCTTCTCCTGTTCAAATGAAATACCATCCTTGCCCCCATAAATGGCAATAGCCGTAACCGGTGTAAAATAGCCAAACCCCTGCATAGCTTCGTCAATCTGAACTGCCAGCTCACGTGTGGGCACTATAATCAGCGAATTCACTTTATGCTCATGAGCCTTCATTATTTTATTGATGATAGGCAACAGAAAGGCAGCGGTTTTACCGGTACCGGTTTGAGCACAGGCAATAATGTCGCGGTTACTTAAAATAACAGGAATGGCTAGCTGCTGAATAGGTGTAGGTTTACTGAAACCCATCGAGTTCAGTCCTTCCATTAATTCAGGCTCAAAGTTGAGTTCTGCGAATGTCAATTGATGAGAAGTTTGAACTGTATATTCCGAAATAGATTACTTCCGTTTTTTCTTGGTACTTACATCCTGCTGATCAACCCATTCTCCATTTTTATGTTCGCCTAGTATTACTACATCCTTGCTGGCTTTATAATGCTCAGCCGATTGTTGCATTTCGGCCAGTGTATCACTTCTTAATTTCACTGAAATTGATGAGCGTTTGTTGCGTACTTCGATATAAAATCCGTCTTTAAGTCCTTTCGGTCTGGTTGGTGGTCTACCCATGATATTTGTTTTTGCGGTGCGGAAGATACACTTTTAAATCAAATTGACTCATTTATTTCAATTGTGCTTGTTCATCAGCACTTCTGTACTATCTTCGCCCGCACAAAAATTACCACTATGAATTTTTCACTTTCCGAAGAACATTTAATGATTCGTCAGGCAGCTCGTGACTTTGCTCAGAATGAATGTAAGCCTGGTGTAATTGATCGTGATACCCACATGGCCTGGCCTGCGGAACAAGTTAAAAAAATGGCTGAACTAGGCTTCTTAGGCATGATGGTTTCTCCGGAATATGGAGGAGGGGGAATGGATACGTTAAGCTATGTGATAGCGATGGAAGAAATTTCTAAAGTGGATGCGAGCAGTTCTGTTTTAATGAGCGTGAACAATTCTCTTGTTTGCTGGGGTTTAGAGGAATATGGAACTGAAGAACAGAAAAGAAAATATCTGGTTCCCTTAGCCAAAGGTGAAAAGATCGGGGCATTCTGTTTGAGTGAGCCCGAAGCCGGTAGCGATGCAACTTCTCAAAGTACCACTGCCGTTGACATGGGCGATTATTACTTGCTTAACGGAACAAAAAACTGGATTACCAACGGAGGCTGCGCCTCAACGTATCTGGTTATTGCACAAACCGATCCGGCAAAAGGCCACAAAGGCATTAATGTACTAATTGTCGAGAAAGGAATGCCTGGATTTACTGTAGGTAAAAAAGAAGACAAGTTGGGTATACGCGCCAGCGATACTCATACCCTTTTATTCAGCGATGTAAAGGTGCCAAAAGAAAACCGTATTGGTGAAGACGGATTCGGATTTAAGTTTGCCATGAAAACATTGAGTGGCGGCAGAATAGGTATTGCTGCGCAGGCACTGGGTATTGCAGCAGGGGCATATGAATTGGCTGCTGATTACTCAAAGCAACGCAAAGCTTTCAAAAAGGAAATTATCAACCACCAGGCCATTGCTTTCAAACTGGCAGATATGGCAACCGAGATTGAAGCCGCTCGTCTATTGGTATACAAAGCCGCCCGTTTAAAAGATTTAGGACAAAACTACGATCAGGCTTCGGCTATGGCCAAGGTATTTGCTTCCGAAACTGCCATGAAAACTACCACTGAAGCAGTACAGATTCACGGAGGATATGGCTATGTTAAAGAATATCACGTAGAGCGTTTAATGCGTGATGCCAAGATTACACAGATATATGAAGGCACTTCAGAGGTTCAGCGTATTGTAATTTCACGCGGGGTTCTTTCTTAAGCTATCTAATCCGAAGTAAAAGAAATGCAATGCTGATATGGCTATTAGCCCTTCTACAGGTTTCATGACATGATATAGAATGTGATGGGTAGGGTGAGCTCTCCAGAATGATTCACCATTCAGGTTTTCATTCATAACTAATAAAGTGTTACCCCCAACTTCGTTTGCAAACGAAACAATATAACCAAGCTGATTGGCCAGCGCAACCAAAATAACTCCGATAATCAGCCCTATGAATTCCGCTCTCCTCCATATAGGGTGCAAATTTTCGTTTCCCTTTACTCCAACTATCATTAAGAAAAGCATGGTTAGACCACAACCATAAGTATCTGTCAATATATCATTCAAATCGAAGTAGTCGTTCCACTGCGGATAAAGAAAGATATATTGATACCACTCATCTATAAGCATGAATGGTAATGTAAACAAAATAGCAGCACCGAAACGTTTGGTTAAAGGAAAAATGAGAAATGCTAAGAATGTAAACTCGAAAGAGTGAATGACCTCTATGTTACTATCGAACATAAATCGGGAGTGTAAAAGAAGCAACAATAATGTAGCAAGCATATAAACCAGTTTCAACTTTCGATTATCCGTATACTTAAAAAACCCTTTTGACAGAAAGAAGAGAAACAGACTAAGCAGGGTAAGAAAAACAACTGCTACTACCAGGTTATAGGTTTCAATAGTGAGGCGGTTTTCTATACTGATAGAAAGCAACACTAATGGATGATGCATAGCAATAATAAAACTGAAATAGGCAAGAACTAACAGTATATTAATTCCTCTGTGTGTTTGTAGCCAGAAAATAAATTGGTGTATCATCTAAAACAAAGATGTCATCTTTTTAAGTAAGATGACATCTGAATAAGCTCCTTTTCTGTGTGACTAATTCTTATCACCTCCGAAAAACTTCTCCTCTATAATATCTGCATTTACAGCCACTTCATAAATAATCTCATTCAGCAGCTCGGGAGTGGTCATGGCTAAAGCAGGAACTGCCTGAGTAATGACAGTTTCGCATGGAGTCCCATCAGCAGTCTTGTCGGTAGTAATAGTCACAGTGCTATAATTGCCATAAGCAGATTCTTTTAGTATGTTATAAAGATTCAATTGCGGAGAGTAAGTCCCGCAACGACTATTCATATAGAGGCGTTCGCGGCCACTAGCCTCTTTAATAATCCATATGTATACAAACTGATATCGGAATTTACCATCTTTGATAGGTATGGCAATATCCATTCGAAAAACACCCGGAGATGTTTCATCTAGTTTGTAATTGTAGCGGGAGGCTATTTGCTGAAGTGTGGCTTGCAATTCCATAGTTATTTATTTTGGTTATGTGAAGATTGAAAAGAACGCTGAAATTTAAAACATCTCTATTGATTTGCAGTAACAAATCCATTTTATCGCCCCCTTCATTTCCAAGATCTTTGAATTAGTTTTTGTCTTTACTTTTCTTTTCACAAATCCAAACCAAATTTCTGACTGGTTTTCTGGGCTATTTCATAGCCGGCATCGGCATGGCGAATAACACCCATAGCCGGGTCGTTGTGCAAAACACGTTTTAATCTGCGTTTGGCATCATCGGTACCATCTGCAACAATCACCATTCCTGCATGTAAACTATAACCCATACCCACTCCTCCCCCATGATGAAAAGAAACCCAACTGGCACCGCCTGCCGTATTAATAAGTGCATTCAAAATTGGCCAATCAGCAATAGCATCGCTGCCATCTATCATAGCCTCCGTTTCGCGGTTGGGAGAGGCTACACTACCTGTGTCTAGGTGGTCGCGACCGATTACAATAGGAGCTTTTACTTTCCCTTCTTTTACTAAATCGTTAAAAGCAACTCCTGCAATTTCTCTGTCACCCATACCCAGCCAGCAAATGCGGGCCGGTAACCCCTGAAAGGCAATTTTCTCCTTTGCCATCTCAAGCCAGCGCAGCAAACCTTTGTTATCAGGAAAAAGTTCTTTCAGTTTTTGATCGCATATCGCAATATCGTTCGGGTCACCACTCAGTGCTACAAATCTAAATGGCCCTTTGCCTTCACAGAATAATGGCCTGATATATGCCGGGACAAAACCCGGAAAATCGAATGCATTCATTACCCCTCTCTTATCTTTCGCCTGACCTCTCAAGTTGTTTCCGTAGTCAAAAGTAATAGCTCCTCTCTTTTGTAGTTCTAGCATTTGCCGAACATGTTTTGCCATAGTGTCTAAAGAATGACTGCAATATTCACTTGGATTTTCTAGACGTAGTTGTTTTGCTTCTTCCACACTCAAACCTTCTGGGAAGTAGCCTACCAGTTCATCATGCGCTGAGGTTTGGTCGGTGAGTGTATCGGGTGTTATATTTCTATCCAGCAACCTTTGTAACAAATCCACCACATTACAACAAACACCGATAGAAACAGCCTGTCCTTTTCCTTTAGCTTCCAGGCTCCAGTCAATAGCTTCATCAATGCTATTAGTGTATTTATCAAGATATCGTGTTTCTATCCGTTTCCTAATTCTCCACTCCTCCATTTCAGCAGCTAAACAAACACCTTCATTCATAGTAATTGAAAGCGGTTGTGCGCCACCCATTCCACCAAGTCCTGCGGTAACGTTTAACTTGCCCTTTAGTGTGCCACCAAAATGTTGTTCTGCCAGCGAAAGAAAGGTTTCATAAGTGCCCTGCACAATACCCTGACTGCCGATGTAAATCCATGAACCCGCGGTCATTTGACCATACATGATAAGTCCCTTCTTTTCCAGTTCGCGAAAATGCTCCCAGGTAGCCCACCTCCCCACAAGATTTGAATTGGCCAGCAACACCCGAGGGGCATCTTTATGCGACCGCAAAACACCCACCGGTTTTCCGCTTTGTATGATTAGAGTTTCATCCTCCTCTAAATCGCGCAATGACCCTACTATCTTATCGAAGGCTTCCCAGTTGCGCGCAGCTTTACCTAAGCCTCCATATACAATCAGGTCTTCGGGTCGTTCAGCTACTTCAGGATCCAGATTATTATAGATCATTCTTAATGCTGCCTCCTGCACCCAACCTTTGCAGCTTAGTTGATTGCCTCGGGCGGCATGCAATACTCTCTTGTTTTCGTCAGTCATAATTATTTTGAATGAGTAAGGAGCAAACCTATTAAAAAATATTTCTCGTTTTTAAATGATTGCTTACCTTCATCATTCACCAAAACTCAGCATTATGAAATATTTAAAAATCGCAGGAATCGTTCTATCTGTTATAGTTGGCATAGCTATACTTATCGGATTGATTGCCCCTAAAAATTACAATATCAAGAGAGAGGCGGTTATTCAGACTTCGGCTGATATTATTTACAAAACGGTTTCTCACTATTCTGAATTTCCCAAATGGAATCCGTGGCAGGAATTGGATCCGAAAATGAAAACTACTATAGATGGAACTGATGGCACTGTTGGCGCAAAATACAGCTGGACAGGAAATGATGAGGCTGGTGCAGGTTCTATGACTATAACCAAACTGGATGAAGGAAAATATGTAGAGCAGACTCTCGAATTTCTAAAACCATTTAAGAGTACAGCTACAACTTATATTAACATTGAACCAACCGAGGGCGGACAAAAAGTAACCTGGGGAATGAAAGGCGAAAACAGTTTTGTGCCCCGCATATTCATGACCCTGATGGGTGGTATGGATAAAGCTATAGGCAAAGACTACGAGAAAGGACTAACCAAGCTGAAAACACTTTGTGAAAGTGCCTCACAATAGTTACCTAGTATTGCCTGAAATAGAAAAGCCCCTGCAATTAGTCAGGGGCTTTTCTATTTCAGGCAATAACAATATATCACCAATGAATAATTTTTGTGGTATAGGAAGCGTTAGTATCTGCAACTTTTATGAAATAAATACCTCTTGGGGTATTGGAAATATTCATGATCACTTTTCCGTTTATGCATGGTTCTTTGCGTAATAGTCTTCCATTCACATCTAACAACTGAATTATGGAGGTCGGGTTATTGGCTTTCATCTGAATGGTCAGCACATCGCTTACAGGATTAACAATAACATGATAATCCTGTTCTTCTGTATTACCTATTCCGCTTGGTGTTACTGCCGAAACATGAACCGTATCGCATGAGATGCACATGTATGAAACATTATTAAAGAAAGTTTGTACGCATACGGGCACACTGTAACCACTGGCACTATAGGTAGTAGGTGTATAATAAAGCATGCTCATGCCTCCCATCAGTGGAGCCGATTGATTACCTACACTATCGGTCCAGGTAACAATAGTAAAACCCATAAAATCAGGCACCGGGTTATTGAGTGCAATCATTATCTCCCCAGGCTGTGTTTCCTGCCAGTTAAATGATGAATAACAGATAATGGCATTAGTATTTGCCGTGTCGCTCATGCAATTGGAGCAACCGGAAGAATCCTGAATACAAAGTGTGATGATGATACAGCCGTAATTTGAAAACAAATCATTAGAAGAAATCAAAACTGTATCTCCTGTCAAACTCGTATCAATCGGAATGATTTGCCCGGATACACTACCCGATATAGTCCAGCTATAAGTAAAAGGAGGAATGCCGGATGTAGGGGTGCCGGTTAACTGTAAATCAAAATTAGGCATTAAAGAATCAGACACAGTCACACTGCACTGTGCGCGGGCATTTTCAACAGCCAAGACCAGAAATAGAACAATGAATAAAGAGTAAATTTTATTTTTCATAGAAGCGTTTGCATTTAGATGTCAAAAATCATGTAGGCGTTGCGTAACACTTCCGTAAACAAGAGCAATTATTGAGGATCCATGATTTTGCTTTGGTGGCGAATACTCTCATTATGCACCTGTTGAAAAAATTTGAGTATAAAATCCGATGTTAATCCGCCAGTGTTTCCTTTCTCCAAAGCGCGTTTTACTATCTGCGACCAGCGTTCACTTTGGTGAATAGCCAGACTGTTTTCTTTCTTTACTTCGCCAATCTTCTCGGATATACCCATGCGTTCACTCAACAGCTCAATGATATAATCATCGATCCGGTCAATGCGGGCGCGCAAATCATGTAAAGAGCGCAACCCATCATTCGACATATTAGGTTGACGAACCACTATAGCATTCAATATCTCTGCTAATCTTTGAGGGGTCACTTGCTGCTTAGCATCGCTCCAGGCTTTATCGGGGTTGATGTGGCTCTCAATCATCAAGCCCTCAAAACCCATGTCCATACCTTGCTGTGCTAACAAACAAATCAACTCGCGAGTTCCACCCATATGGCTGGGATCTACAATAATGGGTATTTGAGGAAATCGTCTGCGCAGTTCTATCGGTATTTCCCACATAGGAGGGTTCCGATAAATAGTTTTTTCGTACGAAGAAAAACCTCTGTGGATAGCCCCTAATTTTTTGATGCCTGCCTGATGAAACCTTTCCAGGGCTCCTATCCACAACTCTATATCCGGATTAATCGGATTTTTAATCAGCACCGGAATATTCACCCCTTTTAATGAGTCAGCTATTTCCTGTACGGCAAAAGGCGAAACTGTAGTACGTGCTCCAATCCATAAAACATCGATTTCATTTTTCAGTGCTGCTTCAACATGCTCCGGATTAGCAACTTCAACTGCAACAGGCAAGTTCACTTCGCGTCCGGCATTTTTAACCCAGGGCAAGCCAATCTCTCCCACTCCTTCAAAACTGTTTGGCCTTGTGCGCGGCTTCCATATTCCCGTACGAATCATATGTATTTTACTCCCCGCATACTTTACAATCTCCTTGACGGTAGTAATCACCTGGTCTTCCCCTTCTGCACTGCAGGGGCCTGCCATTACGAATGGGTGGACAGAAATTCTGCTCCAATCTTTAAGCGGGGTTATATCAAAATTGTTTGTCACAAAAGCTATTTTCGATGTGATAAAAAGAATCTCAACTCGTTTTTAGCAGCAACAATATTACTTTAAACAATTAAACCGCCTATCGGTTTTGATAGAACTTAACATCACATTCAATAAAGTTAATTTTTCGTCTTATGGCTTCTGATAAAACATTCGATTACATTGTTATTGGCTCAGGATTTGGGGGCAGTGTAAGTGCCATGCGTTTGGCAGAAAAAGGATATTCCGTTTTAGTTATTGAAAAAGGCAAATGGTGGAAATCTGAAGATTTTCCAAAAAGCAACTGGAACCTGCCCAAGTTTTTGTGGCTTCCTCCATTGCGTTGGTGGGGTATTATGAAAATGGACTTTTTTAAGGAAGTGTTGGTGTTAAGTGGTGCAGGTGTTGGCGGTGGTAGTTTGGTATATGCCAATACCCACATGATTCCTAAAGAGGCTTTTTGGACGAACCCTATTTGGAGTGATTTGAAAAACTGGAAAGAGGTAATGGCTCCATACTATGAGAAAGCACGATTCATGCTGGGTTCGTCAAAATATCAGAGAGAATTTATTGAAGATAAATATCTGAAAGAGGTTGCCGATGATATGGGGCGAAGCGATTCCTACAAACCAGTTGACTATGTAGGGGTCTATTTCGGTGATACAGCAAAAGAAAAAGATCCTTATTTCAAAGGATTAGGCCCTATGCGAAAAGGATGTACGGAATGTGCGGGTTGTATGGTGGGCTGCCGGGAAAACGCGAAAAATACCCTTGACAAAAACTATCTATATTTTGCTCAGGATTATGGAGCTGAAATTTTAGCGGAGACTCTGGTGAATAAGATAGAGTATGTGAACAATGAATATGTCATTCATACGGAAAGTCAGACTTCTTTTTTCAGCAAAAACAAGCAAACATTCCGGTCTAAAGGTTTAGTAGTTAGTGGCGGTGTATTGGGTACTCTAAAGCTTTTGCTGGAACAGAAACTGATTCACAAAACCCTTCCCAATCTTTCTGATAAAATCGGAGAAAATATTTTAACCAACAGTGAGATGATTGCCGGGGTGGGCGGTTCCCGTGAGAAACTCAATCATGGTATCGCTATCAGCCGGGTGTTTAATCCGGATGACAATACCCACATAGAACTCTGTAAATATCCAGATGGCAGCGGGGCAATGATGCGTTTGGGTGTTTTTGCTGCAGGTCCGGGAAATGGCTTTGTTAGAACAGCTAAGATGTTGGGAAATATGATCAAACAGCCTGTTAATACATTTCGATTTTTCTTTGAAACACAGGTAGCAAGAAACTCTATTGTGCTCCTAATTATGCAATCATTGCCCAATGCCATGAAACTGCAACTTAAGAAAGGCCTTTTCGGCACCAGTCTGAAATTTGACAATAAGGATCAAATGAAAGTACCCAGCTACATACCAGTTGGTCAAGATGCATTACACCGCTATGCCAAAAAATCAAACGCAGTAGCTATGAATGCCTTTAGCGAAGTAATGTTTAACATGAGTACCACAGCACATATTTTGGGTGGCAACCCGATGGGTAAATCCCCAAAAGAAGGTGTGGTAGATGAATATTTCCGAGTTCATGGATATCCGAATATGTATATTCTTGACGGCTCTATCGTTCCTGCCAATCTGGGGGTAAATCCATCATTTACAATTACGGCTTTAAGTGAATATGCTATGGATCATATCCCCGTAAAAGAAGGTTTCAGAAAGAAAACGCTGGAAGAACGTCTAGCAGAAATATCAGCCTAACGGAAGTGAGAAATAAAACTTAGAACCTTTATTTTCTTCACTTTGTATCCAGATTTTTCCACCCAAGCGTTCAATGACTTTTTTACAAGTAGAAAGACCAAGACCGGTTCCGGGGTATTCGTTCTTGGAGTGAAGGCGATGAAACGGCTCAAATATTCTTTGTTGATGCTCCGGCTTAATGCCTATACCATTATCGGCAAAACAGTAAAGTATTTCTTTGTCGTGGGCACTGCAGGTAATCTGTATTTCAGGAGTTGCAGATTGATTGTATTTAACTCCATTCAATAATAAATTCTGAACGACAAGCATCAATAAATTCCGGTCGGCTTGCAGTGGGCACAAATCCTGATAAACAACAGAGACATTTTTCTCTTTCATCTCTATCTGGATATTTCGAATAACCTCCCTGATAAGTTCGTTCATATCAACCTTTACCTTCTTCAGCTCAGTTCTTGTAATTCTGGAATAAGCAAGCAGGTCACGAATAAGATACTGCAGGTTGCTGGCTCCTTTATTAGCAAATTCAATATACTCTTCTGCCTGTGCATCCAGTTGCCCGGCATAACGTTTCTTGAGGAGCTGCATATAATTTGAAATCATACGCAACGGCTCCTGCATATCATGTGATGATACAAATGCAAAGGTTTCCAAATCGGCATTACTTCTTTCCAGTTCACGGCTTCTTTCCTCCAGCGCCTGCTGATACTTCTTACTACGCCTGATATCTCGAGATTGACTCAAAACAACATTTGAAATGCCATCAGACTCATTTAGAAGTGTAAAAATAGTTTCAAACCAAATGTACTCACCTTCCTTACTTCTTAACCTGAATTGAACAGGGTGATGGACAAAAGCATGAGCCGGGTCATTAAAATCTAATGATTTCATGACATGTGCGTCATCGGGATGTACCAGCGTAAGCGGCAATTTGCCAATCAAATCTTCGGGTTCATAGTGTAGCACTCTTTTGATGGATGGACTGACAAATTCCAGCGTTGCATCTGAGTTGTGAATACAGATGATATCAAACGAATTTTCGGCTAACAAACGATATCGTTTTTCGCTATCTGCCATCCGCTCTTCTATACCAAAACGATAACGCAGCAGTATGAATTGTGCAATACCTGAAAGAATATAGGTAGCGAAAAAATCAAAAATTCCACGCTCAGGAAATTCAGATACAAAGGCGACTATAGCAAATAGAATATTGACTATCAGGGTATGTAAAAGATAGGGATTTTCTCTTCTGAAAAACCACCCTGTAACCAGATAAACTGCCAGATATTGATAAGCATATTGAGTTTCAAAAGAAGTACCGTATAGAAGATAAACATTGCCGAGGTTCAGCATGTATATCAATAAATAGCCAAATTGCTGGTAATATTTTTTTGACTCCTTATAAAAGGACAGGGACAGGAACAGTACAATAGCAATAAAAGATTGAAGGAAAGTTATCCATTCATGCTGAATAGGGCCAATTATGTGTTGATTATCGCCAAAGAATGCAAATACGAAAAAACCAACGCCTACCATCAAAAAAAGGTAGCGGGCAGTTTTAACTTCATCATTTACTAGTCGGGCAAATGCCGGGCGAATCAACTTTAACATACTTCAGTTCGAATCTAAAGCATTTAATCTATTTATGTCAGGAATGTATCGGTGATACATATCATTCCTGTGCATGCGCCATACTTTAAACTAGTATTTAGTCAAAGTCGGGTCTATTTCATCGGCCCATGCCAATATGCCACCGGTAAGATTATATAGGTTTGTGTAACCAAAATTACTTTCCAAATAGTCTATAACATTAGCACTGCGCTTTCCACTTCGGCAGTGAATCACCACTGGTTTTTCTTTAGAAATCTTATCCAGGTTATCCGGTATTTCACCCATTGGAATAAGCAGTCCATTAATGTTGCAAATATCAAACTCATTCTCCTCCCGGACGTCTATTAGTTGAAAATCATCCCGGCTATCTAGCATTCGTTTTAACTCTACTGCTGTTTTTGTTTTCATCTTCTGGAACTCTGTTTAGTGTCTTATTAATCAATAATCATACAGGCGCCTACCGTAATGTTGGTAGCCTCGTCAATAAGTATAAAACTTCCTGTTTCTCTGTTTTTGGTATAAGCATCAAAACACAAAGGCGAAGTAGTACGTAAAGATATTCTACCAACATCATTCATTCCTATGCTTACGTTGTCTGTAACTCTGTGTAAAGAATTAATATCCAACTTGTACTTCACATCCTTAATTACTGCCCGAACATCTTTCGTTGTATGTTTAAGTGCATACTTCCCATTCAGTTGTAGAGGCCGGTCGCTCATCCAGCATACCATTGCTTCAATATCCTGCGCTTGTTTAGGAACGTTACTTTCTCTTACAAGCATATCTCCCCGTGAAATGTCAATATCATCTTCTAATTGGATGGTTACTGAAAGTGGAGCAAATGCTTCATTCATCAATTTTCCATCCAACTCTACCGATTTAACTTTGGATGAAAAACCTGAAGGCATCACTGTCACTTTATCGCCCGGCCTTACCACACCGCTGGCAATTCTACCGGCATAGCCACGATAATCATGAAACTCATCGTTATAAGGGCGTATCACATATTGAACGGGGAAGCGGAAATCGATATGATTGATGTCAGAAGCAATATGAATATTCTCTAACAAATACATAAGTGTTACACCTTCATACCAATTCATATTCTTTGAGCGGTGAACTACATTATCTCCGTTTAGTGCTGATATTGGAATGAAATGAATGTCTTTTGTCTTTAGGCGGGTGGCAAATTCACGATACTCCTCAACTATTTTGTTGTAAACTTCTTCCTGATAGCCCACCAAATCCATTTTATTAATACAAAGGGCAATGTGCGGAATACCTAATAAAGAGGCTATGATAGAGTGACGCTTGGTTTGTTCTACGATTCCCTGGCGGGCATCCACCAAAATAATAGCAAGATTAGCAGTAGATGCACCGGTAACCATATTGCGGGTGTACTGAATATGGCCCGGGGTATCGGCTATAATAAACTTGCGCTTAGGGGTAGAGAAGTACCGATAGGCCACATCTATAGTGATACCCTGTTCACGCTCGGCACGTAGGCCATCGGTAAAAAGAGCCAGGTTAACCGTTGTTTCACCTCGTCTTTCAGAGGTTGCTTTTATATTTTCGTACTGGTCTTCAAATATGGATTTAGAATCATAAAGCAAGCGACCAATGAGAGTTGATTTTCCATCATCTACGCTTCCTGCGGTGGTAAACCGCATCAACTCCATATTCAGATAACTCTTCGAATCAAACTTTTCTTCTGTAACAGCCATTTTATGTATTCAATTATCAGTAGCAAATATTAAAAGTAGCCTTCCTTTTTTCTATCCTCCATAGAACTTTCACTGCGCTTGTCATCTGCTCTGCCTCCTCTTTCAGTAGTTCGCGATAAGGCAACTTCCTGAATGATGTCGTCCAATGTAGCTGCGGCAGATTTTGTTGCTCCTGTAGACGTTATATCTCCTATGGTTCTGAAACGAACGACCATTTCTTCTACTTTCTCAGTCGGTTTCATAGGAATATGCTCGCTTTCTGCCAACAATACGCCATCGCGGTTAAATACTTTACGCTTATGCGAAAAATATAGTGATGGCATTTCAATTCCTTCCATGGCCAGATATTGCCAAACATCCAGTTCTGTCCAGTTAGAAATTGGGAACACCCGAAAGTTTTCACCCACCTGCATTTTGCCGTTAAACAAATTCCACAACTCGGGTCTTTGATTTTTAGGATCCCACTGGCCAAACTCATCACGATGGGAAAAAAATCGCTCTTTGGCACGAGCCTTTTCTTCATCTCGTCTGGCGCCTCCTATACAAGCGTCAAATTTGTATTTCTCAATCGTGTCAAGTAGTGTAGTGGTTTGTAAGCGTATTCTGGAAGCACTGTACCCTTTCTCTTCTGCAACACGTCCGGTATCTATAGATGTTTGTACAGAACCTATGATAAGCTTTACATTCAGCTTTTTAACCAAACTATCTCTATAGTCCAACGTTTCTTTAAAGTTATGACCGGTATCAATGTGCACTAAAGGGAAAGGAACCGGTGCCGGATAGAACGCCTTCTTAGCAAGATAGGTAACAAGAATAGAGTCTTTGCCCCCACTGAAAAGAATAGCCGGATTTTGAAACTGTGCAGCTACCTCTCGCAGAATAAAAATAGACTCTGACTCAAGAATTTTTAAATGATTTAAAGTGTATGACATATTTCAATTTCCATCTCCGGATTATGAAGCACTAACTCTTGGCAACACAAAATCCATGATTTCTTTTACGTTTTCTTCAACCTTTTTTTGATTGGTATTTACCTTCAGTGAAGGGTTAAGCGGAATTTCAAATGGAGCGTTTATCCCTGTTAAATCCCTGATTTCTCCTCTCCTTGCTTTAGCATATAATCCTTTCACATCACGGCTTTCACACACTTCAATCGGAGTATCAATAAATACGTCCAGAAAGTCATCGGTTCCTATAATAAATTTTGCCAAGTTCCTGATTTCTTCGGTAGGTGAAACAAAACAACAAATAGTGACAACTCCGACTTGAAGGAATAATTTGGCTACTTCAGCAATTCTTCTGATATTTTCCTTACGGTCTTCCTCACTAAATCCGAGGTTATTATTGATACCGGTACGAACATTGTCTCCGTCCAGAACTGCCACTAAAAAGCCTTGTTCGTGAAGCTTTTCTTCTAAGCTTTTTGCAATGGTACTTTTACCAGAACCACTTAATCCTGTCAACCATATCACCCTGGCCCGCTGACCAAGCAATTTCTCTTTGCTTTCACGAGGCAAAAGATGATTAAAAGGATGAATGTTGTTGGTATAAAAGTCCATGATATTGAGTGCGAAAGTAATATTTTGACTTAATCTATCAGTTCAATAGAGTGATACTATATAAACCATTACCTGATTCTAAACTTTGTTTAATATAGTTCTTGCTAAATAAATACAGAATTATGTCAACGTTACTTGATTTGGTGGGTAATACACCACTTGTAGAACTGAACAGAATTAATCCGAACCCGAAGGTGAAACTATATGGCAAGCTGGAAGGCAATAACCCCGGTGGAAGTGTGAAAGACCGCGCTGCCTATGGAATGATTAAAGGTGCTTTGGATAGAGGAGAGTTAAAAAAGGGAATAAAACTTATTGAAGCAACCAGCGGCAATACAGGTATTGCATTAGCTATGATAGCCCGCTTATTTGAAGTGGAAATTGAATTGGTGATGCCAGAAAACTCAACGAGAGAGCGGGTGCTGACTATGGAAGCCTTTGGCGCTAAGGTTATTCTTACTCCGGCTGCCGGTTCTATGGAAGCGGCTATAGATTATGCTACCGCGCGGGTAAATCAGGGAGGTTACTTAATGTTGAATCAGTTTTCCAATCCAGATAACTACGGAGCACATTACAAAACAACAGGACCTGAAATTTGGAAAGACACCCAGGGAAAGATAACGCACTTTGTATCCTCCATGGGCACTACAGGAACTATCATGGGTGTATCTCGGTTTTTAAAAGAAAAAGATGAACAGATACAAATTGTGGGAGCACAACCTACCGATGGCTCTAAAATTCCTGGTATAAGAAGATGGCCTGTTGAATATCTGCCCAAAATATTTGAACCGGATCGGGTAGACCGCGTAATTGATGTATCGGAAAAAGATGCAACAGCCATGACTCGCAGACTCGCCAAGGAAGAGGGTGTATTTGCTGGTATGAGCAGCGGAGGGGCGGTGCATATTGCCACTCAAATTGCCTCTGAAATTACAGAAGGGGTTATTGTTGCAATTATCTGCGATAGAGGTGACCGATATTTATCCAGTGAATTATTCGCTTAATTCCATTTCATGAGCTACCTGCTGGATTTTGTCAAGTCCTTTGACGACAACGAACTGAAACAATTCCGCTTGCTAGATTTAGCCGGTAAGGAGGAGTTAATCAGGGATGAGTACGCGAACCATGCAGGAAAGAAAAACTTTCATGAAAATAATCTTGTTGCTAAATACCAATTAACACAAAGCCATTTCGACAAAATAAATTCCATTATTCTCGACAAAACCATTGCGCAGTTTTATGGAACTGATTATCTCCTGTGCTTGAGAAGTCTGCTGCGAAAAGGATTGAGTCAACTCATGTTGCACGAGTTAAAAATAATGGAGCGAAGACTGATAAAGACTGTTGCCACCTGCGAAAAATCAAAATTCTATTTAGCGGCTTTTGAAAGTTTACAAGGCATGTTTCATCCAAATTACAATTCGAAACTAACTGCAGCTTATGGGAAAAAGTATTTACAAAGCTTAGGTAAAAATACAACCTTAGCCGATGAAGCCTACGTAGGTCTTCGGCTTCATCAAGCAGACATGCTTTCGCAAAGTGTGGCAGGTAAAGAGAACGAATACAGACCCTTTGCACTGGATGTTTTGAAAAGTTGGTATAAAAAACTGAGCGGAACTAGATTTTCAGAAGCTTGGTTTCATTACTACTTCACCTACTCAAATTATGTCAAATATTATGGTACTGAGGTAAAAGAGTTTACTGATGCATTGATGAAATGCGTTGAATTACTCCCTGATTTAAGTACAGAGTTTAGGAAGTCCTATGAATTTCGCATTTACTGCGAGCTAGGTTTTGGTTGTATTGAGGGTGGTGACTTTTTTCAGGCAGAAGAATATTATAGTCGGGCATTCAATCTTCCGAATGCAGCAAATCAGATTCGTCCTTACCAGTCCGGAAGTTATCTGAATGTATGCTTAATCAATAAAACCTATAGCCAGGGAATTTTGATTTTCGAAAATTATCTTCGGAAGTATTTAGTTCCCGGAACTAACCGCTCTTTACAATTTGACATTTTAGTAAATGCCTTTTGCCTGCAATTACATATTGCAAATTACGATGAGGCTTTTGAATTTCTGCAGAGCCTTAAATTGTTTAAGAAGAATGAAGTATCCAGACAAGCCGATATGATAGTTAGAGTATGCGAAACGATGCACTTTTATTGTTTGAAAGATTATACCGTTGCCAAGGTAATAGCCAATAAAAATTTACGATTTCTGAACCGAGCCGAAAACCGGAATGAGCAATTTGAGTATTACCGTCAACTGGTTTATTGCATCTTCCAACTAAGTACGCACAAACAAAAAAACAAACCCATACCTGACATTCTTCGTCAGCGAGTAAATAATCTGAAAGGCGGGTTGTATCAAATTTTCAACCAACTGTTGTAGTTATAATTCTCAAATCATTTACTCTTTTAATTAACTGAATAGTTTTTTGTCAGTGGTGGAAGTTCTCGAAAGTGGCTTCCGTTCTTTATATTGCAACAGCATGAGCTATCTACTGGACTTTGTAAAATCTTTTGAGGAAAGTGAATTGAAGCTATTCCGCCAGTTAGATTTAATTGGCAAAGAAGAACTGGTGCGCGATGAGTATGCCAATTATGCACAGCAGAAAAATTTTAGCGAGACCAATCTGGTTTCAAAATTTAAGCTTACCCAAAGCCATTTCGACAAAATAAATTCAGTCATTCTGGATAAAACCATTGCGCAGTTTTATGGGAATGATTACAATAAGACCTTCAGCAGCATTTTAATGCGGGGACTAACTGACCTGATGCTGCATGAGCAGAAGATTATTGAGCGAAAGGTTTTAAAAACAGGAAGTGCCGCTGACAAAACTAAATTCTACAAAGCTGCCTTCGAAAACTTACGCAGCATGTTTCATCCAAAATATAATTCGAAGCTTACTCACGAATACGGTAAAAAGTATCTGAATACTCTGGGCAAAAGGAAAACGCTTGCCGATGAAAGTTATGTGGCGATGCTCTCGCTTTACGGAGATATTATTTCGGAAAAATTTGCCGGCAACGAAGCTACCTATTTTGCAAAAGCCGAAGCTGTTTTGAAAAAGTGGGAGAAGAAAATTCTGTCGTCAAAAAATTTGGCCGCTCATTTTTACTATTATTTTGTGCTGGCCACTTTGCATAAACATCTAGCCGAAGATGGAAAGAATATGTTGCCGGCATATCACTCAGCACTGAGAGCTATTGAGAAAGATGGAGCAGGAGTTGAAGCAAAATTTAAAGGCATTACACTTTGCGAAATTGGCTTTGCCAATATTGAAATCAACCAATTTGAAACAGCACAGCAATTTTATGAGCGCGGCCTTAATGGCTTTCCGGATACAGTGGGCAAGAGTCATTACCACGGTGGTAATTATTTCTGTGTTTGCTTAATAAACAGAGATTATCAAAAGGCACAGCAGGCATTTGAAAAATATTTATTGCCGAGAATACAACCCGGCACCAACCGTTCGGTCTTGTTTGATATGTATATGATGGGTTGCCTGTTCAATCTTCATCGAAAAAATTATGACGAAGCGTTTGGTTATTTAAACGAGCTATTGAAATACCGAAAAAATGAGATTACGCATTTTGGTTTGGCGATGATGCGCATTTACGAGTGTATTTATTTTTACCGCACCAAAGATTTTAGAGTAGCGGCAGCCCTTGTAAAAAAGAATCTGAAATTTTTAACGAAGGAAGTGGGAGGGAATCCCGGTTTTGAATATTACCTGCAATATGTTGATGCCATCGGCAAGCTTATTAAGCTGCAACAACATACGCTGCGCTCTCCCGAAAAGCTGAAGCAACAGCTTGCTTCGTTGCAGAAAGGAATTTTTACTGTATTTAATAGATTGCTCGAAGACTGATTGCTGCTTTTTCGAAATTTCCCTTTTTGCATACATTCTTACTGAATTTAAGTTCCCGCTTTTGCGTGCAGTTGATTTGCGCTGTAATTATTTTTTAACTCAAAAATCATTTAGCAATGAAATCAAAAATTACAATCATGGCAATGCTTCTGGCAGCATTTACCACACAAGCACAAACACCTACAATGGTAAAAGACATCAACAACGGTTCGGGCGGCTCCAACACCAGCGATTTAGTTGATGTAAATGGAACACTTTTTTTAGAGCCAGTGATGGCACCAGCGGTAATGAGCTTTGGAAAAGCAACGGTACTGATGCAGGAACGGTAATGGTAAAAAATATTGATCCTACTACCAATGGTTCGGCTTCGGGGCTATACACCAACGTAAATGGCACTTTGTTTTTTCATGCCCATGATGGTACGCACGGAAAAGAGCTATGGAAAAGTGACGGTACCGATGCCGGAACAATTTTAGTAAAAGATATTACTGCCGGTTCTGCCGATACTGATTTGGATTTTTTTGTAAACGTAAACGGCATTTTAATTTTCACCGTAAACGATGCCACGAATGGAACAGAGTTGTGGCGCAGTGATGGCACGGATGCCGGAACATATTTGCTAAAGGATATTTATCAAGGAAGCAACGATGGAATTGGATGGAGTTTACGTACCGATTTTGTAGTGTTCAACGGAACTATGTATTTCCAAGCCGAAGATGCTACCAACGGCAATGAACTTTGGAAAACTGATGGAACAACTTCAGGAACTATTTTGGTAAAAGATATTGCGCCAAGTAATAACGGTTCAGACCCTGAGTTTTTTGTAGTGTCGAACAATACAGTTTATTTCTGTGCGCAGGATATTAATGGAAAAGGAATTTGGAAAACAGATGGCACCGATGCAGGTACGGTTTCTGTTTCTACCTTGCCTTCCGGCATGTATATTCCAAGTGCTTTGGTGAATGTAAACGGCACTATGTTTTTTACGGTAAACGATCCTTTTGCCAATGGTGTTGAACTATGGAAATGCGATGGCACAAGTGCCGGAACCTCAATAGTAAAAGACATTAATCCGGGAATGCCACACTCTAATCCTGCGGAGTTGACCAATGTAAATGGCACACTTTATTTTACGGCAAACGATGGAGCCAATGGAATAGAACTTTGGAAAAGCGATGGAACAGACGCAGGAACCGTTATGGTGAAAAATTTAGACGCCCTATATTCTGACTTTACCAATGCGAACGGTACTTTGTATTTTGTTGCAACAGTTTCGGGAACAGGAACTGAACTATGGAGGAGTGACGGAACCAGTGCAGGCACTGTGATTGTTGCAGATATTGTTCCCGGTGGAGGTTCATCTTTACCGTCCTCACTTACAGTGGTTGGCAGCAACTTATTTTTTGTAGATGACGATGGCACACACGGCAAAGAACTATGGAGCATTAGCGGATTGCCTTCCGCAATTGAAGAAGAAAAACCGGTGCTGAGTTTTTCTATTTATCCAAACCCAACTAATCAAAACTTAGCAATAAGTACGCAGCAATCAGAACTTTACGTAGATACACAGATACAAATTTTTGATCTGACCGGGAAACAAATTCGTTCAGAAAAAATGTCCGATAAACCCATTAATGTTTCTGAACTGGCAAACGGATTTTATGTTCTGTCGGTTAACAGTAAGGGGAAAATTCAACAGCAAAAATTTATTGTGCAACATTAAATCTTCCTGAAGCAATAAGAGTTTGATTTTTATTGCTAAGCGGAAGCTCACGAAAGTGGCTTCCGTTTTTCAATAGCAACCTATGATTCTGCTGAATTTTGTTTAGTATTAATCAGCGAAACCAATGGTTGAAGGATAGAAACGGCATATATCTTTTCTGTTTGTTCCTAAATTACTTAATCATGAAGCGCGATATAAAGTCTGAAGCTCCTTTTTCGCTATACAAACTGCCCAAATTAAATAAGGCATCTATACCGGTTATTCTCTGGAATCTGTTTCCGGTTTTTGGTGTTGTGTTTTTAAGTTGGGATCCTGCAAGTGTTTTTATCTGCTACGCACTCGAAACGATTATTGTTGGTGCCTTTAATGTTTTAAAAATGCTGGCGGTATATAAATACGGCTTACCTCCAAAAGCGAATGAAACCGGCCTAAACGGATTAGGCACCATTCCGTTTTTTATAGTGCACTATTACTTTTTTGTTTTCGTTCAGCTTACCATGTTTTTTTCGGGAAGGTTTGATACACTCGGTCCGAGAGCATTGATCGAACAAATTCAAGGGTACTTTTGGCAAAGTTCATTTAGTACTGCGCTTGGAGTTTTTATAATCAACAACATGCTGCAGTTTATAAACGATCTTTTCGTGACCGATAAATACACCAAACGCACCATGAGTGAACAGATGTTTGAGCCTTATCCGCGCATTATTATACAACAGGTGGTGGTAATATTCGGTGGATTTATTTACAGCATAACCGGTTTTACCTGGCCGGTGATTATAGTTTTTGTAGCAGTAAAAATATATGTCGACCTTCTTGTTGTGAATCTTGATATCAGACAACTTTTAGAAAAACTGAAGAAGATAGAAGCCCGAAACAAAACTTAATCTGTTTTTACAACACTTAAAATCAGAAGCATGAAAAACATATCTCTCTGCAAAATTTGCATACTGCTCATAGCTGTTTTTTCTTTTCAGTTGCTGGCAGCACAGGCGGAAGGCCCAGCTCCTCCTCCCCCTGCTTATGAAAAAACGGTAAAAAATAAAAAGAAAAAGCGCGGCACAGAGCCCGATGTTGCTCCCGCATTTGATGAAACACCGGCTACCACAGGAGATAACAATGCTTCTCCGGCAACAGAAGATGAGGAAACACAAACTACCGACACACTTTCGTTTTGGGAAGAAGAAAACCCCGATGAGTATCCATTTAAAAAGCAGTTTGACCTGTTTATACTCTGGAAATTTTTAGGTAACTATAGTGAAGGTAATCGCATCGAAATCAGAAGAGATAGAGAATCTATCTTCTATTCTACCGAAAAAACGTTGCCCGGTGCCATTGATAAATACATTGAAGTAAAAAACAAGCAAGGCGAATTCAAATTTGTTTTCTATCGCGGAAGCGACCGTGAAGTTGCCGAAAGCAAATACCGCCAAATTGCTGATATTGCCAAACGGGTAACCGACAAAGATCATACAGAATTGAACAGAAGCTACTGCAACACATGCACCGGTGTGGCCTATGTTTATGCTTACAAGCCTACAGCCGATGAACCCTCGTATTGGGTGCAGTTAATCACTAAACCAAACAATTTGTACGAAGTGCAGGTTATAGGTTCCGTTAATCTTGCAGACGAATATTTAAAAGAAGTAGCCAAACCGGTGGCTGCAACTTCTAATTCGGCAATGCCAATCCCTGCCTTAAATGAAACAAAAGTTAAATACAACTTTTGCAGCGACCTCGAAAAAGTTGTAAGAGCAAAGATTAAAAGTTTTGAAGATTTGAAAGTTGGAGAAAAACTTACAAAATTATGGGGCGCCAGTTGGTGGCACACAAATTTTACTCCGGGCGGTTTTGATTCGGCCTATGTTATATCTAATGGAAATGACTCAAAATATCTAACTTACGTGGCGCAGCGAAGAGTGGTAAATTATGAATCGGCTTATCAGGATTACAAAGCTTTAATTGAGCAAATAAAATCCTGCAGTTTTATGTTACCATTGTGCACTAATCCGGTTTCGTTTACAGGGCAGACTACCAAAGAAACTACCGGCACTCAAACCACTTTAAACACTTACATTGGTATAGTGTCTGACGATAAGCATCACTACTATAGCCATTTGGTAGTAACGGTTGGCATTTCAAAAGTCTACAATGAAAATACCTGGCAAGTTATTTTTACAGTTGACTACAAAAGTTCACCGGAAATATATGTTAAATGATTATGCTATACACAATGCATACCATACCCATCCCAAACTATAGGTATTTACTCTAGCCTCAATCAACTTCATTTTTCTCATGAAAATAAAATCACCTTAACATGAAACAGCTTCTTTTTTTCGCTTTGGTTCTTTTCTCAAGTCTGTATCATAAATGCTATTCTCAATCGTTACCGAGCCAACCCTTATCGGGCCCAGGAGGTAGCAACTATACCCATGGAGGTGTTACGCAATTTCGGTATGCAGATAATGGAAACGGAGAAGATTTTTGGCTATACGAACCCAATAGTCCAACTCCCGACTCAGCTAATGTGGTCGTTTTTATTCACGGTCTCGGAATGGTGAATCCTAAATACTATGGAGCATTCATCACGCATTTGGTGCGGAAAGGAAACATTGTAATTGCTCCGCGCTATCAGAAAGATCTGAATCTGGCAACCGGAATATCAGAGTATAACGATAGTTGTGCAAAAGGAATACAAAAGGCTCTTGATACCATACAGCAACCCGGACACGTAAAAGGTCGCGTGCAGAATTATTTTATTCTTGGACACTCTGTAGGTGGCGTACTTACAGCCAATATGACCATGCTTTATGCGCAATATGGCTTACCTAAACCAAAGGCTTCTTTTTCTATGCAGCCGGGGGCATCCAATTATCTGATGAGTGATTATTCTTCTTTTCCGGCTGATGTAAAATATCTGATTTTGATTGGAGAAAATGATGCCATAGTTGGCACCGGACCGGGAACAACCATTTTCAATCAAACAGTGAATGTTCCCACCTTGCACAAAAACCTGATTCACCACTTTGCCGATAACCACGGTAATCCAGGCATAGGTGCCACACACGATGAACCGGGTGCAGGGAATAATGATTTCGACAACGGAGAATCGAACCTGTTTATCACTTTTGCACCAGCCACCACTCCTGATGCGTTTGATTATTACTGTACCTGGAAATTACAGGATGCCTTAATGGATTGTGCTCTGTATAATCAAAATTGCGAATATGCTTTTGGCGATACCCCCGAACAACATGGTATGGGGAACTGGAGTGATGGAACACCTGTACGAATTTTAGAAGTAACCCCAAGCGCTGCCACTTCTCTGAGTGAACCTAAAGATGAAATAGCCATTTCTGTATTTCCTAACCCAACAAGACAAAACTATCAGGTTAGAATTATGAACCACAATTGGAAAAAGCCAGTTCAGCTTCTGGTGTATGATTTAACCGGGAAATTAATGGATAACCAGATTCTTACAACACAAAGTCTAAAACTGGAAACATCCAACTGGAATGCCGGGGTATACTTTTACCAGCTTAAAGATTCAGCCAGCCAAATACTTAAGTGCGGCAAGTTGGTGGTGGAGTAAATCAGGCTTGTAGTGCCAACCAACTCATCAAACCGATACTCTCTTTCAGTGCCTCTTCATCTACATTAAAAGTTGAAGTATGTAAACCAGATACTATTCCTTTCTTCTTATTACCAACACCTAATCTATAAAAACATGAAGGCACCTGGTGAGTATAATAAGCAAAGTCCTCACTACCCATGCGGGGTGGAATATCAAGCACTTTTTTATCTGAAAGATATTCTATGGTTGCCTGTTTTGCTGATATAGTTGTATCCACATCATTCACCAAAACAGGATACCCTTTCAGAACATGAATATCGCAGTGAGTGAGATATTTCTCGGCAACGCGCTCACACAAAAATGCGATTTGTTGGTGTATCTGTTTACGAAGCATTTCGTCAAAACATCGAAGCGTTCCGGCAATCTCAACCTTATCGGGCACCACATTAGTGGCTCCTTTGCCTTCTATTTTCCCAAACGATAAAACTACCGGCACCTGCGGATTGGAGAGCATTCGCAACTCCAACAGAATTTCGGCCGCAATCAGTAAGGGGTTTTTAATTTCTTCAACTCTTGCTGCATGGCCACCTTTGCCGTTTACGGTTAAATATATTTCATCACTGCTGGCCATAAACTTACCGGCACAAAAACCAAACTGGCCTGCTTCAATTTCAGGCGATACGTGCAGACCGAAAATTTTGTCTACCTGCGGGTTTTGTAATACTCCTGCCTGTATCATAGCTTCGGCTCCGCTCGGTATTTTTTCTTCGCTGGGTTGGAAAATGAATTTGATAGTTCCGTCAATCTCTGTTTTTAGCTCGGATAGAATCATGGCCACGCCTAAAAGATTAGCCGTATGCACATCATGCCCGCAGGCATGCATCACCCCTTCATTTCTTGAACAATAAGATACTTCGTTTTGTTCCAATATAGGCAGCGCATCCATCTCAGCTCGAAGGGCAATACATCTTGACTCTGGATTCTTTCCACTTAATATACCAACCACACCATTAACGGCTACCTTGGTTTGCAATTCGATACCGCACCGCATTAATTCTTCAGCTACCAGTTTAGATGTTTCAGTTTCCTGCCAGCTTAGTTCCGGATGGGCGTGTATATGCCTGCGTATTTCAATAACCCGCGCAAAATACTTTTCTGACAATAATTGAATCTTCTGTTTAAGCATGAGGAAGTGTGTTGAAATCTATCTATCAGAAGGCTCGTATATTGAGTATTTACTTGATCTTGATTTTATCTCTCACAATGAATGCTCCAGAGTAAAGAGGAATAACCTGTTGCAAAAAATGTGTGGCTTCTAAACGTGTTTTAAAATCACCTAAACGAAGTTTGTAATAAGGCTGCTCATACTCTACATAAGATGCCAGTTCCGGAAACTCTCTGTACATGGCACCTTTGCTTTTATAAGCCTCATCGCGTACATCGGTGTAAGTGATCTGTATACGGTAGCCTCCGGTAAACTCGCATTTGTGATTATATTCTTTGTATTGATACAAAAGCGTAGAAATGGAGGCGTCCTGTTTTACAATAATATTTTTGTTCCCTTCAACACCAGTACTATCCTGCGCGTAGATGCTGCTTCTAGCCATTACAATCAGAATAGAAAAAAAAATCATTCTACCCCAATTTTGAATTCCAAAGTTTGAATTTCCTGATCTCATTATGATACTATGCTTACACTGGCTGAACATCCCAATCGGTCAGCACCAGCTTCTATTAGTTGCAGAGCAAATTCCTTGTCCTTAATACCCCCGCTGGCTTTTATTTTTATAGACTTGGGTAAGTTAGCTCTCAACAACTTTACAACATCCACAGTGGCGCCCGGCTGTACGAATCCCGTACTGGTTTTTACATAATCCACCGTCATTTCCTTGCACAGCTCACACGCCTTAACAATCTCCTCAATTGTCAACAAACCCGTTTCAAGAATCACTTTTAATTTACCTCCGCGTAATTGCACAATCGTAGCAGCACTAGTCAACTCATTTTTCAGATAATTCCAATCGCCTGCTTTCAGCGCAATAATATTTATCACCATATCAATTTCGTCAGCGCCCTCATCGATAGCTCTGCGCGCCTCCTCAACCTTAGCGGGGGTGTGCGAATAGCCTAACGGAAACCCAACCACTGTGGCAACTTTAACATTACTGCCACTTAACCACAACTTACACTTACGTACAAAATATGGAGGTATGCAAACGGCAGCAAAGCCGTGCTCTTTAGCCTCGGCACATATTTTTTTAATTTCTTTTTCGGTTGCATCCGCTTTTAAAAGCGTATGATCAATTTTTGCCGCCAGATTCATGATTTGAAAATAAAAAAAGAATACACAATGTGCAGAGGGCACATTCAATCTGTTTGAAACCAATCATGATCTGCCATGTTTTCTTAGTTTTGAGCAAATGAAAAATCTGCTGCTAGTTTTTCTCCTGCTTCTATCTGTATCTATTACGGCACAGGTGGTGGTAGATGTCAGTAACCCCAGTAAACTCCCTCCTAAAACCGGTAAGTTTAAGATAATTGGTAAAAATAACGATGGTCTGGTGCTTAGGCTTTATGGCAGCAACGATGTAATTGATGTATTTGACAACAACCTTAAATTACAAACCAGTAAAACTATAGACTTTAAAAATAAAGATGGTTTACTGCAACATATAATGCTAAATAAAACAGGTGCTGTTATTTTTTACCTGCAGCAAGACCGCAAATATTCTGTACTCTACGCTCAACCGGTAAATGCCAAATTTATCGAAACAGGAAAGCCGGTATTGATAGATTCTATTATGGATAGGAAAGAACTTGTAGCAGCCAATCTGCGATTTAAAACCTCAGCCGATCAGTCAAGTTTAATGATTTATTACCCGTTTTTCAGTATGGGTAAAGTAGACGTAGTTAAGTTCCTGTGTGTTGATCGTGGACTGAACATAATTTATAACAAAATAGTGCCGGTAAGCCGTGATGAAAAAGAACTGGAATACAGCAAAAGTTTCATTGATAATAACGGAAATGCTTTTTTAGTTCTGAAGTCCGAGACTACTGTTACTGGGAACAACTACGAAGTAATACACCTGAGCAGTGGGGGCGATTTTTCAACTTACTCACTTACTACCGGGAAAGATATTTTTGGTGAACCCTGGTTTGAGATTGATAACAAGAATGGCAACTTAGTCATGTCAGCCTTTTACGATGACCACGTTAGGCCCGGTGAGGCGGCTGCCAATGGATTCTTGTATGCCAGTTTTGACCCGGCAAACGGCACACCGGTAAATACGAAGTACACCACTTTCTCTAAAGAATTTATAGCTGAATTAACTGGTCGGGAAAATGTAACTAACCAAAGCTTGTATACTTTCAATATCCGTAAGTCTATTTTACGTAATGACGGGGGCTTAGTCATTATTGCTGAATCATTTATCAAAGATTCCAGAGAGCAGGCTGTTCCCATCGGTGTTCAGCCCGGTTACAACAGTTACCGCAGCTCTGAAATTTTTCAATTCAATGATATCATTGCCTTTTCTATTAATCCTAAAGGGGAAGCTGAATGGAGTAGCGTGATGCGTAAAAAACAAGCTAGTGAAGACGACAATGGTGCATTTTCATCCTTTCTAATTATGAATGAAAAAGAGCAATTACGTTTTGTGTATCTTGATGAAATATCAGCTGGTGGTTCCTTGTTTAATTATGTGTTAACCAGCCGCGGTACCAATACGCGCGATGTATTGCTGAACCAGGAAGAAAGGGATTTGCTACTACTACCCAAGATGGGTAAACAGATTGCTCCGAACGAACTGGTAATTCCCAGCTTTAAAAACGGAGCACTCAGGCTAGTAAAAATCGTTTTTAAATAACTACTAAACCCTAACTTTTTTTCGTTTTGATTTCCCTCTTTAAATCAAATAATCCGGTAGTAGTTATTTTTTACGGGCTCTATTTAGTGCTCTTCAGAATCTGTTTTTTGCTTTTAGATACTACGGTTAGTTCTGTTTTTAATCATACAGAGCCGTTGAGTCAAATTGCTTTTTCTTTTTTAAAAAATATCTCCAGTAACTACTTACTGCTAAGCCTGACACTGGCGGCCTTACTTACTTTTGTTCAGGCGCTGCTCATTAACGGGTTGGTTAACAAAAATAAAGTTTTACCCCGTAAAAATTATCTGCCAGGAGCCGTTTACATCATTTTTGTTTCTTTCTTCAAAGAAAGCTTACTTCTTACTCCTGCTTTGCTTGCACTCACTTTTTTAATACTCGCTACAGACCGCCTCTTTTCGCTTATCAAAAAAGAAAAATCATACGGAGCTATCTATGACGTGGGTTTTCTCACATGTATATCCTCACTTTTCTATTTCCCAGCCATACTATTTTTCCTTTTTGCCTTTTTTGGGTTAGCAACTGTAAGACCTTTCTCCTTACGTGAGTGGATGGGATCTTTACTTGGATATTTAAGTCCCTTGTTTGTAATATTTACCTATTACGTCTGGATAGATGAAGCAGGCGTATTAGGGCTGCATTTAAGCAACACTGTAAATTCGGCTGTAGCAACCGGTATAATAAAGCCGAATCTCTTTACGTGGTATTTAGTAGGCTGTTTGGTGGCAGTTATTGCAGCATTTTTGCTGTTTTTACCAAGCGCACTTTACTCATCTCTTATTCAAGTCAGAAAATTTACAGGGATCTTGCTCTTTTCGATTTTCGTTATTGCTATCTCTGGTTTATTAGACTGGTATCTGCATGGGCATACAGACCTTAGCCACTTTTCACTGCTTGCCATGCCTGCAGGTATTATTGCATCCATGGTGTTTGTGCAAATAAAAAGAAAAGCAATCTCGGAAGTAATACACATAATATTAGTTTTGCTGGTGCTAACAATGCAATATTTGCCTTTGTTTAACTTACTGTAAAAAATTGAAAACATGAAGTTTGGAATTATTGTTTTCCCAGGATCAAATTGCGACCGTGATATGTATCATGTAGTGAAAGAAGTGATGGGCCATGAAGCACGTTATATCTGGCACAAAGAAACCGATCTATCCGATTTTACAACTGATGACTGTATTATTTTACCCGGTGGATTTAGCTATGGCGATTATCTGCGCACAGGAGCCATTGCCCGTTTTTCACCGGTTATGGAAAGTGTCATTCAATTTGCCAATGCAGGGGGCAAGGTGTTGGGCGTATGTAATGGATTTCAAATTTTGTGCGAATCACACCTGTTGCCTGGGGCTTTACTTCGCAATGAGAGTATGAAATACGAGTGCAAAAATATTTATTTGAAAACCCAAACCGATAAAACACTCCTCACCTGTAAAATTGACAAAGATGATGTTTTGAAAATTCCTATAGCTCATGGCGATGGCCGATACTACTGCGATAAAGAAACCTTGAAATCTCTATACGAAAACGACCAGATTCTTTTTAAATATTGCGATGAGAGCGGAGAAATAACCAACGAATCTAATCCAAACGGGTCGTTGGATAATATTGCAGGAATTACCAATGCCGGGAAAAATGTATTCGGCATGATGCCGCATCCAGAGCGAGCCTCAGAAAAAGCATTGTTTAATGCAGATGGTAAAATTCTGTTTGAATCATTAGTAAGCAAAGTACTTGAAATGACGGTACTTTACAGTTAACATGTAATTTACCTGATAGAAAAAGCAGAGGATAAATAACCTCTGCTTTTTTGTTTTTATATTGTGATTATGAACATACAAGAACGCAAACAACTCATTGAATCTTATGGGAAGGCTTCATCATTGCTCAAAAACGCATTACCCAAATTCCCTAAAGAAATGTGGCGGTGGAAACCCGCACCTGAAAAATGGAGTATTCATGAAATAATTATTCATCTGGCTGATAGTGAGGTAAACTCTTATTTGAGATGTCGCAGATTTATAGCCGAGCCCGGAGGCGGAGTATATGCCTACGATGAAAACAAATGGGCGAAGCACCTGAACTATCATGAGCAAGATACAGATGATGCATTAGCCTTGTTTGATTTATTGCGTAAAACTTCTTTTGAACTCATAAAAAAGGTACCCGATGAAACGTGGGAAACTGCCACCATTATGCACTCAGAGAACGGGTTAATGAGATTTACGGATTGGTTAAAAGTTTATGAAGAACATATTCCTGTCCATATTCGCCAAATGGAAAGAAATCTAGAAGCATGGAAATGCCTGAAAGCTTAATCAGTTTGTTTCTCGATATATTTTTGTATCTGCACATTTTTGCAGGATTTCTGGCTTTAGCTAACGGGTTGGTAGCACTCATTGTCAAAAAAGGTGCCTGGACCCACCGAATAGCTGGCAGGATTTTTTTTACATCCATGATAGTTGTTGCTTTAAGTGCTTTAGTAATTTCGATAGCTAAAAACAATCACTTTTTGCTGGCTGTTTCGGTTTTTAGTTTTTATATGAACTATATCGGATATCGTGCACTTAAAAACAAAGAGATAACTTATCAGTGGTTCGATTGGGTTGTAGCAGTAATTGCAGCAGCCATTGCAGTATTTATGTTTTTAACCTTTACCACTGTACTAATTGTCTTTGGCACGCTGTTACTTTTACTGCTCTATCGAAATACATCAACTCAGTTCTTTCGAGAGGAAAGAATAAAAGAAGAACAAAAAAAACGGATCATCGTACATATTCGAAACATGGCTGGTGCCTACATTGCAACGTCAACCGCATTTCTTGTGGTGAATATAAATTTTGTTAAGCCGGGCTGGATTGTCTGGCTGCTGCCAACGGCAATAGGCACACCCATAATCATCTATTATACACGCTTATGGAAGAAGAAGCTTCGGCTCTAAGCATTATCAGTGATAAGTTATTCTTCTATTTTAGTCACCTGATTAAAAAGAAATTTTCTATGAAAAGAATAACAGTTTGGTCATTGGTAATTGGAATAATGATTTCGAATTGTGTATCAGCACAAATTATTAATCCCGTTCATTGGACCTGGAAAGCAGAACCAACTGCAAAGGGAGAATACAAACTAATTTTTTCGGCAACTATTGATGGCAAATGGCATACCTATTCACAGTTTATTGGCGAAGGCGGTCCTGTGCCAACATCTTTGCTTTTTGATAAAACCAACAAAGACATACAACTGATTGGTAAGGCAACAGAGAAAAGCTCAAAGGCACACTCCGGCCACGACCCTGTATTTGATATGGATTTGAAATATTTTGAGCATGACCTGGTCATAGAGCAAACCATAAAGGTACTTAGAGATACCAAGTTAAAAGGAGTGCTTGAATTCATGGCGTGCGATGATCAAAGTTGTCTGCCTCCTGATAGCAAAGATTTTGAATTTGATCTGAAGCTATCTGCCGACCCGCAAAAAAAAAGTGAAGTAAACAATACAAAGGGCAGTGTTACAAGCACAGCCCAGCAAAAATTTGATTCCGCTGTTGCAGCTGTCATAGCACAGGAAACCGCCAAAGATTCAACTAAACAGGCTTCTGCAGAATTAAGTAGTGAAAACAAATATGGCAAACCGATTAGTGATTGTGGCGAAAACACAGCTACAGAAAACAAAGGATTATTAGCCATTATTTTGCTCGGATTCTTAGGTGGATTAGTAGCCCTTGTTACTCCCTGCGTGTTTCCTATGATACCGCTTACCGTATCTTTTTTTACCAAGCGAAGCGAAAGCAAAACCAAAGGAAAATTTGAAGCCTTCTTCTATGCCTTCTGTATCGTGTTTATTTATTTTTTACTGGCAGTTCCTTTTCTCCTTTTTGACATATCACCAGATACATTAAATGAAATTTCAACGGGAGCACCTCTTAATGTTTTCTTCTTCATCATCTTCGTCATTTTCGCTTTCTCATTCTTCGGCTTCTACGAAATTCAACTACCTTCTTTCATTGCCAACAAAGCAGACTCTGCTTCTAATGTTGGCGGACTGGTAGGCATATTTTTTATGGCGTTAACACTGGCTATTGTTTCCTTCTCATGCACCGGGCCCATCATAGGTTCGTTGTTGGTAGGTGCGCTTAGTTCAGCTAGTGGAAAAATTAATCTGGTTGCTGGTATGACTTCTTTCGGATTTGCACTGGCCCTTCCATTCGGGTTGTTTGCTCTATTCCCCAATATGATGAAATCACTACCCAAGTCAGGAGGTTGGTTGAATTCTGTGAAAGTCGTGCTGGGTTTTGTAGAGCTTATTTTTGCTGTAAAGTTTTTATCAAATGCAGATTTAGTGGCACACTGGGGGATTTTAAAACGTGAAGTTTTTTTATGCCTATGGGTATTGCTTGGGGCAGGTCTATTCCTCTACCTGATAGGAAAACTTAAATTCTCACATGACTCCCCTATTCAAAAACTATCTCCGCTCAGAATGGCTTCGGCAGCACTAGCACTACTGTTTACCATCTATACAGCTTACGGTATTCCCGGAAATGACCTGACTTTGTTTAGTGGCTTTCCCCCACCTAAATTTTATTCATGGATGAAAACAGAATCTGCTGTAGAGCCTATCAAAAATGACTATGCAGCAGCCCTTGCCAAAGCAAAAGCTGAGAACAAACCACTGATGCTTGACTTTACCGGATGGGCCTGTGTTAACTGTCGTAAAATGGAAGAGAATGTATGGCCGGATGTTGAAGTACTGAAAAGATTATCTGAGCAATATGTCATCGTTTCTCTATATGTTGATGACAAGCAGGAACTACCAGAGAACGAACAATATGTAAGCAACATTTTTCCGGGTAAAAAAATCAGAACCCTCGGCAATAAAAACAGCGAGATGCAGGCTAAGTATTTTGGAGCCAATACACAGCCTTACTATGTTTTGATTTCTGCTGATGAAAAATTGTTAAACAATCCTCACGGCTATACTCCCGCAGCATCAGATTATGTAAAATTTCTGGACTGTGGTATTGAAGCAAACAAAAAACTTACTGTTCAAAACAACCTGTAGTCTTTTATTGAAGTAATAGGCGGACAAATAATCTTCTATTTTCACATCATGCATATAGCAGGTATTGATTTAGCTTTTATACTATTTGCACTCACCCTAGTAGGCGTTGCAGTATTCCATCATAAAACTATGCAGGTAGCCTTAGTTGGCTTGGCACTTATCTTATCCTACAAATTACTTTTTACTAATTTCAATTTAACGGAACATGCTCTTCATGAATGGCCTGACTTACTCAATCTGCTTGGCCTACTTTTAGGGTTTGCCATACTGGCTAAACATTTTGAGCACTCCGGTGTACCAGCCAAACTACCCAACTACTTACCCGATGACTGGAAGGGCGGATTTCTTCTACTGGCGTTGGTATTTATTCTCTCTTCTTTTCTCGACAATATTGCCGCAGCCATGATTGGGGGAGGTGTGGCTCACGTAGTTTATAAAAAGAAAGTTCATCTGGGCTACATAGCTGCTATAGTAGCCGCTAGCAATGCAGGAGGTAGTGGTAGTGTACTGGGTGATACCACCACTACAATGATGTGGATTGACGGAGTAACACGTTCGGGATGTTATACACGTTAATGCGCAGCGGCAATACCCGCGTTGTTTATTTTTGGCACCATCGCCTCTTTGCAACAACATAAACATCAACCTATTTTAAAAGATGAGATAAAGGCGTTCACATCTTCGCTGACAAGACGTAGTGTTTGCGGAATGATTTTAGCTGAGCAATTTACCACCAATGTTCTGATCGACTTTCCATCTGCAGGAGTTTGGGTGGCTATTCTCATTGATCTTTCATAATAAAAACCGATTGGCAAGAATTGAAATTTGCCCTGCCCGGAAGTATCTTCCTGCTGGCTTTTACCGTGCTTTAAGGGATGTTTACGACTAGTTGCTCGCAAGCTAGTTGGCAATACCATAGCTCTGTTTTGTATCCAGTGTATTCGACAATATCCCCCTAACCAAGCTTGCTCTAACTCAAGGCGGTTACGACTGGGGAGTACTAGCCTATTGTGTAGGATTTGGAGGTAGCATGATTTGGTTTGGCTCATCTGCCGGAGTTTCCATATCTACTCTTTATCCGGAAGCTAAAAGTGTGAAGAGCTGGATAATGAATGGATGGCATGTAATTTTAGCTTACGTGATTTCATTTTTCATTATGCTGACCGTATTGGGCTGGCATCCTCATGCACCCCACAAAAGCACTCATACTACAACAAACACTACAATTAACAAGTAGAGCGTTTATTTGTATTAAACCAACCACTTCTTACTCCTTAATCACTACCGTATTTTCATTCCATGATATACGACTTCCTCAATCCGATTGACAAAGATAATTTTCTGGGTGGCGAAGAACTTCATCCAGGGCAAATAGGCAACTATGTTTTTATTTACGATGGAAAAGAACCTGAACTGGGATGGTACGACATTGCTATCATAGGTGTGCCGGACGACAGAAACTCAGTAGGCAACACGGGCTCAGCAAAAGCACCTGACTTAATACGTAAAGAATTTTACAAATTGTTTTTACCTCCGGTAGAAAGAGAATTTCACGTCATAGATTTAGGCAATATCAAACAAGGAGAGACAACGCGCGATACCTATTTTGCACTAGCCTCTACCGTATTAGAACTGATTACTCATAAAGTTTTTCCGGTAATAATTGGAGGCAGCCATGATTTGGCATTCGGACAGTATATCGGATACAAAGGATTGCAGACCCTGATTAATGTAGTAAACATAGATGAGCGAATTGATATGATGGAAAATGCTGAAAATACGATGGACTTCGGTAATGAATATCTTAACTCATTAATTTTCGTCATTTTCAACTACTCCCATAATATTGCAACAAATTATATGAACGACTCTAAGGCCGTTGAAACATTAGAGAGTCTGAATTTCGATTGTCATCGTTTGGGACTAATTCGTGCCAATCTGGCAGTCAACCCATTCTCCGTGATGCCGGATATACCCGCATAGATATGTCACAGCGCAAAGCGATGCTCCGGCCCGCGCACAAGCATCACCTTCAATGGTTTACGGGAGAAGAACTATGCTTCAGATAACCGATATGCTGGGTTAAGTGATAAACTTACCTCACTCGGTATTTATGAGATGAATCCCGGATATGACAACAACCACAAACCGCACAATTGGCAGCACAAATGATTTGGTACTTTATAGAGGGTTTCTATTCACGTGTGGGTGATTATCCAATTACGCTGGATGAACACCTAAAATTCACCATACATCTGGAGGATACGGATCATGAACTTATCTTTTGGCGAAGTAAAAAAACAGACCGTTGGTGGATGGAGTTACCTTTTGGCGACAAAGAGAAATTTGCCCGTCACCAACTGGTACCCTGTTCGAAAAGAGATTATGATTTAGCCTGTGAACAGGAGTTGCCAGACCGATGGATGAAAGCTTACACAAAACTAGCCTGATTACCTTTCTAAAAAATCTTGCATTAACACTTGCAGCATAGCAGCTCCTTGTATGTACATGCTATCGTTTACCAGTTGTGGGTCAATTGTGGAACTTTCTGTAGCTGCTGTTCTTTTATTCCATACTACGGCTCTGCCAGAACTGCAAAACCCAAAACCCTCGTTAAAGGTATAAAAGGCAAATCTCCTGGCATTCGGATTCATGAGATTTTTGCTCCAATTATAACTAGTGGCAGGCATATCAAGTTGATGTAACAAAGTAGATGCAATATCTAATTGAGAGGCGGTTTCGGTATAACGCTTTCCGCGATACTCTTCCTTCAATGCTCCTCCGCAAATCAGTAATGGAATATGGTAAAATTCGGGAGACCAATGCTGAAAGTTTTTAGGAACATTATGACTATGGTCAGCTACCAGAAAAAAAACAGTACTGTCATACCACGTCTGTTCTTTAACCTGTTCAAAAAACTTGCCTAATTGTCTATCACTGTAAACAACTGAATTAAGGTAAGAATCTTCCTTAGTTCCCCATTTAACAGGCCTGTCCGTTGTTGCGTCAAAAGGAGAATGTGTACTAAGTGTAAACAGGCATGAAAAAAAGGGTTGCGGCATTCTGTTTAATGAATCTCGCCAGATAGAAAGCATAGCAGAGTCATGTATACCTAGCCGGCCGGAAGGAATAGAAACGGGAAAGTCTGCCTGCTCCATAACCCGATCAAACTTATTGTAGTAGATATATGATTTGATATTGCCGTATATAAGTTGACCACCAAAGAAAAATGAAGAATAATACCCAGCCTCCTTCAATTGATTGTTTAAACAAGGAAGTTTAGGATACTTATCCGGCTGATTGATTGCAGAACCAATCGGCAATGCCGGGTATCCGCTTAAAATACCAGGTATCCCTTGATCGCTTACGTGCCCGGTTGGTTTTACATCAGTAAAAACATATCCCTGCTGAATCAGTTTTTCGAAACTGGGAGTGAGGCCTTCATAGCCACCAAGAGAAGCGATAACGTCTGCCGACCAACTTTCCAGAATAATAAAGCAGATATTAGGTCTTTTTATTTTAAAGAGAGTAACCGTTGTATCTTGGTCAGCAGCAAATAGCTGTCGAACGATTTGCTTTGCAACATCATCTTTCATGACTTTATAGGCATTTCCTCGTAATACCTTGCATGTTTCAATATAACTGTGAACGATGTTCCAAAGTGGATTTACCGCAGCATCATTCACGCATTGATTATTTGAAAAATAAACTTCGCCTTCATTAATAGGAATTGGTCTTAGCCCACCCCGGCAACCTAGTACCAATAAGGTAGTAAACAAGCAATACACACCAAACAGACTTAATCCGTTTTTCAAATTTAAATATTGTGCCCGCTCAAACCTGTCGTACAACAAGTAACGTATCAATTTGTTGCATCCGTAAAATACTACGGCTATCAAAGAAAATATAGTAAGTAATAGTGAAATTGAAGCAGAATGAAACAACTCATCTGCATGTTTAAGATGGGTCAGTAGATTGAAATAAATTTTGACATGCACCTCTCTATAAACACCAATCTCAGCTATAGAAAGAAAAACAAATACAAATGAGGTAAGTAGAAGATATAGAGTGAGAAGTTGATTCAAATATTTTTTTCCAGTCAACAAGAAAACTAAAGTCAGCAACGATGGAATAAAAAGCAGATAGCTGGAGGTTGATATATCAAGAGGAATGGCATGATAGAGCGCAAGTGGCAAAAAAGAAACTCCGTTGACGGTAATTTCGGGGTAGAAATAAAAGAGAAACAACAAACGACAGAAGGCAAAAAGTAATAGGTAGTAGAAAAATACTTTGGTTAACCGGATAGCGAATTGCGATATCATTTAGCTTTAGTCTTTCAGAATTTTCTCCAATTCATTTTTGCGCGAACCTTTTATCAATATCAAGGTATTTTCAAAATGCTGCTTTCTGAACCACTCTTTCGCTAGCTCAGTTTTTTCGAACCACCTGCAGTCCTCAGAGTTTCTTAAAAACTCAAAACCCTTACCTACAAATATTCTATGAGTCAGTTGCATCTCTTTGACTGAAGAGAAAATCTTTTCATGTTCTGATAGAGAGTACTGACCAAGCTCCATCATCTCGCCAAGTATAACTACTTTCTGAAAGGCCTCTAATTTGCTAAAGTTTTTAAGCGCTTCAGCCATACTGGAAGGGTTTGCATTATAAGCATCTAGAATAACAGCATTAGTCCCTAAAGAGATTCTTTGCGACCGATTATTCGTAGGTATATAAGATTCAATGGCCTGTTTGATTTTTTCTATACCGACACCAAAGTATTTACCAACACAAACGGCACTCATTACATTATCAAAATTATAATCACCAACCAAATTGGTTTGAATGGTAATTCCTTCAACTTTTACAATTAAGAAATCTTTGCTAAAGGTATTACTCCCCGAACAATAACTTTCCGGAGATATACCATACGTAATTACTTCATTTGTACTGTCTATATTGAATCCATACTCCTTCAGTTTACTTCTGAGAATATCGTTTTCTGAAGATACAAACACATGGCCTCGGTGATCAGCCAAATGGGTAAACAACTCCGTCTTACCTTTTACAACACCCTCAAAACCACCAAACCCTTCAATATGAGCAAGACCAACATTGGTAATTAAGCCAAAATCTGGCATTACATAGTTACAATAGGATGCTATTTCTTTTTGATGATTAGCCCCCATTTCAATAACAGCGAATTCAACATCCTCCTTAATAGACAAAAGAGTCAATGGAATGCCAATATGATTATTAAGATTCCCTTTAGTGGCATAGGTTCTGAATTTTTTTGATAAGACAGCTGCTATCAATTCCTTGGTGGTCGTTTTGCCATTTGAGCCTGTAATGGCCAGCACAGGACATTTCAGCTGACTTCTGTGATAACCTGAGAGTTGCTGCAGTATTTGAAGAACATTTTCAACTACTATCAAACGCTTACCATATTTCTGAATCCAATCAGGCTCGCAAATTTCATCTACAACCACATATGAGGCTCCTTTATTTAAGGCTTCTTCTGCAAATAAATTAGCATTGAAGTTTTCTCCTTTAAGAGCAAAAAAAATGTTACCTGCTAATACATTTCGAGTATCGGTAGTTATACCCGATGATTGTACAAACAAATGATAAAGTTGCGCTATAGAGTATGGGCTGCTCATTTTTTTTTAAATCCCTTTACTTTAAAAGCAGTAAAAAAATAGTTATTAGCAGCACCTATCAACTCTACCTCTCTGCGATAAGCAGATTGATAATTCATGAAAGCCAAAAACTCGTGTGTAGGAACTCCAAATTCATCAAATATCAAAATGTCCCCCTCATTTAGATATGGCTCCAGATAGGTTAAAACATATAAAGTAGAAGAATACAGGTCCGCATCCAGATGAATAATTTTTCTCTTCGAATTATCCAGCCTTTTGACGAAGTCAGGCAGGGTGTCCTGAAACAGTCCTTTAATAAACTCAGCTCGGGAATCACCCTTTACATCCGGAAAATTTCCGTTCATGGTCATATCCCCTGCCTTAAACTGATCCCATTTTTCAGGCAATCCAGTGAACGTATCAAAACCATAAAACCGGGAAGAAATTTCTTGATTATGCTCCAGCCACCAACGAAATGAGTGACCTTCGCAAACACCAAACTCCAAATAATTTAACGGATGATTCAGCTTTTCATGCCCCAATAGAAATTCATACAGTTTATAGCGTTTAGTGTAGTCAAAGCTGGGAAGAAAGAAGTCATTGAATGGAATATTACTATTCTGCTCTTTCCAAGCACTGAACTTAGAGATATACGCCAAATTAAGAAGCGCTCCGGTGAAAGGTTCTGTTAAACGGTGAAGCCTGAATCGAACAAAGTAGGCTTTAAATTTTCTTTTAAATAGTAAGGATAAACTCATTGTAATTTATGTGTGGTGTTGCAATAATAGAAACAAAGTAGCTTGAAACACAAAT